>NZ_NINX01000036.1 GCF_002188635.1 Pigmentiphaga sp. NML030171 | reverse complement strand
CTGGCCGCGGCCCGCAACATGTCGATGGCCGGCAACAAGCGTGCGCCGGCCTCGGCGCCTGCCCGGCCGGCCGGCAATACGGCGCGGACCGCGCCGGCGGCTGCTCCGGCCTCGCCCCCGGAAGGGGCGGGGGCCGACGAAGACGGGCCGCCTGCCTGGCACTCGGAGATCGAGGCCGGGCTGCAGGAAGAGGCGCCGCCGGTGGAGCGGGAAGCTCCCGCCGCGCCGGTTCCCACCGTGGCCCGGGCCGAGCCCCCGCGCGGCGAAGACGCCGCGGGCGCGGCCAGCGGCCCGATTGCATTGAACGAGCCGTGGCCCGTGCTGGCGGCTCGGCTGCCCATCAAGGGCATCGCCGCCCAGCTCGCGCAGCAAAGCGAGTGGGTGGGCGTCGAAGGCGGTACCGTGGTGCTGCGGGTCGCGACCCGCGGATTGGCCGAAGGCGCGGGCGTCGAGCGCCTGCGCACAGTGCTCGAGCAGCATTTCGGCGTGCCCGTGCGGCTGCGCTTCGAGATCGGCCAGACCGGCGACGCCACCGCGTTCGCGGTGGCCGAGTCCGAGCGCCAGGCGCGCCAGGCCGAGGCCGAGCGCGCGATCATGGCCGATCCCTTCGTACGCGAATTGCTCGACAGTTTCGGCGGCCAGATCGTACCCGACTCGATCCGCCCGGTATCTTCCGAATCCAAACAAGGAACCCAGCCATGATGAAAGGACAGCTTGCCGGTCTGATGCGCCAGGCGCAGCAGATGCAGGAAAACATGAAGAAGGCCCAGGAAGCGCTGGCCGACATGCTCGTCGAGGGCGCCTCGGGCGGCGGCCTGGTCAAGGTGACCATGTCCTGCCGCAACGACGTCAAGCGCGTCGCCATCGATCCCAGCCTGCTGGCCGACGACAAGGACATGCTGGAGGACCTCGTGGCCGCCGCGTTCAACGACGCGCTGCGCAAGGCCGAGGCCACGAGCCAGGAAAAGATGTCCGCGCTGACCGCCGGCCTGCCCCTGCCTCCGGGCATGAAGCTGCCCTTTTAAGCGGGACGGGAATGGCAGGTGATCGATTCGTCGGGCCGGCGCCGCTGTCGGTGCTGGTCGATGCCCTCAAGCGCCTGCCGGGAGTGGGCGCCAAGTCGGCGCAGCGCATGGCCTACCACCTGCTGCAGCACGACCCGCACGGCGCCCGCATGCTGGGCCAGGCCCTGGGCGACGCCGTCGACCGGCTGCGCCATTGCGCGCGCTGCAATACCTTCACCGAATCCGAGATCTGCGAGACCTGCGCCAGTCCCCGCCGCGATGCCAGCCTGTTGTGCGTGGTCGAGACGCCGGCCGACCAGAACATGATCGAGGCCAGCCACAGCTACAACGGGCTGTATTTCGTCCTGATGGGCAGGCTGTCCCCGCTCGAGGGCGTGGGGCCGCACGAGATCGGCTTCGACCGCCTGCTCGAGCGCGCCGCCGACGGCCAGGTCAAGGAGGTCATCCTGGCCACCAATTTCACGACCGAAGGCGAGACCACCGCCCACTATCTTGCCGAGCTGCTGCGCGCGCAAGGGCTGGGCGTGACCCGGCTGGCGCGCGGGGTGCCCGCCGGCAGCGAGCTGGAATACGTCGATGCCGGCACCATTGCCTGGGCCCTGATGGACCGCCGCGCGCCATAGGCGCGCTTTTCCGTTCCTTTCAGTAGTGCGGAGGGATCTCGTCGCGCAGCGAGGCCGGCGCGGCCGGCCCCTGCGCGCTCTGTTCCCGGACCCTGGCCAGCTCGCGCGCCAGCGCATCAATCTGCTGCTGTTGCCGGAAGACGAGTTCGTTCAACTGCTCCACCAGGTCTTCCATGAAGGCGAGCTTGATCTCGACTTCCATCAGTCGCTGGGTGGCGGGGGTATCGGGCATGGAGGCTGTCGTCAGTAGGCCTTGCTGTCATGGACGACCAGGCGCAAGGTCATGAAAAGAATACGGATGTCCAGCCAGGGCGACCAGTGCTGGATGTAGTAGCGATCGTACTCCACCCGCTTCATCATCTTGTCCAGCGTGTCGGTCTCGCCGCGCAGGCCGTTGACCTGCGCCCAGCCGGTAATGCCCGGCTTGACGGTGTGGCGCAGCATGTAGCCGCGTATCTGCTGCCGGTAGAACTCGTTGTGTTCCGCGGCGTGCGGCCGCGGACCGACCAGGCTCATGCTGCCGTTGAAAACGTTGAACAACTGGGGCAGCTCGTCCAGCGACGTGCGGCGCAGGATCCTCCCCACGGGAGTGATGCGGGGATCGCCGCGCGTGGCCTGGCGGATCTTGCCCGGATCGGGCTGGTGGGTGTACATGGACCGGAACTTCATGACCTGGATCGGCTCGCCGGCCAGGCCGTAGCGCGTCTGGCGGAACAGCACGGGGCCGGGTGAACTCAGCCGCACGAGGGCCGCGATCGCCAGCATGGGGATGCCCGCCGCGAGCAGCATCAGGCTGGCGAACAGCAGGTCCATGCTGCGCTTGATGCCTCGCGCGATGCCCAGGATCTGCGTGTCGTGCAGGCGCAGCAGCGGCACGCCGGCCATGTTGCTGACGCTGACCTCGAAGTCGCCCAGCGCGGGAGATTCCGGGACCAGATAGATGGCCGACGTCGAGTCGCCCAACTGGTTCAGGATGGGCTGCGCGTACGGGGTCTTCATCAGCGTCATGCTGATGAAGGCGACGTTGGATTTCTGTTCCTTCAGGTGTTCGACGGCCTGGGGCAGGTCGCCCAGGTAGGGAAGCGACTCCAGCGGCTCGGGCCGCTCTGTGTCGTCGAAGTATCCATCCACCAGGATGCCCATGGCCGGCGAGCGGCGCAGCCGGATCGCCAGGGTCTGGGCCTGGAAGCCGGGCATGATGAAGATGGCGCGGCGCACGTACTGGCTCGCGCCGTAGAGGTGCTGCGCGCTGAGCCGCATCAGCGCCAGGCCCGGCAGCAGCGCCACCGGGGTCAGGAAGGCCCAGGCCTGCAGGATTTCCCGGCCCAGGTTGCGGTGCTCGATGGGCAGCAGGATGAAGGCGAGCAGCGTCACCATGACCACCTGCGACCAGGTCAGGATGGCGCGCCACAGCATGAAGGCCATGGTGCGGGTGCTGAGCAGTTGCTCGAAGCGGTAGTAGGCGATGCCGGTGGCCACCGCGATGACGAGCAGCAGCGACCCGTCCTCGTTCGAGGGCTGGCGCCCGAAATAGAGGCTGGTGGCGGCATGGCAGAGCAGCGCGATCGCGGCTGCTCCGATGGCGGCCATGCTGTAGAACATGCGCTGGTGGGAGGGAAGGCGGCTGGTGGCCATGGGGGTTTCCTGTCAGCGTCCGCGAACGCCGGAGCGATATTCCCGCCAGCAGATGGCGAAGAACCGGGGGTCTTCCTTCAGATAGCGTCGCCACAGCCGTCCGGGATTGCTGAGCAGCCGCCAAAGCCATTCCATGCCCATCCGCTGGACCAACCGGGGCGCGCGCCGCTGCAGGCCGATGGCGAACTCCATGGCGGCGCCCACGCACAGCACCAGTCCGTGAGGCAGGGTGGCGGCATAGCGGCCGGCCCAGATTTCCTGCTTGGGCATGCCCAGGCAGACGAAGACGAGGTCGGGAGCCAGGGCGCGGATGCGGTCCGCGGCTTCGCGGCCTTCGTCGCCCAGCGGGTCGAACCGCATCGACGGCGTCATCACCGTGACGTCGATGCCGGGGTAGGTGGCCGCGAACCGGCTTTCCAGCATGGGACCGTCCCCCGGCATGCCGCCCAGTATCGCGATCTTCCAGCCATGGGCGACCGCCTGCCGGCAGAGCGCCACGAACAGGTCCGAGCCCGTCACGCGCTCGGGCAGCGGCCGGCCCAGCAGTCGGCTGGCCCAGACGATGGGCATGCCGTCGGCGAACAGGTAGTCGGCCTGGCGGTAGATGGGCTGGAGATCGGGTTGCTTGTCCAGGCGCACCACGTGATCGACGTTGGGAGTCGACACGATGCCCGCCGGTCCGCGCCGGCTGGCGACGGCGTCGGTCAGGATCGCCACGGCCTCGGAAAACGACGCCGCGATGATGTCCAGGTCGAAAAGCCGCATCCGGACGATATCGGGCTGGGCAGGGTGTGTAGGCATGTCGATGTAAGGACGGGAGGTAAGCGCCGGGCTGAAGGGATGCGGGGAGAATGCTACAAAAAATTGCCGGCGTTATTTCCCGGCTTGGAGTTGTTTGCTGTTCCTTTGCCGCGCTGTTCTGCGAGAATGTCGCACCTGCGGTCCGTCCCTTATCCCCCCTCTATAATCGGCATGATGATTTTAGCGGGCGTTTCGCGACTTCAATGGAGTAGTTTTGAGGCAATTTCGTACATGTCTGCCCAAGGTGCTGGGTGCGCTGATGGCTTGGCTGGCGCTTGGCGCCGCCTACGCTGCCGATGAGATGCCTCATCCCGGACGCCTGGCGCCCGCGACCATCGTTCCCTCCGAGGTCGAGGGGGGCGCCGTCGCCACGGTGGGGCCCGGCGACACGCTGTACCTGACCGTGTATGGCCAGCCCGAACTGGCCGCCCAGGTCACCATCGACGTCCAGGGACATATCGTGGTGCCTTTCCTGGGCGACATGGCCGTCGGGGGCGAGGCGCCCTCGGCCATCGCCAAACGGATCGCCGACGGACTGAGGCAGCGTGGATACCTGAACGATCCCCAGGTGGCCATCGAGGTGCTGCGGATCCGCAGCCGGATGGCTTCCATTCTCGGCAGCGTCGCCAAGCCCGGCCGCTATCCCATCGAAGGCAGCCTGACGCTGCTGGAGCTGCTGGCCCAGGCCGGCGGCCTGAAGGACAACGCCGACGACGTGGCGGTCGTCCTGCGCAAGGACAGCCAGGCCCAGGGCGGCCAGCGCCGCATGGAGTTGCTCATCGGCAACAAGAGCCTGCCCGAGCGCCCCGTCGAAGACCTGCCGTTGCAGGCCGGCGACGTCGTTTACGTGCCACAGGCCAAGGTTTTCTACATCTACGGCGAAGTCACGCGGGCGGGCGCCTATCCCATGGAGCGGGGCCTGAACGTGATGCGCGCGCTGTCGCTGGCCGGAGGGCTGACGCAGCGGGCCTCCGAACGGCGCATCAGCATCAGCCGCCCGGATCCCGGCACGGGCGAGCAACGCAAGCAGCGCGTCAACCTGGACGATCCGGTCGCTCCCGGCGACGTCATCTACGTCGACGAACGCTTCTTCTAGCCGGAGCGGGCTTGCGCGCGCACCAGCGTTCCTCTGTCTGGCAACCGGCAATACCGCTGGCGGCGGCCGCGCTGCTGTGCGCCGCCCGGCCCGTGGGAGCGGAGCAGCCCGACGCCGATGCGGTGATCGACGCGGTCATCGCCAAGACCGTGGGCGCCGTGGCGCCCAAGGCGGTCGAGCCGCCCGTCTTGGTGGCGGCGCCGGCGCCTTCCCGCGGCGTGGGCGCGGACGGCGGCCAGGCGCCCTTGACGCGGCGCGGCCTGGGGGCGGGGGCGCCGGTCTTCCCCGAAGGGATCGAATACTCGGTCCAGATCTCGCGCCTGATCCAGCAGGTCAGCAACCCCTATCGCCTGCCTGACACGGCGGGGGACAGGCGGCACGGCGACCTCGCCGTGGGCGATGAAGTGCGCGCGGCCGCGATCATCCCCCTGGCGTCCGAACGCACGCGGCTCCTGGCCTCGGCGGCCTTCGGCAACGTCGACTACCGGGACCAGGGGCAGCTCGACCACCATCCCCACGCGTTCAAGACCACCTTGCAGTGGCGCGCGGGGGACCTGCTCCAGGGCAGCGCCTCGGTTTCCGACCGGGTGCGGCTCAACCGCTACATGGCCAGCAGCTGGCCCGAGCGCGACCTGCTCAAGCAGCGGGTATTCAATGCCGACATCGGCCTGCGCGTGACCGAGTCGCTGACCCTGCCGATCCTGAGCGTGTCGCGCACGTCCTCGCGCAACGAGTTCGCGCTGAACCAGCAGCTGTACAACCGGGACGACAGCCAGGTGCAGATCGCCGCCCACCTCATGGGGCGGGACAATTCCTACGTGATGGCCGGGGTGTCGCGGGTGCGCAGCAGCTATCCCGATCGCACGCCGCTGCAGATACAGCAGCTGGACCGGGCCTACACCGACACCGAGTTCTTCCTGAACAGCATCTATCACTACAGTGCCAGGACCGCCCTCGAAGGCTACGCGGGCTGGCGCCAGCGCCGGTACGCGACGCTGACCGACCGCAACGTGGATTTCGTCACCGCCGAGCTGCGCGGCTACTGGGACTACTCGGCGAAGACCGCGTTCCACGTCCACCTGTGGCACCGGCCGTTCGGCAACGAGGAAGATCCCTCCACGCTGTACTCCACCCTGACCGGCGGCCGGGTGAGCATGCGCTGGCAGGCGGGCGAGAAGACCTGGTTGTCGCTGAACGTCGTGCGCGAGCGGCAGAAGAACTATCGCATCGGCGCGGGCGGCACGTCCGAGACCATGAGCTGGCGCGTGGGACCGCGCCTGGAATGGCAGGTGAACCCGCGGGTCCTGCTGACCCTGGACGGCTGGCGCGAGCGCGTCAGCGGGGCGGGGTATCCGGGCTACGGCGGCACGGTGGTCCGCGCCGGCATCACCCTGATGTACGACAATGGCTCGCCGCGTCCGTCGCGCCTGTACATGCGCGAGGAGTGCGACGCGCCTCGCTATCTGGATACCCGGCTGTGCGACCAATGACGATTTCCTTTCCCTGAGGCCCTCCATGTTGCTCGACGCCAACGCGCTGCCGCAGGACGCCCGGCTGCACGCGGACATCTGTATCGTGGGGGCCGGCGCGGCCGGCATCGCCATGGCCCTGACGCTGGCCGGATCCGGCCTGGACGTGATCGTGCTGGAGGCGGGGGGGCAGGAGCCCGAACCGCGTACGCAGGCCCTGTACGAGGGCACGGTCGAAGACGCCGCGCTGCACAGCCCGCTCGATCGCTATCGCCAGCGGCAACTGGGCGGCTCGACCACGATCTGGGGCGGGCGATGCATGCCCCTGGATCCCATCGACTTCGAGGCCCGGCCGTACATCGTCGGCAGCGGCTGGCCCATTGGCCCCGAGGACCTGGCTCCCTACTATCCCGCGGCCAACGCCTGGTGCGAGGCCGGCGACTATGCCTATACGATCGACGAAGCCTTCGCGGGACCGCGCAAGCCCATGCTGGAGGGCTTCGTCGAAACGCATTTTTCCACTCACACCCTGGAGCGGTTCAGCTGTCCCACGGATTTCGGCGGGCGCTACCTGCAGCGTTTGCGAACGGCGACGGACCTGCGCGTCATCCTGCACGCGAACGTGACCCGGCTGGAGATGGACGAGTCCGGCGAGGCGATCCGGCACGTGGAGGCCAGGGCGCTGGACGGCAAGGCATTCACCGTGGCGGCGGGCAGCGTGGTGCTGGCGGCCGGGGGGCTGGAAGTGGTCCGGCTGCTGCTGAACAGTCCCGGCCGCACGGGGCGCGGCGTGGGCAACGCGCACGACGTCGTGGGCCGCTACTATATGTGCCACCTGGCCGGCACCATAGGGAACATCGTGCTGGCGCCGCCCCGTCGGGCGTGGCACGGCTACGACGTCGCCGACGACGGCACGTATTGCCGGCGGCGGCTGGCCCTGCGGGCCGAGGTCCAGCGCGAGCAGGGCATCGGCAATTTCGTCGCCCGCCTGCATCACCCCAGGATCACCGATCCCGCGCACGGGACCGCCATCCTGTCGCTGCTGTTCCTGGCCCGGGCTTTCGTGCCCTACGAGTACGCCAGGCGCCTGCATGGCGACGAGCGGGTCACCGTGGGCGCCTGGCTGCGGCATGGCCTGAACGTGCTGCGGGGCGTGCCGTCGGTGGCGGGGTTCCTGTGGCATTGGCTGCGCGAGAGGACCCTGGCCGCCCGCAAGTTCCCGTCCATCATCGTCTATCCCCGGTCCCAGCGCTACAGCCTGGATTTCCACGCCGAGCAGGAGCCCAATCCGGAAAGCAGGGTGACGCTGGGCACGTCCGTCGACGAACTCGGCATGCGGCGGCTGCACGTCGACTGGCGCTACACGCGCCAGGACGTGGCGACGGTGCAGAAGTCCCTGGCCTTGCTGGCGGCCGACATCCGCGACTCGGGCATAGGTGAATTCGATTACGATCCCGGCGAGGTCGAGCGGGAGATGACGCGCTACGGCGCCTATGGCGGCCACCACATCGGCACGGCGCGCATGGGCGACGATCCTCGCACCAGCGTGGTCGACAGGAACTGCCGCGTCCACGAAGTACGGAACCTGTACGTGGCCGGAGCGGCGGTATTCCCGACGTCCAGCCAGGCCAACCCCACCCTGACCCTCGTCGCGCTGGCGCTGCGCCTGGCGCGGCACCTGCAGGCAAGGCATGCCGGCGGCGAGCCGGCCGACCCTGGGAGTCCCGCATGAAGACCCGTGTCCTGATCCTGGGCGCCACCGGCTACGTCGGCCGCCGGCTTGCCGCCGCGCTGCATGCCTCCGATTGGGCCGAGCCGGTGGCCGCGACGCGCCGCAAGCCGGCCTCGGGCGACATCGAGACGGTTTTCTGCGAAGCCACGGACACCGGGTCGCTGACCCAGGCGGCGGCCGGCGTGGATGCCGTGGTCAACTGCGTGGCAGGCAGCGCCGACGCCATGGTGGCCACGGCCCGCGCGCTGGCCGAGGTACAGGCGTCGCGCTCGCGGCCGCTGCGCATCGTGCATTTCAGTTCGATGGCGGTCTATGGCGACGCCGTCGGCAGGGTGGACGAGGATCATCCGTTCGCCAGCCTGCCGGACCAGTCCTATGGCGGCGCCAAGATCCGGGCGGAGGCGCTGCTGGCCGGCGTGCCCCAGGTCGGCATCCTGCGGCCCGGCTGCATCTACGGCGCGGGTAGTCCGCAATGGACCGAGCGCATCGTGCGCCTGTTGCGTGCCCGCCGCCTGGGCGATCTCGGGCCGGCCGGCGACGGATGCAGCAACCTCGTCCACGTCGACGACGTCGTGGCCGCGACCGCCTCGATGCTGCGGCGGGGCGCGGAGGGGCCGTTCAACCTCGCGATGGCGCAAGCCCCCAGCTGGA
Source organism: Pigmentiphaga sp. NML030171 (assembly GCF_002188635.1). Taxonomy (GTDB): domain Bacteria; phylum Pseudomonadota; class Gammaproteobacteria; order Burkholderiales; family Burkholderiaceae_B; genus Pigmentiphaga; species Pigmentiphaga daeguensis. The sequence continues at coordinate 203,063 of NZ_NINX01000036.1, read as the reverse complement.
ACGTCTATTTCATGCGCCTGGCGCGTGCCATGGGCGCCGTGCCCGTGCGGCGCATTCCCGCGCGGCGGCTCAAGCTGGAGGGCAAGCTGCTGGCGCCGCCCTTGAAGATACTGGAGATCGCCGGCGGCAAGGCCGGCCTGCGCGGGCTGCCGCCCGTGATCTCGCCCGCGCTGCTGCGGTTGTGGCAGCAGGACATCCGCCTGGACGCGCGGCGCGCGGAACAGGTGCTCGGCATGCAATGGACTACCCTCGAGGCCGGCGTGGCGGAATCCCTGGCGAGCCGGCCCGGGCAAACGGAAGAAGCGAGGAACTGACGTGGCCTATCCCTACCGCGTGGCGGTCCAGATCAGCATGTACCCGATGGACGTGCGCCATGCCCGGCACCTGCTGGCCCACCAACTGCGGGTGTGGGGGCCGATGGTCGACCGCTTCGTCGTCAGCATCGACGTCCACCGCAGCCGCGCGGGACGATATCGCGGCGCCGGCTTCGATGAGAACCTGGCGGCCCTGCGTGCCATCGTCGACGAACTGCGGGCCCGGGATCCGCGCGTATCCTGGCACGAGGTCGACTATCGCCCCGCAACCCGCCGGGAAGTGGCCCACACCTACTTCGGTCGGGACGACATTCCGGTCAAGGCCTGGGACGGCGGACCGTTCTATGCCTATTTCCATGGCCTGCTGGAGGCGCGGGCGCGGTACGTGGTCCATTTCGACGGCGACATGCTGTTCGGCGGGGCCAGCCGGCAGTGGGTCGAGGAAGCGGTGCGCCTGCTCGACGGGGATGCCGACGTGCTGCTCGCGGGTCCGCTGCCGGGGCCGCCCCGGGAGGATGGGCGGATCTTCGGCCATGGGGAAGGCGCAGAACGCCTGGACCGGCCCGAGCTGGGCCTGGCCTACCGGTTCCAGCATGCCAGTACCCGAGTGTTCGTGATGGACCAGCAGAAGCTGCGCGACAAGGTGGGCGTCCTGCCGTTGACGCCGCCGGTACTGGCGAACCGGATCAAATCGCATCTGCTGGGCAACCCGCCCATCGCGCGCGAGGCCGAGGTCATCCTGGGCGAAGTGCTGCGCGAACACGGCCTGTACCGGGTGGACTTCCTGGGGACGGCGCCGGGCATGTGGTCGCTGCACCCTCCGTATCGCAGCGACGAGTTCTATCGCCGGCTGCCGGAGCTGATCGCGGCGGTGGAATCGGGCGACGTGCCCGAGGCGCAGCGCGGCGACTACGACATGAATGACAGCATGATCGACTGGAGCGCGCAGCGCCAGGCCAACCGTCGTTCGCGCCGCCTGTGGCGGCTGCTGAAAGACCGCCTCAACCTGTCGTAGCGCGGACTGCCGGTAGTCGCCGGCGCGTGAGCCGCTGTCCCAGCGGCCGTTCGACCAGCCGGTGGCAGGCGAGTCCGGCCAGGGTGGAGACGGCGACCGCGACCAGGCAGAAAGCCGCCATGCCCGCCGTCGTGCCGCCCAGGCCTGCCTTGCGCCAGGCTTGCGACAGCGCGGACAGCACCAGCGGATGGATCAGGTACAGAGAATACGAGGCATCGCCCACGCGATGCAGGAGCGGCCACCCCGGGGTGGCGCCCGCGCGCTCGATCGCCAGGGCGCCGGCCACGATCAGGATCGAGGGCAGCCCCGCCTGCAGCAGGCGCGACGTACCGGCGGGCCAGGCACCCGATCCGGCCAGGAGCGCGAGGCCGGCCAGCATCAGCAGCCACCCCGCCGCGCTGCGCGCCGGCCATCGGCCGCCGGCATAGGCCTGGCCCAGCACCATGCCGGCCAGGAACTCCAGCATGATGTCCGACGTATAGAAGCCCGCCGCGGGCGAGGACGGCCGCAGCCACCAGCCCACCGCCGCGAGCGCCGCCAGCACGAGGCCCGTGGCGGCCAGCCGGCGCCGTTCGGGCAGCAGCAGGGCGAGTCCGAACAGGAGATAGAAGAACATCTCGTAGTTCAGCGTCCACCCCGGGACCAGCACGGGTTCCACATGGCCCGCCGGGGATGGCCAGGCGATGAAGGCATACGAGGCCAGCACGTGGGGCAGGTCGAAGCGCGCGGTCTGCAGCAGGTGGGGCGCCGCCAGCATGATCGCCACGACGAAGGAGGTGATCAGCCAGTACAGCGGCACGATGCGGACGATGCGCCGGCGGTAGAAGTCCATGGGCGTGACCGCGCGGCCGGCCGTCGTGGTCCACATGATGAAGCCGCTGATCACGAAGAAGATGTCCACGCCGTTGGACAGCCAGTCGGGCCAGGCGCCCTCGTAGCCCATGCGGGCCAGTTGCGGATGCAGGTGGAAGACGACGACCATCAGCGCCGCGATCGCCCGCAAGTGCTGGATGGAGCGGATTTCCATGTTCAGTTCCTTTGCGCGTCCGGCCCGGCGGTGCGCGGGGCGGGCAGCAGCAGGGCGCGCAGCGGGGCGATGCGGCCCGCCGCGGCGAAAAACAGGGTCGGGACCGCCAGGCCGGCCAGCCAGGCCAGCAGGGCCGCGCCCGGGGTGCCCAGCGATGGATGAAGCGCTTGCCAGGCGGCGGCCTGCACGGGCTGATGGAAGATCAGGATAAACAGCGAAGCCTTGCCCAGGTAGCCGAGCATCGGACCCAGCCCGGGCGCCCGGGCCAGGGCGCGAGCCGCGGCCAGCGTGCCGGCGATGCCGACCAGGGCCGCCACCGTGGACAGCAGCGGATCGTCGTAGCGCCGCAGGTTCAGGTCGAGCGAGGCGGGCACCAGGGCATGCCAGGCCAGGAACATGGCGGGGGCTGCCCAGCACGCGATGCGCACCCACCGGCCGGTGTCGGCCAGCACGTAGACGCGCAAGGCGTAGCCCAGCAGCATGAAGAAGCAGCCTATGGGCACCAGGTCGACGCTGAAGGGCAGGCCGCGCACGACGATCTCCTGGCCGAACAGCGATACCGGCAGGTCCCAGGCCAGGGGGACGGCCAGCGCGCCGCCCCAGGCCAGCGCCAGCAGCAGCGCCGTGCGCACCGCCGCGTGCCCGGTCACCGCACGCCGCTGGATCAGCCAGTAGGTCGCCAGCATGACCAGCCACGTGTACGGCAGGAACCACATCGGGATCCAGGTCAGCGTCTCGCCGTTGCCGTAGAGCATGGCGGCGGCGCGGTCGGCGAAGCGCTGGCCGCGCAGCGCCACCGCCGCCACGGCCAGCGCCAGCAGCACCGTGAAATACGGCTTGAGCAGGGCCTGGGCCCGGCCCGCCGCGAACGTCGCCCACGAGCGCCCCGGGCGCAGCAGGACACCCGACAGGAACAGGAAGATGGGCAGGTGGAACGAGGTGATGACATCGAGCAACCGGGGGCGCGAGTCGAACAGCCACCAGCCGTGGCCCAGGACCACCAGCGCGATGCCTATCCCCTTGGCGACGTCGATGTGCGCGTGGCGCGGTGCCGGAAGCACGGTCGGGTCAGCCATGCGCACGTGTCCTTGCCTGCTTGAACCGTTGCCAGCCCGCCCGCCAGTCTTCGTAGGGCGTCAGCATCTGCGCCAGGAAGGCCGCTACGCCGGCCGTGCCGTCCACCGTGATCCGGGGCAGTTGCCAGGCGTCGCCTCCCGGCCGCGCGCGCCCGCGCCGGATGGTGGTCGCATTGCGATAGCCGGCCTCGCGCGCCAGGTCGACGTGGCGCTCGTCGTAGCGCCCATAGGGGAAGCAGAAGGCATCGACGGCCTGACCCGTCAGGGCCTGCAGCCGCTGGCGGGATCCGGCGATCTGCGCGCGCGCCTGCTCCGGCTCCTGCCGGGTCAGGTCCACGTGGTCGGTCGTATGCGAGCCGATCTCCTGGCCCGCCTCGATCCATTGCCGCAGCTCGTCGGCCGACATCAGCGGGACCTGCCGGATGCCGTGCGCGGCATCCCAGTCGTTGGTCCCGCCCACGCGGCTGGCCACCACGTAGTTGGTCGCGGTGAACCCGGCTTCGCGCAGCACGGGCAGCGCGTGGCGCAGCACGTTCAGATAGCCGTCGTCGAAGGTGATCCCGAACACCCGGCCCAGTCGTTCGCCCGACAGGTAGGGCTGCAAGTCCCGCATCGACAGGCCGCGATAGCCCAGGCGCCGCATCCAGCGCATCTGCGCGGCGAAGGCGCCGGGCGTGACCGTAAGATGCCGGAAGGGCGTGCCCGCCGGCGGCATCGCGTCGATCTGGTGGTACATCAGGATGGGGATGGCCCGGTTCACGGCAGGACCTCCTTCGTGCCGGCCACGGGTTCGGCGCGGCGCATCTCGGCGCGCGTGCAGGCCAGGACGGCGGCGATATAGAACAGCTCGCCGCACAGCACGCCGAAGGGGGCGCCGGTGGCGCCCCAGCGCAGCATCGCCGCATGGCAGATCGCCAGCGACAGCAGTGCCGATCCCAGCGTGATGGCGGTCAGCGTGCGCAGCCGCTGCCGCAGCAGCAACAGGAGCATCAGCGGGTCCCGCAGCGACATGACCAGGAACACGGCGGCCCAGAGCTGGAACAGCACGTCGCGCTGCGCGAAATCCTTGCGCATCAGATCGATGAAGATCCAGTCGCGCAGCAGCCAGGCGGTGCCCAGGTAGACCAGCGTCATCGCCCCCAGGATGGCGGAGAACAGCGCGAGGCGGCGGAAGGTCGCGCGTGGCCCGAGCTGGTGCAGCCAGCCCGAGGCGACGGGCGTCAATTGCTTCTGCACGCCGGCCGTAACCAGGTTCACCGGCATCATGACGAGCCGGGACGCGGCCAGCGCGGCCACGGCCGCCAGGTCCAGCGTGGCCGCGGCCAGGAAGCTGTAGCCCTGGTTGAACAGCCAATAGATGACGCCGCCCGAGGCCGCCCAGAATCCGACGCGGGCGATCTCGCGCATGCGGCCCGGGGGGGCGTCGGCATCCATGTCCTGGCGCAGCGCGCGGCGCAGCAACCGGCCGCACGCCAGCGCGGACAGCGCGGCGCCGCCCAGCGCGATCGTCGCGGCGATGGGCTGGTGCATGGCCAGCAGTCCTGCCGCGATCAGGCCTACCACATAGACCGTATCGGCGGCCAGGACCGCGTGCGGCCGCTGGTAGACGAGCAGGATGCCGCGGAAATATTCCCGGTAGGTCGCGGCGGCCAGCAGGGCGACCGCCGCGATGCAGACGGGCAGGGCGTCGGGCTGCAGCGCGCCCGTCGCCCACGCCAGTGCGATGGCGGCCAGCGCCACGGCGCTGCCGGCCGCGGTCCAGCGCCGCTGGTCCCGCCACAGGCCGCCTATCCATGACCGGCGCGCATCGGCGTCCAGGCCGGGCAGGCGTATCACCAGTGGCGTCGAGATGAACGTGCCTTGCAGCGTGGTGGCCAGCATCATGCCGTTGAAGGCCAGCACGTAGTATCCGTATTGGGTTTCGCTGGCGTAGCGGATCAGGATCAGTCCGACCAGGAAATTGGCGCCGGACAGCAGTGCCTGGTCGACGATCGAACTGCCGAACAGCCGTACCAGCCGGGATGAGAACGGCGCGCCCGTCATTGCCCGTCGCGCCGGGTCTTGACCCAGCCCTGTTCCCCACGCCGGCGCAGCAGCGCATGGAGTTTCCACAACACGAAGAAAGGCGCCCGCGCCAGGTCGAGCAGCGCCCGGGGGCCCAGCGGTCCCAGTTGCCAGCCGCGCAGGATGTGCGCGCCCAGGATTATGCCCATCAGGATCGCCCAGCCCACCCAGGCCCAGGCGGCCGGCGTGACCAGCGCGGCCAGCAGCGCGAGCGCGAGCAGGGCGCCGATTTCCAGCGCGACGTAGCCGATGGGCAGGGTCAGCAGGTCCAGCGCGAGGTCCAGGCAGATGCGGTCCGGCCGCGTCAGTCCGGCGCGCAGCAGCCTGCCGGTATAGATCCGGATGACCGCGAAGCGGCCGCCTTCCCAGCGCTGGCGTTGCGAGACGGAGGCCGATCCCGTGGCCACCAGTTCGGCATCGGCGTGGGCCTCGTCCACGTACCAGACGCGGATACCTTCCAGGCCCAGGACGATGCCCTGTTCCAGGTCCTCGGTCAGCGAGACCGAGCGGAACGGATGGTCGCGCAGCAGTTCGTGGGTGAAGCCCATGCCGTTGCCGCGCAGGCCGCAGGAGACGCGCAGCCGTTCTCGGGCGCGGCCGCGGACCGCGTGGAAGGCGCCGTAGGCGATGGTGATGATGCGCGTGCGCCAGGAGTCGTCGGGATTCAGCACGCCGTAGTTGGCCTGCAGGGCCTGTGCCCCGCGTTCGATGCGGGCGGCGAAGGCCGACAGGAAGTTGGGCGAGACCACGGTATCGGCATCGACCACGGCGATGGCATCCGCCCATTGTCCGGCGGCGCTGTGGGCGATGCCGTGGGCCAGCGCATAGCCCTTGCCGCGCAGCGTGTCGTCGCGGCGCTCGATCACCGTGGCGCCCGCGGCGGCGGCCAGCCGCGCGGTATCGTCGGAGCAGTTGTCGGCGATCACGACGACGCGCATGCGGTCGGCCGGCCAGTCGATCTGCAGCAGGCTGGCGACCGTGCGCTCGATCACGGCGGCCTCGTTGTGGGCGGGGACCAGGATGTCGAAACGCAGCGAGCGCGACGCCGGCTGCGGTATGGGCGCCCGCCACGACAGCAGCGTCATCAGGCCCAGGTAGAGGCAGGAAACGGTGGCGGGAACCGCCGCCAGGCAAAGAAGCAGATAGATCAGTCCCACGAATGGATCCTCAGGCATATTCGCGATAATGCCAGCCCGCGAGCACGGACAGTTTGCCGGCGTTGGCGCAGGCGCGTGCGAGCCAGTGCGCGCTGCGATGCATGCCGGCAGGCAGCGTGACCAGGGCGAGCAGCAGCGCGGCCAGCGCCTGCGCCAGCGCGCGGGCGAAGAACAGCAGCTTGTGCGCCGGCCCGAGGCCACCCAGCTTGCCTTCCAGGAAGTGGCGGGCGTAGTCCTGGCCCCCGCGCAAGGCGCGCGCCAGGATCCATTTCAGGCGCAGGCGGGACGGCACCACGTCCTCGGTGGCCACCGCCTCGTCGCACCAGACGATCCGCGCGCCCTGGCCCACCAGCCGCATCAGCAGATCGCCGTCCTCGCCGCCGGTGAGCCCGAACGAGGGGTCGAACGGCCCCGTCGCCTCCTGGCCGGCCAGCCACCGCGCGGCGATCAGGGCGTTGCCTATGCGCATGACGTTCAGCGGCACGACCGAGCCCGTCGCCATCCGGGGGCCGTCGTAGAACCCGCCACGCCGGATCCAGGCCGGTGCGTCCGTGGGTACGACCGGCACCACGGGGGCCAGCACGCCGTCGGCAGCATGGTCCCGGGCGGCGGCGTGCAGCGTCTGCAGCCACGTCGCACCCACGCGTTCATCGTCGTCGACGAAGGCCAGCCAGTCCGCGCGCGCATGGGCGACGCAGCGGTTGCGGGTCAGCGAGATGTTCTTTTCCGGTTGGACGTCGTAGACCAGGGGCGCCGGAAACGTCGCCCGGCGCGCTTCGACCACGGCCCGGGCGCTGCCGGCCGGATCGTTGTCCACTACGACCACCTGGACCGGCGCGAGCGTCTGGCCGGCCAGATCGCCCAGCAGCGCGTCCAGGCGCTCGGCGCGCCGGTAGGTGGCGATGCAGACCGCGATGCGGGGCGGCTCATTCATGCTGGACTCCGGTGCGGTGGGCGGAGCCGCCGCGGACATAGGCCTTGCCCAGGAACAGCAGCCGGGTGATGCCCCAGCGGTCGAGCACGGTCTCCAGCAGGATCGGCAGCAGGATGCCGGAGGCCAGGCCGCAGGCGAACAGTACCACCGGTTCGTGCACGTTCAGGTGGGTGAGCAGGATGCGGCAGCCGGCGGTGCCGAACACATGGAACAGGTAGATGGAATAGGAGTAGCCGCCTATGCGCACCAGCGGTTTCCATTGCCAGGCGATCGCATACAGGAAGGCGATGCTGACGGCCGAGTACAACTGCCCCGACAGGGCGTCGGCCGACAGGTGCGGAACGTTCCAGCCGGCCAGGCTGGCCTGGTGCCAGACGAGGCAGACGAGCAGGGCGGCGGCCGCGCAGGGCAGCCAGTAGCGCGGCAGCGAGGCGGGCGCGTCCAGGCCCGGCGTGCGCCGCAGCGCGACGCCCAGCAGGAAGTAGGGCAGCAGGTAGAACGCGCCGTTGATCGAGAACGGATCAGCGGCGAACCTGATGTGCGGCAGAACCAGGAAGGCCAGCAGCGTGGCCGTCCAGAGCCAGCGGCGATTGCGGCCGGCCCCGGAGACGTCCAGGACGTAGATGATGATGAAGATCAGGAACAGCGCCTGGAGGAACCAGAAGTGGTCGTAGGCGTAGAACATGAACCGGAACCACGAGCCACCGTGTTCGACGTTGACTTCGCCGACATGGCGCTGCACGTACTGGTAGACCTGTCCCACCATCAGCAGCGGCAGCAGCAGCCGCCGCACCTTGCCGCGGAAGAAGGGCACGAAATCGCCGGCCTGGGCGGGCCGGCGCATGGCATAGACGTAGCCGGACAGGAAGGTGAACAGCGGCATGCGCAGGTACACCAGGCTGTCGGAGAACCACCGCAGCCACGCGTCATCCGGCAGGCGCAGGCCGCGTACGTCGTCGCCGATCACGTGGTAGGCGACCAGCAGGATGCAGGCCAGGCCGCGCAAGGTCTCGATGCGCAGATCGCGTGAGTTCATGGACGGGTCTCCTGTCCGGCGGTGCCACGGACGATCTCGAACCACGGGCTGGATTGCTCGGACACGGCGTACAGGCGCACGCGCACGGCCTGGTCTCCGGATGCCTCCGTGGGCAGGGGCGCCATGCGCCGCCCCGCGCCGTCCAGTGGGTGGACGGCGACCGGGCGGCCCAGCGTGGCGATCTCGAGTTCCAGTGGATGGCGGGCAAGCCAGGTGGGGCCTGGAGTGGCGCGGGGCGCCGACGGGCCCGCCGCGCCCGCATCGGGTTCGAGTGTGATCCACCCCGGCTTGCCGGGATAAGGGATCACGCGCTTGGGACGCGCAGGCTGGGAGCCCGGCTGCCTGCCGGCGGTGGCGCTGCCCACGGTCAGCAGCATGTGGCCGGACTCGGCCAGGGCGCGTCCATCCAGGGGCGTCAGCAGCAGCGACAGGGGGGCCGCGGGACTGGTGGGCCGAATTGAATTGCCCGCCGCGGAAAGGCGGCCGGCCAGCGGGCCGAACACCCCCCACGCCTGGGGGGCATCGACGATGACGAGTTCTTGCGCCGGATCGTGGCGCACCTGTCCATCGGGCGTGGTCTGCCCCGGAGGCGGGGGAGGCGTCCAGGACGCATCGTCGGTGCCCTGCGCCTGGGCCAGCCGGAACGACCACGCGTGCGCGGGAACGACGGACAGCCGGCGCTCGACGCTGCGTTCGAGCGCGTCGGCCGCGGTCGACTGCGCGATGTCGAGCGCGGCGGATTCGGGCAGGGGAAGATCGAGGCTGCGCGCCAGGGGACGGACGTACGCCGAGCGGAACAGCAGGGCGCTTTGTCCGGCCAGGGCCAGCTTGCCCCAGTCCCCCGCCAGCGAGAAGCGCGTCGGCCCCTCCGGCGGCGGCCATTGGTCGGCGTAGTCGAAGAAGAACAGCCCGTCCCAGTCCTGCAGCGAAGCGAGGGTCGCCATGATGGGGAGTATCGCGGAGCCGCCGGGGTTGGGATAAGGCTGATTGTATTCGCTGACGACGAAGGGTTTGTTGGCGTCGCGCCGCAGCGACAGGGCCAGCAGGCGGGACAGCTCGGACGAGCCCGACGCGCTCGCGGCCGTCATGCGCCAGTCGTCCGCCCGGTCTTGCGCGCCGCCGGCGACAGGGTGGGCGACGTACACGTGCTCGTCCACGTAGTCCATGTCCCGCTGCGAGAAGAGATTCATGATGCCGCCGAACGCCATCTGCGTGCCGGTGACGGGCACGCGCGGATCGGTTTCCTCGTGCACTACGCGACGCAGCCGGGAAAAATAGGCCGCGTCGGTGTCGGCCAGGAATTGGACGAAATCGCGCTTCTTGCGAGGGGCTTCGACGCGTCCCGGCGCGCGGTCGACGCCCAGCCGCTGCAGCATCCGGTCCATGCGCTGGGCAGCGAGATCCAGCGGCCCATTGGGGCCGTCCTCATCCTCCGGCGCTGGCAGGGCGCCGGCCCAGGCGGCACCCGGGCAATGGATCCAGGCGCGGCACGCGTCCTCGATCGAGCCGTGGCGTTCCGCCAGCCATGCCTGCCAGCGGCGCTCCAGTTCGGGCGCGTAGTGGCGCTGCCTGGCCTCGGCCCAGGCGCCGCGCCGGGTCCACGACCACAGCAGCGAGGCCTCGTTGTTGATCTCCACCATGGCCAGGCCGGGATGGCCTTTCAGGCCCAGCCGCCGGATCAACTGGCGGGCGTAGGCCTCCTGGCGGTCGACCAGGGCGGAGGCATACACGTGCAGCGGCGAGGCGATCGAGGTCGAGTCCCGGCCGGCATCCAGGCGCGGCAGTCCATCCACGGCGGGCCGGAACCGGTAGCCTACGTGCAGGTTCAGGTTCACGTACAGTCCCTCGCGGGCCAGGGCGTCGATCAAAGCCCGCAGCCGCGCTATCGCCTCGGCGTGGAAGGTGGGGTAGGGACCGTCGGTCAGGATGCCGATGGGGGCTGCGCCGGGGCTGGACGGCAGCGAATCCAGATGGTGCAGGCGGACCGCGTTGAATCCCAGCTTGCGCAGCCGCCGCGCCAGCGCGGGGGCTTGGTCGGCGGGAGGAAAGTTGGCGCCGAAGCTCAGGTTGATGCCGAACAGGCGGACCCGGCGATCGTCCGCCGTTCCCGGGATGCCGTCGGCGCCGACGGCATAGAAGTGGCCTTGCCGGGCGACGATGCGGTCGGCGGGGGAAAGCGGGCGGTCGAGGGCGGACTGGTCGGGCGGCCCGCCCAGGCGATCCTCGTCGATTGCGTAGGGATACGGTGCCGGGGCCGCTTCCCGGGCCGCGATGGGGGCCGGCGCGAGCGTGCACAGGCCGGCGGCGACCATCCAGGCCCCCAGGCGCGGTATCAGCATGGCGCGTCCCGGCGGGCAAGCCGCAGCCGGGCCGACACGGTGACGGACGAGAAGACCAACACCATGTTCTGCAGCGATACGTCGCGCAGGAACTGGCTTTCCGAAAAGTTGCTGATGACCATCAGCACCAGGATGGACAGATGCAGGGCCGCCTCGTCGCGATCGATGCGCATCAGCAGGAACAGCGACGCCAGGTGCCACAGCAGCAGCCCGATGAAAAGCACGAGGCCGACGATGCCCAGCTCGTTCAGCAAGTCGATGTAGCCGTTGTGTCCGTGCGACGGCATCCAGCCGAACTCGTCCGCGATGAACTGGGCCGGTCCGCCTTCCCCGATCCAGAAGGCGCCGTAGCCGATGCCGAAGGTCAGGTGCTGCCTGGCGGCGGCCAGCACCAGCCGCCAGATCTCGGTGCGGCCGGTCAGGTCGGGGCTTTTGTTGAGCAGCGTGGCGATCGGCGCGATCACGTCCTGCCAGGTGGGCAGGCGCCCGGTCGCGATGTAGAAGAGATAGGTCAGGGCCAGCAGCAGCGACAGCCCCACCAGCGAGGCGATCAGTCCCGCATGGCTGTTTCGTACCCATCGCTGGCGCAGCGCGAGATAGACGGCGATGCCGACCGCGGTCACGAGCATGGAGGTCGTGCTCTTGGACATGTACAGCACGAAGATGCTGAACAGCGTGGCCGCCGCCGTGCGGCCCAGGGGCAGGCGCCTTTCCATGCACTCGCGCAGCCACAGCATCACGCACAGCCCGGCCACCGCGCCCAGCAGGTTTTTCTGCCACATGATGCCGCGCCAGGCGCCGTCCAGGAACAGATCGACGCCGATGTGCGGCAGCGCCACCGCGACGAAGGCGGACACCGCGACCAGCGCCGACAACGTGCCCAGCAGGGCGTGAGAGAACTGGCGGGGTGTCGCGATCGGCGGCGAGATGACGATGCCCGTCAGCAGCAGTCCGCCCAGCAGCACGACGCGCTTGATGGTGACGTTCGGGGCCGGCGACCAGGCGATCGAGGCCGCGCAATAGATCAGCAGCAGGATCAGGAACGGGTTCATGCGCCGGAAGATGCCCAGCGCTTCCGCGGGATGGCGGTAGGCCAGCCAGCCGGCCGTGAGGAAAATGGTGCCGAACTGCACCTGCCTGAGCAGCGAGCCTTCCGCGATCTGGTGCCCCGCCTCGGGGCCGAGCTCGCCCATTTGGAACGTCGTCGGCACCAGCGAACAGATGAAGCAGAGCGCGACCAGCGCGCCGATCAGGAAGTGATCGAGGCGCTGCGCCGGGGCCGGACCGTCCAAGTCATGCACTCCGCGAACGAAGCCCCGGTTTTCGTGCCGAAGCCCCCCGGGCGCCCCCGAATTCGTTGTAGACCGCGCCCAGGATCTCGACGCCGGCGCTGCGCAGCTGGCCGGTGGCTTCGCGCATGGCCTTGAGCGAACTGCGGTGCTGGCGTGCCACCAGCACGCAGGCTCCTACCTGTCCCGCGATGATCTGCGCGTCGGCGGAAAGGATGGCCGAGGGCGTGTCGACGACGAAGGCGTCGATGTGCTGCTCGAGTTCGCGCATCAGTTGCCGCAGGCCCGTGGTGCCCAGGATCTCGGTGGGGTTGGGCGGGCGCGGCCCGCGGTCGATGACCTGCAGGAGCGGGAAGTCGGGCAGGGGCGGGCTGGCTGCGGCATGCGCGCGGCCGGCCAGCATGGTCGACAGTCCCGTCGCCTGGCGCACGCCCAGCAGGCTGGGCCGGTCCGGTCCCCGCATGTCGGCGTCGATGTAGAGCGTGCGCAGGCCGGCCTGGGAAAAGGCGATGGCCAGGCTCGCGGCCAGATAACTCTTGCCTTCGCCGTCATCCGGGCTGACCACGGCGAAGGCGATCCGGCGCTGCTCGCCGAAGCGCAGCGACAACTGGGTGCGGATCCGCCGGATGGCCTCGGCCTCGGAGTCGAAGGGCGCATGGGCGATGGACAGCGTCGACGATACGCCCGATTGCGGCGAAGCCGAGATCGCGTAGCGGAACTGCTGCGCCAGCACGGTCCGTATCTGTTCCTCGGTCAGCAGGCCGAGCCGGATCGCGGCTTCGCCGAAACGCAGCCCCTGTTCGGCCTGGGCCGCGGCGATGCGCGTCACCTGTTCCGGCGTAAGCATGCCGGCCTGCTGGAGGAGTTCTCCCAGGCGGCCGTGGTCGTTGGAAATGGGGGGCGTCATGCTTTTGCTCCGACGGCGCCGATGGTGCCGAGCACGGGCAGCCCGAGATCATGCGTGAGGTCGTCCTCGCAGCGCACGCGGCGGAACGCCAGTTCCAGCGCCAGTGCCAACATCAGGCCCAGGACCAGGCCGACGGGTACCCCCAGCGCCATGGACCGCAGCAGGCCCGGATTGGACGGCGCGCTGGGCGCCTCGGCCTGGCGCAATACGGTCGCGCCGGGCAAGGTGATGCTGCTGGCCATCAGCAGCGAGTCGTACTTCTGCACGGCGGCGTTGTAGACCTGCTGGGCGCCCGCCAGTTGTTGACGGTACGACGCCAGCCGGTCGCGGTATTGCATCAGGTCGAAGACTTTCTTGCGCTGTTCCTCGATGGCGCTTTGCAGCGAGGCTTCCTGCAGGGCCACCCGCGAGGCGTCGCTGGCCTGGCGGTCCACCGCCGCCCGGGATTCGCGGGCCAGTTGGCCGTTCAGGTTCTGCTGCTCCTGGCGCAGGCTCTTGACCGTGGGGTGGTTGGCGCCCAGGGTGGCCTGCACTTCCAGCAACCGCTGGTTGACGGCGTTCAGGCGATCCTTCAGCGCGTTGATGACCGGCAGGCTGCCGATCTCGGGAATTTCGTCGGGACGCAGGCCGTTGCGGATCATGGCCTGCGTGGTCTGGCGCTGCGCCGTGGCCTGCTGCCGCTGGGCCTGGTACTCGGCCAGTTCGCTCTGCATCTGCCGCAGCCGCTGTTCCTCCAGGCTTTCCGAATTCGGCAGGTCGATGACGCCGGTCTCGCGCTGGTAGGCGCTGAGCTTTTCCTGGATCGCATCGACCTGTCCGCGCAGCTGCTCGAGCTGCGCGGTGTATTGCTCGGTGCGCGCGCGAGCGGCCTGGTTGGCGATGCTCTGGCTCAGGGCGATGTAGGCGTCGACCACGGCCTGGGCGTGGGCGCGGGCCGATTCCGCGTTGCGGTCGGTGTACGAGACTTCCAGCACCCGGCTGCCGCGCTTGTTGGCGACTTCGGTGTTCTTGATGATCCGGGTGATGAGGCCGTCCCGCGCCCGGGCCTCGCCCACCTTGCTGGCCGCTTCACGGAAATCGGCGCTTTCGTCCAGATGCAGCTGGTCCACCACCTTCTCGGCGATGGCCCGGCTCTTGAGCATGTCGATCTGGGTCTGGAGATAGCTGTCGTCGAGCAGCGCGGAGAAGTTGCGGCCGGCGATGGGGTCGTTTTCGCGGTAGTCGACATAGATGCTGGCCGTGGCCGACCACTTGGAGGCCTGCAGCAGCGAGATCGCCGCCGCGGCCACCAGGCAGGTGGCGGTGATGGCCGCGACCAGGGGCGCGCGGGCGCGCAGCATCGCGGCGATCTGCCGGACGGACAGGAGGGGAGGAGAGGCGGATGGCGAGGTCAAGTATGTCCCTGGATAGCATGCGGCCGGGATGCCTGGCTGGCGCCGGCCATACGGCTGGCCGCCGAATTGTGCCATCGAAGTCCGCTGGACGGCATCCGGCGTTTATCCTTGTTTGACGGCCGGCCCGTTCAGGCCGCTTCCAGCAGCCCGTCCAGCTTGCGCGCATCCGCGACGAACGCCCGTATGCCCTCGGCCAGCTTGTCAGTGGCCATCGCGTTCTCGTTCAGCGCGAAGCGGAAATCGGCCTCGCCCAGTTGCGCCCCGGGCGGCACGGTGCTGCCGGGGGGCGTCAATTGGCGGGGCACCGCGCCGTCGGCCGCCTGCAGCTGGCCCAGCAGCTCGGGGCTGATCGTCAGCAGGTCGCATCCGGCCAGCGCCAGGATCTGCCCGACATTGCGGAAGCTGGCGCCCATGATCTCGGTCGGGACGCCGGCGCGCTTGTAGTGGTCGTAGATGCGCCGGACCGACTGCACGCCCGGATCGGCGCTGCCGGCGTTGGCCGCCTCGTCCCAGGCCGCGCCCTGGTTCTTCTTGTGCCAGTCGTAGATGCGGCCGACGAAGGGCGAGATCAGCTGCACCCGGGCCTCGGCGCAGGCGATGGCCTGCTCCAGCGAGAACAGCAGGGTCATGTTGCAGCGCACCCCCTCGCTTTGCAGCACGCGCGCGGCCTGGATGCCTTCCCAGGTCGAGGCGATCTTGATCAGCACCCGTTCCCTGGGGATGCCCGCGGCGGCGTACAGCGCCATGATGGCGCGGGCGCGCTCGACCGTGGCGCGGGTGTCGAAGGACAGGCGGGCGTCCACCTCGGTGGAGACCCGGCCCGGCACGATGTCCAGGATGGCCTGGCCGAAGGCCACCAGCAGGCGGTCCATCCGCTCGGCCGTGGAAGCGCCCGCGTGGTCCCGCACCACCCGGTCCAGCAGGGGCCGGTATTCGCTCTTCTGGACCGCCTTCAGGATCAGGGAAGGGTTGGTCGTGGCGTCGGTGGGACGGAACGCCCGCATGGCTTCGAAGTCGCCCGTGTCGGCGACGACGGCGGAATGCTGGCGCAGGGCTTCGAGCTGGTTGGACACGGTTCCTCCGTATAACAGGTTCTATAAGCTATAATTGTAAGGTTTGACGTTCAAATTCCACGTCCTCCCCTTAGCGCGTACCCCGATCCCCGCTGCTGATTCGTACAACCGCGTGCTGCAGATCATCTGTTGCAGCCGTAGCCGTCGAAGGCCTGGTGCCGCCATGCGATTCGCCGTCCCGTGCCCGTTTCCGGTGCCGCAGGACGGCGGCGAGTGGCGAGTTGGCACCGCGCCAGGCCCGCGCAGGAAGCTGCGCAAGAATGGCTGAGCCGGGTTGTGCCGCCCGACACCTTGCGGCGCCTGTTGGCGTACCCTCGGGAGGAGGACTCCATTCGGAGATTCTCTCTTGTTGCCGTCTCTCTTTCCCGAGACTACCCCCGCAATACTGGCGCTTGCCGACGGCACGATCTTTCGTGGCACGTCCATCGGGGCGCCTGGCCATGCAGTGGGCGAGGTCGTGTTCAATACCGCCATCACAGGGTACCAGGAGATCGTTACCGATCCCAGCTACAGCCGCCAGATCGTAACGCTCACCTATCCCCACATCGGCAATACCGGCATCAACGACGAGGACCGCGAGGCCGCCAAGGTCCACGTGGCGGGCCTGGTCGTGCGCGACTACTCGCTGGTCGTGTCGAATTTCCGCTCGCAGCGTTCGCTGTCCGACTATCTCGTCCAGCAGAACGTCGTGGGCATCGCCGGCATCGACACCCGCAAGCTTACCCGGATCCTGCGCGACAAGGGCGCCCAGAACGGCTGCGTGTACGCCGGCAGCGACGAACAGGAAGCCCTGCGCCTGGCGCGCGAATTCCCCGGCATGTCGGGCCTGGACCTGGCCAAGGTCGTGTCCGTGGACAAGGCCGCCGAGTGGACCGAAGGCATCTGGCGCCTGGGCGCCGGCCACGCGCCCAAGGGCGATGGCCGCTTCCACGTCGTCGCCTATGACTTCGGCGTGAAGTGGAACATCCTGCGCCTGCTGGTGGACCGCGGCTGCCGCGTCACCCTGGTGCCGGCGCAGACCCCGGCGGCCGAGGTGCTGGCCCTGAATCCCGACGGCGTGTTCCTGTCGAACGGCCCTGGCGATCCCGAGCCCTGCGACTACGCCATCGAGGCCACCCGCGCCTTCTTCGAGCGCCGGATCCCGGTGTTCGGCATCTGCCTGGGACACCAGATCATGGGCCTGGCGCTGAACGCCAAGACGCTGAAGATGAAGCTGGGCCACCACGGCGCCAACCATCCGGTCAAGGACGTCGCCACCGGCCGGGTCTTCATCACCAGCCAGAACCACGGCTTCGCCGTCGACCCCGAGACCCTGCCGGCCAATACGCGCGTCACGCACGTGTCGCTGTTCGACGGCTCGCTGCAGGGCTTCGAGCTGACCGACCGGCCGGCGTTCTGCTTCCAAGGCCATCCCGAGGCCAGCCCGGGACCCCACGACATCGTCGTCCTGTTCGATCGGTTCACCCAACTGATGCAACAGAGCAAGCAACAAGGTTAAGCCGCGTCATGCCCAAGCGTACAGATATCCAAAGCATCCTCATCATCGGCGCCGGCCCGATCGTCATCGGCCAGGCGTGCGAGTTCGACTACTCGGGCGCGCAGGCCTGCAAGGCGCTGAAGGCCGAGGGTTACAAGGTGATCCTGGTCAACAGCAACCCCGCCACGATCATGACGGACCCGGAAACGGCCGACGTCACCTACATCGAGCCCATCACCTGGCAGGTGGTCGAGAAGATCATCGAGAAAGAGCGCCCCGACGCGCTGCTGCCCACCATGGGCGGGCAGACCGCGCTGAACTGCGCGCTGGACCTCGACAAGCAGGGCGTGCTGGCCAAGTACGGCGTGGAGCTGATCGGCGCCAACGCCCATGCGATCGAGAAGGCCGAGGACCGCCAGAAGTTCAAGGACGCGATGACCAGCATCGGCCTGGAGTCGGCCAAGTCGGGCGTCGCCCACTCCATGGACGAAGCCTGGGACATGCAGCGCCGCATCGCCGAGCAGACCGGCACCAGCGGTTTCCCGGTCGTGATCCGGCCCAGCTTCACGCTGGGCGGCACGGGCGGCGGCATCGCCTACAACGCCGAGGAATTCGAGACCATCTGCCGCCGCGGCCTGGAGGCCTCGCCCACCAGCGAACTGCTGATCGAGGAATCGCTGGTCGGATGGAAGGAATTCGAGATGGAAGTCGTGCGCGACAAGGCCGACAACTGCATCATCGTCTGCTCCATCGAGAACCTGGATCCCATGGGCATCCACACCGGCGACTCGATCACGGTCGCCCCGGCGCAGACGCTGACCGACAAGGAATACCAGTTGATGCGCAACGCCTCGATCGCGGTGCTGCGCGAGATCGGCGTGGACACCGGCGGTTCGAACGTGCAGTTCGCGGTCAACCCGGCCAACGGCCGCATGATCGTGATCGAGATGAACCCGCGCGTGTCGCGGTCGTCGGCGCTGGCCTCGAAGGCCACGGGCTTCCCCATCGCCAAGGTGGCGGCCCGGCTGGCGGTCGGCTACACGCTGGATGAACTGCGCAACGACATCACCGGCGGCGCGACGCCCGCCTCGTTCGAGCCCACCATCGATTACGTGGTCACCAAGGTGCCGCGTTTCGCGTTCGAGAAGTTCCCGCAGACCGACGCCCACCTGACCACGCAGATGAAGTCCGTGGGCGAGGTGATGGCCATCGGCCGTACCTTTCAGGAGTCGTTCCAGAAGGCGCTGCGCGGCCTGGAAGTGGGCGTGGACGGCTTGAACCAGAAGACCACCGATCGCGAGCGCATCGAGGTCGAGCTGGGCGAGCCCGGTCCCGAGCGCATCTGGTTCGTGGGCGACGCCTTCGCGCAGGGCTTTTCGCTCGAGGAAGTGCACCAGCTGACCCACATCGATCCGTGGTTCCTGGCGCAGATCAAGGAAATCGTCGATATCGAGCTGGCGCTCGAGAAGAAGACGCTGGCCGATCTCGACCGCAACACTTTCTGGCAGCTCAAGCGCAAGGGTTTCTCCGATCGCCGCCTGGCCTATCTGCTGGACACCACCGAGACCGAGGTGCGCAAGCTGCGCCACCAGTACGACGTGCGTCCGGTCTACAAGCGCGTCGACACCTGCGCGGCCGAGTTCGCCACGCATACCGCCTACATGTACTCGACCTACGAGGAAGAGTGCGAGGCCAACCCCACCGACAAGAAGAAGATCATCGTGCTGGGCGGCGGACCGAACCGCATCGGCCAGGGCATCGAGTTCGACTATTGCTGCGTGCATGCCGCCATGGCGCTGCGCGAGGACGGGTTCGAGACCATCATGGTCAATTGCAACCCGGAAACCGTCTCGACCGACTACGACACTTCCGACCGGCTGTATTTCGAGCCGCTTACGCTGGAGGACGTGCTCGAGATCGTCGACAAGGAAAAGCCGGTCGGCATGATCGTCCAGTACGGCGGCCAGACTCCGCTGAAGCTGGCCAAGGCGCTGGAAGCCAACGGCGTGCCCATCATCGGCACCAGCCCGGAATCCATCGACATCGCCGAGGACCGCGAGCGCTTCCAGAAGCTGCTGCACAAGCTCGGCCTGCGCCAGCCGCCCAACCGCACGGCGCGCACCGAAGCCGAGGCCCTGGCGCATGCCCAGGACATCGGCTATCCGCTGGTGGTGCGCCCCAGCTACGTGCTGGGCGGCCGCGCGATGGAAATCGTGCACGAGCAGAAGGACCTCGAGCGCTACATGCGCGAGGCGGTCAAGGTCAGCAATGACTCGCCCGTGCTGCTGGACCGCTTCCTGAACGACGCCATCGAAGTCGACGTGGACTGCCTGTCCGACGGCAAGCGCGTCTTCATCGGCGGCGTGATGGAACACATCGAGCAGGCCGGCGTGCACTCGGGCGATTCGGCCTGCTGCCTGCCGCCGTACTCGCTGTCGGCCGAGCTGATCGAGGAAATCAAGCGCCAGACCGGCCTGATGGCGCGCGCGCTGAACGTGGTCGGCCTGATGAACGTGCAGTTCGCGATCCAGCAGGGCACCGTCTACGTGCTGGAAGTGAATCCGCGCGCCTCGCGCACCGCGCCGTACGTGTCCAAGGCGACCTCGCTGCCGCTGGCCAAGATCGGCGCCCGCGCCATGGCCGGCCGTTCGCTCGACGACCAGGGCCTGGGCGAGGAAATCGTGCCCAGGTATTTCTCGGTCAAGGAAGCGGTGTTCCCGTTCGTGAAGTTCCCGGGCGTGGACACCATCCTCGGACCCGAGATGAAGTCCACCGGCGAAGTGATGGGCGTGGGCGAGAGCTTCGGCGAGGCCTTCGTGAAGTCGCAGCTCGCGGCCAGCGTGCGCCTGCCTGAAAGCGGCACCGCCTTCATCAGCGTCAAGAACGAGGACAAGGGCAAGGTCATCGCGGTTGCGCGCGGCTTGCACGGCCTGGGCTTCTCGCTGGTCGCCACGCGCGGCACGGCGGCCGCCATCGAGGCCGCGGGCATCCCGGTGAAGGTCGTCAACAAGGTCACCGAGGGCCGGCCCAACATCGTCGACATGGTCAAGAACGGCGAGATCGCGCTGGTGATCAACACCGTGGAAGAGCGCCGCAACGCGATCGCCGATTCGCGGGCCATCCGGACCTCGGCGCTGGCCTCGCGCGTCACCTACTACACGACGGTGGCGGGCGCCTGGGCGGCGGTCGAGGGCATGCAGTACATGCGCCAGGGCGCCGGCCTGCAGGTGTATTCGCTGCAGGAACTGCACCGCTCGGTGGCCTGACGGCTTCCCGCCGGAACGTTCCCGGCGAGGGCGCTTCCCCGCAAGGGGGAGCGCCCTTTGTCTTGGCGCGCCGCCAGATGCGAAGGCAAGGGAAGGGCGCCGTCAGGCGTCCTTGCGCAGCTTGCCCAGGATGCCGACCAGCGCCGCCAATTCGTCCCGTGACAGGCGTGACATCTCCGCGGGCGGGCGCTGATAGGCGGCCATCAGGTCCTGCAGGGTCTCCGTACCCCTGCGCGTCACACGCACCAGCTTGACCCGCCGGTCGTCGGGCGAGGGTACCCGCTCGGCCAGCCCTGCGCGTTCGAGGCGGTCCACCAGCCAGGTCGCCGTGGATGGATCGCACCCCCACTCACGCGCCAGCGTGCCCACCGGCTTCCCCGCCTTGTCCAGCGAGAAGAGCGCGCGCGAATCGTTGGGCGTGAGGCCATGCTTCTGCTGGCTCTCCAGGCGCTGGGGGGCCGACTTCATCAGGAAATCGAACATCAGTTTCCAGGCGTCGGCGGCGCTGGAAGCCATGAATGCCTTACGCAACGAGACGAGCATCCGCCCGAAAGTCGCCTGTTTCCTGGCGGCCGAGGCCGCGCTGTTCGCCGCCGCCAGCCTGGTCCATGCCGGCGTCCTGGGCCATGCCTACGGGCATGCGAGGGCGGCCACGGCCGAAGGGATCATCGCCGGGGTGCTGATTCTGGGTTTGCTTGCGGGGCGGCGGTGGGCCGGCGCGGCCCGCCGCATTGCGCTGGGGGTCCAGGCATTCGCCCTGCTGGGGACGCTGGTGGGCGTTTTCACCATCGTGATCGGAGTGGGGCCGCAGACCTGGCCGGACCTCGTGTTCCACATCGTCCTGCTGGGGGTGCTGGTGCTGGGAATAGCCATGGCGGCGCGGCCGGCCGGTTGTTCCAAGGGTTAACCCTTGGTTTTCAAACGGTAAAGTTTGCCCGAGGGCGCTTGCGCGTTCTCGCCAGTTTTCGGACAATCTACATTGATCGCCCCGGTTCCTGATCGAGCCGGGGTTTTATTTTTCACCATCGCCATTCCCGGCCGCGCCCGTAGCGCGGCAGGCGCCAGCTTGCGCCTTCGCGGGGATGCGAAATCCACAGACGCAAAGGAAGTACACATGGCTGCCATTCCGCTGACCTTGCGCGGGGCCGAGCGCCTGAAGCAGGAACTGCATCGACTCAAGACGGTGGAGCGACCCGCCGTGATCACCGCGATCGCCGATGCCCGCGCCCAGGGAGACCTGTCCGAGAACGCCGAATACGATGCCGCCAAGGAAAAACAGGGCTTCATCGAAGGGCGCATCCAGGAGCTCGAGGCCAAGCTGTCGAATGCGCAGATCATCGATCCGGTCGAACTGGACGCGGGCGGCCGCATCGTGTTCGGCGCCACGGTCGACCTGGAGGATCTGGAGTCCAGCGAGCGTGTCACCTACCAGGTGGTGGGCGACGACGAGGCGGACATCCGGTCCAACCTGATCTCGGTATCCAGCCCCATCGCGCGCGCGCTGATCGGCAAATCGGTCGGCGACGTGGCCGAGGTGCAGGCGCCGTCCGGCATCCGGGAGTACGAGGTTCTGGACGTCCGGTATATATAGTCCCCCCCTACGCGCTGACGCGCGCCCCCCAGGGGGCGATGCGGGTGGACCGGCGGAGCCGGATCCACCGCATCCTGGACTTGAGGGGGTGGGGTTCTTTTGCCCTATTTTTGTCCTGATTCAATGTGTTGGTCTGCCCTGGAGGCTGATTGATGGCTACGGTGGTGCGGCTGTTGGCGGCGCTGTGGTGTGGGGCGCTCTGGACGATCGGGCTGGTGGTGGCGCCGTTGTTGTTTTCCCAGCTCGAGCCCATGCGCGCGGCGGCGACGGCGGGATCGCTGTTCCGGTTGCTGGCGTATGGCGGGCTGGTGGTGGCGTTGTCGATGCTGCTGCTGGACCGGCTGGGGCGCGGGCTGCCGCTGGGGGCGGCGGGGCGCCGCGCCGTGCTGCTCATGGCGGTGGGAGTGGGGTTGGGGTATTTCGGCACCCGGCCCGTGCTGGACTACGGACGAGCCCTGATCGCCGCCGGCCAGGCCGTTCCCGCCTGGGCGGATTTCGGGACCTGGCACGGGGTGTCGAGCGTGCTTTACTTCTTGGTGGCGGTCCTGGGCTTGCGGCTGGTGGCGGTCGTGCGTTGACCGCCTTCGGCCGGCCGGCCACGGGCGCCGGCGCGCAACGACAGCGCGCTGCCCGCCCGCTTGGCCGCGGGCTTGCCGGCTGCGGTCTTGCGGGCGGCGCCCAGCGTCGAACCAAGGCCCGAGGGCCGGCGGGCCGGCGTGGTGCGCGCGGCGCCCCGGCGCGAACCGGTTTCCTCGTGGATGGACGGCCGTTGGCGCTTGTCCGTGCCCAGGTAGCGTTCCCGCGCGGTCATGGCGCCGCCGTCGCGCTCGGCCCGGTCCGGGCGTTCCGCCCTGGTGCGGGCCGGTGCGGCGGGCTTGCCGGCCACCGCCAGCTTCTTGGGCAGGTGGGCTTCGTTGGCCTTGCGCGCGCCGGTACCCAGCGTGGACACGTCCGGCTTGGGCTTGCGGGCGCCCAGCAGGTCGGCCGCGTCGGGATCGCGTTCGGTGGGACGGTACAGGATGAAGATCTTGCCCAGGTGATGGACGGGCGCGCAGGACAGCTCGCCGCAGATCTTGTAGAGCAGTTCGTCTCGCGTGGCGCGGTCCTCGCCGCCGGCGCGGACCTTGATCAGGCCGTGCGCCGAGAGGTTGCGGTCGATTTCCTGCAGGACGGCGTCGCTCAGGCCCTTGTCGCCGATGAGGACGACCGGCTTGAGCGGGTGGGCAGCGGCCCGGAGGGCGCTGCGCAATGTCGAATTGATGTCTAGGACTGGCATGACGAGATTGTACGGGAGCCGGGCCAACGGCGCGATGGCCAGTCCGCAGTATGCTCCCGATAGCGCGGCGATGCCGCATTGATTTGAATCGATACCGACCCGGGCGACCGGGCAGATATGGCCAAGAACAAGTTTTCGAAGAACTGGTTGCACCAGCACATCAACGACCCCTATGTGAAGCTCGCGCAGCAGAAGGGATACCGTGCCCGGGCCGCCTTCAAACTGACCGAGATCCTGGATACCGAGAAGCTCATGAGGCCCGGCGACGTGGTGATCGACCTCGGTTCGGCGCCCGGCAGCTGGTCCCAGGTCGCCCGCGAGCGCCTGGCCGGCCCGCAGGGTACGATACGGGGACGGATCATCGCCCTGGACCTGCTTCCCATGGAGCCGGTGGCCGGCGTGGAATTCATCCAGGGCGATTTTCGCGAGGAAGCCGTGCTGCATCAGCTCGAGGCCCTGCTGGGAAGCCAGCCGGTGGACCTTGTGATTTCCGACATGGCCCCCAATCTATCGGGAGTCGGGGCTGCGGACTCGGCGCGTATCCAGCACGTGTGCGATCTGGCACGGGAGTTCGCGCAGGAGCACCTCAAGCCCGACGGGGCGCTGATCGTGAAGGCTTTTCACGGCAGCGGCTTTTCCCAGATCGTGCAGAGTTTCAAGCAGACTTTCCGCCGAGTGGTGGAACGCAAGCCCAAGGCGTCGCGGGACAAATCCTCCGAGACCTTTCTCGTGGGGGTGGGGCTGAAGAATCCCGGCGGCCGACAATAGTAGAATCGGACTTAGTGTCCGATCGGGCCGGATATTTTCCGGCAGGTCGACCGATCGGCAATCAAGTAGGAGATCGACCTTGAACAACATGTTCTCCAAAGTCGCGGTCTGGATGGTGATCGCATTCGTCCTGTTTACGGTCTTCAAGCAGTTCGAGGGCCGTACCCGTCCGCAGGACACCGTGTCCTACTCCCAGTTCATGGAAGAGGCCAAGGCCGGGCGCATCCAGAAAGTGGACATCCAGGGCGATGTGCTGAGCGTCACGCCCACCGACGGCCGTCCCTACAGCATCACGTCCCCCGGCGATCTCTGGCTGGTCAGCGACCTGATGAAGTACGGCGTCCAGGTATCGGGCAAGGCCAAGGAAGAGCCCTCGCTCTTCATGAGCATCTTCGTCTCGTGGTTCCCGATGCTGCTGCTGATCGGCGTCTGGATATTCTTCATGCGCCAGATGCAGGGCGGCGGACGCGGCGGCGCGTTCAACTTCGGCAAGTCGCGTGCGCGCATGCTGGACGAGAATTCGAACACGGTCACCTTCGCCGACGTCGCGGGCTGCGACGAGGCCAAGGAAGACGTCCAGGAACTGGTCGACTTCCTGCGCGACCCCTCGAAATTCCAGAAGCTGGGCGGCCGCATTCCGCGCGGCGTGCTGATGGTGGGCTCGCCGGGTACCGGCAAGACCCTGCTGGCGCGCGCCATCGCCGGCGAGGCCAAGGTGCCGTTCTTCAGCATCTCCGGCTCGGACTTCGTCGAGATGTTCGTCGGCGTGGGCGCGGCCCGCGTGCGCGACATGTTCGAGAACGCCAAGAAGCATGCCCCCTGCATCATCTTCATCGATGAAATCGACGCTGTCGGCCGCCAGCGCGGCGCCGGCCTGGGCGGCGGCAACGACGAGCGCGAGCAGACCCTGAACCAGATGCTGGTGGAAATGGACGGCTTCGAGACCGGCCAGGGCATCATCGTGATCGCCGCCACCAACCGGCCCGACGTGCTCGACCCGGCGCTGCTGCGCCCGGGCCGCTTCGACCGCCAGGTCGTGGTGCCGCTGCCCGACATCCGCGGCCGCGAGCAGATCCTGAAGGTCCACATGCGCAAGGTGCCGGTGTCGTCCGACGTCGACGCCACCATCCTGGCCCGCGGCACGCCCGGTTTCTCGGGCGCGGACCTCGCCAACCTCGTGAACGAGGCCGCGCTGTTCGCCGCCCGCCGCAACGGCCGCACGGTGGACATGCTGGACTTCGAGAAGGCCAAGGACAAGATCATCATGGGCGCCGAGCGCCGCTCCATCGTCATGCCCGAGGAAGAGCGCCGCAACACCGCGTACCACGAGTCCGGCCACGCCATCGTCGCCAAGATGCTGCCCAAGACCGACCCGGTGCACAAGGTCACCATCATCCCGCGCGGCCGCGCGCTGGGCGTGACCATGCAGTTGCCCGAGGGCGATCGCTACAGCATGGACAAGGACCGCATGCTGAACACCATCGCGGTGCTGTTCGGCGGCCGTATCGCCGAAGAGGTCTTCATGAACCAGATGACCACCGGCGCCTCGAACGACTTCGAGCGGGCGACCCAGATCGCGCGCGACATGGTCACCCGCTACGGCATGACCGACTCGCTGGGCCCCATGGTCTATGCCGAGAACGAAGGCGAGGTGTTCCTGGGCCGCAGCATCACCAAGACGACCCAGGTGTCCGAGGCGACCATGCAGAAGGTCGATGGCGAGATCCGCCGCATCATCGATGAGCAGTACGCGGTGGCGCGCAAGATCCTGGAGGACAACCGCGACAAGGTCGAATCCATGACCCGCGCGCTGCTCGAGTGGGAAACCATCGACGCGGACCAGATCAACGACATCATCGACGGACGTCCGCCGCGGCCGCCCAAGGCCTCGGATTCGGCCGGCGCGCCGCCCAACACGCCGCCCAGCACCGGCGGCGTCGCGCAGAACGCAACAGCGGTGGCTTAGCGGTCCCCCTACGCGCTTGGCGCGGCCCCCAGGGGCGGCACTGGCGGACCGGCGGAGCCGGATCCGCCCTGGGAGGGCAACTGGCTGGTGGAGGGCGGCGTTTTTGCCGCCCTTTGTTGTTTCGTGGCGTAAGCATGCATGCAGGGTTCCGTGCCAATTCATTCTGATAGTCCGCTTCGGCTTCAGTGCGGTCGCTTTTCTCTTGAGTTTTCCCGGCCGCTGGTCATGGGGGTCATCAACGTCACGCCGGATTCGTTTTCCGATGGGGGGAAGAGTCTGGCGCTGGATGCGGGGATCGCGCATGCGCGGCAACTGGTCGCCGAAGGGGCCGACATGCTGGATATCGGCGGCGAGTCGACGCGGCCGGGGGCCGCGCCGGTGTCGTTGGAGGACGAGCTGGCAAGGCTGTTGCCGTTGATCGAGGCGCTGCGGGATTGCGGGGTGCCGTTGTCGGTGGACACCTTCAAGCCGGCGGTGATGCGGGCGGCGCTGGATGCGGGCGCCGACATGATCAACGATATCTACGGATTCCGGCAGCCGGGGGCCATCGAGGCGGTGGCGCGGGGGGCGAGCGGTTTGTGCGTGATGCACATGCAGGGCGAACCGCGCACCATGCAGCAGGCGCCGGTCTACGGTAACGTGGCCGGCGAGGTGGCCGCCTTCCTGCGCCAGCAGGCGCAGCGCCTGCTGGCGGCAGGCGTGGCACGCGAGCGGATCTGCCTGGACCCGGGATTCGGGTTCGGCAAGACTACCGCCCACAACTACCAGCTCATGCGTAGTTTGCCCACTATCGGTGCGCTGGGATATCCGCTACTAATCGGAGTGTCCCGCAAGACCATGATCGGGGCGGTGACCGGCAAGCCCGTGGGGGAACGGGTGGCGGGCAGCGTCGCGGCGGCCCTGGCCGCGGTGGATCGCGGGGCGGCCATCGTCCGCGTCCACGACGTCGCGGCCACCGTGGACGCCCTGAAGGTCTGGCAAGCGGTGCAGGCCTGGGACGAATGATGGCCGCGCGCTCTCGCGCGGACAAGAACAACAAGCAGGGGGCCATCCAAGATGGTTGGACGACGCAAGTATTTCGGAACCGACGGCATTCGGGGCAAGGTCGGATCAAAGGTCATCAACGCGGAATTCGCGCTGCGCCTGGGGTATGCGGCCGGTCGGGTCCTGACGGCCGAACATCGCGAGGGAGGGAAGCCGGTCGTCCTGATCGGCAAGGACACGCGCATCTCCGGCTACATGCTGGAATCGGCGCTCGAGGCCGGGCTGTCCGCGGCGGGCATCGACGTGCTGCTGGCCGGTCCCATGCCCACGCCGGCCATCGCATACCTGACCAGGGCGCTGCGCCTGTCGGCCGGCATCGTGATCAGCGCTTCGCACAATCCCTATTTCGACAACGGCATCAAATTCTTCTCGGCCACGGGCATGAAGCTGGCCGACGAGGTCGAGCTGCGCATCGAGGCGGCGCTGGGCGAACCGGTCGGATGCGTGCCGTCCGGCAAGCTGGGCCGCGCCAAGCGCCTGACGGATGCCGCGGGCCGCTACATCGAATTCTGCAAGAGCGGATTCCCCAACGATCTCGACCTGACCGACATGCGGCTGGTGATCGACGCGGCCCATGGCGCGGCCTATCACGTGGCGCCTGCCGTGTTCGAGGAGCTGGGGGCCACCGTCAGCTGTATAGGCTGCGCGCCCAACGGCATGAACATCAACGACGGCGTCGGCGCCACGCACCTGGATGCGCTGGCCGAGGCGGTGGGAGCGCAGAAGGCCGACCTGGGCATCGCGCTCGACGGCGATGCCGACCGCGTGTTGATGGTCGATGGCGACGGCAGGCGCTACAACGGCGACGAGCTGCTGTATGCCATCGTGACCGACCGCCTGCTGGCCGGACCGGTCGCGGGCGTGGTCGGCACGCAGATGACCAATCTTGCCTTCGAGCACCGGATGCGCGACCTGAACGTGCCGTTCGCGCGCGCCGCCGTGGGCGACCGCTACGTGCTGGCGATGCTGCGCAAGAAAGGCTGGCTGTATGGTGGCGAGAGTTCCGGCCACGTGCTGTGCCTGGACCGGCATACGACCGGGGACGGCACCATGGCCGGGCTCCAGGTCCTGGCGGCGATGCGCCGCCAGGGCAAGTCGCTGGCCGAGCTGTTGGAGCCGCTGCGGCTGTATCCTCAGAAGCTGGTGAACGTTCCGCTCGCGCCGGGCCTGGACTGGCACGAGCACGCCGGGCTGGCCCATGCCAGGGAAGAGGTCGAGCGGCGCCTGGACGGCCAGGGACGGGTACTGATCCGTGCCTCGGGTACGGAGCCCAAGCTGCGCCTGATGGTCGAGGCGGCCGAGGAGGCCCTGGTCGACGAGTGCCTGGGACTCCTGTCCGCCAGCCTGGCCTAGGGTCTGTCAAGCCTCAGTCATGCCCGGCAGGCAAAATCGGGAGCTTCGATCATGACCATGCAAGCAGCATCCATGAACCTGATTCTCTGGCGCCACGCCGAGGCTGAAGACGGCCCGAACGACCTGCAGCGCGCCCTGACGCGGCGCGGGCACAAGCAGGCCGAGGCCGTCGCCGCGTGGCTCCGGGCCCATGGCCCTTCCGACCTGATGGTCATGGCCAGCCCCGCGGTGCGCACGCGCCAGACCGCCGACGCCCTGGGCTGCGACTACACCGTCGTGCCGGAACTGGCGCCCGAGGCCGCGCCCGCCCACGTCCTGGCCGCCTCCGGCTGGCCCCTGTCGCCGCGATCGGTGCTGGTGGTGGGCCACCAGCCCACGCTGGGGCGTGTGGCCAGCACCCTGCTGGCCGGCGAAGACCTGCCCTGGAGCCTGAAGAAGGGCGGCCTGTGGTGGCTGGCCCGCCGCCAGCGCGACGAAGACTTCCAGGTCGTCGTCCGCGCGGTCATCAATCCCGAGTTTGTCTAGGGAAGCCCACCCTCTACCCGCTTCCGCGGGCCCCCTCAAGGGGGCGATGCGGGTGGACCGGCGGAGCCGGATCCACCGCATCCTGGGTCTAGTACCCGTTTCTCGGGTTGTGGCGCCGGTGCTTCAGTCCAAGACAGTTTCCCTAGACCCAGGAAACCGCGGATCCGGCTTTGCCGGTCCGCCGGTTTCGCCCCCTGGGGGGCGCGCGTAAGCGCGTAGGGGGGGGCTCCATTCGTAAGCAGGCGTTTCAACAAGGGCACGAATTGTGACCGATTCATGGTACCGTCATTATTCTGTCAATGACGTGAAACGCTAAGCACCGACACTCGACTTACCTGTCAAGGAGTGTGCATATGCTCGAATTCACCCGCATCGAAGCGCGTCGCGGCCTGGCCGACGAACTTCAAGGCGGTGTCCAGACCCCCGGCCTGGCTGTGGGGCTGGCGCGTTCCTGGGAAGAGGTCCGGCAAGCCCAGCGCCTGCGCTACGAGGTGTTCACCGAAGACATGGGGGCCGTGTTCCCGACCGCCATCGACGGCATCGACGAGGACCGGTTCGATGCATGGTGCGAACACCTCATCGTGCGCGAACTGGATACCGGCCGGGTCGTGGGCACCTACCGCATCCTGGGGCCCGATCAGGCCCGCCAGGCCGGCGGCTACTATTCCGAATCCGAGTTCGACCTGTCCGGCCTGGGCGCCATCCGCAGCGAGCTGGTCGAGTTCGGACGTTCCTGCACCCATCGCGACTACCGCAGCGGCGCCGTCATCATGCTGCTGTGGTCGGGGCTGGCCGAGTTCCTGCGCCGCACCGGAAAGCGCTACGTGTTCGGTTGCGCCAGCGTCAGCCTGCGCGACGACGGCGCGACCGCGGCCGGGGTGTACCGCTCGGTGGCGGCCGACATCGAACAGGCCCGCGACCTGCGCGTGCAGCCGCTGCACCGCCTTCCCGTCGAGCGCCTGGACTGCAACCTGCCGACCCGCGTGCCGCCGCTGATCAAGGGCTACCTGAAGGTGGGGGCCCGCGTCTGCGGCGAACCGGCCTGGGACGCCGATTTCAACACGGCCGATTTCCCCATGCTGCTGTCCATCGACGCGCTGGACGATCGCTATCGCCGGCACTTCGGGCTGGAATCCCAGGTCTCGAGGCGTTCGTGAGGTCCGTGGCGTCGCCTGGCCGCCGCCTGGCGGCCGCGTTCCCGCGTCCGTCGGCAACGCGGCGCAGGCGCTTGCGGTTGACGCGGCGGCTGCGCCGCACCGGGGTGAAGGTATTGCGCCGGCTGACCCGGCGCCTGCGTTCAGAGCTCAAGCAGCTCGAACGTGAATCCCACCTTGCGCCATTCTGATTCCTCGGCGCGCAGCGTGAAGTCGGTCAGCGGGTGCGCACTCATCCAGGCCGCGTCGGTCTTGACGATGATGGACGATCCCTTGACCGAGACCTTGATGGGCGGCGCGGCGATGTCCTCGCGCCGGCGGTAGAGAATGGCCGCCAGGCGCAGGCACAGGATGGCGATCCATTGCTCGTGGTGGTTGACCAGGTGCTGGAGCTTGGCCAGCTTGCCCTGGTGGCCCAGCGCCAGGAGCGCGAGCAGCGCCTGGTCCTGGCGCGAGAAGCCCGGCATGTCGGCGTGTTCGAGGATGTAGGCCGAGTGCCGGTGATAGGTGTTGTGGGCGATGGACAGGCCGATCTCGTGCAGGTCGGCGGCCCAGCCCAGCACCCGGGTCAATTCCTGGTGCTCGTCGGCGGGCATGGGCACCAGTTGCTTGAACAGTTCCAGCGCCGTCTGGCGCACGCGCGTGGCCTGGGCGCGGTCCACCTTGTAGCGGCTCATGAACTGGCGCACCGTGTCGTCGCGCTTGTCCAGCGAGGCGTCGCGGCCGGCCAGGTCGTACAGCACCCCCACGCGCAGCGCGCCGTCGGCCGTGCGCATCACGTCCAGGCCCAGCTCGTCGAAGATCGCGCTCATGATGGCCAGGCCCCCGGGCAGCACCGAGATGCGGTCCGGCTTGATGCCCGCCAGCTGCGCGCGTTCGACCGTACCGGCCTTGATCAGCTTGTCCTTGAGCTTGTCCATGCCGCGGCGCGTGATGCCGGATTCCGAAAAGCCGGACTCGGTCAGGATCGCGCCCAGCGCCTTGCTCGTTCCCGACGAGCCGTAGGCTTCCTGCCATCCCGCCTTGCGATACTGCTTGGCGATGACCTCGATCTCGCGGCGGGCGGCCATTTCGGCCTGCTTCATGGCGTGGGCGTCGATGATGCCGTCGGGGAAGTAGGCGCGGCTGAAGCTCACGCATCCCATGTACAGCGATTCCATCAGCTCGGGCTCGAAGCGCCGTCCGACGATGAACTCGGTCGAGCCGCCGCCGATGTCGACCACGAGCCGCTTGGCGGGGGAAGGGGGCAGGGAGTGCGAGACGCCCGAGAAAATGAGGCGCGCTTCCTCGCGCCCGGCGATGACCTCGATGGGAAAGCCCAGGGCCTCTTCCGCCAGCGGCAGGAACTCGGCGACGTTGCGCGCCACGCGGAACGTGTTGGTGGCCACTGCCCGCACGCGTTCCGGATGGAAGCTGCGCAGGCGTTCGCCGAAACGGCGCAGCACCTGCAGCGCGAAATCGGTGGTCGAGGTATCCAGCGTCTTGTCCGCCCGCAGGCCCGCCGCCAGCCGCACGGTTTCCTTGAGCCGGTCGACCGGGTAGATCTGGATGGTCCCGCCTTCGTCGACCACGCGGCCGATCACCAGGCGGAAACTGTTGGAGCCGAGATCGACGGCGGCGAGCAATTGGTTCATGGAATGGAAAGAAGGAATGCGAACTGCAAGAATAAGGCGCTTCGATGACAGAATGGTTGCACTGTCATAAGGTAGTCATCATTTTGACGCAAAAATAACCGTCTCAGCTTCGTCGCCCATTTTTGCGGATATTCCATGGTTGCCAGATTGCCTGCCAAAGACCTGTTCCTGAATCGCGAGCTTGCCTTGCTCAAGTTCAACGAACGAGTGCTGGCCCTGGCCGAGGACGACCGGGCGCCCCTGCTCGAGAGATTGCGGTTCCTGTGCATCGTCGCATCGAACCTGGACGAGTTCTTCGAGATCCGCGTGGCCAGCCTGCATGAACAGGTGCGGCAGAATCCCGGTGCGCGCGGGTTGGATGGCCGCACGCCGGCCGAGGTCGTGCAGCGTGTATCCGAGGCCGCCCATGCGCTGGTCGAGCGCCAATATGCCTTGCTGAACCGCGAGGTGCTGCCGCGGCTGCAGGCCGAGGGCATCGTGCTGCACATGGCGCAGAGCTGGACCCCGGCGCAGCGGGCGTGGGCGCACGAGGTCTTCCGGCTGGACGTCATGCCGCTGTTGACGCCCATCGGCCTCGACCCGGCCCATCCTTTCCCGCGGGTATTCAACAAGAGCCTGAACTTCGCCGTCCAGCTGTCGGGACGCGACGCCTTCGGCCGCAATGCCGCCATCGCCATCGTGCAGGCGCCCCGCGCCTTGCCGCGCCTGACGCAGATGCCGCCCGAGCTGTCCGGCCACCCTCACGGCTACGTCATGCTGACCTCGTTCATGCAGGCCTTCGTGGGCGACCTGTTCCCCGGCATGACGGTGGACGGCTGCTACCAGTGGCGCCTGACGCGCAACAGCGACCTGTTCGTCGATGACGAGGAAATCACCAACTTGCGCCAGGCCCTGCAAGGCGAGCTGACGCAGCGGCATTTCGGCGACGGCGTCCGGCTGGAGCTGGCCGACTCCAGCCCGGTGGAGCTCGAGAACTTCCTGCTCAAGGAATTCTCCCTGACGCCCGCCGACGCCTACCGGGTGGACGGGCCGGTCAACCTGGCGCGGCTGATGCAGCTGGTGAACGGCATCAACCGGCCGGAGCTGAAATTCCCGCCGTTCCGCGCGGCCATTCCGTCCCCCTTCGACCGCAACAACCTGACGCCGGACGAGCTGTTCAAGGCCATCGCCACGCAGGACCGGCTGCTGCACCATCCCTACCAGTCGTTCCAGCCGGTCATCGATTTCCTGACGGCGGCGGCGGCCGATCCCGGCGTGGTCGCCATCAAGCAGACCATCTACCGCACCGGCGAGGACTCCGAGCTGATGCGCCTGCTGCTGGCGGCCGCCCGTTCGGGCAAGGAAGTGACCGTGGTGGTGGAACTGATGGCACGCTTCGACGAGCAGACCAACATCAACTGGGCCGCCCGGCTGGAAGAGGTGGGCGCGCACGTGGTCTACGGCGTGGTGGGGCACAAGACCCACGCCAAGATGGCCCTGGTGCTGCGTCATGAGCGCGGCCGCATCCGCCGCTACGGCCACCTGGGCACCGGCAACTACCATCCCAGCACCGCGCGCCTCTACACCGACTTCGGCCTGTTCACCGCCGATGCGCGCATGTGCGAGGACATGGAGCAAATCTTCTCGCAACTGACCGGACTGGGCGCGCGCCGCCACCTGAAATGCCTGCTGCAGGCGCCGTTCTCGCTGCACGAGACCATGGTGGCGCTGGTCCGCCGCGAGGCACGCCATGCGCGGGCGGGCAAGCCGGCGCGGATCATGGCCAAGATGAACTCGCTGCTCGAGCCCTCGGTAATCGAGGAGTTGTACAAGGCCAGCCGCGCCGGCGTGCGCATCGATCTGGTGGTGCGGGGCGTATGCACCCTGCGCGCGGGCGTCCCCGGGCTGTCGGAGAACATCACCGTGCGGTCCATCGTCGGCCGCTTCCTGGAGCATTCGCGGGTGTTCTACTTCCTGAACGGCGGCCAGGAGATGGTCTACCTGGCGTCCGCCGACTGGATGGACCGCAATTTCTTCCGCCGGGTCGAGGTCGCTTTCCCCATATTCGACCCGGCCCTGAAGAAGCGGGTGATCGATGAATCCTTCACCTTCGCCCTGTGCGACAACCAGCTGGCCTGGCAGCAGCAGCCCTCGGGGGATTACGTCCGGGTGCGATCGCGCCGCCGGCCGTTCAACCTCCATGCGCACCTGATGAAGGCGCTGGGCGGTTTCGACGAAACAGCCGGTTAGGCCCGGCGCGACCGCAGCAGCGCGGGCGTCAGTACCAGCGTGGCCAGCGCCAGCCCGACGCCCACCATGAAGCTGCCGCCGTAGCCCGCCAGCGCGGCCAGGGCCATCAGCGACGAGGACGCGGCCATCTCGCCCAGGTCACGCATGCTCTGCACGGCGGTCATGTCGGTGCCGGCCTGGTCGCGCGCGTGGGCGAAGCGCATGGCGGCGGTCATCATCGCGACGGATGCGCTGCCGGCGCCGAAGCTGGTCAGCAGCGTCGCCACCCAGACCGCGTAGGCGGGCAGCGCGGGCGAGGTCCACGCCAGCGCGGTCCAGACCGCGGCCGCCACGCCCGCCGAGGCGATGCCGGTGAAAAACACCGGCCAGGTGCCCAGCCGCGACACCAGCCAGGCGCCGCCTCCGCATCCCAGGACGATGGTGACTGCGCCGCCGACCATGCCCACCTGCCCGATCTTCTCGAGCGCCCAGCCGGCATCGACCAGCAGCAGCTTGGACAGTCCGTGGCAGGCCACCACGGTCACGGCGGACAGGAAGGCGGCGGCGACCAGGGCCCAGGCATGCCGGCCTGACCGCAGGAAGCGCCACAGGCTGGCCTGCCGCGGGCGCGGCCATCGATCGGAGAGGGACGCGGGCTCGCGCCAGGCGGCGACCAGCGCCAGGCTGAGCGCGATGGGCAGGGCCAGGAGCAGCAGCGCGCCCGTCAGGCCGACGCGCGCATAGGCCATCAGGAACACCGGGCCGCCGTAGAAGAAGCCGATCATGGTGCCGGCGACCTGGACCGCGTTGGCGGTGCCGAGCACATGGGGTTCGAACCGTTCGGCGACCAGGCCGTCGGTGGCGATGTCCTGCGTGGCGCTGGCCAGCGACGCGGCCACCGACAGCGCCAGCAGATAGGGCAGGGTGGCCTGCGTGACACCGATCGCCATGACGCCCAGCAGCAGCGCCAGGACCAGCGCCTGCATGGGCAGGATCCAGCTGCGCCGGCGTCCCAGGCGTGGCGACCAGTGGTTGTCCACGATGGGTGCCCAGCCGCATTTCAGTACCCAGGGCAGGCTTACCAGGGGTAGGTAGGCCAGGGCCCCGAGGCTGGCGCCCTGGCCGCGCAGGATGGCCGGCAGCGCTTCCATCGCGAGCCCGAAGGGGATGCCCTGGGAAGCGTACAGGCAGGCGATCATGGGCCATTGCAGCAGCGTGGCGCCGCGCCGTGTAGTGGAGGCGGGGGAATGGGTGTGCATGTCAGTCTTCCTGGTCGTGGGGGCGGTGCAGGCGGTGCTCGCTGCCGGTGGCGGGAGTGACGAACATCAGGCGGCCCGGCTGGCCTACCTCCAGCCGGTGCCACCATCCCTGGGGAACGACGAGGGATTCGCCCGCGACGACTTTCAGTTCGCATTCGGCGCCCGCGTCCGCGGCCAGGACGACACGCAGCGATCCCTCCAGCAGCGTCAGGATTTCGTCGCCGCGCGGATGCCGCTCCCAGTGGTTGCCGTGGACCGAGGCGGTATCGGAAATGGGTTTGATGCCCATGATCCAGCCGGCCCGCGGCAGGCCATTCCGCTGGAAGGGCATCAGATGGACGGTCGCGTCGGCCTGGAGGACGGCCAGCGAAGAGGACAGCGCGAAAAGCCGGGGCTGGCGCGAGGCGTCGCCGGCGGGGGCGGGGAGTTTGTGTCGGGTCATGATGGATGGCGAAAGGAAAAACGGGCGAGCCGCCACGTCAGGGTGCCCGCCAGGATCAGCAGGAGGTCGAAGGCCAGCGCCGGCAGTTGGGCGGCCAGCGGGTGGCCGGCCTGGCGCGCCAGGTCGGCGATGGCCGCCAGCCAGAGCAGCAGGCCGGCAAGCCGCAGCGCGGCCGTGGTGCGCCGGCCGCCGTGTCCGGGCCAGGCGAAGCCGGCGGCCGACGCCAGCCAGGAGCCCCAGAAGGCCCACGCTTGCAGCGCCGGCCGGTCCGGCATGGCGTCCGGCGTCAGGCAGGTCATGGCCAGGAGCACGCTGCACGAGAGCGTCAACCCCAGGCAGACGCCTTGTGCGATCCGCCTCGGCCAGGCCAGGGGACGCTCCGGCGTTGCCCGCCGCCGCAGCCAGAGCCAGGTGCCGGAGGCGGCCAGCAGCGCGGCGGCCAGGCCGCCCGCCGCATGCAGCCAGCGGCTGGCCGTGCCGCCGTACTGCGCGAAGTGCAGGGGCTGGATGGCGATGAACGCCTGGGTCCAGGGCCCACGCTGCGCCGCGCTGTCGTGGCGCAGCAGCGCGCCGTCGCGCAGGCGGTAGTGGAAGCGCTCGAACACGCCGGTGCTCAACTGGCCGGCGCCGTGGCCGCGCAGGGTGGCGTAGGCCTGTGCATCGCCCCAGTGCCGGATGGCGACGCTTTCCACCTGGAATCCGGGATGGGCCTGCCGGTGCCTGTCGACCAGGGCGTTCAGGCTGGACATGGCGGCGGGCTGCCCCAGCGCGGGGAAGGAAGCATTGTCCATCAGCGCCTGCATGGCCCGGCGCGGGTCGTCGGGGAAGGCGTGGGGCGCCAGGTTGACGGTCGCCAGCGCGCCCAGGCCCGAGAAGATGCCCGTCACCGCGATCAGCAGCAGGAGCGGCGACAGCCAGAGTCCCAGCAGCTTGTGGACGTCCAGCGCCAGCGTCCGGACATCCGCGCCGATGCGCAGGCGCAGCAGTCCGGGGGACCGGCGGGGATGGTTGGCCACACCGCCCACGACCAGGAAGGCCAGCGCGAAGCCGAACAGGCTGACGACCACCCGCCCCGGAAAGCCCGCGTGCAGGGTGTTGTGCAGCGTGACCAGCAGCTCCGCCGCGCCGCCACGGGTGGCGGGCATGGGACGGGCATCGTCGGCGCGCAGGACCAGCGCGGCCTGGCCGGCGGCCGGCCGGCCGCCGGCGGAGGCCACGATGGCATGGCGCCGCAGGCCGTCCGGCAACTGGATCATCAGCGACGCGGCATCGCCGAATCGCGCCTGGCCCGCATGCAGCAGGGCGTCCAGGTCGGGTCGCGGGGCGGGGGCCTGCCGCTCGGATGGCATCTCCCAATAGCGGACTTCCTGCTTGAGCACGGCGAACACGCCGGTGAGGCAGACCACGAACAGCACGAGGCCCACGATCATGCCGGCCCACGCGTGGGTGACGGCCACGGCGCGGCGCATGGGCACGGCTGCGCGTGTGCCCAGGAGCAGGCTGCCGCCCAGCAACAGCAACTGCGCCAGCACGCCGATGAACATGCCGGCATACAGCCGGTCCAGCGCATCGTCCAGCGGCGCCCGGCGCGCGATGGCGATCGCCAGCCCGATGGCGGCCGCGGGGGCGCCCAGGACGGCCAGGCCGGTGCGCAGGGGCCAGTGCGGAGCCGGCACCCTAGTACTCCATGCGCAGCGTCAGCGCCACGCTGCGGGGTTCGCCGTAGCGGTTGTTCCAACTGGTGCCGGACAGGCTCTGGTAGTAGCGCCGGTCGAACAGGTTGTTGACGTGCAGCGCCGCGCTCATGTGTTTGTTGATGCGGTAGCCGATCCGCAGGCTGGCCAGGGCATAGCCGCCCTGGCGCAGGGTCACGCCGCCGGACTGCACGGTGTAGGCGCTTTGCGCCTGGATGCCCACGCCCGCGCTGAGCCGGCCATCGTTTCCGGGCAGTACGGTATTCGTCCAGAGCCTGAAGATGTGCTTGGGCGTGAAGCGGGCGAAGGGCTGTCCCTGCGACTGAGCATCCTTCAGGTACTCCGTGGCGTTGTAGGTATAGCCCAGCGACAGGTCCAGCCCCGGCATGACCCGGCCGTTGACTTCCGCCTCGATCCCGCGGCTCTCGACTTCGCCGCCAGCGATGTAGTAGCAGACTGCGCCCGCGCAAGGATGCGCGGGGTCGGTCTGCGCGCGGTTGCGCTGCCGGATGTTGAAGAGGGCCAGGCTGGCATCCAGCCGCCCTTCCAGCAGGCCGCCCTTGATGCCGACTTCCCGGTTGCTTCCCTGGACCGGATCCAGCATGCCGCCCTCCCACGTGGTCTGTGTCTGGGGCTGGAAGACCTGTGCGTAGCTGGCGTAGAGCGCCCACTGCGGCGTGATGTCCAGGACCAGGCCGCCATAGGGCGTGAACTCGCTGCTGAGCCGGGAACTGGCGGAGGCGGTGTCCTGCTTCCATCGGCTCACCCGTCCCCCCAGGATCAGCTTGAGAGGATCGGCCAGCGAAAACCGGCCCATCGCATAGATGCCCGACTGGACCATGCGCGTCGGCCCGCGCGACGCGTAGGGACCGACCGCTGGTTCGGGCACGCTGCGCGGATCCCATTTCCATACGTCCACCGGCACGCCGATCGGCGCCAGGAAACTGGCGGAGAACTGCTCGGTGCTGGTGCGCAGGTGGTTGATCCCGACCAGCGCCTCGTGCCGCCGGCCGAACAGGGTGAAGGGGCCGTTCAGGTAACCGTCGGCGCTGGTCTGGCGGTTCTCGAATTCATAGGCGCCGCCGGTCAGGCGCGGACCGGTGCCCGTTGCGGGATCGACCGCGCCATTGGCGCCGGCATATTTCAGGTCGGCGTCGCCCGTCAGGTGGTTGACGTTGAGCCTGGCGGTCCAGCCGTTGTCGAACGCATGCTCCAGGCCGGCGAACAGCCGCGTGTTGTCCCAGTCGAAGCGGTCCCAGGCGACATCCAGGTAGGTCGAGCGCGGCAGGCCGATATCGCGGCCGTCGCGATAGAAGGGAACCCCGGCCATGTTGGTGATGGAACGGATGCGCTGGTGATGGACACCCACCGACAGCACGGTGGCGGGGCCCAGGTCGAGTTCAGCCGTGCCGTACAGATTGGTGGACTTCTGGCCTGCCACGTCGTAGAAGAAATCGCGGTCCTCATGGCTGGCCACCAGCCTTGCGCGCAGGCTGCCGCTTTCGTTCACCGGGCCGCCCACGTCCGCTTCGGCGCGGTAGCGGTTCCAGCTGCCGGCGGTCAGCGCGCCGCGCGCCTCGAACCGCCGCGGCGCCCGCCTGAGCACGAGGTTGACGGTGGCGGCCGGGTTGCCCGTGCCCTGGAGCAGGCCGTTGGCGCCGCGCAGGATTTCCACCCGTTCGTACATGCCCATGTCTTCCGGCGCACCGGCCGTCTGGCCCATGAGCACGGGCACGCCGTCCTGCTGGAAGGAGTCGATCTTGAAGCCACGGGCGTAGTAGCCCGTGGTGAGCTGCTGATAGGGCTGGACGGTGATCCCGGGCGCCTGCTGCAGCACTTCCTCCAGCGTCTGCAGGTTCTGCTGCTGCATGCGCTCGCGGTCGATGACGGTGATCGACTGCGGCGTTTCCTTGGCGGACTGCGACGTCTTGAGCAACGACGACGGCGTGTCCGCGCCGCCGGTGACGGTCACCGCGGGCAGCATGCTGGCCGGCGGCTCGGGGACGGCCTGGGCATGGACACCGGCGCCCAGCAGCATGATGGCCGAGGCCAGCGCGGTGCGGGCCGGGCCGGGTCGGAAGGCGCCAGGCCGGGAATGAAATGGCTTGCGGATATCCACGGAGACCCTCTCCCTTTCTTGAATTGAGAATCAATCTCAACAATTCTAGGGAGGGCGCCGGGGACGAATTGGCGGTTGCCGGTATCAATCTGGCGATCGGGCGTATCCGCGGGCTAGCGGCGCAGTCCGCGCGGCGCGATGCCGAAACGTTTCTGGAAAGCCTTGGAGAAATGCGAATCGCTGTAGCCGGCGGCAAACGCGGCCTGGGCCACGGTGCATCGGCCGGCGGCCAGCATGCGATAGGCGAGTTCGAGGCGCTGGTCGCGCACGAATTGATAGACGCTGCAGCCGAACACGGCCCGGAACCCCCGCGTCAGCGTCGTGACGTTCAGGCCGACCTGGCGACCCAGGGCCGCCAGGCCGGGCGGATCGGAAAGCTGTTCGAGCAGCCGCGCGCGGGCCTCGTGCAGCGCGTCGAGCTGGCGCGGCGACAGCATGAGCGCATCGGCCTGGGCCGGGCTGGCGGCGGGAGTCAGTTCCAGGCCGGCCAGCACGGTGGCGGTCAATTCCAGCGCCTTGCCGGCCAGGTAGAGATCACGCAGGTTCCCGCGCAGGGGGCAGGCCAGCAATTGCCGGCCCAGGGCCTGCAGGATCCGGTTGGCCTGCCGGTCGAGGAAAAACGGGGTGTCGGTGCCGTTGCGCTGGCGGGCATGCCGCCCGATGTCGAGGTCCAGGCCTTCCTGCAGCGCTTCCTCGGGCATGCGCACGGCCACGTAGCGCAGCGGTGAGGCGGCATGGAAGGCATGGCTGACCATGAACGGGCTGCGGCTCAGGCTGAGGTGGACCGCGGGGCCCTTGAGACCTATCTGGCGGTGTTTTTGCATCGAATAACGCAGTTCCCCGCCCAGCAGCAGGACCAGCTTCAAGCCGGCGTCGTTCTGCTCGGTAATGGCCTGGTCTTGATCCATGCGCAATATGCCACCGCTGATGGACAGCGAGGCGGTCATCGCGGGGACATGCCATTGTTCGGGCACGGGAGCAGGCATCATTTTTTTATGAATGAGAATCGTTAATGATTCTACATGTCCAGTTCCATGACCGTCATGTGTGCTGTCATGGTCATGTCATATTTGCTACGTAATCTGACGCCGTCGTGAGTTTTACCTCCCACAAAGCAGAGGACCTGCAAATGTTCAAACTCGTATTCAAGCAAGTGTCGGTGGGCGTCGTGCTGGGCGTTGCCGCGTTGTCCGCGCACGCTGCCGACATCACCGGTGCCGGCGCGTCGTTCCCCTATCCCATCTATGCCAAGTGGGCCTCGGACTACAAGGCTGCCACGGGCAACACGGTGAACTACCAGTCCATCGGTTCGGGCGGCGGCCAGAAGCAGATCATCGCCAAGACCGTGGATTTCGGCGCGTCGGATGATCCGATGAGCGGTGAAGACCTGGCCAAGAACGGCCTGGTCCAGTTCCCGGCCGTGATCGGCGGCATCGTCCCCGTGGTCAACCTGCAAGGCATCCAGCCCGGCCAACTGAAGTTCACCGGCGCGCTGCTGGCCGACATCTACCTGGGCAAGGTCAAGAAGTGGAACGACGAGGCCATCGCCAAGCTGAACCCCGGCGTGAACCTGCCTGCTGCCGACATCATCGTCGTCCACCGCTCGGACGGTTCGGGCACGACCTTCGGCTGGACCAACTACCTGTCCAAGGTTTCCGCCGACTGGAAGTCGTCCGTGGGTGAAGGCAAGGCCGTCAAGTGGCCCGCCGGCCAGGGCGGCAAGGGCAACGAAGGCGTCGCCAACTACGTCAAGCAGTTCCCCGGCGCCATCGGCTACGTCGAATACGCCTACGCCAAGCAGAACAAGCTGGCGCACGGCCAGGTCCAGAACAAGGACGGCAAGTTCGTCCAGCCGGAAGAGGCCGCCTTCGCCGCCGCCGCCGCGAATGCCGACTGGAAGAGCGCGCCGGGCATGGGCGTGATCCTGAACAACGAGCCGGGCGAGAAGAGCTGGCCCATCACCAGCGCCACCTTCATCCTGATGCACAAGGCTCAGGACAAGCCGACGCAAGGCGCCGAAGTCCTGAAGTTCTTCGACTGGGCCTTCAAGAACGGCAAGAAGTCCGCTTCGGAACTGGACTACGTGGCGCTGCCCGACGCGGTGACGACGCAGATCCGTTCGCTGTGGAAGTCCGACATCAAGGACGCCAGCGGCAAGTCGCTGTACTGATCCGCCGAGGTGCCATAGTGGCGTGAAACGGGGCCGGGCGGAGTCGTCCGCCCCGTTTTTCGCGTCTCCTGGCCCCCGGGGTCGACCTGTCTCCCTTTCCGGAAACTCCCATGAGCGCGGTCCTTGATAACATTTCGGGCGAGATTCGAGGAAATTCTTCCTCCGAGCCGACTACTACCGGGAATACGCCCCCGATGAAGAAAAACCGTAACGCGGCCATGGACGCGTTGTTCAAGAACCTGACCCGGTTCTTCGCCTTTGCCGTGCTGAGCCTGCTGGCCGCCATCCTGGTGTCGCTGGTCTTGGGCAGCCAGATCACGCTCGAGAAATACGGCGTCTCGTTCCTGTGGTCCTCCGAATGGGACCCGGTCAACAATGAATACGGCGCGCTGGTGCCCATCGTCGGCACGCTCATCACCTCGGCCATCGCGCTGCTGATCGCGGTGCCGGTGTCGTTCGGCATCGCGCTCTTCCTGACGGAGCTGTCGCCCACCTGGCTGCGCCGGCCGCTGGGCACCGCCGTCGAAATGCTGGCGGCGATTCCCTCCATCATCTACGGCATGTGGGGCCTGTTCATCTTCGCCCCGCTGTTCAAGCAGTACGTGCAGCCCTTCCTGATCGCCACGCTGGGCAACATTCCGGGGGCCGGCATCCTGTTCCAGGGGCCGGCCTTCGGCATAGGCGTCTTCACCGCCGGCATCATCCTGGCGGTGATGATCATTCCCTTCATCACCGCCGTGATGCGCGACGTGTTCGAACTCGTGCCGGCCATGCTGAAGGAGTCGGCCTACGGGCTGGGCGCGACCACCTGGGAAGTCGTTTCCCGCGTGGTGCTGCCGTTCACCAAGGTCGGCGTGGTCGGCGGCATCATGCTGGGGCTGGGCCGCGCGCTGGGCGAGACCATGGCCGTGACCTTCGTCATCGGCAACGCCTACCGGCTGTCCGGCTCGCTGTTCGCGCCGGGCAATTCGATCGCCTCGTCCCTGGCCAACGAATTCGCCGAAGCCTCCGACGACGTGCACCTGTCGGCGCTGATCGAGCTGGGCCTGATCCTCTTCCTCATCACCACCATCGTGCTCGCCTGCTCGAAGCTCCTGCTGCTGCGCCTGGCGAAGAGCGAAGGCGCCCGGTCCTAAGGAGCCGCGATGTCCGTCATCACCATGCAGAACTCCGTCTACCGCCGCCGCCGGCTGACCAACAAGGTCATGCTGACCCTGTCGGCGGTCGCCCTGGTGTTCGGTCTCTTCTGGCTGTTCTGGATCATCCTGACCTTGCTGTCCAAGGGCGCCGCGGCGATATCGCCCGCGCTGTTCACCGAGATCACGCCTCCTCCGGGGCAGAACGGCGGCCTGCTCAACGCGCTGCTGGGCAGCGTCATGATGGCCGGCATGGGCACGCTGATCGGCACGCCCATCGGCATCCTGGCCGGCACCTACCTGGCCGAGTACGGCCAGCGCGGCTGGCTGGCCCCGGCCACGCGCTTCATCAACGACGTGCTGCTGTCCGCGCCGTCGATCGTGATCGGCCTGTTCATCTATACCGTGTTCGTCGCGCGCATCCAGCACTTCTCGGGCTGGGCGGGCACGCTGGCCCTGGCCGTGATCGTGATCCCGGTCGTGGTCCGCACCACCGACGACATGCTCAAGCTGGTGCCCAACAGCCTGCGCGAGGCTTGCATCGCGCTGGGCTGCCCGCACTGGAAGATGATCACCATGGTGTGCTATCGCGCCGCGCGTTCGGGTATCGTCACCGGCATCCTGCTGGCCGTGGCCCGCATCGCCGGCGAGACCGCGCCGCTGCTGTTCACCGCGCTGAACAACCAGTTCCTGTCGTTCAACATGAACGCTCCCATGGCCAACCTGCCCGTCACGATCTTCCAGTTCGCGATGAGCCCCTTCGCCGACTGGCAGCGCCTGGCCTGGGCCGGCGCGACGCTGATCACGCTGCTGGTCCTGGCCATCAACATCATTGCTCGCATCATGTTCCGCAAACAGGCCGCCTGACGCCCGCGACAAACCGGACACGCCA
The DNA here is from genome assembly GCF_002188635.1 of Pigmentiphaga sp. NML030171. GTDB lineage: Bacteria > Pseudomonadota > Gammaproteobacteria > Burkholderiales > Burkholderiaceae_B > Pigmentiphaga > Pigmentiphaga daeguensis. Next base: position 159,464 of record NZ_NINX01000036.1, on the reverse strand, counting down.
TGGAAAACATCGTCAACATTTCGAATCCCAAGCTGGAAGTCAAGAACCTGAACTTCTACTACGGGAAATTCCACGCCCTGCGCAACGTCAGCATGCAGATTCCCGAGAAGCAGGTCACGGCCTTCATCGGTCCGTCGGGCTGCGGCAAGTCGACGCTGCTGCGCACCTTCAACCGCATGTTCGAGCTCTATCCCGAGCAACGCGCGGAAGGCCAGATCAACATGGACGGCGAGAACCTGCTGACCTCGAAAATGGACATCTCGCTGATCCGCGCCAAGGTCGGCATGGTGTTCCAGAAGCCCACGCCGTTCCCGATGAGCATCTACGACAACATCGCCTTCGGCGTGCGCCTGTTCGAGAACCTGAGCAAGGGCGAGATGGACGAGCGGGTGGAATGGGCCCTGACCAAGGCCGCGCTGTGGGAAGAAGCCAAGAACAAGCTGCACCAGAGCGGCCACAGCCTGTCGGGCGGGCAGCAGCAGCGCCTGTGCATCGCGCGCGGCATCGCCATCAAGCCCGAGGTCCTGCTGCTGGACGAACCGTGCTCGGCCCTGGACCCGATCTCCACGGCCAAGATCGAGGAACTGATCGCCGAACTGAAGAACGACTACACGGTGGTCATCGTTACCCACAACATGCAGCAGGCGGCGCGCTGTTCCGACTACACCGCCTACATGTACCTGGGCGAGCTGGTCGAATTCGGCGTGACGGACCAGATCTTCATCAAGCCGACCAAGAAGGCGACGGAAGACTACATCACCGGCCGTTTCGGCTGAGCCTTCCGGCTCCGCGCGCCGGTATCCGCTCAAGGAACCGGTCGCGCCGCGCGGGCGGCCGGTGGCAGCCGCCTTCCCACCCGGGCGCCCCCCCGAGCGTCGCCGCGTTCAATAGATGAGCGGATTCAGGCTGATCCAGCCCCGCACGTCCACGATGCCCAGGCGAGCCTTGGCACCCGCGGGCAGCGGCTCGCGCGTTCCACGGGAGATCCGCTGGCCCGGGGTGATGGGCACGAACGGCACGTCGGCGGCGGCTGGCGGCGCGATCCAGTGGCCGAGGTCGTTCTCGTCCTGTGCCAGCCAGAGGGGTTGCGCGCGGGCATTCTCCGGCAGGCCTTGGGGGCGTGCCACCCCGGCGGAGTTGTTGTTCGCCAGTGCGCTCAGGAACCCGGTGATGCGCAGGACGCCTGGTTCGGCGGCGTCCGATACGATCAGGAGGCCCCGCTGCAGGTTGTCGTCATCATCGGCGTCGCTGGGCGGGGGAATGTGCAGCGTGACGGGAATCAGGAAGTTCTCGGGAGCGTCGACCGCAAAGCGCATGCCGTCGGGAAGCGCGGAAAAATAGATGGGCGTGCCGGCGTCGTCCAGGTTGAACCAGCCTTGCATGAAAGACGGGTCGACAAGCTTGTCGACGGTGCTGTCCGTCAGCGGCTTGATGGCGGTGATCCAGCCGGAAGCGTCCTGGACCGCGGCGAAATCGCGGGCCACGAGCGCCCGGTCCACGGCATTCAAGGGCGCGTCGACCGAGGTCGGGGCGGTCGGCGAGCCATCGTGCCAGTCGATGGCGCCGACGGTGGGCAGCGGCAGCTTGGTATTGTCGGTGCCGACGTCGGAATGCTGCCGGATGAAGCCGCGCTGCGCCTCGGGCAGGAAGGCCAGCGAGGCGTAGGTCTTCGTGTCGGCCGATGTCTCGGCGACGCGCTGCGGCAGGTAGAACGTCAGGCCGGCCAGGTTGGAGAAGGCCGCGGTGTGCTTCTGGTGGACCACGGCGCGCTCCAGGGCTTGCGTCAGTCTTTCCCGCTGTCCGTCGGCCAGCCTGATGCCGTTCCAGTCGAACATGCGCAGGTCGACCAGTTCCGCGGGGCCGGGGGACAGCAGGACCGAGCCGAAGATGAATGCCTTGGCGCGGGCCTCGGCGATGTCCAGCCAGGTCTGCACCGGGTCGGCGGCCAGTTGCCCGTTCAGCGTGGCGCCGATGTCGGCCAGCGCGGCGCCAACTTCGCCTATCCGGCTCAGGTCCACCAGCGACAGCGTGGCTTCGGCCGCGGGATCTTCCTTCAACTGCTTGGCGATGAAAGCGTCGACGATGGTGCGGCCGAAGGCTTCGGTGCTGTCCGTGGGGGACCGGGTCAGGTGCGACACCAGCGCGGCCCAGTCCTGGCCGGTGCCGGGCTCGAGCTCCTGCGACGCGATCATGTAGTCCGCATAGGGAGCCAGGGCCTGCCCGACTTCCACCGAGCCCATCAGGCAGGCATCGAAGCCTACCAGGGCGAGCTTGCGCCCGGAAGCCTGGGTGGCGGGGGCCAGCGCGCCGCGTATGTCGTCCAGCGACAGCGCGTTGTTGGTGAACGGGTCGGAACCTATGCCCCGGTTGGGGCCGCCGCCGTGGTCCCATAGCACGAGCATGGTTCGTTCGGCCGGGTAGGTCTTCATGCCCCAGGCGAGGAAGTCCCGCAAGGTCTGGGCGCTGCCCATGTCCACGGCGCCCAGGTCGTCCAGCAATTCGACCTGCTGGCCGCGTACGCGCTTGCGCTGTACGGTGCGCCAGCCATCCTTGTCGGCGGCGCCGGTGGTCAGCACGACGTTCACCCGGTCACTGGGCGCGACGCTCTGCATCTCGGCGATGTTGCCGGTGGCCGCGCCGTTTTCGCTTTCGAGGTTGGTGCCCATCATGTAGACGAGCAGGGTGATGTCCGCCTTGGCGGCCGGCTGGCTGCCGGACCCCCCGCAACTGACGACGAGCAAGGCCAGCGCCGCGACGGCGAATGCCGATCGCAGGCGAGCCGCGAAGATGCGGAAAGCCGGGAGATTGGGGGCGGGCATGCGACTGTCCTCTTGTTGATTATTTCGGAAGCATCTTGTAACACTTTCCGGTCCAGTCGGCGATACCGCCCCGCCGTCGCGATCAGCGTCGCGGACGCGGCGCCTGCGCCATCGACCCCCGCGCGTAGGCCACGAACGAAGCCAGGTAGTCGATGCCGGCGTCGGCCTCGCGCGTGCCCAGGAAGATCTGCTTGGCGATGCCGTCCTTGCCCAGCTTCACGCTCGCCACGGGCATGCGGTCGGCGTATTCCTCGGCCAGCCAGCGCGGCAAGGCCGCCACTCCGCGGTTGCTGGCCACCATCTGCAGCATGATGTCCGTCGTCTCGATGGTCTTGTGCCGGCGCGGCGCGACGCCGGCGGGGCGCAGGAACTGGTTGTAGATGTCGAGGCGGTCGGTCTCGACCGGGTAGGTGATCAGCGTCTCGTCCGCGAGCTGGTCGGGCTTGACGTAGCGCAGCGTGGCGAAGGGATGGTTCTCCGCCACGACCAGCACCTGCTCGTAATCGAACACCGGATCGAAGCGCAGGCCAGGGCGCCTGAGCGGGTCGGGCGTGACGAGGATGTCGATGTCGTAGCCGAACAGGGCGCCGATGCCGCCGAACTGGAAGCGTTGCTTGACGTCCACGTCCACGTCGGGCCAGCGCGCCAGATAGGGCGACACCACCTTGAGCAGCCACTGGTAGCACGGATGGCATTCCATGCCGATGCGCAGGGTGCCGCGCTCGCCCGCCGCGTACTGCTTCATGCGCGACTCGGCGTGCTCGAACTGCGGCAGCAGCCGCTCGGCCAGCGCGAGCAGATACTGGCCGGCCTGGGTCAGCCGCAGGCTGCGGCCTTCGCGGTCCCAGATCGGCGTGCCCAGTTGTTGCTCGATCTTCTTGACGGTGTGGCTGAGCGCGGATTGCGTCAGATGCAGCGTGCCGGCGGCGGCGGTCAGCGATCCCTGGCGGTCGACTTCCCGGATGATGACGAGGTGTATGCGTTCGAGCATGGGGGTACCCGGCAATTAATGAATAAATATAATGGATAGATGAAATAATGCCATTTTATTTCATCGATCGATGTCCCTATCATGACTGCCTTCCCGCGTCGTTTCGCGCACTCATTCATTGGATGGCAGTTCACATGGTCACCACTCACAACCTAGGTTTTCCGCGCATCGGCGCCAAGCGCGAACTCAAGTTCGGGCTCGAGCGCTACTGGAGGGGCGAGTCCTCGCGCGACGAGCTGAAGGCGCTCGGCGCGAGGCTGCGCCAGTTGAACTGGGCCAGCCAGAAGGGCCTGGACCTGGCGCCGGTAGGCGATTTCGCGTTCTACGACCAGGTGCTGGACATGAGCTTCACGCTGGGTAACCTGCCGGCGCGCGTGCAAGGCTTTCATGGCGATGCGCTGGACAATTACTTTCGCGTCGCGCGCGGCCGCTCGGCCGGGGCCGCGGAAGAACATGCCGCGTGCTGCGGCGGGGTTGCCGCCGGCGAAATGACGAAGTGGTTCGATACGAACTACCACTACATCGTCCCCGAGTTCACGGCCGACACGACGTTCAAGCTGGACGCCTCGCGCTACGTCGAACAACTGGCCGAGGCCCGCGCGCAAGGCGTCAAGGGTAAGCCGGTCGTCATCGGCCCGGTCACCTACCTGTGGCTGGGCAAGGCCAAGGACGACTCCGACAAGCTCGCGCTGTTGCCGCGCCTGTTGCCCGCGTACGTCGAACTGCTGGCCACGCTGGCCGCTCAGGGAGCCGAATGGGTGCAGATCGACGAGCCGGTGCTGGTCACCGAACTGGCTCCCGCCTGGCGCGAGGCCTTCCGCACCGCCTATGCCGCGTTCGCCGGCGGCCCGGTGAAGCTGCTGCTGGCCACGTATTTCGGCCAGCTCCAGGAGAACCTGCCGCTGGTGTGCGAACTGCCCGTGCAGGGCGTGCACCTGGACACGGTCAACGCGCGCGGGGAAGTCGAGCCGCTGATCGCCGGCCTGCCGGCCGATCGCGTGGTGTCGCTGGGCGTGATCAACGGCCGCAACATCTGGAAGACCGACCTGGATGGCGTGCTGGACTGGCTGGTGCCGGTGGCCGCGCAGCTGGGCGAGCGCCTGTGGATCGCGCCGTCCTGCTCGCTGCTGCACGTGCCGGTGGACCTGGACAGCGAACAGAAGCTGGATGCCGAGGTCAAGCAGTGGCTGGCTTTCGCGCTGCAGAAACTCGACGAACTCAACGTGCTGGCGATAGCGCTGCGCGAGGGGCGTGCCGCGGCGCAGGCGGCGTTATCCGCCAATCATGCCGCGATCGAGGCGCGGCGGGCATCGCCGCGCGTGAACAATCCGACCGTCAAGAAAGCCGTCGCGAGCCTGACGGCCGACATGGGACGGCGACAGCATGCCTACGCCGAACGGGCCGCGAAGCAGTCCGCCCTGCTGAAGCTGCCGGCCTTCCCGACCACCACCATCGGTTCATTCCCGCAGACCGCCGAGATCCGCCAGGCGCGCAGCCAGTACAAGGCCGGCGCGCTGGACGAGGCCGGCTACCTGGCCGCCATGCGGGCCGAGATCGGCCGCAGCGTGCGCGAGCAGGAAGCCCTGGGCCTGGACGTGCTGGTGCATGGCGAAGCCGAACGCAACGACATGGTCGAGTACTTCGGCGAACAGCTCGAAGGATATGTGTTCAGCCAGTTCGGCTGGGTGCAGTCCTACGGGTCCCGCTGCGTGAAGCCCCCCATCCTGTTCGGCGACATCAGCCGTCCCCGGGCGATGACCGTCGAATGGATCAGGTACGCGCAGTCGCTGACCGACAAGCCGATGAAGGGCATGCTGACCGGCCCGGTCACCATCCTGAACTGGTCCTTCGTGCGCGACGACCAGCCGCGCTCGGTGTCGTGCCGCCAGCTTGCGCTGGCCATCCGCGCCGAAGTGCAGGATCTGGAGCGTGCCGGCATCCGCGTGATCCAGGTCGACGAGGCCGCGCTGCGCGAGGGGCTGCCGCTGCGCCGCGCGCAATGGCGGGAATACCTGGACTGGGCGGTTGAATCGTTCCGCATCGCCGCCAACGGCGTGGGCGACGAGACCCAGATCCATACCCACATGTGCTATTCGGAGTTCAACGACATCATCCACGCCATCACCGACATGGACGCCGACGTGATCACCATCGAGACTTCGCGCTCGGACATGGAACTGCTGGATGCCTTCGACGACTTCAAGTACCCGAACGAGATCGGGCCCGGCGTCTACGACATCCATTCGCCCAACATCCCGACCGAGGCGCATATCGTGCAACTGATGCGCAAGGCGGCCGAGCGCGTGCCGGCCGAACGCCTGTGGGTCAACCCGGACTGCGGCCTGAAGACCCGCCAGTGGGCCGAGGTCATCCCCGCGCTGACCAACATGGTGGCCGCCGCCCGGACCCTGCGCCAGCAAGCGAGGTAAGAACATGAGCCTGCCCCTGAACCCCCCGTTCCGCGCCGACCACGTCGGCAGCTTTCTGCGCCCCGTTTACCTGATCCAGGCGCGCGACCGCCATGCCAAGGGCGAGATCACGGCCGAGGAACTGCGGCGCGTCGAAGACCGCGCCATCGCCGAAATCGTCAGGTTCCAGGAAGACGTCGGCCTGAAAAGCATCACCGACGGCGAGTTCCGCCGGACCTATTTCCACGTCGACTTCCTGCGCCGGCTGGGCGGCGTGTCCAGCGGCGAGCCGGTCGCGGTGCAGCGCGCCGACGGCAAGACCGAACTCGCGCCGCCCGTCATCAGCGTGGTCGACAAGGTGCGCCACGTGGCCGACATCCAGCGCGCCGACTTCGAATACCTGCAAGGCCAGTTGTCGCCCGGTAGCGTCGGCAAGGTGGCGATCCCATCGCCGACCATGCTGCACTTCCGCGGCGGCCGCGCCGGCATCAGCGCGAAGCACTATCCCGAACTCGATCCCGACTTCTACGACGACGTCGCCCGCGCCTACGGCGACGAACTGAAATCGCTCGCGGCCGCCGGATGCCGCTACGTGCAGCTCGACGACACCAACCTGGCCTATCTGTGCGACGCCCGCATGCGCGCCGCCGCCTCCGGCCGGGGCGACGATCCCGACGAACTGCCGCACCGCTACGCCCGGTTCATCAACAAGGTCGCGGCCTACAAGCCCGAAGGCATGGTCCTGGCCATCCACCTGTGCCGGGGCAATTTCAAGAGCACCTTCGCCGCCAGCGGCGGCTACGAGCCGGTGGCCGAGGCCCTGCTGGCCGAGATGAACGTCGACGCCTACTTCCTGGAATACGACGACGACCGCAGCGGCGACTTCCGGCCGTTGCGCTTCCTGCCCAAGGGCAAGATCGCCGTGCTTGGCCTGGTCAGCACGAAGTTCGGCGCACTGGAGTCCAAGGACGACTTGAAACGCCGCATCGACGAGGCCGCGCGCCATGCACCACTGGAACAGCTCGCGCTGTCGCCGCAGTGCGGCTTTGCCAGTACGGTGCACGGCAATGACATCGCCGTGGCGGCCCAGCGCGACAAGCTGAAGCTGGTGCTGGAGACGGCACGGGAGGTGTGGGGAGACCGTTGACGACTCAGTCTGCGAACCGGGCGTGCGCCTCTGGACTTCCTTTGCGGCGGTCCGCCAGCCAGCCCATGTTTTCGCGGCGATGTACCCATTGGTTTACCCACCAGCCGGACAAGACAAAGGCCTTAGACGGGTGAAAGCGTCTAAGGCCTTGATTTCATTGGTCGGGGCGGCGGGATTCGAACTCGCGACCCTCTGCTCCCAAAGCAGATGCGCTACCAGGCTGCGCTACGCCCCGACGGACCCGCATTGTACCCGATGCCAGGCCCCCTTACGGCCCGGCCGGCCATTTCTTGAACGCGGGCACCCAATGAATAGGTGGGCCAAAGGGATCGGCAGCAAGGCCCTCCACCCCGGAATGGCCGGTGCGCCGGGGTAATATCTTTCCATGCGGGCCGAGCCGCGTCCATCCGCCGGATGGGGCGCGGCGGCGGAATGGCCAAGGAGAGCTTCATGAACGAACAAGGGACCCTGGATCGCCTGGAACCGGGGATGGTGATTCCTTACGGCGGTAACCGGTATACCCGTGTGGATGCGGAGCTGGCGCGCGCCTTCCAGGCGGGTGACCGGCTGCTGGTGGTGCAGGAAAGCGGGGCGCTGCTGCGGATTCCCGGGCAGGTGGATGAGGTGGTCCGGGCACGGGTGGGCGAGGCGCGCGCGGCCTTCGAGGCGCTGGCGCAGGCACGGCCGGGCGCGGTGGACCGGTTCTACGAGACCTTCGCCGACGCGCTGGAGCGCGACGAGGTCTGGGCGCAGGTGGTGGCGGCCAACGAGGAGGACGTGCGGCGCGCGCAGCAGCGGGGCCGTTCGACGACGCGGTTGAAGGTGTCGGACAAGATGCGCGCCGCGATGATCGAGGGGCTGCGGGTCTGGCCGGGCCTGGCGGCGCAGGATGACCGGGTGCTGGGCCGGGTGGACCATGGCGACTGGCAGGTCGACGTGCTGCGGGTGCCGCTGGGCGTGGTGGCTTTCGTGTTCGAGGGCCGGCCGAACGTGCTGGTGGACGCCTGCGGGGTGTTGGCCAGCGGCAATACGGCGGTGCTGCGGATAGGCAGCGATGCGCTGGGCACGGCCAGCGCGCTCTTGCGCCATGCGCTGCGGCCGTCGCTGGAGGCGGCGGGGCTGCCGCAGGGGGCGGTCAGCCTGGTCGAGGTCGAGGACCGCGCGGCGGGCTGGGCGATGTTCAGCGACAACCGGCTGGCGCTGGCGGTGGCGCGGGGGTCGGGTACGGCGGTGATGCAGCTGAGCAGCGTGGCGCGGCAGGCGGGTGTGCCGGTCAGCGCGCATGGCACGGGCGGCGCCTGGCTGGTGGCGGATCCCAGCGCGGACGGCGAGCGTTTCGAGCGGGCGGTGCGGCATTCGCTGGACCGCAAGGTCTGCAATACGCTGAACGTGTGCTGCATCGTGCGCGAGCGGGTGGCGGACCTGATGCCGCGCTTCCTGCGCGCCATCGACGAGGCCGGGGCTGCCTTGAGCGGGGCACCGCGCCTGCATGTCACGCCTTCGGCGCAGCCTTTCGTGCCGGCGGAGCTGTTCGGGCGCCGCACCTTGGTGCGGCGTGCCGAGGGGGACGTGGACGAGCCCTATGCCAGCCCGTTGCCCGAGGCGCGGCTGGGGCAGGAGTGGGAATGGGAAGAGACGCCGGAACTGTCGCTGGTGGTGGTGGAGTCGGTGGACGAGGCGGTGGCGCTGTTCAATCGCTACAGCCCCCGTTTCGTGGCCAGCCTGATCGCCAGCGATCCGCAGGCGCACCAGCGTTTCCGGTTGCGTATCGATGCGCCGTTCGTGGGCGACGGTTTCACGCGATGGGTGGATGGCCAGTATGCGCTGGGCAAGCCGGAATTGGGGTTGTCCAACTGGGAGCATGGCCGCTTGCTGGGCCGCGGAGGCGTGCTGACGGGCGCCGATCTGGCCGCTGTGCGGCTGGTGGCCACCACGGCGCAGGAACAGCATCGCTAGATCGCCGTGTCCAAACGTTCCCTGGATATCGCCGCCATCGCGATGCTCGTGCTGCTTTGCGCGAGCTGGGGCGGGCAGCAGGTCGCGGTCAAGATCGCGCTGCCCGATTTCCCGCCTTTTCTGCAGATGGGCATACGCTCGGCCGGGGCCGGGCTGCTGGTGCTGTTCTATTGCCTGGCCACCGGGCGGGGCAGGCTGTTCGTGCGGGACGGCTCGCTGTGGCTGGGCCTGTTCTCGGGGCTGCTATTCTCCGGCGAGTTCGTGCTGATCTACCTGGGCCTGCAGTGGACCGACGCCAGCCGCACTTCGCTCTTTCTTTATACGGCGCCGTTTTTCGTGGCGCTGGGGGCGACCTGGCTGCTGCCGGCGGAGCGCCTGCGCTGGCCGCAGTGGGTGGGGCTGGGCCTGTCTTTCTGCGGGACCGCCATCGTGATGGGTGTCCCGCGCGGGGCCACGTCGCCGCATGCGTGGCTGGGCGATCTGATGATCATCGGGGCGGCGGTGTTCTGGGCGGCGACGACGCTAGGCATCAAGGCCACGCGCCTGGCCACGGCACCTCCCGAGAAGGTGCTGCTGTACCAGCTGGCGATGTCGGCCGTGATCGGACTGGGCGCCGGCATGGCCACCGGCGAATCGGTGCGCGGGGTCAGCCTGGCGCCCGTGCTGGCGCTGACCTACCAGACGGTGTGGATCGCCGCCACGACCTTCCTGCTCTGGCTGCGGCTGTTGACACTGTACCCGGCCAGCACGCTGCAGGCGGGCACGTCGATGTCGCCGCTGTTCGGCGTGGCCGCCGCGGCGCTGATCCTGCATGAACCGGTCGGGCCGATGTTCCTGCTGGCCGTGGCGCTGGTGGTGTCGGGGCTGGTGCTGGTGAACAGGCGCTAGCCGCCGGCGGCGCCCTGTGTGTTGACGTACAGCGCGTAGATGGACGTGCTGGCGGCCATGAACAGGCGGTTGCGGTGCCGGCCGCCGAAGCACAGGTTGGCGCAGCGCTCCGGCAGCGCGATGTGGCCGATGGCCTCGCCGTCCGGCGCGAACACGCGCACGCCGTCCAGTTCGTCGCTGCCCATGCCCCAGCCGCACCACAGGTTGCCGTCCACGTCCACGCGCAGGCCGTCCGGGGTGCCCGGTCCGGCATCGATGACGACGCGTCGGTTGGACAGTTTCTTGCCCGCCGCGACGTCGAAGGCCAGGATGCGGCGCGGCTTGGCGCGCGACTCCACCACGTACAGCACGGATTCGTCCGGCGAGAAGGCCAGGCCGTTGGGGCTGGCGATGTCGCCGGCGACGACCTCGGCCATGCCGGTGGCGGGATCGAGCCGGTAGAGGTTGGACGGCAGCTCCTGCCTGGCCGGAAGGCCCTGGTAGTAGCCGGCTATGCCGAAGGGCGGATCGGAGAACCAGACCGTGCCGTCGGACTTGACGACGACGTCGTTGGGCGAGTTCAGCGGCTTGCCGTCATGGCGGTCCATCAGCACGGTGACGGCGCCATCGTGCTCGGTGCGGGTCACCCGGCGGCCGCTGTGTTCGCAGGTGACGAGGCGCCCCTGCCGGTCGCGCGTCATGCCGTTGGCGTGACCGGACGGCGAACGGAAGACGCTGACCGCGCCGCTGATCTCGTCCCAGCGCATGACGCGGTCATTGGGGATGTCGCTCCAGAGCAGGTAGCGGCCGTCGCCGAACCAGACCGGCCCTTCGTTCCAGCGGCAGCCGGTGGCCAGGCGCTCGACCGCGGCCGACGGCAGCCGGTATTGCTCGAACCGGGCGTCGAACGCGCGGATGGCGGGGTCGGGATAGCGCTGCGATGCCTGCCACATGGTGCCTCCTGGAGCGGGGCGCTGGTGGGTGCGCCCGGAGCTTCGATTGTCGGCGATCGGCGCGCCTGCCGCCAGTCCGCGCGATGGCAGCTTCTGCGTCGTGGGCGAGTAGATTTTTCACTTCCACCAGGAATCGCGGCAGGGGAAAGCCCGTGCCGGCCGCCTGGCACGAAGCCTGCTCGACCCGTGCCATGGACTTCACCCATGCATCTTCCTCCGCCTTGACCGCGCTGGCCGGCGACGGGGCCGCCCCGGAACTGGTCTATGTGGACGACACCCGGCCCGGGTATGGCCGCAAGCTGTTCCGGGGCCGGTTCGTGTACGTGGACCAGCGGGGCGAGCGTATCCGCGACCCCAAGGAGATCGCCCGCATCAATGCCCTGGCCATCCCGCCGGCCTATGGTGAGGTGTGGATATGCCCCGACCCGGCAGGGCACATCCAGGCCACCGGCCGCGATGCGCGCGGACGCAAGCAGTATCGCTACCACCCGCAATGGCAGGCGGTGCGCGACGCCGACAAGTATGCGCAATTGTCGGAATTCGGCCGGGCCCTGCCGCGCATCCGGCGCCGGGTGCAGCGGGCGCTCGATGCGCCGGGGCTGGGGGAGGAAAAAGTGCTGGCCGCGGTGGTGCGCCTGCTGGAGGCGACGCTGGTGCGGGTGGGCAACCGCGCCTACGCCAGGCAGAACCGTTCGTTCGGCCTGACCACGCTGCGGCCGCGCCATGCGTCGCTGTCGGGCACGCGCCTGCGGCTGCGCTTCCGCGGCAAGAGCGGGATCGAACACGACGTCACCGTTGCCGATCGCCGGGTGGCGCGGGTGGTGCGCCGCTGCATGGAGATTCCCGGGCAGACGCTGTTCCACTACCTGGACGAGGCGGGGCAGCCGCGCGGCATCGATTCGTCGGCCGTGAACGCCTATCTGCGCGAGGCGGGGCAGGGGGATTTCACGGCCAAGCACTACCGGACCTGGGCCGGCTCGGTGCTGGCGCTGGAGTGGCTGCGGCGCATGCCGCGCGAGGAAGGCGCGGCCGCGCGCCAGGCCGTGGTCGAGGCGGTGAAGGCGGTGGCGCAGCGGCTGGCCAATACGCCGGCGGTGTGCCGGGCCTGCTACATCCATCCGGCCATCATCGATGCCTATCTGCGGGGGGAACTGCCGGCGACCTGGCCCGCTTCCGGTCCGCGCGGGCTGAGCGCGGCCGAGCGGCGGTTGCTGGCGTTCCTGGACGGCCTGGGCTGATCGCCCTACGAGCGCGCCGGCCGCGCCCGCCGCCGCTCCAGCCAGGCACCCAGTTCGCCCACGATGCCGCGCCGGAAGGCCAGCACGCAGACGACGAAGATCAGGCCCGTGACGATGGTGACGGCGTCGCCCAGGCTGCCGAACCACGCGATGCCGGTCGCATTCGCCAGCGCGTTGCCCCATTCGCCGATCTTGTTCTCGACCAGGACGATGATGAGCGCGCCCACCATGGGGCCGGTCAGGGTGCCCATGCCGCCCACCAGGGTCATGAGGATGACGAGGCCGGACATCTGCCAGACCACGTCGCTGAGCGTGGCCGAGATGAACACTACCGATTTCGTCGCCCCCGCCAGCCCGGTCAGCGCGGCGGACAGCACGAAGGCCAGCAGCTTGTAGCGGTTGACGTCGTAGCCCAGCGAAGTGGCGCGCGCCTCGTTCTCGCGTATGGCTTTCAGGACCTGCCCGAACGGCGACTGCACCGTGCGGTAGATCAGGAACACGCCGAACAGGAATATCGCCAGCACGACGTAGTACAGCGCCATGTCGTTGCCCAGGTCGATGTGGCCCAGCAGCGTGCCGCGCGGAATGGCCTGCAGGCCGTCCTCGCCGCCGGTAAAGGGTGCCTGCAGGTAGAAGAAGTAGAGCATCTGCGCGACGGCCAGCGTGATCATCGCGAAATAGATGCCGCTGCGCCGGATGGCGAGCCCGCCCATGACCAGCCCGATCGCCGCCGCGACGGCCACGCCGAACAGGATGCCCAGCTCGGTGGGCAGCCCCCAGGTCTTGAGCGCATAGCCGGTGGCGTAGGCCGCGCTGCCCAGGAAGGCGGCGTGCCCGAACGACAGCAGCCCGGTGTAGCCCAGCAGCAGGTTGAACGCGCAGGCGAACAGCGCATAGCACATCAGCTTCATCGCGAAGATGGGATAGACGCCGAGGTAGGGCAGTACGCCCAGCCCCAGCGCCAGGCAGCCGGCAAGGTGTCGGTTCATGTGGCCTTTCCAAACAGGCCGGCGGGCCGCGCGAGCAGCACCAGGGCCATCAGCACGAAGACGACGGTGTTCGATGCCTCGGGATAGAACACCTTGGTGAAGCCCTCGATCACGCCCAGGCCCAGGCCGGTCAGGATGGAGCCCATGATGGACCCCATGCCGCCGATGACCACCACGGCGAAGACGACGATGATCAGGTTCGACCCCATCAGCGGCGAGACCTGCTGCACGGGGGCCGCCAGCACCCCCGCGAAGGCCGCCAGCGCCACGCCGAAGGCGTAGGTCAGCGTCACCATGAGCGGGACGTTGACGCCGAAGGCCTCCACCAGCCGGGGATTCTCGGTACCGGCGCGCAGGTAGGCGCCCAGGCGCGTGCGCTCGATTACGTACCAGGTCGCCAGGCACACGGCCAGGGAGGCCAGCACGACCCAGGCCCGGTAGTTGGGCAGGACCATGAAACCCAGGTCGGTGGCGCCCTGGAGCAGTTCCGGCACGGGGTAGGACTGGCCCGAGACCCCGTAGAAGCTGCGGAACACTCCCTCGATCAGCAGCGTCAGGCCGAAGGTCAGCAGCAGGCCGTAGACATGGTCGAGCTTGTACAGCCAGCGCAGCATCGTGCGTTCGATCACGACACCCAGCAGGGCGACCGCCAGCGGCGCCAGCACCAGCATCCACCAATAGCCCAGCCCCAGGTACTGCAGGCCCAGCCAGGCCAGGAAGGCGCCGACCATGTACAAGGCGCCGTGTGCGAAGTTGATGACGTTGAGCAGGCCGAAGATGACGGCCAGCCCCAGCGACAGCACCGCATAGAAGGAGCCGTTGACGAGCCCGAGCAGCAATTGCCCGAGCATCGCCTGCAGCGGGACGCCGAAGATCGTCATGACTTCTTCAGCAGCGGGCACTTGGATTCGGCGGGCGTGGTGTAGACCTTGTCGCCGGGCAGCTTCTGCGCCACCTTGTAGTAGTCCCAGGGACCCTTGGATTCCTTGGGCGTCTTCACCTGGAACAGGTACATGTCGTAGATCATGCGGCCGTCCGCGCGCACGTAGCCGTCATGGGCGAACATGTCGTTGATCTTGTTCGACTTGAACCATTTCATGATGGTGTCGGGATCGTCGGTGCCCGTGGCCTTGACCGCCTTCAGGTAGAAGGACGCGGCCGAGTAGTCGGCCGCCTGCAGCGACGAGGGCTTGCGCTTGAGCTTCTGTTCGAACTTGGCGGCCCAGGCGCGCGACTCGTTGCTCTGGTCCCAGTACCAGCCATCGGTCAGATACAGGCCCTGCGTGGCGTTCAGCCCCAGCGTGTGGATGTCGTTGATGAACACCAGCAGGCCGGCGATCTTCATGGTCTTGGTGACGCCGAACTCCGCCGCCGCCTTGGTGGCGTTGATGAAGTCGCCGCCGGCGTTCGCCATGCCCAGGATCTGCGCCTTGGAGGCCTGGGCCTGCAGCAGGAAGGACGAGAAGTCGGAAGCCGCCAGGGGATGGCGGATGGACCCCACCACCGTGCCGCCCGCGGCCTTGACCACCGCGCTGGTGTCGGCTTCGAGCGAGTGGCCGAAGGCGTAGTCGGCGGTCAGGAAGAACCAGCTCTTGCCGCCCTGGGCCACCACGGCCGAGCCGGTGCCGCGCGCCAGCGCGACCGTGTCGTAGGCGTAGTGGACGATGTAGGGCGAGCAGTCCTCGTTGGTCAGGCGCGACGAGCCGGCGCCGATGACGATGTAGGGAATCTTTTTCTCGGTGGCCACCTTGGCCATGGCCAGGGCGGTGGAGGAGTTGGTGCCGCCTATCAGGAGGTCCAGCCCCTGCTGGTCTATCCATTCGCGGGCGCGGGCCGAGGCGATGTCGGGCTTGTTCTGGTGGTCGGCGTACAGGACTTCGATCTTCTTGCCGTTGACCTGGCCGCCGGCGTCGGCCACGGCCATGCGGATGGCATCGGCCCCGGCCGGGCCGTCGATATCGGCATAGACGCTCGAGCCGTCGGTGATGAAGCCTATCTTGATGACGTCGCCGGAAATCTTCGGCGCCTGCGCCAGCGTCGGCGCGGTGGATCCCAGGACCAAACCGGCCGTGATGGCCGCTGCAAGGGCTTGCTTCTTCATGCGCGTCTCCTAAGAGGTACTCCTCATACGCCAAGCAGTTCGTGCAGGGTGTCCTGCTTGGCGGCCAGGTCCGACGATGCGAAGGCTTCGATCACGCGGCCGTGTTCCATCACGTAGAAGCGGTCGGCCAGCGGCGCGGCGAAGCGGAAATTCTGTTCCACCATGACGATGGTGTAGTTGCGCGCTTTCAGGGCCCGGATCATGCGTGCCAGGGCCTGCACGATGACGGGCGCCAGCCCCTCCGAGATCTCGTCCAGCAGCAGGAGGTCGGCGCCCGTGCGCAGTATCCGGGCCACCGCCAGCATCTGCTGCTCGCCGCCGGACAGCCGTGTGCCGGGGGAATGCCGGCGCTCGCGCAGGTTGGGGAACATCTCGTAGATTTCCTCGACCGACATGGCCCGTTCGCCGGTGCCGCGCAGGGGAGGGGGCAGCATCAGGTTTTCCTCGCAGGACAGCGAGGCGAAGATGCCGCGCTCCTCGGGGCAGTAGCCCACGCCCAGGTGGGCGATGCGGTGGGTGGGCATGCCTATGGATTCCACGCCGCCTATGCGCACCGATCCGCGGCGCGCGCCGGTCAGGCCCAGGATGGCGCGCAGCGTGGTGGTGCGGCCCGCGCCGTTGCGGCCCAGCAGCGTGACGACTTCGCCGCGCGCCACGTCCAGGTCCACGCCGTGCAGGATGTGCGATTCTCCGTACCAGGCATGCAGGTTCCGGATTTCCAGCGCCGGACCGTTCATGCGTGGGCTCCCTGCAGTTCGCCGTCCACCGTGCCCATGTAGGCCTGCATCACTTCGGGGTTGCGGGACACGGCGTCGTAGGGGCCCTCGGCCAGCACCATGCCGCGCGCCAGGACCGTGATGGTGCTGGCGATGGAAGACACGACCTTCATGTTGTGTTCCACCATCAGGATGGTGCGGCCCGCCCCGACCTTCCTGATCAGCTGGGTGACGCGGTCCACGTCCTCGTGGCCCATGCCCTGCGTGGGTTCGTCCAGCAGCATCAGTTCGGGCTCCATGGCCAGGGTGGTGGCGATTTCCAGGGCGCGCTTGCGCCCGTAGGGCAGTTCCACCGCCGGCGTGCCGGCGAATTCGGCCAGCCCCACCTCGTCCAGCAGTTCCATGGCGCGGGGATTCAGGCGGTCCAGCAGCGAGACGCTGCGCCAGAACCGGAAGGTGCCGCCTTCGCGCCGCTGCAGCCCGATGCGGACGTTCTCCAGGGCGGTCAGGTGCGGGAAGATGGCGGAGATCTGGAACGACCGGATGATGCCGCGCCGCGCGACCTGGGCCGGCGCCTCGCCGGTGATGTCGGTGCCGTTGAAAAAAATACGCCCGGAGGTGGGCGTCAGGAACTTCGTGAGCAGGTTGAAGCAGGTGGTCTTGCCGGCGCCGTTGGGGCCGATGAGGGCATGGATGCTGCCCCGCGCCACGCGCAGGTTCACATCCTTGACCGCGACGAATCCCTTGAAGGCCTTGCTGAGGTCCCGGGTTTCGAGGATGAGGTCGCTCATGGTTTCCTGTGTCAGGCTATGCCGCATGCGCCTGCTGCATTGTGTCGCAAATCCTTCTCTTGGGGGCCTAGGTGTTTGCCCGGAACCGCCGGACGGGGGAGGGGCGGCCTGGTGGTAAACTTGCGCGCTCCGGGGCGGCGGTAGCTCAATTGGATAGAGCACAGGCCTTCTAAGCCTGGGGTTACGGGTTCGATTCCTGTCCGCCGCGCCAATCCACGCATCTTTCCTTTCCCTCCGTCAGGCCCGCTTCTTGCGAACCGCTTCCCGTCACGACTACGGGAGACGCGCCTTGGACTGGCCTGGAATCTTCGCCTTTTCCATTCCGCCGCTCGAGACCCTGGTCCGCGGCACGGTCATGTATTGGCTGTTGTTCCTGTTGTTCCGGTTCGTCGTCCGCCGCGACGTCGGTTCGATGGGCATCGCGGACATCCTGCTGATCGTGATCGTGGCCGACGCGGCGCAGAACGGCATGGCCGGCGACGGCAAGAGCGTGACCGACGCGGCGCTGCTCGTGATCACGCTGGTCGCCTGGAACATGGCCCTGGACCGCCTGGCGTTCCATTTTCCGCCGGTGCGCCGGTTCGTCGATCCGGAGAAGGTCATGCTGATACGCAACGGCAGGAAGCTGCGCGACAACATGCGGCGGCAGTCGATCACCGACGAGGAGCTCGAGGCGAAGTACCGGCAGCAGGGCATCGAATCGATCGACGACGTGAAGGCCCTGTATCTGGAGGCCGACGGCAACGTCAGTGTCATCAAGCGGAAATGACGGGCGTCAGTCCGCGCCGTAGGCCATCGTCGTCATCAGGGCGAGGGCGGCCTGGCGGGAATCCAGGCGGGTGTGCTGCACCACGATGGGCACGTCCGATTCGATGACGCTGGCGTAGTCGGTGTCCAGCGGTATCGGTTCGGGGTCGCGCAGGTCGTTGAACCGAAGATGCAGCGTGCGCCGCGCAGGCACGAGGACGCGGTAGGGGCCGGCAGGCTCGCGGTCCGAAAAATACACCGTCAGGCGCACCTGGGCGGGAGCGTCGCCCGTGTTCAGGATGCAGGCGGTTTCATGGCTGGCGGTCTGGCGAGTGCGGTCGTCCCCGGAAGGCGGCAGATAGCCTTCGGCGATGATCCAGCGGCGTTTGCCCAGGGCTTGCATGTGCAGGTCTCCGAAACGGGGATTACAGCGAAACGCGCGGCCGCAGCCAGCGATATCCGTAGCCTCGCAGCCGCAGCCGGACCGGGTGGCCCGATGGGGCGTCGTAGGGGCCGTCGGCCATGACGTCCGTCATGTGCTGGCAGTCGGTGTCGTGCAGAGTGAACTGCACCTCCTCCGGCCCGAGGTTGGCCAGCGTCAGGACCGCCACGCCGTCGAGTTCGTGCCGCAGCGCCAGCACCTGGGGACATTCGATGGAGGCAGGGCGGCAGTGGCCGGCGCCTATTTCCCGCATGCCCAGGCGGGCGCGGATCATCTTGCCGGTACGGGTCAGCAGCGAGTCCTCGTCCAGCGATTGCGCGTAGACATTGACGTGCCGGTAGCCGTAGGGGTCCGAGTCGATCAGCGGCACCGCCAGCCGCTCGGGGCGCGCGGCGGAAAAGCCGGCACCGGGTTCGTCCGACCATTGCATGGCGGTGCGCACCGCCAGCCGCTCGGGCAGCGACAGGTCGTCGCCCATGCCGATCTCCTCGCCATAGCGCAGGATGGGCGTGCCCGGCAGCGAGAACAGCAGCGCGTGCACCAGCGCCAGCCGCCGCTTGTCGCCGCCCAGCATGGGGGGAAGCCGCCGCCGGATGCCGCGATGATAGATGCGCATGTCGGGATCGGGGGCGAAGCAGTCCATGACTTCCCGCCGTTCGTCCTCGCTCAGGCGTTCCAGGTCCAGTTCATCGTGATTGCGCAGCCAGAGCGCGTATTGCGCGCCTTCGGGCGGGACGGGCTGTCCGGCCAGGGCTCGCACCAGCGGCTCGGCCTTCCCGCGCGCCAGTGCCAGGTAGAGGTAATTGTTGAGCCAGAAATTGAGCACCAGCGTCAGCCGGTCGCCCCGGCCGAAGTAGTCGACGTACTGCCGGGGAGGCACGTCCACTTCTCCCAGCAGCACGGCATCGGCCCGCCGCCGGGAGACGAAGCGGCGCATGTCGTCCAGCAGCCAGAAGCCGTCGTCGGCGGGATCGGGCGAGCGGGCGCTGTCTATCATGTGCGAGGCGGCGTCCACGCGGAAGCCCGAGACGCCAAGCCGCAGCCAGAAATCCATGATCCGCTCGACTTCGTGCCGCACGTCGGGATTGCCGAGGTCGAGGTCCGGTTCGTGCGAATAGAAGATGTGCTTGTAGTACTGGCCCGCCTGTTCGTCCCAGGTCCAGACGCTGTCCTCGACGGTGGGGAAGATGGGTTTCTCTTCGGTGGGCTCGGGGGTATCGGCCCAGACGTAGTAGCCGCGATAGCGCGACGTCCGGTCCCGGCGGGCAGCCTGGAACCAGGGGTGGCGGTCGGACGTATGGTGCACCACCAGGTCGATGATCACGCGCAGCCCCAGCTCCTCGGCCTTGGCCATCAGGGCGACGAAGTCGGGTAGCGCGCCGAAGCGCGGGTCGACCGCCAGATGGTCGATGACGTCGTAGCCGCCGTCGCGGAACGGCGAGGCATAGAAGGGGGTCAGCCACAGGCAGGTCACGCCCAGGCCGCGCAGGTACTCCAGCCGCTCCGAGATGCCTTCGAGGTCGCCACGGCCATCGCCGTTGGCGTCGCGGAACAGGCTGGGATCGACCTGGTAGATGATGGCGTTTCGATACCAGAGCGGCATCATGTCTCAGCTCCCGGTTCCAGCACCACGGCGTGTTCGCCCGCCAACTCCCCGCGAAAGCGCGAGCCCGGCGCCTGGCCGTCGCTGCACAGCGCGATGCGCCAGTCCCCCGGGGGATGGAAGCGCCTCGGCTGTGCGGCGAAGTTCACGCAGACCAGGCGGACGTCGTCGCCCCGGCGGCGCCGGAATGCCAGGACCTCCGGCGGGGAGTCGATTTCTTCCCAGTCGCCCAGCCGCAGTGCGGGGCTGGCCTTACGCACCGCCAGCGCCTGCCGGTAAAGATGGAGAATGGAGCCGGGGTCGGCCCATTGCCGTTGCGCCGAGTGCGACGCGGGGTCGGGCGGGAAGGGCAGCCACGGGGGAGCGCCTTCCCAGCCATGGGGCGGCGCCGCCGTCCAGGGGATGGGCGCGCGGCAGCCATCCCTGCCGCCCGGGTCGACCTGCCGCTGCGGATCGACGAGGGCGTCTTCCAGGCCAAGTTCCTCGCCCTGGAACAGGAATGGAGTGCCGCGCAGCGACAGCAGCAGGATCGCCGCCGCGCGCGCCCGGCGCAGCGAGCCGCCGTAGCGGCTGCGATGGCGGACGTTGTCATGGTTGGACAGCACCCAGGTCGGCCAGGCATCGGCCGGCCGCAGCAGGGCATCGACCTCGCGGATGCAGGTACGGAAGACGACCGGATCCCAGGGCGCATCCAGCGGCGGGAAGTTGAACGACATGTGCAGTTCGTCCCCGGCACCGTAGTACTGGACGACGCTGGCGGTCGAGCGGATGTTCACCTCGCCGACCAGGATGCGCTCGCCGGGATAGCTGTCCACCAGCCGCCGTATGCCGCGCAGCACCTCGTGGCTGTAGGGCTGGTCGTTGAAATCTGCCAGCGGCTCGCCGGCCAGGCAGCGTGGATGGTCGGCGAAGGTCGGATCCTTGCCGGTGCAATGGGCCACGTCTATGCGAAAGCCATCGACGCCGCGGTCCAGCCAGAAGCGCAGCACACCGTGCATGGCTTCCACCACCTCGGGATTGCGCCAATTCAGGTCGGGCTGCTGGGGCAGGAAGAAATGCAGGTAGTACTGGCCGCTTTTCTCGTCCCAGGTCCAGGCGCTGCCCGCGCCCAGCGCCGCCCGCCAGTCGTTCGGTTCGTCGCGCCAGATGTACCAGTCGCGCCGCGGGCTGGCCCGTGACGAGCGGGAGTCCAGAAACCAGGGATGCTGGTCGGAGGTATGGTTGGGCACGAAATCGAGCAGCAGGCGCAGGCCCCGCGCGTGGGCTTCGTCGATCAGCCGCTGCGCATCGCCCAGCGTGCCGAA
This sequence comes from Pigmentiphaga sp. NML030171, assembly GCF_002188635.1. Taxonomy (GTDB): domain Bacteria; phylum Pseudomonadota; class Gammaproteobacteria; order Burkholderiales; family Burkholderiaceae_B; genus Pigmentiphaga; species Pigmentiphaga daeguensis. The sequence continues at coordinate 138,392 of NZ_NINX01000036.1, read as the reverse complement.
CAAGGGATCGATGTCGCAGTAGTCGCTGATGTCGTAGCCGGCATCCGCCATGGGCGAGCGGAATATCGGCGACACCCATACCGCGTCTGCGCCCAGGTCGCGGACGTGGTCCAGGTGGGCGAGCATGCCGGGAATGTCTCCCACGCCGTCGCCGTTGGCATCGGCGAACGAACGGGGATATATCTGGTACACGACTGCATTTTTCCACCAGGCTTCATCGGAGCGCGTGCCATTCATGCGGTTTGCCGGCCTTGTCCTTGTCGGGGCGAGTGGTCCAGCAAGTGATATTCCCAAGGGAAATCCGGAAGGCAGGTGGGTACCCTAGGCGGGCGGCGGTTGAACTTTCTCCGCCGTGGCATTGCCTCATGGGTGTACCGTCTGCAGGAGACTTCTATGTCAGAAGGCGCAGGAGAGCACTACAAGGGTTATTACATCCGTACCGTTGCGCGCGCGGTCAATCATCCCCGGGAAGGCATGACGTCGCTGTTCGAGGGTGTCGCCACGATATCGCTGGACCCGGGATCGCAATACCACCCCGTTCCTCCCGACCAGCACCTGGGCGACGACCAGGTGTTCGGCACCGAATTCGAAGCCCATCGATATGCCGAAAAGGCCGCCAGGCGCTACATCGACAAGCTCGAAAAAGGAAAGTAGCGCCACGGCCGCTGCCTGCGGCTTCTTCCGGCTCGTTCCATGGACGCGCCGGCCAGGGCTGGGCCCTGGCCGGCCACGACGCCTCGTCTGATCGTATTGCCTCTCATTGGCCGGATTTCTGTTGCTGACCGGGCTTTTGCTGCTGGCCGGTCTGCGACCGCTGCTGTTGTTGCTGTTGCTGCTGCTGGCCCTGTCCGCGCTGCTGGCCCTGCTGCATGTCGGGGTGTGGCGAGGACGTCCCCTTCTGTCCTTGCTGGTTGCCCGTCTGCTGCTGGCTTTGCTGCGGATTCTGGCTACGCTGGCCGGCCTGTGTCTGTTGGCCGGAGGACGGTTGCTTCTGCTGATTCATGGGCCTACTCCTTGATTATGGATGCGGGGTGGCGGAATGCCCGCCGGCGGTGGGTTCGATACACCGCCCCGGTTTAACCGCAATTCCTGTTCCGCGTTGGGAAGGTCCGCGGCAAGGATTATGGGAGAGGCGCTTGCATGTAATTATTGGGTGCTGCGCTTGTAATTTTTTCTCGTGCGCAAATGCGCGCCGCCATTTTTGTTGTAGGTATTTACCTCATTCGGGAAAACGATAGGTTTGGGGGATTGATTTCGTGAAATCTAAGCGTTAACCCTGGCAAATTTAGTTGATTTTGTCCACTTTGTTGCCGATGTGCCGCGCTATTCCTAGGAATCCGCCACGAGAGGGGTATATCCCCGCATTTAAGCAGGGATATATGGGCAAAGAAAAAATTCATATAAACGCCACATGCCCGGCAATATGCTTGTATCCGAAGGAAACGAAAACGAGTTGACTAAGCCGACGATGCCCCGCATAGTCATTTTCCAGGTGTCAGGCTAGGGTTCTACTCGGTTGGGTCGGCAAGTCGGCTTTCCATTTGGGCACGCCCCCGTTCTTGATTCCGGTTAAGTGATTATCGCGGTACGCACATATTCAAAGAAGGAAATGCATCATGGCGACAGGCATCGTTAAATGGTTCAACGACGACAAGGGGTACGGGTTCATCATGCCGGATGATGGGGGGAAGGACTTGTTCGCCCACTTTTCGGAAATCCAGGCCGAAGGCCGCAAGACGCTGTACGAAAACCAGAAGGTGAGCTTCGAGGCCGTGCAGGGTCCGAAGGGCCCCCAGGCTTCCAAGATCCGGGTCCTGTAAGCCGTCTTCCCTGGCCAGCCAGACGAAACGCCCCTGCCATGCAGGGGCGTTTTGTTTATGCTGCCGAAGCCGCGGCGGTTGACGGACCATGCGCGCGGGCAATAAAAAATCCCCGAAGGCGCTGGCCTGGGGATCGATGCCGCGCCTTGGCGCGCGGGGTACCTGCTGGTACTGAATGCGGGTGGGGTGGCTGATGGGACTCGAACCCACGACAACCGGAATCACAATCCGGGACTCTACCAACTGAGCTACAGCCACCACTTGAAACGCTGCGCTGATCGAGGCCGATCAAGCGAGACCGCTATTCTAGCGAATTTCTGGCGATTACGCGAATCGCCCAGGCCGCTAGCGTTCCAGCCGGACTTCGAAGTAGGCGGAGTCGGTTTCGCCCAAGGCCGAGAAGCCTTCCTGGGCCGCCTTGACGGCCGCGCGCTGCCAGCGCAGCGCCAGCGAGCGTTCCTCTTCCGAGATGTCGTCCGCGGATTCCTCGGCCCAGCTCCAGGCCTTGTAGGCGGCGGCGAGGCCTTCGATGCCGCCCAGTGCCTTTTCCAGCGTGCGGGCGTAGCGGCGTTCGGCCTGGAGCCGGAGTTCCTCGGGCAGTTGGGGGTAGTCTTGCAAGGTGACGGTATACATGGTTCTCGCACACGTTACTGTATGTATGTACAGTATCCGCTGAAAATCGTGGCGAAATCAAGAGGTCCGCGCAGGGGCCGTCGTGGCCGTCATGGGAACGGGGGTTGCTCGCCCAGGGTACGCCGCATCCGCGGCATTTTTTTCAGGAGAGCAACCATGCAGATCGCAGAAATCATGACCCGCGACGTCGCCTTTTTGTCCGCCGATGAACCCATCCAGCGCGCAGCGCAATTGATGGCCGACCTGGACATCGGCTCGGTGCCCGTATGCGACGGCCGCCGCCTGGTGGGCGTCGTGACCGACCGGGACATCGCGGTGCGTTGCATCGCGGCCGGCGCGCCGGTATCGACACGGGTCAGGGAGGCCATGACGCCGCACGTGAGCTGGTGCTATGCGGACGAGGACGCCGAGACGGTCAAGGCCAAGATGCGGGATGAACAGATACGCCGCCTGCCTATCCTGGGATCGAACAACGAACTGGTGGGCGTGGTCTCGCTGGGGGACCTGGCCACGCGGGCGGGAGGGACGGACGATACGCTGGCGGGAATCTCCGAGCCCGCGCGTGCGACGGGGGAGTTGTTTCGCTAGGAACGAGCAGGGGAAGCCCCGGCCGGACGGCCGGGGCGGGGAGTCACGAGCTTCCGGGGCTCGTCTGTACCGCATCCTCCTTTGAAGGGCTTTGAGCCTGGGCCTGCGCTTCCGCCGCGCGGCGCCGCCTGTGAGCGTGGCTCAAGGCTCCCGCGGCTCGGGCTTCTTCCGAATTGAATTCGTGCGCATTGCCAGACTGGTGGGCGGCGCGTCCCCCTTCGGCGGAAATGGCCCGCTGTTTCTGTGGGTCCATGGCGGCAAAGCCTCGAGGGCGCTTGGGGCTCGTAAGCGTAGGCATGAGGTTCTCCAAGATTAGGGAATGGTTCGGCTGACGAGACCGCGAGGTCGCAAGCCTCGTGCCAGCTTGGCGGGGCAGCGCAGGAGGCCCGTGGCGGGCCGGGGCGGGGGAGGCACGGCGCAGGTTCGCAGGATTTACATGTGGCGCTGGAGTTTTATGCATGCGGCCATCGGGGCCGGCGTGACGGGCGCGCCCGGGTACGCCACGTGCTGGAGCGTGGCATCGGAATGCCGGAGAGCCGCATGCGGACCATCGAAGACATCGCGCGCGAGATGCGTGAGCGCAAGCTGCTGCTTGCCACGGCCGAATCCTGCACGGCGGGGCTGATCGCCGCGATGCTGGCCGACGTGGAGGGGGCCGGTGCGCTGCTCGATTGCGCCTTCGTGGTGTATTCGCCCGATGCCAAGCGGCATGCCCTGGGGGTGCCCGAACGTATCCTGCGGACGTACAACCTGACCAGCGAGCACGTGGCGCGGGCCATGGGCAGGGGCGCGCTGGCGCGCAGCCGGGCCAACGTGGCGATCGCCAACACGGGCGTGGCCGATGGCGGGGGCGATGGGGTGGCCGCCGGTACCCAGTGCTACGCGTGGGTGTTCCGGGGAGGGGAAGGGAAGATCGCGGTGTACAGCGAAACGCGCCGTTTTCCGGGGGGGCGCAACGCCGTCCGGGAACGGGCGGCCCGCCACGCGCTGGAGCGCCTGCCCTACTATGCGGACCTCGCGGCGCGCACCTGAGGTGGCGCGGCCGCCGTGGCGCCGGTCAGTGCTGTCCGGTCGTATCGGATCCGGTTTCCTCGGTCTGGCAAAGCGTGGCGATGACGTTCTGCCAGCCTTTCTTGAACGAGGGGTGCGCTTCGTTCAGTGTGGGTTCCACCTGTTGCGCGATGGCCTGCATCACTTGGCGCAACTGCTCGGCATTCGGATGGGCCGAAATCAGCATGCTTACGACGTTCTGCAAGGCGGTGAGTTGTCCCTTCATGAATTCAGGGTCGGTCACGATGGCTCCTTTTGCGGCATGTTCTGGGGAATTTGCAAGGCTCGGGTCGAGTCCAACCGGCATGTTAACGGTTCCCCGATCCGGGTGTTTCAACAAGGGTTTTCGCCAACCTCGGGATAGGTAGATATCCCAGTATGGTGGCGCTGACATCGAGGCCCGGTTGGTCTACGATGGGCGCACGCTGGAGGGCCGTATTCATGGCAACAATGGTGATTGATCGTAAGAAGCTGGTGTGTTTTGTCGTAGCGGCCACTGACCCGGCCGGCGAACCGCGTTGGTGTGCGCTCAACGAAGACCGCGAGTGGCTGACCAACCTGGGCGCCGAACCCGCGGCCGCGGCCGAAAAGGCCGGCGTCTATTGCTGCAACCCCAGCCCCGAAGTGCGGCGTGCCGCCGCCGAAGCCCTAGGGGTCGACCCCGGTGCCGAGTTTGTCGTCCATCGACTGTTCCAATCGTCGGACAGCGACGAGTGCGCCGAGGTCATCTCCCGCAAGGTGGTGCGACTGCACTGACCCGCTCAGGCATGCCGGTTGGCCGCCCGGGTGCGGGCGGCCTTCTTGGCGGCCGCCGAGCGTCCGGCCGCGCCCTTGGTGCGTGCCGCTTTCTTGGCAGCGGCCGACCTGTCCGCCGCGCTGCGGCGCTTGGCTGCCGTCTTGGCGTGAGCGGCCAGGGCGCTCTTCGACGCCCCCGACTTGCCTTCCCGTTTCAGCGCGGTCTTGGTCGCCCGTGAGCGCGTGGCCGACTTCTTGTGCGGCGTTTCGTCGCCCTTGCGCACGTCCTGTTCGGCCTTGGCGCGGGTCTTTGCGCTGGCGCGGCCGGGCTTGGGCGCGGGCAGGTCCACGCCGGAGCGGCGGGCTTCCGACAGGCCGATGGCGATGGCCTGCTTGGTCGACCGCACGCCGTGCCGACCTTCGCGCACGTGATGGATCTGTTCCTTGACGAATTCGCCGGCCTGGGTCGATGCGGATTTGCCCTGGCGCTTGTCCTGCTTCGCTTTCTCGATCGTCTTGCGTTCAGGCATGATGGCTCTCCTTGCGGAAAGCCTTCGGGCAGCAACCCCCGTGCCTACGGAGCCCGCCTGGGGGCCATGCCCGGCCTGTGCGAGCCTCCTTTTAGCGGGAACAGGCCCTAGCCCATGCGGCCCGGCGCTCCCGTCAACACGCATCCGGCCACGGTGGGCGTGCCGTTTTCCAGCGTGGCCCGCTCGCATTCCAGGTAGACCTTGAAACCGCGCGGCAGCGTGTCCAGCGCCACCTGCTCCGGACAGTCGCGCCCGCCGTCGCAGGCGGGGTCGGACTTCAGCAGGACCCGCACCGGATGGGCCGGGTCGGCCGCCTTCAGATCGAGTTGCAGTTCGCCGGTGCCGACGATGTGGACCTTCTGCAGCCGTCCCGTCACGATGAAGGGGCCCTTGCTGTATTTTTCCAGGGCGCGCGGATCCCGGGCGGCGAAGTCGACGTAGACCAGTTCGGCGTCGTAGCGAGGCGGTCCGTCGGCCGTGGCCGACGGCACGGCGGAGGGCAGGGGGTCCGGAGGGGACTTGGAGCAGGCGTGCAGGGTGACCAGCGCAAGGACGAGAAGCGACAAGCGGCGATACATGAAATGTCCTGTGGACGGGAAATGAGGCGTTTCCCGGAAGGCGCTCGTCCGCGTCGGGACGGCCTTAGGGCGTAGTGTAAACGGTCGCGCGTGCCGCCGGCTTGCCGGGCGGGCTGGCCATGGGAGTGCCCGCCGGTGCCGCGTCGGCCCTGGCGCGGCCGGCGGGCAGCACCGGCGCGACCTCGGGGCGGACTTCCGTCAGACTGTTCTGCAGCATGTAGTCGTTCATTTCCTTCCAGCCGGTGAAGATCGCGGCCTTGGACATGTGCGGATTGAACGTGTAGCAGTCTTCCAGCGCGCGGCCGGCCTGGCGGCAGGCCCCGCCGATGGCGCGCCCCTCGGAGTCCTTCCTGGCCTCGATCTGCGAGACGGGCTGCAGGCCCAGGTAGTCGCAGCCGGCCGCCGCCAGCAGGACCCACGCGGCCAGCAGCCGGCATCCTGCGCGCAGCGCGCGGCGGGTCGGCGGGGGGGCGAAAGGACGGGAAAGGAAGGTTCGCGGGCTCATGGAATCTCTTATCGGACGCAGGCCGGCGGAACTGTAGGGCGAACTCAATTTGCCCGCCTCGATGCCGATAAACGGGGGATGACCGGCCATATTCCCTCCCATCTTCCTCCAGACGGCTCGCCCGGCGACCTGACCGCCGAGGACCTGGATGCCCTGGCCCGCTCGCCGCTGTTCGCCGGCTGCACGCCGGACCAGCGCGACCGGGTCCGGGAGTTCGCCTTCGCCACCCACCTCGCCCACGGCGCGATCCTGTTGCAGCCGGGCGAGCCCAATCACCATGTCTATGTGCTGGTGGAAGGGCAACTGGCCGCCTTCCTGGACGCCGACCTGCAGAAGCGGGTGGCGCGCTTCGTTCCCGGCGACGGCCTGGGCGAGCATGCGCTGGTCGGTCCCGAAGGCGGTACCGTGTACGTGGCCGCGCAGTGGCCCGCCCGGCTGGTGGCGCTGGAGGCAACGCGGCTGCGCGCGGTGATGGAAACGGTGCCGCGCATCGCGCTGAACGCGCTGGACATGCTGAGCGCGCGGCTGCGGGCGGCCAATCTGCGCCACGATCCGCGCGAGGCTTCTGCCGGCATCGACTTCATGGCCAGTCACGATGCCGTCACCGGGCTCTACAACCGTCGATGGATGGCCACGGCCTACCCCGCCGAGATGGCACGCGCCGAGCGCGATGGCGAACCCCTGTGCCTGGCGCTGATCGACATCGACCGTTTCGACCGCCTGAACCAGGCGTTGGGCCGCGCCGCGGGCGATGCTATCCTGCGCCAGTTGGCCGATCTGACAAGGAATCTGCTGCCCTCGCTCGACATGCTGGCGCGGGTGGCCGGCGACCGCTTCGCCGTGCTGGTTCCGGCTTCGCTGGCGGAAACGCTCGCCATGTGCGAACGCCTGCGCCTGCACGTCGGCGGACGCCAGTTCGCGCTGCGGGGCAGCCTGGGCACGCAGATCACCCTGTCGGCCGGCGTGGTCCGGGCACAGGGGGATTTCGAGGCGACGTTTTCCAGGGCGCAGGCGGCACTGGAGCGCGCCAAGGAACGGGGCCGAAACACGGTCGAACCTCCGCCGGGCTGAATCGTTTCTTCGTCAACCGCCGTGTCCCCAAGGAGGGTTCCATGGACAGCCCGGGTACCGAATTCGACAGTCTCCTGCCGCCGCTCAGCCTGAACCGGCGCGGCTTCCTCACCACCACGCTGGCCGGCGGTTTCACGTTGGCCGCGGGGCCGGTCATGGCGCAGACGGCAATCCGCACCGGCACGGACGGACTGGTCGCGGGCGAGGTCAGGATTCCCGTGCGCGGCGGCGAGATCCCCGCCTACCGGGCGGCGCCGGCCGGCAAGAAGAACGCGCCGGTGGTGCTCGTGGTGCAGGAAATCTTCGGTGTGCATGAATACATCCGCGACGTCTGCCGCCGCTGGGCCAAGGCCGGCTACCTGGCGGTCGCGCCCGAGCTGTACGCGCGCCAGGGCGATCCGTCCAAGTACACCGAGATCGCCAGGTTGTCCGCCGAAGTGGTCAGCAAGGTGCCCGACGACCAGGTCCTGGCCGATCTCGACGCCACCGCGCGCTGGGCCGCCACGCATGGCGGCAGCCGTACGCGGCTGGGCGTGACCGGTTTCTGCTGGGGCGGCCGCATCGTCTGGCTGTATGCCGCCCACAATCCGGCGGTGAAGGCCGGCGTGGCCTGGTACGGAAAGCTCGTCGGCGATCCCACGGCCTTGCAGCCGCTCAATCCCGTCGACATCGCCGCGCAGGTGAAGGCACCGGTGCTGGGCCTGTATGGAGGCCAGGATGCGGGCATTCCGCCGACTTCCATCAATGCCATGAAGGATGCCCTGGCCAAGGGCGGTCCGGCCGCTCGCGAGTCGAGTTTCGTGCTGTTCCGCGACGCGCCCCACGGATTCCACGCCGATTACCGGCCAAGTTACCGCGAGGCCGATGCCAAGGAAGGATGGCGGCTGGCCCAGGACTGGTTCGCGCGGCATCTGTGAACGCGTTTCCCCCGATACCCGGGCCGGCCGCGGACCACCCGCCGCTGTGGCTGGTCCTGGATGCCTGCGTGCTGATGTCCAGCATCCTGCGGCCGTTGTTGCTGGACCTGGCCCAGATCGGCTGGTTCCGGCCGGTCTGGAGCGAGCGCATCGGGCAGGAGTGGCGGCGCAACGCGGCCCGGATCTGGGAGGTCGAGCCGGCGGTGCTGGAAGAAGAATGGGCGTCCATGGGGCGCCGCTTTCCCGAGGCGAACGCCGGCGATGTCTCGGCCTACGAGGTGGGCCTGCACTACAGCGATCCGAAAGACCGGCACGTGGTCGCGGCGGGGCTGGCGAGCCGTGCCCGGAGCGCCCGGCTCGTGCGCCCCGAGGTGTGCGTGCTGACCTGGAACCTGAAGGATTTCAATCGCTCGGAACTGCGCCGCCTGGATGTGTCCGTCAGGGATCCGGACCGGCAATTGGCGGCCTGGGTGGACCAGGACAGGGTTTCCTTGGCGGCCGCGCTGCGGCGCCTGCCGGAGTATGCCCGGACCTTGGGCCGGGACGAGTCTCCGGCCGCCATCCTGAGGCGCGAACGCCTGTTCCGCACCGCGCGGCTGCTGGCTGACGACATCGATTCGTAAAACTCCGGAAGTTACGTATACTTCTGTTTCTGCAACTGAGTTTCACGAGCATCCCGTGACCCTAACCTTCATCCTGCTCGCCACCCTGGCGAGCGGAGTCCTGTCGGTGGTCGTCGCCGGCTGGCTGGCCTTCCGGTATTTCGCCCGCTTTCTTCACCAGATGATCAGCTTTTCGGTCGGCGTCATGCTGTCGGTGGCGCTGCTCCACACGCTGCCCGAGGCTTTCGATTCCGAGGCCGACACGCGCGTGCTGTTCGCGCTGCTGCTGGCGGGGTTGCTGGGTTTCTTCATGCTCGAGAAGCTGGCGGTGCTGCGCCACAACCACCACCACGAGCACGACGGGCACGGGCATCCTCCCGGGCACGATGCCCACGAGGCCGGACGCGGCGGGATGGCCGTGCTGGTGGGCGACGGGCTGCACAATTTCTGCGACGGCATCGTCATCGCCGCCGCCTTCCTGGCCGATCCCATGCTGGGGGTGCTGACCACGCTGACCATCGCCGCGCACGAGATTCCGCAGGAGCTGGGCGATTTCATCGTGCTGGTCAACGCCGGTTTCACGCGCAAGAAAGCCTTGCTGTTCAACGTGCTGTCGAGCATGACCGCCATCGCCGGCGGATTGGTCGGCTACTACCTGCTGGCCGATTCCCGGCAATGGGTCCCCTACGTGCTGACGCTTGCGGCCAGCAGTTTCCTATATATCGCGGTGGCGGACCTGATGCCGCAGATGCAGCGCCGCACCACAGTGCGCGAGAGCCTGCCGCAATTCGTGCTGATCGCGGCCGGCGTACTGGCGATCTATGCCGTCAACTCGGTGTTCCACCGCCATGCCCACGGGCCGGAGCACGGGCAGGCCGCTCCGGCGGTCACCGCGGCCGATCCCGTTTCTCCGCCCCCGCCGTCCGCCCACTGAGGTTCATTCCGGCGTGCCGGCGGTCTCGGGGGTGCCGGTTGCAATGGGGCCGGTGCCTGACGCGCTCAGGACCTCGGGCGCGGCATAGGCGGCCGATGCCACGAGATGGCTGTTGATGCGGCGCAGGTCGCGCAGCACGTCCAGGTGCAGGGCGCTGGTTTCCGTGGTGTCGATCCGGCCGCTGCGCAGGCGTTCGAAATGGGTTTGCGTTGCCTGGCCTTCCATGCCGCGGAAGGTCTCCTTCTCGGCGGCCAGCAGCCGCGCGGCGCGGGCGTCGGCCGTCACGAACAGCGAGGCGGCCAGGCGCAGGTTCGCCTCCAATCGTCCATGCATGTCGTCGAGCTCGCGCCGCCCCTCGGGCGAGAAGGCAAGTCCCCGCTTGGTCAGCTTGCTGATGTCGTTGAGCAGGTTCTTGTCCACGACGTCGCCGGCATGTTCCAGGTTGATGATGAAGGTCAGGATCTCGTCGGCCCGGCGCCGGTCTTCGCGCGTCAGTTCGTCGGGGTCCAGGCCCGCGACGTAGGTCTTGATCGCGCCGTTCAGGCGATCGAGCACGTCGTCCAGGCGCCGCGCCTCGGCGATGCGCTTGCGATCGCCCGTGGCAAGCGCCTGGCGCGAGTGGTGCAGCATGGTCTGCAGGGTGTCCGCCATGCGCAGCGCTTCCCGCGCCGCGTTGCCCAGCGCGACCACGGGCAGGTCGCGCGCGGCGGCGTCCAGGTACCGGGGCTGCCCCGGGTCGGCGGCGGGGTTGGACGGCAGCCACCGGCGCAGCAGCGCGGCGTAAGGGGTGAGCAGCGGCAGGAATAGGACTGCCAGCGCCAGGTTGAAGACCGTGTGGAAGTTGGCCACGGCGCGCGCGTTGTCGCCCGCCAGCTGGGTCATCCAGGGATGGATGTGGTGCAGCATGGCCAGGCCGATCAGCACCCCCACCACGCGGTTCAGCAGGTTGCCCAGCGGCAGCCGGCGGGCCTGGGGGTCGTCCTTGGCGGAGCCTTCCAGCAGCGGGTTGATGGCCGTGCCCAGGTTGGCGCCCAGCACCAGCGCGAAGGCGACGTCCACCGGCAGGAGCCGCTGGGCCGAGAAGGACATGACCAGCACCACGATGGCCACGCTGGAGTGCGCGGCCCAGGCCAGCACGGCGGCCAGCAGGATCGCCATCCCGGGCTGGCCCGACAGCGCCTTCAAGGCCGAGCGCAAGGCGGGCAGGTCGCGATAGGGTTCGAGCTGCGCAAGCAGCAGGTGCAGGGACAGCAGCAGCAGGCCCAGGCCGATGAAGACCCGTCCCAGGTCGCGCACGTGCGTGGCGTTGCCGCGGCGGAACATGGCCACGCCTATCAGCACCAGGATGGGAGCGATGCGGGAGATGTCGAACGACAGCACCTGCACGATGAGGGTGGTGCCGACGTTGGCGCCCAGCATGGCGGCCAGCGCGGGCACCAGGCCCACCAGGCCGTTGGCGGCGAAACCCGCCACGATCAGGCCGGTGGCCGTGCTGCTTTGCAGGATGGCCGTCACGCCAAGTCCGGCGAAGAAGGCGTATATGCGATTGCCCAGCGCCACGCCCAGCGTGGTGCGCAGGCGCGGACCGAAGGCCCGCTGGATGCCGGTCTGCACCATGTGCACGCCCCACAGCAGCAGGGCGACGAAACCGGCGATGTCGAAGAGCGTGAGATAGGCGTTCATGACGTTCAACGGCCGTCCGCGGGCCGGTGCACGTCGTGCGTGACGAACGGATGTTCGGCGCTGGGTACCTCGAGCCAGGACGGATGTTCAAGTGTACGGCGTATGTCGGCCAGGCCTCCGGTCCATCGTTCTTCCATGCCCAGCCGGCCGAACTGGTAGTCCTTGTACGGCGCTTCGCATTTCTCGCCGCGGTAGATCAGGTGCAGCACGTTGATGCGTCGGTCGCTGGCCAGTTCGCGCGCCCGCTTCATCCAGGGCTCGCGGCCGTGCCCGGCCGGCACGTGCTTGAGCAGTTCGCGCAGCAGGCCGCGGTATTCCTGCACTTCGCGCATGTAGTCGGTCACCAGGCGCGTGCGGCTGGAATACTGGATGTCCTTCTGGCGGATGGGCACTTCGCTCAGGTTGCCGGGTACCTGGCCGTGCGCGCTCCAGAGGTCGACCTGGAAGACCAGCGAATAGCGGCGCGGACTCGATTGCAGGATCTGGTAGAGCGGCGTGTTCGAGACGACGCCGCCGTCCCAGTAGTATTCGCCGTCGATCTCGACCGGCGCGAATCCGGGGGGCAGGGCGGCCGAAGCCATGATGTGGTCGGCCGTCAGCACCCGGGTGGTGTTGTCGAAATAGGCGAAGTTGCCGGTCCGCACGTTGACGGCGCCCACCGATATGCGGGTGCCGCCATGATTGAGCCGGTCGAAATCGACGAATTCTTCCAGCGTGCGCTTGAGCGGCGTGCTGTCGTAGACGCTGGCGGTGCCCGGGTCGTGCTGCGCGGGCCATGACGGCACCGGCCGCGGCACGAAGAAGCCGTTCTGTCCTTCCAGGACGGCGCGCCAGGCTTCCCAGGCGCTGAGCGCCGCGCCGGCCGGACCGGGAAGATGGGCGAGCGCATCGCGCAACGCGTCCACCGGCGTGGGCGGCAGCAGCGGCGGACGGCAGATGTGGTCCCAGAACCGCTGCAATTGTTCGACCCGCCGCTCGGGCGCGTTGCCGGCAATGATGGCGGCGTTGATCGCGCCGATCGAAATGCCGGCTATCCAGTCCGGATGCAGGCCGGCCTCGGCCAGGCCTTCATAGACGCCGCCCTGGTAGGAGCCCAGCGCGCCGCCGCCCTGCAGGACGAGCGCGACGGTGTCGTAGCCGAGTTCGCCGCGCCGCGATTGGATGGAACGAGTCATTTCAGTCACCCATGGCGCACGTAGCGGATGTCTCCGGACCCAGGGCACCGCGGATCCGGCTCCGCCGGTCCGCCAGTGCCGCCCGACGGGGGCCGGCGCCGGGCCGTCCCAAGGCGGGCCCCGGCTCCCTCGGGGGGCTGCCACGCAGCGGCTGGGGGCTCACCATGCTGGGCGCGCGTAAGCGCGTAGGGGGGGCTCCCATCTCTAGTGCATATACCAGCCGTGGCTGACGACGAACGATTGTCCGGTGAAGGCGGCCGTGGGGAAGGTCGCCAGGAACAGGACGGTTTGCGCGACGTCCTGCAGGGTGGTGAACTCGCCGTCCACGGTGTTGCCCAGCATGACCTTCTTGACCACTTCCTCTTCCGGGATGCCGAGCTCGCGGGCTTGCTCGGGAATCTGCTTTTCCACCAGCGGCGTGCGCACGAAGCCGGGGCAGACCACGTGCGAGCGCACGTTGTGCTTGGCGCCTTCCTTGGCCAGCACGCGGGCGAGGCCGAGCAGGCCGTGCTTGGCGGTGACGTAGGCCGACTTCAGCGGCGAGGCTTCGTGCGAATGCACCGATCCCGTGTAGATGACGATGCCGCCGCGATCGTCGCGGTACATGTGCTTGAGGGCCGCCTTGGTGGTCAGGAAGGCGCCGTCGACGTGGATGGCCATGACCTTCTTCCAGTCGGCGTACGCGAACTGGTCGATGGGGTTGACGACCTGGATGCCGGCGTTGGACACGAGGATGTCCACGCTGCCGAAGGTGTCGACCACCTGTTGGGTGCCGCGTTCGACAGCCGCCTCGTCGGTCACGTCGAAGTCCACCGCCATCGCCTGGCAGCCCTTGAGCCTGAGTTCGTCGGCCACCGCCTGGGCGGCCGTCAGGTTGATGTCCGCGATGGCGACGGCGGCGCCCGCGGCGGCCAGCGTGTCGGCGATTTCCTTGCCGATGCCGCTGGCGGCGCCGGTGACGAGAGCGACTTTTCCTTGGAGCTGCATGTTGATCCCTTGGTATGCGCGTGGGTGGGAAGCGGTCAGGCCATCAGCGCCGAGGCCAGCAACTGGTAGCTGCGGACCCGGTATTCGTGGCTGTGGATCTGGGAGTTGATCATGACCTCGTCGGCCTGCGTGGCACGGGCCAGCGCGCCGATCGAGCCGGCCAGCGCCTCGGGCGTGCCGATGTGGATGCGGGTGCGGTTGTACTGGCGCAGCGCCTCTTCGTCGGGCTGATAGACGTAGGCCAGCGCTTCCTCGACGCTGGGCAGCGGGGTGCGGGTGCGGCCGCTGCGCGTGCGCATCATGCTGAGGTCGGCGGTGGAGGCCAGGCGCTCGGCTTCGTCGGCGGTGGGCGCGCAGACGGCCGACACCGCCAGGATGGCGCGCGGCTCGTGGCCGAACGGCGAGGCGCGGAATTCCTCGCGATAAAGCCGCATCGCCGCATGGGCGTTCTCGGGGACGATATGGTGCGCGTAGGCGAAGCCGAAGCCGTTGGCGGCGGCCACGCGCGCGCCGAACAGGCTCGAGCCCAGTATCCAGATGGGCGGGCACGGCACCCCCACCGGCGTGGCGCGCACCCGCGCATGGGGATGGTCGGACGGCATGACGTCCTTCAGGTAGCCGACCAGGTCGGCCAGTTGCTGCGGGAATTCATCGGCATCGGCGTGGCCCCGGCGCAGCGCGCTGGCGGTTACCGGATCGGTGCCCGGCGCGCGCCCCAGGCCCAGGTCGATCCGGCCCGGGAACATCGCCTCCAGCACGCGGAACGTCTCGGCCACCTTCAGCGGACTGTGATTGGGCAGCATGATGCCGCCCGATCCCACGCGCAGCCGGGTGGTGGCGCCGGCGATCCGGCAGATCAGCAGTTCCGGCGCGGAGCACGCCAGCATGCCCGTGTTGTGGTGTTCCGCCAGCCAGTAGCGGTGGTAGCCCGCGGCCTCGGCCTGGCGCGCGAGGTCCACGCTGTTGGACAGGGCGTCGGTGGGCGTGTAGCCGGCGGGAATGGGGCTCAGGTCGAGGACGGACAGCTTCAGGGACATGGGAAGGGAGGACGGCCGTTAACGCATCAAGTGTGAACCCGACGGCGTTTTGCTGCAACCCAGCATGGCCGGCGGGGCGAGGGCGGCGCGGCCGGCGACGGACTCAGGCCCGCCGCGCCAGCACCAGCGTGCGCCAGGTCGAGACCAGGCCCGCCGCCGCGATCAGCATCATGCCGGCCCAGCCCAGCATGTCGGGATGGTCGTCCCAGAACACGTAGCCGAGCAGGACCGAGAACGGGATGGTGCTGTACTGGAGCACCGACGACAGGGCGGCCGACCCGCGGCTGAAGGCGCGCGTCATCGCGAACTGGCCCAGCAGCCCGCTGATGCCGACGCCCAGCAGCGTGAACCAGCCATAGAGCGAGGGCGGCTGCCAGCCGGTGACGGAGGTGGCGATGCCGCCGGTCAGGCAGGACGACAACGCGAAGAACAGCACGATGCGCCATTCGGGTTCGCCGGACTGGCCCAGCGAGCGCACCTGCATCACGGCGATCGCCGTCAGGCTGCCGGCGGCCAGGCCCAGCAGCGCCGCCAGCCATTGCGAATGGTCCAGAGTGGGGCGCAGGATCGCGATCACGCCGATGAAGCCGATGACGACCGCCAGGGTGCGCAGCCGGTCGGTCAGGTCGTGCTGGCGCCAGATCATCCAGCCGGCGATGAACAGCGGCGAGGTGTAGTTCAAGGTGATCGCGGTGGCCAGCGGCAGCCGGCCCATGGCGAAGAACGACAGCCAGATCGACCCGACCCCGGCGACGTTGCGCATGATGTGCAGCCGCCAGGTCGGCGGGATCACGATGCGCCGGGTGGCCCAGGCCCAGGCCAGGATGCCCGCCGCCGTGGGCAGTCCCCGGAACAGGATGATCTGCCCCAGGCTGGCCTGTTCGGAGGCGAATTTCACGAACATGGCCATGATCGCGAACATCAGCGAAGCGAAGAGCATCCAGAGGGCTTGCATGGAGGGCGGGCGGCGATGAGGTGGCCTCGATTGTAGCTTCTGGGGTAAACCCCAGTATTCGCCTTGAAATCATCGTCCCGGCTACCATATAGCCCCAACCGGGAAACGGGTATCGCCCCTCTTGCCGTTCTGCGGCGGCCGGAGGGAACTTCCGATGCCTGTTGCCGTCACATTCGGCGCCGCGCGGGGCGGTTCCCGGTGGCCGAGGGGAAAAACCACCCCCGGACAAGACATCAAAAGGTTTTCGGAGCTTCCTGCCCTCATGAAACGCATCGTGTTATTTCTGGCGACCAACATCGCGGTCATGCTGGTCCTGACGGCGACGCTGAGCATCCTCGGCGTCAACCGTTTCCTGACCGCGAACGGCCTGGACATCCAGGCGCTGGCCATCTTCTCGCTCGTCGTCGGTTTCACCGGCTCCATCATCTCGCTCCTCATGAGCAAGCCGATGGCCAAGTGGAGCACCGGCGCACGGGTCATCGATCCCAACGCGCCCAACGGCGCCGAGGAACAGTGGCTGGTGGACACCGTGCATCAACTGGCCGACCGCGCCGGCATCGGCCGCCCCGAGGTCGCCATCTACGAGGGCGAGCCCAATGCCTTTGCCACCGGCGCCTTCAAGAACGACGCGCTGGTCGCGGTATCCACCGGCCTCTTGCGGGGGATGACCGAGGAAGAAGTCAGCGCGGTGCTGGGGCACGAAGTGGCCCACATCGCCAACGGCGACATGGTGACTCTGACCCTGATCCAGGGCGTGGTCAACACCTTCGTGGTGTTCCTGGCGCGGGTCGTGGGCTACGTGGTCGACCAGATGGTGCTCAAGAACGAACGCAGCGGCGGCATCGGCTACTTCGCCACCGTCATCGTCTGTGAACTCGTGTTCGGCATCCTGGCCTCCATCATCGTCGCCTGGTTCTCGCGCCTGCGCGAATACCGTGCCGACGCCGGCTCGGCCTACCTGCTGGGCTCGCGCGAACCCATGATCCGCGCGCTGGCCCGCCTGGGCGGCATGGAGCCGGGCGACTTGCCCAAGAGCTTCGAGGCGTCCGGCATCGCTGGCGCCGCCAAGGGCTTCGGCGCCCTGTTCGCCTCCCACCCGCCCATCGAGCAGCGCATCCGCGCCCTGATGAACGCAAAAGGGTAGAGGTTAGCCCCCCCTACGCGCTGACGCGCGCCCCCCAGGGGGCGATGCGGGTGGACCGGCGGAGCCGGATCCACCGCATCCTGGGGTACCAAGCGGCTGGCGGGGTCTGGGGTTTTGGCTGGTTGCTGGTTGGAATGAGAAAACGGCTTCGCTTTTTTGGGCGAAGCCGTTTTTTGTCGCGTGCGCGTCAGCGCATGGGGACTTTACCGAGGGTTGTTCTTCACCCGCAGGTCGTTGCGGACGCTTTGGACGCCCTCGACGCCGCGGGCCACTTCCACGGCGCGGGAGGCTTCGGCCTGGGAGTTGACGAAGCCGGAGAGCTGGACGGTGCGGCGGAAGGTTTCGACGTTGACGTCGGCGGCGCTGACGTCCTTGGCCGAGACCAGGGCCGCCTTGACCTTGGCGGTAATGGCGGCGTCGCTGGCATATTCGCCCGCGGATTGATGGGTGCGGGTCGACGTGCAACCGCCCATGACCGTGGCGGTACCGATGATGCCGGCGACGAGCAGGGTACGAACGTTCATGATTTTTCTCCTTGGACGTGAATCATTTTCGGAACAGGCCGCTCAGCAGCGACAGGACCGCAAGCACGATGAAAATGAAGAACAATATCTTCGCGATCGACGCGGCACCGGCGGCAATGCCGCCGAAACCCAGAACCGCCGCGATGATGGCGATGACGAAAAATACGACTGCATAATGCAGCATGCTTTTCTCCCGTCTTTTTTTGCCTATGGCGAAAATCCGGCCGTATATGCATCCAAGCCTGAATTTCGATTTGAAAGTTACGCGCCGCCTCTATGGTTGACAAGGCGGCAGTGTGTGTATTTGTAATGGTGCGCATGCCGCCGGGGTACCGTGTATTTATTACAGATCAGTGGGCATTGCCTTCAAAATCGTCATGACCGGCCTGGGCCCGCCGCGATTGAAAAAAAGAAAAGCGCCCGTGAAGGGCGCTTTGATGGGCAGTCAGACAAAAGTTACGTCTTTACATATCTTCCGGCTCGTCCATGGCCTTCCGATACCATTCATGGAAGTGCTGCATGCCGTCTTCCATGGGGGATTGGTAGGGGCCGGCTTCGTTGGCACCGCGTTCCATTAATGCCTTGCGGCCGGCATCCATGCGTTCGGCAATCTCGTCGTCCTCGACCGCGGTTTCCATATAGGCCGCCTGCTGGGCCTCGACAAAATCGCGTTCGAAATGGACGATTTCCTCGGGATAATAAAACTCGACGATATTGACCGTTTCCTGCGGGCTCTTGGGATAGAGCGTCGACAATACCAGCGTGTGCGGATACAGCTCGATCATGTGGGTCGGGAAATGCGTGACCCAGATCGCCCCGAATTCGGGCGCGCTGCCGTTGCGGTAGGCCAAGAGGGCGTCGTGCCAGCGCTGGTAGACGCCCGAGCCGGGATGCGCCAGCGCATTGTGCACGCCCACCCGCTGCAGGCTGTAGTAGTCGCCGAATTCCCAGCTCAGGTCGTCGCATGTGACGAAGCGGCCCAGGCCGGGGTGGAACGGGCCGACGTGGTAGTCCTCGAGATAGACCTCGATGAACGTCTTCCAGTTGTAGTTGCACTGGTGCACCTGCACCCGGTCCAGGACGTAGTCGCTGAAGTCGAATTCGGGCCTGCCGTCCAGCGCGGCAAGCTCGGCGGCGATCTGGCGGCCGCCGGCGCGGGGCGACTCGAACAGCGAGCCGTTCCATTCCTGCAGCGGGAAACGCTGCAGGTCCAGGCCCGGCGTTTCGCTGAACAGCGGGGCGCCGATCAGCTTGCCGCGGGCATCGTAGGTCCAGCGGTGCAGCGGGCAGACGATGTTGCCCGGGCGCCCCAGGTTGCCGCTGCAATGCGCGGCCTGCCGTTCGCCGCCGGCCGGGTGCTTGCCCAGCATCAGCGCCTGCCGGTGACGGCATACGTTGGACAGCAGTTCGACGCCGGTCTGGTTGCGCACCAGCACCCGGCCGTCGTTTTCCTGTATCAGGGTACGGTAGTCCCCGACTTCGGGGACGCCTTTCTGGTGCCCCACATAAATCGGGGCCTGGCCAAAGATGTTCTGCATTTCGCGCGCGAAGCGCGCTTCATCGAAATAGGCACTGACTGGGAGCTGCGCTCGGCTCGCCGCCACGTGTGCCACGCGACCGATATCGGTCATGACTTCCCTCCGCGAGAGTTGTGAAGCCAGTCCCCCTCGCTGCGAAACCACCCCTTACGCGACCTGGAGCGGTGTTTGGACTTCGCAGATGGTGCTGGCGCGAAGAAAATGATCTGCCCGATCAAGCCCGCTATTGTACCCCGGACGGCCGTAGAAGTCCCCGCCGCCGCGCCGGCCCGACCCGGCCGGTGGCGGGGGCGGTATCCCGTCATCCCGTACAATTCCGGGTTCGATGCCGTGACGAGATCCAGGAGGCTTGATTGGCCGACAAATTCGTGAATGTCCACCCTGCGCAGGGCGACGCCCCCGAGCAGGCCCTGCCTCAGGACTTCGAGGCCGCGCTGGGCGAGCTCGAGGCGCTGGTGGCGATGATGGAGGATGGTTCCATGCCGCTGGAGTCCTCGCTGGCCGCCTATCGCCGCGGCGTCGACCTCGTGCGGGTCTGCCAGGACAGGCTGGCGCGCGCCGAGCAGCAGGTCAAGGTCCTCGAGGGAGAATTGCTGCGCCCGTTCGAAGAGGCCGGGGACTGACTTGATGGCTGGCAGTCGCGAAGATTTTTCCGTCTGGATGGCGGCGTGCGGGGTGCGCGCCGAACAGGCGCTTGCGCGTTTGTTGCCTGCCCAGGATACCGATCCGCGCGCGTTGCACGACGCCATGCGCTATGCGGTGCTGGGCGGCGGCAAGCGCGTACGCCCCATGTTGACCTATGCCGCGGGCGAGGCCTGCGCGGCATCCGGCGCCGGGAGCGACGCGGCGCTGGACGCCGCCGCTGCCGCGGTCGAGCTGATCCATGCCTATTCGCTGGTGCATGACGACATGCCGTGCATGGACGACGATGTCCTGCGCCGCGGCCGCCCGACCGTGCACGTGGAATTCGGCCAGGCCACGGCGCTGCTGGTGGGGGACGCCCTGCAGGCCCTGGCCTTCGAGGCCCTGGCGGGCATGCCGATTGCCCCCGGCCTGACCGTGCAGGCGGTGCAGGTGCTCGCGGCGGCGGCCGGCAGCCTGGGAATGGCTGGCGGCCAGGCCATCGACCTGGCCAGCGTCGGCAAGCCTCTCGACCGGAACGAACTGGAGGCCATGCATCGGCTCAAGACCGGTGCGCTGCTGCGTGCCAGCGCCGCGCTGGGCGGCATCGTGGCGGGGGCGAGTTCGGTCCAGCGCGCGGCGCTCGACGGCTACGCGCAAGCCGTGGGACTGGCGTTCCAGGTGGTCGACGACATCCTCGACGTCACCGCCGACTCGGCCAGCCTGGGCAAGACCGCCGGCAAGGACGCGGCCGCCGACAAGCCCACCTATGTATCCATACTGGGCCTGGACGAGGCCCGGACCCTGGCGGAGCAACTGCGCCAAGCCGCGCACGAGGCCATCGCTCCGCTGGGCGCGGGCGGTGCGCGCCTGGCCGCGCTGGCCGATTTCATCGTGCTGCGCGATCGCTGAACGGAGACTCCGAAACATGCCCACCGATATGCTCGACCGCATCGAATCTCCGGCCGACCTGAAAAAACTGGACCGCTGCCAACTCTCGGCGCTGGCCGACGAGTTGCGTGCCTTCGTGCTGGAGTCGGTATCCCGCACCGGCGGCCACCTGTCTTCCAACCTGGGCACGGTCGAACTGACCCTGGCGCTGCACTACGTCTTCGATACGCCCGACGATCGCATCGTCTGGGACGTGGGGCACCAGACCTATCCGCACAAGATCCTGACGGGTCGGCGCGCCGGCATGGCGACCCTGCGGCAGCAGGGCGGCATCTCCGGCTTTCCCCGGCGCAGCGAGTCCGAGTACGACGCCTTCGGCACCGCCCATTCTTCCACCTCCATCTCGGCCGCGCTGGGCATGGCCGTGGCGGCGCGCAACGCCGGCATCGAGCGCAAGCACATCGCCGTGATCGGCGACGGCGCGATGTCGGCCGGCATGGCCTTCGAGGCCTTGAACAACGGCGGCGTCCTGCCCGACGTCGACCTGCTGGTGATCCTGAACGACAACGACATGTCGATCTCGCCGCCGGTCGGCGCGCTGAACCGCTATCTCGCGCGCCTGATGTCGGGCAGGTTCTACGCCGCCGCGCGCAACGTGGGCAAGGCCGTGCTGTCGCACGTGCCGCCCGTGTTCGAACTGGCCCGGCGCATCGAGGAGCACGCCAAGGGCATGGTCACGCCCGCCACGATGTTCGAGGAACTGGGCTTCAACTATGTCGGCCCCATCGACGGACACGATCTGGATTCGCTGATTCCCACGCTGCAGAACATGCGCAAGCTCTCCGGGCCGCGCTTCCTGCACGTCGTCACTCGCAAGGGGCAGGGGTACAAGCTGGCCGAGGCCGATCCCGTCCTGTACCACGGACCGGGCAAGTTCGACCCCGCCGTGGGCATCAGCAAGCCGTCCACGCCGCCCAGGAAGACGTTCACCCAGGTGTTCGGCGACTGGCTGTGCGACATGGCGGCCGAGGACACGCGCCTGATCGGCATCACGCCGGCCATGCGCGAGGGCAGCGGTCTCGTCGAGTTCGAGCGGCGCTTTCCGGAGCGCTATTTCGACGTCGGCATCGCCGAACAGCATGCCGTGACCTTCGCCGGCGGCCTGGCCTGCGAGGGGCTCAAGCCGGTGGTGGCCATCTACTCCACCTTCCTGCAGCGAGGCTATGACCAGTTGATCCACGACGTCGCGCTCCAGGACCTGGACGTGACCTTCGCGCTCGATCGAGCCGGCCTCGTGGGCGCGGATGGCGCGACGCACGCCGGCAACTACGACATCGCCTTCGTGCGCTGCATTCCCAACATGGTGGTGGCAACCCCTTCGGACGAGGCCGAATGCAGGCTGTTGCTATCGACCTGTTATCGGCATCCGGGGCCCGCCACGGTCCGATATCCGCGCGGCGCGGGGGCCGGCGCGACGCCGGCGGCCAGCCTGGACACCGTGCCCCTGGGCAAGGGCGTCGTGCGGCGCCAGAGCGGCCGCGCGCAGCCCGGCGACAAGGCCGGCATTGCGATACTCGCGTTCGGCACGCTGGCCATCCCCGCGTTGCGGGCGGGGCAGGCGCTGGATGCGACGGTGGTGGACATGCGCTTCGTCAAGCCCATCGACCGCGAACTCATACTCGACCTGGCGTCGCGGCATGCCGCGCTGGTCACGGTGGAAGAGGGCAGCATCATGGGAGGCGCGGGCAGCGCCGTTTGCGAGGTGCTGAACGAGGCCGGCACGACCGTGCCCGTGATGCAGCTCGGCCTGCCCGATCGTTTCATCGACCATGGCGAGCAGGGCGCGCTGCTGGCGGGGCTGGGGCTCGACGCGGCGGGCATCGAGCGTTCGGTGCGCGAGCGTTTTCCCGATCAGGTGAGTTGATCCCCCGAACGCGGGAAGCGCGCGCTTCCCGCGTCGGGCGCGGCCCGCATGACCGAGGGTTAGCCCCGTATGTGTGTCGCCCTCCGACAGGCGCAGAATTACTTTTGCTGAAGCGCTTTGCGAAGCGTTGCAATCGCGTCCAGTAAAAGTGATGTAAAAGCGGTAGATATAACGCGCTGTCGTGGGGAGTATGCGTCAATGCCCGCACCTCTGAGATCCCCCAATCCGTCGGCGTCCTTGACGACGCTGCGCGAGATCCTCGGCTACAACGTACGAGCGTTCCGGGTCGCGCAGAAGATGTCGCAGGAGCAGCTCGGGTTTGCCGCCCATCTCGACCGGACCTTTGTCAGTCAGGTCGAGCGGGCGCGCGTCAACATCTCGGTCGACAACATCGAGAAACTGGCCAAGGCGCTCGAACTCGACCCCGCCATGCTGTTCAAACGCCCCGTGCTCTGAGTCCCGGCGGGGCATTCATGATCGTTCCGCGAGCCGGACCGTTCAGTCCCTGAAGTTCTCGAAGCCCAGAGGCAGGTCGGTCACGTCCTTCTTCAGCAGCGCGATGGCGCTTTGCAGGTCGTCGCGCTTGGCGCCCTGCACGCGCACGGTGTCTCCCTGGATGCTGGACTGGACCTTCATCTTGCTGTTCTTGATCAGGGCCACGATCTTCTTGGCCGCGTCCTGGGGCACGCCGTTGCGCACGGTCAGGACCTGCTTGACCTTGTCGCCGCCTATCTTCTCGACCTTGCCCTGGTCGAGGAAACGCACGTCCACGCTGCGCTTGGTCATCTTGTTCAACAGCACGTCCCGCACCTGGTTCAGCTGGAAATCGCTGTCGGCATAGGCCGTGAGTTCCTTGTCGGTCTGTTCGACGCGGGCATCCGAGCCCTTGAAGTCGAAGCGGGTGGAGATTTCCTTGTTGGCCTGTTCGACGGCATTGCGCAGTTCGACCAGGTTGGGCTTGCAGACGACATCGAATGTAGGCATGAGTGAGCTCCTTGCGTGCGGCTTGCGGCCTGTCTTGGAATAGGGGAATTGTAGTCAAGTAAGATGGCGGGGCCGCGGGAAATCCCTCCCGCCGCATTCGTTCGTCCTGCCTGGTGTCCAGATTGGCTGTCGCTCCCGATTCCAGCGCTCGCGCGGGCCTCGTGCCCGGTGCCTGCGATCTTTCGTCTCTCAACACCCTGGGGCTGGCCAGTTCGGCGCCGGCCTGCGTCACGCTGCGCAGCCGCGACGAGCTGCCGGCGCTGGCCTGCCTGGCGCGTTCCGACGGTGCGGGGCTCCTGGTGCTGGGCGGCGGCAGCAACCTGGTTCTGCCGCCCCGGGTGCGCGGCCTGGTGGCGCGGATGGCGCTGCGCGGCATCCGGCTGTTGGCCCAGGACGACGAGTCCCGCGTGGTCGAAGCCGCGGCGGGCGAAATCTGGCACGACTTCGTTACCCATTGTGTCGAACAGGGCTGGGGCGGGCTGGAAAACCTCGCGCTCATTCCCGGCACGGTCGGCGCGGCGCCGGTGCAGAACATAGGTGCCTATGGTGTCGAACTGCGCGACCGCTTCGCGGGCCTGACGGCTTACGACCTGCTGCGCGACGCCTGGACGGAGATGGACGCGGCGCAATGCGCCTTCGCCTATCGGGACAGCGTCTTCAAGCGCGAACCCGGACGTTGGGTCATCACCGCCGTGCGGTTGCGACTGCCCCGGCAATGGACGCCCGTGCTGGACTATCCCGATCTGCGGCGGCACGAGAGCCTGGCGGGTTCGCCTACGGCACGCGACGTATTCGAGGCGGTCTGCGCGATCCGGCGCGCGAAGCTGCCGGACCCGGCCGTGCTGGGCAATGCTGGCAGTTTTTTCAAGAATCCGGTGGTGCCGGCCGCGCAATACGAGCGGCTGCATGCCCGTTTTCCCGGCCTGGTGGCGTATCCGCAAGAGGACGGCGGCTACAAGCTGGCCGCGGGGTGGCTGATCGACCAATGCGGCTGGAAGGGGCGTCGCATGGGGCCGGTGGGGGTGCACGAGCGCCAGGCGCTGGTGCTGGTCAATCATGGGGGCGCGCAATCGGGCGACGTGCTTGCGCTGGCGCGGGTCGTGCAGCACGACGTGCGCGAACGCTACGGCCTGGAACTGGAGATCGAGCCGGTCGTGGTGCCGGGTATCGACCCCTAGGCCGCTTCCTGCAGTGCCGCGTGCTGCCGCACGAAGCGCAGCAGCAGCTCGCGGGCCTCGGGGGCGGGGCGCAGCCGGGCGTTCAGCGCCTGGACGTCGAAGCCTTCCTCGCCCAGCCTGGGGCCGAAGTGCGCGAGGTAGGTCCCCATGATGCGGGGGCAGAACTCGGGATGGTACTGGCTGGAAATCACGCGATCGCCGTATTGCACGATCTGGTGCGCGTCGTGTTCCGAGCGTGCCAGCACGGTGGCGCCGGCCGGCAGCTCCATCACGCTTTGCTGGTGGATCAGGTGCGCGGGAAAGCGCGAGGGCAGTCCCGCGAGCAGGGGAACGTCGCTGGCGGCAGGCAGCAGTTCGACCGTCTGCGTGCCCACCTCGCGGCCGCGGGGATGAAAGTCGACCCTGCCGCCCAGCGCATGGGCCAGCAACTGGTGTCCGTAGCAGATGCCCAGGATGGGCAGGCCCTGGTCCGCCGCGCGCCGTATCCAGGCGGCCGTGCGTTCGCTCCAGTCGGCCAGGTCGGTGACCATGGCGGGCGAGCCGGTGATGATGGCGGCGCGGTAGCTGGAGGGCGGCCGCAGCTCGGCCCCCTGGTGCACGGCCACGACTTCCACGTCGTCGGCGCGCAGCCCGGCCGCTTCGCGGATCATGCAACTGAAGGTGCCGTGCCGGTTGGACACCGGTTCGGGCGGGAGCCCGGTCTGGATGATGACTAGAGGCGGATGGGCGTTCTCGTTCATGGCGCTCGAAAAACAAATCGGCGGCCCGAGGGCCGCCGACGGCGGGTCAACGCCAGCCCGTCTCCGGGCTGGTGGTAGGCACAGGTTCGGACGGTTGGCTCATCCGCGCTTGCGACGGGCGTTTTCCGCGATGCGCATGCGCAGGGCGTTCAGTTTGATGAAGCCGCCGGCATCGGCCTGGTCATAGGCGCCGCCGTCGTCGTCGAAGGTCGCGATGGTCTGGTCGAACAGCGTGTTCTTCGAATCGCGGGCGACGGTGTAGACGTTGCCCTTGTACAGCTTCAGGCGCACCCATCCGTTCACGGCCTGCTGGGTGTGGTCGATCAGCACCTGCAGCGCCTTGCGCTCGGGGCTCCACCAGTAGCCGTTGTAGATCAGGCTGGCGTAGCGCGGCATCAGGTCGTCCTTGAGGTGGGCGACTTCGCGGTCCAGCGTGATGGATTCCATCGCGCGGTGGGCGCGCAGCATGATCGTGCCCCCCGGGGTCTCGTAGCAGCCGCGCGACTTCATGCCGACGTAGCGGTTTTCCACCAGGTCCAGGCGTCCGATGCCGTGCTTGCCGCCCAGCTTGTTCAGCTCGGTCAGCACTTCGGCGGGCGTCATGCGCTTGCCGTTCAGGGCGACGATGTCGCCGTGCTCGAACTCGACGTCGAGGTATTCGGGGGCGTCGGGCGCGGCTTCAGGCGCCACGGTCCAGCGCCACATCGATTCCTCGGCCTCGGCCTTCGGGTCTTCCAGGTGACGGCCTTCGTAGCTGATGTGCAGCAGGTTCGCGTCCATCGAGTAGGGCGCGCCGCCCTGCTTGTGCTTCATTTCGATGGGGATGCCGGCTTTTTCGGCGTAGGCCAGCAGCTTCTCGCGCGAGAGCAGGTCCCACTCGCGCCACGGGGCGACGACCTTGATGCCCGGCTCCAGCGCGTAGTAGCCCAGTTCGAAGCGGACCTGGTCGTTGCCCTTGCCGGTGGCGCCGTGGGAGACGGCGTCGGCCTTGACCGCGCGCGCGATCTCGATCTGGCGCTTGGCGATCAGCGGGCGGGCGATGGAGGTGCCCAGCAGGTACTCGCCTTCGTAGATGGTGTTGGCGCGGAACATCGGGAAGACGAAGTCGCGGACGAATTCCTCGCGCAGGTCGTCGATGTAGATGTGTTCCGGCTTGATGCCGAACTTCAGGGCCTTGGCGCGTGCCGGCTCGAGCTCTTCACCTTGGCCGATGTCGGCGGTGAAGGTGACGATTTCGCACTGATACGTGTCCTGGAGCCATTTCAGGATCACGGATGTGTCAAGACCGCCCGAGTAGGCAAGTACGACCTTCTTTACTTCGCTCATTGATGTTCCCAGGGCATGGACGGCCCGCGCTTGGGCGGTGCAGCTTTCTGGCCGGTCAGGTCACCGGGATATGGGGGCGCACCCAAGGGGCGCTCCGTGCCATATGCGCGGGATCGTGCAATCGCCCCCCGGCCTCACAAGGGCGATCCGGGATTGTACCACCCCCTACCCGCTTCGCGGGCCCCCTCCAGGGGGCGGCGCTGGCGGACCGGCAAAGCCGGATCCGCGGCGCCCTGGGTCTAGGACCTGTTTCTTGGTACGCCACACCGTTGCCGCCGTTGGCAGCCAGCGAAGCTGGGTGCGCAATTCAAAGAGCCGGTACTAGACCCAGGATGCGGCGGATCCGGCTTTGCCGGTCCGCCCGCATCGCCCCTGGGGGCGCGCGTAAGCGCGTAGGGGGGGTCATAGTTTGCCCAGAAGCAGAAATTCCATCAGGGCTTTCTGGACGTGCATGCGGTTTTCGGCTTCGTCCCACACCACGCTCTGGGGGCCGTCGATGACTTCGGCGGTGACTTCCTCGCCGCGGTGGGCAGGCAGGCAGTGCATGAAGACCGCGCCGGGGTCGGCCACGGCCATCATGTCGCTGTCGACGCACCAGTCGGCGAAGGCGGCGCGGCGCTCCTCGTTCTCGGCTTCGAAGCCCATGCTGGTCCAGACGTCGGTGGTGACCAGGTGCGCGCCCTTGCAGGCTTCCATGGGGTCGGCGAACTGCTTGAGCCGCTCGGCGTCGACGACGCCCGCGCGTTCGGGCTCGAGCTCGTATCCGGGCGGGGTCGAGACGTGGAGGTTGAAATCCAGCAGCTCGGCGGCCTGCAGCCAGGTGTTGCACATGTTGTTGGAGTCGCCCACCCAGGCCACGGTCTTGCCCTGGATCGAGCCGCAATGCTCGATGTAGGTGAAGATGTCGGCCAGGATCTGGCAGGGGTGGAACTCGTTGGTCAGGCCGTTGATGACCGGCACGCGCGAGTAGGCGGCGAAACGCTCGATCTTGGTCTGCTCGAAGGTGCGGATCATGACCAGGTCGACCATGCGGGAGATGACCTGGGCGGAGTCCTCGACCGGCTCGGAGCGGCCGAGCTGGGAGTCGCCCGTGGTCAGGTGGATGACCGAGCCGCCCATTTGGTACATGCCGGCTTCGAACGACACGCGGGTGCGGGTGCTGGCTTTCTCGAACACCATGGCGAGGGTGCGGTCGCTCAGGGTGAAGTGCGGTTCGTAGTTCTTGAACTTGCGCTTGATCAGCGCGGCGCGGCTGAACAGATATTCGATTTCCTCGCGCGTGAAGTCGTTGAACTGGAGGAAATGGCGCAGCGGAGGAGAGGTCTTCGGGTTTTGCTGGAGATTTGCGTTCATACGACGCCTCTGACAGGGAGTTGCCGAATCGGCGGGCGGTGCCGTGGCGCCGCGGGCCATCGACTCATCGGCTCGTTTCGCGGAAAGGGTCAATGATACCCGAGGCATTGTTACAGGCGGCGGGGGCGGTATCGGCCGCGCCAAGATTGTGCGCGTCGCGCCGGCGACCTGGTCCGCGTGGCGCCGGAAGCGGTCGTGCCGCGCTGCCCGCCGTTGAGCATGCGGGTGGAGGGCGAGGGGGACGATACGCTACAATGGCGAGCTTCCCTGGCGGGGCGTGCACCCGCCCGCTGCGAGCCTGGCGGGACCCTATCGGGCCTTGCCGGGTCCGCGTCGAGCCCCGCCGTCGCGCGGGGCGGCCCGGTCGGCGCATGCAACGCCGGTGTGCAACAGACCGGGCTCAGGATCCATCGGGTTCACGAGACCCCTCACCGCGGACTCCTTCCGCAGACAACGACGATGGCTGAAAGCGTCAGGCAGTTCATTATCCAGGGTATCACTTCCAACGGCAGCAAGTTCCGCCCCAGCGATTGGGCCGAACGCCTGGCCGGCGTGATGTCGCCTTTTCGGCCCAAGGGGAGCGTGGCGAGTCCTTTCACCTATTCGCCCTATGTCGTGCCCACCTTCATCGACGGCGTCAAGTGCGTGGTGGTCGACGAACGGCTGCGGGCGCTCGAGCCCCTGGCCTGGCAGTTCGTGAACGATTTCGCGCGCGACAACGATTTGCGCACGGTCGAGGCCTGCCTGATTCCCGACGCCCAGGGCAAGCCCCGGCAGCCCTGAGGGGCGGCGGGGCGTCTCCCTGCGCGAGCGGGGTATCTGCTTGCGATATGTATGGACGAACGAACGCCAGCCTGGCAGGAGGATATCCTGCCAGGCTGGCGTCTTGCGCGCGCGGCGCCGGGCCGCGCAGCGGAGTCAGATCAGGCCAGGGCCTTGACGGCGGCGGCCAGGCGGCTCTTGTGGCGAGCGGCCTTGTTCTTGTGAATGATCTTCTTGTCCGCGACGCGGTCGATGACGCTGGTGGCTTTCTGCAGCACTTCCGTGGCGGCGGCCTTGTCGCCGGCTTCCACGGCCTGGCGCACGCGCTTGATGGACGTGCGCAGCATCGAACGCAGGCTGGAGTTGTGCTTGTTGCGGACCACTGCTTGGCGGGCGCGCTTGCGTGCTTGGGCGGTATTAGCCATGAAAATTCCGTATCTGGTAGGGCGAAGTCACGACTTGCTATATGTGCTATACGCGGCGGCAGGAGCTTCGCAAAGCCAAAGACTATAGCCCCAAATGGCCGTAAAATCAAATGCTTCGTGGCGAAGTCCCCGCAAAACCACGAGCAAGGCAACCATACTCGCGCGGCGCGCCGCGTACAAGACAAGGTCATCCATGAATTTGCTGCGCGCCGCGGCCACGATCAGTAGTTATACCCTGTTGTCCCGCATCACCGGCCTCGTGCGCGACGTGCTGATCGCCCGGGCGTTCGGCGCGGGCAGCCTGACCGACGCGTTCTGGGTCGCCTTCCGCATTCCCAACCTGCTGCGGCGGCTGTTCGCCGAGGGAGCGTTCTCGCAGGCTTTCGTGCCGATCCTGGGCGAGGTCCGGAACCGCCATGCGCCCGAGGACACCCGCCGCCTCCTGGATCACGTGGCATCGCTGCTGACCTTCGCGCTGATGGCGGTGACGGCAGTGGGCGTGATCGCCGCGCCCTGGGTGGTCAGCGCAATGGGCAGCGGGCTGCGGGGCGCGGAGCGCGCGGCCGACTTCCAGGCGGCGGTCTGGATGACCCGCGTCATGTTCCCCTACATATTGTGCATGTCGCTGGTGGCCTTTGCCTCGGGCGTGCTCAATACCTGGCGGCATTTCGGCGTGCCGGCGTTCACCCCGGTGCTGCTGAACCTGTCGATGATCGCCGCCAGCCTCTGGCTCGCGCCGCATCTGGACGTCCCCCTCTATGCCCTGGCGCTGGGGGTGATGGCCGGCGGCGTGGCGCAGCTGGCGATGCAGTTCGCCGCCCTGGCGCGGCTGGGCCTGTGTCCCCGCATCGGCACGGGGCTGCGCGCGGCCTGGGCGGACCCTTATGTGCGGCGCATCCTGAGACAGATGCTGCCGGCCATCGTGGGTGTCTCGGTGGCCCAGGTGTCGCTGCTGATCAACACCAACATCGCCACCTGGCTGGCCCCGGGCAGCGTCACCTGGCTGTCCTTCGCCGACCGGCTGATGGAGTTCCCCACCGCGCTGCTGGGCATCGCGCTCAGCACCGTGCTGCTGCCCAACCTGTCGCAGGCGCATGCCGCCGGCCATGCCGAGGAATACAGCGCGTTGCTGGACTGGGGGTTGCGCCTGACGCTGCTGCTGGGCCTGCCCGCCTGCCTGGGCATGGCGCTGATGTCCAAGGCCCTGGTCAGCACGCTGTTCCACTACGGCGCCTTCACCGCCGCCGACGTCGCCCAGACCCGCATGGCGGTGGTCGCCTACGCGGTGGGCCTGATCGGACTCCTGTCCGTGAAAATCCTGGCGCCCGGTTTCTACGCCAGGCAAGATATCCGTACGCCGGTCAAGATCGCGCTGGTGGTGCTGGTGGCCACGCAGTGCCTGAACCTGGTGTTCGTGCCGTGGCTGCATCACGCCGGGCTCGCGCTGTCCATCGGGCTGGGCGCCTGCATCAATGCGCTCGCTCTTCTTGCGGGCCTGCGCCGGCGCGGCGTCTATCGGCCGGCGGCCGGGTGGGGCGGTTTCCTGGCGCGGGTGGCGGTGGCGCTGGCGGCCATGGGCGCCGCATTGTGGCTGGCCGAACAGCGTGTGGACTGGCTGGGCCTGCAGGCTCACGCCTGGCTGCGTGTGGCCCTGCTGCTGGGCGCGGTGGCCGGCGCCGCCGTGATCTATTTCGGCGCGCTGTTCGCGCTGGGTTTCCGGCTGCGCGATTTCCGGCGCCGCGCGGCTCCGCCCAGGGAATAGGAAGCGCCGGCAACCGGGAGCACCGAAGCGATGCCTGACGCGCCGATCAACCGCACGAGCGAATTCCTTCCGCATACCGCGTTCTGGATCCGCGATCAGGCCACCGCGGTCGGGCAGCCGCCGCTGCACAAGCACGAGTACTTCCAGGTCTACGTGAACCTGGCGGGCCGCACCGAGCACGTGCTGGGCGCGACAGTGCGGCCCATCCTGCCGGGCACGCTCAGCTTCATCATGCCGCTGCCCGTGCATTGCATCCGGCATGTCGAGCCGGCCGAATTCTTCGTCATCAACTTCCGCCGCGATTTCCTGCGGCCGGAGTCGCGCATCGACCTGCTGGAGCTGGAGGATGTCTCCGTCGACGAGATGCCCGAACTCGCGCCCTTCCTGTATCAGGAACACCTGGATTTCGAACTCGGCGCCGACGAACTGGCCGAGGTGCGCCGCTTGTGCCTGCGCATGCAGGCCGAGCACGACCGGGGTGGCTTCTATGCCATCGAATTCATCCGCGCCGACCTGTTCCGCCTGATCGGCCTGGTGTGCCGCCGGTACCAGGACGACCTCCAGGCACTGGCCCGAACCTCGATGCTCCAGGGCAGCCGCCGCGCATCGCTGGCCCGCGTGAGCCGCTTCATGCGCGAGCACCTGTCCGAGCCCATCACGCTGGCGGACGCGGCGGCCGCCGCCTACCTGTCGACCCACTATCTTGCGCATCTGCTCAAGCGGGAGACCGGCCGCACCTTCACCGAGATCCTGGCCGACCAGCGCATGGACCTCGCGTGCCGGATGTTGACGGGATCGTCGCGGCCGATCGCCGAGATCGCGGCCAGCGTGGGCTTTCCCGACGAGGCCTACTTCGCCCGGCGTTTCCGGCAGCTGCGCGGCGTGACGCCCAGCGCCTATCGCGGCCAGGCCGCGGGCCGCGATAGCCCGGCCGAACGGGGCGAGGCCTGGCAGGCGCCGTCCTGATTTTGTCCAAATAGTCGCCAATCCCGTCCATGGCCGGCGGCGGCCGCGCTTCCTATACTTTTTCGCATGCGCGGGGCGTGCGGGGCATGCCGTCCGCGCCACCGGAAAAGGGAGGGCGCCATGTATCGACCGTTACGCCGGCTGGGACTTGCCGCATGCCTGTGGGCAAGCGCGATGGGAGCGGCCGCCGCGGCCGAGGCGGACTACCCGTCCCGTGCGGTCCGCATGGTGGTGCCCTATGTCGTGGGCGGCAGCACCGACCTGCTGGGCCGCCAACTGGCGCAGCGGCTGGGCGCCGCGCTGGGCCAGCAGGTCTTCGTCGAGAACCAGGGCGGCGCCGGCAGCACGATAGGCACGGCCACGGTGGCGCGGGCGCAGCCCGACGGCTACACCATAGGACTGCTGGATACGGCCTTCGCCATCAATCCCAGCCTGTACGCCAACCTGCCCTACGACAGCCTGAAGGATTTCGATTTCCTGTCGGTGGTCGCCACCGCGACCGGCGTGCTGGTGGTCAACAGCAAGCGCATCAAGGCGCGGACGGTGCGGGAACTGGTGGCCGAGGCCAAGGCCAGGCCCGACCAGCTCAGCTTCGCGTCCGCCGGCGCGGGCACCGTCGTCCACCTCCATGGCGAGACCTTCAAGACCGCCGCCGGGATCAAGCTGCTGCACGTCCCCTACAAGGGTGCGGGGCCGGCGATCGCGGACCTCCTGGGAGGGCAGGTGGACATGATGTTCAACCTGCCGGCGCTGGTCGTGCAGCAGGTCAAGAGCGGCGTGCTGGCTCCGATCGCGGTGACCGGCGACAAGCGTTCGCCGCTGTTCCCCGACACCGCGTCCTTCGCCGAGGCGGGCTATCCGGGCGTCGATGCCGTGTCGCTGTGGGTGGTGGCCGCGCCCAAGGGCCTGCCCGCCGCCGTCCACGACAAGCTGGTGGCCGCCATCGAACAGGCCATGGCGGGGCCGGACATGCAGGCCAAGCTGGCCGAGAGTTCGTTCGAGCGCACCGTCGTGCCGTATCCGCGCAGCGTGGATTTCGTGCGCGAGCAGATGGCCAAGTTCGCCGCCGCGGTGAAGGCTTCCGGCGCGACGGTGAACTGATGCGCATCGTCGACGTCATCGAGAAGACGGTCGCGCTGGAGTCGCGCCTGTCCAACGCCCGCTCCGATTTCAGCCAGATGACCGCCACCGTGGTGGCGGTGGTCTCGGACGTGATCCGCGACGGGCGGCCGCTGGTGGGATTCGCGTTCAACTCCTTCGGCCGCTATGCCTGCGGCGAGCAGATCCGCGACCGGATCGCGCCGCGCATCCTGGGGGCCGATCCCGACAGCCTGCTGGATGCGACGGGACGCAACTTCGATCCGGCGGCGATCCTGGCCTGCGGGCAGCGGCGGGAGCGGCGCGGCGGCTACGCGGAACGCGCCATTCCCATGGGCACGGTGGACGTGGCCGTATGGGACCTGGTGGCCAAGGTCGAGGACAAGCCGCTGCACGCCGTGCTGGCCGAGCGCCACGGCGGCGGGCGGGCACGGACGCATGCCCCGGTGTATGTCGGTGGCGGCTGGTATTTCCCGGGCCAGGCCGCGCGCGACCTGAAGGACGAGATGATCCGTTACCGCGACGCCGGCTACCGGATGGTGAAGATGAAGATAGGCGGTTTGTCCGTGGACGAGGACTGCCGGCGCATCGAGGCGGTGCTGAGCGAGATGGGCGACGGCCGGGCCCTGGCCGTGGACGCGAGCTGCGCGTTCGGCCGCGACACCGCGCTGGACTATGCCCGGGCCATCGCGCCCTACGGCCTGCGCTGGTTTGAAGAGCCCTGCGATTTCCTGGAGTACGACATCTATGCCGAACTGGCCCGCGCCTACGAGGGGCCCCTAGCCACCGGCGAGAACATGGCCTGCGGCAAGGAGCTGGACCATTTCCTGTCCTACGCGGGCTTTCGTCCGGATCGCGACATCATCCAGCTCGATCCTCCGCTGTCCTTCGGCATCACCGAATACCTGAACGTGCTGGAGGTGGCCGGCAGGCACGGCTTCGCCCGTTCCGCGATGTATCCGCACGGCGGCAACCTGATGTGCCTGCACCTGGTCGGCGGCCTGGGGCTGGGAGGATGCGAGTCCTACCCGGACACGTTCGGGATCTTCAGCGGCTTCGGCGAGGAAGTCGCCATCGCAGACGGGCAGGCCATCCTGCCGCAGTCGCCGGGCATCGGCTTCGAGCGCCAGCCCGGCCTGTACGCCGTGATGAAGGACATGGCGGGACGTTGACACAAGAAAGGAGCAAGGATGAAGATCGGACGCATGGCCACCGTGGCCGGAGCGCACGTGTGCGCGATCGAGGGAGATCGCGTCGTCGACCTGGCGCTGGCCGCCTGCGCGGCGGACCGAGAATGGATGGCGCCGTTGTTTCGCGACCTGCGGCTGTTCCTGGCAGCGGGCGACATGGCCCGCGAGGCGGCCGCCGGCCTGGCCGCGTCCGGGCCGGCCGTCCCGCTGGAGTCGGTGCGCCTCCTGGCGCCCATCGAGGCGGGATCGAAGATCCTCGCGCACGTCGTCAACTACTTCGACCATGGCGCCGAGGGCAAGCTGACGCCGCCCGAGCAGCCTTTCTTCTTCACCAAGCTGCCCGGCACGGTGGTGGCTCCCGGCGACCCCATCGGCGGCCACGACTTCTCGAGCAAGATGGACTACGAGGCGGAACTGGCGGTCGTGATCGGCAGGGAAGGGCGCGACATCGCCGAAGAGGACGCCTACGACCACGTGGCGGGCTACACCGTCTGCAATGACGTGAGCTACCGCGAGCTGCAGGCCAACGAGGCGGCGCCGACGCTGACCGGCCGCTACGGACAGAACTGGCTGCAGGGCAAGAGCCTGGACCGCTCCTGCCCGCTGGGGCCGGCCATCGCGCTGGCGCGGGACATTCCCCGGCCGTATCCGCTGCGCATCATGTGCCGGGTCAACGGCGAGACCCGCCAGGATGCGTCCACCGAGCAGATGATCTTCAAGATCCCGGCGCTGGTCGCGCACATTTCGCGTGCGATGACCCTGCGGCCGGGCGACGTCATCGCCACCGGCACGCCCGCGGGCTGTGGCGTGGCCGACGGCCGCTACCTGCGGCCGGGCGATGTCGTCGAATGCGAGATCGAGAGGGTGGGAAGCCTGCGCAACACGGTGATGGCGGCGGTCCGGGCCTGAGCGGCCCGGACCCCGCCGCCGCGCCCGGCCGCTAGAGCAGCGGCACCAGCAGCAGCGCGACGATGTTGACGATCTTGATCAGCGGGTTCACCGCCGGTCCGGCCGTGTCCTTGTAGGGGTCGCCCACGGTGTCGCCGGTGACGGCGGCCTTGTGGGCCTCGGAGCCCTTGCCGCCGTGGTGGCCTTCCTCGATGTATTTCTTGGCGTTGTCCCAGGCGCCGCCGCCGGTGCACATGGAAATGGCGACGAACAGCCCGGTCACGATGGCGCCCATCAGCATGCCGCCCACCGCCATGCGCGCCGACTCGCCGCCCATCAGCACGCCGATGACCAGGGCCAGAACGATGGGCACCACCACGGGCAGCGCCGAGGGCACCATCATTTCCTTGATGGCAGCCTTGGTCAGCATGTCCACCGCCTTGCCATATTCTGGCTTGCCGGTGCCTTCCATGATGCCGGGGATCTCGGTGAACTGGCGCCGGACCTCGACCACCACCGATCCCGCGGCGCGGCCCACGGCTTCCATCGCCATCGCCGCGAACAGGAAGGGAATGAGGCCGCCCACGAACAGGCCGATGATGACGGCCGGCTCGGCCAGCGAGAAATCGACGTTCTTGCCGAGATGGTCGAGCGCGTGGGTGAAGTCGGCGAACAGCACCAGCGCGGCCAGGCCGGCCGAGCCGATGGCGTAGCCCTTGGTGACCGCCTTGGTGGTGTTGCCCACCGCGTCCAGCGGATCGGTGATGTTGCGCACCGATTCGGGCATCTGCGCCATCTCGGCGATGCCGCCGGCGTTGTCGGTGATGGGGCCGTAGGCATCCAGCGCGACGATGATGCCGGCCATGGACAGCATGGCGGTGGCCGCGACGGCGATGCCGTACAGGCCCGCCAGCGTATAGGCGGCGTAGATGGCCAGGCAGACCAGGATCACGGGCGCGGCGGTGGACTTCATCGAGACCGCCAGGCCGGCGATGATGTTGGTGCCGTGTCCGGTGGTCGAGGCCTGCGCCACGTAGCGCACCGGCTTGTATTCGGTGCCGGTGTAGTACTCGGTGATCCAGACGATCAGGCCGGTCAGCACCAGGCCCACCACCGTGCAGCCGTAGAGCCGGCCCAGGCTGTTGCCGTCGTCCAGCGGGGTGCCGGCGAACACCCAGGCCGTCAGCGGGTAGAACACCACCAGCGCCAGGATGCCCGCCACCGCCAGGCCCCGGTACAGTGCGCTCATGATGCGCTTGCCGGGGCTGGCCTTGACCGCCATGCAGCCCAGGATCGAGGCGATGATGGAGAAACCGCCCAGGACCAGCGGGTAGATCACCGCCTGCAGCGGCGCCACCTCGATCACCAGCGAGCCCAGCAGCATGGTGGCCACGATGGTGACGGCATAGGTCTCGAACAGGTCCGCCGCCATGCCGGCGCAGTCGCCCACGTTGTCGCCGACGTTGTCGGCGATGACGGCGGGATTGCGCGGGTCGTCCTCGGGGATGCCGGCCTCGACCTTGCCCACCAGGTCGGCGCCCACGTCGGCGCCCTTGGTGAAGATGCCGCCACCCAGCCGGGCGAAGATGGAAATCAGCGAGGAGCCGAACGCCAGGCCGATCAGGGGCTGCAACTGCTCGTGCAGCCCGGCGCCTTCGGCGCCCGACAGGTTGGTGCCCAGCAATACCCACAGCAGCACGGTGATGCCGGTCAGCCCCAGGCCCACCACCAGCATGCCTGTGATGGCGCCGCCGCGGAAGGCGACGGTCAGGGCTTCGTTCAAGCCCCGGGTGGCAGCCTGGGCGGTACGCACGTTGGCGCGCACCGAGACGTTCATGCCTATGAAGCCCGCGGCGCCGGAAAGCACGGCGCCCACTGCGAAGCCCAGCGCGCACGGCCAGCCCAGGCCGGGCACGAGGCCGATGACGATGAACAGCACCACGCCGACGATGGCGATGGTCGTGTACTGACGGGCGAGATAGGCTTGAGCGCCCTGCTGCACGGCCGTCGCGATTTCCACCATGCGGGTATTCCCGCTTTCCTGCTTGAGGATCCAGAAGGTGGAAATCGCGCCGAACGCCACGGCCAGAAGGCCGCATACGAGCGCGAATGACAGACCGGTTGCCATGCAACTCCTCCTTTTGTTCAACTACGAAAGTTTCAAAAACTACCGAGCAAACAAAAAACAGTGCAAGACATCCCCGATCCAGGGCACAGCGGATCCGGCTTTGCCGGTCCGCTAGTGCCGCCCCTGGGGGCGCGCGTAAGCGCGTAGGGGGGGCTTTATTTCAGCGCATCGAACAGGCGGGTCTTGATCTCGTCGACCGAGCCGACGCCGGAGATCTTGCGGTAGCGGGGCGCCTTCGCGTCGCCTTCGGCGGCCCACTGAGAGTAATAGTCGACCAGCGGCCGGGTCTGCTGCCGATAGACCTCGAGACGCTTGCGCACCGTCTCTTCCTTGTCGTCGTCGCGCTGGACGAGCGGTTCGCCCGTGACGTCGTCGACACCGGCGTTCTTGGGCGGGTTGAAGCGCAGGTGGTAGGTGCGGCCGCTGGCCAGGTGCACCCGGCGGCCGCTCATGCGTTCGATGATCTCTTCCTCGGGGACGTCCACCTCGATCACGAAATCCAGCGGCACGCCGGCCGACCGCAGCGCCTCGGCCTGGGGGATGGTGCGGGGGAATCCGTCGAACAGATAGCCATTGGCGCAGTCCGGCTCTTTCAGCCTGTCCTGGACGAGGCCGATGATGATGTCGTCGGACACGAGTCCGCCGGCATCCATGACTTTCTTGGCTTCGATGCCCAGGGGCGTGCCGGCCTTGACCGCGGCCCGCAGCATGTCGCCGGTGGAAATCTGGGGAATGCCGTAACGGTCCTTGAGGAACGCGGCCTGAGTGCCTTTGCCGGCGCCGGGCGCTCCGAGCAAGATTAGACGCATTGATGCTTCCTGATTGAGTTGGTGTTCTTGGCCTGCGGCGTTACCGGCGCACACACCGCTGGCCCGGCCCATCAGGGTCCAGGCCGCGAACTTGTCGCCGGGATGGTGATGAAGGCCGATGCGCTGCGGCATGCGGTCGATGTCGGTATGCCGACCCCCCTATGGCCGCGTGTTTCAGGCACGAGTGTCCCCAAACTTACCTCAAGCGCGCGGCGCCGGTCAAATCAGCTTTGGGCCGCCACCAGCCGCCGCACGAATTCGAGATCGGCGGCCGTGTCGACGCCCGGCGCGGGGGCCTGCGGCGTGACGTGGACCTGGATGGCATAGCCGTGCTCGAGCGCGCGCAACTGTTCCAGCGACTCCCATCGTTCGAGCCGGCCCTGGGGCAGGGTGGGGAAACGGCGCAGGAAGCCCACGCGATAGGCGTAGAGGCCGATGTGGCGCAACGCGGGCAGGCCGGGCGCGAAGACGCGCTCGCCGCCGGCCAGGGCATCGCGGGCCCAGGGGATGGGGGCGCGCGAGAAATACAGGGCATGGCCGTCGGCGCCGCAGACGACCTTGACGAAGTTGGGGTTGAACAACTCTTCGGGGGTGTCGATGGGATGCGCCGCCGTGGCG
Organism: Pigmentiphaga sp. NML030171; assembly: GCF_002188635.1. Classification (GTDB taxonomy): domain Bacteria; phylum Pseudomonadota; class Gammaproteobacteria; order Burkholderiales; family Burkholderiaceae_B; genus Pigmentiphaga; species Pigmentiphaga daeguensis. The sequence continues at coordinate 99,723 of NZ_NINX01000036.1, read as the reverse complement.
ATGGCCGCCGCGCTGTGGCGGTCCAGCGTCTGGGCCACGTGGGCCACCAGCGCGGGATCGATCAGGGGTTCGTCGCCCTGGATGTTGACCACGATGTGCGTGTCGTCCAGCTCGAGCGCGTCGCAGGCCTCGGCCAGCCGGTCGGTGCCGGTCGGATGGTCGGCGCGGGTCATCAGGCTGTCGAAGCCGTGCGCGCGAACCGCGTCGCGGATGGCGGCGTCGTCGGTGGCCACCAGGATGCGGGATGCGCCGCTGGCCTCGGCCTGCCGCGCGACGCGGACGATCATGGGGACGCCGCCGATGTCCGCCAGCATCTTGCCGGGCAGGCGCGTGGAAGCGGCGCGGGCCGGGATGATGGCGGTGAAGTCGGCCTGATCAGGCATGGGGTGCCTCGGCGGCCGGGGCATCGGTCTCGTCCTGCCAGGGCTGGGCCTCGGATTCGAGCATGACCGGAATGCCGTCGCGGATCGGGAAGCTCAGGCGGTCGGCGCGGCAGCCCAGGAGGCGAGCGGCGCGGTCGTGGCGCAGGGGCCCCTTGCAGAGCGGGCAGACCAGGATGTCAAGCAGGCGTATGTCCATGGAGTCGGGTTTCCAGCCAGTCGAAGAACGCGGGGTCGGACAAATGCGCCGAAACGGTGACGGCCCACACGCGCGGGTCGTCCACCGCCGGACATTTTACGGCGTCCTTGTCGGTGACGAGTATGAGATCGGCTTCGATCGCGGCAAACGGCGGGCGCGCGTAATCGTAGTGGTCGGGCAGGCCCAGCGTGACGTCCAGCCGGACGCCGGCGCGGCGCAGCGTGGCGAAGAAGCGGCCGGGGTTGCCGATGCCCGCCACCGCGGCGATGCGGCGCATCGAGGCCAGCTCCGCCAGCGGCCGCCGTTCGCCGTCGGCCAGGCGCCAGGCGCCGTCGACGACGAGGTCCATGTCCACGGCGCGGACGCCGGCCGGCGCGGCGGGCAAGGGGGCGCCGGCGCCGCCGCTGCGATTCGTGACGATCGCGTCGACATCGCGCAGGCGAGACGCGGGCTCGCGCAGCGGACCGGCGGGCAGCAGCCGGCCGTTGCCGATGCCTCGTTCGTCCTGCACCACGATCTCGAGGTCGCGGGCCAGCGCAAGATGCTGCAGTCCATCGTCGGACAGGATCACGTCGACATGGGGGTGTGCTGCCAGCAGTGCGCGCGCGGCGTCGGCGCGGCGGGGGTGGACCGCCACCGGGACGTCGGCCTGGCGTGCGATCAGGGCCGGCTCGTCGCCGAAGTCCGCGGGGTCCAGCTGGCCGCAGCCCACGCGGGGAGCGGGGCCGACCCGCACCCCGTAGCCCCGGCTGATCACGCCCGGTTGGCGGCCGCGCGCCCGCAGGGCGCGAGCCGCGGCCACGATGAAGGGAGTCTTGCCGGTGCCGCCGACATAGACGTTGCCGACCACGACGACCGGCACGCCCACCCGCTCGGCCCGCCGCCAGCCTGCCCGGTAGCCGAGGCGCTTGGCGGCGACCACGGCCGAGGCCAGCAGGGACAGGGGGGAAAGCAGCCACGACAGCCATCCGCCCGTCTGCCACTGGCGTTGCAGCACCGAGCGCAGGGCGGGGTCCGGCATCATCTGCCCGATGCCGCCGGCGCGGCCTGTGTGGTGAATCCTATGCGCGAGATGCCGGCCCGCCCCGCCGCTTCCATGGCCCGCACCACGGCCTGGTGGGTGGCCGCGGCGTCCGCGTCGATCACCAGCGAGGGATCGTCCCGTCCGGCCGCCGCCTTGCGCAGCGCCTCGGACAACTGGTCGGCATCGGCAATGGGCAGCGCCTTGCCGTTGAGCGCGTAGCGGCCGTCGGCCGCGACCGTGACGGTCAGGCCGGCGGAGGCTTCGGCGGACTGCGCGGTCGCGTCGGGCAGGCGCACGGACAACTGGCTGAAGCGCGAGAAGGACGTGCTGGCGGCCAGGAAGATCAGGATGACCAGCAGGACGTCGATCAGCGGGATCAGGTTGATGTCGGGCTCGTCGGTATCGAGGTGGCGGCGGAAGTTCATGGGCGGGCGCCGGGCCGCATCACTCGGCTTGCAGGCTGTCGGCCAGGCGGGCGGCGGCCCGTTCCAGGTCGTGCAGGCTGTCGTTGATGCGGGCGCGGAAATAGCGGTAGAAGATCATGGCGGGGATGGCGATGAAGATGCCCAGTCCCGTGTTGTACAGTGCCACCGAGATGCCGTGCGCCAGTTGCGCGGGATCGCTGCCGGCCGGCGCGTACGAGCCGAAGATCTCGATCATGCCGACCACGGTGCCGAACAGGCCCATCAGCGGCGCCACCGCGGCGATGGTGCCGATCGCGCCGACGTAGCGGTTCAGGTTATGGGCGACCGTCTCGCCCGATTGCTCGAGCGCGTCCTTGAGCGCGGGGCGCGAGCGATGGGCGTTGCGCAGTCCCGCGGCCAGGACGCGGCCCAGCGGCGAGTCGGCTTCGAGCCGGGTCACGATTTCGGGAGTGATGCGCCGCTTTTGTACCAGGGCCAGGACGTCCTCCAGTAGCCTGGGCGGGGCGATCCTGCTTCGACGCAGGGCGAGCAGGCGTTCGACGATGAGCGTCAGCGCGATGAACGAAGTGGCGATCAGCGGCCAGATGGGCCAGCCGGCCTCGCGGACGATGGCGAGCAAGAAACCTCTCCTTTTCGATGAAGGCGAGAATGTACGGGCGTGGGCGGGCGAGGGCAAGTCGCCGGCTCGAAAGTATCCACAGAATCTGTGGATAATTATGTGTGTAACTTGGCCCCGGGCCACGAAATATGCGGTTCTTGCTAGGATGCCCGCTTTTGATTCAGTGATCGGTGAAGTTAAAAAACCAATCAAATCAATGGCTTATAAGAAAATAATGCTGTCTGTGACAGAGAAATTACTTGACAACCATAGTTTTCAAGCCTGTGGAAAGCTTCTTGCCTGGAAACCCTCATGAATTCTGGTTTTGCGTCCGCACATGACGATTTTTCGCGGGGGATCCTGACTATCTCCCAGCTAAACCGCGCGGTGGCGGGCTTGTTGGAGCGCAACATCCCTCTGGTGTGGGTGCGGGGCGAAGTGTCGAATTTCACCGCGGCGGCTTCCGGCCATTGGTATTTCACGCTCAAGGACGGAGGCGCCGCCGCGCGCGGCGTCATGTTTCGCGGACGGGCCATGCTGGTGGGCTTCACGCCCCGGGAAGGCGACCGCATCGAGGTCAGGGCGCGCGTGTCGCTGTACGAGCCGCGCGGCGATTATCAATTGCAGGTCGAGGCCATGCGCCGGGCCGGCCAGGGCGATCTGTTCGAAGCCTTCCTGCGGCTCAAGGAGAAGCTGTCGGCCGAAGGGCTGTTCGACCCGGCCCGCAAGCGCCCGACCGCGGCCGTGCCGCGCGCGCTGGGCATCGTCACGTCCCTGCAGGCGGCGGCGCTGCGCGACGTGCTGACAGCGCTGGCGCGGCGGGTGCCGCATGTCCGGGTGGTGATCTATCCGGCTCCGGTCCAGGGGGACGAGGCCGGGCCGAGGCTGGCGCAGGCCATCGCGCTCGCGAACCGGCGCGCGGAGGTCGATACGCTGCTGCTGGTGCGGGGCGGTGGCAGCATCGAGGACTTGTGGGCGTTCAACCATGAAGGGCTGGCGCGGGCCATCGTCGCCAGCGCGATCCCGGTCATCAGCGGCGTCGGCCACGAGACCGACTTCACCATCGCCGATTTCGCCGCCGACCTGCGGGCGCCCACGCCCACGGCGGCCGCCGAGATGGCGGGCCTGCCGCGCGAGCAGTGGCTGGCACGCCTGCGCCAGGCGGCCCAGGACCTGAGACGGGCGCAGCGGCGCCGTCTCGAGCAGGCCGGGCAGCGGCTCGACCGCGCGGCGGCGCAACTGATATCCCCGCGCGAGCGCCTGGCGCGGCAGCAGGAACGGCTGGCTGCGCTGGTGCGCGGCCTGGGCGCGGCCTGGGCCGGCGCCCAGCGCGACCGCGAGGCCGAGGCCGGCCTGCTGCGGCAGCGGCTGATCGCCCAGTTGCCGGACCCCGCGCGGCTGTCGGCGCGGGTGGACGACCTGGCGCGCCGCGTGCGGCAGTGCCAGGCGTACCAGCTCGCCCGCCTGCAGCAGCGGCTGGCCTCGCATGCCGCGCACCTGCGCGCGCTGGGGCCCGAGCAGACGCTGGCGCGCGGCTACGCCATCGTGCGCGACGAGCAGGGGGGCATCGTGCGCCAGGCACGCAGCTTGCAAGCCGGCGCGCGGCTCGACCTGAGCTTCGCCGAAGGCGCCGCCCAGGCCTCGGTGACGGCGGTCGAGCCCGACCGCGGGCTGGTGTGAAGGCCTCGATCCGCGCGGCCGCCAGGGCGTGACATGACTGCGTCGCCCTGGCGCGTTAACCTTGCGTGACGCGGGGACTTCCGAGCCAAGCGGCATACTTGCCGATAAAATGCCCCCGCAAACCTCCCAACCAGAAGCAGGAGCTCAGATGGAACACACTCTTCCGCAATTGCCGTATCCCCAGGACGCCTTGGCTCCGACCATCTCCAAGGAAACGCTGGAGTACCACCACGGCAAGCACCACCAGACCTACGTCACCAATCTGAACAACCTCATCAAGGGCACGGAGTTCGAGAACGCCTCGCTCGAGGACATCGTCAAGAAGTCGTCCGGCGGCATCTACAACAACGCCGCGCAGCACTGGAACCACTCCTTCTACTGGAACTGCCTGACGCCCAAAAGCACCCCGCCCGCCGGCAAGCTGGCCGATGCCATCAACGCCAAGTGGGGCAGCTTCGATGCGTTCAAGGACGCCTTCAACAAGCAGGCCGCCGCCAACTTCGGTTCGGGCTGGACCTGGCTGGTCAAGAAGGCCGACGGCTCGGTCGACATCGTCAACACCGGCGCCGCGGGCAATCCGCTGACCACCGGCGACACGCCGCTGCTGACCTGTGACGTGTGGGAACACGCCTACTACATCGACTACCGCAATGCCCGCGTGAAGTACCTCGAGAACTTCTGGGGCATCGTCAACTGGGAATTCGTGGCCAAGAACCTCGGCTGATTCCCGTCGCGGCCCCGCGGGGCCGCCGCATGACGCGCGCTGTCGCAAGCTTAGGCTTGAATGCACAGCGCGCGTTTTTCATTGTTTCAACATGAAAGCTCGACGCTCAGTGCCCTGGCGCGACCAGGCCTCCATCACCGTGCGGCGCAAGGGACGGCAGGTCCTGCGTGTATCGCGCAAGACCTTCCGCTACGCGCTGGTCCTGTGCGGGGCGGCGGTCGTGGCCTTGCTGTCGCTGGCCTTCGCCTGGCTGGCCGAGATCGCGCTGGAGTGGAACCGCCACTGGACCTCGGCCGCGCCGTGGGCCGCGCTGGTGGTCGTTCCCCTGGCGATGGCGGGCCTGCGCTGGCTGACCTTGCGGCTCGCGCCTATGGCGCGGGGCAGCGGCATTCCGCAGGTCATCGCGGCCACCTCGATCCCGGCATCCATCGCCTCCTCGGGGCTGGTGTCGCTGCGGCAGGCGCTCTGGAAGATTCCGCTGACCGCCATGGCGCTGCTGGCCGGCGCCTCGGTGGGGCGCGAGGGGCCTTCGGTACAGGTAGGCGCGGCGGCCATGCTGGCCTGGGGCAGGTTCTGGCAGGAGCGGATAGGCGTCAAGCTGGAATTCCGGGCGAACGAACTGATCGCCGCGGGCGCGGCCGGCGGCCTGGCGGCGGCATTCAATACGCCGTTGGCAGGCGTGGTGTTCGCCATCGAGGAGCTGGGACGGGGCGCGGCCGTGCGCTGGAACCGCCTGGCGTTGTCGGGCGTGCTGGCGTCGGGTTTCATCGCGCTGGCCATCGCCGGCAACAATCCTTATTTCCATGCCGCGGCGGCGGCCGGGTTCGCCCAGGGGGCGTGGGGCTGGACCCTGGCCAGCGGCGTGTTGAACGGCGCCGTGGGCGGGCTGTTCGCCGCCACGATGGTGCGCGGCGTGACGGGGCTGGTTCCGGCGCGGTGGCGCCCCTGGCTGCAGCAGCATCCGGTGCGGGTGGCCTTCCTGTGCGGCCTGGTCGTGGCGGTGCTGGGCTGCCTGACGGGCGGTGCCACCTACGGCACCGGCTATGAGCAGACCGCAGCGCTGCTGAACGGGCACCCCGTCGAGAGCGCCTGGTTCGGAATCGCCAAGTGGGCGGCGACCATCGCCTCGTACGTCTGCGGCATTCCCGGCGGCATCTTCACGCCGTCGCTGGCCATAGGCGCGGGCATGGGCGAACACATCGTGCAACTGGCCGGTCCCGCCGCCGATCCGCGCACGCTGGCGCTGGTGTCGATGGCGGCCTTCCTGGCGGCGGCGACCCAGGCCCCCATCACGGCCAGCGTGATCGTCATGGAGATGACGCGCAGCCAGGACCTGATGTTCCACCTGCTGATGGCCACGCTCGTCGCGTCGCTGGTGTCCCGGCAATTCTGCCCGCGGCCGTTCTATCACGCGATGGCGCTGCGTTTTCACAAGGAAGTCATGCATCCCCACCACCGGCCATCCGCCGGGCCTGCAAACGCCGCGCCGCCAAGTGGTGCCCAAATGTAATTTTGTGAAGTCCATGCTTCACAATAGGGGGCTCTCACCCTCTAATAGCGGCTACGGAAAGCACGCACGAAGGCGTGTCCGGGGGATTTCATGGCAGACAAGAAGAAGGCGGCCGCCTGGGCCGCGGGCGTGGTATTGCTGGCCGCGGTGGCGGTCGGCGCATGGTGGGCGGGCAAGCAGTCCGGGGGAGGGGGCGGCGAGCCGCCCGCCTCCGAGCTGGTCGGCAGTGCCGATCCCTTCACATTGCTCGAGTGCAGGACGCGGTTGTTCGACGAGTCGCTGGCGCTGGCCGTGACGTTCTCGCAGCCGCTCGACCGCCGCCAGTCGCTGGGCAAGCTGCTGCAGGTGGTCGACCTGGGAGCGGCCTCGGGCGACGACGAGGCCGCCAAGACCCAGGGCAAGCCGCAGCCCGGCCAGGCGCTGCCGGAAGGCAAGCCGGTGGCGGGCGAATGGTCGCTGGGCGACAACCCGCGCGTCGCCTATTTTCCCTACATCCAGCCGAACCGCCGCTATGCGATCGCCGTACCCGAGTCCGTCAAGGGCGCGGGCGGCCAGGCGCTGCCCGAGGCCTTCGGCTGCGAGGTGGCCAGCGAAGCCATGCCGCCGTCCTTCTATTTCGCCAGCCGCGGGGTGGTGCTGCCCGCGGGCCAGAACGGCGGGCTGCCGGTGGTCACGGTCAATACGCCCGAGGTCGACGTCCAGTTCCTGCGCATCGACCCGGCGCAGTTCCCCCGGTTCTTCGAGCAGGTGCTGGGCGTGCGCCGGCCCGTCGCCAAGACCGACCCGGACGCCGAGGACGAGAGCGACGAAGACGACGAGTGGCGCTACAGCGGCAACCGCAGCCTGAAGGGCACGGTGGGAAGCTGGGACCTGGACCGCCTGAAGGACGTGACGCGCAGCGTCTATGCCGGCCGCTTCCTGACCGACGACAAGGCCAACCGCCGCCACGTCACCTTCCTGCCGGTCGAGGGCATCAAGGAACTGAAGGACCCCGGGATCTACGTGGCCGTGATGAGCCAGCCCGGACGTTTCCGCGACGAATACCAGGTCACCTACTTCTACGTCAGCGATATCGGCCTGCATACGCGGCGTTATGCCGGCCAGCTCGACGCGTTCGCGACCTCGCTCAAGAGCGGCAAGGCGATGGACGACGTCGAGTTCGAACTGTTGGACGCGAACGCGAAGTCGCTCGGCCGCGCCAAGGCCGACGGGCAAGGGCGGGCCGTGTTCACCGGCAGCTTCGAGGCCGCGCGCATCCTGCTGGCGCGCCGGGGCGCGGAGCTGTCCGTGGTGGCGTTGGCCGAGCCCGCGCTGGACCTGTCCGAGTTCGACGTGGGCGGCTATCCGTCCCGCGACAACAAGCTGTTCGTCTATGCCGGCCGCGATCTCTACCGGCCGGGCGAGCGCTTCGACGTATCCGTGCTGGTGCGCGACGCCGACGGACGGGCCGTGCAGGCCGCGCCCATCACCGCCACGCTGAAGCGGCCGGACGGCCGTACCGTGCGCACCGCCCTGTGGCGGCCCGACGCGCAGGTGCCGGGCTACGTGCGGGAGGCCATCGAACTGCCAGCCGACGCGCAGACGGGTACCTGGCTGCTGGAGACGCGGCTGGATCCGGCGGCCCGCGCGGCGGATGCCTCGTGGAAGTTCCAGGTGGAAGAGTTCCTGCCCGAGCGCATGAAGCTGGACCTGAAGTCGCGCGAAGGCGTGCTGGAGGCCGGCCGGCCCCTGAACGTGAAGGTGCAGGGCGACTACCTGTACGGCGCGCCCGCGGCCGGCAACCGGCTGTTGGGGACGGTATCCATCGAGCGCGACCGCTATGCGCTGCCACGGCAATGGCCGGGCTTCCTGTTCGGCGACTTCGCCGACGACGATCGCAAGCAGCGGCGCGACCTGGAGGAGACCACGCTGGACGACAAGGGCGCGGCGGCCGTCGCCGTGCCGGTGGACGTGTCCGGCACCGCCTCGCCCATGAAGGTGAAGGCCAGCTTCAGCCTGCTGGAATCGGGCGGCCGCCCCGTGGTGCGTTCCATCGAGCGCAGCGTCTGGCCGGCGCCGTCCCTGATCGGCGTGCGCCCGCTGTTCGATCGCGACGTCGCGCGCGAGGGCACGATGGCCGAGTTCGAGGCGGTGCGCGTGGATCCGCAGGGCAAGGTCGTGCCGCTCAAGCAGGCCCAGTTGCGCGTATATCGCGAAGAACGGGTGTACTACTGGCGCTTCGACGATCAGCGCGGATGGAACAGCGGATTCACCGAAACCGAGGAACTGGTCGAGTCGCGCGTGCTGGCGCTGCCCGACCGCGTGAAGTTCGGCGTGCCGGTCAAGTGGGGCCGCTACCGGCTGGAGCTGAGCGATCCGGAGCACGGCGATACGCTGCGCTACCGCTTCTATGCCGGCTGGGGAGCCCAGGATGCGGAAGAAATGGGCAACCGCCCGGACCGGGTGCAGCTCAAGCTGGACCACGCGCCCGTGCGCGAGGGCGAGACGGTCAAGCTGTCTATCACGCCGCCCCACGACGGCGAGGCGCTGATCGCGGTCGAGGGCGGCACCATGCTGTGGAGCCAGCGCACCAGCGTGAAGGCGTCGGGGTCCACGGTCGAGATCCCGGTTGGCAAGGACTGGAGCCGCCACGACCTGTACGTGTCGGTCACCGTGTTCCGTCCGGGCAGCCAGGGAGACCGCGTCACGCCGGCGCGCGCGCTGGGCCTGGCCTATCTGCCGCTGTCCCGCGACGATCGCAGGCTGGCCGTGGAGCTGGCCGCGCCGGCCAAGGTGCTGCCCGAGAAGCGGACCACCGTGAAGGTCAAGGTCGGCAACGCGGGGCAGGGCCAGCAGGCGTACGTGACGCTGTCCGCGGTCGACGTGGGCATCCTGAACATCACGCGCTATGCGACGCCCGACCCCTTCGACTTCTTCTTCGGCAAGCACCGCTATGCGCCCGAGCTGCTGGACCTGTACGGCAAGCTGATCGAGAAGATGGAAGGCACGCAGGGCAAGCTGAAATGGGGCGGGGACGCCGCGATGCGCGACACCCGCAGCATGCCGGTGAAGGTGCGGCTGGTGGACCTGTTCAGCGGGCCGGTGCGGCTGGACGAGCAGGGCGAGGCGCAGATTCCGCTCGACCTGCCCGACTTCAACGGCACGCTGCGCCTGATGGCCTCGGCCTTCACGCCCGACCGCTTCGGCAACGCGCAGGCCGAGATGGTGGTGGCGGCGCCGGTGGTGGCCGAGTTGTCGACGCCGCGCTTCATCAGCCCGGGCGACGAGGCAGCGATCGCGCTGGACGTGACCAACCTGAGCGGCGCGCCGCAGACGCTGACGGTGAACCTCGAGGGCCTGGACCCGGTACGGATACGGGGCGGGTCGCAAAGCGTGAGCCTGGCCAACCAGCAGCGCACCACGCTGCGCTTCGTGGCCGAGGCCACGGGCGCCTACGGGCTGGGGCGGCTGCGATTGACGGTCGACGGCCAGGGAGGCGCGAACCCCATCCGCATCGTGCGCGAGTCGCTGTTGCAGGTCCAGCCGCCGGTCGCGGCGACGCGCGACGTGCGCCGCGTCCGGCTGGGACAGGGCGAGAGCCTGAAGCTGGAGTCCAGCTGGATCGCGAAGCTGTATCCGGATTCGGCCAGCGCCAGCGTGGCGATCTCCAACAAGCCGCCGTTCAACGTCAAGCGCCTGGTTCAGGGGCTGCTGGACTATCCCTATGGATGCCTGGAGCAGACCGCCAGCGCGGCCTATCCCCATGTATTCATCGGCGAGGACGAAGCCCGTGCCTGGGGGCTGACGCCGCGCACGCGGGCCGAGCGCGAACGCATGATCGAAGGCGCGGTCGGCCGTATCGCCGGCATGCAGAAGGCAGGCGGCGGCTTCGCGCTGTGGGGCGACGGTGCCCAGGAGATCTGGCTGTCGGCCTATGTGACAGGCTTCCTGCAGGATGCCCGCACGGCGGGTTTCAACGTGCCCGACCTGGTGTCGCGCCGCGCCTCCGACTGGTTGCTGAGCCAGTTGCAGCAATCCTCGGCCAACTTCCCCAGCCTGCCGCAGAACCTGCTGGCCCAGCTTGCCGCCGGCCCCGGCCAGCGGCTGCGTGACAACGACTACAACCTGCTGCGCGACAGCCATCGCCGCTTCGCCGAGCTGGCCAACGCGGCCTACGTGCTGGCCCGCGAGCAGAAGGCGCCGTTGTCCACCCTGCGGGTGCTGTACGACAACTACCGCGACCGCTCGCGCTCGCCGTTGCCGCTGGTGCACCTGGGCATCGCCCTGAAGCTGATGGGCGACGAGACGCGCGCGCGTTCGGCCTTCGACGAGGCGATGACGCGCGGCTACGGCATCGACGTCAATCGCTACGGCGGCTATGGCGAATGGCTGGGCGACTACGGTTCGGCGCTGCGCGACTACGCGATGTCCTATGCGTTGATGATGCAGCACCAGATCGATCATCCGCGGCGCGAGGCCCTGCTGGGCGACGTGGCCGGCCGCCTGGGCAGCCGCAGCTATCTGTCCACCCAGGAGCAACTGGCGCTGTTCCTGGCCGCGCGGGCGGCGGGCGGCGTTGCCGGGGCGCAATGGACGGCGAGGCTGCGCACGGCCCAGGGCGAGCAACAGCTCAGTTCGCGCGACACCGAGGCACGCAGCTTCACGGCCGCGCAGCTGGCCGGCGGCGTGGACATCGTCAATACGCAGGCCGATCCGCTGTTCGTCGAGGTGGACGTGCAGGGCTACCCGCGCCAGGCCGAGGCGCCGCGCGCCTCCGGCGTCACGATCGCGCGCAGCTGGTACGAGTCGGACGGACGTCCCTGGAACGGCCGTCCGCTGCAGACCGGCGAGATGCTGATCGTCAAGCTGGACGTCGCCTCCGACCGCCGCATCGAGGACGCGCTGGTGGTGGACCGCGTGCCCGCGGGGCTCGAGGTCGAGAACATGAACCTGAGCCAGGGACCGGACATGGCGGACTGGAAGGTGGGCGGCGTGCAGGTGTCCGAGGCGTTGAACGACACGCGCATCAAGCACCGCGAGTACCGTGACGATCGTTATGTCGCGGCCGTGGCCATACAGGGGCCGGTCACCGTTTTCTATCGCGTGCGGGTGGTCACGCCGGGCCGCTTCGTCGTGCCCGCGCCGGTGGTCGAGGACATGTACCGTCCCGAGATCCGCGCCGTGGGTGCGTCTTCCGGCCCGCTGGTGATCAGCGACCCGCGCGGAGGCGCGCGCTGAGGCGGCGCTGGTTCGCCGCCGCGGCGGCGGGAGCGGTCGCGCTGGGGGCGCTGTGGGCGGCGGACCGGATGCATCCGCTACCGGCCCAGGCCTTCCGGCCGGCCGATGGTGGCCTGGTGGTCACGTCGGCCGACGGCAGCCCCCTGCGTGCCTATCCGGGCGAGGACGGCATCTGGCGCTACCCCGTTTCGCCCGAGGACGTGTCCCCGCTGTATCTCCAGGCGCTGCTGACCTACGAGGACCGCTGGTTCTACTGGCATGGTGGCATCAATCCCTACGCCATGGCGCGCGCGGCCTGGCAGTGGGCGGCTTCGGGCCGCATCGTCTCGGGCGGTTCGACCCTGACCATGCAGGTCGCGCGCATGATCGACCCGACGCTGCGCGGCGCACCGCGCAGCATGGGTGCCAAGCTGCGCCAGATGGCGCGGGCGGTGCAACTGGAATGGCACCTGTCCAAGCGCGACATCCTGGCCCTGTACCTGAATCATGCGCCCATGGGCGGCATCGTCGAAGGCGTCGAGATGGCCAGCCGCGCCTACCTGGGCAAGCCGTCGCGCCAGCTGAGCCATGCCGAGGCCGCGCTGCTGACGGCGTTGCCGCAGGCGCCGTCCCGGCTGCGGCCCGACCGCGCGCCCGAGGCGGCCCGGGCGGCGCGCGACAAGGTGCTCGCCCGGATGGTCGAGCGCGGCCGCTGGACCGCCGAGGTGGCCGGGGATGCGCGCATCGAGCGCGTGATCGTGCAGCCGCTGCGCGGCCACTGGCTGGCGCCGCTGGCCGCCGAACGCCTGCGCCAGCGGCCGCGGGGGACCGCCGCGGCCCGCCGCGTGGTCCGGTCCACCCTGGACGCCGAATGGCAGTCCATCGTCGAGGACATGCTGCTGGATCGCGTGGATACGCTGCCGCCCAAGGTGTCGATGGCCGTGCTGGTGATGGACAACGACAGCATGGAGGCGCGTGTCTACGCGGGATCGGCCGATTTTTCCGACGCCCGCCGGGCGGCCCACGTGGACATGGTCCGGGGCGTGCGTTCGCCGGGCTCGACGCTCAAGCCCTTCCTGTACGCGATGGCGCTGGACGAGGGCATGATCCATTCCGAGAGCCTGCTGGTCGACGCGCCGCAGACCTTCGGCGGCTACCGGCCGGGCAATTTCCAGGCGTCCTTCTCGGGGGCGGTCAGCGTGTCCGAGGCCTTGCAGCGTTCGCTCAACGTGCCCGCGGTCGACCTGCTCGATCGCATCGGCCCAGCGCGCTTCGCATCGGCGCTGCGCGCGGGCGGGCTGCGCCTGCGCATCCCGGCGGGCGCGGCCCCCAACCTGAGCCTGATCCTGGGCGGGGCGGGTACCACGCTGGAAGAGCTGGTGGGCGCCTACCGCGCCTTGGCGCGCGGCGGCATCGCCGGCCGCGTGCGGCTGACCGCCGACGAGCCGCGCGTCGAGTCCCGCATCATGAGCGAGGGCGCGGCCTTCATCGTGCGCGACATCCTGGAGAGCGGCGGCCGGCCCGACCGGCCGTTCTATGCCGGCGGCCGGGGGCTGGCCTGGAAGACCGGCACGAGCTTCGGCTTTCGCGATGCCTGGGCCGTGGGCGTGACCGATGCCTGGACGCTGGGCGTCTGGGTGGGCCGGCCCGACGGCACGCCCAATCCCGGTTTTTTCGGCGCCAACGTCGCCGCGCCGCTGCTGCAGGACCTGGTGGCAGCGCTGCCGGCGGCCGCGCCCGTTCCCCGCGTGCCGCCCGCCTCGGTACGCGCGCAGTCGATCTGCTGGCCGCTGGGCCTGCGGACCGACAGCACGCCCGAAGGCATGTGCCTGCAACGCCGCCAGGCCTGGGCGCTGGACGATGCCGTGCCGCCCACGCTGCCCGAGCGCGGAACGCAGGGCGGACTGGTGGAGACGATCTGGGTCGATCCCCGCTCGGGAATGCGCACCGATCCGGGATGCCGCGTGCCGGGCACGCCCAGGCAGGTCGCGCGCTGGCCGTTGGCCCTGCAGCCGTGGGCGGAGGCGGGAATGCTGCCCGGAACCGGCGCGGCGCGCTGGCATCCGGCGTGCGGGGCAGTCTCGCACGCGGGCGCGGGCGTGCGGCTCGAAGGCCTGGACACGGGGGCGATCCTGCGCCCGGTGCCGGGACGCGACCGGATCGACGTGCAACTGCGGGCGCTGGGCGGCGACGGGACGCTGTGGTGGATGCTGGATGGCAAGCCGGTCCGCCGCACCGATGGCGCGAGTCCGGTCTCGCTGCGTTTCACCTCGAACGGCGCGCATACCGTCACCGTGATGGACGAGGGCGGTCGCTACGACAGCGTGCGCTTCGCCGTGCGCGGACTGCCGGAACACGTTCGGAATGACGGCTCGGGAGGCTTATGATGATTCTGGCCTCTTGCCCCTCGTGCGTAATCGATGTTTAATATTCGAACAATAGTTCGCGTATAGAACTTTTCCGTTTTGCAATCAGGTACGCCACCTGCGTCCCCCCGGATGGCAGGCATCGTGCGGAGACATAGATGATCAACAAAATCGTGGCTTCGGTGGCCGAAGCGCTGGCCGGCGTCAAGGACGGCTCCACCATATTGGTAGGCGGGTTCGGCACGGCCGGCCTGCCCAACGCGCTGATCGACGGGCTGATCGAGCAGGGCGCCAAGGATCTCGTGGTGGTGAACAACAACGCCGGCAACGGCTATACGGGCCTGGCCGCGCTGCTGCAGACCGGGCGCGTGCGCAAGGTGATCTGCTCCTTCCCGCGGCAGACCGACTCCTACGTGTTCGACGAGCTCTATCGCGCCAAGAAGATCGAGCTCGAGCTCGTGCCCCAGGGCAACCTGGCCGAGCGCATCCGCGCCGCCGGCGCGGGCGTGGGCGCCTTCTACACGCCCACCGGCTTCGGCACGCTGCTGGCCGAGGGCAAGGAAACGCGGCACATCAACGGCCGCGACTACGTGCTGGAATACCCCATCCACGGCGACGTGGCGCTGATCTCGGCCTACAAGGGCGATCGCTGGGGCAACCTGACCTATCGCAAGACCGCGCGCAACTTCGGGCCCATCATGGCGACCGCCGCCAGGATGGCCATCGCCCAGGTGCACGAAACCGTCGAACTGGGCGAGCTCGATCCGGAAGCGGTCGTGACGCCCGGCATTTTCGTCAAGCGCGTGGTGGCCGTCGGGGCCCAAGCCAACGCCCAACAGGCCGCCTGAGGAACATGCACATGAACAAGATGAATCGAGACCAGATGGCCCAGCGCGTGGCGCGCGACATTCCCGAGGGCGCCTACGTGAACCTGGGCATCGGCCTGCCCACGCTGGTGGCCAACCACCTGCCGGCCGATCGCGAGGTCCTGCTGCACACCGAGAACGGCCTCCTGGGCATGGGCCCCGCGCCCGAGAAGGGCCAGGAGGACTGGGACCTGATCAACGCCGGCAAGCAGCCAGTCACCGCGCTGCCCGGTGCCGCCTATTTCCACCACGCCGATTCCTTCGCGATGATGCGCGGCGGCCACCTGGACATCTGCGTGCTGGGTGCCTTCCAGGTGTCGGTCAAGGGCGACCTGGCCAACTGGCACACCGGCGCGCCGGACGCCATCCCCGCCGTGGGCGGCGCGATGGACCTGGCCATCGGCGCCAAGCAGGTATTCGTGATGATGGACCTGCTGACCAAGACGGGGTCCAGCAAGCTGGTGGAAACCTGCTCCTATCCGCTGACCGGCGTCGGCTGCGTGAGCCGGGTCTATTCCGACCTGGCCGTGTTCGACATCAAGAAGGACGGGGTCTACGTCAGCGATGTGGTCGACGGACTGTCGTTCGACGAGTTGCAGCGCCTGTGCGGCGTGCCGCTGCGCAAGGCCTGACGCCATGGACGCCTTCGTCTACAACGCCCATGCCGCCCGCGTGGTGTTCGGCGCGGGTTCGCTGCAGCACCTGGAACGGGAGATCGGGCTGCTGGGCGCGCAGCGGGCGCTGGTGTTGTCCACGCCCGGCCAGCGCAAGCTGGCCGAGCGCGTGGCGGCCCTGCTGGGGGCGAAGGCGGCGGGTATCTTCGACGGCGCGGTCATGCATGTGCCGATCGAGGCGGCCCGCCAGGCGCGCGACGAGGCGCGCCGGCTGGAGGCCGACTGCGCCGTCGCCATCGGCGGCGGCTCCACGGTGGGCCTGGGCAAGGCCATCGCGCTCGAGTCGGGGCTGCCGATCCTGGCCATTCCCACGACCTACGCCGGTTCCGAGATGACGCCCATCTACGGCATCACCGAAGGCGGGCTGAAAAAGACGGGCAAGGACGCGCGCGTGCTGCCGCGTACCGTGATCTACGATCCCGACCTGTCGACGGGGCTGCCGGTGGGGCTGTCGGTCACCAGCGCCATGAATGCCATGGCGCATGCCGCCGAAGGCCTCTACGCGCAGGACAGCAATCCCATCATGTCGCTGATGGCCGAAGAAGGCCTGACGGCCATGTCCCGCGCCTTGCCGGGCATCGTGCGCCGGTCCGGCGACATCGAGGCCCGCTCGCAGGCGCTGTATGGCGCCTGGCTGTGCGGCACCGTGCTGGGCAACGTCGGCATGGCCCTGCACCACAAGCTTTGCCACACGCTGGGCGGCAGCTTCAACCTGCCGCACGCCGAATGCCATACCATCGTGCTGCCGCATGCGATGGCCTACAACGCCCCGGCCGCGCCGGAGGCCATGGCCCGCATCGCGCGTGCCATCGGCACCCAGGACGCGGCGGCGGGGCTCTACGATCTTGCCCGCGACAACGGCGCCCCCGTTGCCCTGCGGGATCTCGGCATGCCGGAGGCCGATCTCGATCGCGCCGCCGACATCGCGGTGTCCAATCCCTATTGGAACCCGCGTCCCATCGAGCGCACGGCCATCCGCGCGCTGCTGCAGAACGCCTGGGCGGGTGTACGCCCGGTCACCAACGTCAGTCGCAACCCCTAGAACAGTTTTACCCAATCCGAGACAGAACATGACTACACACGCCTTCATCTGCGACGCGATCCGCACCCCCATCGGCCGCTACGGCGGCGCCCTGGCGTCGGTGCGCACCGACGACCTCGCGGCGATCCCGCTCAAGGCCCTGATGGAACGCAACCCCCGGCTGGACTGGGCCGCCGTCACCGACATCATCTTCGGCTGCGCCAACCAGGCAGGCGAGGACAACCGCAACGTCGCCCACATGGCCTCGCTGCTGGCCGGCCTGCCGCTGGAGCTGCCGGGGTCGACCGTCAACCGCCTGTGCGGTTCGGGCCTGGACGCGGTCGGCACCGCCGCGCGCGCGATCAAGTCGGGCGAGGCCGGTCTGATGCTGGCTGGCGGCGTCGAGAGCATGAGCCGCGCCCCGTTCGTGATGGGCAAGGCCGAGACCGCGTTCTCGCGCAACGCGCAGATCTATGACACGACCATCGGCTGGCGCTTCGTCAACAAGCTGATGAAGCAGATGTACGGCGTGGACTCCATGCCCGAGACGGCCGAGAACGTCGCCACCGACTACAAGATCGAGCGCGAGGCCCAGGACCGCATGGCACTGGCCAGCCAGGCCAAGGCCGCCGCGGCCCAGAAGTCCGGTTTCTTCGACGCCGAGATCACTCCCGTGACGATTCCCCAGAGGAAGGGCGACCCCATCGTCGTGACCAGGGACGAGCATCCGCGCGAGACCAGCATGGAAGCGCTGGGCCGCCTGAAGGGCGTGGTCCGCCCCGACGGCACGGTCACCGCCGGCAATGCCTCGGGCGTGAACGACGGCGCTTGCGCGCTGCTGCTGGCCAGCGAGGCCGAGGCGGCCCGCCACGGCCTGACGCCGCGCGCCCGCGTGGTGGGCATGGCGACCGCCGGCGTGCCGCCCCGCATCATGGGCATGGGGCCCGCGCCCGCCACCCGCAAGGTGCTGGCGCTGACCGGCCTGACCCTGGACCAGATCGACGTGATCGAGCTGAACGAGGCGTTTGCCGCGCAGGGCCTGGCGGTGTTGCGCGACCTGGGCCTGGCCGACGACGACGCACGCGTGAATCCCAACGGCGGCGCGATCGCGCTGGGCCACCCGCTGGGCGCCAGCGGCGCGCGGCTGGCCACGACGGCCATCAACCAGCTGCACCGCACCGGCGGCCGCTATGCGCTGTGCACGATGTGCATCGGCGTGGGCCAGGGGATCGCCGTCATCCTCGAGCGGGTCTGATCCCGGCCACGGGCGCCGCCGACGCGGCGTCCGGCACCGATGCCCCGCGGCAGGCGCCCCGGGGCATCGTCGTTTCCGGGCTGGCGAGGCGCTCAGCCCAGCATGCCCACGATCGCGCGTCCGACGTAGCCGTGGCCCGGACTGCCTTTCATCACCACGGTCTGCGCGGCGATCTCGGCCGGCGAGTTGTCGCTTAAGATCCCGTCCTTCTCCAGGCTGATGCGCGCATACGCCTGGAGGCTGGATTCGTAGCCGCGCGTCTCGCCATAGACGGCGCCGCAGGCATCCTGCGGCAGCGCCAGCTGCGAGGTCAGGTACTTGCGGTCGTAGCGCGGGGCGCCGTCAGCGGTGGGGTAGACCTCCAGGTGCAGGTGCGGATAGCGCCCGGGGTAGCAGCCCGGGAAGATGGTCTGGAAGCTGACCTGGCCGTGGGCATCGGCCACCTGGACCCCGCGCAGGAAGTTCTCGTCGCGCAGCTCCCGGGTGTACAGCGAATAGCCGCCGTCGCGCGTGCAATGCCACAGATAGACCGCCCGGCCGGGCAGCGGCGCGCAGCCGGCGCTGACGTCGACCAGCTTGATGGTCAGCTGCAGCGGCACGCCCTGAGCCGTGCCGCCGGCACCGCCGAAGCTGCTGCGCAGGTCGCTGCGCACGACGCCGGACGAGGCCAGGACGTTGGCCGCGTTGCTGGTGGGGCCGCCGCCGTTGGCGGGGTAGGGGCCGGCGGTTTCCTCGGGCAGCGCGATGCAGGTGCCCACGGCCGCGGCATCGCCGGCTCGGGCGAGGCCGGGCAGGCCCAGCGCCGCGGCGCTCGCGCCCAGCATGCGGGTCAGCGCGAGGCGCCGGGCCATCCGGCGCAGGTCGCGTTCCAGTTCGGTCGGGGCAAGCGCCGGTTGCGGTTCTGTCATGTGTCTTCCATCGCGGGTCGCCGTGCCGGGCGAAGGGAGGGGCAGGGGCCGCACGCGGCGCCGCCGCTATGGTACTTCGGCGCGCCGGACCGCGGCATGATCGTTTCGCAAGCATACGAAACCGGGATATGCCGCCGGGCTCAACTGGCCCATTTGCGGTCGAAGTCCATCTTGCGGAAGTGTTCCACCATGAAGTCGATGAAGGTGCGCGTCTTGGCCGGCAGGTACTGCCGGTGCGGGTAGGCCAGGTTGATGGTCAGGCGCGGCAGGTCCCAGTCGTCCAGCACCGGCACCAGCCGCCCCGCCACGATATCGTCGTAGACGATGTACTTGGGCTGGACCAGGATGCCCAGGCCTTCGCGCGCAGCGGCGCACAGGACCTGGCCGTCGTTGGCTTCCAGCACGCCCTTCACCGGCAGCACGCGGACTTCGCCCGCGCGCGAGAAGCGCAATTCGTCGTAGCGGTTGGAATACGTGTAGAGCAGCAGCCTGTGGTTCGCCAGTTCGTCGATGGTGCGCGGCGTGCCATGGCGGTGCAGGTAGCCGGGCGAAGCAGCCAGGATGCGCCGTGTCTCGGCCAGCCGGCGGATGGTCAGGTTGGAGTCGGATTCGTATTCGCGCGTGCGCACCGCCAGGTCGATGCCGTTGTCGATCAGGTCGTAGTAGCGGTTGGCGGTGATCACATGGACGTTGACGTTGGGAAAACGCCGGTTGTATTCGGGCAGCAGCGGCGCGATGTGGCGCATCGCGAACGACAGCGACGAGGTCACGCGCAGATCGCCCACCGGGTTGAGCACCGTGGCGTTGACGGCCGACTCGGCCTCCTGCATCTCGCCCAGGATGTTCTTGCTGCGCCGGTAGAACTCCTGCCCGACCTCGGTCAGGTACAGGCGCCTGGTGTTGCGCTCGACCAGCCGGGCCGACAGGCGTTGTTCCAGCGTGGCCAGATGGCGGCTGGCAGCGGCGGTCGACAGGCCGGCGGCCTCGGCGGCGCGCGTCAGGCTGCCCAGTTCCGCGATGTGGACGAACAGCTCCAGTTCGCGCCAGCGGTCCATGCTTGTCCCTCGATTATTAGCAGAATTGCAAAAGTGATTTCCGTTTGCCGGAGCTATGCCGGCGTTTTCGTCCGGGCTGCGCACTTATAATCCGGAACCTCACGACTATTCCGCCCAATCGGAGCTCTTCATGGCCATCATTTCGCAGGAAGCCCTAGACCAGTTGTTCATGTCCGCCCGCACGCAGAACGGCTGGCTGGACAAGCCCGTGTCCGACGAGCAGCTCAAGCAAGTCTACGACATTGCGAAAATGGGGCCGACCTCGATGAACTGCCAGCCGATGCGCGTGGTGTTCCTGCGCACCCAGGAAGCCAGGGAACGGCTCCTGCCCGCGCTCAGCCCGGGCAACGTGGACAAGGTCAAGGCCGCGCCGGTCACCGCCATCATCGCCACCGAC
The DNA here is from genome assembly GCF_002188635.1 of Pigmentiphaga sp. NML030171. Taxonomy (GTDB): domain Bacteria; phylum Pseudomonadota; class Gammaproteobacteria; order Burkholderiales; family Burkholderiaceae_B; genus Pigmentiphaga; species Pigmentiphaga daeguensis. The sequence continues at coordinate 79,445 of NZ_NINX01000036.1, read as the reverse complement.
ACCCGCTTCTACGAGTTCATGCCGCAGCTCTGGTTCCGCGAGGGCGCCAAGGAAATGTTCGAGGGCAACGCCGCGTTGGCCGCCGCCACGGCCGCCCGCAACGGCACCCTGCAGGGCGCCTATTTCATCATCGCCGCCCGCGCCATCGGCCTGGATTGCGGTCCGATGAGCGGCTTCGACATCGCCAAGGTCAACGCCGAGTTCTTCCCCGACGGCCGCCTGACCGCCAACTTCATCTGCTCGCTGGGCTACGGCGACACGTCCAAGCTGTTCGATCGCCAGCCGCGCCTGTCCTTCGAGCAGGCCGCCACGCTGCTCTGATCCCCGCGACCCGCGGTCCGGCCCCGGCGGCGGCCGGGGCCGGACCGCATCGGGACCGGCTCATTGCTGCTCGATGCCGGCCTTCTGCATGACCGTGCGCCACCGCTCGATCTCGGCGCCGACATGGCTGGCCATCGCCTGAGGCGTGGAGGCCTCCGGCAGGCAGGCCGCCGCCAGCGCCTGTTTGCGGACGTTTTCGTCGGCAAGCACCCGGCGCACCGCCTGGTTCATCTTGTCGACGACGGCGGCGGGGGTGCCGGCCGGGAAGGCCAGCCCGTACCAGGTCGTCACGTCGTAGCCGGCCACGCCCGACTCCAGCGCCGTGGGCGTCTGGAGCAGGCCTTCATAGCGCCGCGGCGACGTCACCGCCAGGGGCTTGAGCTCCCCGGCGCGAATGTGGCCCAGCAGGGGCGAGGCCACGTCCACCAGCAGTTCCACCTCGCCGCTCAGCACGGCGGCCACCGTGTTCGGCGTGCCCTTGTAGGGGACGTGGACGATGTCGATGCCGGTGACCTGGCGCAGCAGTTCGCCGGCGAAATGCTGGGTGCTGCCGATGCCGACGCTCGCGTAGTTCAGCTTGCCGGGCTGCGCCCTGGCCATTTTCACCAGGCCGGCGATATCGGTGGCCGGGAAGTTCTTGCCGGCTGCCACCACCAATGGCTGGGCGCACAGCATGGAGACCGGCGCGAAGTCCTTGACCGAATCGAAGGGCAGCTTGCGGTAGATGGCCGCCGAGACCGCGTGTCCATTGTTCATGACGAACACCGTGTGGCCGTCCGCGGCGGCGCGCGCCACCGTGCCCGCGGCCAGCGTGCCGCCGGCGCCGGGCTTGTTCTCCACCACGATGGGCTGGCCCAGGATTTCCGCCAGGGGCTGGGCCACCATCCGGGCGATGATGTCGGTGCCCCCGCCGGGAGCAAAGCCCACCACCATGCGCACGGGCCGGCTGGGCCAGTCCTGGGCGGCCGCAGGCAGGGCCAGGGTCAAGGCGAGCGCGCACAGCAACGCGCCCGGCCGTTTCGGGTCGGTATGGAACATCGGTAGTCTCCTGTGTGCTTCTTATTGTGGTTTGCCGCCGGCCCGGAGCCGGCGGCAGGCTTTCCCGCGAGGCGTCAGGGCCGCGCGGATCCCGCCAGCCAGGCCTTGCCGCGAGCGTACAGCGCCTGGACTTCCTGGCCGTGCAGGCCGGGCATGGTGGTCTTGACGTCCATGCCTATCTTGACCTGCAGATAGGCCAGGTGGCGATAGCCCTCGGGGAAGCGCGCCAGCAGCGCCGCGTCCAGTTCCGGGCGGGCGGCCGGGTCCACCGGGTCCATCCTGTCTTTTTCGTAGATGGGCTGGCGTTCGACCATGCCCCAGCGGCCGCCGCGCTTTTCCAGGAAATCGTAGAAGCGGCCGGTGCACACCACGTCGCACAGCACGCCGTCCACGGTGGCGCGCTGGGAAATGGTCATCTTGGTCTGGGCGACGGCCCGGTCGCCTTCGCGGTCGATGGTCATGCCACCCAGGAAGTGCAGGATGTTGACCCCGCGCTCCATGCCTTCCCGGCTTTGCCGGATGAATTCGGTGGCCGGGGCCTGGCACCAGGTCGCGTTCATGCGGCCGTCCTCGTGCCAGACGGTGGCGAAGCGTTCCCAGTCGCCGGCGTCGCGCCACAGCGCCCAGTTCTCCACCAATTCGCGTATGGCGAGTTTTTCTTGGTCGTACATGAGTCCTCCAGTCGGGAAAATCAGGGGGTGGACCCGGAGACCGGGTTCAGCACGAAGTCGAAGTCCAGCGTATGGAAGGGCTGCGCGCTGGTGCCGCCGTCGGGCGTGGGGCCGGGCTCGTGCCGGACCCATTGCGCGATCAGCGACGAGCGCACGCCGAATACCGCGTCGGAGTCCAGGTATTGGTCGCCGTCGCGGAAGACGTGGGTGACCAGGGTCTCGTAGCCCTCGGCGCGGATCATGAAATGCAGGTGGGCGGGCCGCCAGGGATGGCGGCCCAGCGCGGCCAGCATGCGGCCGACGGGGCCGTCGTGGGGGATGGGATAGGCTTCGGCCAGGATGGAGCGGAAATGGAAGCTGCCGTCCGGCGCGGAATGGATGCGGCCGCGGCCCCGGTGGGTGGGATCGTCGGGATTCTGCACGTCGTAGAAGCCTTCCGCGTCCGCCTGCCAGACCTCCATTTCCGCGCCGCCAATGGGCGTGCCGTCCACGCTCCTGACCGTGCCGCGCACGAAGCACGGGTCGCCCTTGGCGCCGTTGGCGATGTCGTCTCCCAGCGCGTACTCGGGCGCGCCTTCGACGAAGAACGGACCGAAGACCGTGGCTTCCGTACAGGCGGGTGGCTTGCGGTGGTTCATCGCGGTCACCAGCGTCGACAGTCCGAGCGTGTCGGACAGCAGGATGAACTCCTGCCGCTTGTCGTCGGTGATGTGTCCCGTGGCGGTCAGGAACTCGATGCCCGCGGCCCATTCCGCTTCCGTCAGTTTCACCTCGCGGGCGAATTCGTGCAGGTGCTGCACGAGGCTGGTCATGATCTGCTTCAGGCGGGCGTCGGGCGCCTGGGCGTGCCGGGCCAGCACGGCCTGGGTGATGGTGTCTTCGTTCAGGTTGCGCAAGGCGTGGTCTCCTGGATGCTTGTTTCTTCCGCCTGCCACGGGCGTGCTCAGGTCGGCTACTGTAGACGTGGCCGGGGACGATTTGAATGGAAAAACCGGAAAAGAGTTTTACGCCAGGCGCAAGGGTGGCCCGGGGCGGCACGCTGAAGGTGCAAGGATGGCGGCGGGAAGGAGAGTCGGAGGCGGGCCCGTCCCGGCATGGGCCGGGACGGGCGCCGGCCGGCAGCAGGTCCTAGCGGACGCCGGGGATGCCTTCCAGGCGCGAGCCGGCCTTCAGCCCGCGCTTGGCGAACCAGCCGCGTTCCATTTCCAGGGCGTAGCGCACGGGCTGGGCGGCGCAGTGGCTGTCTTCCGCCCTGGGCGCCATGTCCTCGATGTTGGCGATGGTGCCGTCATCGGCGATGAAGGCCACCGACAGCGGAATCAGCGTGTTGCGCATCCACATGCATTGGGTGCCGGGCATCTCGAAAATGAACAGCATGCCCTGGTTGGGCCCCAGGCGTTCGCGGAACATCAGGCCGCGCTCGCGCGTGGGCGGGGTACTGGCGACCTCGGCGTGGATCAGGTGCATGCCGGCCCGCAACGTTTGCACGGGCAGCGTGGCCTGGGCCGAGGCGGTCGAGGCCAGGAGGGCGGTGGCGATGCAGGCGCCTGCGCCGGCAGCCAGGCGCGGCAGGAAGGAACGTATGCGGGTCATGACGTCGGCAGGGGAGCGGAAAAGGGTGGGGGCGAGCGTCCACGGGGCGGCGCCGCCGCGGAAGGCTCCCGGCGAGGGTAGCATGACCAGGCCCACGACAAGGTTAAAGGCGCGATGGGCCGGCGCTGGGGGGAAAATGTAGGGGCCCGCCGGAGCAGGTGGCTCTGGCGGGCCCGGGCAGTTCAGGCCGCCGGACCGGAGCCGGTCAGGCCGCTTCGCTGATGTTCAGCGCCTGCTTGCCCTTCGGACCCTGGGCCGCCTCGAAGGTGACCTTCTGGCCTTCTTTCAGGGTCTTGAAGCCGTTCATCTGGATGGAGGAGAAATGGGCGAACAGGTCGTCGCCGCCGTCGTCGGGCGTGATGAATCCGAAGCCCTTGGCATCATTGAACCATTTGACGGTGCCGCTACCCCTCTTGCCTTGGCTGATATCGCTGGACATGACGTAATGCCTTCTTGTAGTCAGTTACAACATATGCGAGGCGCGCTCCCCCGGTGCCGTAGGCAGTCGATCGTGCGCTTCGCCGGTGCGAGTTTTGGTGGGTTTGCTACTTCCGGGGCTTGATAAACCTGGCCCCAGGCATCAAATAATGGGAAAGATGTCCGGCTGCGTCAAGCTCGGGATGGCCCGGGCATATAGGAGTATGCTGATGGCTTGCGGGGCACTTTCAAGTGGATAGAATAGGCGCATGGGCACCGGGTTCGATTCTCAACCGGATCAGACAACGCTGCTTGAGCGGGAACCGTCGAAGACCAAACCACCTCCAATGTTCACGGTGGTGTTGTTGAACGATGATTTCACGCCGATGGAGTTCGTTGTGCTGGTATTGGAGAAATTTTTCAGCAAGGGGCGCGAGCAGGCCACCCAGATCATGCTCAAGGTGCATCACGAGGGTCGCGGCGTCTGCGGAATCTATCCGCGGGACATCGCCAGGACCAAGATCGACCAGGTAAGCCGTTTCTCACGGCAGAACCAGCATCCGCTTCAGTGCATCATGGAGGAAGCGTGATTTCTCAAGAATTGGAAGTTAGCCTTCACATGGCGTTCGTCGAGGCCCGTCAGGCTCGGCACGAATTCATCACGGTAGAGCATCTGCTGCTCTCGCTGCTCGACAATCCGTCGGCGGCCGAGGTGCTGCGCGCTTGCGCCGCCAACCTGGACGACCTGCGCCGCAACCTGCGCAATTTCGTCAACGACAACACGCCCGTGATCCCGGGCACGGAAGAGGCCGATACCCAGCCCACGCTGGGTTTCCAGCGCGTCATCCAGCGCGCGATCATGCACGTGCAGTCCACGGGCAACGGCAAGAAGGAAGTGGCCGGCTCCAACGTGCTGGTCGCCATCTTCGGCGAAAAGGATTCCCACGCGGTCTATTACCTGCACCAGCAGGGCATCACCCGCCTGGACGTGGTCAACTTCATGTCCCACGGCATCACCAAGCAGCCCCAGCTGGAGTCCTCCAGCACGCCCAAGGAACCCGAGGCGGAAGCCGAGGCCGAGGCCAAGCAGTCGCCGCTGGACCAGTACACCCAGAACCTGAACGTGGCCGCCAAGGCCGGCAAGATCGATCCGCTGATCGGCCGCGACAGCGAGGTCGAGCGGGTCATCCAGGTGCTGTGCCGCCGCCGCAAGAACAATCCGCTGCTGGTGGGCGAGGCCGGCGTGGGCAAGACCGCCATCGCCGAGGGCCTGGCCTGGCGCATCACCGAAGGCGCCGTGCCCGACGTGCTGGCGGATGCCTGCGTCTATTCCCTGGACATGGGCGCGCTGCTGGCGGGCACCAAGTACCGCGGCGACTTCGAGCAGCGCCTGAAGGCGGTGCTCAAGCAGCTCAAGGAAAGCCCCAAGGCGGTGCTGTTCATCGACGAGATCCACACCCTCATCGGCGCCGGCGCCGCGTCGGGCGGTACGCTGGATGCCTCCAACCTGCTCAAGCCGGCCCTGTCCTCGGGCCAGCTCAAGTGCATAGGCGCGACCACGTACACCGAATACCGCGGCATCTTCGAGAAGGATCATGCCCTGTCGCGGCGCTTCCAGAAGATCGACGTCAACGAGCCCAGCGTCGAGCAGACCGTGCAGATCCTGCGCGGCCTCAAGCAGCGGTTCGAGGACCACCACAGCGTCAAGTACTCGTCGGCGGCGCTGTCGGCGGCCGCCGAACTGTCGGCCAAATTCATCAACGACCGCCACCTGCCGGACAAGGCCATCGACGTCATCGACGAGGCCGGCGCGGCCCAGCGCATCCTGCCCAAGTCGCGGCAGAAGAAGGTCATCGGCAAGGCCGAGATCGAGGACATCGTGTCCAAGATCGCCCGGATTCCGCCGCAATCGGTCTCCAGCGACGACCGCAGCAAGCTGGCCACGCTCGAGCGCGACCTGAAGGCCGTGGTGTTCGGCCAGGACGCCGCCATCGACGCGCTGTCCGCGTCCATCAAGATGGCGCGCTCGGGGCTGGGCAAGCCCGACAAGCCCATCGGCGCGTTCCTGTTCTCCGGTCCCACCGGCGTCGGCAAGACCGAGGTGGCCAAGCAGCTCGCCTTCATCCTGGGCATCGAGCTGCTGCGCTTCGACATGTCCGAGTACATGGAGCGCCATGCCGTCTCGCGCCTGATCGGCGCGCCGCCGGGATACGTCGGCTTCGACCAGGGCGGCCTCCTGACCGAGGCCATCACCAAGAAGCCGCACTGCGTGCTGCTGCTGGACGAGATCGAGAAGGCCCACCCCGAGGTCTTCAACATCCTTCTGCAGGTCATGGACCACGGAACGCTGACGGACAACAACGGCCGGAAGGCGGATTTCCGCAACGTCATCATCATCATGACGACCAACGCCGGTGCCGAAACCCTGCAGAAGAACGTGATCGGCTTCTCCGGCGCGCGCGAGCAGGGCGACGAGATGGCGGAAATCAAGCGCATGTTCACGCCGGAGTTCCGCAACCGCCTGGACTCGATCATTTCGTTCAAGGCCCTGAACGAAGAGATCATCCTGCGCGTGGTCGACAAGTTCCTGATGCAGCTGGAAGAGCAACTGCACGAGAAGCGCGTCGAGGTCATTTTCACCGATGCCCTGCGCGCCTACCTGGGCAAGAAGGGCTTCGATCCGCTGATGGGCGCGCGTCCCATGCAGCGCCTGATCCAGGACACCATCCGCCGCGCGCTGGCCGACGAACTGCTGTTCGGCAAGCTGGTCAGCGGCGGCCGGGTGACCGTGGACATGGTCGACGACGAGATCAAGCTCAACTTCGACGATACGCCACCCAAGGCCGCGCCGCAGCCGGAGGTGGAACTGGCTGACTGACCCCCCCGTACGCGCTTACGCGCGCCCCCCAGGGGGCGGCACTGGCGGACCGGCGGAGCCGGATCCGCTGTGCCCTGGGTCTGTGTGGGGCCGTCGACGGTTGTTGGCGGCCTGTTTTTTTGCCGCCGGGCCGCCCCCAAGGCAAAAAGCGCCCCCTCGGGGGGCAGCGCCGCCGCGTAGCGGCAAGCGTGGGGGCATATTTTTTGCCGCCGGGCCGCCCCCAAGGCAAAAAGCGCCCCCTCGGGGGGCAGCGCCGCCGCGTAGCGGCAAGCGTGGGGGGCATATTTTTTGCCGCCGGGCCGCCCCCAAGGCAAAAAGCGCCCCCTCGGGGGGCAGCGCCGCCGCGTAGCGGCAAGCGTGGGGGCATATTTTTTGCCGCAGGGCCGCCCCAAGGCAAAAAGCGCCCCCTCGGGGGGCAGCGCCGCCGCGTAGCGGCAAGCGTGGGGGTATTTTTTTGAGGTGTGTGGTTTTGTGGGGTATCTATTAGGGTAAATCTGGGGTAATATTGCTGTACTGCACAAATCACGCCATCGCCCTGTCGGGCACCGGTGTGGCCTTCATGCAGACGATCGGTAACCAAGTGGGTTGACCGAAAACTGCATCGTCTCTGACCTCGTTTTTCCCTTTGCGTTGCGCGCACGGTGATATCGGTCGGCGCCGATGATCCGTCCGGAGCGGCCGTGTCCGTCTCCGCAGCGTAGCGCCAGCTTTCCAGGCTCGATGAATCCGGCCCCGTCCTTGGCGGGGCCATGGCCGCGTTTTTCGCGCGTCCGGGTATGTCCGGTGGGGAAAGGCTTGCGTTGCGCCATACGTAACGTAAGGAATGAATATGTCTTTCACTGAACTCGGCCTTGCTCCCGCCATCGTCGGCGCGCTGACCGAAGCCGGCTTTACCGAGCCGACGCCGGTCCAGGCCCGGGCCATCCCGCTGGCGCTGGAGGGGCACGACCTCATGGTGTCGTCCCAGACCGGTAGCGGCAAGACCGCGGCCTTCATGCTGCCGGCCCTGAACCGGCAGGTCCAGGCTTCGCCGCTGCGCACGCCCGGCGTGCGCGTGCTGGTGCTGACCCCCACGCGCGAGCTGGCCCAGCAGGTGTCGGAAGCCACCCGCACCTATGGCAAGGCGCTGAACTGGCTGCGCACGGCCACGGTCGTCGGCGGCATGCCCTATGGTGCCCAGTTGAAGGCGCTGTCGCGCCGGGTCGACGTGCTGGTCGCGACCCCGGGCCGTCTGCTGGACCACGTCCAGTCCGGCAAGGTGAACCTGTCCGAAGTCGAGGTCCTGGTGCTGGACGAGGCCGACCGCATGCTGGACATGGGTTTCATCGACGACATCGAGGCCATCGTGGCGCGCACGCCCGCCACCCGGCAGACGCTGCTGTTCTCGGCCACGCTGGACGGCTCGGTGGCCCGGATGGCTGCCAAGATGATGCGCGACCCCCAGCGCATCGAGATCGCCAGCCAGAAGGAAAAGCACGCCAACATCACCCAGTCGCTGCTGTACGCGGATGACATGGAGCACAAGATGCGCCTGCTGGACCACCTGCTGCGCGACGTCAACATCCAGCAGGCCATCGTCTTCACCTCGACCAAGCGCGCGGCCGACGATCTGGCCGACACGCTGGCCGACCAGGGCTTCGCCGCCGAGGCGTTGCATGGCGACATGAACCAGCGCCAGCGTACCCGTACCCTGGGCAACATGCAGCGCGGCCGGGTGCAGATCCTTGTCGCCACCGACGTGGCGGCGCGGGGTATCGACGTGCAAGGCATCAGCCACGTCGTCAACTTCGACCTGCCCATGCAGGCCGAGGACTACGTGCACCGCATCGGCCGTACCGGCCGCGCGGGCCGCGACGGCCTGGCGTTCACGCTGGCCGCGCATGGCGAGCGTCACAAGATCCGCACCATCGAGCGTTATACGGACCAGAGCATCCCCGTCCAGGTGATCCCCGGACTCGAGCCGCAGCGCGCGCCGCGGCACGGCTCCGACCGTCCGCGCCGCGGCGGCCCCGGCGGCAAGCCGGGCTGGCGCCAGGGCGGCCGTGGCGGCTACCAGAATCGTGAAGGCGGGCAGCGGCAGTACGAAGGCCGTGGCCATTTCGACCGCAACCGCGACGAGCGTCCGGCTTTCGGCGACCGTCCGCGCGGCGAGCGCCGCCATGGCGAACCGTCCCAGGGCGAACGCCAGGGCTACGGTGAGCGCCGGTACGAGCCGCGCTTCCAGGACGATCGCCGCGAGCGTTCGCCCGAAGGCCAGGGCTACGCCGCCCGGCCGCGTGGCGACCGTCCGCAGGGCGAGCGCACCTGGGGCGATCGTCCCCAGGGCGGCCGCCCCGAAGGTGACCGCCGCGAGCGTCCGGCCCAGGCCTGGGCCGACCGTCCCCGCGCAGCCCGTCCGGAAGGCGATCGCCGCGACGCGCCCGTGCGCCGCTTCGATTCCCGTCGTCGCGCCGCCTGACGGCATCCTGCAAGGCCAACCCGGCGCGGCGGCCAGCCGCCGCGCCCGACGCCCCCGACCCGCGGCCCCAGGCCGCGCGCGGGGGCGTTTTCACGTCCGGCCATCGCGCATCGTCCAGATCATTCGCCTTCAATTGATTTGAACTGAAATATTATTAGGAGATATGATTTGCCTTGGTATTGCCCGGGCGACTCATGACTCGTTTTCTTCTTGCGACGTGGACGGCGGTATGGCTGGCAGGCATCGCGCCTTCGGCGGGAGCGGCCGACGCTGGCGCCACTCCCGGGGCCGCGGCCCAGCCCGACAGCCTGCAGCGCGCCGTCCAGGCCGGCCGGTTGCGCATCGGCTATGCGAACGAGGCGCCGTTCGCCTACATGGACAGCCGGGCGGGCCGATTGACGGGCGAAGCCCCGGAAATCGCCCGTGTGATCCTGGGGCGGCTGGGCATAGGCGAGGTCGAAGGCGTGCTGACCGAGTTCGGCGCGCTGATCCCGGGCCTCCTGGCCGGCCGTTTTGACATGATCGCCGCCGGCATGTACGTGCTGCCCGACCGGTGCCGCCAGATCGCCTTCTCCAATCCCACCTACGGCGTGGGCGACGGGTTCCTCCAGCGTACGGACAATCCGCGCCGATTGCATGGCTATGCCGACGTGGCCGCCGACCCCGGCGCCCGCGTGGGCGTGGTGGTCGGGGCGGTGCAGAACGACTACGCCGCGCGCGCGGGCGTGCCGCCGTCGCAGGTCGTGGTGTTTCCCGACGTGGTCAGCGCGGTCGAGGGCGTGGTGGCGGGGCGGGCGGACGTCTATGCCGCGACGGCGCTGACTTTGAACTACGTGCTGACCAAGGTGCCGGACTGGCAGATCGACAAGGTGGCCCGGTTCGTCCAGCCTACCGAGAACGGCGAAGCGGTGCGCGGGTACGGCGCGTTCGGCTTCCGCCAGGGGGACGTGGCGCTGCGCGAAGCCTTCGACCGCGAGCTGGCGCATTTCATCGGGACGCCCGAGCACCAGCGCCTGGTCGAGCCTTTCGGCTTCACCGCGAACGAACTGCCGGGCGACGCGACGTCGGCGCAGTTGTGCGGGCAGTCTCCCGCCGCCGCGCCCGCCCCGGCCTCCGATCCGTCATGACCGACCTTCCCGAGCTGTTGCCGCCCTTGCTGCGCGGCCTGTGGGTCACCTTGCAGCTCACCGCGGGCGCGGCGGCGCTGGCCATCCCGGCGGCGCTGCTGTCCGGCCTGGGGCGCATGTCGCGGCGGCCCTACCTATCGTGGCCCGCGGCCTGCTACGTGGAGGTGTTCCGCGGAACGTCCGCGCTGGTGCAGCTTTTCTGGGTCTACTACGTGCTGCCTCTGCTGGGCCTGCGGCTGCCGGCGGTCTGGGCGGGCATCCTGGTGCTGGGCCTGCATACCGGGGCCTACGGAGCCGAGATCGTGCGCGGCGCGATCGCCAACGTGCCCAAGGGGCAGGCCGAGGCCGCGGTGGCGCTGAACATGACGCCGACGGCCACGCTGTGGCGCATCCTGGTGCCGCAGGCCGTGCCGCTGATGCTGCCGCCGGCCGGCAACCTCCTGATCGAACTGCTCAAGAACACCGCCCTGGTGTCGCTGATCACCATCACCGACCTGACCTTCAGCGCGCAACTGCTGCGCAGCGAGACTTTCCGCACCGTGGAGGTGTTCAGCATCGCGCTGCTCATGTATTTCGCCGCCGCCCAGGTCCTGAACGGCGGCATGCGGCTGCTGGAGCGGCGTGCGGCCCGCCACCGGGGGCGGGCATGAGCGCGGCCGCCAGCCAGCCGCTGTTCGACTGGGGCTATGCCCGCGCCGTGCTGCCCACCTTGCTGGACGGCCTGGCGATCACCGTGCAGGCCACGCTGCTGGGCATGGCGCTGGCCGTGACGCTGGGGCTGGTGCTGGCGCTGATGCGAAGGGCACCGCTGCGGCCGCTGGCCTGGGGCGCGGCGCTGGTCATCGAGTTCGTGCGCAGCACGCCGCTGCTGATGCAACTGTTCTTCCTGTTCTACGTGCTGCCGGTCACGGGCGTGCAGTTCTCGCCGCTGGCCACCGGCGTACTGGGACTGGGCGTGCACTACGCCGCCTACTGCGCCGAGGTGTACCGGGCCGGCCTGGAAAGCGTGCCGCGCGGGCAGTCGGACGCGGCGCTGGCGCTCAATCTCGGTCGCTGGCGGACGCTGCGGGACGTCATCCTGCCGCAGGCGATCCCGCCCATCGTGCCGGCGCTGGGGAACTACTTCGTCGCCATGTTCAAGGATACGCCGCTGCTGTCGGCCATCACCGTGGTGGAACTGCTCCAGGCCAGCAAGATCGCCGGTTCGGCCACGTTCCGCTATACCGAGCCGCTCACGCTGGTGGGGCTGATCTTCCTGGCGCTGAGCCTGGCCGCGGCCTGGGGAGTGAGGCGCGTGGGAGCCAGGCTGCGCTGAGCCGAACGACGACATGAAGGAGGACGCATGAGCGCCAGTGTCACGCTGGAGAATGTCTGCAAGCGCTACGGCGAGGTCGAGGTGCTGCGGGGCCTGGACCTGCACATTCCGGCCGGCCAGACGGTCGCGCTGATCGGTCCGTCGGGGTCCGGCAAGTCGACGCTGCTGCGCCTGCTGATGACGCTGGAGCGGCCCGATGCCGGCCGCATCCTGATCGATGGCGAATCCATGTGGACCGAACGGCGGGGCAGCAGGGAAGTCCCGGCCCGGCCGGCGCATCTGAGCAGGGTGCGGGGACGGATAGGCATGGTGTTCCAGCACTTCAACCTGTTCCCCCATATGACGGCATTGCGCAATGTGGCCGAGGCGCCCAGGCACGTGCTGGGGCTGGGCCGGGACGAGGCCGAGCAGCGGGCGCGCGAATACCTGGACATGGTGGGGCTGGGAGACAAGCTGGATCGGTATCCCGCCAATCTTTCCGGCGGCCAGAAGCAACGGGTCGGCATTGCCCGCGCGCTGGCCATGCGGCCGGAAGTCATGCTGTTCGACGAGGTGACCTCGGCGCTGGACCCGGAACTGGTGGGCGGCGTGCTGGAGATCATGCGGGAGCTGTCGGCGCGGCGCACCATGACGATGATCGTCGTGACGCACCAGATGAAGTTCGCCGAGCGCAGCTCGGACCGCACCCTGTTCTTCGACGGCGGCCGCATCGTCGAGGACGGACCGTCCGCCCAGGTCTTCGGTCATCCGGCCCGCGCGCGCACGCGCCAGTTCCTGGAAGCCGTCATCGAGGCCTGAGGCGGCCGTCCCGGTCGCGGCAACGAGGGTAGACTATTAGGAGCCCGGCGCCATCCACGCGCGCCGGATCTTCATCAGTCGGGAATCGTTAGCCGCCATGCGCTGCCTGGTCATCGAAGACGAAGTCGATACTTCGCGCTATATCTGCAACGGTCTGAAGGAGGCCGGCCACGAGGTGGCGGCCTGCCGCGACAGCGCCGACGGGCTCAATCGCGCCATGACCGAGGCCTGGGACGTCATCATCCTGGACCGCATGCTGCCCAACGACGTGGACGGCCTGTCCATCCTGACCACGCTGCGAGGCATAGGCAAGACGACGCCCGTGCTGATCCTGAGCGCGCTGGCGGGGCTGGACGAGCGGGTCAGGGGGCTGCGCGGCGGCTGCGACGACTACCTCACCAAGCCGTTCGCGTTCTCCGAGCTGGCGGCGCGGGTCGAGGCCCTGTACCGCAGGGCCCGTGCCCGCGACGATGTGCGCGAACTGCGCATCGCCAATCTCCGGGCCGACCTGACCAAGCGCACCGTCGAGCGCGACGGCAAGACCATCACGCTGCAGCCGCGCGAGTTCCGCCTGCTGGTCTACCTGCTGTTGAACCAGGAACAGGTCGTGACCCGCACCATGCTGCTCGAGGCGGTCTGGGACTATCGCTTCGATCCGCAGACCAACGTGATCGATGTGCAGATCAGCCGCCTGCGCAACAAGATCGACAACGGCTTCGCGCCTCCCCTGATCCATACGGTGCGCGGGGTGGGGTACATGATCTCGGCGGCGCCGCGTTGAGCACGGCCTACGACGACTATCCCGGCCGCCAGACCGGGCCGCTGGCCTTCGTCCGGCGACTGTGGCAGTCGGTCGCGTTCCGGCTCGCGCTGGGCTATGGCGTGTCGGTGGTGCTGTTCATGATGGTGCTGCTGTCGGTGCTGTACGTGCAGACCATCGGCGTGCTGCAGAACCGCATCGACCGGCAACTGGTGTCGGCCAGCCACCGGATGGTCAGCCATTTCGAGGCCTACGGGCCCGAGCGGCTGGCCGACGACATCACCGAGACCCTGACCGACGGCGTCAACTCCGATACCGAGGTCTACCTGCTGGCCACAGCGGCGGGCAAGAAAATGGCGGGCAACATCGCCGTTTCCCGCGACCTGCTCAAGCCCACCTTCGGGATCGTCGAAAAGCAGGTGCTGCGGGACGGGCGCATCTCCTACAGCCGGTTCCGCACGGAACTGCTGGCCGACGGGTCCGTCCTGCTGGTCGGCCGCGACATGCGCGACCAGAAGGACCTCGAGCAACTGGTCGGCAACGCGCTGATGGCGGCGGCGGTGGTCTCGGTGCTGCTGGCCATCATCGGCGCCATCGTGTTCCGCGACCAGCTCGAGAGCCGGGTCGGCGCGATCCGCCGCACCGCCGCCCAGATCGAGGCCGGCGACCTGACGCAGCGCATCCCGGTGTCCGGCAAGGACGACGAGTTCGCGCGCCTGAGCCACGACATCAACCTGATGCTGGACCGGATCGAGATCCTGATGGACGGCGTGCGGCACGTCTCCAACACCATCGCCCACAATCTGCGCACGCCGCTGTCGCGGATCCGCGCCAAGCTGGAAGTGGCCAGCCGTCCGGGCACGGACCCGGCGCAGGTGGCGCAGGCCACGACCTTCGCCATCCGCGAGATCGAGGAACTCACCATCGTCTTCGACAAGCTGCTGCAGATCGCCGAGGCGGAGTCGGGCGCTCGGCGCCAGGCTTTCCAACCGGTATCGCTGAACGACATCGTGGCCGACGTGGTGGAACTGTACGAGCCGGTGGCCGAGGAAAAGGGCGTGGAGCTGCGCGTGCGCATGGACGAAGACGTCATGGCGGCGGGCGACAAGGACCTGCTGGCCAGCGCCGTGGCCAACCTGCTGGACAACGCGATCAAATACGCCGGCAGCCCCGCCCGCGTCACGGTCAGCACGCAGCGAGAAAGCGACACGGTGTCGCTGGTGGTGCAGGACAACGGGCCCGGCATCCAGGCCATCGAGCGCTCCAAGGTCGGGACCCGGTTCTTCCGGCTCAACCGCCGCGTACCGGGCTACGGCCTGGGCCTGGCCAGCGTGACGGCCATCGCCAGCCTCCACAACGCTTCGTTGGACCTGGACGACGCCGGCCCCGGCCTGGTGGCCCGTATCACGCTGCCCAGGCTGGGAAAAATGACAAAACGGTAATGTTTCGGCCATGCTTTCCCTTTCAGCCGGTCGCTAACATCACGCGATCCGGATCAGGAGTGCCTCGCGCCGTGGGACGCGTCGACGACCGATCCGAGCCGTAAAATCGTCAAAGGTTGCTCATGCCGCGTTTTGCCCATTTTGTCGTCGTCACCTGTCTGCTTGCCCTGGCGGCCTGCTCGGACAAGCAAGAGGCTCCTCCGGCTCCCACCGAAAACGCCGCGCCGCTCGCGCCCGGGCAGGTCCGCGTCAAGCCGGCCTCGCTCAAGTACATGGAAATCCAGGAAATGGGGACCCAGGGCGCGGTGCACGTGGTGTGGGCGCCGGCCCGGGTGGCTTTCCGCGAGGAACAGGTGGCCGAGGTGGTGGCGCCGGCATCCGGCCGCATCCTCCAGGTCCAGGCCCAGGTGGGCGACGTGGTCAAGGCCGGAACGCCGCTGGCGACGCTGTCCAGCCCCGACGCCTCGCGCGTGCGGGCCGACTACGCCAATGCCCAGGTCGAACTGCGGGTGGCCCAGGCCGAGGCCAAGCGCCAGCGCCTGATGATGGAGAAGGGCATCGGCATCGAGGCCGAACTGGTCGTGGCCGAGGCCAAGCTGCAGGAGGCCCAGCACAACGCCGACGTGGCGTCGCGGGCCGCCAGCTTCCTGGGCGGCGGCGGCAGCGACACGCTGCTGCTGCGCGCGCCGCGCGCCGGCGTGGTTATCAACCGCAACACCACGCCCGGCGCGTCGGTGGGACCCGATTCCGGATCGCTGTTCACCGTGGGCGATCCGACCGCGCTGTGGATCAACGCCGACGTCTTCGAAAGCGACCTCAGCACGATCGCCCAGGGGGCGCCGGTGCAGATCGTGGTGGCCTCGCTGGACCGGCCCCTGACGGGCAAGGTGCTGCGCGTGGGCTCGGCCCTGAACGCCCAGACCCGCCGCGGGCAGGTGTTCATCACGCTGGACGACTCCAATCCCAACCTGCGCGCGGGCATGCTGGCCCGGGCCGGCATCCAGAGCCGCGCCGCCGAGGGGTTGTCGGTGCCCGTCACCTCGGTGCTGATCAAGGACGGCCAGCGCTCCATCGTATTCGTCCAGGTCTCGGACAACGTGTTCGAGGCGCGTACCGTGTCGCTGGGCCAACCGTCCAACGGCTACATCCCCGTATTGTCGGGCATCGAGCCGGGCGACAAGGTGGTCACCAAGGGCGGCTTGCTGCTCGACGGCGCCGCCAACCAACTGCTGTAAGGATCCGCCATGCGTTCACTCATTGCGCTGGTGGTCCATCGCCGCCTGGTGGCGCTGACCGCGACGCTGATCGTCGCCATCTACGGCGTCTACGCCTTCCTGAACACCGCCATCGAGGCCTATCCCGACGTCACCAACGTCCAGGTGGGCGTCATCTCGCTCGCCCCCGGCCTGGCGCCGGAAGAGGTCGAGCGGCAGGTGACGTTTCCCCTCGAGCGGGCGCTGAACGGCACGCCCGGGCTGGTGTCGCTGCGGTCCGAGAGCTATTTCGGCCTGTCGATGATCACCATGGTCTTCGACGACAAGACCAAGAGCTTCGACGCGCGGGTGCAGGTCACCCAGCGGCTGCCGTCGGCCGACCTGCCCGACGGCGTGACGCCGGAGATGGCGCCCGACAACACGCCGCTGGGCAAGATCTTCTATTACCGGCTCAACAGCGACCGCCATACGCTGGCCCAGCTGCGCTCCGAGCAGGAATGGACCGTGGCCCGGGTCCTCAAGCAGATCCAGGGCGTGGCCGATGTGGTCAGCATGGGCGGCTTCGTCAAGGAGTTCCACATCGAGGTGGATCCGGCCAAGCTGATGGCGCACAACCTGACGCTGGACCAGGTGGTCGAGGCCGTCTCGAAGTCCAACCAGAACGTGGGCGGCGGGCTGCTGCGCCGCGGCGAGCAATCGCTGATCATCCGCGGCATCGGCCTCTTGCGCACGCCGCGCGACATCGAGACCATCGTGCTGGACGTGCACAACAACACCCCCGTGCGCGTCAAGGACGTGGCCCGCGTGGTGCAGTCCTACACGCCGCGCCAGGGCTCGGTGGGGATGAACGACGAGGACGACATCGTCGAAGGCATCGTGCTGCTCAAGCGCGACGAGAATCCCAGCAAGGTGCTGGACCAGGTCCACGCCAAGGTGGACGACATCAACGCGCACATGCTGCCCACGGGCATGCGCATCGAGCCCAGCTATGACCGCTCGCACCTGGTCGGCCATACGCTGCATACCGTCTATCACAACCTGCTGTTCGGCGCGACGCTGATCGTGGGCGTGCTGTGGCTGTTCCTGCGCAGCCTGCGCGGTTCGCTGATCGTCGCGGTGGTCATCCCGCTGTCGCTGCTGGTGGCGTTCGTCGGCCTGCATTTCCTGGGCATGCCGGCCAACCTCATCTCCATGGGCGCCATCGACTTCGGCATCATCGTCGACGGCGCGGTGGTGCTGACCGAGGCCATCATCCACAAGGCCAGGCTGCGAAAACCCGCCTCGCGCCGCGACATGTTCGAGTTGATCATCGAGGCCGCCATGTCGGTGGCCAAGCCGACGCTGTTCGCGATGGCCATCGTGATCGCGGCCCTGATCCCCGTGTTTTCGCTGGAAAGCATCGAAGGCCGCATCTTCCGCCCGCTGGCCATGACCTACACTTTCGCGCTGGTCGGCGCGCTGGTGTTCGCGCTGACGCTGGTGCCCGCGCTGTGCGCGCTGCTGCTGCGTCCCAAGGACGTGGTGGCGCCCGAGCCGGCGGTGTTCCTGCGCATGCACCATGCCTATTCGGGATGGATCGCGCGCGTGCTGGAAAGCCGCCGCAACCGGCGCAACGTGTTCGCCGTGGCCGTCGTGGCGCTGTTGCTGGCGCTGTACGCGGGTTCGCAACTGGGGACCGAGTTCCTGCCCGAACTGGACGAGGGCGACGCCTACGTGCTGGTGCAGATGCCGCCGTCGATCTCGCTGGAGAAGGGGCAGGAGCTGCTGCGCACCATACGCATGCGGCTCAAGGAGGTGCCCGAGGCGATCTCCGTCACCAGCGAGCAGGGGCGGCCGGAAGACGGCACCGACAACGAGACCATCAACGTCGCCAAGGTGCTGGTGCGCCTGAAGGAACGCGCCCAGTGGCGCAAGGGCCTGACCAAGGACGAACTGGTGGCCCAGATGCGCCAGTCCCTGGCGGACATCCCTGGCGTGCAGTTCAACTTCGCCCAGCCCATCCGCGACAGCGTCGAGGAATCGACCTCGGGCGCGCGCGGCCACGTGGTGCTGAAGGTGTTCGGCAGCGAGATCGAGACCATGCGCGGCATCCTGCAGCAGACCAAGGAGGCCGTCAGCCACATCGATGGCGTGGTCGACCTGGACCTGTACCGCGACGCGCCGGCCCCGCAACTGCACATCGAGTTCAACCGCGACGCGCTGGCGCGCTACGGCATTTCCATGGAAGTGGCCGACACCGCCGTCGAGACCGCGCTGGCGGGCAAGGTGGTCACCACCGCCTGGGAAGGCGAGCGCAGCGTGCCCGTGCGGGTGCGCCTGCCCTACGTGGACCGGATGGACGAGGCACGCATACGCGAGATCCAGGTCTCGGCGCCCGACGGCACCTACGTGCCGCTGCACGCCCTGGCCAGCATCAGCTTCAAGGTGGGCAACTCCTCGATCTTCCGCGAGGGCAACGCCCGCTACATGGCGCTGAAGTTCAACGTCCAGGGGCGCGACATGGGCTCGGTCGTGAAAGAGGCCATCGCCGCCTTCAAGAAGGACGTGAAGATGCCCGAGGGCTACATCGCCCAGTGGGGCGGCCAGTGGGAGAACCAGCAGCGCGCCTCGGCCCGCCTGAAGATCGTCGTGCCGCTGTCGCTGCTGGTGGTGTTCGTCCTGCTCTTCAGCGCGCTGGGCAGCGCGCGCAGCGCGTCCATCATCCTGCTGACCGCGCCGTTCGCCATGATAGGCGGCATCGTCGCGCTGCACCTGACCGGCATCGACCTGTCCATCAGCGCGGCGATCGGCTTCATCGCCCTCTTGGGGCAGGTGGCGCTGGCCGGCCTGCTGGTCCTGAGCGCGGTCGAGAACCTGCGGCGCGAGGGCGTGGCGCTGGTTCCCGCGCTGATCGAGGGGGCCGCCGAGCGCATGCGCTCCATCCTGATGGTGGCGCTGCTGGGCCTGATCGGCCTGTTGCCCATGGCCTTGTCCACCGGCGTGGGCAGCGAGACGCAGCGTCCGTTCGCTTCCGTGGTGGTGGGAGGCATGGCGGTGCTGCCGCTGGTGGCGCTGTTCGTGCTGCCCGTGCTGTATGCCTGGCTGGGACCCAGGCGCATGCTGACCGCCGAGGAGCGCGACGCGGCATCTATGGACAACGAAAATGCGTAAGTATCTAGGTATCCTGCTGGTCGCGCTGTGCCTGCCGGCGGCGCGCGCGGCCGATCTGCCCCCGGCGCTGGGCACCGAAGTGTCGCTGCCCCAGCTGCTGGAACTGGTCAAGACCTCCAGCCCCGCGCTGCAGGCCGAGCGCACGCAGGTGGCGATGGCCGAGGCCGACCTGATGACGGCCCAGACCTTCTCCAACCCCAGCGTGGCCTATACCCACAAGCGGGGCGAGAAGGAAACCACCATCTCGCAGGACATTCCGATCTTCGGCCAGCGCGGCGCCCGCATCGAGAGCGCCAAGAGCGGCGTCGAGGCGGCCCGGGCACAACTGCGGCTGGTCTATGCCCAGGCCCTGCAGGATGCGGCCCGGGACTTCATGTCGCTGCTGGTATCGCAGGAGCGCGAGAAGCGCTGGCTGGACGCCAAGGACGACCTGGAAGGCGCCTTCCGCATCGTGCAAGGCCAGGTCCAGGCGGGGGCGCGCAGCCGCTACGATCTGACCCGGCTCGAGGTGGAACGCGCCTCGCTGGATGCGCAACTGGCCCAGGCCCAGGCCGAGACGCTGCAGGCGTCCGCCCGGGTGGCGGCCAGTGTCGGCGCGCCGGCGTGGCGGCCGCGCGCGGCCGGTTCCATCGTCTCGCACTGGAATGCCCTGAGTTTCGACGCCATCTGGCCGCAGGCGCAGAACCGCCTGCCCGCGGTGCGCGCGGCGCTGGCCCAGCAAGCCTTCGCCGAGAAGCAGCTGGAGGCCGAGCGGCGCCAGGCCTATCCCACGCCCACTTTCATGGTCGGCCGGCTGAACAACAACGAGGGCCGCAGCACCGAGTACGGCGTGTCGGTGGCCATTCCGCTGTTCGACCGCAACCAGGGGCCCATCGCGCGTGCGGCCGCCGAGGCCGACGGCATGCGCCTGCGCAGCCGGGCCATTGTCGTGGCCGCGGAAAGCGAACTGCGCCGCGCCACCGAGCAGCTCAACCGTCGCCAGCAGCTGGCCGACCGCTTCGAGAAGGAAGGCCTGTCCATGATCCCGCGCCTGCGGCAGATGGCGCAGGATTCCTACACGCTGGGCCGGGGCAGCATCCTCGACCTGGTCGATGCGATCCAGGCCGTGGCCGAGAAAAAGAACACCTACCTGGACTTGCTCGAGGCGGTGATGCAGGCCGAGGTGGATGTGCGCATCGCCTCGGGGGAACTGGGGGCCGACCTGCTCGAATGACCCGGAAGCGGCCGCCCGCCGGCCCCCCGGCGGCGTAAACTAGCGGACATGGCCGGCCCCATCGCGGGGGTTTTTTCCGGCCGGTTCTCATTCCGGGGGTTCAAATGAAATCATGGGCATTGCGCGGCTTCCTGCTGGCCGGGCTGGCGCTGGCAACGGCCGCGAAAGCGGACATCACCGTCGGCATCGATCTCGCCACCACCGGCCCGGCGGCGGCGATCGGCATTCCCTCCAAGAACGTGGTCATGATGTGGCCGCCCACGCTGGGCGGCGAGAAGGCCAACTACATCATCCTGGACGACGGGTCCGACCCGACCAACACCGTCACCAACGTGCGCAAGCTCACTTCCGAGCAGCGCATCGACGTCCTGGTCGGCCCCAACACCACGCCGGCCGCGCTGGCGGTGCTGGACGTGATCGCCGAAAGCAGGACGCCCATGGTGGCCCTGGCGGCCAATGCCTCCATCATCGAGCCCCATGCCGACGCCAAGCGCAGATGGGCCTTCAAGATGCCCCAGAACGATTCGCTCATGGCCAGCGCCATCGTCGGACACATGGCCCGCGCCGGGGTGAAGACGGTCGGCTTCATCGGCTTCAACGATTCCTATGGCGAGAGCTGGTGGAACGAGTTTTCGCCGCTGGCGCAGAAGGCCGGCATCAAGGTCGTCGCCAACGAGCGCTACAACCGTACCGATACCTCGGTGACCGGACAGGTGCTCAAGCTGATGGTGGCCAAGCCCGACGCCATCCTGGTGGCCGCCTCGTCCACCCCGGCGCTGCTGCCGCAGAAGACGCTGGTGGACCGCGGCTACCGGGGCAAGCTCTACCAGACCCACGGCATCGCCACGCCCGAGTTCCTGCGCCTGGGCGGCAAGGCGGTGGAAGGCACGCTGTTCCCGACCGGCCCCGGCGTGGTGGCGCACGGCCTGCCGGCCTCGCACCCGGTCAAGAAGGTGGCCACCGAGTTCGTCGACCGCTATGAGGCCAAGTTCGGCGCCGGTTCGGTCACCCAGTTCGCGGGCGACGCCTGGGGAGCCTGGATGCTGCTGGACGATGCGGTGGGACGCGCGCTGAAGAAGGGCGCCAAGCCCGGCACGCCGGAGTTCCGCGCCGCGCTGCGCGACGCGATCGAATCGACCACCAACCTGACCGTACCCAACGGAGTATTGAACATCTCGGCCAGCGACCACCAGGGGTTCGACGAACGCTCGCGCGTCATGGGCGTCGTGCGCGACGGCAAGTTCGCCTACGAGGGCGAAGGCAAGAGCAGGTAAGCACGGTACGGGGCGCCCCAGGGGGGCGCCCTTTTTGTTGTGCAATAAAATTGTCGACAATAATAAAGAAGGCAATTATAGTGGGCCGACATTCACCGGTCCGAGGAGACGGCATGAGCTGGCGGGCGGAAGCGGACGAGATCCGGCGCAGGCGGGAACTGGCGCGGGCATGCGGCGGCGAAACATCGGTGGCGCGCCAGCACGCGGCCGGCAAGCTGACGGTGCGCGAACGCATCGACAAGCTGCTGGACGCCGGGTCGTTCCAGGAGGTCGGGCAACTGGCCGGCCGGGCCGTCTATACGGAGGGCAAGCTGACCGGTTTCGAGCCCGCGCCCTATGTGATGGGACTGGGCCGCATCTCCGACCGGCCCGTGGCGGTGGGGGGCGAGGACTACACCATCCGCGCCGGCACCGGCTTCGGCAGCGACCGCCGCAAGGGCGGGCAGGGCGGCTTCGTCGAGGACCTGGCCTTCCACTACCGCATTCCGCTGGTCAACCTGATCGACGGCACCGGCGGCACCGTCAACACGGTCAAGCGCAAGGGCTACTCGGTCACGCCAGGCTACGGCCAGGACGGCTTCGAGCGTTCGGTGTCGCTGATGGGCATGGTGCCCGTGGTGAGCGCGGTCATGGGAACGGTGGCGGGCGGCCCGGCGGGGCGCGCCATGCTGGCCCACTGGACCGTCATGGTGCGCGACAGCAGCCAGATCTTCGCCGCCGGCCCGCCGGTGGTCGAGCGCGCCTTCGGCGTCAAGCTGCACAAGAACGACCTGGGCGGCGCCAAGATCGCCGCCGACACCGCCGGCACGATCGACAACGTGGCGCCGGACGAGGAAACCTGCCTGGCGCAGATCCGGCGCTTCCTGTCGTACATGCCGCAGAACGCCTGGGAGCTGCCGCCCGTGCTCATGTCGGGCGACCCCGTGGACCGCTGCGAGGACGCGCTGGTGGACATCGTGCCCCGGTCCGAGCGGCAGGCCTACAACATGAAGAAGCTGGTGGGCATGGTCGTTGACCGCGGGTCGGAGTTCGAGATCCAGCCGGGCTTCGGCCGGGCCGTCATCACGATGCTGGCGCGCATGAACGGCAAGGTCGTGGGGGTGGTGGCGAACAACCCCATGTTCGGCG
The DNA here is from genome assembly GCF_002188635.1 of Pigmentiphaga sp. NML030171. Lineage (GTDB taxonomy): Bacteria > Pseudomonadota > Gammaproteobacteria > Burkholderiales > Burkholderiaceae_B > Pigmentiphaga > Pigmentiphaga daeguensis. The sequence goes on along the minus strand of NZ_NINX01000036.1, from coordinate 56,648 downwards.
GCATCGTCGACGTGAAGGCGGCGCGCAAGCAGACGCATTTCATCGATCTGTGCGATGCCTTCAACATTCCGCTGATCTTCTTCGTCGACGTGCCCGGTCTCCTGATCGGGGTCGAGTCCGAATCCGAGGCCATCATGCGCTTCGGCATCCAGCAGCGCTACGTGCTGGCGCAGGCCACGGTGCCGATCTACACGGTGCTGGTGCGCAAGTGCTTCGGGGTCGCGGGCGGCAGCGTGATCGACCGCTCGGGGCTGAACTTCAAGATCGCCTGGCCGTCCGCCAGCTGGGGTTCGCTGCCCATCGAAGGGGGCGTCAAGGCGGCCTACCGCGCCGACATCCAGGGCGCCGCGGACCCGGCCGCGCGCGAAGCCGAGATCGAGGCCGAGCTGCGGGCGCTGTCCTCGCCATTCCGCACCGCCGAGGCCTTCGCGGTGGAGGACCTGATCGACCCCCGCGAGACGCGGCCCTACCTGTGCCAGTTCATCGATGCGGCGCAGGGCCGGCTGCGGACCACGCTGGGCCCCAAGCTGCGCGCGGGAGTGCGCCCGTGACACCGGCACGGCCCGCGCCGCCCGACACCAGCCGCGCCGCGGCGTTCCTGCAGGCCTTCGAAGAGGACCGCGGCACGCCCATCGCGTTCTGGTGGGTGTTCGCCGGGCCGTCCAATACGCTGACGCTGCCCGAGCAGATCGCGGCCAGCGTCGGCGACCGCATCATCTCGCATGCCATCGCACCGGGCGAATGGATACGCGAACAGGAGATCGGCCAGCAGTTCGGCGTCAGCCGCAGTCCGGTGCGCGAGGCCATGCGCCTGCTGGAGCGCGAGGGCGTGGTGCGCATACACGCCAGGCGGGGCGCCCGCGCGACCTTCCTGGCGCAGAAGGAAATCCAGGACCTGTTCGAGGTGCGCGCCAGCCTGGTGCGCCTGGTCGGGCGCCGTGCCGCCGAGCACCGCCCCGAGCGGCTGCTCGAACTGCTGGAGATCGGTTTCTGCACCCTGGGCGAGACGGCCGACGACCCGGCCACCGCGCGCCGCTACGGCGAGACCGCGGCGCAGATGACCCTGCTGTGCGCGGCGCTGTGCGGCAACGACCGCCTGTTCCCGCTGATCGCCTCGCTGTCCATGCAGATGCTGCGCTACACCAGCCTGGGGCTGCGGTCGTGTGAGCGGCGCCGCCGTTCCCTCGTCCTGTGGCGCGGCGCCATCGATGCCATCCGGCGCGGCGATGCCGACGCCGCCGAACAGTTTTTCGCCAGTCGCCTGGAAGAGAACTGGCGGGAGATCCGCCGTTTGTTGGAGACCGAAGTGCCAGCGTAGAACACATTCCCGTCAGGAGGGAAGCATGGAGACTATCTATCAAGGCCGCCGCCGCGTGATCGCCGCGCTGGGGACGGGCATGGGAGGATTGCTGCTGGGCGCGGCCGCACGGCCGGCGTGGGGTGCGTGGCGGCCCGACCAGAACGTGGAGTTCGTCGTGCCGGCCGGGCCGGGCGGCGCGCTGGACCAGACCGGCCGCGCGATGAAGCAGTTCTACGACGAGAGCCACGTGCCGGGCGGCAAGACCTTCCTGGTCACCAACAAGCCAGGCGCGAACGGCAAGATCGCCTTCGAGGTACTGTTGCAGAAACGGGCCGATCCGCACTACCTGTCGATCAATTCCCACGGCTACATCTCGAGCTACCTGACGGGCAACCTCGACATCCTGCCGCATCGGGACCTGACCCCCATCGCCGTGATCCAGGACGAGTTCGTGGTGGCGGCGGTGCGCACGGAGTCGCCCATACAGTCCGCCGCCGACCTGGCCGAGCGGCTGCGCAGGGATCCCGCCAGCCAGCGCATAGGCGTGGCCACCAGCATCGGAAACCACATCCACATCGGCACCGCCAAGGCCCTGGGCGCGGCAGGCGTGGACGTGCGCAAGCTCGTGGTGGCGCCGTTCAAGTCCTCGGCCGAGTCCATGGTCGCGCTGGTCGGCGGCCACCTGGACGTGGTGGCCGCGACCACGCCCAACGTGATCGCGCTGAAGAAGGCCGGCAAGATCCGCGTGCTCGCGGTCAGTGCCGGCCAGCGGCTGGGCGGCCAGTTCGCCGACGTGCCGACCTGGAAGGAGCAGGGCATCGATTCGACCTTCAGCTCGGCCATGGGCATCGTCGCCGCCAAGGGCATCTCTGAGGACCAGATCCAGTTTTGGGAAGACATGTGCCGGCGCATGAGCCAGTCGCCGATGTGGGAGCAACTGGCCGAGACCAACCAGAGCCGGCCCAATTTCATGGGACACCGCGACGCGGCGCGGTTCTACGAAGAGGAGTACCAGAGCATGCGCGAGATCGTCGCCAAGCTGGGATTGCTGGGGGCGGGCAAATGAGCAATGCCAGGCTGACCGGGCATCCCGGCCCGCTGAGCGGCTACAAGGCGATCGAGATCTGCTCCACGGTGGCCGGCCCCGCGTGCGGGCGCATCCTGGCGGATTTCGGCGCGGACGTCATCAAGATCGAACCGCCCAGCGGCGATCCGCTGCGCAACATGGGCAAGCACGTGGGCGACGTGTCGCTGTACGCCGCCACGGCACTGCGCAACAAGCGCGCGATGGTCATCGACCTGAAGACCGCGGAAGGCCGGGACCTGGTGCGCCGGCTGGCGGCCAAGACCGACGTGCTGGTCGAGAACTACCGGCCCGGTGTGATGGAGCGGCTGGGCCTGGGCTACGAGGACCTGTCGCGCGACAACCCGGGCCTGGTCATGGTGCGCATCAGCGGCTATGGCCAGACCGGTCCCTACCGGATGCGGCCCGGCTACGGCGCGATCTGCGAGGCCATGGCCGGCGTGCGCCACCTGACCGGCGATCCCGACCGGCCGCCGGCGCGCGTGGCGGTGGCCACGACCGACTATCTGTCGGCGGTCTATGCCGCGTTCGGCACGGTGTCGGCGCTGTTGAACCGGACCCGCACCGGCAAGGGGCAGGTGGTGGACGTGGCCCTGTACGAGACGGCCTTCACGCAGATGGAAGTCTACGTGCCCGCCTTCAAGACCCTGAACCTGATCCCCAAGCGGGTGGGGCCCAACCTGCCCAACATGGCACCCAACAGCCTGTATCCCACCCGCGACGGCGGCTATGTACTGATCGCGGCCAACAGCAATCCCACCTTCGAGCGGCTGATCGCGGTCATGGGCCGGCCGGAACTGATCGAGGACCCGCGCATGAGCTCGATCCGCGCGCGCGGATCGAACATCCCCTATTGCAACAGCGTCGTCAGCGAATGGACGCTGCAGCACGACGGCAGCGAGATCGAGCGCATGCTGCTCGAGGCGGAAGTGCCCGTGTCGAGGGTCTACACGATGGCCGACATCTTCGAGGATCCGCAGTTCGCCGCGCGCGGCATGCTGCCGGAAATCCCGCACCCCGAACTGGGCTCGCTGCATCATCCCGGCATCGTGCCCAGGCTGAGCGACACCCCCGGGCGGATCATGCACACCGGGCCGGACCTGGGCCAGGATACGCGGCAGGTGTTGGCCGATGAACTGCAACTGTCGCCCGACGAGATCGACGCGCTGGTCGAGCGCGGCATCGTGGCCTGCGGCGAACCCAAGGAGCCGGCATGAGGAGCGAGCGCCATGTTCCATAAGGTGCTGGTGGCCAATCGCGGCGCGGTCGCGGCCCGCGTGCTGCGCGCGCTCAAGCAGCTCGGCATCCGTACCGTTGCCGTGTATTCCGAGGCGGACCGCGATCTGCCTTACCTGGCGTGGGCCGACGAGACCCGAGCGATCGGTCCGGCCGATGCGCGCGCCAGCTACCTGAACCAGGATGCGCTGCTCGCGGTGCTGGCCGAGACGGGGGCCGACGGCCTGCATCCCGGCTATGGATTCCTGTCCGAGAATGCCGGCTTCGCGCGCCGCGTGGCGGCCCAGGGGGCGACCTTCATCGGGCCCGGCGCGGACTGGATCGAGGCCATGGGCCACAAGACCCGGGCCCGCGACCTGATGGCCGCGCGCGGCATGCCGCTGGGGCCCAGTTCCGGGCTGCTGGACGAGGATGCCGAAGCGACCCTCGCGGCCGCGCGGCGCATCGGCTATCCGGTATTGGTCAAGCCCGCCGGCGGCGGGGGCGGCATAGGGATGCTGGCCGCGCACGACGACGCGCAACTGCTGGCCGCCGTCGCGCAGGCGCGTTCGCTGTCCCAGCGCAGCTTCGGCTGCGCAGACCTCTACCTGGAGCGGCTGGTCGAGCGGCCTAGGCACATCGAGTTCCAGGTGCTGGCCGACCGGCACGGCAACGTGCGGCATCTGTACGAACGGGAATGCTCGGTCCAGCGGCGCCACCAGAAGGTCGTGGAAGAAGCGTCGGCGCCCGGCCTGCCGCGCGCCGCGCTGGCCGCCGCGGCCGATCGCCTCACCCGCATCCTGGCCGACATGCGCTATGACGTGATCGGCACGGTCGAGACCCTGTACGACGGCGAGGGCGGCTTCAATTTCCTGGAGATGAACACGCGGCTGCAGGTGGAGCACGCGGTCACCGAGGAGGTCACCGGCATCGATCTCGTGCAGGCCCAGGTGCGGCTGGCCTTCGGCGAGCGGCTGGATGCGGTGCTGCCGCCCTCGATCGGCCTGAACGGCCACGCGATCGAGGCGCGCATCTATGCCGAGGACCCGCTGCGCTTCCTGCCTTCGCCAGGACCGCTGGCCAGGCTGGAATGGCCGTCCGGTGCCGGCATACGGGTGGAGACCGGCTACACCCAGGGCTGCCGCGTCACGCCGTACTACGACCCCATGATCGCCAAGCTCATCGTGCATGCGGAGGATCGCCCGCGCGCGCTCGCCGCGTTGGAAGAGGCCCTGCGCGCCACGGTGGTCGAAGGGGTCAAGACCAATATTCCGTTCGTGCTCGCGCTGCTGCGCAACGAACGGTTCGTCAACGCGGATATCGACACCGGCCTGGCGGCCGAGGTCGTGCGGGACATGAAGGCGGCTGCCGCGGCGAACGCCGCGTGAGCCCGCGGAACATCGACAGGGGAGGGCGCCATGGCGCGTATCGAAGTGCAATCCGAGATCACCGGCACCGTATGGAAGGTGGAGACTTCCGTGGGGGCGAACGTGGATGCGGAAGCGGCGCTGCTGATCGTCGAATCCATGAAGATGGAGATCCCCGTCCCGGCGCCTGTCGCCGGGACGGTGCTGGAGCTGCGCGTGGGCGAGGGCGACCCGGTCGAGGAAGGCCAGGTCGTGGCCGTCATCGAGGGGTAGCGTCCGCCGCCAGGCGCAGCGCGTAGTCGCGCACGTCCGCCGGCCAGTCGCGCAGCAGCGCCGCGAAGCGCTCGCCGTCGCCCGCGAAGAGGGCGCGGGCGGCTTCCTCGAAGCCGGGCAGGTCGCCCGCCATGGCGGACATGAAATGGTAGGCCGCTTCACGCGCGCGCCGCTGCTCGTCCTGGCCCGCGTGGGCGCGGCGTGCTTCCTCCACCAGCTTGCGCAGCGCCACCGAGGCGCCGCCGGGCTGGGCATTCAACCATTCCCAGTGGCGGGGCAGCAAGGTGATCTCGCGCGCGACCACGCCCAGTTTGGGGCGGCCCTTGCCGCGCGGGGCCGCGGGCTCGCCGGCGGCGCTGGCTTCGTCGGGGGCGGCCGACGGCGGCGGGCCCAGGCGCGCCAGCACCTCGCGTTCCGAGCCGCGCGTGTCGATGTCGAAGGCTTTGCCGGTCGCGTCGTCGAAGATCAGAATCGGCGCGTGGTCCGGCGCGCGCGCGGCACGCCGCACGGCCAGCGCGACGTCGCGCAAGGGGCCGCTCGCGAGCAGGCGGTGGCCGCCGAAGGCGGTGCAGGTAAGGGCAGGCATGGCATTCACCACAAGAAAGAATGTGGCGATAATTTACCCGGGTAAAAATGAAATTGCAATATCACCCGGGTAAATTTATTGGCATGTCGACGATCCGCAACGATCGCTTCAGGTATAGCCCGATGCCGCGGGATTGGCCGCGTCGCCGCGCGCCCGCGCCAGTTCCTGCCGCGTGCCGGCCTGGAGCAGCGCGCTGTCCTTGGCGATGGTGACGAAGCCGAATCCCTGGTCGGCATACCGGCGTCCCGAGGCGCCTCCCGAGCACTGGATGCCGGCCACGCGGCCATGGCGGCGGCAGGCCTCGAGAATGGCCGCCACCGCGTCGGCGTGTTCCTTTTCCGGCTTGTCCAGGTCAGGCTCCAGTCCCAGGCCCAGCGCCAGGTCGGCGGGACCGACATAGATGCCGTCCAGGCCCGGCGTGGCGACGATTGCCTCCAGGTTGTCGAGCCCCCGGCGGCTTTCGATCATTACGAAGCACATGGGCTCGTCGCCCAGCGTGGCCGTATCGCGCGCCTGCCGCACCAGGGCCGAGCGGATGGGGCCGTAGGAACGGATGCCGGCGGGCGGATAGCGGCAGGCCGCGACGGCCGCGGCCGCCTGCGCAGGCGTCTCGCACATCGGCACGATCACGGCTTGCGCGCCGGCGTCCAGCGCCTTGGCGATCATCCAGTCCGTCGCGGCCGGCACGCGCGTCACGGGAATGCCGCCGGCGCGTTCGATGGCGGTGAACATGGGCGTGACCTCGGCATAGTCGATCAGGCCGTGCTGCTGGTCCACGCAGACGTAGTCCAGTCCTTCCGCGGCCAGGAGTTCCGCGCCGAACGCGCAAGGTAGGGCACACCATCCGCCGAACACGGTTCGCTTCTCGGCGATCGCTAGGCGCAGGACTTTCGACATGACTGCCTCCCGTTGGGGGTTTTCACGCATGGGCGTGGATTCGTACGAAAAGTGATTGACAAAGATTCTGGCTGCCAACAGACTAAAAGTGTATCCACTTTTTCACGATAGAGATAGTGTCAAAGGCAAGCATGAGCAGGACACCAGAGATCGATGTTGGGGACTACGTCCGCGAGATACCCGGGCAGCAATTCCTCGTTCGCACCGAGGCGTACACGGACGAGGAAGTCTTCGAGCTGGAGATGAAGCACATCTTCGAGCGGACCTGGATCTACGTCGGACACGAGACCGAGTTTCCATCGGCCGGCAGTTTCAAGACGGCATACGTCGGCCGCCAGCCCATCGTCGTGATCCGCGACAAGGAAGGAAAGATCGGCGCCTTCTTCAACCGCTGCGTGCATCGCGGCGCGACGCTGCTGCGCGAGCACCAGGGGACCGTGCAGGAAATGCGGTGCCCGTACCACGGCTGGATCTTCGACCTCGCGGGCAGGACGCGGCTGGTGTCCGAACGGGGGGACCCGGGCGGCTATGGCGCCAACTTCATCGAACCGGAAGGCCTGCTGCGCGTGCCGCGGCTGGAAAGCTATCGCGGCCTCTTGTTCGTGTCGCTCGATGCGGACATCCAGCCGCTGGCTTCCTACCTGGGCGAACTCAAGACCGTCATCGACGCCAAGCTCGACCTCTCGCCCGTGGGCCGCATCGCGATCGCCTCCAAGCCCTATGTCTGCCGATACCGGGGCAACTGGAAGCTGCAGACCGAGAACATCGTCGATGCCTATCACTTCATGCACACCCACGGCGCCTTCGTAAAGCTGCAGGCGAAATACGGCGACAGTACCGGCGACTTCGGCGTGCACAAGGGACGCAGTTCGCGCGAGATGCGGGAGCAGCGCTTTCGCGGCGAGACCTGGTCCTGCCGGCAAGGGCATGGCTTCGCGCGCGTGCCGGCGGCCGATCCCGGCTATCTGCTGGACGGCGAGTTCGGACGCATGTATCGCGAGCTACTGGATAGGCATGGCGAAGCGGCCTTCGCGGGCATCACCTCCAAGGCGACCTCCACCGTATTCCCCAGCATGGGCATGATCCACCAGCAGATCCGGGTCTGGCGCCCGATCTCGGTCGACGAGACCGAGGTGCTGATCTACCCGTACGAGATCGAAGGCGCGCCCGAGGCATTCAACGCCGGCATGCTGCGCAGCCAGGAGCGGTTCTATGGGCCGTCGGGGTTCGGCATGACCGACGACACCGAGATATTCGCGCGCGTGACGCAGGGCCTGCGCGCCAGCAGCGTGGAATGGCTGGTGTTCGACCGCGGCATGGACAGCGATGAGCGGACCGAGAGCGGCGACTACCGGGGCCTGCCGTCCAGCGAAGCGCCGCAGCGCGCTCTCTGGCGGGCCTGGAAAAAAATGATGCAGCAGGCATCGAAGCACGCTTGAGGCGGGAACCGAGCATGGAAAGCGCAATGTTGCAAGACATCACCCAGTTCATTTATCGCGAAGCCCGATTGCTGGACGACAGGCAGTTCGACGACTGGCTCGGCTTGTTCGACGACGACGGGCTCTACATCGTGCCGCTGGTGGACCAGGCGCAGCCCGGCCGGCAGGCCGCCATCGTCAATGACGACAGGATGGCCCGCGAAGAGCGCGTGTATCACCTGGTCAATCACTGGTTTCCGGCGCAGCAGCCGCCGTCGCGCACGCTGCACTTCGTCTCGAACGTCGTAGCCGGCGAACGCGGCGGTCTCTGGTCCGTATCGAGCAGCCAGTTGATCCACGAGATCCGCGGCGGCGACTGGACCCAGGTCGGCCTGGGCGAGAAGAACGCCATCGTGGCCCGCGTCGACTATCTGCTGCGCCGGGCCGACGGCGGATTCCGGATCCACGAGAAACGCGTCCACCTGCTCGACCGCGCCGGGTGGCAAGGCAATCTCGCCTTCATTTATTGATACTCAGGGAGCACAGCACATGAAGCTGGTCAGGTACGGCGCCGAAGGATGCGAGCGGCCGGGCATGCTGGACGGGCAGGGCGGGCTGAGGGACTTGTCCGGGCTGCTGCGGGACATCGATCCGCAGGCCATGGTGCGCGGCCTCCAGGACAGCCTGGGCGCGGTCGATGCCGAGAGGCTGCCGCGGATCGATGGAACACCCCGCCTGGGACCGCCGCTGGCGCGGCCGGGAAAGATCATCGCCATCGGCCTGAACTACGTCGACCATGCCAAGGAATCCGGCATGGCGATTCCGGCCGAACCCGTGGTGTTCATGAAAGCGCCGTCGACCTTGTCGGGACCGTATGACGACGTACCGAAGCCGGCGAAGGCCGAGAAGATGGACTGGGAGGTCGAGCTGGGCATCGTCATCGGCAAGTCCTGCCGCGACGTGTCCGAGCGTGATGCGGCCGGCAACATCTTCGGCTACGTGCTGGCGAACGACCTGTCCGACCGGGCCTTCCAGCTCGATCGCGGCGGCCAGTGGGACAAGGGCAAGAGCTTCGACCGCTTCTGTCCCGTCGGTCCCTATCTCGTGACCCGGGACGAGATCGCCGACGTGCATGCGCTCGACATCTGGCTCTCGGTGGACGGCGAGCGCGTGCAGCAGAGCAACACCCGCCAGATGATTTTCAACTGCCCGGCCATCGTCAGCTACCTGAGCCAGTGCATGACGCTGGAGCCCGGCGACCTGGTCATCACCGGCACGCCGGCGGGCGTCGGCCTGGGCATGAAGCCTCCGCGCTACCTGCGGGGCGGCGAGCTGATCGAACTGGGCATCGCCGGCCTGGGCACGCAGAAGTACCGCATCACCTGCTGATCCCCCGTCAACCGTTTTCCACAGGAATCCCGCATGCACGCCGTCTCTCCCAACGATGCATTTCTTGATCGCCTGGCCGCGTTCTGCATCCGTTCCCGCCGCTTCGAGATCGATGCCGCCTGTCGCGAGGCCGTCAGGAAGATCGTGCTGGACTCGTTCGGCGTGGTGCTGGGTGCGCTGGACCATCGCGCCGCCCGGTGCGCGCGCAAGTTTGCCGCCTGCTTTCCGGTGCCCGCGGGCGGGGCCCGGCTGTGGGGAACCGGCGAGCGCGTCGGCATCGAGCATGCGGCCCTGCTCAACAGTCCGCCGCTGCGCGCCTACGACTTCAACGATTTCTATCTCGGCCGCCTGGGCGGCGCCCATCCCAGCGACATCCTGACGGGCGTGATCGCGGTGGCCGAGTCGGCCGGCGCGGGCGGCCGGGAGGTGACGCGGGCCTTGTGCCTGGGCTACGAGATGATCGTCGCCATGAGCGACTACATCGATCCCGACCGCGCCGGCTGGGACTACCCGTGCCTGACCGCGCTGGGCGCCACGGCCGCGATCGGCGACATGCTGGAGCTCGATCATGCGCAGTTCCGGCAGGCGTTCTCGATCACCGTGAATGCGAACTATCCGTCGCTGGAAGCGGAGTCTTCCGAGTTCGACGCGCATGGCGAGCTGACCATGTGGAAACGCTTCAACGGCGGCGACGGGGTCCGGCACTCGATCTACGCCTGCCACCTGGCCAAGTGCGGCGTGGAGGGCGTGGTTCGCCCCTTCGAAGGGAAGTTCGGCTATCTCGCCAAGCTGCAGGTTACCCCCGACGAGGCGGAACAGGCCATGCGGCGCATCGAAGGCATCGAGCGCTTCGAAGGCACCGACCGCGGAAGCTTCAAGCGCTGGCCGGTCGGATCGCGCGCGCAGAGCGCCATCCAGTCGGCCCTGCGCGCGCGTGCCGCATGGCAGGAAGCCGGCCGGTCGTCCGGCACGATCGCCAAGGTGACCGTGCATGCCGACCCCGGGGTATATCGCCACCTGTACGAGATCCGCGTCGATCCGTTCGCGCCCCGCACGCGCGAGGCCGCCGACCATTCCCTGCCCTACATCGTCGCGGCCGCGCTGGTGCAGGGCGGCATCGGCCCCGCCAGCTTCGAGGCGCCGCTGCGCGAATCGCCCGAGCTGCGCCGGCTGCTGGATGGCCGCGTCCGGTTGGTGCAGGCCAAGCAGGCTTCGCCGTCCAACCTGTTGTCGGAAGTGGTGATCGAGGACGAGGCCGGCAATCGCTGGAGCGGCGGCCGGGAGGCCGCGCCCGGGTCGGCCGGCGTGCCGATCTCGTTCGACACCCTGGTCGAGAAGTTCAAGGAAAACCTGGGCGCAGGCCGGGCCGCGCAGGCCGAGGCATTGATTTCGGCCGTGGCGAATCTCGATGCGTGCGTCGACGTACGGAAACTGGTGGACGAGACGGTGGCCTGAAAGCCATCGCCTCTGGATGCCGCGCAGGCAGCGTGCTTGGCGGTGGATGTGCCGTGTAGAGCTTCTATGAGAGGGCCTTGCCATGCTTACCCGTTCAGTCTGGAAATTCCTGCTTGTCCTGTGCTGTGCCGCGAGTTCGTCCCTGGCGCTGGCCGACGACTTCCCCAACAAGGCCGTGCGCTTCATCGTGCCCTTCTCGCAAGGTACCGGACCTGACCGCCTGGCCCGCCTGGTCGGGGAAGAGCTGGCGAAGGTCTGGAAGGTCCCGGTGGTGGTGGAGAACCGGCTCGGGGCGTCGGGCCACGTCGGCGCCCAGGTCCTGGCCCAGTCGCAGCCCGACGGCTATACCGTCGGCGTCATGGGCAGCAACATCTCGGTCACCGCGCACCTGATGAAGTCCGATACCTTCGTGCCCATGCGCGACCTGCAGCCGCTGATCATCGCGGGCTATGGCGACATGACGCTGGTGGTCTCGGGCAAGTCGCGCTTCAACACGCTGACGGAGTTCCTGGACTACGCCAAGGCCAATCGCGGCAAGGTGGCGTTCGCCAGCGCCGGCATAGGCTCGCCTTCGCACATCTTCATCGCCCAGTTGCAGCAGAAGACGGGCACCGAATTCCTGCACGTGCCGTACAAGGGCACGGCCCCGGCCGTGACCGATCTGATCGGCGGCCAGGTCGAGGCGTTCTTCATCGCCACTCATACCGTCAAGCCCTATCTCGCCTCGGGCCAGTTGAAGGCGCTGGGCGTGGGGGCCGAGCAGCGCAACTCCCATGCGCCCGACATTCCTTCCTTCGCCGAACTGGGCGTGAAGGATTTCTCGACCGAAGCGTGGTACGGCTTCATGCTGCCGACCGGCGTGCCCGCGCCGGTTGCCGAGAAGCTGTACCGCGACATCCATGCGATCGTCAGCAACGAACCCGTCCGCGGCCAGCTCGACAAGTTCGGGCTGACCATGCGGCCATCCACGACCGCCGAGATGCGAGAGTTCGTCGGCAAGGAATTCCGGCGCTACGGCGAAGTCATCGCGCAATACAACATCAAGGCCGAGGAGTAGGGCGATGCGGACAGGGGCGCAGCAATTTCCCGCGGTGATCGACGTCACCGGCATGTCGGTGCTCGTGGTGGGGGCGGAAGGCGGCGTAGGGCCCGCCGTGGTGGACGGCTTCGATGCGCATGGGGCCAGGGTCCATGCAGGATACCTGTCGCCCGGCGGCGTCGCGGACATGCCCGGCGACCGCGTGCCGGTGCATGCGGAGCCGGCCGCGATCGGCGATTTCCTGGATCGGGTGGAAGCCGCCAATGGGCCGCTCAATGCCCTGGTCTTCGTCTCGCCGCCGGTATCGGTGGGCAAGGCGCTGGACATCGATCCGGCGCTGTATGCCCAGGTCGCGCGTGACGAACTGGTGCTGCCCGTGCTGTTGCTGCGCGATGCCGCGGCCCGGATGGCGCAGCGCGGCTTCGGGCGCCTGCTGTCGTTCTGCTCGATGTCGGGCAAGACCGGCGCCCACCCGGGGGTCAGCCCCTATGCCGCGGCCAAGGGCGGCCTGATCGCGTTCACCCGCTCGCTGGCGGCGGAACTGGCGCCGCAGGGCGTCACGGTCAACGCCATCGCCACGGCGCTGTTCGACGTCCAGGTGACCAAGACGGGGGAGGACCTGGAGCACGTGCTCAAGGGCATTCCGGTCGGACGCGTGGGACGCTCGCAGGAGGCCGCCGCGGCCGCCCTGTTCCTTGCCTCGCGCCTGTCCGGCTACATCACGGGGGAAACGCTGAACATGTCCGGCGGGCGCTTCATGGATTGAACCTCGCCCCGGACTACAGGCGCACGCGCAGGACCGCCACCGCGTTCTGCATGAATACCGGCGTGTAGTCGGGGTCGATCAGCTTGATCGAAGCGGTGGCCGAGCGCACGAGCTGCAGGGTCTGGATGCGCTGCGCCGCCTGGAGGTCTTCGGTTTCGTAGGCGTGCAGCAGGCCGGCATGGTCGCCGTGGTCGTCGGCGAAAAGCGAGGGCGAGGTCTGTTCGAGCGAGTAGCGCGCGCGCTCGGTCCGGTGCCAGTACTCGTCCATCTTGTCGATGTACATCCTGCCCGCCGGCCGGTTCAGGCGACGGTGGAAATCCAGGTGCAGGTCGCGCCAGTGGCTGGACTGCTCGTCGCCCTGGCGCGACATCCTGTCCACCACCTTCTTGCAGGCGGCCAGTTCGGCGCGGCTCAGCCGCCCCATGGAAACCTGGGTGGCGATGGCTTGGCAGGCGATCCACAGGCCGTAGATCTGGTCGACTTCCTCGGCCGTGAGCTGGGTGACCGTCATCCGGTACTTGAACCGCGCCTCGGCCAGCCCGTCGGCCTGGAGCATGCGCAGCGCCTCGCGCACCGGCGTGCGGCTGACGCCATATTTCTGGGAAATATGGACCTGGTTCAGCTCGTGGCCGGGTTGGAACTCGCCCTGGAAAATGCATTTGCGCAGCGCTTCGTAGATGCGCACTGCCTCGAGGTCGGTCTCGGCGCCCGCGCCGTCGGTCTTCGCCATGGACGCGCGGTCAATGCTTGCCGGTGCTTCCGAACCCGCCCGCGCCGCGGTCGGATTCCGTGAAATCGTCCACCACGTTGAAGCTCACCTGGGCCACCGGCACAATGATCATCTGCGCCAGGCGCTCCATGGGCTGGAGCACGAACGCTTCCTGGCCACGGTTCCAGGTGGACACCATCAACTGCCCCTGGTAGTCGGAATCGATCAGACCGACCAGGTTGCCCAGCACGATGCCGTGCTTGTGGCCCAGGCCCGAGCGCGGCAGGATCATCGCGGCGTAGCCGGGATCGGCGATGTGGACGGCCAGGCCCGTCGGCACCAGCACGGTCTGGCCGGGCTGGATCGTCTGCGGCGCATCCAGGCAGGCGCGCAGGTCCAGGCCGGCGGAACCGGGGGTGGCGTAGGCGGGCAGGTAGTCGCGCATGCGCGCGTCGAGGATCTTCAGGTCTACGGATTTCATGCGTTGCGATGGGAGGAGCGTTGATTGCGGTTGGGAGGCACGAAGGGCGGCAGCGTCGTGCCGGGTATGCCCTGAGCGCCGCGCAGCGTCTGGCGGCCCCGGCGGAACAGCGAGCGCGCGACGAAGAACAGGATGAGGGTGCGGACGATGTTGAAGGGTTCGAGCGGGTCGTGGTCCATGAGCGCCGCGGCGATGCTGCCAATGGTCAGGAAGCCGAACAGCACGCCCAGCAGGATCTGGACGGTGCCCTTGACCGCGCTGTTGCCCTGGGCCGCCAGCGTGGCGCGCGAGGCCGGCTCGCTGACGCCGGCCGGCATGTTGGCCGAGGGTGCAGAGGGCGCCGTGGGCGCGGACGGGATGCCGGTGCCCGCGGTGTATTGCTGGCCGGGGCTGCGCGTGTCCTTCTGCGCGCCCGGCAGCCGCAGCGCCGGCCGGAAGCCGCCCGTGCCGGTCTTGAGCAGGCCCTGCGCGCCCGGCGTGCCGGCACCGCGATTGACCATCTTGTCGATATAGGCGGCGTAGTCGCCGTTGGGGGGTTCCGCGTCGAAGGGCATGACGGTCCTCCTCGGATCGTTTACGAGCCGGCGCGCCGGCCGATTTCTGCCACCAGCTGCCGCGCGGCCGCGAGCTTGGACAGGCGGGCCAGCGGATGTTCGCCGGCGTCGTCGTACAGTACCAGGGTGGTGTCGTCGCGGCCCAGCACGTCCTGGGCCAGGTTGCCCACCAGCAGCGGCACGCGCTTGCGCGCGCGCTTCTCGGCGGCATGGCGGGCCAGGTCCTCGGTCTCGGCGGCGAAGCCCACGCAATAGGGCGGGCGCGGCAGGGCCGCCACGGTGCCCAGGATGTCGGGGTTCTGCACGAACTCCAGGGCCGGCGGCCGGCCGTCGGTTTTCTTCAGCTTGCTGGCGCTGACCTCCTTGACCCGCCAGTCGGCCACCGCCGCGACGGCCACGAAGATGTCGGCATCCGGCACGCCAGCCATCACGGCATCGAGCATGTCGCGCGCGGTCGTCACGTCCACCCGGCGCACCCCGCGTGGCGCGGCCAGTGCGGTGGGGCCGGACACCAGCGTGACCTCGGCGCCCGCCTCGCGTGCCGCGCGCGCGATGGCATAGCCCATCTTGCCCGAGGAAACATTGGTCAGCACTCGTACCGGGTCGATGGGTTCGGACGTGGGGCCGGCCGTGACCAGCACCCGCTTGCCGGCCAGCACCTTGGGCTGGAAGTGGGCGATCAGGTCCTCGAGGATCTCGTGCGGTTCCAGCATGCGGCCGGAACCGACTTCGCCGCAGGCCTGATCGCCTTCGGCCGGGCCCAGCAGCGTGACGCCGTCCGCGCGCAGCTGCGCGGCGTTGCGCTGGGTGGCCGGATTGGCCCACATCTCGCGGTTCATCGCCGGCACCACCAGCAGCGGGCAGGCGCGGGCCACGCACAGCGTGGACAACAGGTCGTCCGCCATGCCGTGCGCCAGCTTGGCCAGGAAATCGGTGCTGGCAGGCGCGATCAATACCGCGTCCGCCCCGCGCGTCAGGTTGATGTGCGCCATGTTGTTGGGCATGCGCGCATCCCACTGGTCCACGTAGACCGGCCGGCCCGACAGCGCCTGCATCGTGACCGGCGTGACGAAGTGCGTCGCGGCCTCGGTCATGACCACGTCCACCGTCGCGCCGCGCTCGGTCAGGCGCCGCACCAGCTCGCAGATCTTGTAGCAGGCGATGCCGCCGGTCATACCGAGGACGAAGCGCTTGTTGGCGAGGTCGGACATGAGGCCGGGCCGGGGAAATTGGAATGGTTCATTATACGGCGCCACTTCGCCGCGCCTTCCCCTGCGCGCAGGAGCCTGCGAGGTTCCTTTTAGCGTGAACGGGCTCTTTACTTGAACCTGGACACTACACGCCTCCCCTGGCAAAATAGGGCTAAATTTAGCCCTATTTAGGAGGCTGCATGGAAGAGATCCATAGCTTGCTGACTGTCAGCATCTCCGAGTTCAAGCAGAACCCTGGCAAGGTGGTCGAGGAGGCCCATGGGCAGCCGGTAGCCGTGCTCAACCATAATCGCCCTGCCTTCTACACCGTCTCCCCGGAGCTCATGGCGCAAATGGCCGAGTTGTACGACGAACGCCAACTCGAACCATTGGTGCGCTCGCGCCTGAAGTCCCTCGACCAGGCCGTCGAAGTCAGCCTCGACGACCTGTAAATGTCGTACAAACTATTCTTCCTGCCTGAGGCTCGGCAAGAGTGGGATGGGTTGGATGGTTCTCTCAGGACCCTGTTCAAAGCCGCGTTGAAAAAACGGCTGGAGACTCCACGGCTACCAGGCTCACAACTTCGCCCGCCCTTGGTCGATTGCTACAAGATCAAGCTACGCGGCGTCGGCTACAGATTGGTCTATTTGGTGCGGGACGAGGCGACCCCACCAGACATTGTCGTTCTGGTTGTGGGGCGCCGAGATGGTGGGATCTACGAAGCCGCGGCCGAAATGCTGGAGTCCGGCCGCAACGTGGACAAGTAGCTGCTCTATTATGCAGAGGAAGGTTTCTTCCTTACTTCATCGATGATCAACAGCACCGCGCCGACCGTGATGGCCGAATCCGCCAGGTTGAACGCGGGGAAGAACCAGTCGCCGTAGTGCACCAGCACGAAGTCGATGACGTGGCCGTGGATGAAGCGGTCGATCACGTTGCCCAGGGCACCGCCCAGGATCAGGGTCAGTGCCCACGAGAACAGCCGCTGGTGGCCGTGGCGGGAAAGCATCCAGACGATGAAGCCGGACACCGCCAGCGCCAGGATGGTGAAGAACCAGCGTTGCCAGCCGTCGGCGCCGGCCAGGAAGCTGAAGGCCGCGCCGCGGTTGTACAGCAGGGTGAGGTCCAGCACCGGCAGCAGCGGCAGCCGCTCGCCGTAGGCGAACAGCTTGTCCACCGCGACCTTGGTGACCTGGTCGGCGACGATGATGAGCGCGGCGATGGCCAGCCAGGCGGCCAGCCGGGAACGCGGGACGGGCGCGCCCATCAGGCGAACTCGCGCGGTTCGCCCGTGCCCTCGAGATTGGCGACGCAGCGGCCGCAGATCTCGGGCTGTTCGGGATCGACGCCCACGTCCTCGCGCCAGTGCCAGCAACGCTCGCACTTCTTGTGGCCGGACGGCGCGACGTCGATCCGCAGTTCACCCTCGGCGGCATGCACGCCCACGCGCGAGACGATCAGCACGAAGCGCAGGTCCTCGCCCAGGCTGGAAAGCAGCGCGTAGTCGGATGCCGGTGCGTGGATGTCGATCTCGGCCTGCAACGAGGAGCCGATGCCGCCCGCCGCACGAACTTCCTCCAGCTTCTTGGTGACTTCCCCGCGCAAGTGGCGCAGGCGGCCCCATTTCTCGAGCAGGGCCCCGGCGTCCGGCTGGGCCGGCACCGCATGGAAGGTTTCCGTGAAGATGGTGAGCGATCCCTGCTTGACCAGCGCCCAGGCTTCCTCGGCGGTGAACGAGAGGATGGGCGCCATCAGCTTGAGCAGCGCCTGCGTGACGTGCCAGAGTGCCGTCTGCGCCGACCGCCGCGCCACGCTGGCAGGGGCGGTGGTGTAGAGGCGGTCCTTCAGGATGTCGAGGTAGAACGCGCCCAGGTCTTCCGAGCAGAAGGTCTGCAGCCGCGCCGTGGCCGGGTGGAATTCATAGCGGTCGTACAGCGCCGTGATTTCTTCCTGCAGGCGGGCCGTCATGGCCAGCGCGTAGCGGTCGATCTCGAACATCTGCGCGTCGGGCACGGCCTGGGTGGCGATATCGAAGTCGCTCAGGTTGGCCAGCAGGAAGCGCAGCGTGTTGCGGATGCGGCGATACGATTCCACCACACGCTTGAGGATCTCGTCCGAGATCGACAGCTCGCCCGAGTAGTCGGTGCTGGCGATCCACAGGCGCAGGATCTCGGCGCCCAGCGTGTCGGAGATCTTCTGCGGCGCCAGCGTGTTGCCCAGCGACTTGCTCATCTTGCGGCCTTGTCCGTCCACGGTGAAGCCGTGGGTGAGCAGGGCTTTGTAGGGAGGCGTGCCGTTCAGCATGCAGCTGGTCAGCAGCGACGAGTGGAACCAGCCGCGGTGCTGGTCCGAACCTTCCAGGTACAGGTCGGCCGGCCAGGCGCCGTCGGCGGCATGCGAGCCGCGCAGCACGGTCTGGTGGGTGGTGCCGGAATCGAACCACACGTCCAGCGTGTCGCGGTTCTTCTCGTACAGGTCGGCCTCGTCGCCCAGCAGTTCGCGCGGGTCCAGCGATTGCCAGGCTTCGATGCCGCCCTGTTCGATGCGCTGCGCGACCTGTTCGAGCAGTTCGGGCGTGCGGGGGTGCAGCTCGCCGGTTTCCTTGTGCACGAAGAAGGCCATGGGTACGCCCCATTGGCGCTGGCGCGACAGCGTCCAGTCGGGCCGGTTGGCGATCATGGCATGCAGCCGGGCCTTGCCCCAGGACGGATAGAAGCGGGTGGCCTCGATGCCCTCCAGCGCGCGTTCGCGCAGCGTGCCGCCGCCTCCGGCGGGCAGGATGTCCATGCCCGCGAACCATTGGCTGGTGGCGCGGTAGATGATGGGCGTCTTGTGGCGCCAGCAGTGCATGTAGCTGTGGCGCAGCTTCTCGACCTTGAGCAGCGTGCCGGCTTCCTCCAGCGCGGCGACGATCTTCGGGTTGGCATCCCAGATGGTCAGGCCGCCGAACAGCGGCAACGTCGAGGCATAGCGGCCATCGCCCATGACGGGGCTGATGATGTCGGCATCGGGCATGCCGTTGTTCTTGCAGGAGATGAAGTCCTCGATGCCGTAGGCCGGCGCCGAATGCACGATGCCGGTACCGGTGTCCAGGGTCACGTAGTCGCCCAGGTAGATGGGCGAGAGCCGGTCGTAGCCCGGGTCCTTGCGGGCCAGCGGATGGTGGAAGGCGATGTGGTCCAGGGCCAGGCCCTTGCAGGTGGCGACGATCTCGCCTTCCAGGTCCCAGGCCTGCAGGCAGGTCTCGACGCGCTCGCGGGCGAGGACCAGCAGCGTGCCCCACGCCTGCGGCGTCTTCACGCGCACCAGCGCGTAGTCGATCTCGGGGTGGACGTTCAGCGCCTGGTTGGAGGGGATGGTCCACGGCGTCGTGGTCCAGATGACGATGGCGCCTTCCTCGTCGATCGCGGGCAGCCCGAAGGCCTTGGCCAGCGCGGGGCGATCGGCGAAGGGAAAGGCCACGTCGATGGCGGGGTCGGTGCGGTCGGCGTACTCGACCTCGGCCTCGGCCAGCGCCGAGCCGCAGTCGAAACACCAGTTCACCGGCTTCAGGCCGCGGAAGACGAAGCCTTTTTCAAGGATGGTGCCCAGCGCGCGCAGCTCGTCGGCTTCGTTGCGCGGGTTCATGGTCAGGTAGGGGTGATCCCAGTCGCCCAGCACGCCCAGGCGCTTGAAGTCCTTGCGCTGGCGGTCGATCTGCTCGGTCGCGTAGGCGCGCGCCTTGGACTGCACCTCGGCCACCGGCAGCCCCTTGCCGTATTTCTTCTCGATCTGGATCTCGATGGGCATGCCGTGGCAATCCCAGCCCGGCACGTAGGGCGCATCGAAGCCGGCCAGCGTGCGGCTCTTGACGATGATGTCCTTCAGGATCTTGTTGACCGCGTGTCCCAGGTGGATGTCGCCGTTGGCGTAGGGCGGGCCGTCATGCAGCACGAAACGCGGCCGTCCGGCGCTGGCCGCGCGGATGGCCTGGTACAGATGCTTCTCTTCCCAGGCCGCGACCCAGCCGGGCTCGCGCTTGGCGAGATCGCCGCGCATGGGGAACGGAGTGTCGGGAAGGTTGAGAGTTTTCTTATAGTCCATGGAAAAACAGGATTTTGCACATCGGCCCCGTCCGCGGGGCAGGCAAGCTTCACATTCAAATATCGTAGGCCACGGAAGGCGGGAAGAACCCAATTCTTCGCCAGCCAAGGCAGTTTCCAGGATGCGGTGGATCCGGCTCCGCCGGTCCACCCGCATCGCCCCCTGGGGGGCGCGCGTCAGCGCGTAGGGGGGGGCCTAACTACTAATTCGATCGGTCGCGGAAGTGGCCAGATCGGCCTGGCCCAGGTGGCTGGACGCGAAATAGGCCCGGGCCTGGCGCGCGTCGTCCTCGATCGCCGCTTTCAGCGTCGGCAGATCGACGAATTTTTCTTCGTCGCGCAGCTTTTTCAGGAATTCCACCTGTACGAGTTTACCGTAAGCGTTGCCGCTGAAATCGAACACGTGGACTTCCAGCAGGACACGCCCGCTGTCGTCGACCGTGGGGCGTACCCCCAGGCTGGCCACGCCGGGCAACGGCCGGGAGGCCAGCCCGTGCACCTGCACGACGAAGATGCCGGACAAGGCCGGGCAGCGGCGCGAGACGCGCAGGTTCAGCGTGGGAAAGCCCAGCGTGCGGCCCAGTTTCTGGCCGTGGATGACGTGGCCGCTGACGCTGTAGGGGTGGCCCAGCAGCTCGGCGGCGCGGTCCAGGTCGCCGACCGCCAGCGCCGTGCGGATGGCGGAACTGGAAATGCGCTGGCCCTGGTCGGTGACCGACTCCATGGACTCGACCTCGAAGCCATGGCGCGCGGCGTTGGCGCGCAGCAGCGCGATGTCGCCGGTGCGGTGGGCGCCGAAGCGGAAGTCGTCCCCCACCAGCAGCCATTTCACGTGCAGGCCCTCGATCAGCAGCCGGTCGATGAAGGCCTGGGCGGGCATGGAGGCCAGGCGTTCATTGAAGCGTTCCACCACCACGTGCCGCATGCCGTAGCGGGCCAGGGCACACAGTTCGTCGCGCAATCCGGCGATGCGGGTGGGTGCCAGTTCGGGGCGCTTGTGCAGTTCGGCGAAGAATTCCCGGGGGTGGGGCTCGAAGGTCATGACCGTCGGCACGAGGTCCCGGGCCTGGGCCGCCTCGCGCACCCGGGCCAGGATGGCCTGGTGGCCACGGTGCACGCCGTCGAAGTTGCCGATCGCCAGCGCGCACGGACGGCGCAGCGAAGGCGGCGGCAGGCCCCGGAATATACGCAGGGCGGACGGCGAAGCGGATGGGGCGGACGGATTCAAGCCGGTGACAAAGCGGTAGCTGGGAGTCGAATTCTAGCTGCCGGGGGGCAGGTCCTTGATTATAGGCGCGTCGCCATCGGGCCGCTGGAGACGCCGGGTCGAGTCGGCCCCGATGCTACAATCCTCCGGTGAAAGCCTCTCATTTTTCCCCGGCCCGCCGGTGCCGTTTTGTCATCCTGATTTCCGGCCGCGGCAGCAACATGCAATCCATCACGCAGGCCTGCCGCGACCAGGGCTGGCCCGCCGAGGTGGCCGCCGTGATCGCCAACCGCGAACAGGCCTCCGGTCTTGAATGGGCCGCCGCAATGGGCATCCCCACGCGGGTGGTGCCCCATCGCGACCATCCCGATCGTGCCTCGTTCGATGCCGCGCTGGCCCGCGAGATCGACGCCTTCGAGCCCGACTACGTGCTGCTGGCCGGTTTCATGCGCATACTCACCGATGATTTCGTGCGGCATTATGCCGGCAGGCTGGTCAACATCCACCCGTCGCTGCTGCCGCTGTTTCCGGGCCTGGCCACCCACCGTCAGGCCCTGGAAGCGGGGGTGCGGGTCCACGGCTGCACCGTGCATTTCGTCACGCCGGTGCTGGACCATGGCCCCATGATCGCGCAGGGCGTGGTACCGGTGTGCGAGGGCGATACCGAAGACGCCCTGGCCGAGCGCGTGCTGTCCATCGAGCACGTGGTCTATCCGGCCGTGGCGTCCTGGCTGGCGCATGGGCGGGTGGAGCTGCAAGACGGCAAGGTCACGGTGGACGGCGTGGCCGACCGCGCGTTCGGCCTGGCGCCGCGGGCGGCGGCAGTTTCGCGGGGAGACGAGGCATGACATCCGAGCGTTCGAGTTCTTCAGCGCGGCAGGCCCAGGGCGGGCGGCGCCCCGGTGGCCAGCAGGCACGGCCCGGCGCGCGGCGCGCCGCCACGGCGGGCACGAATCCCGTCGCGCAGCGCATCGAGCAGGTGCGCTCCGCGCTGGGCGAGATCCTGCAATGGTCCGGCCCGGCCGACCAGGTGCTGTCCCGCTGGTTCCGCGACCACCCCAAGCTGGGCGGGCGCGATCGCGGCACGGTGGCCGAGGCGGTCTACGACGTGCTGCGCCACCTGCGGCGCTACCGCCACGTGGCCGAGGGCGGGCGGGGCGCGGCCACGCGCCGCCTGGCCATCCTGGGGCTGGCGTCCACGCTGGGCCGCGACGGAATCCTGCCGGCCCTCGAGGCCGATGAGGCGGATTGGCTGCGCCGCGTGTCCGCCATCGACCAGGCGGCACTGCCGCGCGAGATCCGCCTGAGCATTCCCGACTGGCTGTCCGAGGCGCTGGCCATCGAACAGGACAGCGGCAGCCTGCTGGCGGCGCTCAATCGCGCCGCGCCGCTGGACATCCGCGTCAATCCGATGAAGGCCGATCGCGAAACCATCCTGGCCGAACTGCGGGCGGGCGTGGCTGCCGACATGGCCGAACCGACGCCGTATTCGCCGTTCGGCATCCGGCTGCAGGGCCGGCCGGCACTGACCCGATGGGCGCGCTTCGAGGATGGCAGCATCGAGGTCCAGGACGAGGGCAGCCAGTTGCTCGCGCTGCTGGTCGCTCCCCGGCGCGGGGAAATGGTGATCGACTTCTGCGCCGGCGCCGGCGGCAAGACGCTGTTGCTGGGGGCGCTGATGCGTTCGACCGGGCGGCTGTATGCCCTGGACGTCTCGCACACCCGGCTGGCGCGCTTCAAGCCTCGCCTGGCGCGCAGCGGGTTGTCCAACGTCGTGCCGGTGGTGATCGCCAACGAGAACGACGCCCGCGTCAAGCGCCTGGCGCGCAAGGCGCACCGGGTGCTGGTGGATGCACCGTGCAGCGGCACCGGGACGCTGCGGCGCAATCCCGACCTGAAATGGCGCCAGAGCCCCGAGAGCGTGTCCGACCTGTGCGCGCTCCAGCGTAGCATCCTGGCGTCGGCCGCGCGTTGCGTGGCCCCCGGCGGCCGGCTGGTCTATGCGACCTGCAGCATCCTGCGCGTCGAGAACGAAGGGCAGGTCGAGGCGTTCCTGGCCGCCCACCCCGAATTCGAGCTGCTGTCGGCCCCCGAGCTGCTGGCCGATCGGGCAGGGGCGCTGTCGCTGCCCGGGCCCTATCTGAAACTGCGTCCCGACGTGCACGGCACCGATGGTTTCTTTGCCGCGGTGTTTCAACGGCGCCACGGTCCGGCAGCCGTCCAGGTTGCCGCGGCGCAGGCCGAACTGCCCGAGCCGGATGCGGAAGTGGCGGGCCTGGGCGATGAAATCGAGGGCCCGGACGGCCAGCCTACCCAGGACGAGGCGACCGGATCGGCGCCGAGCCCTGGCCAAGAGGATCGATAACCCTGTTTGAACTAGGGTTATCCCCCTCTTTGAAAGGGGTCGTCCCGCCCCAAGATTCGCGTTATCGTGTCAGGCGCATGGCGGCGCGCCGGATTCCGGCCTTTCCGCCGTCCGGCCGCGGGTTTCCCCTGGGGAACCGCCGCCGCCGTCCGCTTTCCAAGACCTTGGTCCCGCCATCGGTGACCAGGGTCGACGAGTTGAGTTTCTTCGAGGCGCAAGGCGCCTCCCGCGCCGGCACTGCCGCCGGCCTGTCTGTGAGGTGATATGGATTTTGTGCTTTCGTTCTTGTCCGATGGTCTGCTTGGCGCGTCATGGTGGCAGATCGTCGCCTTCACCCTGGTAGTGACCCATATCACCATTCTCGGCGTCACGATCTACCTGCATCGCAGCCAGGCGCACCGCGGGCTGGACCTGCATCCGGCCATCGCGCATTTCTTCCGGTTCTGGCTGTGGCTGACCACCGGCATGGTCACCAAGGAATGGGTGGCGATCCACCGCAAGCACCACGCCCGCTGCGAGCGTGAAGGGGATCCCCATTCGCCCATGGTGTACGGCATCGGCAAGGTGTTCTTCCAGGGCGCCGAACTGTATCGCGACGAGGCGACCAACCGCGAGACGCTGGACAAGTTCGGCCACGGCACCCCCGATGACTGGGTCGAGCGCAATGTCTATTCGCGCTTCGGCTGGCAGGGCGTGGGGCTGATGATGGTGATCGACGTTGCGCTGTTCGGCGCGATCGGCCTGACCGTCTGGGCGGTACAGATGATCTGGATCCCGTTCTGGGCGGCCGGCGTGGTCAACGGCATCGGCCATTTCTGGGGCTACCGCAACTACGCCAGCCCGGATGCCAGCCGCAACGTCTTCCCGTGGGGCATCGTCATCGGCGGCGAGGAACTGCACAACAACCACCACGCCTATGCCTCGTCGGCGCGGTTCTCCACCAAGTGGTACGAGTTCGACATCGGCTGGGGCTATATCCGTGCCCTGGAGATCCTGCGCCTGGCCAAGGTCAAGAAGGTCGCGCCCAAGGTGCGGCTGGCGCACGGCAAGCCGGTCGACCTTGAGACGCTGCAGGCCGTGATCACGCATCGCTACGAAATCATGGCGCGCTATGCCGACCTGCTCAAGCATGCCTGCCGCGACGAGATCGCCCGGCTGAAGGCCGCCAAGGAATCCCATCTGCAGTGGAAGCTGCTGCGGCGGGCGAAGGCCCTGCTGCACCGCGCCGACGACGAGTCGCTTCCCGATTCGCACCGTTCCGCGATCAATACCGTGCTGGCGGATCACCGCTCGCTGGCCATCCTGGTCGAGATGCGGCGCGAACTGGCCGCCATCTGGGAGCGGTCCAGCGCCTCCAGCGAACAGCTGCTGCGCGATCTGCAGGATTGGTGCAACCGCGCCCAGCAAAGCGGCATCGCGCGGCTCGAGGAGTTCTCGGCCAGGCTGCGCAGCTACGCGACCTGAGCCTGCTGGTCGGAAACAAGAAAAAAGGAGCCTCGGCTCCTTTTTTCTTTTGGGGCCGCGCGGCGATAGGGGTCAGCCGCGCGCCGGTTCACCGTCCCGCCGGCGGTGGCCGCTCAGTTCGGCGCCGGCGTTGGCCGGCAGTTCGCGGCACTGGGTGACGGCCAGCACGCCCAGGAGACCCATGGCGGCGAAGGCCAGGGTGAAGTCCGTCAGTTGCACGGCCGCATGGCCCAGCGCATGCCTCGAGGTGTCGAGCACCAGCGCGGCCAGGCCGATGCCCAGCGCCGCCGTCATCTGCTGGTTGGTGCTGGCCAGGCTGGTCGCCGCGCTCATGCGCGGCTGCGGCACGTCGGCGTAGACGATGGTGCCGTAGGCGTTGAATTGCAACGAGCGCGCCAGGCCGCCCAGGAGCAGCAGCAGGTAGATCGCCGCCAGCGGCCATTCCGGCCGGAACGCGCCGCACAGGCCCAGCAACACCGCAGACAGCAGGCCGTTCCAGATCATGACCCGGCGATAGCCGAAGGCCCGCAAAAAGCGCACCGAGATCGCCTTCATGACCAGGCCGCCCACGGCCCCGGCGAAGGTGATGGCGCCGCTTTCGGCGGCCGACAGGCCGAAGCCCAGTTGCAGCATCAGCGGCATCAGGAAGGGGAAGGAGCCGTAGGCCACCCGATACAGGAAGCCGCCGCGCATCGCCACGCGAAAGGTGGGGATGCGCATCAGGCTGAAGTCCAGCACGGGGTCGGCATGCCGGCGGCTGTGCCAGGCGTAGGCCAGCGCGCAGGCGGCCGCGGCGCCCAGCAGGAGCAGCGCGGTCGGGGACAGGCCGCCGTGGCCCAGTCCTTCCAGCCCGACGATCAGGCTGGCCAGCGTGGCGGCCGCCAGGGCGAAGCCCACGTAGTCGAACGACGAGGGCGGCGCGTCGCTGCGGATATCGGGGATGTAGGTGGTGGCGAGCGCGATGCCGGCCAGCCCGATCGGCACGTTGATGAAGAAGATCCAGTGCCAGGACAGGTAGGTGGTCAGGAAGCCGCCGATCAGGGGCCCGACGGCCGGGCCTATCATCGCGGGAAACAGCACCCAGGACATGGCCGAGACCAGCTGGGACTTTTCCACCGTGCGCAGCAGCACCAGCCGGCCCACCGGCACCATCATGGCGCCGCTCGCGCCCTGGAGCAGCCGCGCGCCGATCAGCCACGGCAGGTTCTGCGCCAGGCCGCACAGCACGGAGCTGACGACGAACAGCGTGATCGCGCCGCGGAAGGTGTTGCGCGTGCCGAAGCGGTCGGCGATCTTGCCGCTGATCGGGATGAAGGCCGCCAGGCTGAGCAGGTACGCCGTCATGGCGAAGTTCATGCGGACCGGGTCGGTGCCCAGGGACTGCGCCATGGCCGGCAGCGCGGTCGAGATGATGGTGGAGTCCAGTTGCTCCATGAAGAACGCGCTGGCGACGATCAGCGCGATGATCCGGTAGCTGCCCTGGCGGGACGTGGCATGACCCATGAAGCCGTGGTCTCTTGTGCGATGGGTGGAACGCCCGCGCGGCGGGCCGGCGGGGAAGGACGCGGCCGTGGCCGTGCAAGCCCGCGATTTTAGTCCTTCGCGGGCGAGGCCGCGCCGCCTGCCGCGTGCGCGGCGGTCTGTTCCCCGTAGGCCCGGACCGCGTCGACCAGCGCCCGCACGCAGGCGGGCAGGGCCTCGAGCTCGCGCACCAGCAGGTCGCGTTCGCGCACGGCCCACGGCTCGTCCAGCTCCACGATGGACAGCTCCATCGTGCGCCGGTGGCGGCGCGCCGCCGACTCGGGGATCACGCCTATGCCGACGCCCGCCTCCACCATCCGGCAGATGGCCTCGAAGCTCGAGACCTGGATGCGCAGGATGAGCCCCGCGCCCCGGTTTTCGACCTGTTCACGCAGGAAGGTCAGCATGGTGCTGCCCTCGTGCAGGCTGATGTGGGGATAGCGCAAGGTGTCGTCCAGGGTAACCCGGCCCCGCGCGGCCAGCGGATGGACGGTCGGGACGGCCAGTACCAGCCGGTCGGTGCTGAAGTGCAGGCGCTCCAGGCCGGGGGCGTTGATGGGGCCGGCGGTGATGCCCAGGTCGGTCGAGCCATCCATCACCCCGCGGATGATGTCGCGGGTCAGCCGTTCCTGCAGGTCCACCGTCACGCCGGGCCGCCCGGCCAGGAAACGCGCCAGGATCTCGGGCATGAACTCGGTGACGGCGGTGGTGTTGGCGAAGATGCGGATATGGCCCGTGGTGCCGGTGCTGCCATCGGCGAAATCGTTCTTGAGCGAATCGACCTGCCGCATGACCTGCCGGGCGTGCTCCAGCAGCCGCCGGCCGGCGGGCGTCAGCTCTACCCCGCGGCTGTTCCGGTACAGCAGGCGGGCGTCGAGCCGGGTTTCCAGCGACTTGATGCGGGTGCTGGCGGCGGTCAGCGAAAGATGGGCGCGCCGCGCGCCCTGCGTCAGGCTGGGCGCTTCGGCCACGTGGATGAAAAGCCTGAGGTCGGCCAGGTCGAGATGCATGGCGGCACGTGTGGGGGAAAGCATTCACCTTACCTGATCCCTTCCGTTTTGGCGAAAACTGGATGAGGAAAATCAAAATTTACAGAAGGCTGGCGCGGGTGCATGCTGGCGGCATTTCACGCAAGGCGGCGCCCATGGGCGGGCCGCAAGGAGCAAGCATGAGCCAGGACCAGGCTCCATCCCCGCGCGACTGGATCGGGCGCACAGAAACCTCGTCCGACCAGATCACCGGCAACCTGGCGCGGCGCATCGCCGCCATCCTGGGGCAGGCGGCGCCCGAGCCGGGCAGCGCGTTGCCCGAGCTGTGGCATTGGGCGTATTTCCAGGAGCCGGTGGACGCGGCCGGACTGGGCGCCGACGGTCATCCCGCCCGCGGCGGCTTCCTGCCGCCGGCCGACCGGCGCAATCGCATGTGGGCCGGTGGCCGGCTGGCGTTCCATCGGCCGCTGGTGGTGGGCGAGGACGCCACGCGCCATTCGACCATCCTGTCGGTGCAGGAGAAGGCGGGGCGCACCGGTTCCCTGCTGTTCGTGACCGTGCGCCACGACTACGAACAGCGCGGCGGCCTGGCCGTGCGCGAGGAACAGGACATCGTCTACCGCGAGCCGTCCCCGCCGCGTACCGCCGATCCGGAGCCCGTGCCGCAAGCCGGATGGTCGGAGACCATCGTGCCGACCTCCACCATGCTGTTCCGCTATTCGGCGGTCACCTTCAACGGCCACCGCATCCACTACGACTGGCCCTATGCCACGGACGAGGAAGGCTATGCCGGCCTGGTGGTGCACGGCCCGCTGATCGCGACATTGCTGGTGGGGGCGTTCGTGCGTGCTCATCCGTCGCTGCGGCCGACGCATTTCTCGTATCGGGGTGTACGGCCGCTGATCGCGCCCACGCCCTTCGAGGCGGCGGGGCGGATGGCGGACGAGGGCGTGGCCCGGGTCTGGGCCGGCAATGCGCAAGGCGCGATCCAGCGCGGCGAGCTGCGCTACGAGCAGAGATAGCAACGGCGGCCCGCGCGGAGGCGCGAACGGCTGTTTGTCACCGGAGATGGCATGGAAGAGTACGACGACATCCGCCAGGGCGTGCGCGCCCTGTGCGCCCACTATGACGCCGCCTATTGGCGCGGGGTGGACGAGGCCCGGGGATTCCCCGAGGCGTTCGTGCGCGCGCTGACCGAGGCCGGATGGCTGGGGGCGATGATTCCCGCCGAGTACGGCGGATCGGGCCTGGGGCTGTCCGAGGCATCGGTGATCCTGGAGGAGGTCAACCGCTGCGGCGGCAACTCGGGCACCGTGCACGGGCAGATGTACAACCTGTTCACACTGGTGCGCCACGGGTCGCAGGCGCAGAAGGATCATTTCCTGCCGCGCCTGGCCAGCGGCGAGCTGCGCCTGCAGTCCATGGGCGTGACGGAGCCGACCACGGGCACCGATACGACCCGGATCAAGACCACCGCCGTGCGGCGCGGCGACCGCTATGTGGTCAACGGACAGAAGGTCTGGATCTCGCGCGTGCAGCACTCCGACCTGATGATCCTGCTGGCCCGCACCACGCCCCTGGCCGAGGTCGCCAGGAAGACCGAGGGCATGTCCATCTTCCTGGTCGACCTGCGCGAGGCGATCGGCCATGGCATGGAGGTGCGCCCCATCGCCAACATGGTCAACCATGAGACCAACGAACTTTTCTTCGACAACCTGGAGCTGCCGGCCGACAGCCTGATCGGCGAGGAAGGCAAGGGCTTTCGCTACATCCTGGACGGGCTGAACGCCGAACGCACGCTGATCGCCGCCGAGTGCATCGGCGATGGCCGCTGGTTCGTCGAGCGCGCGCGCAGCTACGCCGGCGAGCGGCAGGTGTTCGGTCGTCCGATCGGGCAGAACCAGGGCGTGCAGTTTCCCATCGCCGAGGCCCACATCGAGGTCGAGGCCGCGGACCTGATGCGCTGGCGCGCCTGCCGCGAATACGACGCCGGCGTCGCGGCGGGCGCCAGCGCCAACATGGCCAAGTACCTGGCCGCCAAGGCCTCGTGGGAAGCGGCCAACGTCTGCCTGCAGACGCACGGCGGCTTCGGCTTCGCCTGCGAATACGACGTCGAGCGCAAGTTCCGCGAAACGCGCCTCTACCAGGTGGCGCCGATCTCGACCAACCTCATCCTTTCCTACGTGGCCGAGCACCTGCTGGGGCTGCCGCGTTCCTTCTGAGGCGCGTCCATGGACAAGACCAGCCTGGCGCGGGACGGCGCCACCGCCTCCCTGTGCGAATTCCTGGCGGCACTGCGTTTCAAGGACCTGCCCGCGCCGGTGGCGGACCGGATCGAAGACCTGTTCCTGGACTGGGTGGCATCGGCCCTGGCCGGGAAGGGCGGGCATCCGGTGCCGCTGTTCGAGCGCTATGCCGCGGCGATGGGGCCCGAAGCGGGGCGCTGCGCGATCCTGACCAACCGGCGGACCACGTCGGCGCATTTCGCCGCGCTGGTCAACGGCGCCGCCTCGCACCTGGTCGAGCAGGACGACCTGCACAACAGCTCGGTGCTGCATCCGGCCACGGTGGTGTTTCCGGCCGTGTTCGCCGCGGCGCAGGACCTGGGCAAGTCGGGTAGCGAGATGCTCGTGGCGGCGGTGGCCGGCTACGAGGCCGGCGTGCGCATCGGCGAATTCCTGGGTCGGTCGCACTACCGCATCTTCCATACGACCGGCACCGTGGGCACGCTGGCGGCCGCGGCCGGCGTGGCCAGGCTGATGGGGCAGGATGCGCGGACGCTGGCGCACACGCTGGGGTCGGCCGGCACGCAAGCCTCGGGCCTGTGGGAATTCCTGCGCGAGGCCGCCGATTCCAAGCAGCTCCATACTGGCCAGGCGGCCGCGAACGGGCTCCTGGCCGCCTACCTGGCACAGGATGGCCTGACCGGCGCGCACGGCGTGCTCGAAGGCCGGCAGGGCATGGCGGCGGGCATGTCCTCGGACGCGGATCCGGCCCGGCTGAACGATCGCCTGGGCCGGCGCTGGGCCACGCTGGAGACATCGTTCAAGTTCCATGCCTCGTGCCGCCATACCCATCCGGCCGCCGATGCGCTGTTGCAGCTGATGCGTACCGAAGGCATCGCCCACGGCGACATCGCTTCGATCCGCGCCCGGGTGCACCGCGCCGCGATCGATGTGCTGGGCAACGTGGACGAACCCAGCACCGTGCATCAGGCGAAGTTCTCGATGGGGACGGTGCTGGGCCTGATCGCGGTCCACGGCCGCGCCGGCCTGGAGGAATTCCGCGACCATGCGCTGACCGATCCCGCGGTGGCGGACGTCCGCCGGCGCACGACCATGGTGATGGACGACGAGGTCGACCGCGCCTATCCCGCCCGCTGGCTGGGACGGGTCGAGGTGGAGACGCGCGATGGCCGGCGCCTGTCCGCCGCCATCGACAGCCCCAAGGGCGACCCGGACAACACCTTGTCGCGCCCCGAGCTGGAATCCAAGCTGAGGCGCCTGGCGGCTTTCTCCGGCGCGGCGACGCCGGCGGAGATCGATGCCTGGATTCCCCGCCTGTGGAGCCTGCGGCACGCGCGCGAGCTGTCCGATTTCATGCCGGAGCTTGCATGAGCGCGCCCGCCCGACCGCCCGAAGGGCGCGCGACCTCCCTCGGGGAGGATGTCGCGCAGCGACAGGAGGGTAGTCCAGTGAGCACGCCGGTGACCGCCTCTCTTCTACCGACCCCGCCGCGTCCGCTGGACGGCGTCACCGTGCTGAGCCTCGAGCACGCCATTGCGGCGCCGTTCTGCACCCGGCAACTGGCCGACCTGGGCGCCCGCGTGATCAAGATCGAACGCCCGGGGACGGGGGACTTCGCGCGCGGCTACGACGAGCGCGTCCGCGGGCTGTCGTCCCACTTCGTCTGGACCAACCGGTCGAAGGAAAGCCTGGCGCTGGACCTGAAGCAGGACGGCGCGCGCGAGGTGCTGGAGCGGCTGCTGCCGCGCGTCGACGTCCTGGTGCAAAACCTGGCGCCCGGCGCCGCCGAGCGGCTGGGGCTGTCGTTCGAGGCGCTGCACGTACGCCATCCCAGGCTGATCGTCTGCGACATCTCCGGCTACGGCGACAGCGGCCCGTATCGCGACAAGAAGGCCTACGACCTGCTGATCCAAAGCGAAGGAGGTTTCCTGTCGGTCACGGGCACGCCCGAAGAACCGTCCAAGGCCGGGGCCTCGGTGGCCGACATCGCCGCCGGCATGTACGCCTATTCCAACATCCTGGCCGCGCTGCTGCTGCGGGCCACGACGGGGAAGGGCAGCCGCATCGACGTCTCCATGCTCGAGAGCATGGTCGAGTGGATGGGCTACCCCATGTACTACGCGTTCGACGGCGCGCCCCCGCCGCCGCGCTCGGGCGCCTCGCACGCGACCATCTACCCCTACGGCCCGTTTCCCGCCGGCGATGGCGGCACCGTGATGCTCGGCCTGCAGAACGAGCGCGAATGGCGCGTGTTCTGCGAACGGGTGCTGGCGCGGCCGGAACTGGCCGGCGACCCCCGTTTCGATGCCAATTCGCGGCGCACCGAAAACCGGGCGGCGCTGCGCGACATCATCGTGGAGGTCTTCGCCGGCATGAACACCGAACAGGTCATGGCGGCGCTGGACGACGCCCAGATCGCCAACGCCCGCGTCAACGACATGGCAGGCGTCTGGTCCCACCCGCAGCTGGCGGCCCGCCAGCGCTGGACCGAGGTGGCAAGCCCGGCCGGCATGTTGCCCGTGTTGCTGCCGCCAGGAGCGGGCGGCGCCTATGCGGCCCGCATGGACCGGATACCGGCCCTGGGTGAAGATACCTTGTCCATCCTGGCCGAACTCGGCTATGGCGAAGCCGAGATCGCCGCGCTGCGTGCGCGGCATGTAGTAGCGTCATGATGCGGGCGAGTCGGCTGCGAGAATCGTGCCTGGTGCCCTGATATTTTCGATCAGAGGATCTCCGGTGCGCGGCAGGAAATGCCGGGCCGTCGGCTGGCAGAGGGGCGTCTTCGGCAGAAAAAATCGTGCCACGCGTGATAGTGTAGGCACTGCGTGGCCGCCAGCGGCACGCGCCAAAACGAAAGCAAAAAACGACTCAGGAGACTACCAATGAATCGAGGCCTTGCGTGCTTCGCCGTCGCTTTATTGTGTCCACTCGCCGCGCTCGCGGCGGACAACTACCCTTCCCGTCCCATTACGTTGGTCGTGCCGTTCTCGCCGGGTGGCGTGTCGGACACCACGGCGCGTCCGCTGGCGCCTGTCATGGCCAAGCGTCTGGGGCAACCGGTCATCGTCGAGAACCGGCCAGGAGCAGGGGGTGGAGTGGGAATGGCTCATGTGGCGAAGGCGGCTCCAGATGGCTATACGCTCATGATGGCGTTGGCCAGTATTTCGGCAATTCCCCCCGCCGACAAGCTGACGGGCAAGACACCTTCATATTCCACCTCGCAATTTGCCGCCATCGCTCGCATATCGGCCGATCCCACCGTGCTGGTGGTGCGCGACGATGCGCCCTGGAAGTCCGTGCGTGAGCTGGTGGAGGCGGCCAAGGCCAAGCCCGGCACGATCAGCTTCAGTTCATCCGGAATCTACGGCACTACGCATGTAGCGATGGAGCGTTTTGCCCACGCCGCGGGAATCAAGCTGCTGCACGTGCCGTATGGCGGCGGCGGCGAACAAGTGACGGCGCTGTTAGGTGGACATGTCCAGGCCTCGACGCAGACCTATGGCAACATTTCCGGCCATATCAAGAGCGGCAAGTTCAAGCCGCTGGCGGTTCAGAGCGCCGAGCGCCTGGCCAGCCTGCCCGATGTGCCGACGCTGAAAGAGCTCGGCTACGACGCTGAATACTATCTTTGGGCCGGACTATTCGCGCCGACGGGCCTGCCCGAGCCCGTCATGGCGAAGCTGCGCACCGTCGCCAAGGAAGCAGCGGCCGATCCGGCTTTCGTCAAGGCCATGACAGGAATGGGGACGCCCGTCCAGTATCTGGATGCGCCGGAATTCGAGGCCTTCTGGCGAGCCGACGAGCGGCATCAGACGCAGATCATCAACAGCATCGGCAAACTCGAATAAAAAGGGAATCCATGAAATATGCAATGTATCGCCGTGACGGCGTCAAGCGCGTGGCCATCCTCGACGGCGCGTACCTGGTTGATCCGCAAGCGCTCGAACAAGCCGTTGGCGGGCTGGGGCCGCAAGTGAGCTGGTTTGCCGACATGACCGAGGTGATCCGCCATGCCCCGCAGTCCCGGGAACTCGGTGCGCGGGCGGTGGCGCTCGCCGCCGAGCGGGGTGTGGGACGCGTGGCGCTAGATGACGTGCAGCTCTGCGCCCCCATGCTGCCTTCCACCATCCTGTGCGCGGGCAGCAACTACCTGAGCCACAACGCCGAAAAGGCCGGCTCCGACACAAGCGGCAAAGAGCCGGAGTTCTTCCTCAAGACCGCCGACTGCGTCGTCGGCCCGCACGACGAGATCGTCCACGATCCGGTGCTGACGCGCAAACTGGACGGCGAGGTCGAGCTGGGCGTGGTCATCGGCAAGCCGGGGCGGCACATTCCACGCGAACGGGCGCTGGAGCATGTGTTCGGCTATACCATCGTCAACGACGTCACGGCTCGCGATCGCCAGGTGCGCTTTCGGCCGGACGGCAGTAGCTGGTACGAGCTGGGCCGCGGTAAGGTATTCGATACCAGCGCTCCGCTGGGCCCGTACATTGTCGGCGCCGAAGAGATCCCCGATCCGCAAGGCCTGGGCATCCGTTCCTGGGTCAATGGCGAGCTGCGGCAGAATAGCAATACCGCACAGATGATCTGGAGCGTGGCCGAACTTGTCCATGTGTTTTCGATCAACCTGACGCTGCGGCCGGGCATGGTGATCATCACGGGCACGCCCAGCGGTACGGCCTGGTCCACCGACAAGGAGCTCGGCGGCAAATGGTCGGGAGGCAACGGCATCGTTCCCGCCTCGGGCTATTTGAGGCCTGGCGATCTGATCGAATGCGAAGTCGATGGCATCGGCAGGCTGCGCAATCGGGTGGCGGGCGCATGAAGCGCGTGCGCTCCGCCCTGTTCGTGCCGGGGGACCGGCCCGAGCGGCTGCCCAAGGCGCTGGCCAGCGGCGCCGATGCCGTCATCGTGGACCTGGAGGACGCGGTCGAACCCGGCGCCAAGGCGGCCGCGCGCGTGGCCGTGGCGGCATCCCTGAAAGCTTGCGCGGACCGATCGGTGGTGGTGCGCGTCAATGCGATCCAGACGATCTATTTCGACGAGGACATTGCGCTGTGCGCCGCCAGTCCCGCGGTGGCCGCGGTGATGCTGCCCAAGTCGGAGTCGGCGGCGGATATGGCGCGCGCGGCGTCGGCTGGCCGGCCCGTGTGGCCGCTGATCGAAAGCGCGCGCGGCGTGCTGGCGCTGGCGGCCATCGCCGATGCGCCGGGGGTGGAGCGGCTGGTGTTCGGGAGCCTGGATTTCGCGCTGGACCTCGACCTGGACCCGGTGTCGGCGGCGGGCCGGGCGGTCCTGGACGATGCCCGGCACCGCATGCTGCTTCACGCGCGCGGCGCGGACCTGCCCGCGCCGCTCGACGGCGTACACCCGCAACTGGACGACATCGACGGCCTGCGCGCCGAAGCCGCGCGGGCGCGCGGGGCGGGCATGGGCGGCATGCTGTGCGTGCACCCCGTGCAGGTCGCCGCCATCAACGAGGCCTTCAGTCCTTCGGACGCGGAACTGGCTTGGGCCCGCCGCGTCGTCGAGGCGGCGGCGGGGCAGCGGGGCGCGTTCCGGCTGGAAGGGCGGATGGTGGATGCGCCGGTGCTGGCGCGCGCCCGGCGGATGATGGAAGCCGCGGGCAGGGCATAGCGGCGGATGTTTGCCGCGGGCAAAGAAAAACCCCGCCTGGGCGGGGTTTGTTCGCAAACCGAGCCGATTACTTCAGCTTGGTTTCCTTGTAGTCCACGTGCTTGCGCGCGACCGGATCGAACTTCTTGATCAGCATCTTTTCCGGGGTGGTGCGCTTGTTCTTGGTCGTGGTGTAGAAATGCCCGGTTCCGGCGGTGGACTCGAGCTTGATCTTTTCGCGAATACCCTTGGCGGCCATGGTGTGCTCCTGTGGATCCGGTGATTAAACGGCTTCGCCGCGAGCGCGCAGATCGGCCAGGACGGCTTCGATGCCGTTCT
Organism: Pigmentiphaga sp. NML030171; assembly: GCF_002188635.1. GTDB lineage: Bacteria > Pseudomonadota > Gammaproteobacteria > Burkholderiales > Burkholderiaceae_B > Pigmentiphaga > Pigmentiphaga daeguensis. The sequence continues at coordinate 21,096 of NZ_NINX01000036.1, read as the reverse complement.
TGTCGATGGTGCGCAGGGCGTTGGTGCTGACGCGCAGGCGAACCCAGCGGTTTTCGCTTTCCACCCAGAACTTGCGGTATTGCAGGTTCGGCAGGAAACGGCGCTTGGTCTTGTTGTTGGCGTGAGAAACGTTGTTGCCCGTGATCGGACCCTTACCGGTTACTTGACATACTCGTGCCATGGCGACACCTCTTCTGCTATTTCGTGAATTCGGGAGACGGATCCGGGGGCCGGCGATACCGGACTGTGCCCCGAATTTCTGGCGCGGTTTGGCAGGATGGATGCCGACCCGGTTCGCACGGGTTCTCAAGGCATCCCGGCGCAAAATCCAGAATGCGTTGAAAACGTGCGCCGAAAGCCAGCTTCATCCGCGCCCGGAAAGCGCGCTTGCGAAGGGCTTTCCCCGGGGCGAGAGCTCTCGCGGGCCAAAGACAACGCCGTAAAGCTCGCAAGAATAGCACGAAACCCGCCGTTTTTTCAACTCGTTGTTTGCGACGCAGCTTGTTTCCCCACGGGACGGGTACGGGATTCTACGGCATCGGGCTGCCAGGCACCGGAGCCGGCTGCTCGCTAACCCTATGTTGACTGATCGATCAGTCAGGGCCTAGGCTAGCGCATCCTTATCCAGGAAGCGCGCCTTGACCGACCAGAACGCCCGGACCGCCATCCTCGACGCCGCCGAAGGGGTTTTCGCCGCCCACGGCTTCGATGGCACCAGCATGCGGCAGATCGCCAACGAAGCCGGCGTGGCCCAGGCATTGCTGCACTACCACTTCGGCACCAAGGAAAAACTGTACGAGGCCATGTTCGCCCGCCGCTCCGACGCCATCAACGCCGTCCGCGCGGCCGCGCTGGACCGGCTGTTCGGACCGGACGGGCAGGGGCGGCCCACCCTGGGCGACCTGCTGGAAGCCTTGTTCCGGCCAACGGTGGAGTTCGGCCACGAGGGGCCGGCGGGCAATCTGTTCTCGCGGGTGCTGGCCGCCACCGCCAACGCCGAGGACGAGCGTTCGCGCACGCTGATCGGCGCCCACTACGACGCGATCGCCCGCCGTTTCATCGCCGCCTTCCGCCGTGTCCTGCCGCAGTTGGAGCAGGACGATGCCGTGTGGTCCTACATGTTCGCCATCGGCGTGGGCATGACCATGATGGCCGCCACCGGGCGGGCAGGACGCCTGTCGGACGGCGCCTGCGACGACAGCGACGTCGATGCCGTCATGGCCCGCCTGGTGCCTTTCATCAGCGCCGGCATCGAGGCGCTGGCGGCCGACCGTGCCGCCGGCCGCACGGGCCGTCCCCACGTTCTTTCCCCGCGCTCCGGTTCCGGAGCCGGTTGATTCCCCGGGGCCATGCCCCGGCCGCAAGAACCGGGCCGCCACGAGCCCGGCCCCCTGACAAGGAGACATGCATGCGTATTCTGCCGGCCGCATTGGCGGCCTTGCTGGCCACCGCCACGATGGCGGCACAGGCCAAGACCATCACCGTGACGCTGGTCAACGGCCATCCGCCGGTGTTCCGCTGGGTCAAGCATCTGCAGGAGTCCTTCGTGCCGGCAGTGAACAAGGCGCTGGAGGGGACGGACATCAAGCTCGAATGGAAGCAGCAGTACGGCGGCTCGCTGGCCAAGGTGGGCGAGGAGCTGGAAGCGGCCCAGGACGGCGTGGCCGACATCGCGCTGGTTCCCACGATCTTCGAGCCGGCCAAGTTGCCGCTGCAGAACGTCACCTATTACACGCCCTTCGTATCGGACGATCCCGGCCTGGTGACGCAGGCGGTACAGGACGTGCAGCGCAAGATCCCGGCGATGATGAAGGCCTGGGAGGCGAACGACGTCGTCTACATCGGCGGCGGTTTCGGGCTGGACGACTACCTGTTGTTCACGAAGTTTCCGGTCAAGGGCATGGCCGACCTCAAGGGCCGCAAGATCGGCACGCCGGGCACGTCGATCAACTGGATGAAGGGCACGGGCGCGGTGGGCGTCGCGGGCAACCTGACCGAGTACTACAACTCGCTGCAGACCGGCCTGTACGACGGCGTGGTCACCTTCGCCACCGCGGCCCTGCCGGCCAAGATCCAGGAGGTCGCGCCCTACATCACGCAGATCGGCTACGGCGCTCAGTACTCGGGCGGCATCGCGGCCAACAAGGACTGGTACGACGCCCAGCCGGAAGCCTTGAAGAAGGCATTGAAGGCCGGCGCCGACGCCTTCGAGAAGGCGTATACCGACGACCTGCGCAAGGCCACCCGCGCCGCGCTGGACGAACTGGTCGCCAAGGGCGGCAAGCTCAATCCGGATTCGGCCAGCCTGCGGGGCGCCTATGCCAAGGCGCTCGAGGACCCGACCAAGGGCTGGGTCGCCGAGCTGCAAAAGCAGAAGCTGCCGGCCAAGCAGGTGCTGGACGCCTACATGAAGGAAGTGCGGGCGGCCGGCGCCAAGCCGGTGCGCGACTGGGATCGGAACTGAACCGGGCGGCGAGGTCATCCATGTCTGAAGTCCCCACCACCGGCGAGGGAGATTTCCTCCCTCCGTCCGACCATCCCTTGCTGCGCATCCTGGATGCCTGCACCGCGGCCCTGAACGCGGTCGGCACGCTGCTGATCGTGGGCGTGATGGTCGCCATCAACTCCGACATCGTCGGCCGCGCGTTCTTCGGCCATCCCATCTCGGGCGTGCCCGAGATGGTCAGCATGTCCATCGTCGCCATCGTCTTCCTGCAGGTGGCCCATTCGCTGCGGCTGGGCGGGCTGACGCGGGCGGAGGTGCTGCTGGACAAGCTTGCGCCGCGCGGGCGGGCCGGGCTGGAGGCCTTGTACTGCCTGATCGGCGCCGCGTTCTGCGCGGTGCTGTTCAACGGCCTCGTGCCGCTGTTCGAGCGCGCCTGGACCCGGGATCTGTTCGTAGGCGCGATCGGCGACTTCACCGCGCCGATCTGGCCGGTGCGGCTGATCATGCTGGTGGGGACGGTGGCGCTGGGCCTGCAGTTCCTGGCCAGGGCGGTGCGCGCGCTGTGCGCGGCCGCGACGACGCACGGCCGGGCCGTGCAGGCGGGGGCATGATGAGCGATCTGGTCATCGGCGCGCTGGCGCTGTTCGGAATGGTGGGGCTGATCTATGCCGGCATGCACGTCGCCATCGCGCTGGCCGTCTGTTCCTTCCTGGGCGTGCTGGCGATCAAGGGCAGCTTCCTGATCACCGGCCGCATGCTGGCGCTGGCCGCCACCGAGTCCATCGACTCCTATATCTTCGGCGTGGTGCCGCTGTTCGTGCTGATGGGGTTCGTCGTATCGCAGGCCGACATCGGCCGCGACGCGTTCGACGTCGCCAACCGCATGCTGGGCCGCATCAAGGGCGGACTGGGCATCGCCACCGTGGGCGCCAACGCGATCTTCGCCGCCATCACCGGCATTTCGATCGCCTCGGCCGCCGTGTTCACGCGGGTGGCCGTGCCCGAGATGCTGCGGCACGGCTACACCAAGCGCTTCGCCTACGGCATCGTGGCGGGCAGTTCGGTGCTGGGCATGCTGATCCCGCCCAGCCTGCTGCTCATCCTGTACGGCATCCTGACCGAGCAGTCGGTGGGCGACCTGTTCCTGGCCGGCGTGGTGCCGGGCATCGTGCTGGCCATCGCCTTCGGCCTGGGCGTCTACTGGCTGGCCCGCAACCGTCCGGATTTCGCCGGCGCCAGCATTTCCGAGGACGTCGCGCCCCTGTCGGCCGCCGCGATGGGACGCAAGGCGCTGCCCATCGTGCTGCTGATCGGCCTGGTGCTGGGCGGCATCTACGGCGGCTTCTTCACGCCCACCGAGGCCGGCGCAGTCGGCGCGCTGGGCGCGATCGTGATCGGCCTGTTCCGCCGCGCGCTGCCGCCCGGGCGCATCTGGCGGGTATTGACCGACACCGGCCAGGTCACCGCCGCCATCTGCTTCCTGATCATCGCGGCCAGCATGTACTCGCGCATGCTGTCGCTGAGCGGCCTGCCGGAGTTCCTGACCGCGGCGCTCGCCGCCAGCGACATCGGCTACTGGGGCATCATCATCGCCTACGTGCTGCTGATCGTCGCGATGGGAACCATCCTGGACAGCTCGTCCATCCTGCTGATCGTGGTGCCGTTGTTCTATCCGATCATGAAGGCCTTCGGCATCGATCCCATCTGGTTCGGCATCGTCACCGTGATCGCCGTCGAGGTCGGCCTGCTGACGCCGCCGTTCGGCCTGTCCGTCTACGTGATCAAGGGAACCTCGCCCGATCGCACACTGAAACTGGGCGAGATCTTCCGCGGCGCCTTGCCGTTCGCCGCCATTATGCTGGCGGTGCTCGCCCTGATCCTGGTATTTCCGTGGCTGGCCACCGGCCTGCTCGGACGCTGAACGAAGGAGCCCTTCATGCCTCGACGTTTCGTCGATCTTTCCGTCGCACTGGACGACCGCATCGCCTCCGATCCCCCCGGCCACCTGCCGCAGATCGCCTATCTCGACCACCGCTCGACCGCCGCCGACATGGCGTCCTTCTTCCCCGGGCTGGACGTGGCGGACCTGCCGGGGGGCGAGGGGTGGGCCATCGAGCGGCTGAATGTCTCGACCCACAACGGCACCCACCTGGATGCGCCCTACCATTTCCACTCGACCATGGATGGCGGCGAGCGCGCCATCACCATCGACGAGGTGCCGCTGGAGTGGTGCTTCAGCCGGGGCGTGAAGCTGGACTTCCGCCACTTGCCCGACGGCCACGTGGTGACGCCCGAGGAGGTGGAGGCCGAACTGGCCCGCATCGGCCACGTGCTCGAGCCCTACGACATCGTGCTGGTGAACACGTCGGCCGGAGCGCGCTACGGGCAGCCCGACTACGTGTCCGCGGGCTGCGGCATGGGCATGGAGGCGACGCTCTACCTGACCGAGCGCGGCGTGCGCGTGACCGGCACCGACGGCTGGAGCTGGGACGCGCCTTTCGTACACACCGCCAAGCGCTTCGCCGAGAGCCCGGATCCTTCCATCATCTGGGAAGGGCACCGCGCCGGCATGGCGCGCGCCTATTGCCACCTGGAGAAGCTCGGCAACCTGGAAAGCCTGCCGCCGCACGGATTCACCGTCTCGTGCTTTCCCTACAAGATCCGTGGCGCCTCGGCCGGTTTCACCCGCGCCGTGGCCATCTTCGAAGACTGAACCGGAGCCCGCGATGAACGACACCCAAGCCAAGCCCGCCAAGAAAGCCGCGCCCAAGATCATCATCACCTGCGCCGTCACCGGCGGCATCCATACGCCCACCATGTCCGAGGCGCTGCCCTACCGCCCCGAGGACATCGCCGAGCAGTCCATCGCCGCCGCCAGGGCCGGCGCGGCCATCCTTCACCTGCATGCGCGCGATCCCAAGGACGGCCGGCCCACGCCCGATCCGGCGGTGTTCATGCAGTTCCTGCCGAAGATCAAGGAAGCCACCGACGCCGTCATCAACGTCACCACCGGCGGCGGCCTGAACATGACGGTGGAACAGCGCCTGGCCGCGCCGCTGCTGGCCAGGCCCGAGATGTGCTCGCTCAACATGGGGTCGATGAACTTCGGCATCTACCCCATGGCCGATCGCTACAAGCAGTGGAAGTTCGATTGGGAAGAGAGCTACCTGCGCAATACCGACGATTTCATCTTCCGCAACACTTTCCGCGACATCGAACGCATCCTGAAGATGCTGGGCGAGGAGCACGGCACCCGCTTCGAGCACGAGTGCTACGACGTCGGCCACCTGTACAACGTTGCCCATTTCGTGGACCGCGGCCTGCTCAAGCCGCCATTTTTCATCCAGATGATCTTCGGCATCCTGGGCGGCATCGGCGCCGAGCTGGACAACCTGCTGTTCATGAAGCGCACGGCCGACCGGTTGTTCGGCAACGACTACCGCTGGTCGGTGCTGGCCGCCGGCCGCCACCAGATGAACTTCGCCACGCAGGCGGCCTTGCTGGGAGGCAGCGTGCGGGTCGGGCTGGAGGACAGCCTGTACATCGGCAAGGGCCAATTGGCGGCTTCCAATGCCGAGCAGGTCGCCAAGGTGCGCCGCATCCTGGAGGAAATGGGGCACGAGATCGCGACGCCGGACGAGGCCCGCGCCATGCTGGCGCTCAAGGGCGCGGACCGGGTCGGCTTCTGAGCGCGGCCATGGCGGGCGCTCCCAATCCGCTGGACGGCTTCGTCGTCGATCCGGCCGCCATGGCCTATGTGGGGCAGGGGCTGCAACGCCCCGAATGCATCCTGGCCGAACGCGATGGTTCCCTGTGGGCCGCCGATGCGCGCGGCGGCGTGGTCCACATCCGGCCCGACGGCAGCCAGCGGCTGGTCACGCAGCAGGCCGACACGCATTTCAGCCAGGCCCCCGACGACGCCACCCGCTTTGTCGCGGGCACCTTGCCTAACGGCCTGGCCTTCGCGCGCAACGGCGACATCGTCATCTCCAACTTCGGCACCGACCGGCTGGAACTGATGACGCGCGAGGGGCAGACCCGCGTGCTGGCCGACACCGTGGACGGCCAGCCCATCGGCAAGGTCAATTTCGTGCTGCGCGACAGCCGCGATCGGCTGTGGCTGACCATTTCCACCCGCATCAGGAACTGGATGCAGGCCATGGATCCCACGGTGGCCGATGGCTATATCGCGCTGTACGAGCACGGCCGGTTGCGCATCGTGGCCGACGGCTTCCATTTCACCAACGAGATCCGGCTCGATGCCCGCGAGGAGTGGCTGTACGTGGCCGAGACCTGCGCGCGGCGCGTCTCGCGCCTGAGGGTGGGGCCGGACGGCAGCCTGTCGGGCCGGGAGGTGTTCGGTCCCGCCGATCATGGCGCGTTCATCGACGGCATCGCGTTCGATGCCCATGGCAACCTGTGGGGCACGCACGTGATGACGGACCGGGTCTTCGCGATCACGCCGGAAGGGGAGCTGCGGATCGTGCTGGACGACGATGGCGGCAGTGCCGCGGGGAAGGCGTTGATGGCGGCGTTCGAGCGGAGCGAGGCGACGCCGGAGATGATGCTGGCCTGCGGCGGGAAGATCGCGCCGTGGTTCGCCAGCGTGACGTTCGGGGGGCCGGATCTGCGGACGGTTTACATCGGCAGTCTGAGGGGGGAGCGGATTCCGTATTTCCGTGCGCCCGTGGCGGGGCTGCCCATGGCGCACTGGTAGGCCCTACATCACCCCGCGTTCCGCCAGCGAGGTGGTCCGCCCGCCTGCCACGATGATGTGGTCGAGCAGGCGCACGTCCACCAGCGCGAGCGCGGCGCGGACGTGGCGGGTGAGGTGTTCGTCGGCCTGGCTGGGTTCGGCGTTGCCCGAGGGGTGGTTGTGGGCGAGGATGACCGAGGCGGCATGGTGGCGCAGCGCGGCGCGGACGATCTCGCGCGGGTAGATGGTGGCCTGGGACAGGGTGCCCTGGGACAGGATTTCGCTGGTGATGAGGCAGTTGCGCGCGTCCAGGTACAGCGCCATGCAGCATTCGATGCGGCGGTGGGCCAGGGTGGCGGCGCAATAGCGGCGTACGTGATCGGGGCGGGACAGGGCGTCGCCGCGGTGGATTTCCTCGGCCAGTTCGCGCCGGGCCAGCTCCAGGATGGCCTGCAGTTGGGCCGCCTTGACTTCCCCCATGCCAGGCATGCCCCGGAGTTCGTCGCGCGAGGCGCCGAACAGGCCGCGCAGGCCGCCGAATTGCGCCAACAGGCGCCGGCCCAGTTCGAGCGCGTTGCAGCCGCGCGTGCCGGTGCGCAGCAGCACGGCCAGCAGTTCGGCGTCGGTCAGCACCGTGGGGCCGTGGCGCAGCAGGCGCTCGCGGGGGCGTTCTTCGGGGGGCAGGGAGGCCTGGAGGGTCGGAAGGGCGGTCGGCATGGCGGCGGGACGGGTAAAATCGGTTCTTTGGCGCACAGCATCGACACGGTGACACACTTTGGCTGCATCTTCTTCCTCCACGCCCCTCGTTGTCCGTGAGGACTCCTACGTAACCCTCCACTACCGCATTTCGCTGGCCTCGGGCGAAGGCGCGGGAGGCGTTTTCGTCGATACCTTCACCGGCCGTCCCGCCACGCTGCAACTGGGCATCGGCCAGTGGGCGCCGGGCATGGAGGCGGCGCTGGTCGGCCGCGGCGAAGGCGAGCGCTTCAGTTTCACCCTCGCTCCGGCGCAGGCGTACGGCGATCGCAATCCGGAGCTGATCCAGCGCGTGACCCTGGCGATGCTGCGCAAGCACGCGGGCGACGAGACCTTCCAGCCCGGCGACCTGGTCGAATTCGCCGCGCCCAATGGCGGCCGGTATTCGGGCGTATTCAAGGAACAGGGCGAGGACTATGCGCTGTTCGATTTCAACCATCCGCTGGCCGGCTCGGCGCTGAAGGTGGATGTGTCCATACTCGGGGTGATGTGATGGCGCAGGCGCCCATGGAAGTGGTCCTGGCCCAGCCGCGCGGCTTCTGCGCCGGCGTCGACCGGGCCATCGAGATCGTCGAGCGCGCCTTGCAGATCTACGGCGCGCCCATCTACGTGCGGCACGAGATCGTCCACAACCGCTACGTGGTCGAGGACCTGCGCGCCAAGGGCGCCATCTTCATCCAGGAACTGGACGAGGCGCCGGCCGGTTCGACGGTGGTCTTCTCGGCCCACGGCGTGTCCAGGGCGGTGCGCCGCGAGGCCGAGCAGCGCGGCCTGCAGGTGTACGACGCCACCTGTCCCCTGGTGACCAAGGTCCACGTCGAGGTGGCCAAGATGCGCGCCGCCGGCAACGAGATCGTCATGATCGGCCACAAGGGGCACCCCGAGGTGGAAGGCACGTTGGGGCAGTCCGAAGCGGGCATGTACCTGGTCGAGACGGTCGAGGACGTGGCGGCGCTGGCCGTGGCCGATCCGGACCGGCTGGCCTATGTGACCCAGACCACGCTGTCGGTGGACGACGCGGCGCAGGTCGCGGCGGCGCTCAAGGCCCGCTTCCCGAACATCGCCGAGCCCAAGAAAAGCGACATCTGCTACGCCACGCAGAACCGCCAGGACGCCGTCAAGGTCATGGCGCCCGAATGCGACCTGGTGCTGGTGGTGGGCAGCGTCAACAGCTCCAATTCCAACCGCTTGCGCGAGGTGGCCGAGCGCAAGGGCGTGGCCGCCTACCTGATCGACGGCGCCGGCGACATCGATCCGGCCTGGCTGGAAGGGCGCAGCCGGGTGGGCGTCACGGCCGGCGCCTCGGCGCCCGACGTGCTGGTGCAGCAGGTCATCGCCCGCCTGAAGGAGCTGGGCGCGGCCTCGGTGCGCACGCTGGCCGGCGCCGAGGAAGGTATCGCCTTCCCGCTGCCCAAGGGCTTGTCCAAGAACGTCCGCCTGTAGTCCTACGGAGCCTCCATGCGCCTCTACAGTTATTTCCGCAGTTCCGCCGCCTATCGCGTGCGCATCGCGCTGGCCCTGAAAGGGCTGCCGTACGACTATCTCGCGGTGCATCTGCTCAAGGACGGCGGCCAGCAGCTGAAGCCGGATTTTCGCCGGCTGAGCCCGGCCGCCCTGGTGCCGGTGCTGGAGGATGGCGGCCATGTCCTGACCCAGTCGCTGGCCATCATCGAATACCTGGAAGAGACGCATCCCCAGCCGGCGCTGCTGCCGGCCACCCCGGCGGAGCGTGCCCGCGTCCGCGCGCTGGCGCTGGACATCGCCTGCGACATCCATCCGCTGAACAACCTGCGCGTGCTGAAGTATCTGAAGAGCCCCCTGGGCATCGACCAGCAGGGGCGCGACGAGTGGTACCGACATTGGGTGGAGGGCGGCCTGGCCGCGCTCGAGCGCATGCTGGCCGACTCGCCCGCGACGGGGCTGTGCTGCCACGGCGACCAGCCGACGCTGGCCGACCTGTGCCTGGTGCCGCAGGTCTACAACGCCCGCCGCCTGAAGTCGGACCTGACGGCCATGCCGACGGTAGTGCGGATTGCCGATCATTGCGCCGCGCTGCCTGCCTTCCAGGCAGCCCACCCCGACGCGCAGCCGGATGCGGAATAGGATTTGAATACGCCAGCAAAGTTTTGCTAGAATAGCGGGCTAGCTTGAAGCACATGCCTTTTAGACGCGGCGTAAGTGGCGTCGGGAAGGCGGGCGTCGGAAAGACAGGCTTCGGGAAGATTTCGCCGGCATAGCTCAGTTGGTAGAGCAGCGCATTCGTAATGCGAAGGTCGTAGGTTCGACTCCTATTGCCGGCACCATCAAAAAAAGGGGCAGCCCATCGGGCTGCCCCTTTTTCTTTGCCGTCCGGGTGGCGTTCATGGGGCGGGTTCCTCGTCGTCGTGATCGTTCATGGTCCGCAGGTCGCGGGCCAGTTGCCCCACCTTGTCCGCGATGGCGCGCAGCTCCGCCGGCGACAGGACCATGTGGGCAGCCAGTCGGAACAGATAGAGGTGCGCGAACAGGGCGGGAATCGTCTCGTCCGTCCAACCTGGCCAGACATCCTGGAGCCTGTCGTCCTCGGTCGGATCGCCGGAGGCGGGCACCGTCCGCGCCGGGTGGGGTCTTTTTTTCATTGTCGCGCCGTGGCCATTTGTACCGGGGTCAGGCAGTGCCGGCAGGCCTGGGCGCCGGGAGATACGTAGCGCCCGCAACGCGGGCAAAGCGAGCCGCCGCGCCGCGCGATTTCCGCCAGGCGCCGCGCCCGGCGGCGATTCCTGATGACGAAAGTGACGCAAATAGCACATATCAGGACAATCAAAGCCACAAAAAGCATATCCATTTGCCCCTCAAATTCCGAATTTCCCGTGAGCGTGGATGATAACCACATTTTGTTACGATGGGTTTCATTTCGGGGTCGGATCAACTTCTTGATAGGGGAATACCCTTGTTTCGAGCCGTGCCCGTGACGCGAGGTTGATCCAGGTCAAGCCCGGCCAAACTCGGGTGGTTCGTGCGGGCCGGCTTCATGGCACGATGGGTTTCCCCAACATTGGAATGCCAGCATGGGTACCGATACTTGCAGCATCTTGCTTGCCACCGACTTGAGCGCGCGCGGCGACCGCGCACTGGACCGCGCGATCGACATCGCCCGCCAGCGGCGCTGCAAGCTGGTCGTGCTCCACGTCATCGAAGAGTCGCCGCTGATCGAGCGGCTGATGGCGCGCAACCGCGAAGCGGACATGGAAGCGGCCGAGCGCGCCCTGCGCGACATCGTGGGCGAAGTGGACGTGCCGATGGAATTGGTGCTGGAGACCGGCAATCCGGTCGAGGTGATCCAGCGTACCGCCCGCAGCCGGCAATGCGACCTGATCGTGACCGGGGTGGCGCGCGACGAGACGCTGGGCCGGCTGCTGCTGGGCTCCACGGTCGAGAAGCTGGCGCGCGAGTCGACCTTGCCCATCCTGATCGTGAAGAAGCGTCCCCATCGCCCCTACCGGCAGGTCGTCGCGGCCACGGATTTCTCCGAGGGCGCCCGGCAGGCGATGAACGCGGCGCGGGCATTCTTTCCCGACGCCCAGATGACCTTGTTCCACGCCTATCCCACGCTGAAGGCCGACCCGGACCAGGACGAGATCGAGGCGGCGAAGCGGGCGGCCGAGCGCCTGGCCGACGGCTTCATCGCGAACAATCTGCCGCAGGCGGGGCAGCCCGGCACGCGGCTGGTGCTGCAGCACGGGATGCCCGAGGGTGCGGTGCCGGATTATGTGCGCCATCATCCGGCCGACCTGCTGGTGGTGGGGACGCATGGCCTGACGGGACTGCTGCGGACCGCGATAGGCAGCGTGGCGGAAAGGCTGATCTATCTGACGCCTTGCGACGCCCTGATCGTGCGGACGATGGAGCATTGAAGCCGGGGCGGTGCGTGCGGCTGGCGAGCCGGCGCACCGCTGTTGTTACTCGTTGTTGTTACCTAACTGCGAATAAGTCGCATTTGTGATATCGTAGCGACCTTCACGGTCTGCTACGCGATTCATTCGAATGAGTGCCACCTTGCATTGGAATACGCCAGCCCCCGTCGGGCTGCGCGTCGGCGCTGGCATCGCGGTGGTGCTTCTGCATGTGGCAGTGGTCGGCGCGATGCTGGTGGCCAAGGCCGAGCCGCAGGTGGCCAAGCCGGTCGAGACGGTCGAGGTGCGGTTCGTCGAGATCGCGCCCCAGGTCCAGGTGGCGGCCGCGCCGCCGGCCCCCACGCCTCCCGCTCCGAAGCCCGAGCCCAAGCCCGTTCCTCCCAAGCCCACTCCCAAGCCCGTTCCCAAACCGCCGCCCCCCAAGCCGGCGCCACCGCCGCCCGAACCGGCTCCTCCTTCCGAAACCGCCTTGTCGCAGCCCGCCCCGGAACCGGCGCCCGCACCCGCGCCGGCGCCCGCCGTGTCGCAGCCTCCCAGCGGCAAGCCCGAGCCTGCCGACCGGACGGCCGCGCCGCAGGCGCCTGTGTCCACCGAGCCCAAGCTGGTCGGCCGCATCGAATACCTCGGGGCGCCGCCCATGCCCGAGTATCCGCGCACGTCCAAACGACTGGGCGAAGAAGGCAAGGTACTGGTGCGCCTGCTGATCAATACCCGCGGACTGGTGGACAAGGCCACGCTGGAGAAATCCTCGGGATTCAACCGGCTGGACGAGGCGGCGCTGGACGCCGCCCGGCGCGGCCGCTTCAAACCGTATACCGAAAACGGCATGGCGATCGCCGCGATCGCCATCGTGCCGTTCGATTTCACTCTCAGGAACTGACATGACCGAGACCCCGAGCCTGGGCTTTGCGCACTTCGTCTCTCAGACCGACGGTCTGGGCAAGGCGCTGTTCTTCATCCTGGTACTGATGTCGCTCGCGACCTGGTACCTGATCGTCGTCAAGGCCATCGCGAACATGCGTTCGCGGCGGCAGGGCGAGACCTTCCTGCAGCATTTCTGGAATGCGACCTCGCTCGAGGCCGTGGACCGCGAAATCACCACGCACGGCGCCAACGATCCGTTCTCGCACCTGACCAGCCACGCCTTGTACGCCCGCCTGCACCACGCGAAGTTCGGCGCGGCCAAGCTGGAAGAGGCGGGCTCGCAGTCCGATTTCGTCACGCGCACCATGCGCAAGGTCATCGACGAGGAAACCGCCAAGCTCGAGAACGGCCTGACGCTGCTGGCCTCGGTGGGGTCGACGGCTCCCTTCGTCGGGCTGTTCGGCACGGTGTGGGGCGTCTACCATGCGCTGGTGTCCATCGGCCAGGGCGGCGCGGCCACCATCGACCGCATCGCCGGCCCGGTGGGCGAGGCGCTGATCATGACGGGCCTGGGCCTGGCGGTCGCCATTCCGGCGGTGCTGGCCTACAACTTCTTCACGCGCAGCAATCGCGTGCTGCTGGCGCGCCTGGACGCCTTCGCCCACGACCTGTTCGCGTTCCTGACCACCGGCCAGCAGATCGTCACGGACAACAACGTGCGCGCCCTGAAGGCCAAGGCGGGCGAATAAGACTAGGAGTCTTCGATGGCTTTCGGCAGTTTCAATGGCGGTGCGGGATCGGGCGCGCCGCAATCCGAGATCAACATGGTGCCGCTCATCGACGTGATGCTGGTGCTGCTGGTCATCTTCATCATCACGGCGCCGCTGCTGTCCCACGCGGTGCGCATCGACGTGCCGCAGGCGACTTCGGCGCCGGTCGATTCCGACCCGGCCAAGATAGACCTGGCGATCGACGCCAGCGGCAAGGTGTTCTGGAACGACGCCGAAGTGTCGCTGGAGGACCTTCCCGCCCGTTTCGCCAGCGTGTCCAAGGACACGCCGCAGCCCGAGCTGCACCTGCGCGCCGACAAGAACACCCGCTACGAGGTCCTGGCGCAGGTCATGGCCGATGCCTCCCGCTCGGGGATGAAGCGCATCGGCTTCGTCAGTACGCCCGAGCCGCCGCCGGCGGCCAAATAGGGGGCGCCGCGAACAGGCCCTAGCTTTCGGCGGCGCCTGGGTTTACCCTAGCGGCTTTCCCCTTTCTCGCTGCGCCGGTTCGCCGGCGCTTTGTCATATGCGTGTATTGGTCATCGAAGACGACGCCACCCTGGGGGGCGCCCTGGCGGAGTTCCTGGGCGACCAGGGCTACGCCGTCGATCTCGTCTCCAGCGGCGAGCGCGCCTCGGCCGCGCTTGCCAGCCAGGGCTACGACCTGGTGCTGCTGGACCTGAACCTGCCGGGTGAAGACGGCCTGACCGTGCTGCGGCGACTGCGGGCCAACGAAAATCCGGTGCCGGTCGTGATCCTGACCGCGCGGGATGCGCTGGAAGACCGGGTCGCCGGCCTGGATGCCGGCGCCGATGACTACGTCACCAAGCCTTTCGAGCTGCCCGAGCTGGCGGCGCGCGTGCGGGCCCAGATACGGCGCCGCGCCGGCCAGGTCAATCCGATCATGGAGGTCGGCGCCCTGAGCTTCGATACGATCGGGCGCGAACTGCGGGTCGGCGGCGAGCGCGTCGCGCTGTCGGTGCGCGAATTGTCGGTGCTCGAGATGCTGATGGCGCGCGCCGGCCGCGTCGTCACCAAGCGTCAGATCGTCAATTCGCTGTCGGCCTGGGATGCCGATTTCAGCGAAAACGCCGTCGAGGTCTACGTCTATCGCCTGCGCAAGCGGCTCGAGAAAGCGGGGGTCAGCATCCAGACGGTACGCGGGTTCGGCTATCTGCTGGAGTCCGATGCCGTCGCGCAGTGACGTCCGGCCCGCTCCCGAGAACCGGGTCCTGCACCGGCGCTCGCTGGCCTGGCATCTGCTGGTGCGGCTGCTGCCCGCCGTGCTGCTGCTGGCCACGATGGACAGCGTCATCACCTATGTCCTGACGCGCAAGCTCAATACCCAGTCCCACGACCGAGCGCTGGTCGACACCACCCGCGCGCTGGCGCGCCAGGTCGTCATGACTCCCCAGGGGCCGCAGCTCGATCCGGCCTGGAACACCACGCGTTTCCTGACCACGGACCCCGACGAGCGGACCTATTTCCGCATCAGCGTCGACGGCGAGATCATCGCCGGCACGGCCGTCCTGCCTTCGCCGCCGGTGGTGGACGACCCGGACGGTGCCGACGAGGACGGCGCCGAGCCGCCCACGCTGCTCGACCGCATCAACAAGGCCGTGCCGACGATCTACGACTCGCTGGTGGAAGGCTTGCCGGTGCGCGCGGTGGCGCTGGATTTCAGCTTCGACGACTATCTGGTCGAAGTGGCGATGGCCGAGACCCTCAACACCCGCAGCCGCTTCATCGAAGAGATCCTGTCGGTACTCGTGGCGGGCCAGTTGCTGTTGATCGCGCTGCTGGGCTTCGTCATCGTCACCGCCGTGCGCTCGGGGCTGGAGTCGGTCAGCAAGCTGTCGGACGAGATCGAGAGCCGCAGCATCGACGATCTGCAGCCCATAGGCGGCGACGACGTGCCGAGCGAACTGACGCCGTTGATCGCCAAGACCAATTCCCTGCTGGGCCGGCTGGACGAGGCGGTGGCCGCGCAGCGCCGCTTCATCGGCCACGCGGCGCATCAATTGCGTACGCCGCTCAGCGGGCTCAAGCTGGAATCCGAGCTGATGCTGGCGCGTCCGGTGCCGGACGACGTGCGCCAGCGGGCCGAGCGGATCAAGGCCGCCGCCGACCGCATGATCCGGGTCGGCGAGCAATTGCTGGTGCTGGCACGCATCGATGCCAACGTGCGTCCGCGCGACACGTTCACGCGCATCGACCTGACGGAGCTGACGCGCGAATGCGGGGCACGCTGGGTGCCGGCGGCGCGCCAGGCCCATGTCGAGATCGTGCTGGTCGCGCCGGACGAACCGGTCTGGGTCGACGGCGACGAGGTGCTGCTGGACCAGTTGCTGGGCAACCTGGTGGACAATGCCATCCGCTACCACGGGGGGCCGGGGCAGATCGTGCTGCGCGTGAACGACTCGCCGCCCAGCCTGGTGGTGGAGGACGACGGGCCGGGCATCGCGCCCGAGGACAGGGCGCGGGTCTTCGATGCCTTCTACCGGGCGAAGAACTCGCAGGCCGGAGGATCCGGGCTGGGACTGGCCATCGTCAAGGAAATCGCCGAGGCGCATGGTGCGCACTGGGACCTGCGCAGCCGTCCCGAGTTCGCCGGTACCCGCATCAGCCTGGTGTTTCCCGGGCCGCGCATCGGCGCCCATCTGAGCCGGGTACGGATCGAGCCGCGGCAGCCGGACTGGTAGGCCGCGGCGGGTCGAGCGCCTCAGCGTATGACGGCGGTCTTGAAATAGGGCACGGCGATGCCCACGATGCGTTCCATGGGGCCGGCCAGCACGCCGAAGGTCAGCCACAGCAGCAGCAGGCCCGCCAGCAGCGTGACCGCGAAGCCGAGGTTGAAGATGTTGAGCTGCGGCGCGCTGCGCGAGACGAAACCCAGCGCGATGTTGATGGACAGGACCGCCGCCAGCACCGGCAGCGCGATCTGCAGGCCGCCTGCGAAGACGATGGAACCCAGGTTGGCCAGCCGCAGCCAGTCCAGGTTGTCCAGCGGATGCGGCGAAACGGGAATGATGCGGAAGCTATCGCCCAGGGTCAGCAGCAGCGTCAGGTGGCCGTCGGTGGCCAGGAAGGCCAGCAGGGCCGACAGCATCAGGAAGTTGGCCAGCAGCGGCGAAGGCGCGCCGCGCTGCGGGTCCAGGAAGGACGCGAAGCCCAGGCCCATCTGCAATCCGACCAGGTCGCCCGCCAGTTCGAAGGCGGCGAAGACCGCGCGCAGGCCGAAACCCATGGCCGCGCCGACGATGATCTGCTGCAGGAGCAGCAGCAGGCCGGTGCCGGAGAAGGCGTCCACGGGCGCGGCCGGTATGGCGGGAGCGACCAGGAAGGAGATCAGGAGCGCCAGGCCGATCTTGACCCGCTGGGGCACGGCCCGGTGGCCGAACACCGGTGCGGTCTGCACCAGCGCCAGGGTGCGCACGAAGGGCCACAGCAGCGCCGCGATCGCGGCATGGATGTCCGCGTCGGTAAAGCTCAGCACGCGCCTAGCCCAGCATGAACGGAATGTTCTCGAACAGCCGCCGGATGTAATCGGTCATCATCGACAGCATCCAGGGGCCCGCGATCAGCGCGGCGGCGAAGATGGCGACCAGCTTGGGCACGAATGACAGGGTCATTTCGTTGATCTGGGTCGCGGCTTGCAGCACGCTGATGATCAGGCCCACGACCAGCGCCGACAACAGCAGCGGAGCGGCAAGATAGATGGCGATCTGCACCGCCTCTTGCGCCAGGGTCAGGATGCCGGCGGTACTGTTCATGGGAGTCCCTTGAAGAGGCGCGCGGGATGCGGCGAGGGGAGGTTCATCGGAAGCTGGCGACCAGGCTGCCGATCAGCAGGTTCCAGCCGTCGGCCAGGACGAACAGCATGAGCTTGAAAGGCAGGGATATCAGCACCGGCGACAGCATCATCATGCCCATGGACATCAGCACGCTGGAGACGACCAGGTCGATGACCAGGAAGGGCAGGAAGACCATGAAACCGATCTGGAACGCCGTCTTCAGTTCGCTGGTCACGAAGGCCGGAACCACCACGCGCAGCGGCAACTGGGCCGCCTCGGACACCGGCGGCGTGCTGGCCAGGCGCATGAACAGCGCCAGGTCGGATTCGCGGGTCTGCCTGAGCATGAAGTCCTTCATCGGCACCTGGGCCTTGTCCACGGCCTCCCGGAAGTCGATCTGCTTGCTGTCGAAGGGCTGGTAGGCCTCGGTATAGACCTTGTCGAACGTGGGCGTCATGATGAACAGCGTCATGAACAGCGCCAGCCCGACCAGCACCATGTTGGGCGGCGACCCCTGCAGGCCCAGCGCGCTGCGCAGCAGCGAGAGCACGATGATGATGCGCGTGAAGCTGGTCATCATCAGCAGCACGGCGGGCAGGAAGCTCAGCGCCGACAGCACCAGCAGCGTCTGCAGGGACAGCGACCAGGTGGTGCCGCCACCCGGGGCCGGGCTGCTGGTCAGGGCCGGGATGCCGGCTTCCTGCGCGTGGACGCCGCCGGCGGCCAGCAGCAGGAGCAGGGCGAGGGGAAACACGAGCGTACGCATCATTGCTTGCCGAAGCGGGCCAGGAGCGCACGGAAGTCGGGCAGCGGGGCGGCCGGGGCGGAGTCGGCAGGGGGCGCGTCGCCGGGGCGCGGCAGCACGGCCAGCGGCCGGACGTTGCCTGCCGAGACGCCGGCAACGATCCACTGGTCCGCGACCTCGACCAGGATCACGCGTTCGCGCGGACCGACCGTCAGCTGGCCGCGCAGCCGCAGCGGATGGTCGCCGCCGCCCTGGGGCCGCTGGACGCGCCGCAGCAGCCATGCGCAAGCCATGATCAACGCCAGGACGGCGATCAGCGCCAGCACGGTCTGCAGGGTCGAGCCGGGGGAAATCATGGGAACCTAGCGGTTGAGGCGGCGCAGCCGCTCGGACGGCGTGACGATGTCCGTCAGCCGGATGCCGAATTTGTCGTTGACCACGACCACCTCGCCCTGGGCGATCAGGCAGCCGTTGACCATCACGTCCATGGGCTCGCCGGCCAGGCCGTCGAGCTCCACCACCGACCCCTGCGCCAGTTGCAGGATCTGCTTGATGGGGATGCGGGTGCGGCCCAGCTCCACGGTCAGCGTGACCGGGATGTCCATGATGATCTCGATGTCGTTGACCGTCCTGGACGTCTCGCCGCCGGGGGTGAACTGCTCGAACAGCTCGTCGGCGGGGCGCGCCGCGGCGCTGGCCTGAGACTGCTCGGCCAGCGCCGCGGCCCAGTCGTCGTCGGCCGTGGCGCCGGGCGGCTCGGGCAGGTGTTCAGGATCCGCTTCCATTCTCATCTCCTAACTGGTTTTCCGATTGCAGGGTGGCCAGCACCTTGCCGATACGGATCGCGTACTGCCCGTTGCTGACGCCGATCTTGCAGTCGAATATGGGCACGCCGTCCACGTAGGCGGGCAGCGTGGGGGCGATGTCGATCGGGATGACGTCGCCCTTCTGCATGTTCAGCAAGTCGCGCAACACCAGTTCGCTCTGGGCCAGGTTGACCACCATCTCGACGTCGGCCAGCTGGATCTGCTTGGACAGCATGCGCAGCCAGCGCTTGTCGGGTTCCATCTGGTCGCCCTGGACGGGGCTGTACAGCGCATCGCGGATGGGCTCGACCGATGCGTACGGAAAGCAGATGTGCAAGTCGCCGCCGGACGAGCCGAATTCTATGGAGAACGTCGAGCAGACGACGATCTCGGACGGCGTGGCGATGTTGGCGAACTGCGTATGCATTTCGGCACGCTGGTATTCGAAGTGCATGGGGTGGACCGCGGCCCACGCCTTGGCGTACTCGTCCAGTACGACCGCCAGCATGCGCTGGATGATGCGCTGCTCGGTGGCGGTGAAGTCGCGCCCCTCGACGCGGGTGTGGTAGCGGCCGTCGCCGCCGAACAGGTTGTCGATGACCGAGAACACCAGCCGCGGTTCGAAGATGAACAGGGCATTGCCGCGCAAGGGTTTGAGCGAGACGATGTTCAGGTTGGTCGGGACGACGATGTTGCGCAGGAACTCGCTGTACTTGACCAGCCGCACCGGGCCGACCGAGACCTCGGGGTTGCGCCGCAGGAAGTTGAACAGTCCCACGCGCAGCAGGCGGCCGAAGCGGTCGTGGATGATCTCGAGCGACGGCATGCGGCCGCGCACGATGCGTTCCTGCTTGGCCAGGTTGTAGGGGCGTATGCCGCCGACGGGCACTTCGTCCTTGGGCTGGTCGTCGTGCTCGCCCGTGACGCCCCGCAGCAGGGCATCGACTTCGTCTTGCGACAGGAATTCACCGGCCATCGTGGGCGCTCCGGGCGGCGTCGTGGGGATGCGTCATCGGCGTCACGGCGCAACGGGACCTACTGGATCACGAAACTGGAGAAGTGCGCGGCATAGACGCTGGTGCGGAACTCCGGCGCGATGTACTTCCGGGCGATGTCGACGACCTGAGCGGCCAGCGTCTGCTTGCCCTTCAGGCTGAGCAGCTCGTCGGCGGTCTTGGAGCTCAGCAGCAGCAGGATCTCGCTGCGGATGGGCGGCACGACCGCGGTCAGGGCGGCCCCCGCCTTGGCGTCGGCCACTTCGATCACGACACCCACCTGCGCGAAGCGGTCATTGTCGCGCTCGGCCAGGTTGGCGGTGAACAGGTCCAGGGCCGTGAAGACGTGCTTGCCGGAATTCGCCGGCGCGGCCGGCGTGCCCGAGGATCCCGGCTGGGCAGCGTCGTCCGACTGCTGCGATCCGGCGTAGCTGTAAGTCTCGAAGCTGGCCAGTTGCTTGTTGTGGATGAGCAGCAGGGCGGCCATGGCCGCGATCACGACCAGCAGCACGAGTCCGCCCAGCACGAAGATCCAGGTGCGGGCGCGTTTCACGGGAACAATGGCCTCGGCCATGAACAACATCTCCGGAGTCGATGGGAAAGGGCAGCGAACTGCCCCCAGGTTGCATTATCCAGAAGCGGATGGGGGACGATCCGTGGAACAGCAGGGGAAATCCTGCAGTTGGCCGGCGGGCCGCCCGGCCGCGCCTCACGCGTACAGATCGACCATGCCGTTGCCCGCCGCCCGGCCGCGCGCGACGGGGGCGGCCGGACCGTCGGCGGGGCCCGAGGCAGCGGCGCCGGCGGCCGGCGCGCGGCCAGGCTGCGCCTCGCGTTCCGCGAACTGTCGCGCGGCAAGGAAGCCGCTCTGCTGTTCGCTGCCGACCGAGGCCTGGCCCAGGCTCAGGCCGTTGGCCGCCAGCACGTCCTTGAGGCCGGCCAGCGAGCTTTCCAGCGCCTGGCGCGTCGATTCGTGATTGCTGCCGAACACCACGCTGGCGGCATCGCCGTCCAGGCGCAGATGGATGGTGATGGGACCCAGGGCCTCGGGGTCGACGCGCAACTGCGCGGTTTGCAGGTGGCCGCCGGCCATCCAGCGCAAGGCCGTGTCGATGCGATCCTGCAAGGCGCCGGCGTGCAACGGTACCGGGGCGCCGGGCACGGACGGGACCTCGTTGCGGGCCGCGGACGCGGGCGCGTGGTGGGGTGCCGGGGTGTTGACCGGGACCGTGGCGGATGCCTGCAGCACTCCGGCCGGGGCCGTGGAGGTCTCGGGGGGCGCGGTGTCCGCCACGGCTGGCCGCGAGGCCGCTGGCGGCGGGGTGCGGGGT
>NZ_NINX01000032.1 GCF_002188635.1 Pigmentiphaga sp. NML030171 | reverse complement strand
CGGCGACCTGATCCTGGCCGCGCCGGCCTTGCCCTTCGAGCGGGGCTGCGAGGCCGAGCGCGAGCGTTTCGCGCAACTGGCCGCGGGCCCGCAGGCCCGGGCCCTGCTGCACCTGTTCTTCGCCGAGCGCGCGCTGGCCAAGGCCGCCGATGCGCCCGATGCCGCCACGCGCGCCCGCATCGCCCGCAGGCTGCGCGCCGCGGGCGAGCCCGTGCCGCCCTATGCCGCCTGGACAGAGGCCGCGCGCGCCTGCCTGGCCGAGGGCCTGGCGCCCCGCGCCGAATTCATCGATGTCATCGCCGTCAAGGACTGTGGCTTTCCCGCCCTGTCCGGAGGACCCCTGCACCATGCTGGACCGCATTGAATCCCCCGTCCGCGAGCACGCGGCCGGCTCCCTGAACCCGTTGTTCTCCCCGGCCTCGATCGCCGTGCTGGGAGCCTCGGCCGATCCGCTGAAGATAGGCGGGCGTCCCATCAAGTTCCTGAAGGCGCACGGCTATGGCGGGACCCTGTTGCCGGTGAATCCGAGGGGCGGCGAGGTGCAGGGGCTGCCGGCCCTGCGCAGCGTGGCCGAACTGCCGTGGGGCGTGGACCATGCCGTCGTGGCGCTGCCGGCCTCGGCGGTGCTGGAGGCCGCGCAGGCCTGCGCCGACCGCGGGGTGAAGGCGATGACGGTGTTCAGCGCCGGCTTCGCGGAAGTCGGTCCCGAAGGCGCCGCCATGCAGGCCCGGCTGTCGGCGCTGGCGCGCGAGAGCGGCATGCGCATCATCGGCCCGAACTGCATGGGTGTGATGAACTTCCGCATCGGCATGATCGCCAGCTTCGCCTTCATGGTGGACCTGGGACTGCCGCGCCTGGGCCGCACCGCGCTGGTCAGCCAGAGCGGCGCGTTCGGCGGCCAGGCGCTGGTGATGGCCCGCCGCCGCGGGCTGCCGCTGGGCGCGTGGGTGACCACCGGCAACGAGTGCGACGTCGAGATGGCCGACTGCCTGGCCCACTTCGCGCGCGACGACGAGACCGACGTCATCATGGGCTACATGGAAGGCTGCCGCAGCCCCGACCGGCTGGTGCACGCGCTGGCGCTGGCGCGCGAGCGCGGCAAGCGCGTGGTCATGGTCAAGGCGGGCAGCTCGGACGTGGGCCGGGCGGCGGCGCAGTCGCACACGGGCGCGCTGGCCGGCAACGATCGCGTCTTCGACAGCCTGTTCCGCCAGTACGGCGTGCATCGCGCCGATTCCATCGAGTCCTTCTTCGATGCCGCCTACGCCGCGGGCAGCGGCAAGCGCATCACCGAAGGCCGGGTGGGGGTATTCACGGTGTCGGGGGGCGTGGGCGTGCTGATGGCCGACGTTGCCGAGCACGAGAAGCTGGACATGGTGCCGCTGCCGCAGCCGGCGCAGGATGAACTGCGCGCCATGCTGCCGCTGGCCGCCGTGCGCAATCCGGTGGATGGCACGGCGCAGATCTGGAGCGACATGGCGCTGTTCCGGCGCTTCCTGCGCACGATGCTGCGCGAGGGGCGCTACGAGGCGGTGGTGTTCTTCCTGACCGCGATGCCGTATTCGCCGCCGCTGCAGCAGCCGCTGGCCGAGATCTTCGCGGACCTGCGCCGCGAGTTCCCCGAGCCGGCCCTGGTGTTGTCCATGCTGGCGCCGCAGGCGCTGCAGGACGAACTGGCCGAGCACGGGTACCTGATGATCGAGGATGCGTCCCGCGCGATCCGGGCGCTGTCCGCGCTGCGCGCGCTGTCGCGTCCCAGCCCCGGGCCGGCCGACCTGGCCAGCCTGCCGCGCGTGCCGCATTTCCCCGCGCTGGAGGCGGCCAACGAGCATGCGGCCAAGGAAGTCCTGGCCAGGGTGGGGATTCCCGTGCTGCCCGAGCGGACGGTGGCCGATCCGGACGCGGCCTGCGCGGCCGCGTGGGAGCTGGGCTATCCCGTGGCGCTCAAGGTGCTGTCGCCCGACATCGTGCACAAGAGCGAGGCGGGAGGCGTGGCGCTGGATATCGCCGACGAGGCGGGGCTGCGCGAGGCCTGGGCCGCCATGCGCGAACGCGTCGCACAGGCCGCGCCGCGGGCGCGCATCGACGGCATGCTGCTCGCGCCCATGGCGCCCGACGGCGTGGAAATGATCCTGGGCGTGCAGCGCGATCCCGTGTTCGGCCCGGTGGTGATGGTCGGGATGGGAGGCATCTACGCCGAATTGCTGGACGACGTATCGCTGCGCATCGCGCCGGTCGACGCGGAGGGCGCGATGCGGATGGTGCGCGAGCTCAAGGCCTTTCCGCTGCTGGACGGCGCGCGCGGCCGGCCCCGCGCCGACCTGGACGCGCTGGTCCGCGCCATCGTGCGCCTGTCGGTATTCGCGCACCGGCACGCCGACCGCATCGCGTCCATCGACATCAATCCTTTCCGGGTGTTCGAGGCCGGCCGCGGCGCCGCGGCGCTCGACGCCGTGCTGCTGACCCGCGAACCGGAAGATGGAGGCCACGCGTGAAGACCCTGACCTTCTATTTCTCGCTGCTGTCGCCCTGGGTCTACCTGGCCGGGCCGAGGCTTCACGAACTGGCCGCCGAGACGGACACCCGTATCGTCTATCGCCCCATCGACCTCTTGCGCGTGTTCCGGGAAACCGGCGGCGCGCCGCTGGCGGGCCTGCATCCCTCGCGCCGGGCCTACCGCGGCGTCGAGCGCACGCGCTGGGCGCGGCACCTGGGCATGCCGATCAACGACCAGCCGCGGCATCATCCCGTGGACGAGTCGCTGGCGGCATGTTCCGTCCTGGCCGCCGAGCGCGCGGGGCTGCCCGTTTGGCCGCTGGCGCAGGCCATCCTGGCCGGGGTGTGGGTACGCGACCTGGACATCTCCGACCCGGAGACGCTGGTCCGGATCGCCGACGAGGCCGGCTATCCCGGCCGCGCGCTGGTGGCCGAGGGGGGCGGGCCGTCCTGCCGCGGCCTGTTCGAGGACCATACCCGCGAGGCGCTGGCCAACGGGATATTCGGCGTACCGAGCTTCGTCATCGACGGTGAACTGTTCTTCGGACAGGATCGCCTGGATTTCGTGCGGCGGGCGCTTGTTTGACTAAGGAACCCATCATGAATCCTGCAAGGAAACTATCCGCTTTCATCCTGCTGGCGGCCGGCCTGCTCGGCTGGCAAGGCGCCAGCGCCCAGGCCTACCCGGCCAAGCCCATCCAGTGGATATCGCCGTGGACCGCGGGCGGCGGCAACGACATCCTGTCGCGCGCGCTGGCCGAGCAACTGGCCAGCCGCCTGGGACAGCCCGTGGTCGTGGAGAACCGGCCCGGCGCCACCGGCACCATCGGCACCGCCCAGGTCGCGCGGGCAGCGCCCGACGGCTACACCCTGACGCTGGCCAGCGCCGCCACGCATGCGACGGCCCCGGCCATCTACAGCAAGCTGACCTACGATCCGGTCAAGGACTTCACGCCCATCACGCTGGTGGCGACCGTGGCCAACGTGCTCGTCATCCATCCCTCGGTGCCGGCGCACAACCTGAAGGAACTCATCGCCTACGCCAAGGCCAACCCGAACAAGCTGAACTTCTCGTCGGTGGGCGCGGGTTCCATCCAGCACCTGTCGGGCGTGATGTTCAACCAGCTGGCCGGCGTGCAGACCGCGCACGTGCCGTACAAGGGCACGGCGCCGGCGGTGGTGGACCTGCTGGCCGGCCGCGTGCAGATGGCCTTCGAGAGCCTGCCCACCATGCTGCCCCACATCCGCAGCGGCGCGCTGCGCGCCATCGGGGTGACCACGCCCAAGCGCTCGGCGGTGCTGCCCGAGCTGCCCACGCTGGCCGAGGCGGGCCTGCAGGGCTTCGATGCTTCGCTGTGGTACGCGGTGATGGGGCCGGCCGGCATTCCCCAGCCGGTGGTCAAGGTCCTGCACGATACCGTGGTGGCCAGCCTGCAGTCGCCGGAAGTCATGCGCCGCCTGTCCGAGCAGGGCGCGGAACTGGCGACCAGCTCGCCGCAGGAGCTGGCCGAGTTCGTCCGCAAGGACACCGAGAAGTGGAGCGGCTTCATCAAGCGCGCCGGCGTGACGCTGGATTAGGGCCTGTTCCCGCCCTCGACGTGGGCGCGCAGGTGGCGCAGGTAGGCGTTGACCGCCGGCGTCAACCGGCGCCTGCCCAGCACGCAGATCTCGAGCGCGGTGCGGCCCAGCAGCGGGTCGGACAAGGGTACGCCCACCACCTGGGCGCCGGGTCCCTGCCGGCTCAGGGACAGGCCCAGCAGGATCGCCACGCCGCCCTGGTCGCGCACGAAGGCCTGCATCGCCGCGATCGAACTGGTGACCAGGGCCGGCGCCAGCTCCAGCTTGTCGACGCGGGCCACCGCGTCCAGCAGGTGCCGGATGCCGGTGTCCGGCGGCGGCAGCGCCAGCGGATAGGCCAGCAGCTCGGCCATCGATACCGAGGCCCGTCCGGCCAGGGGATGGCCGGGCCAGACCACCGCGCACAGCGGCGCAGGCAGGCGGACGGCACATTCGACCGCGCTGGCCGCGCGCGGCGACAGGGCGATGCCGATGTCGGCCCGTCCCGCCTCGATGGCCGCCATGATCTGGTCGCTGCCATCCATGGCAAGCTCGAAGGTGATGCCGGGGTACTGCCGGCGGAAGGTCGCGATCGTGGACGCTGCCAGTTCGGCGGCATGGCCCTCTATCGTGCGCAGCTTCACATGCCCCGTGCGCAGTCCCTTGAGCGCGTCCAGTTCCTCCAGCACCAGCTTGCGGTTCTGGCGCAGGCTCTCGACGTAGTTCAGGTAGACCTGGCCCGCCGGCGTCAGGGTCAT
Organism: Pigmentiphaga sp. NML030171; assembly: GCF_002188635.1. Taxonomy (GTDB): domain Bacteria; phylum Pseudomonadota; class Gammaproteobacteria; order Burkholderiales; family Burkholderiaceae_B; genus Pigmentiphaga; species Pigmentiphaga daeguensis. The sequence continues at coordinate 237,121 of NZ_NINX01000032.1, read as the reverse complement.
GTTGCGGCTGTTGCGGTCGAACAGCTTGATCTGCAGTTCCGATTCCAGGCGGCCGATCTGCCGGCTCACGACCGAGGGCGCGAGGTCCAGCCGCTCGGAAGCCTTGCGTATGCCGCCGCACAGGGCGACCTGGTAGAAGCAGTCGAGCTCGTCGCTATGCATGGCCGGTCCGCGCCGGAACGCCGCGCGGCTCAGGGCAGCACATGGACCTGGTCGACGATGTCGGTCGTGAACGCCGACCGGTAATCGACCTTGGGACTCAAGAGCTTCTCGCGCACCATGAATTCATAGGTCTTCTTCCAGCGCGCGTCGGTCATGGTCAGCAGGCCCTGCGTCCTGGCGTCCCCGCCGTCGACCAGCCGCGCGTCGCGCAGCGCCTTGACGCCGTAGTCCAGCAGCGCCTTCGTCATCTGCGGGTTGTCCTTCAGGATCAGCGCGTTGCCGGGGGCGGGATTCTTCAGGTAGCTCTTCCAGCCCTCGGCGCTGGCCTCGACGAAGCGGCGGATCGCGTCCTTCTTCGCATCCAGCCCCGACTTGGTGGCCACGATGGTCTGTGCATACGGGGGGTAGCCGTAGGTGCCCAGCAGGAACACGGTGGGCTTGAAGCCCCCCTGGGTCTCGATGGTGTAGGGCTCGGACGCCAGGTAGCCCTGCACGGCGGAGTTCTTGTCCACCAGGAAGGGCTGGACCGAGAAGGTATAGGGCTTCTTCTGGGCGTCGGTGAAGCCGTACTTGGTCTTGAGCCAGGGCCAGTAGGTGGTTTCGCTGGCCTGGCCGATGTACAGGGTCTTGCCCTTCAAGTCGCCCAGGGTCTTGGGGCCGGGGTGGGAAACCAGGACGGTGGGCGACTGCTGGAAGGTGGTGGCCACCGTGACCAGCGGCAGGCCTTGTTCCACGGCCTTGTAGGTCTGCAGGTCGTCGCCCATGGCGACGTCGTACTGGCCGGCCAGCAGCAGTTGCAGCACGTTGATCTGCGGGCCGCCCATCTTGATGGTGACGTTCAGCCCGTGCTTCTTGTACGTGCCTTCGGTCAGGGCCTGGTAGAAGCCGCCGTGTTCGGCCTGGGCGTACCAGTTCGAGCCGAAGACGAGCTTGTCGGCGGGCGCGGGGGCCTGGGCGTGGGCGTGGGCCTGGAAGGCCAGGGCCAGGGGCAGGGCGGCCAGGAGGCTCGCCATGGGGGTGTTTTTCATATGCCTCGCTCCTTGGATGGTGGCCATTGCCGGGCCGCGTGCAGTACACGCAGTACACGTATTTTCTCGCCGGTCATGTCATAAACCAACACATAGTGCCTGTGTACGACGAGTTCCCGGGTGCCGGCGACACGGCCGGGCCGGCCCACGTCCGGGTGGTCGACCAGGCGGCCGGATTTTTCTTCGAATAGTTCGTCGAGGGCGAGTGCGGCGACAGGGTTGTCGGCCTCGATGTAGTCATAGATCGCTTCACGGTCCCCTATGGCCTCGAACGTCCAATACAGTTGGATCATTCTGGCTGTTCAAGCCGGCGGCGCGTGGCAGCCCGACGGGCTGCGAATCGGGTTTCGACCTCGGCGGCCGGTGCCAGACGACCGCCATTCGCGGAGTCCTGCCCGGCTTTCACTTCGCGGCGGAACCAGGCGTCATGTTCGGCCGCTTCCTGTTGTTGCTGCACGAACTCGCGCATGAAGTCGCGTAGAAGTTGGGCGCCGGTCCGGTCGCGAGCCTTGGCCGCGGTGGCGAAAGCGGTCTTCAGCGACTCATCGACCCTGAACGTAAAGGTTGCTTCGCTCATGGCGTTGCTCCCCGATGTGTTACATGATAAGTACAGGGTAGCACATGAGGCGTGGCGAAAACAGGACCGGCAGATCCTGGATGGCCTACCGCATCTCGTGCCAGCCCCGCAGCACGACGCGCGACAACAGCGTCATCGCCGCGAACAGCACCACGCCGGCCACGGTGATGAGCAGCAGCGCGGCGAACAGGCGGGGGATGTTGATCTGGTAGCCGGCCTGCAGGATCTGGTAGGCCAGGCCGGTTTGCGAGCCGCCGGTGCCGGCGACGAATTCGGCCACGACGGCGCCGATCAGGGCCAGGCCGCAGGCGATGCGCAGGCCGCCGAAGAAGGCCGGCAGGGCCGAGGGCAGGCGCAGCCGCCACAGGATCTGCCAGCGGCTGGCCCGCTTCAGGCGGAAGAAGTCGAGCAGGCCGGGGTCGATGCTGCGCAGTCCCAGCACCGTGTTGCTGATGATGGGGAAGATCGCGACGATGGTGGCGCACAGGGTCAGCGCCACCAGGGTGTGCTTGACCCAGATGATGATGAGCGGCGCGACCGCCACGATGGGCGTGACCTGGAGCAGCACCGCATAGGGGAAGAGGCTGGCTTCGATGACGCGGCTCTGCACGAACAGGAAAGCCAGCAGCACGCCCAGCACGGTGGCGGCCAGCAGCGCGAGGCCGGTGATCTCCAGGGTGACCCAGAGCGAGCCGGACAGCAGGTCCCAGTCCCGCACCAGTGCCTGGGCCACGTCCATCGGTGCGGGCACCAGGTAGACGGGGACGTCGAACGCGCGCACCAGGGCCTGCCACAGCGCGATCACGATCAGCGCGACCACGACGGGGGCGCCCAGGCGCAGCCAGGTGTTCATCGCTGTCCCTCCAGCAGCGCGGCCTGCAGGCGCGCGGCCTGCATGGCGAAGGCGGGCGAGACGCGGAAGGCGGCGTCGCGGGTGGGGGCCTCGATGGGAATGTCGGCCACGATGCGGCCGGGCCGGCGCGACAGGACGATGACGCGGCTCGACAGGTAGACGGCCTCGAAGATGCTGTGGGTCACGAACACCACGGTCAGCTTCTGACGCGCGGCCAGGCCCAGCAGTTCATCGTCCAGGTGCTGGCGGGTGATGTCGTCCAGCGCGCCGAAGGGTTCGTCCATCAGCAGCAGGCTGGGCTCGGTCGCCAGCGCGCGGGCGATGGACACGCGCATGCGCATGCCGCCGGACAGCTCGCTGGGGCGCGCGGTGTCGAAATCGGTCAGCCCCACCCGTTCCAGCGCCTCGCGCACCCGGCCGCGCCGCGCTTGCATGGGCAGACGGCGCGGGCCGCGTTCCAGGTCCAGCGGCAGCCGCACGTTGGCGGCCACCGAGGCCCAGGGCATCAGCGTGGCATCCTGGAACACGTAGGACAGGTCGTCGACGTCGCCGTGCCGCCGCAGGGTGCCGGCGGTGGGCATATCCAGTCCGGCGAAGATGCGCAGCAGGGTCGTCTTGCCGCAGCCGGACGGGCCCAGCAAGGTCACGAACTCGCCCGCGCGCACGGTCAGGTCGATCGGCGACAGGGCGTCCACGCCGTTGGGAAAGCGGCGGGCGACGCCTCGGGCCTCCAGGACCGGCGTGGCGTTCAATGCGTGGCGCCGTCGCGGAAGAAGCGCACGGTGCGTTCGGCCAGGGGTTCGCCGGTCTCGTCGCCGCACGCGCTGGCGGACGAGGGTTGCGGATCGACGTGGTCGAAGGCCGTGTCGCCTTCCGGGTCGGGCACGCCGGTCGGCCGGAGGTTGGCGAAGTCGAACAGGCCGCGGTCGAGCAGGTGCGAGGGCGTCACGCGCGACAGGGCGTTGAAGATGTTCTCGATCCGCCCGGGGAAGGCCCGTTCCCATTCGTCGATCAGGCGGCCGGCTTCCTTGCGCTTGAGGTTTTCCTGCGAGCCGCACAGGTTGCACGGGATGATGGGGAAGGCCTTCCATTGCGCGTAGGCGACCAGGTCGTCTTCCTTGATGTAGGCCAGCGGCCGGATCACCGTGTGGCGGCCGTCGTCCGACACCAGCTTGGGCGGCATGCTCTTCAACTGTCCGCCGTAGAACATGTTCATGAAGAACGTGGCCAGTATGTCGTCGCGGTGGTGGCCCAGCGCGATCTTGGTCGCCTTCAGTTCGTCGGCGACGCGGTACAGGATGCCGCGCCGCAGCCGCGAACAGAGCGAGCACATCGTCTTGCCCTCGGGAATGATGCGGGTGACGATGGAATAGGTGTCCTGGGTCTCGATGTGGAAGGGCACGCCCAGTTCGGTCAGGTAGCGCGGCAGCACGTCGTCCGGGAAGCCGGGCTGCTTCTGGTCGAGGTTGACGGCGACGATGTCGAAGTCGATGGGTGCCCGCTCGCGCAGCTTGAGCAGGATGTCGAGCATGCCGTAGGAGTCCTTGCCGCCCGACAGGCACACCATTACGCGGTCGCCCGCCTCGATCATGTTGAAGTCGCCGATGGCGCGGCCGGCCTCGCGCATCAGCCGTTTTTCCAGCTTGTTGCGCTCGCGTTCCTGCTTGAGCCGCGCGCGGCCCGCGTCGGCGGTATCCGGAAGGGGCGATACGATGGCGTTCATGTCGGCGCTCCATGGCGCTGCGCGCCGTCCCCGGGGGCCCGGGTGGCCGACACCTCGATGCCGACGGCCGCGCAGTCGGCGAAGGCCTGGGGCTTGGCGACGCGCAGTCGCACGTCGCGGATCTCGGGGAATTGGGCCAGCAGCCGCGCGGCCAGCCGGTCGCACAGGGTTTCGATCAGGTTGACGTGGGTGCGCGTGCACTCGTCGATGATGCACTCGCGCAGCCGGCGATAGTCCAGCACTTCCTGGATGCCGTCATGGGCCGGCATGTCCACGCCCTCAAGGTCGATCTCGGCGTCCACGTGCAGGGGCTGGGTGGCGCCGCGTTCGTGGTCCAGTATGCCGATCTGCGCATCGATGGCCAGGCGGTTGAAGAAAATGCGGCGTGTGCCCATGGTTTTACTCAAGTCTGGCCGGCGGCGCCCGCCGGCGGGTTCATCATGCTGAAGTCGCGGTCGAAGCCGACCAGGTGCTGTCCGCCGTCGACCAGCAGCGTCGTGCCGGTGATCGAGCGGTTCTGCGCCGCGAACAGGACCGCCTGGGCGATGTCCTCGGGGCGGCTGGCATGGCCCAGCGGCGACATCGCATGGGTCTGCGCGAACTGCTGGGGCGTCTGCATATGGCTGATCATGGTCAGCCCGGGCGCCACGCCCACCACCCGCACCGCCGGCGCCAGCGCCTGGGCCAGCATGGTCGTGGCGGCTTCCAGGGCGGCCTTGCTCAGCGTGTAGGAGAAGAAGTCCGGGTTGTAGTTCCAGAGCTTCTGGTCCAGCAGGTTGACCACCGCCCCGCGGGCGTCCGGACCGCGCCGCGCCACGTCGGCGGCCAGCGCGCGCGCCAGGATCACGGGCGCTACCAGGTTGGGCAGCAGGTGGGTCTGGAGCAGCCGGGTGTCGAACGAGGCGACGTCGTCGTATTCGAAGGTGGAGGCATTGTTGACCAGCGCGTCCACGCGTCCGAATCCTGTCCGGACGGCGGGGACCAGCGTTTCGGCGGCGGCCGGGTCGGCCAGGTCGCAGGCATGGGCCTCGGCGCGGACGCCCAGGGCCCGCAGGGCGTCGCAGGTTTCCAGCGCGGCGTCGCGCGAGGTCGCATAGTGCACGGCCACGTCCCAGCCAGCGCGGGCGAAGGCCAGCGCGATTTCCCGGCCGATGCGGCGGGCGGCGCCGGTGACCAGGACGACGGGGCGGGAAGAGGAAGGGCGCGCTTCGCGCATGGCGAGTCGGGTCCGGAAAGGCGGCAAAACGGGGATTTTAGCAAGGAGCCGCCTGGCCGCGCTCTCCGCCCGGCCAGGGCCGGGGGAGCAGGCGGGTGGTTTACAGGTTCAGGTCCTCGGCCGCCTGATAGACGGACCAGGGAAGGTATTTGGCCAGGGTTTCCTGCGGTATGTCGGCCACGGGGAAGAAATAGTATTCGCCGCCCAGCAACCGGCCGCTGTCCGGTTGCGCATAGGCCGTCCGCTTGTAAGAGGCCAGCTTGCCCAGGTCGTACAGGCTCAGCTGAAAGCCCCTGCCGCCATCGACGGGCCGGCGGCCCGCGCCCTCGATGGGGTCTCGCAGCACGACGGCGTCGATGGGTACGGCGGGCTGGGACACGCGGCAGAAGCCGGTGCTGTCGGATAGATTGAACTCGTCGGCGAAAGTCTGGAAGTTGAATGCCTTGCCGTAGCGCTCGCGGATGACGGTGGCGAACGAGCTGTTGAGCTCGGCCGCGCTGGGCAGCCGCCAGGAGAACCGGGCGATCAGGTCTTCGCCGATGGCCGCCGACCATCCGGGCGGCATGTCGTCGGGCGAGCACGGATCGACGTAGGTGTTGCGCATCTCCCTGGGCAGGTCGAGATGGCCGGGCAGCCGGAATGCCTGGCTCTGCGCCGCGGGCATCATGGCATCCACCTGGTCGGTGGCCGTGCAGCGGCCAACCCAGGTGAGGCCGTGACGCAGATCGATGAGCTGGCGGCGGCTGCCCAGGTACCGAGGGCGCAGCTTTTCCAGGTTGATGGCGGAGGCTTCCAGCAACTGGTTCAGCCGCAGCACGGTCGCGGCGTTGACCTTCTTGCCGGTGAGCTTCTCGATCGACTCATGGGCATTGATCAGGTAGGCGTAGCACAGGGTGTTCCACTGCTGGAAGTAATCGAGCAGGTCGGTGTATTGCTTCTGGACCAGGGCGGAGTAATAGCGGCCCTTGCCCATGTACTCCATCCAGCGGGTGAGCACGCCGGCATCGAGGAATGAACGCAGGCCGACAAAGCGGTTGTAGGCTTCGACCAGTTGCGCGTCCCGGGCCACCAGGTCGTTGCAGTGCCTGAGCATGTCGGCCGAGTAGTCTTCCAGCGAAATCGCGCCGCGCTCGTAGTTGCCGGAGGTGCGGTTTATCGAGATGGAGATCGCGTCGAAGGCGTTGAATACGCTGCGCACTTCGTCGAAGCTGCGATTGAACTCTGCCTTGTCCAGCCGTTGCAGGATCTGCTGGATGTTGGCGGACAGGTCGCGCAACTGCGCCTTGATTTCCGCCAGGGTTTCCTTGACGGGGTCGGAGGAGGGAAAAAGCTGCTCCAGGATCAGGTCGCCCACGGTGCCGATGATGGGCACGCCGATGGCGCTCGCGCCTTTCTTGACGGCGAAGCCGAGGGCCCACTTGGCGGCCTTGGTCCAGTGGCGGTTGACCAGCTCCTTCAACTCGTCGGGGATGTTTTCGTCGATGAGGTCGTCGTACCGTGGCGTGCCGCCGCATTCGTCCGGCGCCCCGGCCGCCGATCGCGCGGAACGCCGGGCGCCGTAGCCGGACAGCGTGTCGTAGTTCGTGGCGAAGCCGTCGGCGATGCCTTGGGCCATGCCGTCGACGAGCGCGTCGAGGTAGCCTTGCAGCCCCAGGCCCGAAGCCTGGGCGCGCTGCGCGAGCCTGGCCTGGTCCAGCGCGCTGCCCGTCGGGCCGAGGTCCGACAGCAGGATCCAGGCGTCGACGCCGAAGAACTTCTTCATCACGAAATCGATGCCGGCCAGAGACAGGCGGGTGCGCTCGTAAAGCCTGGCCAGGACGGTCGGCAGGAGGTTGACGTCGATCACGGGCTGGATCTTCGTCCCGAAGTTGTATTCGAACCCGTACAGCCGCCCCTGGGCGGTGTCGGCCACGGCCACCAGGAAATTGCGGCCTTCCGCGGTGGACACGAATGTGCCCGCGGCATCGGTGGTGCCGCTGTCCACCAGGATGTCGCGGACGTCGTAGACCTGTACCTGCACGCCGGCTTGCGGGGCATCGCCGATCATGACCGATACCGAGAAGCTCTGGCCCGGCGTGGGCGCGGCCAGCAGGTCGGGATCGATCGCCGGGGATTGGGGCAGCATGTCGAGGCCGTAGCGGTACTCGATCTGGTCGGCCACGATGGCGCCGCTGCCGCCGCAGCCGGACAGCCAAGCCAGCATGCCGCTCGCGGCGGCGGTGTTCAGGAAATGACGTCTATCCATGGGATCTGGTTCGTACGAGGGACGGATCAGCCTATCAGCGCCGCCGCAGGGGCGGGATCCCTACAAGTGGGTATTCGCAAGGCAGTCCGCCGGTTGCGGCGCGCAGTCATGGGAAAATGGCGGCATGAGCAAGCTTCCCGATCTCGACCCCGCGTCCAGCGCCCATTCCCGCCTGGTTGCCGACCATCTTGCCGCGCAGATACGCGGCGCCGGAGGCTGGCTGCCGTTCGATCGATGGATGGAGCAGGCCCTTTATGCGCCCGGCCTGGGCTACTACGCCGCCGGCAGCGCCAAGCTGGCCGAAGGGGGACGGCATCCGTCCGGGGATTTCGTGACCGCGCCCGAGCTGACGCCGCTGTTTGCGCAGACCTTGGCGCGCCAGGTGGCCGAGGTGCTCGAGGCCTGCGGCGGCATCGAGGTATTGGAGTTCGGCGCCGGCACCGGCGCCTTGGCGGCGGGGATGCTGGCGGCGCTGGACGAACTGGGCGTGGCGGCGCGCTACCGCATCGTGGAGGTCTCGGCCGACCTGCGCGATCGCCAGCGCGCCCGGCTGGCCGCCTACGGCGACCGTGTGGCATGGCTCGATGTGCTGCCGGCCGCCTTTACCGGCTGCGTGGTGGCCAACGAGGTGCTCGACGCCATGCCCGTGCGGCTGTTCCGCTGGACCGAAGGCGGCCTGGCGGAGCGCGGCGTGGCCCTGGACGAGAACGCGCGCTTCGTCTGGCGGGACCGCGCCGCGCCGGCCGACCTGGCCGAGGCCGTTTCATCGAGAATGCCGCCGCTGCCGGGCTACGTGTCCGAGATCAACCCGCGGGGCGAGGCCTTCGTGCGCGGCATGGGGGCGTGGCTGCGGGCGGGCGCGGCGCTGCTGATCGACTATGGCTTCTCGCGCGCCGAGTACTACCACCCGCAGCGCATGGAGGGCACGCTGATGTGCCACCTGCGGCACGTGGCGCACGCCGATCCGCTCGTCGCCGTGGGCGTGCAGGACATCACCGCCCACGTCGATTTCACCGCCATGGCCGAGGCGGCGGCCGAGGGCGGGCTGGAGGTGCTGGGCTATGCCTCGCAGGCCGGCTTCCTGATGAACGCCGGGTTGATGGAGCTGCTGTCGCGCTTGGATCCGGCGGACGCGGCCGCCTATGCGCAGGCGGTGGCGCCGGTGCAGAAACTGCTGTCGCCGGCCGAGATGGGCGAGCTGTTCAAGGTGCTGGCCGTGGGCAGCGGCCTGGACCGGCCGCTGTCGGGCTTCGGCCGGGGCGACCGCAGCCATACGCTCTAGAGCCCGTGCGGGCGCCTTTTAGCGTGAACAGGCCCTAGGAGGCGGTCGCCAGGCCCAGGCGGCGTGCCGTGTCCATGATGGCGCGCGCGCGGCGGATGAAGGGCGCGTCCACCATGCGGCCGTCCACCGTGAAGGCGCCCAGGCCGGCGCGCGCGGCGTCCTGCTCGGCCTGCAGTACCCGTGCCGCGTGCCGGACTTCCTCGTCCGTGGGCCGGAACGCCTCGTTGGCCATCGCCACCTGGCTGGGGTGGATGCAGCTCTTGCTCACGTAGCCCAGCCGCCGGGCCATGTGCGCCTCGGCCAGGTAGCCCGCGCGGTCGGCGATGTCGGCATAGGCGCCGTCGCAGGCCCAGACGCCGGCCCGGCCGGCGGCCAGCCGTATGGCCAGCAGGACGTGGTGCACGGCGGCGCTGTCGCGCCGGTCGACGCCCAGGTCTTCGAACAGGTCGCCCAGCCCGACCTGCAGGCCCGCCACGCGCGGATGGGAGCCGGCGAGTTCCGCGGCCCGAGCCAGGGCCTCGGGCGTCTCGATGTTGACCAGGATGCCGATCGGCCGGGCAATGCCCCGCGCGCGCTCGATCTCGTCCAGCCGCTGCGCCGTGGCCTGGATGGCTCGGGGGGATTCGGCCTTGGGCAGGTTGACCAGGTCCAGCGCCGGCAGCGCCACCGCGTCCAGGTCGGCGCCGAAATGCGGCGTATTCCAGGCATTGATGCGCACGACCATGCGCTTGCCGGTGCCGGCGGCCGACGACGCGAGAAAGGCAGCGACGGCCGCGCGCGCCTCGTGCTTGCGATCGGGCTGCACCGAGTCCTCCAGGTCGAAGGACAGCGCATCGGCGTCGCCGGCCAGGGCCTTGGCGAAAAGTTCGGGGCGGGAGCCGGGAACGAAGAGTTTGCTGCGCATGGCGGGTCTCTTGAAGGCGGGACCGTCAACGGTCCTCGTTTTCCTGGTGCACGGCGCCGTCCCGCACCAGTGCCTGGTAGCGCCCGTCGTCCACGCCCAGCGCGGCCAGCACCTCGCGGTTGTGCTGGCCGATGGCCGGAGCCGGTGTGCGGATCGCGCCGGGCGTGCCGCTCATGCGCGGCACCACGTGATGCATGGGGAAGGCGCCCATATCGGGATCGGGATAGTCGGCCAGGATCTCGCGGTCGACGAAGTGCGGATCGTCCACGATCTGCGAGATGTCGTAGATGGGGCCGATGGTGACCTGCGCCTCTTCGAAGAAGCGGACGTTCTCGGCCTGCGTGCGCCGTGCGATGAAGGCGCCGATGATGGCGTCGAGTTCCTCGGCGTGGCGCACGCGGTCGGCGTTGGTACGGTAGCGGGGATCCTCGACCAGGTCGGGCCGGCCGATGGAGACGAACAGGCGTTCGGCCATCTTCTGGGTCGAGGCCGACAGGCCCACGTACAGGCCGTCCTTGCAGCGATAGGCGTTGCGCGGACCGGAATTGGTGGACCGGCTGCCGGTGCGCGGCTTGATGCGTCCGGTCAGGCGGTAATTGGCGGCCTGCGGGCCCAGCACCGCGAACAGCGGGTCGAGCAGGGGCAGGTCGATCACCTGCCCTTGCCCGCCGTTGACCTCGACCTCGCGCAGCGCGATCAGCAGCCCCGCCACGCCGTACAGCCCGGCCACCGTGTCGGCCAGGTACATGGGCGGCAGCACCGGCTCGCGGTCGGCGAAACCGTTCATGGCGGCGAAGCCCGAGATGCCCTCGACCAGGGTGCCGAAGCCGGGGCGGCCGCGATAGGGGCCGGTCTGGCCCCAGCCCGAGATGCGCACCACGACCAGGCGCGGATTGCGCGCCAGCAGCACGTCGGGTGCGAGGCCCATGGCTTCCAGCACGCCGGGCTTGAAGCTCTCGACCAGCACCGCGGCCTTTTCCGCCAGCTCCAGCAGCAGCTCGCGCGCCGCCGGCTGGCGCAGGTCCAGGCCCAGGCTTTTCTTGTTGCGCGCGTACAGCTTCCAGTTGGTGTCCACGTCCTGGGTGCGCCAGGCGCGCAGCGTGTCGCCGTCCGGGCTTTCCACCTTGACCACGTCGGCGCCGAAGTCCGCCAGCACCTGGGTGAGCGTATTGCCCGCCACCAGCCGCGACAGGTCCAGGATGCGCACGTCCGACAGCGGGCCGCCGGCGTCGGGCTCGTAACCGCGTTGTTTCAACGATGCCATCACTCCGCCTTGATGTTCGCCTGCCGGGCGACGCGCCGCCATTGCTCGATGTCGCCCCGCAACTGGGCGCCGAATGCGTCCGGCGTCTTGGGGTCGGGCTCGGCGCCTTCGCGCAGCAGCAGGTCCTTGATCTCGTCCAGGCCCAGGATACGATTGATCTCGGTGTTCAGGCGAGCCACGACGGAGGCCGGCGTGCCGGCGGGAGCCAGGATGCCCCACCACAGGCCCGATTCGTAGCCCGGCGCGCCGTTGGCGGCCAGCGGCGCAAGCCCGGGCGCGACCGCCGAAGGCGTGGCGCTGGTCACGCCCAGCGCGCGTACCTTGCCCGCCTTCACGGTGGGCAGGATGGACGGTCCGCTGGCGATCAGCACCTGGATATGCCCGCCGATCAGGTCGTTGATGGCCGGCGCCATGCCCTTGTAGGGAACGTGCGTCATCTGCACGCCCGCCACCTGGGCGTACTGGTGGGTGGCGAAGTGATTGATGCTGCCCACGCCCGAGCTGGCGTAGTTCAGCTTGCCGGGCTGGTTTTTCGCCAACGCGAGCAGGTCCTGCGGCGTCTTGACCGGCAGTTCGTTGTTCACCGTCAGGATCATCGGCCCCTTGGCCACCATGGCGACCGGCGCGAACGCGTGCACCGCATCGAACGGCAGGCTGGTCTGGATGGCCGCATTGGTCGTATAGGTGGACGACACGAACAGCAGCGTGTAGCCGTCCGGCTGCGCGCGCGCCGCCAACCCCGCCCCCACGCTGCCGCCCGCGCCGGCCTTGTTGTCCACCACCACCGGCTGGCCCAGCGCATCGCCCAGGCGCTTGCCGATCGCACGGGCGAACACGTCATTGGAGCCGCCGGGCGGGTTGGGCACGATCAGCGTGATCGGGCGGGACGGGAAGGCTTCCTGGGCCAGGACCTGCGCCGGCCCGGCGCAGCAGGCCAGTGCCACGGCCAGGCAGGCGGCGCGGCGGCCGGGACGGCAAAGGAGCGAGACAGGGGCGGGCGGGACGATCTTCACGGGTGTCTCCAGTCATGGTTATCCGACGGATTCTAGACACTCGATAAACTACGAAAAGCGATTTTTCGTGATGCGTCAGTTTAGGAAATCTGATGAAACTGGAATTCCTGCAGACCCTTTGCGCCGTCCTGCGCCGGGGCACCTTCGCGGCCGCGGCCGAGGAAGTGAACCTGACTCCCGGCGCGGTCAGCCAGCACATCAAGTACCTGGAGCAGCATTTCGGGCAGCCTCTGTTCGACCGCGCGGCGCGCCAGGCGCGTCCGACGCCGTTCGCCCACGAACTCGCGGCGCTGGTCCAGGGCACGCTGGAGTCGCTGGAGGCCCTGCGCGCGCGGCGCCAGACCCGGGTGTCCGGCAAGGTCACGCTGGGAACCATAGACTCCATCCAGGCCACCTTGCTGCCCATGGCGATGAAAGTGCTGCAATCGGACTATCCCGAACTGGACGTGCACCTGGCCCGCGGCCGCTCGGAGCGGCTGCTGGGCGAACTGCGGGACGGCACCATCGATGCCGCGGTGCTGGTGCGGCCGCAGTCGGGCGGATCGAGCCGGCTGCACTGGCAGACGCTGATGCACGAGGCCATGGTGCTGGTGGCTCCGCCCGAGGCGCGCGGCGACACGGTCGAGCAACTGCTGCGCGGCCACGACTGGATACGTTTCGACAAGACTTCCACCGGTGGCCGCATCGCCGCGCAGTATGTGCGCCGGCTGCATCCGCGCATGAAAAGCCGCATCGACCTGCTGTCCAGCCACGCCATCATCGCGATGGTCTCGGCGGGGCTGGGCGTCTCCATCATTCCGCAGCCCTACGACCCGCTGCGCAAGGCCTATCGCTTCCGCGAACTGCCGCTGGGGCGCGGCGGGCCCCGTCGCCAGATCGCCTTCGTCTGCCGCCGCGCAGATGTCGACAGGCCGGCGCTGGCCGTGCTGCGCGCGGCGTTCGAACGGGTGGCGGTCCAGGCCAGGGACGCGGCGGCCGCCTAGACGGGATGCGGCAGCGCCGCGGGCGCCGGCAGGTAGCGCGGCTCTTCGCCCGCCGCATGCACCGGCCGGTAGCGCAGATGGCGGTCATGCCAGCGCGCGACCGTGCTGCGATGGGCGATGCTGACGATGGCCGCGCGCGGCAGGCGTTCGACCAGCAGGGCATACATGGCGGCCTCGGTTTCCTCGTCCAGCGCCGAGGTCGCCTCGTCCAGGAACAGGAAGTCGGGCCGTTGCAGGATGGCGCGGGCGAAGGCCAGGCGCTGTTGTTCGCCCGGCGACAGCCGCATCCCCCAGTTGTCGCGCCGCTGCAGCTGGCCGGCCAGCCGCTCCAGCCGGCAGTCGCGCAGCAGGGCGGCCAGGGTGGCGTCGTCGTGGGTGCCCGGCGGCGAGGGGTAGTCCAGCGCGGCGGCAAGCGTGCCGCTGGGGACGTAGCTGCGCTGTGGCAGGAACAGGGTGCGCGCATCGGCGGGGCGTTCGATGGCGCCTCGGCCGTAGGGCCAGATGCCCGCCATGGCGCGGAACAGCACGCTCTTGCCCGCGCCCGACGGACCGGTCACCAGCAACCGTTCGCCCGGCCGCACGGTCATCGAGAACGGCTCGGTCAACGGCCGCCGCTCGTTCCGGCCGGGAAGGGCCAGCACCAGTCCGGCGGCGGTGATGGCGCCAGGCGCCGGCGTGCGGTCCCGTTCGAGCAGCGCGATGCCGCGCAGGCCGTCGCGCGCCGCGTGCTCGGCCTCGGCCGCCCCCAGCGCGGACTGGAAGTCCAGCAGGCGGTTGGCGGCGGCCTGCCAGCCCACCAGCGAGGCATAGCCGTCCACGAACCACGACAGCGCGCCCTGCACCTGGCCGAACGCCGAGGCGATCTGCATCAGCACGCCCAGCGTGATGGCGCCGGAGAAATAATGCGGGGCGGCCACGATCAGCGGAAAGACGATCGCCACCTGCCCATAGCCGGAGTTCACGAACACCAGCCGGCGCGTGTAGATCATCAGCCAGCGCCAGTTCTCGCGAATATGGTCGAAGGATGCGCGCAGTCCCGCGCGTTCGGCGGGCTCTCCGCCATACAGCGCGATGCCCTCGGCGTTCTCGCGCAGCCGCATCAGCGCGTAGCGGAAGTCGGCCTCGGTCTGTTCCTGGCGAAAGCTCAGGCCGATCAGCGGCTTGCCTATCCTGTGGGTCAGCCACGACCCCGCCACGGCATACAGCACGGCGAACCACACCATGTAGCCCGGTATGGCGACGGTCCGGCCGCCCAGCGCGAACACCAGCGGCCCCGATAGGGTCCACAGCAGCGTGACGAAGGACAGCAGCGTCACCACCGAGTTGAGCAGTCCCAGCGACAGCGTCAGGCTGGTGCTGGCCAGGGTGCGCAGGTCTTCGGCCAGGCGCTGGTCGGGGTTATCGGCGCCGTGCGACTGCTCCACCCGGTAGTAGGCCTGTCCCGAGGTCCAGCGCTGCAGCCATTCGCCGGTCAGCCAGGTGCGCCAGCGCATCTCCAGCATCATGGTGTAGAACTGCTTCATGATGGCGATGACGATGAATGCCGCCGCGATCGCGCAGAAGTGCGCCAGTTGCAGCTTGAACGCGGCGAAGTCGCGCGCTTCCAGGGCGTTGTAGAAGACGCGGTTCCAGTTGGTCAGCCAGACGTTGGCGGCCACCAGGGCCAGGTTCAGGCCGACGACCAGCGCCAGCAGGCCGAGCGCCGCCTTGCGGTCGTCGGACACCCAGTAGGGCTTGAGCAGCCGCCAGGTGGCGCCCAGGCGCAACTGGCCGCGGATGTCGCGGGGAGCGGGGCCGGTGTCTGCGGCCGGGTCGTCGGGGCGGGGCGGGGCGAGGGACATGGCGGACATCCACGTGGCAACGGTGCCACGTTAGCCACGCTGCCTTAAGTGCCGCTTAAGGCGGCCAGCCGGGCGGACCGCACGGCCTCGCGGATGCCGCCGGGCCGGTCCGCATGCCGGGCGGCGATGGCGCCGGCATCGACTCCCCTGACCGTGTCCCGCCACGCCGTCCATTGCGCCACGTCCACCGGCATCCGCCGTTGCGCGGCCGCCAGCAGTTGCTCGAAACGCTCGGGCTTGCGCAGGGCGTCCGCGCGTTCCAGCAGGGCCAGCACGCGTTCGGGGTCCCGGCCCGCGCGCGGCAGCTCGGCCAGGGCCAGTTGCAGCAGGCGCGCCATGTCGTTGCAGTCGTTCGAGGCGCGCAGCCGCTTGCCCAATCCGGCCGGGTCGGCGCTGTCGGAGCAGAGCAGCGCGTAGCGCGAGGCCAACGGCAGCCCCGCATCGGCGGCCTGGTCCAGCACGGCCAGCAGTCGGCCGTCCACCGCCAGGCCGGGCGCGACACGCGGCAGCGCGTCGGTGTCGGCCAGCACCTGCAGCATGCGGGAGGGCCGCTCCTGCATCAGGCCGCGCGACAGCTCGCGCCAGACACGTTCGGGCACCAGGGCATCGACCTCGCCCTCGGCCGCCATGCGGCGGCACAGTTCCAGGGTCTCGGGCGCCACCGCAAAGTCGTGGAAGCGCGCCGCGAAGCGGGCCAGCCGCAGGATGCGCACGGGGTCTTCGGCGAAGGCCGGGCCGACGTGGCGAAAGCGCCGGGCGCGCAGGTCGTCCCGGCCGCCGTAGGGATCGATCAGGCGGCCATCGGGGGCCTGGGCGATGGCGTTGATGGTCAGGTCGCGCCGGCCCAGGTCGTCCTCCAGCGTGACCTCGGGGCCGGTATGGAAGGTGAAGCCCTTGTAGCCGCGTCCCGACTTGCGCTCGGTGCGGGCCAGCGCGTATTCCTCGCGCGTGGCGGGATGCAGGAAGACGGGAAAATCGCCGCCCACGGGTACGAAGCCGCGGGCCGACATCTGTTCCGGCGTGGCGCCCACCACCACCCAGTCGCGGTCGCCCGCGGGCAGGCCCAGCAGCGCATCGCGTACCGCGCCGCCCACGACGAAGACCGCCAGTCCGTCGGTGGCCGGGTCGGGACCCGGCGCCGGCCGGGCGAGGTCAGCGTCGGCCATGGCGCATGCGGAACATGTCGAAGCGGGTGTGTTCGCCCTGCCCGAGGTAGTCGGGCGCCAGCGCCTCCAGCGAGCTGGGATGGATGCCCAGTTCCGGCGCCAGCGGCCCGTCCAGGACCGCGTCCCGCGTCAGGGTATCGAGATTGTCGCGCGTGATCAGAGGCGAGCCGGGCAGCATTTCCATGGCGGCGGCCTGCAGCTTGCCCAGGCCCATGGGCAGCGGCAGCACGCGGCGGGGATGGCCGCTCCAGGCGGCGGCCTTCTCGACCAGTTCCCGCAGCGTATAGGCTTGCGGTCCGGCCACGGCATAGGTCTTGCCGTAGGTACGGTGATCGCCCAGCGCGTTGACCATGGCCTCGGTCAGGTCGCCCACGTAGATGGGCTGCAGGCGCGCCGATGCGCCCGCCACCGGCAGCACCGGGAAGCAGCGCGCCAGCGCGGCGAAGGTATTGAGGAAGCGATCGTCGGGTCCGAACACCACCGACGGCCGGAAGATGGTCAGCGCGCCCTCGGGCCAGGCATCGAACACACGGCGCACGGCGGCCTCGCCGTCGCCCTTGGAGCGCTGGTACATGCTGGCGCCGTGGGAATCGGCGCCCAGCGCGCTCATGTGCAGCATGCGGGTCACGCCATGCGCCACGCAGGTGCGGGCCAGGCGTTCCGGCAACTCGACGTGCAGCTTGCGGAAGGTCTGGCCGTAGGGCGTGCCGCGGTCGCCGTGCAGCGTGCCGACCAGGTTGATGACGGCGTCGCGCCCCTGCACCAGGCGGTTCAGCGTGGCGTCGTCGGACAGGTCGGCCAGGGCGATGTCCACCGTGGGCAGCGGCAGCAGGTGGCGGGCGCTCATGTAGCGGCGGGTCGGGACCAGCAGCTTGCGGCCCTGGGCCGCCAGGCGGGCGACCAGGTGGCTGCCGATGAAGCCCGAACCGCCTAGCACGAGTATGCGAGGGTAGATCATGGTCATGGCGTGCGCTTCCTCAGGGTATGGCGGTGGTCTCCACCGTCTGCGGGACGACCGTTCCCAGCCGGGCCTTGAGCGATTGCGGTTGTCCCGTGAACAGGGCCGCGTAGTACGTGGCGTTGGACAGCACCTTCTTGACGTAGTCGCGGGTCTCGGTGAAAGGAATGGTCTCGGCGAAGATCGCGCCTTCCACCGGGCCCGGCAGGGTGGCGCGCCAGGTATGGGGCCGCCGGGGACCGGCGTTGTAGCCGGCCGAGGCCAGCAGGGGGGAACCGCCCAGGTCGTCCAGCACGATGCGCAGGTAGCTGGTGCCCAGGGTCAGGTTGGTGTCCATGTCGTTGACCCGGTGCTGCGCGTAGTCGCTCATGCCGATGCGGCGCGCCACCCACTTGGCGGTGGCCGGCATCAGCTGCATCAGGCCGGAGGCGCCCACGCTGGAGCGGGCGTCCATGACGAAGCGCGACTCCTGGCGGATCAGGCCATACACCCAGGTCGCGTCCACGCCGATCTCGCGCGCCTTGTCCACCAACTGGTCGCGGAAGGGCGTCAGGAAGCGCAGGTTGAAGTCGTGCTGGTCGCGCGTGCGCTCGGCGGTGTTCACCGCGCGGTCGTACAGGTTCTCGCGATGCGCGAGCTGGGCGGCGGCCAGCAGTTGCCGGTCGTTCATGCCGCGCAGCGCGTAGTTCCATTCGCGCACCGCTTCGGTGCGCCAGCCCAGGCGGAACAGCGCGACCGCGCGTTGCAGGCCCGGGTTGTACTGCGCCTTGGCCAGCTCGTCCGGGGTGATCGGCGCCGTGGACGTGGGGATGGTGGTGGCGATGCCCAGTTCCTCGGCGGCCAGCTGGCCGTAGAAGTTGAATTGCCCGGCGATGCTGCGGTAGCCGGCCTGGCCTTCCTGCACGGCGCCCAGCGCGACCAGGCCGCGCGAATGCCAGTAGATCCAGGTGGGGTCCTCGCGCATGGCGGGCGGCATTTGCTCGATGTAGCGGTTCAGCGTGCGCCAGTCCACGGGCTGCTGGCGCAGCACCATGCGCGCGCGCCAGCCCTGGTTGTATTCGGTCAGCCTGCCGCCTTCGCCCGCGCGATACCAGGCGACGGCGATCGGGTCGAGCTTGAACGAGGCCTGCAGCGCGAACTGGTTGCGCACCCAGTTGGCGTCGTCGGCCGGCAACTGCCTGGCCCAGCTGCGCTCGAAATAGTCGTAGCCCACCTGCAGATCGTTGCGCGCCAGGCGGCTCAGCGCGGTCACCACCAGCTCGCGGCCGGCGCGGTCGCGCGGCAGCGTGTTCTGCCGCACCAGCCAGATCATGGGCTGGTCCAACAGGCCGTTCAGCGTCTTCTGCTGGGCCGGATCGAACACGTAGCGCGCCATGCGCCGGGCATTGGCCAGCGAGTTGGTCTCCAGCATGTTGCGCATCTGCGTGGCGAAGTCGTCCCACTGCATGACGCCGTCGGCCTGGAGCCGATCGTACAGCGACCAGCAGCTGTCGCCCGGTTCGAACTTGGACATGGCCAGTTGGGCCGTGACCCGTTCGCCGCGCGCGTGCATGGCCAGTAGCACCGCACAGTCCACCTGCGGCGTGTTCACCGTGGTGTCGGCCAGCGTGCGCACGGTGGCGTAGTCGGCCTGCTTGGCGGCGGCCAGCAGCCATTCGCCGCGCAGCCGCTCGGCCAGGTAGGTGCCGCGATGGGCGGCCACGAAGTCGTTCAGCTCGGATTCGGGCAGCGGCTTGCGCGGATCGTTCAGCTGTTGCCGCAGCAGCCAGTACTGCGGATAGGCGGCCAGCACATGGCCTTCCAGGCGCGGGATCAGCGAACGGACGATGTCCCAGTTGCCCGTCTGCACCGCGGTCCGCGCCGCCAGCAGGGCGTCGTCGGACCCGGGCGCCGAGACCTGCGCGCAGGCGCTGCCCATGGCGGCGCTTGCCAGCACGGCGGCAAGTGCTGTAATGCGAATTCTGTTGAGGAGAGCTGAATAGGCCATGGCAGCAAGAATAGCATCGGGTAAACCCAGGGAGGCCACCGCCGCCGCCCTGCGTCCACGCCTGCGCGCCCTGCGCGCGGCCATGAGCGCCACCGAACGCGCCGCGGCCGACGCCCGCATCGTCGGCCTCCTGCAAGGCAGGATACACGACTACCTGGCCGCCGCCCCAAGGAGCGGCAGGCGCGTGGTGCTGTCGGCATTCTGGCCCATCGGCGACGAACCCGACCTGCGCCCCGCCTTGCAGGCCTGGGCCCGCGACGACCGGCTGGAACTGACCCTACCCGTCATCTTGACCAAGGCCGCTCCCCTGGAGTTCCGCGCCTGGACGCCCGATGCCACGATGGCCCCCGGCGCCTACGGCATCCCCGAACCCCGGTCCACCCCGGCCCGCACCCCCGACATCGTCCTGGTCCCGACCCTGGGCTACACCGTCGACGGCGACCGCATCGGCTACGGCGGCGGCTACTACGACCGCACCCTGGCCGCCCTGCGCCAGGGCGGCCACGCGACCCTGGCCCTGGGCATCGCCTACGCCTGCGGCCGCCTGGCCCCCGACGTGCACGTACCCGAGCCGCACGACATGCGGCTCGACGCCATCATCACCGAAGAAGGTTGTATTCCCGGCCCCCACACCACCGGCCAGGGCGCCACACCCGCTACACCATAAGACGCCGCAGGTTGTTTCCGGCCTTGGGGCGCGGGGCGCTGTGAGGCGCATTCGGAGCCGCCGGAGTTGGCGCGGTCGGCGGGGAAGCAAGGGCGTGCATGTCTGAGCGCGGCAGTAGGGACAGTCCGGGGGACTGTCCCCGCGCGAGTTCACGCCCGCCCCGCCGACCGCGCCAACTCCGGGAAGTCCCGGCAAAGCCGGGACCGGCTACGCTGCGCCTCACAGCGCCCCGCGCCCCAAGGCCGGAAACAACCGTCTAAAGAACTCGAACGACCGTCACCGCTCCAACTCTTCCCAAACAGCCTGCGTAGCATCCGCCTGGTTCATCGTATAGAAATGCAACCCCGGTGCCCCCCCATCCAGCAACGTCTGGCAAAGCTCCACCACCACATCGTGCCCGAACGCCCGGATCGAAGCCCGGTCATCCCCGTACGACGCCAGCCGCAACCGTATCCATCGCGGAATCTCCGCCCCGCACATATCCGAGAACCGCGCCAGCTGCGTGTAATTCGTGATCGGCATGATCCCCGGCACGATAGGCGCCAGCACCCCCTTCGCCGTCGCCCGGTCCACGAAATCGAAATACGCATCCGCATTGAAGAAATACTGCGTGATCGCGCTGTTCGCCCCCGCCCGCATCTTCTCCACG
Organism: Pigmentiphaga sp. NML030171; assembly: GCF_002188635.1. GTDB lineage: Bacteria > Pseudomonadota > Gammaproteobacteria > Burkholderiales > Burkholderiaceae_B > Pigmentiphaga > Pigmentiphaga daeguensis. The sequence continues at coordinate 216,603 of NZ_NINX01000032.1, read as the reverse complement.
AACCGGTCCAGGTCCGCCTCCGGCCCCTGGGCCTGCGGATGCATCTCCGGATACGCCGCCACCTCGATATGGAACCAGTCACCCGTTTCCTTGCGGATGAAATCCACCAGGTCCCGCGCATAGCGCAGCTCGCCCATGTCGCCCATGCCCGACGGCATGTCCCCGCGCAGGGCCACCAGCCGCCGGATCCCGGCCTGCCGGTACGTATGGAGAATCTCGCGCAGGCTCTCGGGCGTCGAACCTATGCACGACAGGTGCGGGGCGGTCTCGTAGCCCAGCTTCTGCAGCATCGATACCGCCAGCATCGTGCCGTCGCGGGTCGAGCCGCCCGCGCCGAAGGTCACGCTGGCGAAATGGGGATGCAGACCTTGCAATTGCTTGGCCGTGCGGACCAGCCTTTCCTGCGCCGGGGTGTCGCGCGGCGGGAAGAATTCCAGGCTGAAGACCGGCGCGGCGTCAGCCGGCGCCGCGTCGGGAAAGACGGATGAACTCACTTGCGGGCAACCTGTAGGAAGAGGGTCAGTTGGGCACGATGGCCGACAACAGGCCCGAGATCAGACTGTAGAGCAGCGCGCCGATGACCGCCCACCAGAATCCGTTGACCTGGAAGCCCTTCAGGATCGAGCCCGCGAACCAGAACAGCAGCGCGTTCAGCACGATCAGGAACAGGCCCAGCGTGACGACCGTGATCGGCAGCGTGAGCAGCACCAGGACCGGCTTGACCAGCGAATTGAGCAGGCCCAGGACCAGCGCCGCGATCAGCGCCGAGCCGAAGCTCGCCACGGTGATGCCGGGCAGCAGATAGGCCACGACCAGCAGTGCCACGGCGTTGAGCAACCAGACGAGTAACAGGGTCATCGCGAACTCCTTGCCAAGGGGAAAAGGGGGCGTCCGGGGCGCGGCGGCCCCGGAAGGGGAACGATCAGTAGCGGTAGTGCTCGGGCTTGTAGGGGCCCTCGACCGGTACGTTGATGTAGGCGGCCTGGTCGGCGCGCAGTTGCGTGAGCTGCGCGCCCAGCTTCTTCAGGTGCAGGCGCGCGACCTTCTCGTCCAGGTGCTTGGGCAGCACGTAGACCTGCCCCTTGGCGTACTTCTCGTTGCGGGTCCAGAGCTCGATCTGGGCGATGGTCTGGTTGGCGAACGAGGACGACATCACGAACGAGGGATGGCCGGTGGCGCAGCCCAGGTTCACCAGCCGGCCCTGCGCCAGCAGGATGATGCGCTTGCCGGAGGGCAGGATGATGTGGTCGACCTGCGGCTTGATCTCTTCCCACTTGTATTGCTTGAGCGAGGCGACGTCGATCTCGTTGTCGAAGTGGCCGATGTTGCAGACGATGGCCTCGTCCTTCATCGCGACCAGGTGCTCGTGCGTGATGACGTGGTAGTTGCCGGTGGCCGTGACGAAGATGTCGGCCTTGTCGGCCGCGTAGTCCATGGTCACGACCTTGTAGCCTTCCATGGCGGCCTGCAGCGCGCAGATGGGATCGACTTCCGTCACCCAGACCTGGGCCCGCAGCGCGGCCAGCGCCTGGGCGCAGCCCTTGCCCACGTCGCCGTAGCCGCACACCACCGCGACCTTGCCCGCGACCATGACGTCGGTGGCGCGCTTGATGCCGTCCACCAGCGACTCGCGGCAGCCGTACAGGTTGTCGAACTTGGACTTGGTGACCGAGTCGTTGACGTTGATCGCGGCGAAGGCCAGCTCGCCCTTCTTGGACATCTGGTAGAGACGGTGCACGCCGGTCGTGGTTTCCTCGGTCACTCCCTTGATCTGGGCGAGACGGGTGGAGTACCACTTCGGATCGCGCTTGAGGGTGTTGCGGATCGAGTCGAACAGCGCGACTTCCTCGTCGCTGCCGGGCTTGGCCAGCACGGTGGCGTCCTGTTCGGCGCGGGTGCCCAGGTGCAGCAGCAGCGTGGCGTCGCCGCCGTCGTCCAGGATCATGTTGGCGTGGGTGCCGGCCGGCCATTCGAAGATCTGGTGAGTGTATTCCCAGTAGTCGGCCAGCGACTCGCCCTTGATCGCGAACACCGGCGTGCCCGAGGCGGCGATGGCCGCGGCGGCGTGGTCCTGGGTCGAGAAGATGTTGCACGAGGCCCAGCGCACGTCGGCGCCGAGGGCCTTGAGCGTCTCGATCAGCACGGCGGTCTGGATGGTCATGTGCAGGCTGCCGGCGATGCGGGCGCCCTTGAGCGGCTGGGTGGCGGCGAATTCCTCGCGGATCGCCATCAGGCCGGGCATTTCGGTTTCGGCGATGCTGATCTCGCGGCGGCCCCAGTTGGCCAGTGCGATGTCGGCGATGCGGTAGTCGGGGGTCTGGGCGTTGGGTACAGCGTTCATGGGGACTCCAAAGTGCTTGCCCTTTGACGCCGCGGCGTGAGCCGGGAAGGCTCGCCGCATGGCCTGCAAGGGGCAGGATGTGGGGCGAGCGCCGTTGCCGTGGACCGGCGCCGCCTGGGGCCGCCGCCGATCCGTTACCTGAGCCTGGCGGCCTGGCGTGGTGCCGGTCGTCGCAACGCTCCTCAGGTGGCAAGCATTGTAGCGGGTTCCCGCGCTGCCGGCATGACAGGCGGGGGCGCGGGACGCGGCCATCCGGTATCAGAATGTCGCGGGGGCCAGGTCCGGATTGCGCTTGAGCTCGGCCAGCAGATAGTCGGCCAGCGCGCGGCAGCGCAGGGGGATATGGTCGCGCTGGGGCAGGTAGAGATGGACGTCGACCTGGCGCGAGACATAGCCGATGGACAAGGGGAGCAGCCTGCCCGCGCGAATGTGCGGTGCCGCGTAGTAGCTGGCGATCTGGCCGATGCCCGCGCCGTGCAGCACCGCGCGGTGCTGGCTTTCGGCGTCCTGCACCGACAGGGCGCCCTCGGGATTGAGCGTGACGATGTCGCCGCCCGACTGGAAGGTCCACGGCCAGAGCCGGCCCGTGCGCGGATGGCGCAGCAGCACGCAGCGGTGGTCGCGCAGGTCGTCCACGTGGCCCGGCACGCCCCATTCGTCCAGGTAGGCCGGCGAGGCGCACAGCACGTGGTTGAAGGTTCCGGCCTTGCGGGCGACCAGCGAGCTGCTGGGAAGCTCGCCGCCGATGATGCCCACGTCCACCCCGTGTTCGACCACGTCCGGCAACTGGTTCAGGGTCAGCATGTCGACCCGGACCTGGGGGTAACGGTCCATGAAGCGCCCCATCAGCGGCGCGACGAGTTCAAAGCTGATGGCATAGGGCAGCGCCAGCCTGACCGTGCCCACCATCTGCTCGGTGCGGTCGCGCAGGACGTCGAGTCCGCCCTGGATGGTTTCCATGCCGGCGCGGCAGCGCTCATGGAAGGCCCGGCCTTCCTCGGTCAGGTTGATGCTGCGGGTGGTGCGGTAGAACAGGCGCACGCCCACCTGCTGCTCGAGCTGCCGGATCTGGGCGCTGACGGCCTGCGGCGTCACGCCCAGCGTGCGGGCCGCCTTGCTGAAGCTGCCCGCTTCCGCCGCCCGGGCGAACGTGACGATGAGCCGCAAGTGGTCCATATTTACAAATGCAGCTTGAAAGTGATTCAAGCGATTATCCACTACACGATAAATATCGACCACCCTAGACTGCGTCTGCATCGAACGCCTTCGGGGAGATGAATATGGATGGCAAGCGCAAGGACGGCATGCGGCCGGGCCGGCGGGCGGGATTGCGCGCCGGGGCCGGGCTGGCCGCCTGTTGGCTCGCGGGTGGAGGCCTGCTGCCCCGGCCCGCGCTGGCCCAGGGGTTTCCCGCCAGGCCGGTGACGCTGGTCGTGCCCTTTCCGCCCGGGGGCGGGGTGGACCCCATCGCGCGGCTGCTGAGCGAGAAGCTGGGCAAGGCCTGGGGGCAGCCGGTGGTGGTCAGCAACCGCCCCGGCGGCGGCAGCAGCATAGGTACCGGCATCGTCGCCCGCGCCGAACCCGACGGCTACACCCTGCTGGTCACCGCCAACACCTTCGCCATGGCTCCTCACGTCCTGCCCCGGAACCTGGGCTACAGCTTCGACGTGCAGCGGGACTTCACGCCCATCGCGATGATTTCCTCCACGCCCATGCTGCTGCTGGCGCATCCCGGCCTGGGCGTGAAGAACGCCCGCGAGCTGGCCGAGCTGGCCCGGACCGGGCCGCCCCTGGCCTACGCGACCTCCGGCAACGGGTCGCCCATGCACATCGCCGGCGAGCTGTTCAACCGCACCGCCGGCCTGTCGCTGCTGCATTCCCCCTACCGGGGCGTGGGGCCGGCGCTGAACGACGCGCTGGGCGGGCAGGTCAAGCTCATCTACCTCGGCTATGGCGGCGCCAAGCCCTACATCGAGACCGGGAGGCTGGTGCCGCTCGCCGTCGTGGACCAGCGCCGCAGCCCGCTGATCCCCGACCTGCCCACGATGGCCGAGCAGGGGTTCCCGGGCGTGTTCGTGGACATCTGGTTCGGCGTCTACGGCCCGGCGGGGATGGCGCCCGCGCTGGCCGACCGCCTGAACGCCCGGATCAACGCGGCGCTGCGCGAGCCGGATGCCGTGGAGCACTTCAAGCAGCGCGGCGAACTGGTGGTGGGCGGGCCGCGCGAGGTGCTGGCCAAGGCCACGCGCGACGACTACGAGCGCTACGGCGAGATCGTCAAACGCTTCAAGATCCAGGCGGATTGAGCCATGTCCGCGCCCAACTTCCTGATCTTCATCACCGACCAGCACCGGGCCGACCACCTGGGCTGCTATGGCAATCCCGTGCTGCGCACGCCCCACATCGACGCGCTGGCCTCGACGGGCGTCCGCGCCGAGCGTTTCTACGCCGCCAGCACGACCTGCATGTCGAACCGCGCGACGCTGATGACGGGGCGCCTGCCGTCGGTGCACGGTGTCGTCCACAACGGCATCAACCTGTCGCTGGACCAGACCACCTTCGTGGAACTGCTGCGGGACGCGGGCTATGCCACCGCGCTGATCGGCAAGTCGCACCTGCAATGTTTCGGCTACGACCATCCCGACAAACGAGCCTGGCGTCCCGTCGAGGGACGCCGGTCGCCCGCCGAAGGCCTGCGCGACGCCACCAAGCGGCCGCGCATGGGCGAAGGCTACGACAACGAATGGACGCCGGACTGGAAGGCGGGGCGGCGCCGGCGCGTCGACACGCCCTACTACGGCTTCGATCACGTCGAACTGTGCACGCTGCACGGCGACCAGGTGCAGGGCGACTATGCCCGCTGGCTGGCCGGGCGCCATCCGGATCCGGACAGCCTTCGCGGACGGGACCATGCGCTGCCCGCCCAGGGGTACGGGGCGCCCCAGGCCTGGCGCACGCGCCTGCCGGAATCGCTCTATCCTTCGTCCTACATCGGCGAGCGGGCCTGCGGCTGGCTGGAGTCCCTGGCCGCGCAAGCCGGGCCGAAGGCACCGTTTTTCCTGATGTGTTCTTTTCCCGATCCACACCATCCCTTCACGCCGCCAGGCAGGTTCTGGGATATGTACGATCCGGCCGGCGTGCCGCTACCGGCGTCGTTCCATGCACCCGGCGCTTCGCCGCTGGTGCGGAGCGTGCACGATTACGGCCGCGGCGGCGGCACGCGCGAGGGCTATACCGCCTTCCCCGTCTCGGAACGCGAGTGCCGCGAGATCACGGCCCTGACCTACGGCATGATCGGCCTGATCGACGAGCAGGTCGGCCGCGTGATGGCGACGCTGGACCGCCTGGGCATGCGCGAGGACACGATCGTCATCTTCACCAGCGATCACGGCGACATGATGGGGGACCACGGCGTCATGCTGAAGGGGCCCATGCACTACCAGGGCGTGGTCAGGGTGCCGTTCATCTGGAGCGATCCCGCGTTGCCGGAAGCTCGGCCCGGCACGGTATGCAAGGCGCCGGCCGGAACCCTGGACATCGCCGCCACCGTGCTGGACCGGGCAGGCATCGCTTCCTACAACGGCATGCAGGGCTTGAGCCTGCTCGATGTCCTGCATCGCGGCGCTTCGTTGCCGCGGCCGGGCGTGCTGGTGGAGAACGAGCCGGTCATGTTCCAGTTCGGCCGTCCGCGGCGCTTTCGCCTGCGCACGCTGTTGACGGGGAGATGGCGGATCACGCAGTCGGACGACCGGGCGCTGTGCGAGCTCTATGACCTGGAGCAAGATCCGCTGGAGCAGCACAATCTCTGGGACGATCCGGCCGCGGCCGGCCGGCGCGCCGAGCTGACCGATCTCCTGCTGGCCTCCATGATCGAGCACGCCGACGCATCGCCGCTGCCCGCCGGGGTTGCCTGAGGCGTCAGCGGTGGCCGTGCGGCGGGTGCAGGTCCGGATAGACCAGGGATAGCAGCGCCAGGTCCCGCAGGTCTTCGGTGGACAGGTCGGTTGGCGCCAGCGTGCCCAGGGCCCGCATGCCCTTGCGCAGCCAGGCGCGCGACTCGCGTCCGTCGGCGAAATAGCTGCCGGCGAAGATCAGCGCCTTGGCGATATCCGGGCGCGGGCCGTCGCGCCACTGGCGCGAGAAGAAGTGGCGCAGGTAGCGGACCTGGACCACGAGACTGCGGCGGGTGGTCTCGCTGGCCAGCCCGCCGCCGCGCAGATCCCATTTGATCCAGTTGACGATGCGGGGCGCCAGGCTGGGCGCTTCCCATCCGGGGCCGCGGCCCGGACCGTTGGCGACCGCCCAGTTCAATACCAGCGCCCGGTGCCACTCCCGTCGCTGCTCGGCGTCGGCGGCGTTCAGGTCGTCGAAGCGGTGCAGCTGGCCGATCCAGTCCTGGCCCCAGGGCTGATGATGCCAGCCGCGCGAATCCGGCAGGACGCGTTCGATGCCCTGGAAGGAAAAGGCCCGGGGAGCGGTCATGGAGCGGGGGCCGCTGCCGGCCGGCCAGCGCCGCGCGGCGGGCCGCAGCGACGGCGACCGGCCATGGACGGGGTCCATCAGATAGCGCTCGTGGCGCTTCAACCCATGGACGTAGTCGCGGACGAAACGGGACAGGAGGCGGCGCAATCCGGCCGGCGGGCGCCGGTCGCCCCGGACGTGGCCTGCCCCGCCGGTGGCCTGCCGGGTCACAGGAAGTGGCGCAGATCCGTCAGGCACGGGGACTTGAGGTGACGGGCTAGGCATGGCGTCTTGGGCGGAACGGACAAGGTGAAGGGGACGCCGGGCTCGAGCAGGAGGACGATCTGGAAGTCCCGCGGCAAGTGGGGGTATAGCGGCGTCAGTTCTCCCAGATCGAGGTTCGGCAGGGAGACGTTCAGGAACAGCGTCGTCGGCTGCCATTCGGCCAGGACCTGGACGAGGTGCCGCCGGTCGTGCACGGCGCGCGCATGGCAGCCCTGCTGGCTGAGGAAGTCGCAGACATCGGCGCAGAACCGCTTGCCCATGTCGGCCACCAGCACGCGCTTGTTGGTGCGCGCGGGCGGGGGGGAGGGCGAGGCGACGGCCAGGGCGAAGTCATTGCGGGGGATGCGCTTGGCGCTGCGGCGCGGCGTCTTGCGCGCGGGGCGGGCCTTGGCCGCGGGGGCGGCCGGTTCGTTCCGGGCGGGGGCGGCGGTCATGGTGGCGGTCCGGTCAGTGACGTTCGCCCGCGCAGGCCGCCAGGCGCCACGGGCTGGGCCGCAGCCAGGGAGCATGCAGCGCGGGAAGGCCCGCCAGGACGCCCTGGATCCATACGCCCGCCTCGCGCGGCAGGCGCAGCAGGTCGGCGGGATCGTCCACGCCCTGGATGACGACCGCCGGCGCCAGCCGGCGGCACAGGCGGATCAGGCCGGAGGTGCCGCCCACGCCGTGCAGGCGGCGCGCGCGATGCAGGTATGCCGGAGCGATCCTGACGATGTCGGGACGGGCATCGAGCAGGAAGTCCACGGTGCCGCCGGCCGCGCCGAAATCGTCGATGGCCAGCAGGCAGCCCAGTTTGCGCAGCCGGCCGGCAAGGCCGAGGGCTTGCCGCGATTCCAGCCTGTCGTCGCTCTGGGCCAGTTCGATCACCAGCCGCCGGGCGAGCCGGTTGTCGGCGCGCAGTTCGTCCAGCAGGGGGGCCCAGCCGGCCTCGTCGGCCAGCATGTCCGGCGAGACGGAGCAGCCCAGCGTGATCCAGGGGTGGTCACGCAGGACCGCCATCACGGCCTGGACAAGCGCAAGGCCGGGCGCGTCCCGCGCGTCGTCGTCGGGCGATGCCAGCAGGCGGGACGTGACGCTCTGGTAGAGGTTGCGGGTGCCATCCAGCAGCGACGAGACAGGCTGGAACGCCAGGGCCCGGGCGCCGGGTCCGGGCATGTCGACGTAAGCGGGCGGCGGGGCGGGAAAGGAGAGAGGGAGGGCCGGCTGCGCTGGCGATGGATGGGTAACCTGCATGGAATGCTGCCTTCGACGTCAGTTCTCTCGACCTGCCGTCCATGCCTATGGACCGATAGTCAAGAATGCAAGGATAAGGGGGGCATCGCATCTTTATCTGAGCAAATCTGAGCAAGCGGCCCCGATTCCGCGATTCAGATCGTGGCGGCCATGGTGCGGCTGCAGTCCAGGACCAGGTCCAGCATGGCCTGGGACGCCGGGCTCAGGCTGGCGTCGCGCAGCGTTATCAGGTCGAGGCTGCGGGTTGCGCCCTGGTCGGCCAGGGGCAGCAGGCGGACGGTCCGGCTGGCGGTGACGGCCATGGTCGGCAGCAGCGTGACGCCGAAGCCCTGGGCCACGAAGGTCAGCAGCGACGTGGTGTTGTGCAGGTTCAGCGGCGCCTGTTCCACCAGGCGCGACAGTTCGGGCGAGGAAAAGCGCGAACACAGGCCGTTGGCGATGAACTCGGCCGGATCGATGTCGCGCCAGCGGACCGGCCGTTTCAGCGCGTTCAGGCGGTGCCCGGCGGGGCAGACCAGCACGAAGGGATCCTTCAGCAGCGGTTCGGCCTTCAGGTCCGGGTCGGCATTGGAGGCGGGCGCCGTGGCGATGCCGAAGTCGACGACGCCGGCGGAAACGGCCTGGATCACTGCCGCCGAATCGATGTCCCGCAGGTCGATGCGCACGCCGGGGCGGGTCGCCCGCATGCGGGCAATGGCGGCCGGCAGCAGACGGGTGGCCGCCGACGGCACGGCGGCGATCCGGGCGATGCCCTGGCCGCCCTGCGCGTAGCCGCGCATCTGGGCCAGCGCGGCATCGAAGGCATGCAGCGCCCGCTGCGCCTGGAGATGCACGTGCCGGCCCAGCGGCGTCAGCCGGTTCTTGCGCTCTCCTTCGAACAAGGCGCCGCCCAGTTCCGCTTCGATCTGCTTGAGGGTCATCGACACCGCGGCGGGCGTGCGGCCCACCCTGTCCCCCGCCTCGACCAGCGCCCCGGTGTCCACCACCGCCACGAAAGTCCGTAGTTGGTCGATCTTCATTCAAGAAAAATTTGAATTTATTGAATATCTTTTAGTTTGACTGAATTTCATCCGGATCTCTACAGTTCCGCTACCAATGACGCAGGAGCTGGAACCGGGAATGGGCATCGACAGGTCGCAACCCTTTCGCATCGACGGGCTGCAATACAACAACTGGTCCGAGAAAATCTTCCGCCAATGGCGGGAAGGCGGCCTGGACGCCGTGCACGTCACCATCGCGTATCACGAGAACTTCCGTGAGATGGTGCAGGTCATCGAGCGCTGGAACCGCTGGTTCGAGACTTTCCCCGAGCTCATCGTCCTGGCCCGCGGCGCCGACGACGTGCGCCGGGCCCGCGAGGAGGGGCGCACGGCGGTCGTGTTCGGCTGCCAGAATCCTTCGCCCATCGAGGACGACATCGGGCTGGTGGAAGTGCTGCACACGCTGGGCGTGCGCTTCATGCAGCTCACCTACAACAACCAGTCGCTGCTGGCCAGCGGCTGCTACGAAGCGAACGACGGTGGCGTCACGCGCATGGGGCGCGAGGTCATACGCGAGATGAACCGCGTCGGCCTGGTGATCGACATGAGCCACTCGGGCGAGCGTTCGACGCTGGAGGCGATCGAGCTGTCGCGGCGTCCCATCGTCGTCAGCCACGCCAATCCGCACGCCTGGGCGCCCGCGTTGCGCAACAAGTCGGATACGGTCATCAAGGCGCTGGCCGCGTCCGGCGGCATGCTGGGCTTTTCCCTGTATCCCCATCACCTGAAGGACAAGTCCGCCTGCCGGCTGGAAGCGTTCTGCGAGATGGTGGCCCGCACCGCCGAGCTGGCCGGCGTGGAGTCGTTGGGCATAGGTTCGGACCTGTGCCAGGACCAGCCGGACTCCGTCGTGCAGTGGATGCGGATGGGGCGCTACACCAAGCGCATGGACTACGGCGAAGGATCGGCCGCGCAGCCGGGGTTCCCGCCGCAGCCCGACTGGTTCCGGGACAGCCGCGACATGGCCAGGATCGAGGCCGGGCTGCGCGCCGTCGGCTTCTCCGAACGGGACACCGCGATGGTGCTGGGCGAGAACTGGCTGCGCTTCTTCGAGGCGGGTTTCGGACCCATGCAGGCCGAGACGCGGGAGGCGGCGTGATGAGCATCCACAGAGTCGGGCCCGGCAAGCGCATGTCGGAAATCTCGGTCTTCAACGGCGTCCTGTACCTGGCGGGCCAGGTGCCCCGGGAGACACGCGGGCGCGACATACGCGAACAGACGGCCGAAGTGCTGGCCATGATCGACGGGCTGCTGGAAGGCTCGGGCAGCAACCGGTCCCGGCTGCTGTCCTGCCAGATATTCCTGCGGGACATGGCGCTGTTCGCGTCCATGAACGAAGTCTGGGATGCCTGGGTCGCCGCCGGCCAGGCCCCGGCCCGCGCCACGGTGCAGGCCGCGCTGGCTTCGCCCGGGTGCGACATAGAAATCGTCGCGGTCGCCGCGGCCTGAACCGTCAAGAAGGAGACCTTTCATGTCCATGCATCGCGTTGCCGCCGCCGTCCTGGCGCTGTCGTGTGCCGCGGGCGCCCACGCGGCGTCCTTTCCCGGCAAGATGATCCACCTGGTCGTGCCTTTTCCCCCCGGCGGCGTGGCCGATCTCGTGACGCGCACGGTGGGCCAGAAGGTGGCCCAGGACATCGGCCAGCCCGTGGTGGTCGACAACAAGCCGGGCGCAAGCGGCATCATCGGCGCCGAGCACGTGGCGCGGGCGGCGCCCGACGGCTATACGCTGCTGGTGGCGAACCTGCCGGTCATGTCCATCAACGAGCTGCAATACTCGGACCTGCCTTATTCCGCGAGCCGCGATTTCACGCCCGTCGTCATGCTGGCGGACCAACCGTACATCATCGCCGCCAAGCCCGGCCTGCCGGTCGCCGACCTGGCCGCATTCACCCGGCTGGCCAAACAGAAGCCGGGCGCGCTGACCTTCGGCTCGGCGTCCATCTCGACCTACCTGGCGGGCGAGCTTTTCAACGCGCGGGCCGGTACGCGGATGACGCACGTGCCCTACAAGGGCAGCGCTCCCGCCATCAACGACCTGCTGGGCGGGCACATCGACCTGCTGCTCGATCCCGTCATCACGCTGCTGCCGCATGCGCGCGCCGGGAAGATCCAGGCGCTGGCGGTGACCTCGCCCACGCGCATCGACATCGCGCCCGAGATCCCGACCTACAAGGAAGCCGGCCTGGAAGGGCTGGACATCACCTCCTGGCAGGGCATCGTGGCGCCCGCGGGAACGCCGCGCGAGGTGGTCGAGACCTTGAACGCGGCGTTCAACCGCGCGCTCAAGTCGCCCGAGGTCGCGGCGCCCTTGAAGGAGCAGGGAGTCTCGGTGAAAGGCGGATCCGCCGCCCAGTTCGCCGCCTTCGTCGAGGCCGAGAACCAGCGCTGGGCGAAGCTGGCCCGGGAAGTAGGCTTCCAGCCCACCAAGCGCTAGGAGGCCGCGCATGTCTGACGCCGATGAACGCCTGCGCGCGCTGGGGCTCGCGTTGCCGCCGCCCACGCCCACGCTGTTCTCCTACGCGCCGGCGATCCGGTACCGCGATACCGTCCACGTAGCCGGACAGATACCCAAGACCGGGGCGGATACGCTGCTGGCGCAGGGCGTCGTGGGCGAATCGGTGGACGCCGCCGCGGGCCGCGAGGCCGTCAGGCTGTGCGTGCTGCATGCCCTGGCATGGGTGAAGCACCTGGCCGGCGGCACGCTCGCCGACGTCGAGCGGGTACTGCGCGTGAACTACTTCTTCCAGGTCGGCCGCGAACGCGGCGGGTGGTCGCAACTGGCCGATGAAGGGTCCGAGCTGCTGGTCGCGCTGTTCGGCGAGCGCGGACGCCATCCGCGTTCCGTCATCGGCGTGAGCGAACTGCCGCGCAACGCGCCGGTGCTGGTGGACCTGGACATCGCGCTCCGGGAAGGCGCCCCCGGCGCCTGAAGCCCGGGGCCGCTACACCGCGCCCTGCGGGTACCAGTCCAGGTCGGCCTTTTCGCGGTTCGGATCGGCGGGCACCTGCAGCTCCAGCAAACGCGAGGCGATCGCGGTCCAGCTGTGCTCCAGCGCGTGCTGGCGGATGTCGGTGCCCGACAGTTCCAGCGCCCCCATGCAGGCCGCGCGCAGGTTGTCGTGCAGGACGCCGGTGCGTCCTTCGCTTACGACCGCCATCGGCGCCTCGCTGCGATAGGCGGCCACCGGCGTGCCGCAGGCGATCGCCTCCAGCATGACCAGGCCGAAGGTATCGGTCTGGCTGGGGAAGACGAACACGTCGGCGCCCGCGTAGTAGCGCGCCAGCTCGCCGTGCGGCTTCATGCCCAGGAACACCGCGCCGGGATACTTGCGCCGCAGCCGCGCCTCGTCCGGCCCGCCGCCCACCACGACCTTGGTGCCTGGCAAGTCCAGGGACAGGAAGGCATCGAGGTTCTTTTCCCTGGCCAGGCGGCCGACGCTCAGGAAGATGGGGCCGGGGTAGGGCAGCGCGCCGCCCGCTTCGGGACGAAAACGCTCGGTATCCACGCCGCGCGCCCAGATGTGGAGGTTGCCCAGGCCCCTGGCCGCGAGCGTGTCGCGCACGGTGGGCGTCGGGACCAGCACCCGCTGCGAGGGGCGGTGGAACCAGCGCATGAAGCGCCAGGTCCAGTTCGCCGGGATGCCCATCCGGGCCTGGAGATAGTCCGGGAACATGGTGTGGAAGGACGTGGTGTAGCGCCATCCCCGTTGCCGCGCCAGCCGCCGCGCCGCCAGGCCCAGCGGCCCTTCGGTGGCGATGTGCAGGGTGTCCGGCTCGCGGCCCGCCAGGGTGCGCAACAGGTGCCGGCGCGGTTCCACGCACAGCCGCACGTCGGGTTCGGTCGGGGTGGGGATGGTGCGGCTGCCGACCGGGCTGACGACGATGAGTTCGTGGCCCCAGGAGGTCAGCGTTTTCTGCATGTACGTCCAGGTATGGACGACGCCGTTGATTTGCGGATGCCAGGCATCCGTGACGAGGACGATGCGCATGGGCCGTAGGGGTCGGTGCGATGGCGCCTATTTAGCCTGCGGCATGTGACAGGCCGAAGACTGTCATGATGCGGGCGCCACGGCCCGGCCCGCCGATCAGCCCTTGCGCCGCGGGTAGCCCTGGGCCCGGATCCGCTGCCACACCGCCTGTTTTTCCTCGGGACTCATCTGCACCCAGTTGGCGACTTCCATGGCGGTACGGCCGCATCCGCGGCAGATGTCGTCGAACAGGGTGGAGCACACCGCCACGCAGGGCGAATCGGGGGTGGAGGAGGGAGCGGGAGAGTCGGAAACGGGTAACTTGGCGGTCATATCGCGGCAGTGTAACGCCAACCGCCGCCCCTTCCGGCCAGGGCCGCCCGGCCCGCATATCCTTACTTCGAACGATTGGTTCCAGGAAGCGCCGGGGTGTTCTAGCATAGTCGGTTCCTTCCATTCTCCACCGACGCATCCATCATGACCTTGGCCACCACCCGCCTGGGCCGCACCGGCCTGACCGTCAGCCGCCTCGCGCTCGGCACCATGACCTTCGGCCTGCAGACCGAGGAATCCGTCGCCCGCCAGATCCTGGACAAGGCGGCCCAGGGCGGCATCAACTTCCTGGACACCGCCGACGTCTATCCGCTGGGCGGCGGCTTGAACACCATAGGCGCCACCGAGGAAATCCTGGGCCGCTGGCTGCGCGACGCGCCGGGCGGGCGCGCCGGCTTCGTCGTGGCGACCAAGGCCTTCGGCCGGACCGGTCCGCACCCCTGGGACCAGGGATCGTCGCGCAAGCACCTGTTGGATGCGATCGACGCCTCGCTCGCGCGTCTGCAGACGGACTACGTCGATCTCTACCAGCTGCATGGCGACGACACGCGCACGCCGCTGGACGAGACCCTGGAGGCCCTGGATACCATCGTGCGTTCCGGCCGCGCCCGCTATGTGGGCGTGTCCAACTTCCTGGCGTACCGCCTGGCCCGCGCGCTGGGCAAGTCCGAGCTGCATGGCCTCGTGCGCTTCGTCTCGGTGCAGCCCCGCTACAGCCTGCTGTTCCGCGAGATCGAGCGCGAACTGCTGCCGCTGGCGCAGGAAGAGGGCCTGGGCGTGATTCCGTACAACCCGCTGGCCGGCGGCCTGCTGACCGGCAAGCATCGCCGCGGCGCGCCCACCGAAGGCACCCGTTTCACGCTGGGCACCGCGGCCGAGCGCTACCAGGAACGCTACTGGGCTGACCGGTATTTCGACACGGTCGATGCGCTGCAGGCGCTGGCCAAGGAGGCGGGCGTGTCGTTGACGACGCTGTCGGTGGCGTGGGTGCTGGCCAACCCGGCCGTCACCGCGCCGCTGCTGGGCGCGAGCCGGCCCGGTCAACTGGACGATACGCTGGCGGCGGCGGACTACGTGCTGGACGCGGACCTGAAGCAGCGGCTGGACGAACTGACCCAGGTCTATCGCTGGGGCGATTCGGCGCGTTAGCTCCGGCGCGTTTGCTCAGGGGGCGCGCACCGCCTGGGCGATCGTCTGTATCGCTTGCCGGAACCAGATGTGAGCCGGGTCCCGGTGGTTCAATTCGTGCCAATACATGCTGATGTCCGGGTTGGCGATCTTGAACGGCGGCTGGACGGCCTTGATGTCCAGCCGCTTGGCGGCTTCGCGGGCGATGCGCAGCGGAACGGTGGCGATCATGTCCGTGGCCGCCACCACCGCCGGCACGATAAGGATGTTCGGCACCCGGATGGCGTGCCTGAACGGATGCCTGGCGTTGCCCAAGGCGCGTGCGACCGACGTCTCGATGGACCGATAGGAGGTTTCGTCGGCGCCCCAGACCACGTGGGGATACGCGAGGAACTGCCGCAAGGTGATGCGCCCGTCGATCTCGGGGTGCCGGCCGCTGACGATGCAGCACGCGCTCTGGGGATAGATGAGCTTCTTCCTGAGGTCCGACGGCGGATGCAGGATGTGGCCGATGGTCAGGTCGCATGCCTGGTCCCGCAGCGCTTCGACCGTGCCACGCATGTCCGAGGGCTGGATCGTGAGCCGAATGCCGGGCGCATGCTGCCGCAGATGGCTGGCGATCGGGGGCGCGAGCAATAGCGCCAGGCCTTCCGTCGTAAGGATGCGAAAGTGCCTCTCGGATGCCTGCGCACGGAACGTGCGTTCATGCAGGCGGCCCGGTTCGAGCAATTCCAGTGCGACCCGGGCGCGTCTGGCCAGTTCCAGTGCCTTGGCCGTGGGTACCATGCCCTTGGCCGTCCTGATCAGCAGCGGATCGTCGAACTGCCGGCGCAGCCTGGCCAGCGCCGCGCTCATCGTGGACTGGCTGATGCCCATGCGCTCGGCGGCACGGGTGACGTGGCGCTCCTGTATCAGCGCTTCGAACTGCACGAGCAACTGCAAGGTGACGGGAGAAACCGGGGAGCGGCCAGGCATGCGAGGCCTCCTGCCAAGGTCGGAATCATGGAATGGAATGAATAATGCCATCGATTCGACGCTATCGATCATCAGGCTTCCGGCTGCTTAAATCTGCTCCATGAAAAGACCATGAAACGGGACGGAGACAGACGATGGCCAGGGTTTCCTATGTGGATGAGCGTTCTCATCCCGAGCTGGCGGCGTTGATCGGACAGATAAGACAGGAGCGCCGGGGCAAGCTGATTCCCGTCTATGGGCTGCTGTTGCACAGCCCTGACGTGGCGCGCGCCTGGATGGCGCTGATCAACGCGGTGCGCTGGAGCACGCGGCTCGATGCCCGCGTGCGTGAACTGGCGATTCTCCGCGTTGCCGCCTTGAACGGCGCGTCTTACGTAATCGACGTGCATCGCCGTCATTTCACCGACGCGGACGGCCTGGCCGCCGCCGAATGCGATGCCCTGTGCGCGCCACGGGTGCCGCCTGGCGTGTTCGGCGCGGCGGATACGGCGGTCATTGCCTACGTGGATGAATCGACCTGCGGTGCGAAAGTGCCGGCGCAGGTGTTCCGCCGCGCGCGGGAGTTCCTGGACGAGCGCCAGATGGTCGAGCTGACGGTGTTGGTCGGCGCCTACAACATGCACACCCGCGTCATCAACGCGCTGGAAATCGATCCCGAATAGCCGCAGGCCGGCGCCTATCCACCTCATCATCGGAAGTCACATGTCCAGCCCTCGCATCGTCGTCGAAGAAGACGTATTCACGCGCGTCCTCGGCGTTATTCTCGACCCTTGCACCGAGGCCGCACGTATCGCGGCCTTCGAAGATTTCTTCGCCCACGACGTTCCCGATTTCCGTGCTTGGCTCGACACCGTGCGCGCGCGCTGCCAGCGGGTGTTTCCCGCTACGGTGGTGTTCGTGGCCTCGCCTTCGGAACTGCAAAGGGAACTGCCGCAGGCTGACGCGGTGCTGGTCGAATCGCTGACGGTGGGGCGTCGGGAACTGGAACTCGCGCCACGGTTGCGCGCCGTCCAGAAGTACGGTGTGGTGACCCGCAACATCGACGTGCAAGCATGCGGGCGCCAGGGGGTTGCGGTGCTGACCTTGCGCAGGCGCGCCAATATCGCCTGCGCGGAGCAGGCCATGATGATGGTGCTGGCATTGGCCAAACGGCTGCCGGAATTGAACGGGCGCACGACGGTTCGTCGTCTGCGCGACGCAGGCTTCAAGCCCGGGCCGTTCGACCGGGCGCATACCCCGAGTTCCAACTGGGCTCGTGTCTCGGGCATTTCCATGCTCAACGGCGCGACCATGGGCATCATCGGCATGGGCGAGATCGGGCGGGAAGTCGCCCAGCGCGCGCGGGCCTTCGGCATGCACGTCGTCTACACCCAGCGCACTCGGCTGGCGGCCGGGGACGAAGCGGCGCTGGGGGTCCAGTATCTGGAGATGGATGAGTTGCTTGGCCGAAGCGATTGGCTCGTGCCGCAATTGCCGGCCACGCCTTCCACCGAAAGGCTGCTGGATGCGGCCAAGTTCGCCAGGCTCAAGAAAGGCACGCGCGTGGTGAACGTGTCCCGTGCGCAGGTCATGGACCGGGAAGCGACGCTGGCCGCTCTACGCGACGGAACCCTGGCGGGCCTGGGCCTGGACACGCTCTGGAGCGAGCCGGGCGAGGACGACGACGAATTGCTGGGGTATCCCCAGGTCGTGCTGACGCCCCACATGGCGGGCAGCCCTCGCTTGAACGCCACGGCCGATTTCGAGGAACTGGTCGCCGGGCTTGACCGGGCGCTGGCGCGCTGAGGCGGTCGGGGACGTTTGGAACAAACAGGCGCCTACTGCGCCAGAGGAGGAGATTCCATGAGTCGATGCACAGCGGGTTGGGCGGCGGCACTGGCAGCGGTTTGCACGCCGGCCCTGGCCCAGGATGCCTGGCCGGAGCGGCCCGTGCGGATGATCGTGCCGTTCCAGGCCGGCAGCGCGACCGACTCGGCGGCGAGGGTGGTGGGCCTGCGCATGGGGGCGTTGCTCAAACAGCCTGTCATCGTCGAAAACCGGGTCGGAGCGAGCGGCCTGATCGGGGCCGAGGCGGTCGTGCGCGCGGCGCCCGATGGCTACACGATCCTGCTCGGCACGGTCAGCACTCAATCCGTGTCGGTCGGATTGGGCAGCAAGATGTCCTTCGATCCGGTCCGGGACCTGGCGCCTGTGGGCCTGATAGGCGCCTCTCCCTATGTGTTGGTCAGCGCCTCGCGCATCGCGGCCAAGGACCTGAACGCCTTTGTCGCCGAGGCGCGGGCCCAGCCCGGCAAGCTCACCTACGCCTCCGCGGGCAACGCCAGCATGGCCAACCTCGCCGCCCAATTGCTGGCTTATCAGGCGGGCATCCAGTTGGCGCACATTCCCTACAAGAGCTCGGCGCAATCGGTCACCGACACGATCAACGGCACCATTGCGTTGCAGTTCGGGTCGGTCATGCCCGTCTTGCCCTACGTCAAGAACGGTGCGCTCAAGGCCTTGGCGGTAACCGGCGCGCGGCGGCTGCCTCTGCTGCCCGATGTGCCGACGGTGGCCGAATCCGGATTGCCCGGCTATCGCGCTGAATTATGGATGGGACTCTTCGCGCCCAAGGATACGCCGGCGGATGTGCTGGACAGGTTGTCCCGCACGTTGAACGCCACGCTGGCCGACAGGGAGGTGGCAGACAGCCTGCTCGCTCAGGGCATACAGGCAACTCCCCTGGACCGCCGGGCCTTTGCCGGCTTCGTCCAGGCCGAGACAGCGAAGTGGAGCAAGGTGGTCAAGGATGCCGGCATCACAGGCGAATGACCGCCGGCCCCCTTCCCCGGTACGGGGCAGGGGGCAAACAGATGGCCCGCAATTTGCTTGGATGGCCGTCGGGGGATGAAGCTCCGGCTGGTCCCCGCAGGTGCACCACATTGGAATTGCCATGCCTGCGGCGTCGTGCGCATTGAGCCGACATGGGGCATTTTTTTGGCATGTTCAGTCTCAAAAAAGAGATTCATGAGAATTTCTTTAACACCGACTCTTGGGGATTCAGATATCATGAACCGCGTTTTCCGCCTTTTCTATACGGCCGTGGCCGCGTCGCTCCTGCCCTGCCTGGCCAGTGCGCAGACGTATCCCAATCGTCCCGTCAAGATCGTGGTGACGTTCACCCCCGGAGGCGCGGCCGATGTCACGGCCCGTGTGTTCTCCGAGAAATTGGCGGAGCTTTGGAAGCAGGGTGTGGTGGTCGAGAACCGCCCCGGGGCCGGCGGCTCGATCGGCGCCGAAGCGGTGCTGCGAGCGCCGGCGGACGGCTACACCTTGCTGCTCGCGACCAATACGCACGTCATCAATCAGGTCGTCTATCCCAACCTGGCGTTCGATTTCACCAAGGACTTCGCGCCGTTGGGGCTATTGACTTCATCACCGATGATGCTGGTGACCAATCCTTCCCTGCCGGCCAGGAACATGAAAGAGTTCACGGCACTCCTGAAGGCCAATCCGGGCAAGTATGAGATTGCCAGTTGCAATGTCGCCAGTCCTCATCATTTCGGCCTGGAGATGTTCAAGCATGCGATGAACATCAAGGCGTTGCATGTTCCGTATCGCGGCTGCACGCCCGCCGTCGCCGACGTGCTGGCAGACCATGTCCACGCGGCAGCGGTATCGGCCCCGGCCGCCATCGCTTTCACCAAGAACGGCAGGCTGAACGCGCTGGCGCTGTTTTCCACCGAGCGTAGCGAGTCGGCCGCCGGCGTGCCGACGATACGCGAGTCGGGCATTTCCGAACTGAAGGACTTTTCGCTGGACAACTACTATGGACTGATGGCGCCTCCTGGCACGCCGGCTCCTGTGCTCAAGAAGATAGAGGAAGATATGCGCCGCGTGGCCGCGATGCCGGACGTACAGAAGCGCTTGAGGGACGCGGGGCTGGACATGCTCGTGATGAATCCCGAGGAGATGATGAGGCTGGTGCGCGCGGATTACGAGAAGTACGCGCGTGTCGCCAGGGACGCGAATATCCAGCCCGAGTGATCCGTCCGTGCCGCCGCCATCACCGGCCGGGGCGGCCCGGTTCTTCCCATTGGATTTCGAAACCAGGAGACCACATGTCCACCTTGCAGCTCAGCCTAGGCTGCTGCGACTACGACCGCACGCGCGCATTGTTCGATGGCCGGGTGGCCGTCGAAGGATGCGAGCTCGTTCCGCTCGCCCTGCATCCCGAAGAGATCTTCCATCGCGCCTTCAACGGCCAGGAGTTCGATATTTCCGAACTTTCCTTGAGCAGCCATACGGTCATGACGGCGCGCGGCCAAACCGACTACGTCGCCATTCCCGCGTTCGTCTCGCGTGTATTCCGTCATTCCGGCATCTACATCCGGACCGATCGGGGCATTGACAGTCCCGCGGCGCTCAAGGGCCGGAAAATAGGCGTGCCTGAATACCAGATCACCGCCAACGTCTGGATCCGGGGCATGTTGCAGGACGAGTTCGGGCTTCATCCGCGCGACGTGCATTGGCGCCGGGGCGGAGTGGAGCAGCCAGGCCGCGAAGAGCGAGCACCGATCGATCTGCCGCCCGACATCGACGTGCGCCAGATCGGCAATGACGAGACCTTGTCGGGGCTTCTGGAGTCGGGGGAACTCGATGCGGTCTTCAGCGCCAAGGCACCGTCTTGCTTTCAGCGCGGGGCGCCTGGCGTGGGCCTGATGTTTCCCGATTTCCGCGCGGTCGAGCGGGATTATTTCGCCCGTACGCGCCTTTTCCCCATCATGCACGTGGTGGGCATCCGCCGCGCGCTGGTGGAGAAGCACCCCTGGCTGCCGGTCAGCGTCTACAAGGCGTTCGTCCAGGCCAAGCGCCTGGCCATGGAAGAGCTTGCCCAGATCGGGCATCTCTATGCCTCGCTGCCCTGGGGCGTGGCCGAGTACCAGGCATCGCGCGAGTTGATGGGGGACGATTTCTGGAGCTACGGACTCGAGCCGAACCGGCACGTCCTCGAGACTTTCACTCGCTATCATCACGAGCAGGGACTCTCGCCACGCCGCGTGGCCCCGGAGGAACTGTTCCACCCTGGCGTGCTGAACCTCTCGAAGAACTGACGTACCAGATGGCGGCTCAGGAGAAATAGAAGCGCAGCGCGGTGTCGCCGAATATCCGGCGACGGATGGCGGGATCGGCAATGGTGTCGACCAGCCAGTCGATCGCGGCCGGGTAGCTCATGGTCGATTCGGCGCCAACGAAGGGGCAGTCGCTGGCCCACATCAGGCGCTCGTGGCCCGCTTCGCGGCACAGGGCCTGCGCGCACTCGCGAGCGTTGGCGCCCAAGCGGTAGGCGCCCGACAGCTTGACCCAGGTCCTCCCCTTTTCCACCGCGCGCAGCATGGCCCGGAAGCCTTCGCTGTCGACGCCGGCGACCGGATCCGGTCGCCCGATGTGGTCGATGACGATCTTGACGCCCGAGCGTTGCAGCGCAGGCAGCACTTCAGGAAGACGCGGTCCTTCGATATGGACGTGAACGTGCCAGTCGAGATCGGTCAGGCGGCGCAGGAATTTGCGGTAATCCCAGGAATCCAGGTCGGGCAGGCGGTCCAGGCTGATGAAAGGCAGGCGTACGCCGCGCATGCCCGCCGCATGCATGGATTCCAGAACCTGCCGTTCGATCGAGGGTTGCACGATGACCGTACCGCGCAATCGCGCCGACTTGCCCAGAGACTCGAGCACGTAGTCGTTGTAATCCCCCCAGGGACTGGCGGCGGCGATGACGGCGTAGTGCACGCCATGCCGGTCCATGGTGTCCAGCAGTTGCTCCACCGTGAAGCTGTAGTCCGGGCTGTGCCGCGGGTTGGGCACGAGCGGCATGTCGCGCGTGAAGACGTGGACGTGGGCATCGACCAGTACCGCGTCGGCCGGGGAAGTCGCGAAGGTCACGGAAAAGCTCCTGCTAGTTCTGTTGCATGGGAATGCCCGCCTTGCGGATGACGTCGGCCCACTTGGCGATGTCACGCTTGAACACGTCCGCCAGCTCCTCGCGCGTGCTGCCCTGGGCCTGCGTGCCGAGTTCCTCCAGGCGCTGGCGGATGGCGGGTTCGCGCAGTACTTCGTTCAGCGCGGCGTTCAGGCGGTCCAGCCTGCGGGGCGGCGTGCCGGCCGGTGCGAACAAGGCGTTCCAGCCGGCGACTTCGTAGCCGGGCACGCCGCTCTCGGCGACGGTAGGCACCTTGGGCAGCCAGCTCGAGCGGCGGCTGCCGGTGGCCGCGATCGGCGTTGCCTGGCCCGACGTGATGGCGCCCTTGAGCGCCGCATAGGACTCGAACATCACGTCGACGTCGCCGCGCAGCAAGGCGGTCAGCACTTCGGGCGTGCTCTTGAAGGGCACGACCATGGCATCGATGCCGGCCATGGACTTGAACAGTTCGGCCGACAGGTTCTGCGTGCTGCCCGGGTTGATGGTGCCCAGCACCAGTTGGCGTTTCCTGCCCTCGGCCAGCAGCGCGGGCAGGGATTGCAGCTTGCCCTTGGCGTTGGTCAGCAGCACCAAGTCGAAGTAGGCGACGGTGGAGACGGGTTCGAAATCGGCGACGAGGTCGTAGGGCAGCTTGAAGAGGGTCTTGCTGATCGCCGTGCCGTTGGCGAACACCGCGAGCGTATAGCCGTCGCGCGGCGCGCCCAGTACGGCGTTGGCGGCCACCACGCCGCCCGCGCCGGGCTTGTTCTCGACCACGACCTGCTGGCCCAGGCGTTCGGACAGGCGCTGCGTGACCAGGCGCAGCGAGATGTCGGCCAGCCCGCCGACGCCGAAGGGCACGACCACGCGTATGGGTTGCTCGGGGTAGCGGTCGTCCTGCGCGTGTAGCGGGGCGGTGGCGGCGAACATCAGCGCGGCGGCAATGGGCCGCGCGGCGCGGTGGAACATGGCGGTCTCCTCGTGGCGCGGTCCGGGCCCGTGCCGAGGCATGCGGGAGGACCGTCGATTCGCCGCCAGTCTAGGCAACCGGGGTTGCGCGGACAAATGAATTGTTTGGCGGATTCATGCGCGCCGTTCATGGACGGCCGCCAGGCGGTCCCGGATCTCGGCCACCAGCAGGTCGCGCATGGCCTGCGCGGCCGGAGCGAGCACGGCGCCGTGGCGCGTGACCACCGCCAGATGACGTGCCACCGAGGGACCGGCCAGCGGCCGCGTGACCACGCCGGGCGCCCTGGTGGCCGACAGCGCCGGCACCACGGTCAGCCCCAGCCCGTTGGCGACGAAGTCCAGTGCGATCGACGTGTGCTGGGCCTCGTAGGCCCAGCGGAACTGCAGGCGGCGATCGCCCAGCGCATCGTCGATGGTGGCCGCGTTGCCGGCGGGCAGGCTGATACGGATCAGGGGTTCGCCGCGCAGGCGCTCCCAATCCACTTCCCTGGCCCGTGCCAGGCGGTGGCGGGGCGGGCAGGCCAGCACGAACGGTTCTTCGGCGAACACGTCCATGTCCAGCCCGAACCGGTTCGAGCTGGCCAGCGACACGCCGAAGGCCGCGGTGCCGTTGTGCACGTGCTCGGCGATCTCGCCGATGGAATCGTCCAGCACGCGCACCGAGATGTCCGGATGCTGCGTCGCGAAGCGCAGCAGCGCCGGCGACAACTGGGTGGCCGCCAGGGTCGGTAGGCAGCCGAACACCAGCCAGTGCGGCGCGCTGCCCGCGTGCTGGCGCACGGTATCGTAGGACAGCTCCAGCTCCTGCATGGCCTTGCGCACGCGCGGCAGCAGGGCGCGGCCGGCATCGGTCAGCGTGATCGCGCGCGTGGTGCGCGTCAGCAGCTTCATGCCCAGGCTGTCCTCCAGCTTGCGCAGGCGATGGCTGACCGCTGTCTGGGACAGGTTCAGGTGCGTGGCGGCCGGCAGGAAGCCGCCTTGCTCGACGATGCAGAGAAAGGCCTGCATGCCGAGGAAATCGATTTGCATGGATGCCTCGTCGGAAGGAAAACGGCACAGCGACATCATCATCACGAGCGGGGCGGCATGCAAGGAATTCATGGACTGGTGCAAAACAATCATTTGAGGCGGGTCGGCCACCGCCTCTAAGCTCAGCGTCCCGCAAACCAGGAGGCGAGACCCGATGCCGTGCCCATACCCTGTCCGTCGCGCGTGGCTGCATGCCGCCGCCTGCCTCGGCGCCAGCCTGGCACTGGCCGCGCCGGCCGAGGCTGCCCGCTATCCGTCCCGGCCGGTCACGATGGTGGTGCCGTTCTCGGCCGGCGGTTCGGTGGACGCCGTGGCGCGCATGCTGGCCGCGCAGC
Source organism: Pigmentiphaga sp. NML030171 (assembly GCF_002188635.1). GTDB lineage: Bacteria > Pseudomonadota > Gammaproteobacteria > Burkholderiales > Burkholderiaceae_B > Pigmentiphaga > Pigmentiphaga daeguensis. The sequence goes on along the minus strand of NZ_NINX01000032.1, from coordinate 192,568 downwards.
TCGGCCGGCGGCTCGACGCTCAGTTCGTGGTCGAGAACGTTCCTGGCGCCGGTGGCGTGATCTCCACCCAGCGCGTCGCCCGCGCGGCGCCCGACGGCTACACACTGCTGTTCACCACGCCCAACCACACCATCAATCCGGCGATCACGCCACGCCTGTCCTTCGATACGGAAAAGGACTTCGCGCCCATCGGACTCATCGCGCAGATCCCCGAGCTGCTGGTGGCCAACGGCCAGCAGCCCTTCGACGACTTCAAGGGCTTCGTCGATTTCGCCCGCAAGAACCCGGGCAAGCTGACCTACGGTTCGGCAGGCAACGGCACGCTGCCCCACGTCACGATGGAACTCCTGCTGGAGAGACTGGGCATCCAGGTCGTGCACGTGCCCTACAAGGGGGCGGCGCCGGCGCTCAACGACCTGCTGGGTGGCCAGATCGCGGTCAAGATGGACACCGTCACCACCTCGCAGCCCCATTTCGCCAGCGGACGGATCAAGCCGCTGGCCATCGCCAGCGCGAAGCGCTCCGCGTTGCTGCCCGAGGTGCCGACCATCGCCGAGTCCGGCGTGCCGGGCTACGAAGGCATCCTGTGGCTGGGCGTGCTGGCGCCGGCGGGCACGCCGCGCGAGGTGATCGACGTGTTGCACCGGACGATGGCGGATATCGGCAAGGACCCCGCCTGGAACAGCCAGTTGCAGGCGGCGGGCGTGGAGCCCAGGACCAGCACGCCCGAGGACTTCGCCGGCATGATCTCGGCCGAGATCCGGCAATGGAAGGACGTGGTGCGGCGTGCCCGCATCACCGCGAACTGATGGAGAACCCCATGTCCGGCCAGGACGCGCTTCCGCTGACGCCGCCGCCCGACCCGCACCCGCGCAAGCCCCGGCTGGCCGCGCCGGCGGGCGCCATCGATTGCCATGTGCACTTGTTCGGACCCGCCAGCCGCTATCCGTTCCATCCGGGCAGCAAGTATCGCTCGGCGGACGCGCTGCCCGAAACCAACATCGCCTTGCAGGACACCTTGGGATTGTCCGGCGCGGTGGTGGTCAGCGGCGCCGGCTACGGCCAGAACCCGGACCACCTGGCCGAAGTGCTGCGGCGCTTCCCGGACCGCTTTCGCGGCGTGGCGCTGCTGCCCGACGACGTGGACCGCGCGCGCGTGGCCGAGCTCGACGCGCTGGGCGTGCGCGGCGCCCGCTTCGTCAGCCACGGCCATCGCGGCGCCTTGCCCCGATTGTCGTCGCCGCGCATCCCCGAGCTGATCGCCGAGTTCGGCTGGCACGTCCAGTTCTATCCGCATGGCACCGACCTGGTCGAACATGCCGATGCGCTGCTGCGGCTGCCCAACCGCATCGTGCTGGACCACTTCGCCTGCATTCCCGCCGCGGGCGGGGTGGAGCAGCCGGCCTTCCGGCGGCTGCTGGAGCTGCTGGATACCGGGCGTGTCTGGGTGAAGATCTCCGGCCCCATGCGCTGCACGGCACAGGACTACCCCTATGCCGCCGTCACGCCTCTGGCGCGCGCGTTGGTGCGCCATGCGCCCGAACGCCTGTTGTGGGGCAGCGACTGGCCCCACACGAACATGCAGGGCAGGGGCATGCCCAACGACGGCGACCTGTTCGACCTGCTGGCCGAGTGGGTGGAGGACCGTTCGGTGCTCGAACGGATCCTGGTCCGCAATCCGCGCGAAGTCTACGGAGACTTCGGCGGGTAGCGAGGCGTTACCGCGCCGACCGCAGCGCCGCCGCCTTGTCGGTGGCTTCCCAGCTGAACTCGGGCTCGGAGCGGCCGAAGTGGCCGTAGGCGGCCGACTTCTGGTAGATCGGGCGCAGCAGGTCCAGCATGTTGACGATGCCCTTCGGACGCAGGTCGAAGTGCTCGCGCACCAGCTTGGCGATCTGGTCGTCGGGGATGACGCCGGTGCCGTAGGTGTCGACCGTGATGTTGATGGGCTCGGCCACGCCGATGGCGTAGCTGACCTGGATCTGCGCGCGCGTGGCCAGGCCCGCGGCGACGATGTTCTTGGCCACGTAGCGGGCGGCATACGCGGCCGAACGGTCGACCTTGGACGGGTCCTTGCCCGAGAACGCGCCGCCGCCGTGCGGGCACGCGCCGCCGTAGGTGTCGACGATGATCTTGCGGCCGGTCAGGCCGCAGTCGCCCTGCGGGCCGCCGATGACGAAGCGGCCGGTGGGGTTGACCAGGTAGCGGGTCTTGTCGGTGATCAGGCCATCGGGGAAGGTCTTCTTGATGATCTCTTCGATGACGGCTTCGCGGATGGTGTCCTGGCTGACGTCCGGCGAGTGCTGCGTGGACAGCACCACGGTGTCGACCTCGACCGGCTTGCCGTCGACGTAGCGGAAGGTGACCTGCGACTTGGCGTCGGGACGCAGCCACGGCAGGCGGCCGTCCTTGCGCAGTTCGCTCTGGCGCTGGACCAGGCGGTGCGAATACCAGATCGGCGCGGGCATCAGGTCGGGCGTTTCGCTGCACGCGTAGCCGAACATCAGGCCCTGGTCGCCGGCGCCCTGGTTCAGGTAGTCGTCCGAGGCGCGGTCCACGCCCTGGGCGATGTCGGGCGACTGCTTGTCGTAGGCGACCAGTACCGCGCAGCCCTTGTAGTCGATGCCGTAGTCGGTGTTGTCGTAGCCGATGCGCTTGATGGTGTCGCGGGCGACCTGGATGTAGTCGACGTTGGCGCGCGTGGTGATCTCGCCCGCCAGCACGACCAGGCCGGTGTTGCACAGCGTTTCCGCAGCCACGCGCGAGGTCGGGTCCTGCGCGAGGATGGCGTCCAGGATGGCGTCGGAGACCTGGTCGGCGACTTTGTCGGGGTGTCCTTCGGAGACGGATTCCGAAGTGAAGAGGTAGGAATTGGCCACTCGATAGTCCTTTGAAAGCTGACCGGCGCGCACGCCGGCTATCGGTTCCGCGGCGTGTTGCACGTTGCTGGGTCTTGGACCTGTGGCGAGCAGCGACGCTTTAGCGGCATTTATGCGCGCACCGGACGGGCCGGCGCCGCGATCGCCCCGCAAGTTGTCTGTTAACTCGGCGATCTTTCCCATTTTAGGGGAAAATCCCGATGGAGCCCACCCCCCAGCCGGCAACGTGGCCGCGGGGCCTGTTCTTCGAGGTTCGGATCGTTCGATGCTGCTGACTTTCTATCGTTTGCTCGCGCGGCTGCCGCTGGGCTGGCTGCACCGCCTGGGGCGCTGCCTGGGGCTGCTGGTGTATCGCAGTTCCGCCGACTATGCCGCGCGCCTGCGCGCCAACGCCGCCCTGGGCGGCTATGAAGGCGAGGATTTCGCGCGCCGCTCGGCCGCCGCCGCGGGGGAGGGCGCGCTGGAGATCCCGCGCGTCTGGTTCCGTCCCGACCGGGCGCTGGCCGAGTGCCGCACCGACGACTGGGACGCGGTGCAGGGCGCGCTGGACGAGGGCAAGGGCATCCTGTTCCTGACGCCGCACCTGGGCTGCTTCGAGGTCGCGGCGCGTTACTACGCCCACCGGGGCGGCCCCATCACGGTGCTTTACCGGCCGCCGCGCAAGGCCTGGGTATCGCAGCTGGTCGAGGGCGGCCGGCGCGGTCCGAACCTGGACACCGCGCCCGCCAACCTGCAGGGCGTGCGCCAGCTGGTGCGGGCCCTGCGCCGTGGCGAGGCCATCGGCATCCTGCCGGACCAGGTGCCCGGCAACGGCGAAGGCGTCTGGGCGCCGTTCTTCGGCAAACCCGCTTTCAGCATGGTGCTGCCCGGCCGGCTGGCGGCGCAGACCGGCGCCGCCGTGGTGCTGGCGGCGGGCGAGCGACTGCCCGGCGGGCAGGGCTGGAAGGTCCATTTCGTGCGGCTACCCGGCCCGGTGCCCGAGACGGCCGAAGACCAGGCCGCCTGGGTCAATGCCGGCATGGAGGCCATGATCCGGCGTTGTCCCGAGCAATACCTGTGGGGCTACAACCGCTACAAGGCGCCACGCGGCGAGACCCCGCCGGCGGCATGACGCGCGGGCATCACTCGGTGAAGAACTTCGCCCCGCCGAAGAAGCGGTTGGGCTTCATGAAGACCGAGAGGAAGGTCGCCCCTTCCGGGGCGCGGGCGATGTGGATGTTGCCGCCCGGCCGCCAGACGAAGCCCCCCGGACCCACCTCGCCCTCGTCGTCCACCAGGCGTCCGGACAGGATGTAGGTTTGCTCCAGCGCCGTGTGCTCGTGCAGGGGCACGACCGAACCGGGCGCCATCCGGAACAGGATGGTCGACATGCCGCTGTCGGCATCGGCATACAGGATCTTCATGTCGATGCCGGGGAAGTCCGTCGGGTGCCAGGCCATGGCGGCGGCATCGACGTAGCGCGAGCGAAGGTTCGGGGGCTGGCTCGGCCGGGCGGGCGAGCGCTGTTCATGCGGTTGTGTCATGAGGCATTCCGTCGGAGGGAACAAGTGGGGAAGGGCCCGCCAGCCGCAGGCTGAACGCGCGCTCGTGGGACAGGCCGGGCAGCTCCGCGCGGACCCGGGTCACGGCGGCCAGGTCCAGCGGCACGGTCAGGCAGTCGGGCTCGTCGCCCAGTTCGCCCAGCGTGTCGCCCCAGGGGCCCAGCGCCAGGCTGTGGCCGTAGCTGGCCCGGCCGCCGGGGCTGTCGCCGCAGGTCGCGGGCGCCAGCACGAAGGCGCCGTTCTCGATGGCGCGGGCGCGCAGCAGCGCATGCCAGTGGGCGGCGCCGGTGGCGCGGGCGAAGGCGGCGGGGACCACCAGGATCTGCGCGCCGGCCAGTGCCAGCGCGCGATACAGGCCGGGAAAGCGCAGGTCGTAGCAAATGGACAGCCCCACGCGTCCCCAGGGGGTATCGACCACGACGGCCTCGTCGCCCGCGGTGTAGGCCGACGACTCGCGTATCGTCCTGCCGTCGGGCAGCGTGGCGTCGAACAGGTGGAGCTTGTCGTAGCGGGCGGCCAGGCCGCCTTCGGCATCGAACAGCAGGCTGCGGTTGAACATGCTGCGCGGTCCGTCGGGAACCACCAGCGAACCCAGCAACACCCACATGCCCAGGTCCCGCGCGAGGCTGCGCACGGCGGCCTCGACGTCGTCGGCGCGGGCGGCCGCGGCCCGCATGGCCTGCCGGCTGCCGTGCAGCATGGCGGCGTACTCGGGCAGAAGCAGCCACTGGGCGCCCTGGCTGCGCGCCCGCAGGGCCATGGCCGCCAACTCGTCCAGGTTGCGGTCCAGGTCCGGGCCCGGGCGCACTTGCGCCAGCGCGACGCGCACCGGTTCTTCCATGGTCATCGTGGCGTCAGTCCGATCATGCGCCGCGCCTCGTCGGGCGCGGCGGGCTCCATGTCGAGCGCATGCAGGATCTCCACCGCGCGCCGGACCAGCTCCGCGTTGCTGCGCGCCTGTACGCCTTGCGACAGGTACAGGTTGTCCTCCAGCCCCACGCGCACGTGGCCGCCCAGCAGCGCCGCCTGCGCCAGCATCGGGAACTCCTGGCGGCCGATGCCGAAGGCCGCCCAGCGCGCGCCCGCCGGCAGCTGGCCGCGCAGGTGCATCATGGTCTCGCTGTTGGCGGGCGCGCCCCACGGTACGCCCAGCACCAGCTGCCATAGCGGGTCGGGTTCGATCACGCCGCGATCGATCAGGTGCCGCGCCAGCGCGATGTGGCCGGTGTCGAATATCTCCAGTTCGGCCTTGGAGCCGGCCTCGCGGATCACGGCGGCGATGGCCTCGATGTGGTCCGGCACGTTGATGAGCGCTCCCTTGCCGAAGTTGAGCGATCCCATGTCCAGCGTGCAGATCTCCGGCCGCAGCGCCAGGATGTGGGCGCAGCGCTCGGCCGGCGGGCGCAGGTTGGAGCCGGCCGCCGCGGCGTTCGGCGCGGAGGCGTCGGGCAGGAAGCGTGCGCCGGCGCCGGTGGTCAGGTTCAGGATGACGGGCGAGCCGCTGTCGCGCACGCGCTCCACCACTTCCCGGTAGAGCGCGGGGTCCAGCGATGGCTTGCCGGTGGCCGGGTCGCGCACGTGGATGTGGGCGATGGCGGCGCCCGCGCGGCAGGCTTCGATGGCCGACTCCGCGATCTGGCGCGGCGTGACCGGGACGGCCGGGAATCGCCCGGCCGTGTCATCCCCGCCCGTGATGGCGCAGGTCAGGATGGGGGTGGGCACTATCTCCTCCTTAAATACATACGTTTGTTTAAATTATAGGCGCGGCAAAATAAGGCGGTCAACGCTTCCGACGTACAATCGGGACTCGTTCCCGTTACGGCCTTCCATCCATGACCCGTAAATCCGCTTCCGCCGTGTCAGCCCCGCCCGCCACGCGAGTCCGGCCCCGTGGCTCGCAGAACGCGGCCGGAGAGGAAACGCGCACCACCATCCTCGACGTGGCCGAGCGCATCTGCGCGGCGGAAGGGTTCGAAGCCTTGTCGGTGCGCGCCATCAGCGAGGCGGCCGGCGTGAACCTGGCCGCCATCACCTATCACTTCGGCGGCAAGTCCCAGCTGTTCGAGGAAATGTTCCGGCGCCGCGTCGTGCCGCTGAACGATGAGCGGCTGGCGCTGCTGGACGCGGCGCTGGCCAGCGGCGCCCCCACGCTAGAAGCGGTGGTGCGGGCCTTCGTCGAGCCGCCCATGAAACTGACGGCGGCGATCAACGCCCGCAGCAACAATTCGGCGCTGGTGGTCATGCAGTTCCTGTCGCGCGCCTTCGCCATGCCCGGCGAGAACGAGTTCCTGCAGACCTACTACGAACCCGTGCGCAGCCGCTTCATCCTGGCCCTCAAGCACTTCCTGCCCAAGCTGCCGCTGGAGGAAGTGATCTGGCGCTACAACCTGATGGTGGGCGGCATCATCTACGCCATGGGCGGCTGGGAGCGCATGGAACGGCCGCCCGCTGCCTTCGCGTCCGCGCCCCTGCCGCAGGTCCACCACCGGCCCGACGACATGGTCGACCGCATGGTGCGCTTCTTCCTGGCCGGCCTGCTGGCCGACTAGCCTTCCGGCGCGGTTCCGCGCCGCGCGTCCGTTCCCTTCGTTTCCCTTGCGCCCGCCGTCCCGCAGCGCGTTCGCCTTGCCGCGCGCATGCTGCTCGAACCATCGATGCCAGGGTTAACCCCGGTGGCGAGTGGCCGATGGCGGCCTATAATCGCCATTAATAATTCAAACGTTGGTTTAATAAATGCGGGAGACAAGCATGGTTCGACACTTCCTGGCGGGCCTGGCCGCCTGGGCGCTGGCCGGGTCCGCGCACGCCGCTGCCGGATCCTGGCCGACGCATCCAGTCACCATCGTCGTGCCCTATGCGCCGGGAGGCGCGACCGACGCCGTCGCGCGGCTGGTGGGGCAGCGCATGGCCGAGAAGCTGGGGCAGCCCTTCATCGTCGAGAACAAGCCCGGCGGCAGTTCCAACATCGGCATGCAGGCCGTGGCGCGCGCGGCGGCCGACGGCTACACGCTGCTGCTGGTGGCCAACTCCATCGCCACCAACAACAGCCTGTTCGCCGACCTGCCGTTCGACGGCCAGCGCGACTTCGCGCCGGTGGGCATGATCGCCTCCGCACCGCTGGTGGTGGCGGTGCCGGCGGCCTCGCCCTTCAAGACGCTGGGCGACCTGCTGGCCCGCGCCCGCGCCAAGCCGGGGGAATTGACCTACGCATCGCCGGGCATAGGCAGCTCCGCCCATCTGGCCGGCGAGTCGCTGAAGCAGGCGGCGGGCATCGAGGTGCTGCACGTGCCCTACAAGGGCGCGGCGCCCGCGCTGTCCGACATGCTGGGCGGGCGCATCTCGTTCATGCCGCTGAACACGGTCGAATCCATGGCGCACATCAAGGGCGGCAAGTTGCGCGCGCTGGCGATCGCGCGCGCCAGCCGCATGGATCTGCTGCCCGACGTGCCGACCGCGACCGAGGCGGGCGTGCCCGGCTACGAGGAATCGGTGTGGTACGGGCTGGCCGCGCCCGCGTCCACGCCGCCGGCGGTGCTGGACAAGTTGAACGCGGTGCTGCGCGAGGTCGTCGACGAGGCGGCGGTAAAGCAGCGGCTGGTGGACCTGGGCGCGACGCCGTCGCCGGGGACGCGCCAGCAGTTCGCCGACTTCATCGCCCGCGAGCGGACGCGCGTCGCCAAGGTCGTGAAGACCGCCAACATCCAGGCCGAGTGACGCCATGCCATCCATCGAGCCGGCATCCAGGGCGCCGACGATCACGATAGGGGCCGTGGGTGACCTGTACATGGGCAAGCCGCTGCATGGCGAGACGGATCCCGGTTTCATCGCGGCGGTCCAGGCCCTGCGCGAGTGCGACGTGCGCTTCGCCAACCTCGAGATCCAGTTGCTGAGCCATCCGACGGTGGCAGCGGCCCAGGCGCCGGGGGCGTGGGCGGGCGCGCCGGCGGCGCTGGCCGGGGACGTGGCCTGGCTGGGCGTCAACGTGGCGTCCACGGCCAACAACCACGCCGGCGACTACGGCGTCGACGGTCTGCGCCAGACCGAGGCCGCGCTTCGCGACCTGGGCATTCCCCATGCCGGCACCGGCGCCGACCTGCAGCTGGCCCTGCGCCCCGCCATGGTCGATACCCGGGGTGGCCGCGTGGCCGTGCTGGCCGTCTCGTCCAGCCACCTGGACCACGCGCGGGCCGGGCGGTCGCGAGACGATACGCCTGGCCGGCCGGGGGTCGCGCCGCTACGCTTCGGCACGCGCTACCGCGTCGATGGCGAGGCCTATGCCGCGCTGGAACGCATCCGGGAGCACCTGCCCGTGGGCAAGCATCGCGAACATCCGCTGGCGAGGGCCTACGACGATGAGCGCGGCCCGGCGTTGTCGCTGCTGGGTGCCCGCTTCGTGCGCGGCAAGGATTTCGGCGTGGAGTCCTGGGCCGCGCCCGACGACGCTGCCGACATCGAGGCGGCGGTGCGCGCGGCGCGCCGCGACGCGGACTGGGTGCTGCTGAGCATGCACACGCACGAGTACGACAGCCGGCCCGACATGCCGCCGGGCTTCGCGGTGGAGATGGGCCGGCGCGCCATCGAGGCGGGCGCCGATGCCGTCATCGGGCACGGCGCGCACGGCGTGCGGGGCGTGCAGCTGCATCGCGGCCGGCCCATCTTCCATGGCATCGGCGCCTTCGTGTTCCAGCCCTACCTGTTCCCCACGCAGCCCGCGGATTTCTTCGATGCGTACGCGATGCGCGACGAATCATTGGCCGACGTCTACCGTGCCCGACGCGACAGCGCCGGCTTCTACCGCAGGCGTTCGGCCTGGGAAGCCCTGTTGGTGCGCCTGACCTGCGGCCGGGACGGTCCGCCCACGTTCACGCTGCAGCCGCTCACCCTGTGGGCCGAGGGAGAGGGGCCCGACGGCCTGCCCAGGCTGGCGCGCAACGGCGAGGGCCTGAAGCTGCTCGAGAAAGTGCGCGACCTGAGCCGCGAGCTGGGAACCGACCTGCGGCTGGACGCCGCGCAACATCTTTTGCATGGGCATGGCGCAGCCGTGTCCGCCCAACCAAGGAGGCAGTAATGCGTATCTGGTATCAGCTCGTCTCGTCCGAGACCGGCATGGCGAATTTCCTGCGTGCCACCCAGGCGCTGTGCGACGGCGCCGCGCTGCCGGGGACCAAGGTGGAAGTGCGCGGCACCCGGCAGGGTGCGCTGGGCGACCAGTTCCGCCTGTTCTGGAACTACGACGTGCGCGAGATCATCGACAACGCGCTGGCCATCCGCCAGCAGGGCGGCTACGACGCGTTCGTGCTGGCCAACTCGCTGGATCCCGCACTGGTGGAGCTGCGCGAGATGCTCGACATTCCCGTGGTCTCGTTCATGGAGGTCTGCTGCTTTCATGCCTGCACCATGGGCGAGCGCTTCGGCCTGGTCGTGCCCAACGAGAAGATGGTCCCCCGTTACCGCGAGATTCCCATCGGCTACGGGTTGCGCGACCGGCTGGCCTCGGTCGAGTACATCGAGTTCTCGAACATCCGCGGCTTCGATTCCGTGTTCACCGACACGCGCGCCGGCGATGACTGCGTGGAACAGATCCTGGCCGCCTCGCGCCGGTCCATCGAGCGCGGCGCCGAAGTGGTGATCCCTGCCGGGCCGTCGTCGACGCTGCTGGCCCAGCGCGGCATCTTCGAGGTCGACGGCGTGCCGCTGCTGGACTGCTACCGGCTGCTGGTCAAGGCGACGGAAATGGTCGTGGCCATGAAGGAGATGACCGGCGTGCACGTCAGCCGCAAGCTGCTGTACCAGGCTCCGCCGGAGGAATACGTGCGCAAGGTGGCCGAGGTGCGCAACATCGACGCCCTGCGGTCGCGGTGATGGCGCAGCCGAGCGGCGGGAGACGCGGATGATGCGGGAACGGCTGGCCATCAACCAGATCACCACGCCCGCCTGGTCGCTGGAAGAGGCCATTGCCGGCTACGCGCGCCACGGCGTGCACGGCGTGGGCGTCTGGCGCGACAAGCTGGCCGAATGCGGCGTGGCGCGGGCTCGCCGGCTGCTGCGGGACGCGGATGCCTGGGTGCCGTCGCTGTGCAAGGCGGGCGACCTGGCGCAACTGCGCGAACGTGGGCCGGGCGCCGCGCTGGCCGATTGCCGGCAGGCCATCGATGAGGCGGCCGAGATCGGCGCGGGCGCCGTCGTGTTCGTCTGCGGAGGCGGTGCGGTGGCCGGCCTGGCCCGGGCGCGCGAAGAGGTGCGGGACCTGCTGTGCGAAGCCGCGCCGTTGGCCGCCCAGGCGGGCGTGAAACTGGGCATCGAGCCTTTCCACCCCATGCACGCCGCCGAGCGCGGCTGCGTGAACACATTGGCGCAGGCCCTGCGCCTGTGCCGGGAAGCCGGCCCCGGCTGCGGCGTCGTGCTCGATGTGTTCCACACGTGGTGGGATCCCGACCTGTACGACAGCCTCGCGCCGCCGCACCTGCCCCACATCGCCACCGTGCAGTTGTGCGACTGGCGCGTGCCCACCCGCCATCCGGTCAACGACCGCGCCATGATGGGCGATGGCGCCGCCGACCTGGCGGGGCTGCTGGCCTGCCTGGCCCGCAACGGCTACGCCGGCCCGTACGAAGTCGAGATCTTCTCCACCGACTGGTGGGAGCGCGATCCGGACGAGGTGGTGCGCATCGCCATCGAACGCTGCCGGATCCTTCTTTCAAACCCATGCAACGGAAAGACGCCATGCAAGCCATATCGTTGATCGTCGAGTTTTCCATCAAGCCCGAGCACCGCGCGGAGTTCCTCGCGGTCATGCAGACGCACGCCGCCAACTCGCTCAAGGAGGAAGGCTGCCTGCAGTTCAAGATCATCACGCCGTCGGCGCCGATGGACGACCGCGTCTTCCTGTTCGAGGAATGGAAAGACCAGGCTGCGCTGGACTGGCACCTGGCGCATTCCGCGCTCAACGACACGCGCAAGCGCTACGACGCCTGGATCTTCAACCGCCACATCACCCACGGCCGCGTGGTCGCGCCCGCCGCCTAGGCTACGGTCGCCGCCCTTCCGACAACGAGGAGACACCCATGCATGCCTTGCTGCGCTTGATCGTGTTCACGTCGGCCGCCGCACTTGCGGGACCGGCGCCGGCCCAGAACGGCTATCCCGCCAAACCCGTGCGCATCGTCGTCGGCGCCGCGCCCGGCGGCCCCACCGACCTGGTCGCGCGGCTGCTGGGGGACAAGCTGTCGCAAAGCATGGGCGTGCCCTTCATCGTCGAGAACCGTGGCGGGGGCGGCGGCGTGATCGCCGCCGAGACCGTGGCGCGGGCGGAGCCCGACGGCTATACGCTGCTGATGGGCACGGTCAGCACGCACGGGATCAATCCGACGCTGTATCGCAAGCTGGGCTACGACGCGGTCAAGGACTTCACGCCGATTTCCTTGGCCGTCACCTATCCGCTCGTGCTGGCCATCAACCCCGCCACCGTTCCCGTTGCCAACATGACGGAGTTCCTGGCCTATGTCCGCCAGCATCCGGGCAAGGTGAACCGCGGCTCCGCCGGCAACGGCACCTCGATGCACATCGCGGGCGAGCTGTTCAACAGCCTGGCGGGCACCAGCATGACGCACGTTCCCTATCGCGGCAGCGCGCCCACCGTTGCCGCCTTGCTGGCCGGCCAGATCGGCGTCGACTTCGAGAGCATTCCCGTCGTCATGCCGCATGTCGAATCGGGCAAGCTGCGGGCCCTGGCCGTCACCAGCGCCAAGCGCTTCGAATCGATGCCGGATGTTCCCACCGTGGCCGAGACGCTGCCGGGCTATGAGTTCGTCGGCTGGCTGGGACTGGTCGCGCCGGCGGGAACGCCGCAGCCCATCGTCGAGACGCTGTCCCGCAAGATCGCCCTTGCCCTGCGGGACAAGGAGGTCAAGGCCAAGTTGCTGGCCCAGGTCATGCAGCCGGTGGGCGATACGCCCGAGGAGTTCGGGCGCTTCATTCGCAGCGAGATCGCCAAGCTGGGCGCGGTGGTGCGGGAGTCGGGCGCGACGGTGGACTAGGGAATGCGAGGCTCCTTTTAGGGGGGCAGGACCTAGGCGGGATCGACATTCATGGCATCCATGATGACGGGCTTCAACTGTAGGATTGAGTTCTTGAACCGTCCTTGGTCGGTGGGGCGGGGCGGCCCGCTCGGGGGGCGCAGCGAAGCCGGTCCCGCTGCGCGGGACTGCCCGGCGAGGGCAGGCTTGGCGGGGCGGGCGCAGAACTCGGGCGGGCACAGTCCCCCGGACTGTGCCTACTGCCGCCCTCAAACAGCTGCGCCCTTGCTTCCCCGCCAAGCCCACCCTCACCGGCGGCTCCGAATGCGCCCCCCGAGCGGGCCGCCCCGCCCCACCGACCAAGGACTACCACGGTGACGATCGCAGATCGAGACGCGGCGATGGGTCTTTCTCCATTTAATAAGACGACCGTGCTGAAGTTCATGGGGCTACGTGACGAGCGGTGCAGGTCTTGTCCGATGCGCAGGGGCCGGGCAGTCCCGCGCAGCGGGACCGGCTTCGCTGCGCTCCACCGCCTGCCCGGCCCCTGCGCATCGGACAAGACCGGGTAAAGAACATGAACGTCGATTCAGCCTCAGGCCGCGCTTTCCAGTATCGCGGCCAGCCCGTGCTCCATCGCGTGCCGCGACACCACCAGTTCCAGCCGCAGCATCGCGCGCGTGGCGCCCACGAAGATCTTGCGCGCCGTCCGCTCGTCCAGGTGGTCGAAGTCGACCTCGGTGAAGACGACGGCGGGGGCGGCCTGGCCCTTGAAGCGGTAGACCGACTCCATCAGCACTTCGCCTTCCGAGAACTCAGGCTTGCCGAACAGGTCGTAGCGGCCGGTGAAGGTGCGCATGGCATGCGGGCCGAGCTGGGTCTGGCCCAGCACGGCCGAGCTTTCGCGGCCGCGGAAGCTGACCACCGCGATGTCGGCGCGCTTGAAACCGGCGGCCAGGCATTGCGAGATGGCCTTCTTGGTGTGCGCCAGCAGCTCCGCCTCGTTGTCGTAGACCAGCACGCCCAGGCCGCCGGCGGCGATGGGGCCGCGCGGCTCGATGTGCTGGTCGTCGGGCAACAGCCGGTCCAGCAGCTTCACGATGCTGCGCGGGCTGCGGTAGTTGCTTTGCGCGCGCAGCGTGACCCAGTCCGGCAGGTGCACGGCGGGCTTGCCGTAGAGGTTCTGCATCGGGTCTTCCAGCCAGACCATGCGTGCGTGCTCGCGCGCATGGCGCAGGATCTGGTCGCGCCATTCGTCGGAGAAGTCCTGGCCTTCGTCGATGATGATGGTGTCGAAGCGCAGGTGGTCGGGCACGGCTTCGCGCGCGGCGCGTGCGACCAGGGTGGTGAAGGCGTCGGGGCCCGAGAAGTCCACCGGCTGCCCGGCGGCGTGCAGCACCTTGTCGCACAGGGTGTGGAAGGTGCAGGCCAGGCCGCCGTCGGGCGCGATGCCGTTGAAGTGGTCGGCCAGCGGCCGGTTGAAGCACACGTACAGCGGCCGGCGGCCGGCGTCGATGGCGGCGCGGAATTCCGCGTGGGCGAGCTGGGTCTTGCCCGAACCGGCGGTGCCGATCACCCTGAGCCGGAACGGCTCGAACTCCAGCCGCCGCGCCCAGTGCGCCAGGCCGCCCGAAATGCGGGTGACCAGCGCCCGCGCCTGCCCCACCAGGGCGTTGGCGTCGGGTTCGAGCTGGATGATGTCGTCCAGGAAGCGGCGCACGGCCGGCGCGGCCTGGGTGGCGGGCGCCTGCGGCAGCGCGAGCTGGATGACCGCGCACAGGCGGTCGCGTTCGGCGGCATCGACGATGCGTTCGGACGACAGTCCGGCGGTTTCCGGGTGGCGCACCGAGTAGTCCGGGCAGTACAGCAGGTATTCGACGCGGATGGCGTCCAGGTGGGGGCGCCGGGCCAGCCGGCCGCGCAGCACCGCCAGTTGGCGGGCGATCTGTATCGGCACGTTGGTGCTGTGGCTGGGGTATTTCTTGCAGAGCCCCTCGGGCGTTTCCTCCAGGAACCCGCTGACCTGCTCGATCAGCAGCAGGTCGCCGGCGGCGTTGACGATGGCGAAGTCGATGTCGCCATAGACCGAGAAACCGTGCTCCACGTTGGTCCAGTGGACGGCATGGTAGACGGTGTAGGAATCGGGCAGGCCGCGTTCGAGCGTGGCCAGGGTTTCGATTTCCCGGCGGGCGGCGCCGGTGGCGTTGATTTCCCGCCAACCGTCGGGGACGATACGAGCCATTGCGAGTTCCAGTAGACCGGCCAGTCGCCAGAATACCAAGCTCCGCCCCCGGCGGCGCGTGGTGCCTGGGCGCGGACTATAATTCCGGCATGACCTGGCACTTCACCAAAATGCATGGCGCGGGCAATGATTTCGTCGTCCTGGACGGCGTGCGCCAAGATATCCGGCTCACCCCCGAGCGGGCGCGCAAGCTCGCCCATCGGCAGTTCGGGATCGGCGCCGACCAGATCCTGCTGGTCGAGCGGCCCACTCGTTCCGATGCCGACTTCCGCTATCGCATTTTCAACGCCGACGGCGGCGAGGTCGAACACTGCGGCAACGGCGCCCGCTGCTTCGTGCGCTTCGTGCACGAGCAGGGGCTGACCGACCGCAATCCCGTGCGCGCCGAGATCTGCACCGGCATCATCGTGCTGAACGAACAGGACGATGGCGAGGTCAGCGTCGACATGGGCCGCACCAGTTTCGATCCGGCCGCCGTGCCGTTCGATCCGGCGGGCCTGACGCCGCGGCGCGAAGGCGCGGACGACGTCTGGCCGCTGGACGTGTCGGCGCCGGGCGAGGCCGAACGCATCGTCTGGGTGTCGGCCGTCGGCATTTCCAATCCGCACGCGGTGCAGGTGGTCGACGACGTCGACGCCGCGCCGGTGGCGTCCGTCGGTCCGCGGGTCGAGAGCCATCCGCGCTTTCCCCGCCGGGTCAATGCCGGTTTCATGCAGGTCGTCGGTCGCCACGACATCCGGCTGCGCGTCTACGAGCGCGGCGCGGGCGAGACGCTGGCCTGCGGCACGGGCGCCTGCGCGGCGGTGGCCGCGGGCATCCGCCGGGGGCTGCTGGAGTCGCCGGTGCGCGTGCAGACGCGGGGCGGCGTGCTGACCATCGCCTGGGACGGCGAGCAACTGCTGATGACCGGCCCGGCCGTGACCGTGTTCGAAGGCACCGTCGACGTCGACCGCCTCCTGGGGTAGAGGGGGGAGGGGAATCCACCCCCCACGCGCTTCGCGCGCCCTTGCCTTATATCAACAATGAATTCCGGAACGTACATGGACGCCAACGAAGTCGCGCAATACCTCAAGGACAACACCGATTTCTTCGAACGGCACGCCGAGCTGTTCTCCACCATGAAGGTGCCCCATCCCCACGAGGGCAAGGCCGTCTCGCTGGCCGAGCGCCAGGTGCTGGCGCTGCGCGAGCGCGTGCGCGGCATGGAGCTGCGGGTGTCGGAACTGGTGCGTGCCGCTTCCGAGAACGAACACATCTCCGACCGGCTCCTGCTGTGGAGCCGGGGCCTGCTCAAGGAGCGCGATCCGCAGGCGCTGCCCGCCGCCGTTGCCGGCGGCCTGGGCGAGATCTTCAGCGTGCCCGACGTGGCGCTGCGCATCTGGGCCGAGACCGCCCTGGGCGATGCCGAGGCCCCCTGGCGCGGAGAAGTCTCGGCCGATGCACGAACCTTCGCCAATGGACTGATGTCGCCGTACTGCGGCCCCAACTCGGGCTTCGAGGCCGCGGCCTGGCTCGATCGCGAAGTGCGTTCGCTGGCCCTGATCCCGCTGCGCGTGGGCATCGCGCCCGAAGCCTTCGGCCTGCTGGTGCTGGCATCGCCCGACGCCGAGCGCTTCACGCCCTCGATGGGCACGACCTTCCTGACGCGCATCGGTGAACTGGCCAGCGCGTCGCTCTCGCGCCTCCTGACCGAGGCGCCGCGCGCCTGAGCGCGTACCGTGGCCGACGATCCCCGTCCCGGTTCCGAGGCCACGGGGCCGGCGCTGGCCCGGCCCATGCTGGAATGGCTCGAACACCTGGGTTCGGGCCGCCGCTATTCCCCCCATACCCTGGCCGCCTACCGGCGGGACCTCGTCCACCTGGTCGAACTGGCCGATGACGTGCCGCTGGAGCGCGTGTCGCAGGGGCACGTGCGTCGCTACCTGGGACAACTGCACGCGCAGGGCATGAGCCCGCGCAGCCTGGCCCGCCTGCTGGCCAGCTGGCGCGGCTTCTACCAATGGTGGGCGCCGCGCGTGGGCATGCCCGGCAATCCGGCCGCGGGCGTACGCGGCCCCAAGGCGCCGCGCGGCCTGCCCAAGGCCTTGTCGGTGGACCAGACGCAGGCCCTGCTCGATCACACCCCGCCCGTCGCGGCGGAAGTCACCGGCCAGAGCGCCGAGCAGCGACATGCCATCGAATTGCGCGACACCGCCATGTTCGAACTGTTCTATTCCAGCGGCCTGCGCCTGTCCGAACTGGTGGGCCTGGACCTGGCCTACGCGCGCGAACCAGGCTACGAATCATCCAGCTGGCTGGACCTGGCCGAGGCCGAGGTCAGCGTGCTGGGCAAGGGCAGCAAACGCCGCATCGTGCCGGTCGGCACCCAGGCCTGCGAGGCCCTGCGCGCCTGGCTGGGCGCGCGTCCCGTTCTGGCCGCGGGCGGCGATGCCCACGCGCTGTTCGTCGGACTGCGCGGCCGCCGCATCTCGGCCCGCGTCGTCCAGGCGCAACTGGCCAGGCGCGGCCAGGCCGCGGGCGTGCCCACCCACGTGCATCCGCACGTGCTGCGCCACAGTTTCGCCAGCCACGTGCTGCAATCGGCCGAGGACCTGCGCGCGGTGCAGGAGATGCTGGGCCACGCCAGCATCTCGACCACCCAGATCTATACCCGGCTGGATTTCCAGCACCTGGCCAAGGTGTACGACAAGGCGCATCCGCGGGCGGGTCGCAAGGAACCCGGGAAGAAGGAATAGGGCGGATCCGTTCCAGGCCCTGCCAGGCGTGCGCGGGGAGCAATTTGGGCCTGGCGCCCGGCGGCGGTACCATGGCGGCCTGCCATCCGGCCCCATCCCTCCGCTTTGAAGAAGTCCCGATGAACGACGTCGTTCTCAAGCCCGGCAAGGAAAAGTCCCTGCTGCGGCGCCATCCCTGGGTCTATGCCACGGCCGTGGCGCAGGCCGTCGGCCGGCCGCTGGCCGGCGATACCGTGCGCGTGGTCGACAGCCGCGGCAATTTCCTGGCCTGGGGCGCCTACAGTCCCGATTCGCAGATACGCGTGCGCTGCTGGACCTTCCGCGAGGATGAGCCGGTGGATGCCGGGTGGATGGCCGCCCGGGTGGCCGACGCCGTGGCTCGCCGCGCGGCGCTGGCCGGCCGCACCGACGCGGTCCGGCTGGTGTTCGGCGAGGCCGACGCCCTGCCGGGTTTCGTGGCCGATCGCTATGCCGGCCAACTGGTGGTCCAGTTCCTGGCTGCCGGGGTCGAGCGCTGGCGCGAGGCCCTGGTCGATGCGCTGGTGGCCGCGACCGGCTGCGCCGACGTGTACGAACGCTCCGACGCCGCGGCGCGGGAACGCGAAGGCCTGGCACCCCGCACGGGCGTGCTCCGGGGGGCGGAGCCGCCCGCCGAGGTCGAGATCGTCGAGGATGGCGTGCGCTACGGCGTGGACGTGGTCCATGGCCACAAGACCGGCTTCTACCTGGACCAGCGCGAGAGCCGGCGCCGGGTGGCGGAGCTGGCCGCGCTGGTCGGGCCCGGCGCCACGGTGTTGAACTGCTTCTCGTACACGGGCGGTTTTTCGCTGGCGGCGATGCGCGCCGGGGCGGCGCGCGCCGTGTCGGTCGATTCGTCGGCCGACGCGCTGGCGATGGCCGCGCGCAACGCGGTCCGCAACGGCCTGCCGGAAGCGGCCTTCGAGTGCCGGGTGTCCAAGGTGGCCGAGGCGCAGAAGGCGCTGGCCGCCGAGGGACAGTTGTTCGATATCGTGGTGCTGGACCCGCCCAAGTTCGCCCCCTCGGTGCACCACGTGGACAAGGCGGCGCGCGCCTACAAGGACGTCAACCTGAAGGGCATGAAGCTGGTCAAGCCGGGCGGCTACCTGCTGACCTTCTCGTGTTCCGGCGCCATCAGCGTGGACCTGTTCCAGAAAATCGTGGCTGGCGCCGCGGTGGATGCGCGGCAGGACTTCGTGCTGCTGGAACGGCTGGCGGCCGGCATCGACCATCCCATGCGCATGACCCACCCCGAAGGCGAGTACCTGAAAGGGCTGCTGCTGCAGCGGGTCTAGCGGCGCGGCCGGAGCGGGCCAGGTGCCTGCCCGGATGGCCCGTTTCAGGGCGTATGTGCCCGCTGCCGTCGCAAACGGTTACCAAAATCGGCCGAAAGGCTTGAATTCCCCCAAAACGACCCCACATGTCGCGTTTGCCGGTGGCGATTCGTGGTACACCGTCCGGTGCTTTTTGTCTGGGGTCGCCTCCAGCGGAAAGCAATTGCGCCGCGGGGGCCTACCGGGGGTTAGTCCGGGTTTGCCCAGGCAAAGCGGCTTGTGCTGTAATCCGGCCCCGCTTGGCGGGCCGAACGGAAGGAGCGACGCGTGGAGGATCTGGCCCGCGAGGCGATACGTGCCCAAGGCGCACGAGTCACCGCGACACGGGTGCATGTCTTGGCAACCCTGATGGAGGCGGCAAGCGCGCTGTCGCACCAGGAGTTGTTCGACCGCATCGGGTCGTCGGTGTCGGTCGACCGGGTCACCGTGTACCGCGTGCTGGAATGGCTGGTGCAGTCCGGCCTCGCGCACCGCATCGCCGGGGAAGACCGCGTCTGGCGTTTCAGCGTCGCCCGGCCCGGCGACGAAGCGGGAGCGCCCCATGCGCACCACCACCACCACGGCGAGCCGCATGGGCACTTCCAATGCGATGTCTGCCGACGCATGTTCTGTATCGATGCACCGGTGGGTATCCAGCAGAATCTCGATCGCCTGCCCGACGGTTTCGAAGGGCGCGATGTGGAAATGGTCGTTCGCGGGCGCTGTCCCGCCTGCGTCCAGGCCGGCCGCGAAGCCGGCGACGAACGCAAAACGCATTGACGCGTCCCCGGACGCATGTGCAAGGAGCTGTATAGATGAAGGCTGTGGACAAAACACCGAAGCAGATTCCGGTAACTGTCCTGACGGGGTTCCTGGGCGCGGGCAAGACGACGCTGCTCAACCGGATTTTGAACGAGCATCATGGCCGCCGGATCGCCGTGATCGAGAACGAGTTCGGGCCGGAAGGCGTGGACAACGATCTCCTGATCCAGGACCGCGACGAACAGATCATCGAGATGAACAACGGCTGCGTGTGCTGCACGGTGCGCGGCGATCTGGTGCGCATCCTGATCGACCTCAAGGACAAGCGGCGCGCGGGCGCGCTGGACTTCGAGCGGGTCATCATCGAGACCACCGGCATGGCCAACCCCGGCCCGGTGTGCCAGACCTTCTTCATGGAAGACGAGGTGGCCAGCTACTTCAGGCTGGATGCCGTCATCACCGTGGTGGACGCCAAGCACGGCATGCAGACGCTGGACGAGCAGCCCGAGGCGCTCAACCAGGTTGGGTTCGCCGACCGCCTGCTGGTTTCCAAGGTGGACCTGGTCGAGGACGCCGACTACCAGGCCCTGCGTTCGCGCCTGGTCCACATCAACCCGCGCGCCACGATCACGCCGGTCAATTTCGGCGAAGTCGACCTGAAGGAAATCCTGGACATCAATGGCTTCAACCTGAACGCCATCCTGGACATCGATCCGGAGTTCCTGGCCGACGAGCATCCCGATGCCGCGACGCACGACCACGATCATGACCATGGACACGACCACGATCATGGCCACGGCCACGAGCACGGCGAGCACTGCGCGGTAGACGGCTGCGACGATCCCAGCCACCATCATGCGCACGGCCATCACCACCACCATCACGACGACGCCATCGGCGCCTTCGTCTTCAAGTCGGACAAGCCGTTCGATCCCATGCGCCTGGAGGAATTCCTGGGAGGCGTGGTGCAGGTGTACGGAACCGATTTATTGAGGTACAAGGGTATTCTGTACATGAGTGGCGTGAACCGCCGGATGCTGTTCCAGGGCGTGCACATGCTGATGGGCGCCGATGCCGGCCGGGCCTGGGCGCCGGGCGAGAAGCGCGGCAGCAAGCTGGTCTTCATTGGTCGCAACCTGCCTCGCGACGTCTTCATGCACGGCCTGGAGCAATGCCTGGTGTAGGTCGCCCCCCTACGCGCTGACGCGCGCCCCCAGGGGGCGGCGCTGGCGGACCGGCGGAGCCGGATCCGCGGCGCCCATGGTGGGATACCCGGCTCGCCGGGAGCGATTGGAATATGCGGTGCTGTGTGGGAATTGGAAAGCCTTATTGATTCGCGCGGAGCATTTTCATGGCAACGAAAGCGTCGAGCAAAACCTTAAAAGTCACTCAGGAGGACGCGTTGGAAAACGTGATGACCAAGCCGGCCGAGGCCGTGCTCTCTGAAAAAGAGTTGTTGGCCATGCCCGAGGCCGACTATATGAACGAAGCGCAGCTTGCCTTTTTCAAGAGCCGGCTCCAGGAAATCGAGCGCGAACTGCTGCAGAACGCCGGTGAAACCACCGAGCACCTGCGCGAGACGCCTTTCGTGCCGGATCCGGCCGATCGCGCCACGATCGAGGAAGAGCATGCGCTGGAACTGCGCACGCGCGACCGCGAGCGCAAGCTGCTGAAGAAGGTCCAGCAGGCGCTGGGCCGCATCGAGTCGGGCGAGTACGGCTGGTGCGAGGAAACCGGCGAGCCCATCGGCGTCGCCCGGTTGCTGGCGCGGCCCACGGCCACGCTGTCGCTGGAGGCGCAGCAACGCCGCGAATTGCGGCAGAAGCTGTACGGCGACTGACGCGATCGTCCGCGCGATCCGTATGAACGGCGCCTCTGGCGCCGTTTTTTTCGCGAAAACTTGCTTTATCATGAAGTATCAAGATGAATCATGATGGAACGGCCATGACCACAACCGTTCGGGAGAAATTCTCCTCTCAAGCCGCCCCTGAAGTGCTCGCCGCCTTGCGCCAGATCGCGGAAACCCAGGGACGCCAATTCCAGGCAGTGCTGGATGACGCATTGCGCGATTACATCGACAGGCAGCAAAAAGAACGTCCCCGCCGCCACGTCATGGCTGCGTTCGCGTCGAGTGTGGACGAATTCGACAGTCTGTATCGCGAACTGGCCAAGTAGACCGTGTCGCACGATTATCTGACCGTGGCGGACGTGCTGGGCATGCATGCGCTATTGATGCAGCGCTACGGTGGCGCGCCGGGCGTACGTGATCCGGGTGCAATCGAAGCGGCACTGTTTCGGCCGCAAACCGGCTATTACGAGGATATCGTGGCCGAAGCCGCGGCCCTGATGGAAAGCATGGCGATCAATCATCCGTTCGTGGACAGCAACAAGCGCATCGCTTTCGCCGCGGCCGACGTGTTCCTGCGCATCAATGGCTGGCGCCTGCAACGGCGACCGGCGCGTATCCACAAGGAGACGATGCAGATGTTCGAGGCAGGAACGTTCGATATTGCCCATCTCGATCCGTGGCTGCGCGGGTTTGCGGTTTCCGGGGAATAAGGCTCAGGGCGGGAGACCCACCTCTTGAATCGGGCCCCGTCGCCCCCACTATCCAGAAGTCGTTTTCGCTCGCCGGCCCGGCGCGCCAGCGCGGGGCCTCGGGCCCATCAGGAAGAGCAAATGGAACAATTCCACGGCACGACCATCATCAGCGTGCGCCGCGGCAACCGCGTTGCCCTGGGCGGCGACGGGCAGGTCACCCTGGGAAACATCGTCATGAAGGGCAGCGCCCGCAAGGTGCGGCGCCTGTACAAGGATTCGGTGCTGGCGGGTTTCGCCGGCGCCACGGCCGACGCCTTCACGCTGATCGAGCGTTTCGAAGGCAAGCTGGAAAAACACCAGGGCCACCTGCTGCGCGCGGCGGTAGACCTGACGCGTGACTGGCGCACCGACCGCGTGCTGCGCCGGCTCGAAGCCATGCTGATCGTGGCCGACCGGGAATCGACGCTGGTGCTGACCGGCAACGGCGACGTGCTGGAGCCCGAGCACGGCCTGGCGGCCATCGGTTCGGGCGGCGCCTATGCGCAATCGGCCGGCCTGGCACTGCTGCAGAATACCGACATGGCACCCGAGGACATCGTCAGGAAGTCGCTGGCGATCGCGGGCGATCTTTGCATTTACACCAACCAGCATCACACCGTCGAGGTACTGGAATGAACATGATGACCCCCGGTGAGATCGTCTCCGAACTGGATAAATACATCGTCGGCCAGGACCGCGCCAAGCGTTCCGTGGCCATTGCGCTGCGCAACCGCTGGCGTCGCCAGCAGGTGGCCGAGCCGCTGCGCCACGAGATCCATCCCAAGAACATCCTGATGATAGGCCCGACGGGCGTGGGCAAGACCGAGATCGCCCGCCGCCTGGCCAAGCTGGCCGATGCGCCCTTCGTGAAGGTCGAGGCCACCAAGTTCACCGAGGTGGGCTACGTGGGCCGCGACGTCGACACCATCATCCGCGACCTGGCCGAGGTGGCCGTCAAGCAGGTGCGCGAAGCGGAAATGCGCCGCGTGCGCACGCAGGCAGAGGACGCCGCCGAAGACCGCATCCTGGACGTGCTGGTGCCACCCGCGCGCGACGCGATGGGCAACCCGCAGCGCGACGACAATGCCGCGCGCCAGACCTTCCGCAAGCGTCTGCGCGAAGGCCAGCTCGACGACAAGGAGATCGAGATCGAAGTGGCCCAGCCGGTGCCGCAGATGGAGATCATGTCGCCGCCGGGCATGGAGGAAATGACCGAGCAGATCCGCGGCATGTTCGCCGGCCTGGCCCAGGGCAAGAAGAAGGCGCGCAAGCTGCGCATCAAGGAAGCCTTCAAGCTGCTGGTGGACGAGGAGGCCGGCCGCCGCGTGAACGAGGAAGAGCTGCGCACCAAGGCGTTGGCCAGCGTGGAACAGAACGGCATCGTGTTCCTGGACGAGGTCGACAAGATCGCCACCCGCCAGGAGACCAGCGGGTCGGACGTCTCGCGCCAGGGCGTGCAGCGCGACCTGCTGCCGCTGGTCGAGGGTACGACCGTCAACACCAAGTACGGCATGGTCCGCACGGACCACATCCTGTTCATTGCGTCGGGAGCCTTCCACCTGTCGCGGCCGTCCGACCTGATCCCCGAGCTGCAGGGGCGCTTCCCGATCCGGGTCGAGCTCGATTCGCTGTCGGCCAAGGATTTCGTGCGCATCCTGTCCGAGACCGATGCGTCGCTGGTCAAGCAGTACACCGCGCTGCTCGAAACCGAGGGCGTCAGGCTGGAATTCACCGACGATGGCATCGAACGCCTGGCCGAACTGGCCTTCGCGGTGAACGAGAAGACCGAGAACATCGGCGCGCGCCGGCTGTACACGGTGATGGAAAAACTGCTGGAGGAACTGTCGTTCGACGCGACCCGCAAGAGCGGGGAAGTGGTGCGCATCGATACCGACTACGTCAACCGGCAGCTGGAAGAAGCCGCGGCGCACCAGGACCTGGCGCGCTACGTGCTGTAAGCCTTATTTCGGCTGGATGGCCGTGATCGTGTATTGGCCGTTGATTTTTTCGGCGGCGAACCGCACGTTGTCGCCGGCCTTGATCTGGCTCAGCATCGAGGGGTCGGCCACCTTGAAGACCAGCGTCATGGCCGGCAACTGAAGGTTGGAGATCGGGCCGTGCTTGAGGGTGACCTTGCCGTTCGCCGCGTCGATGCGGCGCACCTCGCCTTCGGCATTGAGCGCCTGCGCAAGCGCGGCGCCCGCGGTCAGCGCGAGCGCGGCGACCGTGGCGATCAGGGCGAGTAGACGTTTCACTGCATTCTCCTTCTTGCGATAGACGCGGCGGGCAAGCCGCCGATACCCGAAATGCTAACAGGGTCGACCGGCGGGCTACCCGGGCATGGGGATTGGTTTCATCCGTTGCAGGTATGCTCGGCCAGGCCGCGCGTGCCCATGCCCGGGGTCGCCAGCCCGCTCAGGATGGGGCAGTCCGGACGGTGGTCCCCATGGCAGTGGGAAGCAAGCTGCTCCAGCGTGGCCTTCATGGCCTGTAGACCCCGGATCTTCTCGTCCAGTTCATCGATGTGGGCGCAGGCCAGGCGCTTGACCTCGGCGCTGGGTCGGCCGCGGTCATTCCAGAGTTCCAGCAGCGTTCCGATCTGCGGGATCGAAAAGCCCAGGTCGCGCGCATTGCGAATGAACTGCAGCGTATGGACATCGCTTTCGCCGTAGAGCCGGTAGCCGGATTCGGTGCGGTGGGCGGGCGGTATCAATCCTATGGATTCGTAATGCCGGATCATCTTGGCCGAGACGCCCGATGCCTCCGAAGCCTGTCCGATGTTCAACGCCTGCATGGTGATCTCCTGACCTGGAATGGGACGATTCTAGACCTTCCCATCATGTCAAGGTAAATACGGCCAATCCGCGGTATTTCAAGCTTCGCGCCTTTTGTGGACAACCCTGGGGGCAAGGCTGTGGAAGACCGTTGGAAACCTATGTGGACAACATGTGGGCAACCTTGTGGAAAGGCTGTGGGCAAGCTGTGGGTTTCCTGGGGAAATGCAGTGGAAAACCGGGGGCGTTCATGTGGAGAAGCTGTGTGGAACCCTGTGGGGAAGCCGTGGACAGCCCTGCGGACAAGCCTGGGGAAAAGGCCGGGACAAGCGGGGGATAACGGCGGGATATCCTGTGGACGGAATCCGGCTGGCGCAGTGGCTACAATTGAGCCTGTTTGTCCATTCCTTCCCTCAGGCGCGCCGCCATGACCGACACCCATCAAGCAGATTCCTCGTCTCCCGAACACGGACCGCTGGCTACGCTCACGCCCCGGATCAAGGCCGGCGTGCTGGCCGAAGCCCTGCCGTACATCCGCCGTTTCCACGGCAAGACCATCGTGGTCAAGTACGGCGGCAACGCCATGACGGAAGAACGCCTGCAACGCAGCTTCGCGCATGACGTGGTGCTGCTCAAGCTGGTGGGCCTGAACCCCATCGTCGTGCATGGCGGGGGCCCGCAGATCGACGACGCGCTCAAGCGCGTCGGCAAGCAGGGCAGCTTCGTGCAAGGCATGCGCGTGACCGACGCCGAGACCATGGAAGTGGTGGAGTGGGTGCTGGGCGGCCAGGTCCAGCAGGACATCGTGATGATGATCAACGAGTTCGGCGGCAAGGCCGTGGGCCTGACCGGCAAGGACGGCGGCCTGATCCGCGCCCGCAAGATGCTGATGCCGGACAAGAACAACCCCGGCGCGCAACTGGACCTGGGCTTCGTGGGCGAGATCGCGTCCGTCGACCCGTCGGTGGTGAAGGCGCTGCAGGACGACCAGTTCATCCCTGTCATCTCGCCCATCGGCTTCGGCGAGGACGGCATGGCCTACAACATCAACGCCGACCTGGTGGCGGGCAAGATCGCCGAGGTGCTGCACGCCGAGAAGCTGATCATGATGACCAACACTCCGGGCGTGCTGGACAAGAACGGCAACCTCTTGACCGGCCTGACCGCCAGCAAGATAGACGAGCTGTTCGCCGACGGCACCATCTCGGGCGGCATGCTGCCCAAGATCTCGTCGGCCCTGGAAGCCGCCAAGAGCGGCGTGAATTCCGTGCACATCGTCGACGGCCGCGTCGAACACTGTCTGCTGCTGGAAATCCTGACCGCGCAAGGCGTGGGAACCATGATCAAAAGCCACTGATGGGGGCCATGTTCGCCGGTCCGCCCGCATCGCCCCCTGGGGGGCGCGCGCAGCGCGTAGGGGGGGACCTCTACGTAAGTGAAGTTGCCGCGGCGGTTACTGGGGTACCTTCGGTGGCGTCGGCGCCGCGGCGGCAGGTGCGGCGGCCGTTGAGCCGCGTGCGGGTGACGCGGCGGCCGGCGGGCGCGGGGAAGGGGGAGCCGGTCTGGTTCTTCGACCTGGACAACACGCTGCACGATGCCTCGCACGCCATCTTCTCGCACATCGACCTGTCCATGACCCAGGCGGTCATGGAGACACTGAACGTGTCCGAGGAAGAGGCCCACGTGCTGCGCAAGCGCTACTGGCAGCGCTACGGCGCGACGCTGATCGGCATGGTCCGGCACCACGGCGTGTCGCCGGCGGAGTTCCTGCACCGCAGCCACAGCTTCGACATCCGCCCGCTGGTGCGCGCGGACAAGGATTTGCGTAACCGGTTGTCACGGCTGCCCGGACGCAAGATCCTGTTGACGAACGCGCCACACAATTACGCCCGCACCATCCTGCGCCATCTCGGCATCCTGCACTGCTTCGACAGCCTGTGGGCGGTCGAGGACATGCGCTTCCATGGTGAATTCCGGGTCAAGCCTTCGCCGGCTTTGATGCGCCACGTCATGGCCATGGAGGGAGTAAGCGCTAACAATTCAGTGCTGGTCGAAGACACGTCCGCCAACCTGCGCGGCGCTCGCAAGGCCGGCATGCGCACCGTCTACGTCCGCCATCCGGGCACGCCGTTCGCCAAGACGCATCGAGGACGCCCGCTTTTCATCGACCTTCAAGTAAACTCCGTCAGTCACTTGTTGTTACAGCGTCGCGCCCTGCGCCGTAGTTAGCCGTTTCCGTCTGGGGCGGCCCTGCGAAGCGGGCGATTTTTCCTCCTTTGCACGGAAACCCACCGCGACATGGCCTCTAGCAAGACGAGCGAGCGCAAGACCCAGATCCTCCAGATGCTGGCCGAAATGCTCGAGCATCCCAAGGGCGAACGCATCACCACCGCGGCGCTGGCCGCGCGTCTCCAGGTTTCCGAAGCCGCGCTGTACCGGCATTTCGCCAGCAAGGCGCAGATGTTCGAGGGCTTGATCGAGTTCATCGAAAGCTCGGTGTTCGGCCTGTTCAACGTGATTTCCGAATCCGAGACCAGCGGCCTCGCGCAGGCGCGCAAGGCCATCCTGATGCTGCTGACCTTCGCCGAGCGCAACAAGGGCATGACGCGGGTGCTGATCGGCGATGCGCTGGTGTCCGAGGACGAACGCCTGCAGGAACGCATGAACCAGTTCCTGGACCGCATCGAGGCCTCGCTGCGGCAGTGCCTGCGCAACGCGCTGGCCTTGAACGAGCTGCCTCCCACCGACGACATCCATGCCCGCGCCAGCCTGATCCTGCATTTCATCCTGGGACGCTGGCAGCGCTACGCCAAGAGCGGCTGGAAGAAGTCGCCGTCGGAATTCCTGGACGTGCAGATCCAGATCATGCTGGCCTGACCGCCGCCGTCCGGTGGCCAGTCAGTCGCGGCCGGTGCCTTCCCAGCCGCTTTTCGAGATGTCGAACACCACGCCGAAGGGGTCCTTGAACTTCTTCTCGAAGTTCTTCTTTTCCGGATCGTTGCCCAGCGAGAAGAAGAACTTGCCGCCGGCCGCCTCGATCCGGCGCTCGGCCTCGGCCAGGTCGTCGACCTGGAAGCCGAAGTGGTGCACGCCCGCAAAACCGCTGGACGGCGCCAGCGGATGGCCTTCTTTGTACTGCAGCAGGGCCAGGTTGGTGCTGCCGTCCGACAGGTAGATGCCCGAGCCCATTTCCAGGTCGTCGCGCCCGACGCGCTTCATGTCGAACGCGGTTTCGTAGAAGGTGGCGGCTGCCTCGAGATCGGGGACGACCAGCGCGATGTGCTTGATCTTCATGGGGACCTCCCAGGGCGGGCGCCGATACCGTTCAGGAGGCGGGTGGATGCGCGGGACGCCCGCCGCACACCGGGCAGCCCGCGTCCCGGCCCACCCGCACTTCGTGCCATTTCATCGCCAGCGCGTCCAGCATCAGCAGGCGCCCCGACAGGCTGGTGCCGATGCCCGCCAGCAGCTTGATCGCCTCGGCCGCCTCGGTCGAACCGACGATGCCCACCAGCGGCGCGAATACGCCCATGGTGGCGCAATTGACTTCGTCGACGTCCTCGCCGTCGGGGAACAGGCAGTGATAGCACGGCGCATCGCCGCGCCGCAGGTCGAACACGCCGACCTGGCCGTCGAACCGGATGGCCGCGCCCGAGACCAGCGGCTTGCGGTGCCGGACACAGGCGCGGTTGATGGCGTGGCGGGTGGCGAAGTTGTCGGTGCAGTCCAGCACGATGTCGGCGGCGGCCACCTGGGCGTCCAGCGCCTCGTCCATCAGCCGCTGGGTCAGGGCCTGGACGGCGACCTCGGGGTTGATAGCGGCCAGGGTCTGCTTGCCGGATTCGGCCTTGTAGCGGCCCACGCGGTCGGTGGTGTGCAGGATCTGGCGTTGCAGGTTGGTCAGGTCGACGGTGTCGTCGTCGGCCAGTACCAGGTTGCCCACGCCTGCCGAAGCCAGGTAGAAGGCGGCGGGCGAGCCGAGTCCGCCCGCCCCGACGATCAGGGCACGCGCCTCCAGGAGGCGCTGCTGCCCTTCGATGCCGATTTCGTCCAGCAGCACATGCCGCGAATAGCGCAGTAGCTGCTCGTCGTTCACTTGGCCGGCGCGGGAACGGGTTGCTCGGGCGGCGCGGGGACGGGCGCGGCGGGCTTCTCGTCCTTCGTGGCGTCCTTGGCCTTTTCGGCGGGAGTCTTGTTCCGCTCGGCCAGTTCGGCGGCGGCCTTGGCCACGTCTTCGGCCTTGGCCAGCTGCACCGGCTTGCCGGCCAGCAGGTTCAGCGCCTGCGCGAGCTGGAAGTCGTCGGCGCTGCCGAACTCGATCGGCTTGATGGTCTTGCGCTCGGCGGCCTTGGCCGGATCCTGGGCGGCCGACTTGATCTCGCCGTTTGGATCCTTGTCGTTCAGCAGGTGCTTGGCCAGGTCGGCTTCGCGCGGCCGCTCGTACAGGTCGCCCTCGGGCGTGTCGGTGACCGGGTAGTCGGGCACGATGCCCTTGGCCTGGATGGACCGTCCGTTGGGCGTGTAGTAGCGCGAGGTGGTCAGCTTGATGGCCGAGTCGCGCGAGATCGGCAGGATGACCTGTACCGAGCCCTTGCCGAAGGTCTGGGCACCCAGCACCCGGGCGCGCTTCTGGTCCTGCAGCGCGCCGGCCACGATTTCCGAGGCCGAGGCCGAGCCGGCGTTCACCAGCACCACCATGGGCACGGTCTTGGTCCAGGCCGGCAGGCGCTTGATGTAGTCGTCGCTGCTGCGCAGGTAGTCGGCCGGATTGGTCTGGTACTTGCGCTTGGCGTCGGCGGTGCGGCCGTCGGTGGAGACCACCAGCGTGTTCTGCGGCAGGAAGGCGGCCGAGACCGCGATCGCGCTGTGCAGCAGGCCGCCCGGGTCGTTGCGCAGGTCCAGCACCAGCGCCTTGGGCGCGCCGCTCTTGCCCAGGCGTTCGAGGTGCGTGGCCAGGTCGGCGCCGGTCTGCTCCTGGAACTGGGCGATCCGCACGTAGGCGGTATTGCCGTCCAGCATCTTGCTGCGCACGCTCTGGACCTTGATGATGTCGCGTTCGATCTTGACGACGATGGGCTGGACCTCGTTCTTGCGCACCAGCGTCAGCGTGATCGAGGTCTTGGGCTTGCCGCGCATCAGCTTGACCGCATCGTTCAGCAGCAGCCCCTTGGTGGACTTGTCGTCGATCTTGACGATGAGGTCGCCGGCCTTGACGCCCGCGCGCGCGGCGGGGGTGTCCTCGATGGGGGAGATGACCTTGACGAAGCCGTCCTCGGTGCCGACTTCGATGCCCAGGCCGCCGAATTCGCCTTGCGTGGCGGTCTGCATTTCGCGGTAGGCGTCGGCGTCCAGGTAGGCCGAATGCGGGTCGAGATCGGACAGCATGCCGGCGATGGCGCCGTCGATCAGCTTCTTGTCTTCGACCGGCTCGACGTAGTTGTTCTTGATGGTGGCGAAGACATTCGAGAACTGCCGGAGTTCTTCCAGCGGCAAGGGGCCACGGGTTTCCCGCTGCGCCACGGCGGTGATGCCCAGGCTGACCAGGACACCGGCGACCACGCCCAGGCTGACCAGGCCGATACTGCGAACTTTACTCTTGCTGCCCATGTATTCCTCCGGGCCCCGGTTCGGGACGTCAAGCTTTGACATCCCAGGGCCTCGCGGGTTCTCGTCGATAGGTTGAATGTGCTGGGGAAGGCGCGCAAGCGCGCGTGCGATCAGGATATCCGGGTAGGGGGGTCAGCGCAACGAGGCCCACCGCAGCGGGTCGAACGGCGCGCCTTGATGCCGCAGTTCAAAGTATAGGCCCGATTCCGCCTGCCCTCCGGTGGCGCCCACGCTGGCCACGACGTCGCCGCCCTTGACGTCGTCGCCGACGTGGCGAAGCACCGACTGGTTGTTGCCGTAAATCGACAGGTACTGGCTGCCGTGGTCGATGATCAGGAGATTGCCGAAGCCTCGCAGCCAGTCCGCGAAGACCACCTTGCCGGCGGCGACCGCCCGTACCTCGGTGCCTTCGCTGGCGCGGATGAAGACGCCCTTCCAGGTGCCGCCTTCGCCGCGGGCGGCGCCGAAGCGGCCCACGATGTCGCCCCGCACGGGCAGGCGCAGGCGGCCGCGCAGCTTCTCGAACTGGCCCGCCAGCGAGGCGTCGGGCAGGGTGTCGTTGCGCGCCACCGCGCGCTCGGGCGGGGGCTCGGGGGGCGGTGGCGGGGGAGGCTTGCCGGCCTCGCGCGCGGCCTGTTCGGCGGCGCGCTGCGCGGCGGCCCGCCTGGCCGCTTCCTCCGCCCGGCGGGCGAGTTCCGCCTTGCGCGCCTGCTCGGCCTTGCGGCGGGCTTCCTCGGCGCGCCTGGCCAGCATGCGGGTCAGGTCCTCGATCACGCGCGACAGGCGCTGCTCGTCGCGCGCCAGGCTGGCGGCCTGGCGGCGCTGGCTGTTCAGCTTGGACGAGATGTCGGCCAGGACCTTGCGGCGCTGCTCGGACTGCTTGAGCAGTTCCTGGCGCTGGTTGTTCTCCTCGGACGCCAGTTGTTCCAGCTCGCTGCGCTTGGTGTCGGCCTGGGCCCGCAACTGCGCCAGTTCCTCCAGCTCGCCCTGCAGCTCGGTCACGGTGTTGGCGCGGGCCTGGGCGATGTAGCCCAGGTAGGCGAGATTGCGGTTCAGCCGCTGCGGATCGTCGCCCGACAGCAGCGCGCCCCAGGGCGTGAGGCCACCCACCGCGTACTGGCGGCGCAGCAGGTCGGCCAGGTGGGCCTGGCGCTGGGCCAGGTTCTTTTCCTTTTCGGCAATGGCCTGCTTCTGGCGCTCCAGCTCGGCATTGGCCCGGCGCTGGGCGTTGCCCAGCTCGACCAGCCGGCGGTTGACCTTGGAGATGGTCTGCTCCGACTCCTTCAGGGCGTCGGCCGCGTCGGCGTGTTCTTCCTCGCCCTCGGCGATGTCCTTCTTGAGCGCTTCCAGTCGCTTGCGCAGGGCTTCGCGCTCGCGCGCCACGGCCGCCG
Source organism: Pigmentiphaga sp. NML030171 (assembly GCF_002188635.1). GTDB lineage: Bacteria > Pseudomonadota > Gammaproteobacteria > Burkholderiales > Burkholderiaceae_B > Pigmentiphaga > Pigmentiphaga daeguensis. The sequence goes on along the minus strand of NZ_NINX01000032.1, from coordinate 160,711 downwards.
GGTCGGAGGGCGCCTTGCCCGCGTCGGCGGCGGCCGCGGCAAGCGGCCAGCCCGCCGCCGCGGGCAAGGCGATCAGAAGTATCGCCGCGAGCCGCTTCACTTGGCCTTGGCCTTTCCTTGCGCGGCCACGGCGGCCATGGCGGCGGCGATTTCGTCCGCGTTGCCCAGGTAGTAGTGGCGGATCGGCTTGAGGTCGTCGTCCAGCTCGTACACCAGCGGCTGGGCCGTGGGGATGTTCAGGCCGACGATGTCGTCGTCCGAGATGCCGTCCAGGTGCTTGATGAGCGCGCGCAGGCTGTTGCCGTGGGCGGCGATCAGCACCCGCTTGCCGGCCTTCAGCGACGGGGCGATGGTCTCGTTCCAGTAGGGAACGACCCGGGCCACGGTGTCCTTCAGGCATTCGGTGGCGGGCAGTTCGTCGGCCGGCAGGCCGGCGTAGCGCGGATCGAAGCGCGGGTGGCGCTTGTCGTCCGCGGACAGGGGGTTCGGGGCGATGGCGTAGGCGCGGCGCCAGACCAGCACCTGTTCCTCGCCGTACTGGGCGGCGGTCTCCGCCTTGTTCAGGCCTTGCAGGGCGCCGTAGTGGCGCTCGTTCAGGCGCCAGCTGTGCTCGATCGGCAGGTACATGTGGTCCATGGCGTCCAGGGCGATCCACAGGGTGCGGATCGCGCGGCGCAGGACCGAGGTGTAGGCGAGGTCGAAGTCGTACCCTTCCTGCTTGAGCAGTTCGCCCGCCTTGCGGGCTTCTTCGCGGCCCTTGTCCGTCAGGTCGACGTCGGTCCAGCCGGTGAAGCGGTTTTCAAGGTTCCATTGGCTTTCGCCATGACGCATCAGTACGAGTTTGACCATGTCCCGGGAGCGCAGGGGCGCTGCGCGTAAAGGTTGAATACAATTCGGCTGCCCGCCCGAAAACGGCGGGGACTGACGGCAGCAGCCCGTTGAAAAAGCGGCTGCCTATCCCGACATTTTATAATCCTGCGGCATTGTCTTTGCCGCGGGGCCGGAATCGGGCCGCCGCAACGGCAAAAATCCGGCGGATCTTGTGGTTTTCCCGCCGTTTTGCGAATTCGTAAGCGCGCGTAACGCCAGGCTGTCCGGCCGGCGGGGCGTGTGTTCCTCCCACCAGGTTTCCAGGGTCCGCTCGTGAAATTCATCCTCGACAACATTCTCCTGATCGCATTGGCCCTCGTGTCGGGCGGCATGCTGCTGTGGCAATCGCTGCGGGGCGGCCAGGCCGGGGGGGCCATGAGCGCGGCCGAAGCCACGGCCGCGGTCAACCAGCGCCAGGCGGTGTTCGTCGACGTGCGCCCGGCGGCCGATTTCGCGGCCGGGCACATCGCCCAGTCGCGCAGCGTGCCGCTGGCCGACCTGGCACAGAAGGCGGCCGGCCTGCCCAAGAACAAGCCGCTCATCCTGGTGGGCGGCAACGGCCGCGACGCGGCCAAGGCGGTGGCCCAGTTCAAGGCCCAGGGTTTTGCCGAGGTCAGCAGCCTGTCGGGAGGACTGTCCGGCTGGGTGCAGGCGGGCATGCCCATTGCGAAGGGATAGCGCCATGCAGAAAGTCCTGATGTATTCGACGGGGTATTGCCCCTTTTGCATGCGCGCCGAGATGCTGCTCAAGCAGCGCGGCGTGCAGGAGATCGAGAAGGTGCGCATCGATGCCGAGCCCGAGCGCCGGGCCGAGATGATCGAGCGCACCGGCCGGCGCACCGTGCCGCAGATCTACATCGGCGATACGCACGTGGGCGGTTTCGACGAACTCGCCGCGCTCGACCGCGCGGGCGGGCTGCAACCCCTGCTTGCCGGCCAGGCGACGCAGGACCAGTGATTTCGTTGTAGCCGGGGCGCGTCCCCGGCGTGTTCTTTTGGTGCATACGTTTCGGCTCCGCGCGTACCGGGGGCCGGGTTCAGCCAGCAGGCTTTCCGTTTCCAGACTTTCTCCCCATGTCCGACAATCAAGAGCAGCAAGCCCCCGTGTTCAACATCCAGCGCGTCTACCTGAAAGACCTGTCGCTGGAGTTGCCCAACGCGCCCCAGATCTTCCTGGAAACCGAGCAGCCCGGAGTCGAGGTCGCCATCGACGTCGGCGCCCAGGCGCTGGCCGAGACCGTCTTCGAAGTGACCGTGACCGCCACCGTGACCACCAAGGTCGGCGACAAGGTCCTGTACCTGGTCGAAGGCAAGCAGGCCGGCATCTTCGAACTGGCCAACATTCCGCTGGAGCAGCTCGACCCCATCCTGGGCATCGCCTGCCCCGGCATCATCTACCCCTACCTGCGCAGCAACATCGCCGACGCCATCACCCGCGCGTCGATGGCGCCGCTGCACCTGGCCGAGGTGAACTTCCAGGCCATCTACGAGCAGCGCGTGGCCCAGGCCGCCGCCGAGCAGCAAGTCGCCCAGGCCGGCAACGATGCCGGCCTGATCCTGCCGCCGGGCACCAAGCACTGAGCGGCCGCGGCATCATGGCGGACATGGCGCCGGGCCTGCGCGTCGCCGTCCTGGGGGCGGGCAGCTGGGGCACGGCGCTTGCCGCCGCCTGCGCCCGCGGCCATGCCACCATGCTGTGGGCGCGCCGTCCCGAACTGGCGCGCCGCATCGCCGATACCCACGAGAACGCCGATTACCTGCCCGGGGTCGCGCTGCCGCCGGATCTGCGCTGCACGAGCGAACTGGACGACCTGTTCGGCCACCTGCGCGGTGCCCCGCGCCCGCTGCTGATCCTGGGCGTGCCGGTGGCCGGCATGGAGCAGGCCTGCCGCGACGTGGCGGCAGGCGTGGCCCGCCACGGCATCAGCGACCTCGCCGTGGCCTGGACCTGCAAGGGCCTGGACGCGGGCACCGGCCGGCTGCCGCACGCCATCGCTGAGGCGGCGTTCGCCGGCGCGGCCGGTATTTCCACCGGCGTGCTGTCCGGCCCGTCCTTCGCCCGCGAGGTGGCCCGCGGGCTGCCGGTGGCGCTGACCATCGCCAGCGCCAGCGCGGAACTGCGCGACCGCGTGACCGATGCGCTGCACGGCGGCGCGATCCGCGTCTACGGCAGCGAGGACATCGTCGGCGTCGAGGTCGGGGGCGCCGTCAAGAACATCATGGCCATCGCCTGCGGCATCGGCGACGGCCTGGGCATGGGCGCCAACGCCCGTGCCGCCCTCATCACCCGAGGCCTGGCCGAGATGACGCGCCTGGGCGTGGCCCTGGGCGCGCAGGCCGACACCTTCTCCGGCCTGACCGGACTGGGCGACCTGATCCTGACCGCCACCGGGGACCTGTCCCGCAACCGCCACGTTGGCCTGGAAATCGGCCGCGGCCGGTCGCTGGACGAGATCCTGGGCGACATGACCCAGGTGGCCGAGGGCGTGCGCTGCGCGCCGGCCGTGCGCGACCTGGCTCGCCGCTGCGGGATCGAGATGCCGATTACCGAGGCCGTCTGCTCGGTGCTGTTCGACCGCGTGCCGCCGGCGCAGGCGGTGTCTCGCCTGCTGGCTCGTGATCCGAAGGTGGAAGCCCCCCCTACGCGCTTGCGCGCGCTCCCCCAGGGGGGCGATGCTGGCGGACCGGCGGAGCCGGATCCGCGGCATCCTGGGTCGGAGGTGCCTGGGGCCGGGGGCGGTAGGGGTTCTTAAGGGAATTTCAGATGGATGCGGTTTGTGTGTATTGCGGGGCCAGTGCCGGGAACGATGCCTTCTTCGCCGAGGTGGCGCGCGACTTCGGGCGCGCGGTGGCGGCGCGGGAGATGCGGCTGGTGTACGGCGGCGGCAGTGTCGGGTTGATGGGGCACGTGGCCAATGCCGCGCTCGAGGCGGGCGGGCAGGTGACCGGGGTCATCCCCGAGCGGCTGTGGGAAAAGGAAGTCGGGCACAAGGGCCTGACCGACATGTACGTCGTGCCCACCATGCACGCCCGCAAGGCCCGCATGGTCGAGCTCTCGGATGCCTTCGTCGCGCTGCCCGGCGGTTTTGGCACGCTGGACGAACTTTTCGAGGTGCTGACCTGGCAACAGATCGGCTACCACTCCAAGCCGGTGGGGTTGCTCAACGCCAACGGCTATTACGATGCCTTGCTTGCCTTCGCGCGCCATGCCCATGAACAGGGGTTCGTGCGCGCCGTGCATCTCGAGGCGCTGATCGTCGACACCGATATCGACCGCCTGCTGGACCGCCTGGCCAGCGCGCAGCCGGTACATGTGGACCGATGGGTCAAGAACAGCGACGCGGTGTGAAGCAGTCCCGCCCGCCAGTCCAACATCCAATAACGGAGATATCCATGCATTCTTCCGCCTCCTCCGCGCCGGCCCTGCGCCGCCGCCTGCTCGGCGCGGCCGTGGCCGCCGGCCTCATGGCCGCCACCCCCGCCTTCGCCCAGCACGACTGGCCCAGCCGGCCCATCAAGCTGGTCGTGCCGTTCCCCGCCGGCTCGTCGCCCGACATCATCGCGCGCGTGATCTCGCAGCCGCTGGCCAAGCAGCTCGGGCAGGCGATCGTGATCGACAACAAGCCCGGCGCCGGCGGCAACATCGGTACCGGCACGGTGGCCCATGCCGCGCCGGACGGCTACACCATGCTGTTCACCATCAACGGACCGCTGGCCACCGCCCCCGCGCTCTACACCAAACTCAACTACGACCCGCTGAAGGACCTCGCGCCCGTCACGCTGGTCGCCACCAGCCCCAACGTGCTGGTCGTGCCGCCTTCGCTGAACGTCGACTCGGTCGGCGCCTTCACCTCGCTGGTGAAGAAGGAGCCCGGCAAGCTTAACTACGGCACCGTCGGCGCGGGCAGCTCCGCCCACCTGGCGATGGAATTGCTCAAGGGCAAGGAAAACCTGGACATCCTGCACGTGCCGTACGCCGGCTTCCCGCAGGTCGTGACCGCCATGCTGGGTGGCCAGGTGCAGGCCGGCTTCATGGTGCCCGCCATCGCCATGCCGCAGGTGCGCGACGGCAAGCTCAAGGCCCTGGCCGTGACCAGCACCAAGCGCAGCCCGGCGCTGCCCGACCTGCCGACCATGGGGGAGCAGGGCGTGCCCGATTTCGAGGTCATCTCCTGGCAGGCCATCCTGATGCCCGCGGGTACGCCGCAGCCCATCATCGACCGGCTGAACAAGGAGCTGGTGCAGATCATCAAGAGCGAGGAAGTGCAGAAGCAGCTGACCGCCCAGTACTTCACCGCCGCGCCGTCCACCCCGGCCGAACTGACCGCGCTGATCAAGAAGGAACAGCAGACGCTGGGCGCGGTGATCAAGCGCTTGAACCTGACGCTCGATTGAACGGGGCCCGTCCTCTTCAAGCCAAGGCGCTCTCCGGAGCGCCTTTTTTCCAAGATGAGAACGTCCCCTGGGGGACAGCGCCGCCGCACAGCGGCAAGCGCGGGGGCTATTTTCCATCTGGCGCTTCAGGCCAGATGCACCGCTCGTGCCAGCATGAACGCGCCGGTCGCGGCCAGGACCAGCGCCGTGCCGCCCACGAAGCGCCTGCCGGCATGCCGCCACGCCGCCCGCATCTCAGCGCCTGCCGTATTCATCGCGCCGGCGCCACCAGACTCCCTGCTCGTTGCGCCCCAGCGGCGCGCGGTCCAGCCACTGGTACATGCCCCAGAGTCCGTCCAGCCCGCGCGCGTAGGTGGAATAGGTGTGGTAGACGGTGCCGTCCTGGATCGCGAAGGCGCTCATGCCTGGGCGTTCGCGCAGGTAGGTGTTCGTGTCGGTGCCGCACATCGCGGCCAGGCGGCCATCGACGCGCTGGCCGGTGTCAGCCGGGGCCGGGTGGCAGCCGCAGGCGGGTTCGCGCCGGTAGTTGTAGGCGATGCCTTGTTCGAACTGTTGGGCCTCGGTGTGCGAGACGCTGAAGTCGAAGTTGAAGTCGGCGTCCTGGGACGAGGCCCAGGGAAAGCGCCAGCCCATGCGCTGCCTGTACGCCAGCAGCCTGGCCAGCGGCGCGCGCGAGACCGCCATCAGCGTGACGTCGTGGTTGGCCAGGTGGACGGCGAAGCCGTCGAAGCTGTCGGCGATCGACGAGCAGGACGGGCATCCCGCCTGATAGTCGGGACCGAACATGAAGTGATAGACGAGCAGTTGCGATCGTCCCTGGAAGAGGTCGGCCAGCGATGCGCTGCCTTGCTCCGTGTCGAAGCGGTAGTTCTTGCCGATCGCCACCCAGGGCAGCGCCTGCCGCTGCCGGGCCAGTGCGTCCGATTGGCGCGTCAAGGCCTTCTCGGCCTCCAGCAGATCGAGCCGCGCGGCCAGCCATTCTTCCCGTGTGCCTGTCGTATGTCGCATCATCGTTTCTCCTTGGATTTCCCGCGGGTCGGACCCGATCGGCGCGATCGGCATGCGGGAGGCGTGTGCTAGATTAGGATCGGGCCGCCGGACGGCGGGAGTGACAAATGTGGCGGGATTCGGATGGATGCGCTGATAGCCGAGGCCGCCCGGGCGCTGGCCGCCGGTGATCCCTTCGGGGCCTTGAACCGCGTGGCGCTGCGCGACGATCCGCCGGCACTGGCGCTGCGCGGCATCGCGATGGCCCAGCTTGGCGAATTCGTCCGCGCCAGGATGCTGGTGCGGCGGGCGGCTGGCGCGTTCGGACCCGGGCAGGCCCTGGCCCGCGCGCGCTGCGTCGTGGCCGAGGCCGAGATCGCGCTTGCGTCGCGTGAGCTGGCCTGGCCGGACAAGGCGCTGGCGGCCGCGCGCGCCACGCTCGAGGCGCATGGCGATCTGACCAATGTCGCGCACGTGCGCCACCTGGAAATCCGGCGTTGCCTGTTGATCGGCCGCCTGGCGGAGGCTGAACGGCTGCTGGCCGGGGTCGATGCCGGTCCGCTGACGGTTGCCGCGGCGGCCATCCATGAACTGCTGGCGGCGGGGATTGCAATGCGGCGCCTGCGCACCGCCGACGCCCGGGCGGCGCTGGCACGGGCGGAACAGGCCGCGAACCGCGCCGGTATTCCCGCCCTGCAAGCCGAAGTCAGGCAGGCCGCCGCCGTCCTGGACATGCCCGCGGCCCGGCTGAGATGGCAAGGGCAGGAGCGCCTGGTCGCGCTGGCGGAGGTGGAAGCGATGTTGGCCTCGGATGCGCTCGTGGTCGATGCCTGCCGCCATGCGGTGCGCGAGGGGAGGCTGGTGGTGCCGCTGGCGCGGCGCCCGGTCTTGTTCACGCTCGCGCGCATGCTGGGCGACGCGTGGCCCGCCGACGTGGCCCGCGAGACGCTGATCGAGCGCGCCTTCCGCACGCGGCATCCCGACGAGACGCATCGTGCGCGACTGCGTGTGGAGATAGGCCGCCTGCGCAAGGCGCTGGCGGGACTGGCGGACGTCGGTGCGACGCGGCGCGGCTTCGCGCTGGCGCCACGCCGGGCGCGCGATGTCGCCGTGCTGGCCCGGCCCGTGGAGGGGCCCCACGCGGCGGTGCTGGCCCTGCTGGCGGACGGCGAATCGTGGTCGAGTTCGGCGCTGTCGCTGGCGCTGGGCGCCAGCCAGCGTACCGTGCAGCGGGCCCTGGACGAACTGGCCGGAGCGGGCAGGGTGCAGGCCACCGGCCGGGGGCGGGCTCGCCGCTGGCTGATGCCGCCGGTGCCCGGGTTCGCGACAACCTTGTTACTCCCGGCCGCGTTGCCGGAGGGCTAGGATGCCTCCATGGACATCCCGTTCCTTGACCCTACCAGCGAGCAAAAGCCATGAAGACATCGACAGCCCACATTCTCCGCGAGTACGGCCCTTTTCCCGGTGCCGAAGGCGTGCACGGCGTGACCTACGACGGCAAGAACGTCTGGTTCGCCACCGGCGACCGGCTCAGCGCCATGGACCCGGCCAGCGGCGAGGTCCAGCGCTCCATCGAGATCCCGGCGAATGCCGGCACCGCGTTCGACGGCCGGCACCTCTACCAGATCGCCGACGGCCACATCCGCAGGATCGACCCGGAAACGGGGCGGGTGCTGGCCACCATCCCGTCGCCGGCCGGCGGCGAGGACTCGGGGCTGGCATGAGCGGAAGGATCCTTGTGGGTGGGCCACTACCGCGCGCGCAAGATCCACCAGATCGATCCCGAGACCGGGAAGATCCTCCGCTCCATCACGTCCGAGCGCTTCGTCACCGGTGTGACCTGGGTCGACGGCGAGCTTTGGCACGGCACCTGGGAAGGCGACGCCAGCGACCTGAGGCGCATCGATGCGCGCAGCGGTGAAGTCCTGGCGAAGCTGGAGATGCCGCCGGGCACTGGCGTGTCGGGCCTGGAGTCCGATGGCGCCGACCGCTTCTTCTGCGGCGGCGGCACGAGCGGGACGCTCAGGTCGGTACGGCGCCCGGCGCGTGCCTGAACGCCCCCCGGTCCTGGCTTGCCGCCCGGGCCGGGGAAGTCAGATCCGGCCCAGCAGATTGGTCCGCGCGTGCACGATGTGTTCGAAGATTTCCCGCCGCGCGGTGTCCGCATCGCGATGCTTCAAGGCTTGCACGATGCGGCGGTGTTCCGCCTCGTATTCCCTGCGCCGTTCGGGCGTCACGATCTTCTTTTTCAGGAAGCCCCATTCCCCGCTGTTCCGCACCTCCGCCAGCAGCCTGAACATGCCGACGAACAGCGCGTTGTGGGTGGCCAGTGCCAGCTGCTCGTGCAGCGCGTTGTCCCAATGCTCGAACTCCTCCAGCGTGTCGGCGGCCTCGGACCGCGCGCAGCAGGACTCGAGCCGTTCGAAGTCGGCCAGGGTGGCATTGCTGACGATGAGCTCGACGATCATGGGTTCCAGCAACAGCCGTGCTTCCATGATCTCGGCCGGGCTGGCCGACGGAATCGCCAGCAGCTTGCCCGCAGCCGCCACGATGCCCGGTGCGGCGCCGGACGGCGTGTCCGAGACATAGGTTCCGCTTCCCACCTTCTGCACGATCAGGCCCTGGTCCCGCAGCTCTTGCAGCACCCGGCGCAAGGCGGACCGGCTGACGCCGAAGTCCGCGCACAGGCTGCGCTCGGTCGGCAGGCGGCTGCCGGGCGCCCATTTTCCCGTACGCAGGCCGTCTAGCAATTCCGCGCGCAGCGCCTGGACAGGATCGGCGCGGACCTGGAGGCTGGGAGACGGGAGCATGTCTGGTCCTATATTGGTTCAAATTGGTTTCATTGTAAGGCGCTGAACGGTATTGAATCTAGGTGAAAACACCGGGAATGTCGCGGGAAGAATGGCTTTATAGTTCGACAAATCAATACCATTGAAAACCAAATAAAACCAATTGGTCGGATGAAAGGCAGATCCGGCCATCCAGCCAGGATGGCGGGCCCGGCAGCCGGGCCGCCTGCAAGGCGCCGCCAGAGCGCCGCCAGACCACTTTCACATGGAGACAGACCATCATGAAAACCACGCTGTGGGCCGCGGCATTCGCCGCCCTGTCGCTGGTCGCCGCGCCCGGCGCGCGGGCGGAGTATCCCGACCGGCCGGTCAACCTGATCGTTCCCTTTCCCCCGGGCGGCACGGCGGACAACATGGCTCGCGCGCTGCAGCCCGCGCTTCAGCGCGCGCTCAAGCAGACCGTGGTGGTCGTCAATCGCCCGGGGGCGGGCGGCGCCATAGGCGTGAGCCAGGTCGCCAATGCGCCGGCCGACGGCTATACGATCCTGTGTTCGCTGCTGAGCGTGGCCAGCCTGCCCGAGCAGGCGGTGGTCAACAAGCAGAAGCCGCCGTTCACGCTGGAGCAGCTCACGCCCATCGCGATGCTGAGCGCCGAGCCGGTGGCCATGGTGGTGCCCGAGGCCAGCCCCTACAAGACCTTTCCTGACTTGATCGCGGCGGCCAAGGCCAGGCCCGACGCCCTGACCTACGGGTCGACCGGCTTCTTCGGCGAGGTGCACGTGCGCACCGCCGCATTCGCGGACACGGCGCACATCAAGGTCCGGCACATTCCCTACCAGGGGGGAGGCCCGCTGGTGACCGCGCTGGTGGCCGGCGAGGTCGATTTCGCGCTGCTGTCGCGCTCGCTGTCGCTGACCCAGGTCAAGGCCGGGCGGCTGAAGTACCTGGCCACCGCCGGCGACGAACCATGGACCGATCCGGCCGGCCTGCCCCGGATGAAGGATGGCGGCGTGGACTTCGACTCGGTCGCGGGCACGGCCATCTTCATTCCCTCCGGCACGCCGCAGACGGTGGAGCGCAGGATCCGGCAGGCGGTGGAGGCCGCGGCCGGCGATCCCGAGTTCAAGAAGATCGTGTCCAGCGCGGGCGGCGAGGTCAAGTATTCCGCCGGAACCCAGTTCGCGGCGTTCTGGGCCTCCTACGTGAAATCGATCGCGGCCATCACGCACCGCATCGCCGCGACCGAGACGCGGGAGGTGGCCAAATGAGCGGCACGGCGCCGGTCTTCATCGGCACCGACGCGGTCGAGCGGGTGCTGACCTGGGACGCGTTGGTGGCCGCGCTGCGCGAGGCCTATGCCCAGCGCCACGACGAGCACATCAGTCCGCCCCGCACCTTCGCCCGGGGCGACGGCGCGTCGCTGCGCGCCCTGGCCAGCGTGCCGCCCGGCAAGCGCTTCATGGGCGCCAAGGTGTTCGGCCGCGGCCGCAACCGCGGCATGAACTACCTGATTTCGCTGGCGGACCAGGACACGGGCGAGATCCGCGCGCTGCTCGACGCCAACAAAATCACCGCCTATCGCACCGCGGCCACCTCGGCGCTGGCGGTCGACTGCCTGGCGCCCCGGCGGCCGGTGCGGCTGGGCGTGCTGGGCAGCGGCGCCGAGGCGCGCGCCCACGTCCAGGCCATCGCCTCGCTGCGGCAGGTCGAGGGCTTGCGGATCTACAGTCCCACGCCGGCCAACCGCGAGCAGTTCGCGCGTGATTTCGAAGCGGCGCTGGGCGTGCCGTGCCGGCCGGCGGCTACCGCGGCGGCGGCAATGGAAGGCGCCGACATCGGCATCGCGGCCGCGCGGTCGCGCGACGAGACGCCCATCCTGCATGCCGACGCGCTGCGCGACGGCATGGTGCTGGTATCGGTCGGCTCCACGCTGCCGCAGCAGCGCGAGATCGACGCCTCGGTGGTCGAGCGCTGCGACCTCATCGTCTGCGACATGCCCGACGAGGTCAGTGCCGAGTCCGGGGACATGCTGGAGGCGCGGGCCCGCGGCATCGATTTCGCCCCCAGGCTGCGCTCGCTCAACCAGCTGGTGCGCGGCGAGATCGCGGCCGGCGCCCGGCTGCCGATGTTCAAGTCGGTGGGCTCGGCCTTGCAGGACATCGTCGCGGCCGAGCTCGTCTTCGACCTGGCCACCCGCGCGGGGCTGGCCGTCGAGCTGCCCATCGCCTTCACCTACAAACAATAGATTTCTTCGCACAGGAACTGGAACATGGCCTCCTACCAACGACACGAAGCCCGCGACTGGGCACACGAACACCTGCGCGGCGTCGCCAACGTCGTGATCCCTTCGTTCACCGCCGACCTCAAGGGCCTGAACGAGCAGGGCATCCGCCACGACATCCGCCATGAGATCGAGCTGGGCTTCTCCGGCACGCTGATGGTCTCGGAAGTGGCCATCACGCTGCCCGAGTACGAGCAGTTCTTCGCGTGGGCGAACGACGAATCGCGCGGCCGGCTCAAACTCATCCACCATGCCAGCTTCAACACGCTGGAAGAGAACATCGAGGCGGCGAAGATTGCCGAGCGCAACGGCGCCGAGCTGATCCTGCTGTCCTATCCGGCCAACTTCTACGCCCGCACCTCGCAGGACATCTACGACTACACCAAGGCCTTCTGCGACGCGACGGACCTGGGCGTGATGCTGTTCCAGGTGCCCCACTGGGGCTTCGAGCGCGTCCACCCGTCCGACCTCGAGGCGCCGCTGATCCGGCGCCTGCTGGACGACTGCCCGAACATCGCCGCGCTGAAGGCCGAGGGCGGCATGCCCAGCATCATGGGCTGGGTCGAGGCCTATCGCCTGTTCAGCAAGGACGTGGTCGTGACCATGCCGCTCGAACAGTACGCACTGGCGCTGGCCCAGCTCGTGCCCATCCAGTTCATCGGCACCAGCGACACCGAGTACTACGGCGGCATGATCCCGCGCATCTTCAACCTGATCCAGGAGAAGAAATACGACGAGGCCACGAAGCTCTACTGGCAGCTGACGCCGGCGCGCAAGGCGCGGGCCGCGGCCAATTCGTATTCCTCGCAGACCCAGTTCCTGAACCGCATGCTGTGGAAGTTCGAGGGTTGGCTCAATGGCTTCAACGGCGGCCCGGTGCGCCAGCCGACCATGCGCATCAACGAGAACACGATGAACAGCCTGCGGCAGGCGCTGGTCAAATCGGGCCTGACGCCCACCGACTCGCCCAACGGCGATTTCTTCGTCGGCCGTCATCCCATGGATACCGCCGCCTGACGCCATGCGCGAGATCCCTATGCTATCCATCGCCAATCTGCCCACCGGTCTCTACATAGACGGCAACTGGGCGCGGCCTTCCCAGCCACGTTCGTTCACGGTGTCGGACCCGGCCACGGGCGAGTCGGTCGCCCAGGTGGCCGACGCCGGCCTGGACGACGCGCGCGCGGCCGTCGACGCCGCCGCGGCGGCCTTGCCCGCGTGGCGCGACACACCGCCGCGCACCCGGGCCGAAGTGCTGCGCAAGGTCCACCTGCTGATGCTGGAACGGCTGGAGGAACTGGCGCGCATCATCACGCTGGAGAACGGCAAGCCGCTGGCCGACAGCCGGGCCGAGATCCGCTATGCCGCCGAGTTCTTCCGCTGGTATTCGGAAGAGGCCTGCCGCAACCTGGGATCGGTCAGCCAGGCGCCGGCCGGCGGTTACCGGATCCTGGTCCAGCATCAGCCCATAGGCGTCGTCGCGCTGGTCACGCCATGGAACTTTCCCTCGGCCATGGGGGCGCGCAAGATCGCTCCCGCGCTGGCGGCCGGCTGCACGGTGCTGGTCAAGCCGGCCTCGCTGACGCCGCTCAGCATGCTGGCGCTGGCCGGCATCCTGGCCGAGGCGGGCGTGCCGGACGGCGTGGTCAACATCGTGCCGACGTCGCGCTCGGGCCCGTTGGTGGACCTCTGGCTGCACGACCCGCGCGTGCGGCTGGTGTCCTTCACCGGTTCGACCGAGGTGGGACGCATCCTGCTGAAGGCAGCCGCCGACCAGGTCCTGAAGACGCCGATGGAACTGGGCGGCAACGCCCCTTTCCTGGTGCTGGACGACGCCGATGTGGAGGCCGCGGTCGACGGTGCGATGATCGCCAAGATGCGCAACATGGGCGAGGCCTGCACGGCGGCCAACCGCTTCTATGTCGGAGCGGGGGTCTACGACGCCTTCGTCCGGGCCTTCGCGCAGCGCATGCGCGAACAGAAGATCGGCCATGGCCTGGACGAGGCCAACCAGGTTGGCAGCCTGATCGACGCCGCGACCCGCGACAAGGTGGAGGAATTGGTCCAGGACGCCGTGTCGCGTGGAGCAAAAGTATTGTGCGGTGGGGAAAGGCTGCCCGGTCCGGGCTACTTCTATCCGCCCACCGTCCTGGGCGACGTTCCCGCCGACAGCCGCGTGCTGAGCGAGGAGATCTTCGGCCCCGTCGCGCCCATCGTGCGCGTGGCGTCCGAGGACGAGATGGTGGAACTGGCCAACGGCACGGAATACGGCCTGGCCGCGTACCTCTACACGCGCGACCTGGCCAAGGGCTTGAAGCTGGCGGAGCGGCTGGAGTTCGGCATGGTGGCGCTGAACCGGGGGCTGGTGTCGGATCCGGCGGCGCCGTTCGGCGGGGTCAAGCAGAGCGGGCTGGGCCGGGAGGGCAGCTGGGAGGGTATGCAGGAATACATGGAGACCAAGTACGTGTCGGTGCAGTGGTAGGCGGCCCGCCTGCCCGGGCCGCTCCTTCCGTGTCCGCCTATCGGGCGGCGCTGGCCCGGTCGGCGCCGTCGCGCAGCGCCGACAGCTTCATCCAGGTCACGGCCGGATCGATCTTGCCGTAGTTCGCGAAGGTGCCGAAGCCGCAATCGGTACTGGCCACCACCCGGTCTTCGCCCATGAACGAGACGTAGCGCTCCAGCCGCTGGCGGATCAGTTCCGGATGCTCGACGTAGTTCGAGCAGCTGTCGATCAGCCCGGGGGCCAGGATCTTGTTCTCGGGCCGGGCCGCGCGCCAGATTTCCCATTCGTGTTCATGGCGCGGGTTGGCGGCTTCGAACAGGATGGTGGCCGGCCGGGCCGCCAGGATCAGGTCGATGACCTTTTCCGGCGCGATGTCGCAGTGGTGGGGGCCTTCGTAGTTGCCCCAGCAGATGTGCATGCGCAGCTTCTCGGGCGGGATGTTGCTAGTGGCGGCGTTCAGGGCCTCGACGTTCTGCCATGCCCGCTTGATGAACTCGGCCTCGCTCAGGTTCTGGTAGCCGGTGTGGGCGGCCATGGCCAGGTCCGGGCAGTCCAGTTGCAGGTCGAAGCCCGCCGCCACGATGGCCTCGTATTCGGGGCGCATGGCCTCGACCAGGTCCGCCAGGTAGGCCTCGTGCGTCGGATAGTGCTTGTTGGGCTGGAACGCGGTCACCAGCCCCGGCGAGGCCGCGTTCATGAAGGCCCGACGGCCCTGGCCGTGGCGCTCGACGGCGGACTTGAAGCGGCGGATGTCGGCGTGGCAGGGCTCCATGGTGCGCAGCTTCACCGGACCGACGCAGGCGGCGCGCACGAACTCCTGGGAGCCCATGATGGCGGCAAGTTTCTTGCGCAGTTCGGGAAAGTCGGCCAGGTCCTTGGCGGGCTGCCGGTCGATGTGGCCGCCGAAGCCTTCCAGCCGTTCGGTGATGTAGGTGGCATAACCGACCTTGCCGAGTTCGCCGTCGCTCATGATGTCGACGCCGGCCTGGACCTGTTTCTGCACCGCGCCGTCGATGGCCGCTTGCACGGTCCGCTCGAACTGGTCGAGATCGACTTCCTGGCCATGGTCGCGCGCAAGCAGCAATTGCGCCAGTTCGTCGCCGCGGGGAAGACTGCCGACGTGGGTGGTCAGAATGGGCATCGCGTTCCTCCTTTTCGTATCCGTATCTTACAGGCCGCCTTCGTAGCCCGACTGCCGCCAGGCCTCGAACACCGCCACCGCGACGGAGTTGGACAGGTTCAGGCTGCGCTGGCCCGGTCGCATCGGCAGGCGCAGCCGCTGGGTCTCCGGAAAGCCGTCGCGGATGGCGGCGGGCAGTCCCGCCGTCTCGCTGCCGAACACGAAGGCGTCGCCGGGCTGGAAACGGACCGCGCCGAACAGCCGGGAGCCGCGCGTCGTGAAGGCGAACACGCGGTCCGCCGCCGCGCCGGTGGCGGCGATGGCGGCGGCGAAGTCGTCGTGCACCTGGACCTGGGCCCATTCGTGATAGTCCAGCCCCGCGCGCCGCAGCTTGGCGTCCTCGAGCTCGAAGCCCAGCGGGCGCACCAGGTGCAGCTGCACGCCGGTATTGGCGGCCAGGCGGATGGCGTTGCCGGTGTTGGGAGGGATTTCCGGGTGGACGAGGACGACGTGGAACACGGTGCGCAGTGGAGCGGGACTGGGTTGCGCCGATGGTACCGCATCCGGCTCCCCCAGGCGCGCTACAGCTCCAGCACCAGCTTGCCGCCACGCGCCCGCGAACAGCAGGTCATCATCCTGTCGTTCGCGTCGCGTTCGGCCTTGGTCAGCACCATGTCGCGATGGTCGACCTGGCCGGCCAGCACGCGCACCTCGCACGATCCGCACAGGCCTTCCTCGCAGTCGCTGGGCACGTCGATGTTGGCCGCGCGCAGCGAAGCCAGCACGGTGCGGTCGGCCGGGACCGTCACGGTGATGCCCGAGTCCTTCAGCTCGACCTCGAAGGCGTGCTCCCTGGCCGGGTCGAGCTGGGCGAGGTTGGACTCGAAATGCTCGATGCGCAGCGCGTCGTCGGGCCAGGCCGCGCAGTGCGCTTCCAGGGCTTGGAGCATGCGCTTGGGGCCGCAGGCGCAGATCTTCCAGCCTTCCCGGGGCTGGCCCAACAGCGCGGCCAGGTCGTTGCGCCGGCCTTCTTCCGAGACGTACACGTGCAGGCGCTCGCCATGCAGGGCGGCCAGTTCGTCCAGGAAGGCCATGCCGGCGCGACTGCGGCCGCTGTAGTGCAGTTCGTAGTCCATGCCCAGTTCGCGGGCGCGCCGGGCCATGGCGGCGATGGGCGTGATGCCGATGCCGCCGGCGACCAGGACCAGCTTGCGGGCCGTCTCGTCCATGCGGAAGTGGTTGCGCGGGCCGCGTATGCGCAGCTTGTCGCCCACGCGCACATTGCCGTGTATCCAGGACGATCCGCCGCGTCCCCCGGGTTCGTGCAGCACGGCGATCTCCAGCGCCGCCGCGTCGGCGGGGTCTCCGCACAGCGAGTACTGGCGCGAGCGTCCGGGTTCGCCGCATTCGACGTCGATGTGCGAACCGGGCGTCCAGCGCGGCAGCGCGCGGCCGTCGGGCGAGACCAGGCGCAGCTTGAGGACACCGTCGGCCACGGGCGTGGCGCTTTCCACCACCACGCTGCGCGCGATCGCGTGGCGCGAGGGCTCGCCTATGCGCACCGGCGCCTGGACCCGCAGCAGAGCGGCATTCCGCCGCTCGGGGTTCTGTGCCGGATCCCACTCCACCCACAGGTGCTCCGGCCCCCGGAACGAGGTGTTGGGCACATAGGTGAAGCGCTGGTCGGCCAGCCGCATGTGGGGCAGCCGGCGCGTGAGTTCCTGCAGGAATATCTGCATCTCCATGCGCGCGAGGTTCTTGCCCATGCACTGGTGCGAGCCGTAGCCGAAGGTCAGGTGGTCGCTGGCGTTCTCGCGGCGGATGTCGAAGAAGTCGGCGTCGGCGAAGTGGCGCTCGTCGTGGTTGGCCGACGAGGTCACGATCAGCAGCTTCGAGCCGGCCGGGACGTCCATGCCCTCGATGCGCGTGTCGCGGGTGACCAGGCGGCGCCAGGCCGCGACCGAGCCGTTGTGGCGCAGGCATTCCTCGACCGCGCTGGGGATCAGGCCGGGATCCTCGCAGATCTCGCGCCAGGCGTCGGGGTGCTGCAGCAGCAGCTTGATCGCGTTGGCCGTGGCGTTGGCGGTGGTTTCGTGGGCGGCGACGATGCCGGCCATCATCATCGAATGCAGATAGGAGTCGGTCACCACGTCGGGGTGCTCTTTCTGCTTGCGGATGCCGTAGCGCATCCAGCCGGGCTGGTCCGGCGCCTGGCGCATCTTTTCCAGCACCTTGCCGGCGTATTGCCAGAAGTTGCCGACGGCGTGGGCCACCGCCACCTGCTCCTCGGGCTTGGGCCGGCCCCAGGTGTTGACCGTGTGCGCGATGGAATACCGCCGCAGCGTGTCCATGTCTTCCTCGGGCACGCCCAGGAAATGCAGCGCCACGGTCAGCGGCACTTCCCACAGCATCTGGTCGACCAGGTCGGCGCGTCCGTCGTCGATGAAACGGTCCACGTACTCGCGCGCCAGCCGCCGCACCATGGGCTCGTGGTGCTTCAGGTGCTCGGGCGTGAAGGGCTCCATCAGGATGCGCCGGCGCGGCATGTGCGCCGGTTCGTCCTCGTTGACCAGCGTGCGGTTCATCGCATAGCCGTACTGTTCGAGCACCGCGTTGGCCTCGGGGCCGGTGGGGGTGATCTTCTCCAGCGCGATCGAGGGGCTGAAGGTGATGTTGTCGCGGAAGATGGCCTTGATGGCCTCGTAGCGCGTGACCACCCAGTAGCCCAGCCGGGGACTGTAGAAAATGGGTTCCTGCTCGCGCGCCCAGCGTACGTACTCGGGCGGATCCTGCTGGTAGCCGTCCTCGAAGGGGTCGAACTCGGCCGCGCGCGCGCTGACGGGGCAGCCGGTGAGGCCGACGCCGGCGGGCGCGGCATCATGGTGGATCGGGCAGCCTGCGGCCCGGGTCGAGGGTGCGGCCATGGCATGTCTCCTGTTGCCGGATCCCGGGAAGGGGATCAATTTGCGTAATTATTGTACGCAATGCGTAAAAAGAGAACTGCCGATTACACCTAGATACCGTAGCCCAGCCGCTTGCTGACGGCGTCGGCCGCTTCGCGGACCCACCGGGCGACCTCCCCGCCCGGTTCCGGATCGAAGGCGCCGGTCGGGCCCAGCGCCGTGATGACCACGGTGACGGCACCGTCGGCGTTGAACACGGGGGCCGCCACCGCGCTGATGCCGTTCAGCATCACGTCGCGCACGGGGGCGCAGCCCATGGCGCGGACGGCGGCGAACAGGCGGTCGGCGGCCTCGCGGTCGGGAACCTGGCGGCGGTGCTCGGGCGTGGCGCCGGCCAGTTCGCCCGCGACCAGCGCGTCGAGCACCGCCGACCGCGCAAAGGCGCCGAAGGCCCGCCCGGTGGCCGACCACAGCACCGGCATGACCGAGCCGACACGCACATTCACCGCCACCGGCTGGACCGGCTCGCTCCAGCGGACGATGGTCGGGCCGGCGTTGCCCAGCACCGAGACGAAGCAGGACAGGTTGTGCGATTCGCCCAGCCGCGCCAGTTCGGCGGCGGCCAGCGTCAGGGCGTCCGACTGCCGCATGGCGGCCAGCCCGATGGCCAGCGATTCGGGGCCCAGCACGTAACGCGAGGTGGCCGGGTCCTGGATGACGAACCCGGCCTCGACCAGGCTGGCCAGGTAGCGGTGGACCTTGGCCGGGCTTTCCCCCAGCCGGCCCGCCAGCGCGGTCAGCGGCGCGGCGCCCCCCATGGCGGCCAGGGTCTTGAGCACCGCCATGCCGGTGCCGGCCGACTGCACCTTGCTGCGGCGGGAGGCGGCCCTGGCGGGCGCGGTATCGGCAGGGGACGAAAGGGGCGTGGCGGTGTCGCGCTTGCTGGGCATGGGATGGGAAAGAGAAAGGGATGCGCGCTATGTTACGCAAAAGGCGGTTGCGCGCCTTGTCCCGTATCAGGACAGCGCCGCCAGGCCCGCCCGCAGCGCGGCGGCCGGGTGCTCGCCCAGGTCGGCGTCGATTCCAGCATGGGTGGCGCGCCAGATGGGCAGTGCCCGCGCCAGGGCCGCATGTCCCTTTTCGGTCAGGACCAGCAGGCGGCTGCGGCGGTCGCCGGGGTCCACGTCCACCCGCACCAGTCCCTCGCGCTCCAGCGGCTTCAGGGCGGCGGTCAGTGTCGTCCTGTCCATGGCCAGCAATTGGGCCACGGGCGCCATGGGGGGAGGCTCGGGCCGGTTCAGCGACATCAGCAGCGAGAATTGCCCATTGGTCAGGCCCGCCGGCCGCAGGGCATCGTCGAAGCGCTTGGCCAGCGCCCGCGCCGCGCGCTGCACGTGCAGGCACAGGCAGGTGTCGCGCACTTCCTGCGTGGTGTCGAACGGAATTTTCTTTGACATGATGAGGCTATTATGTTGATATCAACATAAATGTCAAATTGGCGAGGCATGATCGCCAACGAAGACCGGTTCGCCGCGGGGCGGACCGCCACACCCGCAAAGGAGATCGACGATGGCGATGAAATACGTGGAGGGTTTCCTCGTGGCCGTGCCGGCCGCCAACAAGGAGCAGTACATCAAGCACGCCGCCGACGCGGCGCCGCTGTTCAAGGAATTCGGCGTCACGCGCATGGTCGAGTGCTGGGGCGACGACGTGCCCGACGGCAAGCTGACCGATTTCCGCCGGGCCGTGCAGGCCAAGGAAGACGAAGTGGTCGTCTTCAGCTGGTTCGAGTATCCGTCCAAGGAAGTACGGGATGCCGCCAACCAGAAGATGATGTCCGACCCACGCATGAAGAGCATGGGCGAAACCATGCCTTTCGACGGCAAGCGCATGATATTCGGCGGCTTTGTTCCCGTCGTGGACGTCTGACGGGCGGGCGGCGTCTAGCCGCGTTCGGCCAAGGCCTTGCGGAAGTACACGACCCTCTCGGTTTCCTCGAAGCCCAGGGCCCGGTGCATGTGCTGCGAGCCAACGGCGTCGGCGGCCGCGTCCGAGGCGAACTCGGTGCAGCCCAGCGACCGCGCCCAGGCCTCGGCCGCCGCGCACAGGCGCCGCGCGACACCCTGGCGTCGCGCGGCCGGGTCCACGTAAATGCCTTCCAGGAAACCCACGGGCGAGGTCTCGCAGCCGTTCACGTAGTCCCGCCGCAGCGACGCCTCGGCCAGGCCGATAGCCCGGCCGGCGGCGTCGCGCGCGATCCAGGCCGCCTCGGCGTCGGGTGGGCCGTCCAGGATGCCGCGCACCTGCTCGGTCTTGGCCATCGTGCCTTCGCCGGGCCAGAGGGCGTCGCGCAGGGTGGCCCAATCGGCGACGTCGGCGGGGCCGCAGCGCCCGATGGTGTGGCCGTCCGTCATTGCGTGGCCGTATCGGCCTTGGCGCCGTCCTGCTTCGAAGCCAGGGCGTCGGCGTGCCAGCCGCCGCCCAGCGCTGCGATCAGGTTCACGCTGGCGGTCAGGCGATTGCCCAGCAATGACAGCGCGGTGCGTTCGTTGCTGAGCGCCGAGGTCTGCACCGTGACCACGCTCAGGTAGTCGATCAGGCCGGACTCGAACTGGTTGGTGGTGAGCCGCAGCGATTCGCGCGCCGCATCCAGGGCACGCTGTTGCACGGCCTGCTCTTCCTCCATCACGCGCAGTTGCGACAGATAGTTCTCCACCTCACCCAGCGCGGACAGCACAGTCTGCCGGTAGGCGGCCACCTGCTGGTCGTAAGTGGCTTCGGCCTGGCGGGTCTGCGCGCGGCGCAGGCCGGCGTCGAACAGCGGCGCGGCCAGCGAAGGGCCAAGAGACCAGAAGCGCGCCGGCGCGGTCAGCCAGTCCGAGAACTGCGAACTGCGATAACCCAGCGAGGCCGACAGCGTCAACGACGGGAAGTAGGCCGCCTTGGCGACGCCGATGCGGGCATTGGCCGCCTGGACCTGGCGTTCGGCCGCGGCGATGTCGGGCCGGCGTTCCAGCAGCTCCGAGGGCAGGCCCACCGGGATGGCGGGCAGCATGGCCCGGAATTCCGTGGGCGCCAGGCTGAACTCGGACGGCGGCTGGCCGGCCAGGATGGCGATGGCGTGCTCGAGCTGGGCGCGCTGCCAGCGCAGGTCCACGGCCTGGGCCCGCGTCGATTCCAGCTGGGTGCGCGCCTGGGCGATCTCGGCCTTGGCCGAGACGCCCACCGCATAGCGGTTCTCGTTCAGGCGCAGCGAGCGTTCATAGACCTTGATGGTGGTTTCCAGCAGGCGCTGTTGCTCGTCCATGATCCGCAACTGGAAGTAATTGCGCGCCAGTTCGGCCTGTGCGCTCAGGTGGGCATTGGCCAGGTTGGCCGCGCTGGCCTGGGCGCTGGCGGTGTCGGCCTCGATGCTGCGGCGGATGCGGCCCCACAGGTCGGCTTCCCAGCTGGCCGTGGCGCTCATGCTGTATTGGTTGCGGATGCTTTGCGAGCCGCCCTGGCTGATGACGACGCCGCTGCTGTTGGTGGTGGTGCTGCTGCTGGTGCCGGTACCGCTGCGCGTGGCCGAGGCGCTGCCGCTCAGCGTGGGGAACTGCCCGGCGCGCGTGGCCTGCACGGTGGCCAGCGCCTGCCGGTACTGCGCCTCGGCCTGGGCGATGGTCTGGTTGGCGGTCTCGACCTGCGCCATCAGGCGCGACAGCTCGGGGTCGCCGAAGACCTCCCACCACGGGCCGCGGCGGACGTCGTCGCGAGGCTCGGCGGCCTTCCAGCCGGCGGCTTCCTTGAACTGGACGCCGCTGTTCACGGTCGGCCGCACGTAATCGGGCCCCATGGCGCATCCGGCCAGCAGGGCGGCCAGCGCGGCGCAGACGGCCAGGCGCGCGCCGCCGGTCCGCGGCGGGCGGTCATCGGAAAGCGGCGAAGGGCGGGGCGTGCCCGCCACGGCGGGCCACGTCTTGGTCATAGATTGTCTCCGGGTAGCGCAAGGCCCGCCGATCGCGGCCGGCCCCAGCGCCGTTGCGCCCGCCAGTGCAGGCGGTCGAGATACAGGTAGACCACCGGGGTGGTGAACAGCGTCAGCAACTGGCTGACGACCAGCCCGCCGACGATGGTGATGCCCAGCGGCTGGCGCAGCTCGGCGCCGGCGCCCGTGCTGATCACCAGCGGTACGGCGCCCAGGATGGCCGCCATGGTGGTCATCAGGATGGGACGAAAGCGCATCAGGCAGGCTTCGTGGATGGCCTCGCGCGAACTCAGCCCGCGCCGCCGCTCCGCATCCAGCGCGAAGTCCACCATCATGATGGCGTTCTTCTTGACGATGCCGATCAGCAGGAACACCCCGATCAGGGCGATCAGCGAGAACTCCCGGCCCAGCATCATCAGCGCCAGCAGGGCCCCCAGCCCGGCCGAGGGCAGGGTGGACAGGATGGTCAGCGGATGGATGTAGCTTTCGTACAGCATGCCCAGCACCAGGTACATGGTGACCAGCGCGGCCAGGATCAGCCAGGGCTGGGCGCTCAGCGACGATTGCAGCGCCTTGGCGCTGCCGGCGAAGCCCGCCTGGATCTCGGTGGTGGGCAGACTGATGCGGGCGACTGCCTCGTTGACCGCGCGCGTGGCCTGTTCCAGCGATACGCCCGGGGCCAGGTTGAAGGAGACGGTGTCGGCGGCGAACTGGCTCTCGTGCGAGACGCTCAGCGGCGCGTTCGTGGTGCGCCACTTCGCGAAGGCCGACAGCGGCACCCGCGCGCCGGTCGAGGTGACGACGGTGACCTGCTGCAGCGCGTCCGCGTTCTGCGCGAAGCGCTGGTCCACCTCCATGACCACCCGGTACTGGTTGAGCGGGTTGTAGATGACCGAGACCTGCCGCTGGCTGAACGAGTTGTTCAGCACCGCGGCGATCATCGACATGTTCACCCCCAGCCGCGTCGCGGTCTCGCGGTCGATCTCCAGCGAGATCTGCCGCCCCTTGTCCTCGACGTCCACGTCGACGTCGGCCAGCTCGGGCAGCGCGGCCAGCGCGCGCGTCACGCGCGGCATCCAGGTGCGCAGCGCCGACAGCTCCGAGGCCTTCAGCGAATACTGATAGCTGGAGTTGGACATGCGGGCCCCGATGCGTATGTCCTGGTTGGGCATCAGGAACATGCGCGCGCCGGGCACGTTGCCCAGCCTGCCCCGAAGCCGGTTCATCACCTCGTCCACCGATACCTTGCGCTCGGCCAGCGGCTTGAGCTGGATCATCATGAAGCTGGTGTTGCTGCCGCCGCGTCCGCCGCTGTAGCCGACCATGCTCTCGACCGCCGGATCGGCCAGCACCACCTTGCGGAAGTATTCCAGCTTGGGACGCATGGCCTGGAAGGACGTGCCCTGGTCGGCGCGGATGAAGCCCATCAGCTGGCCCGTGTCCTGCTGGGGGAAGAAGCCCTTGGGCACCTTGACGTACAGGTAGACATTGAGCCCGATTACCACGCCCAGCACGAGCAGGGTCAGCAGCGAATGGCGCAGCACCCAGTGCAGCGCCCGGCCGTAGCCCCGCGTCATGCCGGCGAAGCCGGCTTCCATCAGGCGGGAGATCCGCCCCGGGGGCCGCTGCTCGCGCACCGGGCGCAGCATGCGGGCGCACATCATGGGCGTCAGGGTGACGGACACGATCAGCGACATCAGGATGGCGGCGGACAGCGTGACCGAGAATTCGCGGAACAGCCGGCCGACGATGTCGCCCATCAGCAGGATGGGGATGAATACCGCGATCAGCGACAGGCTCATCGACAGCACCGTGAAGCCGACCTCGCGCGAGCCCACGAGGGCCGCCCGCAGCGGCGACATGCCGGCCTCCAGGTGCCGCGAGATGTTCTCCAGCACGACGATGGCGTCGTCCACCACGAAACCGGTGGCGACGATCAGTGCCATCAGCGACATGGTGTTGAGCGAGTAGCCGCACAGGTACATCACGGCGAAGGTGGCGATGAGCGAGACCGGCACCGCCACGCTGGGGATGATGGCGGCGCGGACGTTGCGCAGGAACAGCAGCACCACCAGGATGACCAGGATGACGGCGATGATGAGCGTGTGCTCGGCCTCGGCCAGCGAGGCGCGGATGCTGGGCGTGCGGTCCTGCGCCACGGTCAGCGCCACGTCGCCCGGCAGCAGCGCCTGCATCTGCGGCAGCGCTTCGCGGATGCGGTCCACCGTCTCGATGATGTTGGCGTCGGCCTGGCGCCCCACCACCAGCAGGATGGCCGGGCTGTTGTTCAGGAAGCCCATGTTGAAGAGGTCTTCCACCGAATCCTCGACGCGCGCCACGTCGCTCAGCATCACGGGCGAGCCGTTGCGGTAGGCCACGATCAGCCCGCGATACTCGCGCGCCTTGCGCAACTGGTCGTTGGTGGCGACCTGCCAGCTCGTCTCGTCGTTCTCGAGCACGCCTTTCGGGCCGCGCGCGTTGGCGTTGTTCAGCGCGGTGCGCACTTCGTCCAGCGCGATGCCGTACTGGTTGAGCGCGGTGGGGTTCAGTTCCACCCGCACCGCGGGAAGCGAACTGCCGCCCACCTGGACGTCGCTGACACCCTTGATCTGCGCGATGCGCTGCGCCAGGATGGTCGAGCCCACGTCGTAGAGCTGGCCCTGGTCCAGCGTGGGCGAGGTCAGCGCCAGCACCATGATGGGCGCCGAGGCAGGGTTGCGCTTGGTGTAGGTCGGATTGCTGCGCAGCGCGCTGGGCAGCATGGTGCGCGCCGCGTTGATGGCGCCCTGCACGTCGCGCGCAGCGCCGTCGATGTCGCGGCTCAGGTCGAATTGCAGCGTGATGCTGGCCGAGCCCTGGGTGCTGCGCGAGGTCATCTCGCTGATCCCGGCGATGCTGCCCAGCGCGCGCTCCAGGGGCGTGGCGACGCTGGAGGCCATGGTCTCGGGGCTGGCGCCGGGCAGGCTGGCGCGCACCGATATCGTGGGGAAGTCCACTTGCGGCAAGGGCGCGACCGGCAGCTTGACGAAGGCCAGGGCGCCGGCCAGCACCACGGCGATGGCCAGCAGCACCGTGGCCACCGGCCGCATGATGAACGGCGCGGAGATGTTCATGGCGTGCCGCCCGGCTGGCCCAGCGAGGCCGTGCGCCGTTCGCGCCTGCGGTTCATCGCGTGGCCCAGGCGGTCGAACATCAGGTAGATGACCGGCGTCGTGAACAGCGTCAGCAACTGGCTGAACAGCAGGCCGCCCACCATCACGATGCCCAGCGGCTGGCGCAGCTCGGCGCCGCTACCGGTACTGAGCATCAGCGGCACGGCGCCGAACAGCGCGGCGCAGGTCGTCATCAGGATGGGCCGGAAGCGCAGCAGCGCGGCCTGGTGGATGGCGTCGCGCGGCGCCATGCCCTGCTTGCGCTCGGCCTCGAGCGCGAAATCGATCATCATGATGGCATTCTTCTTCACGATGCCGATCAACAGGATGATCCCGATGATGCCGATCATGTCGAGATCGCTGCCCGCGATCATCAGCGCCAGCAGCGCGCCCACCCCGGCCGAAGGCAGGGTGGACAGGATGGTGATGGGGTGGATGTAGCTTTCGTACAGCACGCCCAGCACAATGTACATCGTGGCGATGGCCGCCAGGATCAGCAGCAGCGTGCTGTTCAGCGAGGCCTGGAAGGCCTGGGCCGCGCCCTGGAAGCTGGTCTGGATGCCGAGCGGCATGCCGATCTCGTGCTCGGCCTGCAGGATGGCGTCCACCGCGCCGCTGAGCGAGGCGCCATGGGCCAGGTTGAACGAGACCGTGGCCGAGGGGAACTGGCCCAGGTGGCTGATCGACAGCGCCGTCGTCCGTTCGGATACCTGCACGATGTTGGTCAGCGGCACCTGCTTGCCGTCGGCGGTCGCCACGTAGATCTGTGACAGCGACGACGGGTCCTGGCGGAACTGCGGCGCCGCTTCCAGCACCACGCGGTACTGGTTGGCCTGGGTGAAGATGGTCGATATCAGCCGCTGGCCCAGCGCGTCGTACAACGCGTTGTTGATGTCGGCCGCGGTCACGCCCAGCCGCGAGGCGGCATTGCGGTCGATCTCGACGTAGGTCTGCAGGCCGCGGTCCTGCAGGTCGTGGGTGACGTCGGCCAGCTGCGGCAACTGCCTGAGCCGGTCGACCAGCTTGCGGGTCCAGGTGCCCAGGGTGTCCAGGTCGGGGTCCTGCAGCGTGAACTGGTACTGGGTGCGGCTGACGCTGTCCTCGATGGTCAGGTCCTGCACCGGTTGCATGTACAGCCGCAGGTCCTCGAGCTTGTCCAGTTGCGGCTGCAGGCGGGCGATCACCTGCGCCGCCGACGCGCTGCGTTCGGCATGGGGCTTCAGGTTGATCTGCAGGCGGCCGGTGTTGAGCGTGGCGTTGGTGCCGTCCACGCCGATGAAGGACGACAGGCTGGCCACGTCGGGGTCGCGCAGGATGATGTCGGCCGCGGCCTGCTGGCGCCGCGCCATGGCGGCGAAGGATACCGACGGCGAGCTTTCGCTGATGGCCTGGATGACGCCCGTGTCCTGCTGGGGAAAGAAGCCCTTGGGGATGACGGCGTACAGCAGCACCGTCAGCAGCAGCGTGCCCAGCGCGACCAGCAGCGTCAGCGGCTGGTGCGAAAGCACCCAGCGCAGCATGCGGTCGTAGCCGGCGATGATGCGGTCGAACCATTCGCCGCTCTTGCGGTAGAACCGGCCCTGTTCCTCGTCGGGTATGTGCCGCAGGTACTTCGAGCACATCATGGGAGTCAGGCTGAGCGAGACCACCAGCGAGATCAGGATGGAGACCGCCAGCGTGATGGCGAACTCGCGGAACAGCCGGCCGATCACGTCGCCCATGAACAGCAGCGGGATCAGCACGGCGATCAGCGAGAACGTGAGCGAGATCAGCGTGAAGCCGATCTGCGCCGCGCCCTTCAGGGCCGCCTGCACCGGCGTCTCGCCCTGCTCCAGATAGCGGGCGATGTTCTCGATCATGACGATGGCGTCGTCCACCACGAAGCCGGTGGCGATGGTCAGCGCCATCAGCGTGAGGTTGTTGATGCTGAAACCGGCCAGGTACATGACGCCGAAGGTGCCGATCAGCGACAACGGCACGACCACGCTCGGGATGATGGTGGCCGTGAGGTTGCGCAGGAACACGAAGGTGACCATGACCACCAGCGCGACCGCCAGCATCAGCTCGAACTGCACGTCCTTCACGGACGAGCGGATGGATTCGGTGCGGTCCGACAGCACGGCCACGTCCAGCGTGCTGGGCAGGGCCGCCTGCAGGTCGGGCAGCAGCTTGCGGATGTTGTCCACCACCTGGATCACGTTGGCCCCGGGTTGGCGCTGCACGTTCAGCAGGATGGCGGGCTGGCCGCCGGCCCAGGCGGCCTGGCGGGTGTTCTCGGCGTCGCGCTCGATCTCGGCCACGTCCGACAGCCGCACCGGCGCGTTGTTGGCGTAGGCGATGATCAGGTCGCGGTACTGCTCGATGGTCTTCAACTGGTCGTTGGCGTCGAGCGTGGTGGCGCGCGTGGGACCGTCGAAGTTGCCCTTGGGCTGGTTGACGTTGGCGCCGGTGATGGCGGTGCGGATATTGCCGAGGTTTAGCCCCACCGAGGCCAGGGCGCGCGGATTCGCGCGGATGCGCACGGCCGGGCGTTGGCCGCCGGCGATGCTGACCAGGCCCACGCCCGATACCTGCGAAATCTTCTGCGCCATGCGCGTGTCCACCAGGTCGCGCACCTGGTAGAGCGGCAGCGTGGGCGAGCTGATCGCCAGCGTCAGGACCGGCGTGTCGGCGGGATTGACCTTGTTGTAGATGGGCGGCGCGGGCAGGTCGTTGGGCAGCAGGTTCGAGCCGGCGTTGATGGCGGCCTGGACCTCTTGCTCGGCCACGTCCAGCGGCAGGTCGAGGTTGAACTTCAGGGTGATGACCGAGGCGCCGCCCGAACTGATGGACGACATCTGGTTCAGGCCCGGCATCTGGCCGAACTGGCGCTCCAGCGGAGCCGTCACCAGCGAGGTCATGACGTCGGGGCTGGCGCCGGGATATTGCGTGACCACCTGGATGGTGGGGTAGTCGACCTCGGGCAGGGCCGAGACCGGCAGCATCTTGTAGGCGATCAGCCCCGACAGCAGGATCGCCACCATCGCCAGCGACGTGGCGATGGGGCGCAGGATGAACAGCCGCGACGGATTCATGGCGCGGCGCGTCCGTTGCCTCGGCGGCGCGCGCCCTGGCCGGCGCCGCGCTGCAACTGCGAGCCGGCGGCCTCGGGAACGGCCTCGCTGCCTGTCACGACCTGGACCTGGGCGCCGTCGCGCAGGCGGTCCACGCCCTCGACCACGATGCGGTCACCGGGCTTGAGCCCCTCCTGCACCGACACGCGCTCGCCATCGCTCGGGCCGAGCTTGATCACGCGCAGCGACACGGTGTTGTCGTCGTTGACGACGTAGACGAAGGTGCCCGGCGTGCCCCGCTGCACCGCCCCCGCGGGAATGACCGTGGCGCCGGCCAGCGTGCGCACGTGCAGCCGGGCGTTGACGAACTGGTTCGGGAACAGGCTTTCGTCCTTGTTCTCGAAGCGGGCCTTGAGCTTGACCGTGCCGGTGGTCGTGTCGATCTGGTTGTCCACCGTGGTCAGCACGCCGTCGGCGATGTGGCGCACGTCGGCCCGGTCGTAGGCCTGGACGGCCAGCGTCTTGCCCGCGCGCAACTGGGCCAGCACGTCGGGCAGGTCGGCCTCGGCGATGGTGAACAGCAGGGAAATGGGCTGGGTCTGGGTGATGATGACCAGGCCGTTGGTGTCGCTGCTGCGCACGAGGTTGCCCAGGTCGACCTGGCGCAGGCCCAGGCGGCCGGAGATCGGGGCCACCACGCGGGTGTAGTCCAGCTGCAGCTTGGCGTTGTCCACCGCGGCCTGGTTGGTCTTGAGCGTGCCTTCGTACTGGCGCACCAGGGCCACCTGGGTATCCACCTGCTGGCGCGCGATCGAATCCTGCGCGTACAGGGTCTGGTAGCGTTCGAGGTCGCGCCGCGCGTTGTCGAGCTGCGCGCGGTTCTGTTCCAGCGTGCCCTGGGCCTGGGCCAGCGCCACCTGGTAGGGGCGCGGGTCGATCTGCACCAGCAGGTCGCCGGCCTTGACGAGCTGGCCTTCCTGGAAAAGGATCTTCTGCAGCTCGCCGTCGACCTTGCTGCGCACGGTGGCCGTGTTGTATGCGGTAACCGTGCCCAGCGCCTTCAGATAGACCTTCATGTCCTCGGCTCGGGCGGGCGAGACCCGGACCGGCGTGGCCGCCTGGAAGCCGCCGGGGCCGCCCGGGCCGCCGGGTCCGCGCGGTGCGCCGGCCCCCGGCTTGCCCGCGTCGGGCGCCGCCTGCTGGCGCGCATGCCACCACCAGTATCCGCCGCCGGCCAGGGCGACCACGACCGCCAGCCAGAGCCAGCGCAGTTTTTTCTTGCCGTTCGACGTGGAAGAAGACGGAGCCCGTTCGGGCTGAGGGGGAATATCGGCCATGGAGTTCCAGAAAAGGCTTGCCTGATTCGCGCCGCGAGGAAAATGCCCCGGATCGCGGCGCCCTCTAAGGTATTCCAGTTGCGCCGCAATGTGTTGACAAGAAGCCCGGGTTTGAAATCGATCGAAATCGTTTGTTGCCTCAGTCCCGACATTCTGCCCGTGGCCTTGCGCGCGAACCGGCTGGGAATTGCCCTGGGGTGCGCGCGACGGCCAATGCGACCACCGAGGCGGCCCCGGCCATCCGCAGCGCGGCCGCCGCTGCATGCAGGGTGCTGCCCGTGGTCATGACGTCGTCCACCAGGCCGATGCGCAGCCCGCCGGCCCGGGGAGCGCAAGCATACAGTCCCCGCACCGCCTCGCGCCTGCCCAGGCGCCCCAGGCCGCTCTGCTTGGCCTGTTCGCGGCTGCGGCGCAGCAGGTCGTGCCGCACCGGCAGCGCCAGGTCGCGGCCCAGGGCGCGGGCGATCTCGGCGGCGGGGTTGAAGCCGCGCCGCCGCAGCGAGGCGTAGGACGACGGAATGGGAACCAATACGGTCCCGGGCTCCAGGGGTCGAGCCTGGTGGCGCACCGCTTCGGCCAGGAGGTTGCCCAGCAGGTCGGCCCGGCCATAGCGGCGGCCGTTCTTCAGTTGCAGCACCAGGGCGTCGGCCGGCGGCGCATAGTCGAAGGCGATGATGGTGCGGGTGAACGCCGGAACCTGGCCCGCGCAGTCGGGGCAGGCGGTGTCGTGCTCCGGCAGGGGCAGCGCGCACCGGGCGCAGCGCCACGGCAGGCCCAGCCCCGGCGAGGTGCGGGCGGTCCAGCAGACGGCGTCTTCGCAGGCGGCGCACAGCATGCCGCCCCGGCTGCGGCCGGCGCACAGCGGGCAGTCGGACGGCACGAGCGCCCGCAGGCGCGCCGCCAGGTGCCGCCAGCGCGGCATGGGAAAGGGTCCGGGCATGAAAAATCTGTCGGTGGCATCATGGAGGGTGGGCGCGGCCCGTGCGCCCGGGCGCTTTTGCGCCGCAGTTTAGGGATTCCTTGGATTTTCGTGCGTGTTGCAATGACAGAAAGCTCCCATCCAGACCGCCTGCCGTCGCTGCCGCTGGCGCGCGAGCACGTCGCGCTGCAGTTCGGGCGCCGGGGCGACCTGGAGGCGGCGCAGTTCCTGTACGGCGAGATAGGCGCCCGCATGTTCGAGCGCCTGGAATACATCCGGCTGGCGCCCAAGGCCATGCTGGATGCGGGCTGCGGCGCCGGCGCGGCGCTGGAGCGCCTGCAGGCGCGCTATCCCGGGGCCGCCTATACCGGCGTGGATCTCAGCGCCGCGGTGCTGGCCCATGCGCGCCGGCTGCACCTGCCCTCGTCGGTGGGGGCCCGGCTGCGCCATTCCGCGCTGAAGCTGGCCGGCCGCGGCGCGCCGCAACTGCCGGCGTTCGTCCAGGCCGACATGGCCGGAACGGGCCTGCCGCCCGAGTCGCTGGACCTGGTCTGGTCCAACATGGCGCTGCACTGGCATCCCGAGCCGCACGCGGTGCTGGCCGAATGGCGCCGCCTGCTGCGCGTGGGCGGGCTGGCGATGTTCAGCTGCCTGGGGCCGGCGACGTTCCGCGAGCTGCGCGAGGCCGTGGCGCGGGCGGGCCTTGCCACGGCCACGCCAGAGTTCGTCGACATGCACGACTTCGGCGACCTGCTGATCGAGAACGGTTTCGCGGATCCGGTGATGGACCAGGAGGTGCTCACCTTCACCTACCGGCATGCCGACAGCCTGCTCGACGACGTGCGGCGCCTGGGCGGCAATCCCGCGCGGGGCCGCAAGCGGGGGCTGGCCACGCGCGCATGGCGCGCCCGGCTGGTCGAGGCCATCGAGGCGGGACGAGGGCCGGACGGCCTGATCCGCCTGACGGCCGAGGTCGCCTACGGCCATGCGTGGCGGGCCGCGTCGTACCGTTCGGCGCCAGGCGAGACGCACGTTCCGGTCTCGTCCATACGGCGTGGCGGAGTGCGTTGAGCCTGCTCGGAAGCGGGTCGGGTTGCTGGTCCTGTCTGGCACCCCGTATAATCCTGCGATTCTATGCGCTAGCAACATAATTATTTTCCAAGGCGCATGGTAAGGAGTTTTGTGGCGGTGGGGGCCCGCGCAAGCTGCGCACGGTGTCGGCTGCCTGAATAACACTAAACGCTGTTCTTCGAGGTCGGACATGAAGAAGTGGTTGGGTGGGTCGTTGGGGGCGTTGATGGTCAGCATGCTGGCCGGCAACGCAGCATTTGCCGTCAACGACAGCGTGGGCGGCCCGAAAGTCAATCAGCTCAATCTGCACGAGCCCGTCACCAGCATCGCGGCGCAGATCGAGTGGCTGCACTGGATGATGCTGGCCATCTGTTTGGTCATCTTCATCGCGGTGTTCGCGGTGATGTTCTATTCCATCTGGGCGCACCGGAAGTCGCGCGGCGCCAAGCCCGCGTCGTTCCACGAGAGCATAGGCGTCGAAGTCGCCTGGACCGTGATTCCGTTCCTGATCGTGATCGGCATGGCCCTGCCGGCCACCAAGACCGTGGTCGCGATGAAGGACACGTCCAATGCCGACCTGACGGTGAAGGCCACCGGCTACCAATGGAAATGGGGCTACGACTACCTGAACGGCGAAGGCGAGGGCATCTCCTTCCTGTCCAACCTGTCCACCCCGATGGAGCAGCGCAACGGTACCGAACCCAAGGGCGACAACTACCTGATCGAGGTCGACAATCCCCTGGTCGTGCCGGTCAACAAGAAGGTCCGCGTCATCACCACCGCCAACGACGTCATCCACGCGTGGATGGTGCCGGCCTTCGGCGTCAAGCAGGACGCGATCCCCGGATTCGTGCGCGACACCTGGTTCCGCGCCGAGAAAACCGGCGAATTCCGCGGCCAGTGCGCGGAACTGTGCGGCAAGGACCACGCCTTCATGCCCATCGTCGTGAAGGTCGTCTCCCAGGAGGACTATAGTAAGTGGGTCGAGGAGCAGAAGGCCAAGCTGGCCGCGCAAGCCGACGATCCCAACAAGACCTGGACGGCCGACGAACTGAAGACCCGCGGCGAAAAGGTGTTCGCGTCCAATTGCGTGGCCTGTCACCAGGCCAACGGCAAGGGCGTGCCGGGCACCTTCCCCGCGCTGGATGCCGACCCGACCGTACTGGGCCCCAAGGACAAGCAGATCGAAACCGTGCTGAAGGGCCGTCCCGGCACCGCCATGGCCTCGTTCGCGCACCTGTCCGACGTCGAGATCGCCGCCGCCATCACCTATACCCGCAATGCCTGGAGCAACGCGGGCAAGGGCCAGGATCCCGTCGTGCAGCCCGCCGATGTGAAGTCGGCCCGCTAAGGACGAGCGGCCGCCCCGCGGGGGCGGCCTGCAGTACCGGTTCAGTTTTCACATATTGAGCGCCTTCGTCACGATAGCGAAGACAGCAGTACGGAGCAGCAAGGAGCCATCATGAGCAGCACCGCGATCGATCACGCCCACGGGCACGATCATGACGACCACGCCCACGGCCATCCGACTGGCTGGCGGCGCTGGCTGTTCGCCACGAACCACAAAGATATCGGTACGATGTACCTGATCTTTTCCTTCACGATGCTGATGGAAGGCGGACTGCTGGCGCTGCTGCTGCGCACCGAGCTGTTCGAGCCGGGCATCCAGTTCTTCCAGCCCGAGCTGTTCAACCAGTTCACCACCATGCACGGCCTGATCATGGTGTTCGGCGCGATCATGCCGGCCTTCGTGGGCTTCGCGAACTGGATGATCCCGCTGCAGATCGGCGCCTCGGACATGGCCTTTGCGCGGATGAACAACTTCAGCTTCTGGCTGCTGCCCGTCGCCGCCATCCTGCTGACGGTCTCGTTCTTCGTGCCGGGCGGCGCCACCGCCGCGGGCTGGACGCTGTACGCGCCGCTGTCGGTCCAGATGGGCCCCGGCATGGACTTCGCGATCTTCGCCGTGCACATCATGGGCGCCTCGTCCATCATGGGCGCGATCAACATCATCGTGACCATCCTGAACATGCGCGCGCCCGGCATGACGCTGATGAAGATGCCGCTGTTCTGCTGGACCTGGCTCATCACCGCCTACCTGCTGATCGCCGTGATGCCCGTGCTGGCCGGCGCCATCACCATGGTGCTGACCGACCGCCATTTCGGCACCTCGTTCTTCAACGCGGCCGGCGGCGGCGATCCGGTCATGTACCAGCACATCTTCTGGTTCTTCGGGCACCCCGAGGTCTACATCATGATCTTGCCGGCGTTCGGCATCGTGTCGGCCATCGTCCCGGTTTTCGCCCGCAAGCGCCTGTTCGGCTATGCCTCTATGGTCTACGCCACGGCCTCGATCGCCATCCTGTCGTTCATCGTGTGGGCCCACCACATGTTCACGACCGGCATGCCCGTCACCGGCCAGCTGTTCTTCATGTACGCGACCATGCTGATCGCGGTGCCCACCGGCGTGAAGATCTTCAACTGGCTGGCCACCATGTGGCGCGGCTCGATGACCTTCGAGACGCCGATGCTGTTCGCGATCGGCTTCATCTTCGTGTTCACGATGGGCGGCTTCACCGGCCTGATCCTGGCCGTCGCGCCCATCGACATCCAGGTGCAGGACACCTACTACGTGGTGGCGCACTTCCACTACGTGCTGGTGGCCGGTTCGCTGTTCGCGCTGTTCGGCGGCACCTACTACTGGCTGCCGAAGTGGACGGGCGTGATGTATGACGAGAAGCTCGGCAAGATCCACTTCTGGTCGTCGCTGATCTCGTTCAACGTCACCTTCTTCCCGATGCACTTCCTGGGCCTGGCCGGCATGCCCCGCCGCTATGCGGACTACGCCGCCCAGTTCACCGACTTCCACCAGATCGCCACCATCGGCGCCTTCTGGTTCGGCCTGTCGCAACTGCTGTTCCTGTACGTCGTGCTGAAGGCCTACCGGGGCCATGGCGAGCCCGCTCCCGCCAACCCCTGGGGCGCCGAGGACGGCGGCCTGGAGTGGACCCTTCCTTCGCCGGCGCCGTACCATTCGTTCGAAACGCCGCCTCAGGTCAAGTAGATGGTCACGTCCGAGCAGCGCCGCCGCAACCGGCGCACGGGCCTTGCACTCGCAGTTCTGGTCGCCGCGTTTTTCCTCGCGGTGATCCTGCGCAAGGTCTTCCTCGGCTGACCCGATACGTGTCGCAGGTGCCCGCATGACGCATCCCGACCCCAGGCAACCCGCCAAGCCCGCGTCCGACAACTGTCGGATGCTGGGCAAGCTGGCCGTCATCATCGCGATGATGTTCGGCTTCGGCTATGCGCTGGTTCCCATGTACCGCGCCATTTGCGAGGTGACGGGCATCAACGTGCTGACCAAGGTCGACGACGATGCCGCCGCCTTCGCGCGCAATACGCAGGTCGACACCAGCCGTACCGTCAAGATCGTGTTCGATGCGAACATCCACGGTCCATGGCGGTTCCGGCCGGTGCAGTCGTCCATGGACGTCAATCCGGGCGAGCTGGCGACCATCGTCTACGAGATCGCCAACCAGCAGGACCGCGAAATGGCGGGGCAGGCCATCCCCAGCTATGCGCCCATGGTGGCCGGCCAGTATTTCAAGAAGCTGGAGTGCTTCTGTTTTTCCCAGCAGGACCTGAAAGCGCGCGAGACGCGCCAGTTCCCGGTGGTGTTCGTGGTGGATCCCAAGCTGCCGAAGGATGTGCATACGATCACGCTGTCGTATACGTTCTTCGAGGTCGGCGGACGGTCGGCCGACGTGCGGCCCGCCGCCGGGTCCGGAGGCAAGAGTTGAGCGACGACCTGAAATCGGCCGCCGGCCGCAAGCTCAATTTCTTCCAGACCCTGGGCGCGGTGCTGTGGTCCTTCACGGGTTTGCGGCGCGGGGCGGACTACCGCAACGATGCCGCCAAGCTCAATCCGATCTACGTCATCATCGCCGGTGTCGTGATGGCGGTGGTGTTTGTGGTAGTGCTGCTGCTGATCGTCAGGACGGTCGTCGGCTAGAAGAACAAGGATGGCCGGGAAGGCCGTCTCCGAATCATGTGCGGTTTTGTGGAATTCGCGAAGGAGAGTTGAGATGAGTGCAAGTCACTCGGTTTCGGGCAAGGAGGCGCCGTACTATTTCGTGCCGGCTCCATCCATGCATCCCGCCACGGCCAGCCTGGCACTGCTGTTCTTCCTGCTGGGCATGGCCCTGTGGGTCAACAGCGTGAGCGTCGGCCCATGGTTCGTGCTGGCCGGCGTGCTCGGCTTCCTCTTCGTGCTCTACCGCTGGTTCGGCGATGCCATCGCCGAGTCCACCGGCGGGCTCTACAGCAAGCGTGTCGACGTTTCGTACCGCTGGAGCATGAGCTGGTTCATCTTCTCCGAGGTCATGTTCTTCGCCGCCTTCTTCGGCGCGCTGTTCTACGCCCGCGCGTTCACCACGCCCTGGCTGTCGGACCTCGACAACCGCATGGTGCTGTGGCCGGATTTCGCCGGCGCCTGGCCCAATACCGGCCCGGCCGGGACCATCGAGCCCTTCACCGCGATGGGGCCCTTCTGGATCCCCACCATCAACACCGCCCTGCTGCTGACCTCGGGCGTGACGCTGACGATCTCGCACCACGCGCTGCTGGCCAGCAACCGCGCGAAGGCCGCCTTCTGGCTGTTCGTCACCATCCTGCTGGGCGCGACCTTCATGGGCTTCCAGGCCTATGAGTATTTCCATGCGTACACCGAGCTGAACCTCAAGCTCACCTCGGGCGCCTTCGGCTCCACGTTCTACATGCTGACGGGCTTCCACGGCTTCCACGTCACCATGGGCGCCATCATGCTGGCGGTGATGCTGCGCCGCCTGATCCGGGGCGACTTCACGGCTACCCACCATTTCGGCTTCGAAGGCGCCGCCTGGTACTGGCACTTCGTCGACGTCGTGTGGCTGGGCTTGTACCTCTTCGTCTACTGGTTCTAGAAGGGAACCCCCCCTACGCGCTGACGCGCGCCCCCCCAGGGGGGCGGCACTGGCGGACCGGCGGAGCCGGATCCGCTGTGCCCTGGTTCGGGGGGGGCGTGAGACGGAAGGGGGACATGTTCTCTGCGGCCTGCGACAGTTGGCCGCTTCCCGGGGTGTGTGGGGGCAGGCACACTAGCAGGCTGGGCCTTCCGGTGAGCCGGACAGGGGCCTGCCCTTCGGGGCCGCCGGGGCCGTCCAGATGCCGCGCCGCCTGGCGCGGGCCGGTCAACGCAGGCCGGTGCTCTGGATCCAGCCCATCCAATGGGCGAACAGCACGAACAGGAACAACAGCACCGACAGGCCGATCCGGGCCGTCAGCGCGTAGACCATACGCTTGCTATTGCCGGTGTCCCTCATCAGGTAGACCAGGGCGGAACCCAAGCTGTACAGAATGCCGACGAAGGCTATGCCTACTATGATGCGCATCGAATCTCTCCTCCAGCCCGCGATTATGGCAGTCCGCGCGGTGCCGTGCGCTTCTTCCGCTGCATGAAACGCTCGGCGCCCCATCCTGCCGGCATGCCGGCGCCGATCCCGCCGGCCGGCCGCAGGCATGCCGGCGGTGGGTCGGTCCCGCTGGCCCTGGTGCTGCTGGCCGCCACCGTGGCGGTCACGGTCGCGCTGGGCCGCTGGCAACTGGGGCGGGCTCACGAAAAAGCCGCCACCCTGGCCGCGCTGGAAGCGGGCCGCGGCTTGCCGCCCTTGGCCCTGGGGCCGGAGCGGACCGCCCAGGACCTGATCCCCTGGCGGTCGGCCCAGGCCTCCGGCCACTGGCTGGCCGACCGGACGGTGCTGCTGGACAACCGCATGGCGGACGGCCGGCCGGGTTTCTGGGTCGTGACGCCGCTGGCGTTCGACGACGAGGGCCGGCAGGCGGTGGCCGTACTGCGGGGCTGGCTGCCGCGTCCCGTGCCCGACGCCCCGGTCACCGTACGTACGCCGACCGGCCCGGTCACCGTGCGGGGCGAACTCGTCCCGCGCGTGCCGCGCCTGTTCGAACTGCCCGCGTTGAGCGGGCGCAAGCGCGACGAGTTGGCATCGAGCCTGCCCGGCTGGCCCGGCGCGCCGCCCCGGGTGCAGAACCTGGAGCTGGAGACCTACGCCAAGGCCGCGGGTGTGGCCCTGCTGCCCGCCGTGCTGGAGCAGACCGGCGAAGCGCCGGACGGGCTGGTCCGCGACTGGGCCGGTCCGCCTACCAATATAGACACGCACCGCGGTTATGCGTTGCAGTGGTTTTCGTTCGCGGCCATCGCCGCCATCGCCTTTGGAGTCATCCTTGTCCGAGTCCTCCGCCCGAAACGCTAGCGGCGCCGCCGTCCGGCCACGGCGCTCGCTGTTCGCCCTGTACGCGGTGCTGGCGATCTGCGCCGCGCCCGTGGTGGCGGCCGCGCTGGTCTATTTCCTGGAATGGCGTCCGGGCAGCGCCGGCACCAACTACGGCGACCTGGTCGAGCCGCAGCGCCCGGTTCCGCCGGCCGAGCAACTGCAATTGACGGACCTGGACGGCACGCCGTTCGACCTGCGCAGCCTGAACGGCAAGTGGGTCATGGTGGCCGCCCACGGCGGCGACTGCGGCGACGAGTGCGCCAAGAAGCTCTACATCATGCGCCAGACGCATGCCAGCACGGGCAAGAACGTGGGGCGCATCGAGCGCGTCTGGCTGATCCTGGACGACGAGCCCGTGCCGACCGTGGTCATCCGCGCCTACGAAGGCACCCACATGGTCCGCGCCCGGGCCGAGCAGGTGGGGCGCTTCCTCGCGCTGCCGCCCGGCGTCGACGCCACGCCCGCGGCGCTCGGCCAGCACATCTGGCTGGTCGACCCTCGCAACAACCTGATGCTGCGCTTCCCCGAGAATCCCGATCCCCTGCGCCTGCGCGAGGACATCGGCAAGCTGCTGCACGCGTCGCGCATCGGCTAGGGCGGGACCATGGACACGCAACGCCTCGAAGAGGGCACCACCCGGATCCGCGCCCGCTACGCCAGGCTGGTGGCGATCACGATGTTCCTGACCTTCGACCTGATCATGTTCGGCGCCTTCGTGCGGCTGACCGATTCCGGCCTGGGCTGCCCCGACTGGCCGGGTTGCTACGGCAATGCGTCCCCGATCGGGGCGCGGCATGACATCCACGCCGCCGCGACGGCCATGCCCGAAGGACCGGTTACACTATCCAAGGCCTGGATAGAGATGATCCACCGCTACGCGGGCACCCTGCTGGGCATGCTGATCATCGGCATCGTGTTCATGGCCTGGCGCCACCGCAAGGCGCTGGCACAGTCCCCCTGGCTGGCCACGGTGATCCTGCCGGCGGTCTGCCTGCAGGGGGCCTTCGGCGCCTGGACCGTCACCCATCAACTGATGCCGGCCGTGGTCACCGCCCACCTGCTGGGCGGGATCAGCCTGCTGGCGCTGCTGACCTGGCTGTCGGCCAGGCAGACCGTGCTGCCGGATATCGTGCCGGAAGCCGGACGTTGGCGGAAATACGTGGCGGTCGGCCTGGTGTTGCTGTATACGCAGCTGGCGCTGGGGGGCTGGGTCAGCACGAATTACGCGGCGCTGGCCTGCATGGATTTCCCGACCTGCCACGGCCAGTGGCTGCCGGACATGGACTTCGGCGGCGGCTATTCGATCGTGCGCGGGCTGGGCGAGCTGCCATCGGGCGAGATCATCTCGCAAAGCGCGCTGACCGCCATCCACTGGACGCATCGCAATTTCGCGTTCGTGGTCCTGATCTACCTGGGCGGATTGGCGCTCAGGTTGCGCCGATACGACGGCCTGCAGGGGCCGTCGCGGGCGCTGCTGGCCATGCTCGTGGTGCAACTGCTGACCGGGCTGACCAGCATTTTCCTGCAATGGCCTATAGTGATCGCCGTGCTGCATAACGGCGGGGCCGCCGTCCTGACCATCCTGTGCGTGACGCTGCTGGTCAGGCTGGGACGGGCCCGCCACGCGCCGGATGGCGGCGCGAGGGCCTACTGAAGTTCGGGAATCCTCATGGAAAGCATTACTGTGTCTACCGTCAGTCTGCGTCTTCGGCAATATTGGGTGCTGACCAAGCCTCGCGTCAGCCAGCTTGCCGTTTTCTGCGCGGTCATCGGCATGTTCCTCGCCACCCCCGCCGTGCCGCCGTGGCAGACCGTGATCGCGGCGACGATAGGCATCTGGCTG
Source organism: Pigmentiphaga sp. NML030171 (assembly GCF_002188635.1). GTDB lineage: Bacteria > Pseudomonadota > Gammaproteobacteria > Burkholderiales > Burkholderiaceae_B > Pigmentiphaga > Pigmentiphaga daeguensis. The sequence continues at coordinate 121,192 of NZ_NINX01000032.1, read as the reverse complement.
CTGGCGGCGGCCGCCTTCGCCATCAACTGCCTGATCGAGGAGCAGGTCGACGCGCGCATGGCCCGCACCGCGCACCGGCCCACCGCGCGGGGCGACATCGGCGCGCTGCAGATTATCGCCATGTCGGGCGTGGTCGGCGGCCTGGGCATGACCGTGCTCTACACCCTGGTCAATCCGCTGACCATGTGGCTGACCTTCGCGACCTTCGTCGGCTACGCCATCATCTATACCGTCATCCTGAAGCCCCGCACGCCGCAGAACATCGTGATCGGCGGCCTTTCCGGCGCCATGCCGCCGGCGCTGGGCTGGGCCGCCGTGGCCGACAGCGTCCCGGCCGAGGCGTGGCTGCTGGTACTGATCATCTTCATCTGGACGCCGCCGCATTTCTGGGCCCTGGCGCTGTACCGCACCAAGGACTACGAGAACGCCGGCCTGCCCATGCTGCCCGTCACGCACGGCCAGAAGCTCACGCGGCTGCACATCCTGCTGTATTCCGTGGCGCTGTTCGCCACCACGCTGCTGCCCTACGTGATCCGCATGAGCGGCCTGGTCTACCTGGCCAGCGCCGTGGCCCTGGGGCTGGTGTTCGTGGGCTATGCCTGGAAGCTCTACCGCAGCTACAGCGACGAGCTGGCGCGGCGCCTGTTTCGCTATTCGATCCTGTATCTGTCGCTGCTGTTCGCGGCCCTGCTGGTCGATCACTGGTTGTGAGGGACGTCCGCCCGTGTCCGGGCGGATTCTCCCTCCGTTTGTCGTCATTGAGGGTTAGTCATGGCCGAGTTTGCTGTTTCCCGCCGTTTCGTCCTGCGCGCCGGCGCTGCCGCCGTGGCGGCGGCGATGTTGGCGGCTTGCCAGAAGAAGCCTTCGTTCAACAGCACCGACGTGAGCGGATCGGATCTGGGAACGGATCTGTCCCTGACGGATTTCAACGGACAGCCGCGCACGCTGCAGGACTTCAAGGGCAAGGTCCTGGTGGTGTTCTTCGGCTTCGTGCAGTGTCCCGACGTGTGTCCGACCACGCTGGCCGAGTTCGTGCAGGTCAAGAGCAGCCTGGGCAAGGACGGCGACAAGGTCCAGGTCGCCTTCGTGACGGTGGATCCCGAGCGTGACACGCCCGAGATCCTGCGTGCGTACGTGACCCAGTTCGACCCCAGCTTCCTCGGGCTGCGCGGCGACGCCGATGCCACCGCCCGCGTGGCCAAGTCCTTCAAGGTGTTCTACGCCAAGGTCCCCGGCAAGGAGCCCGGTTCCTACACCATGGACCACACCGCCGGCGTCTACATCTACGACCCCGACGGCCACCTGCGCCTCTTCGCCCGCCACAATGCCGGCGTCGACGCCCTGGCCAGCGACATTCGCCAATTGTTGTAAAGGGAGACCCACCCCCTACGCCCTTCGGGCGCCCCCTCAAGGGGGCGAAACCGGCGGACTGGCAAAGCCAGATCCGCGGTTTCCTGGGTCTAGTACCTGTTTCGTGCTACGCCACGCCGTTGCTATCGCTGGCAGCCAGCGATAGCAACGGTGCCACAATCCAAGAAACCGGTACTAGACCCAGGATGCGGTGGATCCGGCTTTGCCGGTCCACCCGCATTGCCCCCTGGGGGCGCGCGTCAGCGCGTAGGGGGAGCATAAAAAAACGGGACACCGAAGGTGTCCCGTGGAATATCCGCCTCAAGTGGGGGGGAGGGAGGAGAAAAGCAGAGGCGGATGTATCGGCTGGTACCGGCAGACTGCGCCGGAAGAAACGTCGAGCGGGGGAAGCCCGACATTCCGACACGAGGGCGTTGCACCCAAAGCGTGTCCCACCTGATGGTTAGTCCACGCCCAGGCGGGGAAGTTCACCCGCCACCCGTGTTTCCACGTAAATTTCCGCCATTTCTGTAACTTCGTGTGACGGCTGTCGCGCCCAAATAAAAAGGGCGGATCCGGTGCTCCGGAATCCGCCCTCGGGCTCGTGTCGCCCTGGCCGCTGCCTGCGGGGTCAGGCGTACTCGGCCAGCGCTCCGCGCATCTTGGTCATGGCGCGGGCCTCGATCTGCCGGATGCGCTCGGCGGACACACCGAATTCGTCCGCGAGTTCCTGCAGGGTGGCGCCACCTTCGTCTTTCAGCCAGCGCGCCTCGATGATGCGGCGCGACCGCTCGTCCAGGCTATCCAGCGCTTGCAGCAGTCCGCTGCCGTGCAGTTCGTCGCGGCGGCGTTCCTCGAGGATGGCGCTGGGCTCGTGCTGGCCTTCGTCCGACAGGTAGGCGATAGGGGCGAAATCGTTTTCGCCGTCATCGGTGCCACGGCCTTCCAGGGCCATGTCCTGCCCGTACAGGCGCACTTCCATCTCGGTCACGTCCTGCGGCCGCACGTTCAGGCTGGCGGCGATTTCCTCGACCTGCTCCGGCGTCAGCGCATGCGAGTCCGGTTTCAGGCTGCGCAGGTTGAAGAACAGCTTGCGCTGGGCCTTGGTGGTCGCCACCTTGACCAGGCGCCAGTTCTTCAGGATGTACTCGTGGATCTCGGCCTTGACCCAATGGATGGCGAAGGAGACCAGCCGTACGCCGCGGTTGGGGTCGAAGCGCTTGACGGCCTTCATCAGGCCGACGTTGCCTTCCTGGATCAGGTCGGCGTGCGGCAATCCGTAGCCCAGGTATTGGCGGGCGATGGCCACCACCAGGCGCAGGTGCGACAGCACCAGTTCGCGGGCGGCGTTGAGGTCCTGCTTTTCCTGGTAGCGCAGGGCCAGGTCGTGTTCCTGCTCGGCCGTCAGCACCGGCAGGCGGTTGACGGCGCCGATATAGGCTTCGATCGTGCCAAGGGCGCCCGGGTTGGCGATGGCCAGGGCCAGCGCGCCCGGACCGCTTGTGGCGGGTGCGAGGACGTTGGACTGATTCGACGAACGTTTCATAAACGGCTTACCTCCATGTCTGAAGGTTAGCACTCTCGAACAAAGAGTGCTAATGGGTGTTTTTGATGGGTGCGATAAAGCGATTCGATCGCTGTGCAATGCAGCACGGCGAGCGGACCCGGTCGGGACGGCGCCGGAGGGAAGCCGATGGGGACCGGGCTTGGGCGGGCGATCAGGGTTTCATACTGCATAGACCATGAAATCGGCGTATCGTTCGCGGAAACCTGCATTTTCCGACCTTCTATATTGATGCGTCCCCAATAAACATGGCCCGCCTTCCCCGCCTGTACGCTCCGGATCTTCCCCATCTCGCCCAGGCCCGTTTCACGGTTCCCCTGTCGGCGGGGGGCGACGGCGGCGCCATGCTGGACCAGGTGGCCGCCTGGCTGGAGGCCGACGCCCGGCAGCACGGCGTGGCCGTTCATGGGTGGGCGCTTACTTTCGATCAACTGTTGCTGATGGCCACGCCCTCGGGCCCAGGCGGGATTTCGGCCGTGATCCAGTCCCTGGGACGCCGCCTGGCCGCCCGATTACATATAGGCAGGGTCTTTGCCGGCCGGTTCCGCTCCACGCTGGTCGAGCCGGGCGCCTGGGTGCTGCCCTGCCTGATCTGGCTCGAGACGGTCCCGCTGCGCCAGGGGCTGGCCGGCGATGCGGAACTGTGGCGCTGGTCCTCGGCCCCGGCGCACGTGGGGGCCGCGGCGGCGGGGCTGCTGCACGACCATGCCGACTATTGGGCCTGCGGCAATACGCCGTTCGACCGGCAGGCCAACTACCGCGCCAGAATGGCCGAGGGCGTGGCGCCCTCGGCGGCGCAGCGCATCGAACAGGCGCTATACGGCCAATGGGCCTTGGGTGGGCCGGCCTTCGTGCAGTCGCTCGAGGGCACCAGCAGCCGGCGCGCCGCGGCCAGCAAGCGGGGGAGGCCCCGGAAACAGCCGCGAGCAGAGGATGAAAACGCACGGTAATGGTGCGACCCCAATTTAATTTCCTCGATTTGTAGCCTGGATAATAATTGGGGACGTTCCCCTTTTTATTTTTCTTGCAGCCCCTGGTGCGCCGCAGTATCGTCGTTTTCCCCTGGCGCTGCTCCTGTGCGCGCCGGGTTCGGAATTCCCGATGTCCAGTACCCGGATTCGTGCCCGGCACGCGAGTCCTCCAGCGGAGCGCACCATGCCCCTATCCAGCCAGGATCACCTCTCGGCCCCGTTGTCCCGGACGGCCGTCATCGACGCTTCGCGCATCGGCCTGCCCGCGCCGCGCCAGCCGGACGCCCAGGGCCTGTACGACCCGTCCAACGAACACGACGCCTGTGGCGTGGGTTTCGTGGCCCACATCAAGGGCCAGAAAAGCCATTCCATCATCCAGCAGGGCCTGAAGATCCTCGAGAACATCGACCACCGCGGCGCGGTGGGCGCCGATCCCCTCATGGGCGATGGCGCCGGCATCCTGATCCAGATCCCCGATGCGCTGTACCGCGAGGAAATGGCCGCCCAGGGCGTGGTCCTGCCCGCTCCCGGGGAATACGGGGTGGCGATGGTGTTCCTGCCCCAGGAAATAGGGTCGCGGCTGGCCTGTGAGGCCGAGCTCGAGCGCGCCGTGCGCGCCGAGGGCCAGGTGGTGCTGGGCTGGCGCGACGTGCCCATCGACAAGGACATGCCGATGTCGCCCAACGTGAAGAGCATGGAACCGGTCATCCGGCAGCTCTTCATCGGCCGGGGCGGCGACGTCATGGTGCCCGACGCGCTCGAGCGCAAGCTGTATGTCATCCGCAAGATGGCCTCGCACGCCATCCAGAAGATGCACCTGAAGCACGGCAAGGAATACTTCGTGCCGTCCATCTCCAGCCGCACCGTGGTCTACAAGGGCCTGCTGCTGGCCGACCAGGTGGGCCGCTACTACCGCGACCTGGCCGACGCGCGCGCCGTCACGGCGCTGGCCCTGGTGCACCAGCGTTTCTCCACCAACACCTTCCCCGCCTGGCCGCTGGCCCACCCCTATCGCCTGATCGCCCACAACGGCGAGATCAACACGGTCAAGGGCAACTTCAACTGGCTGCGCGCCCGCGAAGGCGTGATGCAGTCGCCGGTGCTGGGCGAGGACCTGAAGAAGCTCTATCCCATCGTCTACGAAGGCCAGTCCGACACCGCCACGTTCGACAACTGCCTCGAACTGCTGGTCATGTCCGGCTATTCCATCTCGCACGCCATGATGATGATGATTCCCGAGGCCTGGGAACAGCATGCCGAGATGGACGAGGCGCGCCGTGCCTTCTATGAATACCATGCCGCGATGATGGAACCCTGGGACGGCCCGGCCGCCATCGCCTTCACCGACGGCCGCCAGATCGGCGCCACGCTGGACCGCAACGGCCTGCGCCCGGCGCGCTACATCGTCACCGACGACGACCTGGTCATCATGGCTTCGGAGTCGGGCGTGCTGCCGGTCCCGCAAAGCAAGATCGTCAAGAAGTGGCGCCTGCAGCCGGGCAAGATGTTCCTGATCGACCTGGAGCTCGGCCGCATCATCGACGACAAGGAACTGAAGGACCAGCTCGCCAACAGCAAGCCGTACCGCCAGTGGATCGAGCGCATCCGCATCAAGCTGGACACGCTGCCCGAACCCGTCCGCGAAGAGGTCGAGGAAGGCCGCTCGTCCGTGCCCATGCTCGACCGGCAGCAGGCATTCGGCTGGACGCAGGAGGACTACAAGTTCATCCTGCGCCCCATGGCCGCGCTGGGCGAGGAAACCACGGGCTCGATGGGCAACGACGCGCCGCTGGCCGTGCTGTCCAACAAGAACAAGAGCCTCTACAACTACTTCCGCCAGCTGTTCGCGCAGGTCACCAACCCGCCCATCGACCCCATCCGCGAAAACATGGTGATGTCGCTGGTGTCGTTCATCGGGCCCAAGCCCAACGTGCTCGACATCAACAACGTGAACCCGCCGCTGCGCCTGGAAGTGGCGCAGCCGGTGCTGGACTTCGCCGACATGGCGCAGATCCGCCACATCGAGCGCGTCACGAACGGCAAGTTCAAGAGCTTCGAGCTGGACATCACCTATCCGGCCGCCTGGGGCAAGGAAGGCATCCAGGCCCGGGTCGCGGCGCTGTGCGCCCAGGCGGTGGATGCCGTCAAGAGCGGCTACAACATCCTGATCGTGTCCGACCGGCTGGTCGACGCGAACCGCGTGCCCATTCCCGCGCTGCTGGCCACCTCGGCCGTGCACCAGCATCTCATCCGCGCCGGCCTGCGCACCAGCACCGGCCTGGTGGTGGAAACCGGCTCGGCGCGCGAGGTGCATCATTTCGCGCTGCTGGGCGGCTACGGCGCCGAGGCGGTGCACCCCTACCTGGCGATGGAGGCGCTGGCCCACGAGCACGAGCACGACGCCAAGGTGCCCGTGGACAAGGCCATCTACAACTACGTCAAGGCCATCGGCAAGGGCCTGCAGAAGGTCATGTCCAAGATGGGCATCTCGACCTACATGTCGTACACCGGCGCCCAGATCTTCGAGGCCGTGGGCCTGAACCGTCCGCTGGTCGAGCAGTATTTCCCGGGCACCGCCAGCAACATCGAGGGCATCGGCATCTTCGAGGTGGCCGAGGAATCCCTGCGCATGCACAAGGCGGCCTTCGGCAATGACCCGCTGCTGGACGGCGCGCTGGACGAGGGTGGCGAATACGCCTTCCGGATCCGCGGCGAAGAGCACATGTGGACGCCGGACGCCATCGCCAAGCTGCAACATTCCACCCGTGCGGACAACTACCGCACCTACAAGGAATACGCGCAGATCATCAACGACCAGAGCAAGCGCCACATGACGCTGCGCGGCCTGTTCGAGTTCAAGTTCGACCCTGCCCACGCCATTCCGCTGGCCGAGGTCGAGCCGGCCAAGGAGATCGTCAAGCGCTTCGCGACCGGCGCGATGTCGCTGGGGTCGATCTCGACCGAGGCCCACTCGGTGCTGGCGATCGCGATGAACCGCATCGGCGGCAAGTCCAATACGGGCGAGGGCGGCGAGGACGAACTGCGCTATCGCGCCGAACTGCAGCACGGCAAGGCCGGCATCAAGGACGGCGACACCCTGGCGTCGGTGCTGGGCGCCGACCGCGTGGTGGCCGACGTGCCGCTGAAGGCCGGCGATTCGCTGCGTTCGCGCATCAAGCAGGTGGCCTCGGGACGCTTCGGCGTATCGGCCGAGTACCTGGCCAGCGCCGACCAGATCCAGATCAAGATGGCGCAGGGCGCCAAGCCCGGCGAGGGCGGCCAGCTGCCCGGCCACAAGGTGTCGGAATACATCGCCAAGCTGCGCTTCTCGGTGCCGGGAGTGGGCCTGATCTCGCCTCCGCCGCACCACGACATCTATTCCATCGAGGACCTGGCCCAGCTCATCCATGACCTGAAGAACGCCAATCCCCAGGCATCCATCTCGGTCAAGCTGGTGTCCGAGGTCGGTGTCGGCACGGTGGCCGCGGGCGTGGCCAAGGCCAAGTCCGACCACGTGGTGATCGCCGGCCACGACGGCGGCACCGGCGCTTCGCCCGTGTCGTCGATCAAGCATGCCGGCACGCCGTGGGAACTGGGCCTGGCCGAGACGCAGCAGACCCTGGTGCTGAACCACCTGCGCGGCCGTATCCGCGTGCAGGCCGACGGCCAGATGAAGACCGGCCGCGACGTCGTGATTGGCGCGTTGCTGGGCGCCGACGAATTCGGGTTCGCCACCGCGCCGCTGGTGGTCGAAGGCTGCATCATGATGCGCAAGTGCCACCTGAATACCTGCCCGGTGGGCGTGGCCACGCAGGATCCCGTCCTGCGCGCCAAGTTCCAGGGCAAGCCCGAGCACGTCGTCAACTTCTTCTTCTTCATCGCCGAGGAAGTGCGCGAAATCATGGCCCAGCTGGGCATACGCAAGTTCGACGACCTGATCGGCCGTTCCGACCTGCTCGACATGCGTGCCGGCATCGAACACTGGAAGGCGCGCGGCCTGGACTTCAGCCGCGTGTTCCACCAGCCGCGCGTGGCGGCCGACGTGGCCCGCCTGCACGTGGATGAACAGGACCACGGCCTGGCCAAGGCGCTGGACCACCAGTTGATCGAGCGTGCGCGTCCCGCCATCGAGCGTGGCGAGAAGGTCTCGTTCATCACGACGGTGCGCAACGTGAACCGCACCATCGGCGCCATGCTATCCGGCATGGTGGCGCGCAAGTACGGCTACGAGGGCCTGCCCGACGACACCATCCACATCCAGTGCAACGGCACCGCCGGCCAGAGCTTCGGTGCCTTCCTGGCCCATGGCGTGACGCTGGACCTGGTGGGCGACGGCAACGACTACGTCGGCAAGGGACTGTCCGGCGGCCGCATCATCGTGCGCTCGCCCAATGATTTCCGCGGCCATGGGCCCGAGCACATCATCGTCGGCAATACCGTGCTGTACGGCGCGCTGTCGGGCGAGGCCTACTTCAACGGCGTGGCGGGCGAGCGCTTCGCGGTGCGCAACTCGGGCGCCGCGGCGGTGGTGGAAGGCGTGGGCGACCACGGCTGCGAATACATGACCGGCGGCACCGTGGTGGTGCTGGGCGAGACCGGCCGCAACTTCGCCGCGGGCATGTCGGGCGGCGTGGCCTACGTCTACGACCCGGACGGCGCCTTCCGTCTGCGCGCCAACATGGCCATGGTCGAGCTCGAGGAAGTCGTTCCCGCGGCGGTCCAGGAGAAGGAAGGTTCGCAGCGCCTGTGGCACAGCATGGTGCGGGGCGGCGAGCGGGATACCGACGAGGCCATCCTGCGCCGCCTGGTCGAGAACCATTTCCGCTACACCGGCAGCTTCCGCGCCCGCGACATCATGGATGCCTGGGAGACCGCCCGCACCCGGTTCGTCAAGGTCATGCCGACGGAGTACCGGCGCGCGCTGGGCGAAATGTGGGATGCCCGGAATCCGCAGAAGCTGGCCGCCTAGGCACGCCCTGCCGCCGGGAGGCGGCGTGAACCGTAATGAAGAATCGGAGCCGGCGCGGCGCACGCGCCGGCTCCAAACAGGATAGTCAGGAAAGAGCCATGGGTAAGGTCACCGGATTTCTGGAATACCAGCGTCTGCAGGAAGCCGCGGAAGCGCCTGAGCAGCGCGTCAAGCACTGGAAGGAATTCGTCCTCCATCTGAACACCGAGCAGGCCAAGCAGCAGGGTGCCCGGTGCATGGACTGCGGCATTCCGTTCTGCACGAACGGCTGTCCGGTCAACAACATCATTCCCGACTGGAATGACCTGGTGTACAGGCAGAACTGGAAGCAGGCGCTGGCGGTGCTGCATTCCACCAACAATTTTCCCGAGTTCACCGGGCGCATCTGTCCGGCGCCCTGCGAGGCGGCGTGTACCCTCAATATCAACAGCGATGCCGTCGGCATCAAGTCGATCGAGCACGCCATCATCGACCACGGCTGGGAGCACGGCTGGGTGGTGCCGGCCTCGCCCAAGGCCAAGACGGGCAAGAAAGTCGCGGTGGTCGGCTCCGGCCCCGCGGGGCTGGCCTGCGCGCAGCAACTGGCGCGCGCCGGCCACGACGTGACCGTGTTCGAGAAAAGCGACCGCATCGGCGGGCTGCTGCGCTACGGCATCCCCGACTTCAAGCTGGAAAAGTGGCAGATCGACCGCCGCATGGCGCAGATGGAGCAGGAAGGCGTCGTGTTCCGTCCCTCGACGTTCGTGGGGCGGCCCGAGGACGCCAAGGCGCTGGGCATCTCCGCCACCGTGAAGACGCCGCAGGAACTGCAAGCCGAGTTCGACGCCATCGTCGTGTCGGGCGGGGCGGAAACCCCGCGCGACCTGCCGGTGCCGGGCCGCGAACTGCAGGGCGTGCATTTCGCGATGGATTTCCTGCGGCAGCAGAACAAGGTGGTGGCGGGCGACAAGCTCAAGGACCAGATCATGGCCACCGGCAAGCACGTCATCGTGATCGGCGGCGGCGACACGGGCTCGGACTGCGTGGGCACCAGCAACCGCCATGGCGCGGCGTCCGTCACCCAGTTCGAGGTCATGCCGCAGCCCCCGGTATCCGAGAACAAGGAACTGACCTGGCCGTACTGGCCGCTGAAGCTGCGCACCTCCTCGTCCCACGAAGAGGGCGTGGACCGCGACTGGGCGGTGTCGACCAAGGCCTTCAAGGGCAAGAACGGCAAGGTGACCTCGCTCGTGGCCTGCCGCGTCGAGTGGGTGCGCGGCGACAACGGTCAGATGAAGATGGTCGAGGTCGAGGGCTCCGAGTTCGAGTTGCCCGCCGACCTGGTGCTGTTCGCCATGGGGTTCGTGTCGCCCGTGCAGCAGGTGCTGGAAGCCTTCGGTGTCGAGCGCGATGCCCGGGGCAACGCGCGGGCCAATACCGACGACTACCGCACCAACGTCGACAAGGTCTTCGCGGCCGGCGACATGCGGCGCGGCCAGTCGCTGGTGGTCTGGGCCATCCGCGAAGGCCGCCAGTGCGCGGCCTCGGTCGATACCTTCCTGATGGGGGCGACCGAGCTGCCTCGCTGACATTAATCCGCGCTTAAAAGCGCGGTGGCATCATGCCCCGAGTCGTCCGGCCGGACCTCGGGGCGTTTTTCATGTGGATACACCGGCGAGCCGGGCGTTTGTTGTAAAAACGTAAACCGGCGCGGGGCGCCGTGGTTCATAATCTGCACTCTTCCATGGGCCATGCCGGGCTTCGGCGCGCCATGGACAGGACGAGCATGCGCCGCCGGCAAATCGCGGCGTATGCGCCGGGGGACAAAACCCGCTGCTGCCTAAGGGTTAGCACGGTGCCCAGGCGTGCTGCTGTTAGAATCCCCCGCTGGATTCCCCTCGAACCCACCGGTTTTTTGCAAGCAACGCCCATCTTTTCAACTCTTCTTGCCTCTACATGCCTGATTCGGCACGATCTACGCATTCCCCCACCGATGTGGCGCTAGCCTTCGACGGCCTGTCGGTGGGCTATGGCGACCGTGTCATCCTGCGGGACGTCGACATGCAGGTCCGTCGCGGGCAGGTGGTGGCCATCATGGGCGGCTCCGGGTCGGGCAAGACCACGCTGCTGCGCGCGGCCACGGGCCAGTTGCCGCCCCAGGCGGGCAGGGCGTTTGTGCTGGGCGAGGATATCGGGCAGTTGTCGGGCGACCGCCTGTTCGATCTGCGCAAGCGCATGGGCGTGCTGTTCCAGCAGGGGGCGCTGTTCACGGACCTGGACGTCTATGAGAACGTGGCGTTCCCGTTGCGCGAGCACACCTCCATGACCGAACAGCAAATCCTGGAACGGGTGTTGTCCAAGCTGGACGCCGTGGGCCTGAAGGCGGCCGCCTTCCTGCGGACCTCGGAAATCTCGGGCGGCATGGCGCGCCGGGTCGCGCTGGCGCGAGCCGTGGTGCTGGAACCCGAGCTGATCCTGTATGACGAACCGTTCGCCGGCCTGGACCCCATCTCCATGGGCGTGACCGCCCAGTTGATCCGGACCATGACCGACCGGCTGGGCTGCGCGTCGGTGCTGATCACGCACGACGTGCAGGAGTCCTTCCACATCACGGACCAGGTCTACCTGCTGGGGCGCGGGACCGTCGTCGCCGGCGGTACGCCGGCCGAACTGTCCGCGTCGCAGGATCCGTTCGTGCACCAGTTCCTCCACGGCGAGCCCGACGGCCCGGTGGCTTTCCAGTATCCCGAAACGCCTGCCTACCAGGCCTGGCTCGAGCGCCAGCGGAGGGTGCGCTGATGGCCCTGACCCGTTTCCTGATCTCGGTGGGCGCCGGCACGCGCGCATCGCTGGTCGGCCTGGGCACCTTTGCCCGGTTTTTCATCGAGTTGCTGTTCAAGAGCGGCACCGCGCTGCGCCGTCCGCGGCTGGTGGTGCAGCAGATCCACTTCATCGGCAACTATTCGCTGGTGATCATCGCCGTATCCGGCCTGTTCGTCGGCTTCGTGCTGGGGCTGCAGGGGTACTACACCCTGAACCGCTACGGTTCCGAGCAGGCGCTGGGCCTGCTGGTCGCGCTCAGCCTGGTGCGTGAGCTGGGCCCGGTCGTGACCGCGCTGCTGTTCGCCGGCCGAGCCGGCACCTCGCTGACCGCCGAAATCGGCCTGATGAAGGCGGGCGAGCAACTGTCGGCCATGGAGGTCATGGCCGTGGATCCCGTGCGCCGGGTGCTGGCGCCGCGCTTCTGGGGCGGCATCATCGCCATGCCGCTGCTGGCGGCGGTGTTTTCCGCGGTCGGTATCCTGGGCGGCTGGGGCGTGGGCGTGCTGCTCATCGGCGTGGATGACGGCGCCTTCTGGTCGCAAATGCAGAATGGCGTCGATGTCTGGAAGGACGTGGGCAACGGCGTGCTCAAGAGCATCGTCTTCGGGGTGGCGGTCACGCTGATCGCGCTCTACCAGGGCTATTACGCCAAGGCCACGCCCGAGGGCGTGTCGCGCGCGACCACGCGTACCGTCGTGGCCGGGTCGCTGGCGGTGCTGGGCCTGGACTTCCTGCTGACGGCCTGGATGTTCGGCAACTAAACAAGGCGCGGCGCCCGTCGGGCGGCCGTTGCAAGCAATTGGCTTAGGGACCCGCCGCGTGGGCGGGGTACCGGAGGAATACGAGATGTCGCGAGAAAAAGTCGATCTCTGGGTGGGAATATTCGTGCTGGTGGGCGCACTCGCCCTGGTCTTCCTGGCCTTGAAGGCAGGCAACCTGCTGAGCGTGCTGTCGGTGGGCAAGACCTATGCGGTGACGGCCAATTTCGACAACATCGGTGGGCTCAAGCCGCGCGCGGCGGTCAAGAGCGCCGGCGTGGTCGTGGGGCGGGTGTCCAGCATCGCGTTCGACGACAAGATGTTCCAGGGCGTGGTCACGCTGGACCTGGACGCGCGCTACCAGTTTCCCACCGATTCGTCCGCCAAGATCCTGACCTCGGGGCTGCTGGGCGAGCAGTACATCGGCATCGAACCGGGCGGCGACGACAAGAATTTCGCCCCCGGCGACAAGATCCGCTATACCCAGAGCGCGGTCGTGCTGGAGAACCTGATCAGCCAGTTCCTCTACAGCAAGGCTGCCGAGGGTGGTACCGGCAAGCCGGCGGAAGGCGGTTCCGCGGGCTCGGCAGAGCCCGCCGCGAAATGACGACGAGTGTATGAAGATGAATAAGAAAATCCTGGCATTGATGCTGGCGGCAGGGCTGGCGGGCTGTGCCACCGCCCCGGAAGGGCGGCCGGCCGACCCGCGGGATCCCCTGGAGGGATTCAACCGCAGCATGTACAAGTTCAACGACACGGTCGATCGCGCCGTGCTCAAGCCGGTGGCGCAGGGCTACGTGAACGTGGTGCCGTCGCCGGTGCGAAGCTGCGTGCGCAACATGTTCGCCAACGTGGGCGACGTGATGTCGGCCATCAACAGCTTCCTGCAGAACCGTGCGCCGGACGGCATCAACACCACCTTCCGCGTCCTGCTGAACACTACGATGGGCGTGTTCGGCTGCTTTGACCTCGCCACGCAGAACGGCCTGCCCCGCAACAAGGCCGATTTCGGGCAGACCCTGGGCGTCTGGGGCGTCGGCGCCGGCCCGTACCTGGTGCTGCCGCTGCTGGGGCCCAGCACCATCCGCGACGCGGGCGGCACGGCGGTCGATTTCCTGGCCGATCCGGTGGCCGTCGGCAATATCGACAACGTGCCCGTGCGCAACAGCGTCTACGGCCTGCGTGTCGTGAACGCGCGCGCCAACCTGCTCGAAGTGGGCAACCTGCTCGACCAGGTCGCCCTGGATCCCTACACCTTCACCCGCGATGCCTACCTGCAGCGGCGCGCCAGCCTGATCCGCGGCGCCAGCGGCGCGGAGGGGGCGTTGCCGGACTATTCTCTGCCCAACTACGACGACGATGACGATGCCGCGGCGCCCGCTCCGGCGTCGGGTGCACCGCAAAAGTAAGGATTTCCATGATTTCAAAAAACATGACGATGCCCGCGGCGGCCGCGCCCCGGATCCTGAACTGGCTGCTGGCGCTGGCCGCCGGCGTCATCCTGGCCATGGGCGCCATGCAGGCGGCCCGGGCGCAGGGCGCCGGTACGCCCGAGGCGCTGATCCAGCAGGTCACGGGCGAAGTGCTGGCCGCCATCAAGGCCGATCCGTCGGTGCAGTCCGGCAATCCGCAGCGCCTGCTGCAGCTGGTGGACCAGAAGATCCTGCCGTACGTCGACTTCGAAAAGACGACCCGGCTGGCCGCCGGCCGCTACTGGCGCCAGGCGACGCCCGAGCAGCAGAAGGCGCTGGTCAAGGAATTCCGCACTACCCTGGTGCGCACCTATAGCGGCGCGGTCTCGTCCGTGAAGCAGCAGACCGCGGTGGAACTGCGGCCCTCGCACTACCCGGCCGACGCCACCGACGTGGTGGTCAAGACCGTGATCAAGCAGCCGGCCGGCGATCCCATCCCCGTGGACTACCGCATGGAGAAGGCGGGCCAGGGCTGGAAGATCTACGACGTCAACGTGCTGGGCGTATGGCTGATCGAGAACTATCGCAACCAGTTCTCGCAGCAGATCGGCCAAAACGGCGTCGACGGCCTGATCAAGTCGCTGGCGGAGCGGAACGCTGCATTCAAATGACCCCCTACGCGCTGACGCGTGCCCCCAGGGGCGGCACTGGCGGACCGGCAAAGCCGGATCCGCGGTGCCCTGGGGTAGGCCGGGTAGTCAGCTCTTGCTGTTTCCGACCATCCTCTATAATGGGGAATTGCCCGGCGTTTGCCGGGATTTGCGCTTTTTAGGGGGCTGCGAGGCCCTCCCGGCGCGGTAGTGTTTTCTGATCAAGCCATGTCATCCGCCGTTCGCATCGAGCATGTTTCCAAGGTGTACCCCAGGCAGACCAGCCTGTGGCGGCGCGTGGGCGCTGGCCAGGCGGTGGATGGGTTCCAGGCGCTGAACGATGTCAGCCTGGACATCGCCCAGGGCGAATTCTTCGGGCTGCTGGGGCCGAACGGCGCGGGCAAGACCTCGCTGATCGCGATCCTGGCGGGCTTGTCGCGCGCGACCACGGGCCAGGTATCCATCTGCGGCTACGACGTCGTGTCCCAGTTCCGCGCCTCCCGCCGGGCACTGGGCGTGGTGCCGCAGGAGCTGGTGTTCGACCCGTTCTTCACGGTCCGCGAGACGCTGCGCATCCAGTCGGGCTATTTCGGGCTGCGCAACAATGACGACTGGATCGACGAGATCCTGGAAAACCTGGGCCTGACCTCCAAGGCCGACGACAACATGCGCGCGCTGTCGGGCGGCATGAAGCGGCGGGTGCTGGTGGCGCAGGCGCTGGTGCACCGGCCGCCCGTGATCGTGCTGGACGAGCCCACCGCCGGCGTGGACGTGGACCTGCGGCGTACGCTGTGGCAGTTCATCTCGCGCCTGAACCGCATGGGCCACACCATCCTGCTCACCACCCATTACCTGGAAGAGGCCGAGGAACTGTGCGGCCGCATCGCCATGCTCAAGGCCGGCCGCATCGTGGCATTGGATACCACGCGGGCGCTGCTGGCCAAGGTCGGCGGTTCGCGCCTGGTGCTGCACATGGGCGCATCGGGGTGGCCTGCGGGCAAGAGCCGCACCCTGGACGAGAAGCTGGTGCAGCGCCAGGACAACCGCGCGGTGCTGCGCCTGGACAACAGCACGGAACTGGAGTCCCTGCTGGCGCAGGTCCGCACGGCCGGCGGGATCATCGACGGCATCGAAGTGCTGCCCGCCGATCTCGAGGATGCTTTCCTGAACATCATGCACGGGGACTCCGCCTCGGCGTCGCTGGAGAAGGCGGCATGAGCGTCGTCGCACGGCCGCCCGAGAGCGGCGTTTCCACCACGGGTTCCGAGGCCGGCAAGCCGGCGGGCTTCGTCGGCCTGCAGCCCAACCTGAACGCGGGCTCCGGCTTCCTGACGTTGTTCTACAAGGAAATGCTGCGCTTCTGGAAGGTAGGATTCCAGACCGTGGGCGCGCCGGTGATGACGGCGGTGCTGTACCTGCTGATCTTCGCCCACGTGCTGGAAGGCCGCGTCACGGTGTATGGCACCGTGCCGTACACCGCCTTCCTGATCCCGGGGCTCATGATGATGAGCATGCTGCAGAACGCGTTCGCCAACTCCTCGTCGTCGCTGATGCAAAGCCGCGTCACGGGCAACCTGGTCTTCATGCTGCTGCCGCCGCTGACGCACTGGGAAGTGTTCTGGGCCTACGTGCTGGCCGCCATCGTGCGCGCCCTGTTCGTCGGGCTGGGAATCTACGCGGTGTCGCTGTTCTTCGCCGCGCCGCATTTCGCCGAACCGCTTTGGATGCTGGTGTTCGCGGTGCTGGGCAGCGGCATCATGGGCGTGCTGGGGCTGGTGGCCGGGATCTGGGCCGAGAAGTTCGACCAGATGGCGGCCTTCCAGAATTTCCTGATCATGCCGGCAACCTTCCTGTCCGGGGTATTCTATTCCGTGCACTCGCTGCCGCCGTTCTGGCAGGCGGTGTCGCACTGGAATCCGATCTTCTACACCATAGACGGCTTCCGCTACGGGTTTTTCGGGGTCTCCGACGTCACCCCCTGGCACAGCCTGGCGGTGGTCGCGGGGACGTTCCTGGTGGTGGCCGGGTTCGCGCTGCGCCTGTTGTCCACCGGCTACAAACTGCGTTACTGAAAGCATGACTCTTCCGACTCCGGAGCAGGTCCGGCAATACATCCTCGACGGACTGCCCTGTGAACATGTCGACGTGCAGGGCGATGGCCAGCACTTCGAGGCGGTCATCGTCAGCGCCGAATTCGCGGGCAAGCGCCCCATCGCGCGGCACCAACTGGTCTATGCCGCGCTGGGCGAACGCATGCGGGAAGAAATCCATGCCTTGTCGATGCGCACCCTCACTCCCCAGGAATTCAAGGCGGGCAATTAATGGATAAGCTGCAGATCACCGGCGGTCGCCCTCTGCGTGGCGAGGTCGAGGTGTCGGGGGCGAAGAACGCCGCGCTGCCTTGCCTGTGCGCGTCGCTGCTGACCGCCGATGCGGTCACGCTCGAGAACGTCCCCCAGCTCAACGACATCGGCACCACGCTGCGCCTGCTGCGCCAACTGGGCGTGAAGGCCGAGCGCGCCGGCCAGCCGGGCGACCGCGTCACGCTGGATGCCACCCGGGTCGAATCGCTGGAAGCGCCGTACGAGCTGGTCAAGACCATGCGCGCCTCGATCCTGGTGCTCGGGCCGCTGGTCGCGCGTTTCGGCGAGGCCCGGGTCAGCCTGCCCGGCGGCTGCGCCATCGGCCAGCGTCCCATCGACCAGCACATCAAGGGGCTGGCGGCGATGGGAGCCGAGATCAGCATCGAGCACGGCTTCGTCGTGGCCAGGGCCAAGCGCCTGAAGGGCGCCACCATCCGCACCGACATGATCACGGTGACCGGCACCGAAAACCTGATGATGGCGGCCGTGCTGGCCGAGGGGCTGACGGTGCTCGAGAACGCCGCGCGCGAGCCCGAGATCGTCGACCTGGCGGAACTGCTGATCAAGATGGGCGCCCGCATCAGCGGCCACGGCACGGACCGCATCGTCATCGAGGGCGTCTCGCGGTTGCACGGCACGACCCACCGGGTCATGCCGGACCGCATCGAAGCCGGCACCTTCCTGTGCGCGGTGGGCGCGGCGGGTGGCGAGATCGTGCTGCGCAACGCCGATCCGGCCAGCATGGGCGCCACGCTGGACAAGCTGGCCGAGGCCGGGCTGGCCATCGAGTGCGGTACCGACTGGGTGCAGGCGGGCATGAGTGGCCGGCCGCGCGCGGTGGGTTTCCGCACCCTGGAATATCCCGGCTTCGCGACCGACATGCAGGCCCAGCTGATGGCCCTGAATGCCATCGCAGAAGGAACCGCGGTCATCACCGAGACCATCTTCGAGAACCGCTACATGCACGTGCAGGAGTTGCGCCGGCTGGGAGCGGACATCGAGATCGACGGCCATACCGCCGTGGTCAAGGGCGTGGCCGGCCTGTCGGGCGCCACCGTCATGGCGACCGACCTGCGGGCCTCGGCCAGCCTGGTCATCGCGGGCCTGGTCGCCGACGGCCAGACCACGATAGACCGCATCTATCACCTGGACCGCGGCTACGAGCAGATGGAGCGCAAGCTGTTGCAGCTGGGCGCCGACATCCGCCGCGTGAGCGGATCCGGGGGGCAGGCACGATGAGCGCCTTCGCACCGGCCGATCCGAACACGCCCATCACCCTGGCGCTGTCCAAGGGCCGCATCTTCACCGAGACCATGCCCCTGCTGGCCGAGGCCGGCATCACGGTGGCCGAGGACCCGGAGAAGTCCCGCAAGCTGATCCTGCCGACCAGCGACCCCGGCGTGCGCATCATCATTGTGCGTGCCTCGGATGTCCCCACCTATGTCCAGTACGGCGCCGCCGACCTGGGGGTGGCCGGCAAGGACGTGCTGATCGAACATGCGGCCCAGCATCCGGGCGGCCTGTACCAGCCCGTGGACCTGCGCATCGGCAAGTGCCGGCTGTGCGTGGCCGTGCCCGAGGGTTTCGACTACGCCAGCGCGGTGCGCCAGGGCGCCCGCCTGCGCGTGGCGACCAAGTACGTGCAGGCCGCGCGCGAGCATTTCGCCGCGAAAGGAGTGCACGTCGACCTGATCAAGCTGTACGGGTCGATGGAGCTCGCGCCGCTGGTGGGGCTGGCCGACGTGATCGTCGACCTGGTATCCACCGGTGGGACATTGCGGGCCAACAACCTGGTCGCGGTCGAAGATATCATGGACATATCGTCTCGCCTGGTGGTCAACCAGGCGGCCCTGAAGACCCGGCGACACCGGTTGCAGCCTCTGATCGACGCCTTCGCGCGCGCCAGCCTGGCCATGCCGGCCTGATCTGGCGGCATCCGCGGGGCGCTCGCCGCGCGGCCGGCCCGCCGCGCCATGCAGAGGCTGCGTCGTCCATCGCTCCCGCGCCGCCGGCGCGGGGCAGGGCTGCCTTCCGGAAACCGATTTTGCAGAGCTAGCGTATGTCCCTCATCAACCGACTCGATACCCGTAGCGACGACTTCCGAGCCCGCCTGCACGCGCTGCTGGCCTTCGAAGCGTCCGAGGACGCGTCCATCGAACGCGCCGTGGCCGACATCCTGCTGGACGTCCGCACCCGTGGCGATGGCGCGGTGCTGGAATACACCCGCCGCTTCGACCGTGTACAGGCCGCGTCCATCCGCGAACTGGACATTCCCCGCGCCGACTGGATCGCGGCCCTGGAGGCGCTGCCGCGCGAGCAGCGCGCCGCCCTGGAGGCCGCCGCCGACCGCATCCGGGTCTACCACGAACGCCAGCGGGCCGAGACCTGGACCTACGCCGAGCCCGATGGCACCGTGCTGGGGCAGAAGGTCACCCCGCTCGACCGCGTGGGCCTGTACGTGCCCGGCGGCAAGGCGGCCTACCCGTCCTCGCTGCTGATGAACGCCATCCCGGCCAAGGTGGCCGGCGTGGGCGAGGTCGTCATGGTCACGCCCACGCCCGACGGCGTGCGCAATCCCATGGTGCTGGCCGCCGCCGCCATCGCCGGCGTCGACCGCGCGATCGCCATCGGCGGCGCCCAGGCGGTCGGCGCGCTGGCCTACGGCACGCCTTCCATCGTCCCGGTCGACAAGATCGTGGGCCCCGGCAATGCCTACGTCGCCGCCGCCAAGCGGCGCGTGTACGGCACGGTGGGCATAGACATGATCGCCGGCCCCAGCGAGATCCTGGTCATCTGCGACGGCGGGACGCCGGCCGACTGGATCGCCATGGATCTCTTCTCGCAGGCCGAGCACGACGAACTGGCCCAGGCCATCCTGCTGTGCCCCGACGCCGGCTACATCGCGCAGGTCGAGGCCGCCATCGCCCGGCTGCTGCCCACGATGCCGCGCGCGGACATCATCCGCACCAGCCTGGCCAACCGCGGCGCGCTGATCCTGGTGCGCGACCTGGAAGAAGCCTGCGCCATCGCCAACGACATCGCGCCCGAGCACCTGGAAATCTCCACCGCCGAGCCCGAGTGCTGGGCTGACCTGATCCGCCACGCCGGCGCGATCTTCATGGGCACCCACAGCTCGGAGTCGCTGGGCGACTACTGCGCCGGCCCCAACCACGTGCTGCCGACCTCGCGCACCGCGCGGTTCTCGTCGCCGCTGGGCGTGTACGATTTCCAGAAGCGATCCAGCCTGATCAAGGTCTCGGGCGCCGGCGCGCGGACCCTGGGGCGCGTCGCCGCCACCCTGGCCTATGGCGAAGGGCTGCAGGCGCACGCGCGCAGCGCCGAATACCGCCTGGACGACGGCAGCGCCTCGTGACGCCGCCGCCCATTCAACCCGACCATCCGGAAACGATCATGCGTACCGCCGAGATCACCCGCAACACCAACGAAACGCGCATCCGCGCGGTCGTCAACCTCGACGGCACCGGCAAGCAGAACCTGCAGACCGGCGTGCCGTTCCTGGACCACATGCTCGACCAGATCGTGCGCCATGGCCTGATCGACATCGACGTCGTGGCCGACGGCGACCTGCACATCGACGCGCACCACACGGTCGAGGACGTCGGCATCACGCTCGGCCAGGCCGTGGCCAAGGCGGTCGGCAACAAGGCCGGCATCCGCCGCTACGGCCATGCCTACGTGCCGCTGGACGAGGCGCTCTCGCGCGTGGTGGTGGATTTCTCGGGCCGCCCCGGCCTGGAGTTCCACGTTCCCTTCACGCGCGCGATGATCGGCCAGTTCGACGTCGACCTGACGCGCGAGTTCTTCCAGGGCTTCGTCAACCACGCCCTGGTGACGCTGCACATCGACAACCTGCGGGGCGTCAACGCCCACCATCAGTGCGAGACGGTGTTCAAGGCCTTCGGCCGGGCGCTGCGCATGGCGCTGGAAGTCGATCCGCGCGCCGGCGGCACCGTGCCCTCGACCAAGGGAGTCCTCTAGATGAGAACAGCCCCCACGCTCACTACGTTCGCTGCCCCCCGGGGCGGCGTGTCAGCCCCTTGGGGCGGCCCGGCGGAGCTGACATGACGCGCATAGCCATCGTCGACTACGGCATGGGCAACCTGCGCTCGGTCGCCCGGGCGCTGGAACACGTCGCGCCCGAGGCCGAGGTGCGCATCTGCAGCGATGCGGCTGGCGTGCGCGCGGCCGACCGGGTCGTGTTCCCGGGGCAGGGCGCCATGCCCGACTGCATGCGCTACCTCGAGGAAACCGGCCTGCGCGAGGCGGTGGTCGAGGCGTCCCGCAGCAAGCCCCTGTTGGGCGTGTGCGTGGGCGAACAGATGCTGTTCCAGCGCAGCGAGGAAGGGCCGGCCGACGGCCTGGGCATCTTCGAAGGGCAGGTCGTGCGCTTCGCCGGCCCGGCCTTCCAGGGGCCCGAACGGCTGAAGGTGCCCCACATGGGCTGGAACCGCGTGCGGCAGACCTTGTCCCATCCCCTGTGGGACGGCGTGGCCGACGACACCTATTTCTACTTCGTGCACAGCTACTATGTGGCCCCCGCCGATCTAGGGGTAATTGCCGGTCAATCCGATTACGGGGTCGCCTTTACCTGCGCGGTAGCCAGAGATAACATCTTCGCAACTCAGTTTCACCCTGAGAAAAGCGCAGGGGCGGGCCTGCGTATCTACCAGAATTTCGTGCGGTGGAACCCGTGAGTCCCGTTAGCCGACAAGGCCCCCTTTTTCCGTCCCGCAGCCCAGTTAGCGCCACTGATTCGAACGACATCCTGATTCGCCATGCTCCTCATTCCCGCGATTGATCTCAAAGACGGTCGTTGTGTCCGCCTGCGCCAGGGCGATCTCGACGATGCCACCGTGTTTTCCGAAGAGCCCGCCGCCATGGCCGCCCACTGGCTGGAGCAGGGCGCGCGCCGCCTCCACCTGGTGGACCTGAACGGCGCCGTGGCCGGAAAACCCAAGAACGAGGCCTCCATCAAGGCCATCCTCGACGCCGTGGGCGATGACATCCCGGTGCAGATCGGCGGCGGCATCCGCGACCTCGACACCATCGAGCGCTACCTGGACAACGGCATTTCCTACGTGATCATCGGCACCGCCGCGGTCAAGAACCCCGGGTTCCTGCATGACGCGTGCAGTGCCTTCCCCGGCCAGATCATCGTCGGCCTGGATGCCAAGGACGGCAAGGTGGCCACCGACGGCTGGAGCAAGCTGACCGGCCACGACGTGACCGACCTTGCCAAGAAGTTCGAGGACTACGGCTGCTCGTCCATCATCTACACCGACATCGGCCGCGACGGCATGCTGTCGGGCGTCAACGTCGAGGCCACGGTCAAGCTGGCCCAGCACGTGCGCATCCCGGTCATCGCCTCGGGCGGCATCGCCAACCTGACCGATATCGAGCAGCTCTGCGCCGTCGAGGACGAAGGCGTGGAAGGCGCCATCCTGGGCCGCAGCATCTACGAGGGCACGCTGGATTTCCAGGCGGCGCAGGCTCGTGCCGATGAACTAGGTACCCCCCCTACGCCCTGACGGGCGCCCCCCAGGGGGCGATGCGGGTGGACCGGCGGAGCCGGATCCACCGCATCCTGGAGGAACAACCGCGCTGATCCGCGGTGCCCAAGGTGGGCTGCGTTCTTGGGAATGGGCGTATCGTAGTGGTTGGGCGGAGGGATTCTGCGCCCGGCAACGTGTGTTTTTGGAATTCTGTGATGTTGACGCGTCGTATTATCCCTTGTCTGGACGTGACTGCTGGTCGCGTGGTCAAGGGAATCAATTTCGTGAATCTGGTCGATGCCGGGGATCCGGTGGAGATCGCGCGCCGCTATGACGACCAGGGCGCGGACGAGATCACGTTCCTGGACATCACGGCGTCGAGCGATCAGCGCGACATCATCCTGTCCGTGATCGAACAGGTCGCCTCGCAGGTGTTCATTCCGTTGACCGTGGGCGGCGGCGTGCGGCAGGTGGCGGATGTGCGCCGGCTGTTGAACGCGGGCGCCGACAAGGTGGGCATCAATACCTCGGCCGTGACCAACCCCGACCTGGTGCGCGAGGCCTCCAGCCGCTACGGCGCCCAGTGCATCGTGGTCGCCATCGACGCCAAGCGGGTGTCGGGCGAGGGCGAGGCGCCGCGCTGGGAGGTCTTCACGCATGGCGGGCGCAACGCCACCGGGCTGGATGCCGTGCAATGGGCGCGCAAGATGGCCGAGTACGGCGCGGGCGAGATCCTGCTGACCAGCATGGACCGCGACGGCACCCGGTCGGGCTTCGACCTCGCGCTGACGCGCGCGGTGTCCGACGCCGTGGCCATTCCCGTCATCGCCTCCGGCGGTGTCGGTTCGCTCAAGGACCTGGCGGACGGCATCACCGAGGGCCATGCCGATGCGGTGCTGGCCGCCAGCATCTTCCACTACGGGCAACACACGGTGCAGGAGGCCAAGCGCTTCATGGCCGACCGCGGCATACGCATGAGGCTGGACGACTGATGGATACCGCACCCCGGACTCTCTCCACCGACCAGGAAGCCTGGCTGGACGCCATCGTCTACGACGACAACGGCCTGGTGCCCGGCATCGCGCAGGACGCCACGACCGACAAGGTCATCATGTTCGCCTTCCTGAACCGCGAATCGCTGCGCGAGACGCTGCGCACCGGCAACGCCACCTACTGGTCGCGCTCGCGCAACCGTCTCTGGCGCAAGGGCGAGGAATCGGGCCACGTCCAGCGCGTGCGCGAGATCCGGCTCGACTGCGACGGCGACGTGGTGCTGCTGCGGGTCGAACAGGTGGGCGGGATCGCCTGCCATACCGGCCGCGAGCGCTGCTTCTACCGCCGCCTGGAAACCGAGGGCGGCGCGCACTGGGTCGAGACCGACCCGGTGCTGAAGGACCCGGAGAGCATCTACAAATGAACGATTTCCTGGTGCAACTGGCCGACACCATCGCCAGCCGCCGGCCAGACCGGGGCGGCTCGCCCGAGACCTCCTACGTGGCCCGCCTGCTCAGCAAGGGGCCCGACGGCATCCTCAAGAAGATCGGCGAGGAAGCCACCGAGACCGTGATGGCGGCCAAGGACGGCGTGCCGGAAAAGATCATTTACGAGACAGCCGATCTCTGGTTTCATTGCCTCGTCATGCTGGAGTATTACGGTTTGCGTCCCGAACAGGTCGTCGCCGAGCTCGCGCGGCGCGAAGGCCTGTCGGGTTTGGATGAAAAAGCCGCCCGAGCCGGCAATGCCCCGAAACAATGAGATGAGCGACAACTGTATTTTCTGCAAGATCGCGCGTGGGGAAATCCCCTCGCGCAAGGTCTACGAAGACGACGAGATCTTCGCCTTCCACGACATCAATCCCATCGCGCCGGTACACTTCCTGGTCATTCCCAAGCGGCACGTTCCATCGCTGCAGGACGTGGCCGCGAGCGACGTGCCGCTGTTGGGTAGAATGCAGGTTCTGATTCCCCGCCTGGCGCTCGAACAGGGCTGCCGCCCCGGCCCGGAAGGGGGATTCCGTCTGATGGCCAACAACGGCGCGGACGGTGGACAGGAAGTGCCGCACCTGCACTACCACGTGATAGGCGGTCCCCGCCCCTGGAAGCGCGACTGAGCCGGGCGATTTCCGCCTCTATTGACTGGACGATTTTCCGCCGCAAGGCGTGGAGCATGTAATGGGTAGCTTTAGCATTTGGCACTGGCTGGTTGTCCTGGTGATCGTGGTTCTGATCTTCGGCACCAAGAAACTGAAGAACCTCGGGCAAGACCTGGGCGGCGCCGTGAAGGGATTCAAGGAAGGGATGAAGGAAGGCGGCGACGCCGCGGCCTCCAACCCGGAAACCACGTCCGCCGACCCCAAGCGCGTCTCCGCCGACACCATCGACGTGGAAGCCAAAGAAAAAGAACGGACCTGACAGGGGTTTCCCCTCCAGATCCATCATCAACACGAAGGCGCCCCGCGCCAAGATAACCGACCCACTCCAGGGCACCGCGGATCCGGCTCTGCCGGTCCGCCAGTGCCGCCCCCTTGAGGGGGCGCCCGTCAGGGCGTAGGGGGTGTTCCCATAGGCGCTGAATGTTCGACGTCAGCTTTACCGAGCTTCTCACCATAGGCGTGGTGGCGCTCATCGTCATCGGGCCCGAGCGGCTGCCCAAGGTGGCGCGTACCATCGGCCACCTGCTGGGCCGGGCGCAGCGCTACGTCAACGACGTCAAGAGCGACATCCGCCGCGAGATGGAGCTCGAGGAATTGCGCAACCTGCGCAAGGAAATGGAAGACGCGGCCCGTTCGCTCGAGACCACGGTCAAGACCAACGTCGAGGAACTGCACAAGGGGCTCAACGAGGTCCAGCAGACCGTCGAGGGGGCCGCCCGCGACGTGAAGGATGCGGCGACGGGGACACAGGAGCCGGCCGCCCCCGCCGAGGCGTCCGCGCTCGACGCGCCGGCCGCCCAAGCTGCTCCGGCGGTCGAGGCGCCCTTCACGGGACCGGCCGCCGGGCCCGCCGCTCCGGCGGCCTCGTCCGCGCAGCCGGAGGGGGCCGAACCGGCCGCCGCCCAGGAAGCGCCGTCCGAGCAGGACCTCGCGCAGGGCTCGCTGTTTCCGCCGGACCTGTTGCCGTCGTCCGCCGATCAACCCGCCGCCGGCCAGCCGGCCGAGGCTTCGACGGTACGTGAAAGAACGTGACTGACAAAGACGTATCGCAGGAAGACAGCTTCATCTCCCACCTGGTGGAGCTGCGCGACCGCTTGCTGAAGGCCATCATCGCGGTCGTGGCCGTCTTCATCGTGCTGTTCCTTTATCCCGGCGCCTCGGCGATCTACGACGTGCTGGCCCAGCCCATGCTGGCGACCCTGCCGCCCGGCACGCGCATGATCGCCACCGGCGTCATCACGCCCTTCATGGTGCCGGTCAAGGTCACGCTGCTGGCGTCCTTCGTGCTCGCGCTGCCCTTCGTGCTGTACCAGGCCTGGGCCTTCGTCGCGCCGGGCCTCTACCAGCACGAGAAGAGGCTGGCCCTGCCGCTGATCGTGTCCAGCACCGTGCTGTTCCTGTCCGGCATGGCCTTCTGCTATTTCGTGGTCTTCAAGACCGTTTTCCACTTCATCGCCACCTTCGCGCCGCAGTCGATCACGCCGGCGCCTGACATCGAGGCCTACCTGAACTTCGTCATGACGATGTTCCTGGCCTTCGGCCTGACCTTCGAGGTGCCGGTGGCGGTGGTGCTGCTGGTCAAGACCGGGGTGACCACGGTGGCCAAGCTGTCCGCGGCGCGCGGCTACGTCGTCGTCGGCGCGTTCGTGCTGGCGGCCGTCGTCACGCCGCCGGATGTTGTCAGCCAGTTCTTGTTGGCGGTACCTTTATGCGTGCTCTACGAACTGGGCCTGGTGGCGGCCCGCTTCGTCAAGAGCCGGGAATCGGATTCGACCGCCATCGAGAAAGTCTGAACCCGCCGTGCCCCGGTGCCGCCCGCGCGGCCGGGGCGGGGGTTCGGTTCCAGAACAAGCACAATGGGGACCTTCATGTTTTCCTTGAACAAACTGGCCCTGGCCGTGGGCCTTGGCGTTTTCGCCGCCGCCGCGCAGGCCGACATCACCGTGGGCGTCAACGTCTCGGCCACGGGCCCGGCCGCCTCGCTCGGCATTCCCGAGAAGAACACCTTCGCCCTGATGCCCAAGACCATCGCGGGCCAGAAGGTCAACTACATCGTGCTGGACGACGCCAGCGACACCACGACGGCGGTCAAGAACGCCCGCCGTTTCGTGACCGAGGACAAGGTCGACGTGATGGTCGGTTCGACCATCACGCCGAACTCGCTGGCAATGGTCGACGTTGCCGCCGAAACCGGTACCCCGGTGGTGTCCATGGCCGCCTCGGCCGTCATCGTCGAACCCCAGGACGTCAAGAAGCGCTGGGCCTTCAAGACGCCCCAGAACGATGCCGAGATGGCCAAGGCCATCGTCGAGCACATGCAGGGCCAGAAGATCAAGTCGGTGGCCTTCATCGGCTTCGCGGACGCCTACGGCGAGGGCTGGTACCAGGAATTCTCGAAGGCGGCCCAGGCCGCCGGCATCAAGGTGCTGACCAACGAGCGCTATAACCGTACCGATACGTCGGTGACCGGCCAGGTGCTGAAGATGATCGCCGCCAAGCCCGACGCCGTGCTGATCGCCGGTGCCGGCACCCCTGCCGCGCTGCCCCAGAAGACGCTGAAGGAGCGCGGCTACCGCGGCACGTACTACCAGACCCACGGCGTGGCCAACAACGACTTCCTGCGCGTGGGCGGCAAGGACATCGAAGGCACCTTCCTGCCCGCGGGTCCGGTGCTGGTGTCGGCCCAGTTGCCGGCGGACAATCCGGTCAAGGCCTCGGCCACCGAGTACGTGCAGAAGTACGAGGCGACCTACGGCAAGGGCTCGGTGTCCACCTTCGGCGCCCACGCCTGGGATGCCGGCAAGCTGATCGAGGCGGCCGTCCCCGTCGCCCTGAAGAAGGCGCAGCCGGGCACGCCGGAGTTCCGCGCGGCCCTGCGCGACGCGCTGGAGAACGTCAAGAACGTGGCGGGCGCGCACGGGGTATTCAACATGAGCCCCACGGACCACGTCGGCCTGGACAACCGTTCCCGCGTCATGGTCGTGATCGAAAACGGTGGCTGGAAGCTGATCAAGTAATTTTCTGGTGGACCAGGGCGGATCTCCGGCCCTGCCGGAGCTGACATGGATTTACAGATCGCCCTTTTCCTGATCCAGGACGGTGTCGTCAACGGCGCCATCTATGCGTTGCTGGGGATGGCGCTGGTGCTGGCCTTCACGGTCACGCGCGTGATCTTCATTCCCCAGGGCGAGTTCGTCGCCTGGGGGGCCCTGACCCTGGCGGGCTTGCAGGCCGGCCAGTTGCCGGGAACGGTCTGGCTGCTGGCCATGGGCGGGTGCGCCGTCATGCTGGTGGAGCTGTGGACCGCGTGGCGGCGCCAGGACTGGCGTGCCGTTCCGCGGGCCGCCGGCTGGAACCTGCTCTATCCCGCATTGATCTTCGCCGCCGCGCGTTTCGTCGATTTCCAGCAAATGCCGCTGGCCGTGCAGATCCTGTTCGCGCTGCTGGTGGTGGTGCCGATGGGCCCCATGGTCTGGCGCCTGGCCTTCCAGCCGGTGGCCGAGAGCAGCGTCCTGGTGCTGCTGATCGTCTCGGTGGCGGTGCACGTGGCCATGGTGGGGCTGGGGCTGCTGTTCTTCGGCGCCGAAGGAGCGCGCACTTCGCCGTTCACCGATGGCGGCATCGAGCTGGGTGGCATTCCGGTCTCGGCCCAGACGCTGTGGGTGATCGGTTCGTCGATCGCCCTCATCCTGGCGCTGACCGTGCTGTTCGGCCGGACGCTGTATGGCAAGGCCCTGCGCGCCACGGCGGTGAACCGGGTCGGCGCCCGCCTGATGGGCATTCCGACCAGCCTGGCCGGCAAGCTCTGCTTCACGCTGTGCGCCTTGATCGGAGCGTTCTCGGGCATCCTCATCGCGCCCATCACGACCATCTACTACGACACCGGCTTCCTGATCGGCCTGAAGGGCTTCGTCGCCGCCATCATCGCCGGCCTCGCCAGCTATCCGCTGGCCGCCGCCGGCGCGGTGCTGGTGGGCCTGCTGGAGGCCTTTTCGTCGTTCGCGGCCAGCGCCTACAAGGAAGTCATCGTGTTCACGCTGATCATCCCGGTGCTGATCTGGCGCTCGCTCGCCTCGCGTCACGTGGAGGAAGAATGATGCGGCTGCGCCCCATCTGGTTCGTCGGCGCCGGCCTTGTCCTGCTCGTCGCCGCCGTGTTCGGGATGTCCGAGTTCACCGTCACGCTGCTGAACTACATCGGCTTGTACGCGCTGGTGGCGCTGGGGCTGGTGCTGCTGACCGGCGTGGGCGGGGTGACTTCTTTCGGCCAGGCGGCCTTCGTCGGCCTGGGCGCCTACACCAGTGCCTGGCTATCCATCGCCACGCTGCCGCCAGCCTTCGCGTGGCTGGGCGGCTCGCCCTGGTTGGGGTTGCTGGCCGGCCTGGTGGTCACCGCGGTGGCCGCGTGGGTGCTGGGCGCGATCGCGCTGCGCCTGTCCGGGCACTATCTGCCGCTGGGCACCATCGCCTGGGGGCTGAGCCTGTACTTCCTGTTCGGGACGCTGGATTTTCTGGGGGGCCATACCGGGCTGTCCGGCCTGCCGCCCATTTCGATCCTCGGGCTGGACCTGTCCAAGGGCCGGCACCTGTTCTGGCTGATCTGGGCGATCCTGCTGCTGGCCATGCTGCTGGTCAGCAACCTGCTCGATTCGCGCGAGGGACGGGCCATCCGGGCGTTGAAGGGCGGCATGGTGATGGCCGAGTCGATGGGGGTGAACACCGCCCGCTCGCGCATCGCGATCTTCATGATCGCGGCCCTGCTGGCATGCGTCTCGGGCTGGCTGTATGCGCACATGCAGCGCTTCGTGAATCCCACGCCTTTCGGCCTGCATATCGGCATCGAATACCTGTTCATGGCCGTCATCGGCGGAGCAGGGCAGGTGTGGGGCGCGCTGGTCGGCGCCGGCCTGGTCACCATGCTCAAGCAATGGCTGCAGGACCTGCTGCCCGGCCTCCTGGGCGCCTCGGGCAATTTCGAGAGCATCGTCTTCGGCATCCTGCTCGTGGTCGCCTTGCAGCGCGCGCCGGACGGGCTCTGGCCCGTGATCGTCCGCCTGGCCCGGCGCTGGCTGCCGCTGGCCGAGTCCCGGCGCACCGTCGACGAGCAAGCGCGGCCGCTGGCGCGGCGTGCCCAGCCGGCGCACGGCGAAGTCGTATTGGAGGCCCGGGGCCTGACCAAGCGCTTCGGCGGGCTGGTGGCCAACAACGACATCAGCTTCACCGTCCCCGCCGGCGGGGTGCTGGCCCTGATCGGCCCCAACGGCGCGGGCAAGAGCACCATGTTCAACCTGCTGTCCGGCGTGGACGACCCCACCTCCGGGAAGGTGGTCTTCCGCGGGCGGGACGTGACGGGCCGGCCCTCGCGCGAGATCGCCGCGCTGGGCATGGGCCGCACGTTCCAGCACGTGCGCCTGCTGCCGCAGATGACCGTGATCGAGAACATCGCGCTGGGCGCCCACTTGCGGGAGCGTCCGGGCCTGCTGTCGGGCCTGGTGCTGGGCGGCCTGCACCTGGAACGCCGCGAGGAGGCGCGCCTGTTGGCCGAGGCGGCGCGGCAGGCCCGGCGCGTGGGGCTGGGCGACGCCCTGCACGTGGCGGCCGGTTCGTTGCCGCTGGGCAAGCAGCGCATGCTGGAGATCGCCCGCGCGCTGTGCGCCGATCCCTGCCTGCTGTTGCTGGACGAGCCGGCGGCCGGCCTGCGCTACCTCGAGAAGCAGGCCCTGTCCGACACCCTGAAGGCGCTGCGCTCCGAAGGCATGGCCATCCTGCTGGTCGAGCACGACATGGATTTCGTCATGGGCCTGGCCGACCGCGTGGTGGTGATGGAGTTCGGAGAGAAGATCGCCGAGGGCTTGCCCGAGGACGTGCAGCGCGATCCGCGCGTGCTGGAAGCGTATCTGGGAGGTGTGGAATGACGGGGTCGGCGGCAATGGCCGCGCCGCTGCTCGAGGTCTCGGGCCTGTCGGTGTCCTACGGCAAGGTCGAGGCGCTGCATGGCATAGACCTGGCGGTGCCGGCGGGCACCATCGTGACGGTGATCGGCCCCAACGGCGCGGGCAAGACCACCTTGCTGTCGGCCATCATGGGACTGCTGCCGGCGCGTGGCGCCATCAGCCTGGAGGGCCGTCCACAGCGCCGCGTGGACATCGAGCAGATGGTCGCCGCCGGCCTGAACCTCGTGCCCGAGAAACGCGAACTGTTCGGCGAGATGAGCGTCGAGGACAATCTGCTGCTGGGCGCTTTCCAGCGCTATCGCTCGGGCCATCGCGACCAGGCCGCGTCGATGGAGGAAGTCTACGGGCTCTTCCCCCGGCTCAAGGAACGCCGCCGCCAGCTGGCTGCCACCCTGTCCGGCGGCGAGCGCCAGATGCTGGCCCTGGGGCGCGCCCTCATGGCCAAGCCCCGCCTGCTGCTGCTGGACGAGCCATCGCTGGGGCTCGCGCCGCGCATCGTCAAGGAAATCTTCCTCATCATCGCCGAACTGCGGCGCCGCGGCGTGGCCATCCTGCTGGTCGAGCAGAACGCGCGCGCGGCCTTGCAGACGGCCGACTACGCCTATGTGCTGGAGACCGGCCAGGTGGTGCTGGCCGGCCCGGCCCGCGAGCTGGCGGACGATCCGCGCGTGGTCGAGAGCTACCTGGGCCTGGGCCGCAAGTAGGTCCGGGCCGGCGTCAGGGTTGCTGGGCCTCGCGCCTGGGCTTGGGCCGCGTGCCGATGGTCACGCTGGCTTCCATTTCCTGTCCGCCACGGACGATCTTGATGGACACCTTCTCGCCCGGCGGCAACTGGGCGATGGCGTTCAGCATCGTGGTGGTGTCCAGGATGGCCTTGCCCGCGACCGATACCACGATGTCGCCCGTGCGTATGCCGGCCTTGGCCGCCGGCCCGCCGCGCACCACGCCGGCGATGATGACGCCTTCCTTGCGCGACAGCTTGAAGGCGTCGGCCAGCTCGGCCGTCAGGTCCTGCGGCTCGACGCCGATGTAGCCCCGCGTGACCGTGCCGGTCGTGATCAGTTGCTCCATCACCTGGCGCGCCGTGCTGACCGGGATCGCGAAGCCTATGCCCAGCGAGCCGCCCGAGCGGGAATAGATGGCGGTGTTGATGCCGACCAGGTTGCCCTGGGCGTCGATCAGCGCGCCCCCGGAATTGCCGGGGTTGATGGCGGCGTCGGTCTGGATGAAGTTCTCGAAGGTGTTGATGCCCAGGTGGGTGCGGCCCAGCGCCGAGACGATGCCCATGGTCGTGGTCTGGCCCACGCCGAACGGGTTGCCGATGGCCAGCACCACGTCGCCCACCTGGAGATCCTCGGCCCGGCCGAAGGTGACCGAGGGCAGGTTGGGCAGCGCCAGCTTCAGTACCGCCAGGTCGGTCTCGGGATCGGACCCGACCAGGGTGGCCTTGCCCTTGCGGCCATCGGCCAGCGCCACTTCGATCTCGTCCGCCGCCTCGATCACATGGTTGTTGGTCAGGATGTAGCCTTCCGGGCTGACGATGACGCCCGATCCCAGGCTGGAGACCGGTTCGGGGTTGGTGTCGGGTTCGCCGAAGAAACGCCGGAATACCGGATCGTCGGAGAACGGATAGGCAGGCTGCTGGGGCGTGTCCTTGCTGGTGAAGATGTTCACCACGGCCGGCGCCGCCTTGTGGGTGGCCGCCGCATAGGACGCGGTCGCGCCGCCTTCGCCGGTCGGCGAGGGCGAGGCCTCGAAGAACGGGACGACGATGGCGTTATTGCTGCCCGGGCCCCCGCGGCGTGGCAGCCATTCGGGGCGCAGGGTGGCGACGATGAATAAAATGGCCAGACAGACGGTGGTGGTCTGGGCAAAGATCAGCCATAGTCGGCGCATGTGCAAAATACTTTTCCCTAGCTTAGGAGATTGACAATGATCGCAGGCGAGCGGGCCTCAGCGCAAACCCATGCACCAGCGGGGGGCGCGGGCGGCGTCAGCGCCGAGGAACTCGCGTCCTGGCTGGCCGCCGAACTGCAGGTCGCCCGCTTCCGCGACTACTGTCCGAACGGATTGCAGGTCGAGGGACGGCCCGTGGTCCGGCATATTATCGCCGCCGTCACCGCATCCGAGGCCGCCATTCGGCATGCCATCGCCGCCGGGGCGGACGGCCTGCTGGTCCACCACGGCTGGTTCTGGAAGAACGAGGACCCCCGCGTGCGGGGCACCCGCCGCACCCGCCTGTCGCTGGTCCTGGGCCATGACCTGAACCTGTTCGCCTACCACCTGCCCCTGGATGCCCACCCCCGGTGGGGCAACAACGCACAACTGGCCGAGGTGCTGGGCCTGGCCCCCCACTTCGTGGAGGGCGTGCCCCAGACCGCCGGCCATGACGGCCTGATCTGGCTGGGCCAGGCCCCCGGCCTGGCCACGGTGGGCGACCTGGCGGCCCGCATCGCGCAGCGCCTGCAGCGCGAACCCATGCTGATCGGCGACCCCTCCCGTCCCGCGGGCCGCATCGCCTGGTGCACCGGCGCGGCCCAGGGCATGCTCCAGGACGCCATCGACGCCGGCGCCCAGACCTACATCACCGGCGAGATCTCCGAACCCACCGTCCACCTCGCCCGCGAAACCGGCACCGCCTTCCTGGCCGCCGGCCACCACGCCACCGAACGCTACGGCGTCCAGGCCCTGGGCCGCGCCATCGCCGACCGCTTCGGCATCCGGGTGGATTTCATCGACATCGACAACCCGGTCTGAGGGGAAGCCCACCCCCTACCCGCTGACGCGGGCCCCCTAAAGGGGGCGAAACTGGCGGACTGGCAAAGCCAGCTCCGCGGTTTCCTGGGTCTAGGGAAACGATCTTGGGCTGAATCACCGATGCTATCGCTGGCAGCCAGCGATAGCATCGGTGCCGCAACCCAAGAATTGGGTACTAGACCCAGGATGCGGTGGATCCGGCTCCGCCGGTCCACCCGCATCGCCCCCTGGGGGGCGCCCGCAGGGCGTAGGGGGGGGGCCTACCTCTTCAGCAGGTCGCGGATTTCGCGCAACAGTTCGACGTCTTCCGGGGTCGGCGCGGGCGCCGGCGGCGGGGCTTCCTTGGTGAAGCGGGCCTGGGCGCGGTTCATGGCCTTGACCATCCAGAAGATGACGAAGGCCAGCAGCACGAAGTTGATCAGAATAGTCAGGAAATTGCCCCACCCGAGCAGGGTGGCGCCGGCCTTGCTGAGGGCGTCGTAGGTCTGCGGGCCGGTGTAGTCGGCCGGCGCCCGGAGTACGATGAACTTGTTGCTGAAATCGACGTTGCCGCCCAGGATGACGTTGACGATCGGCATGACGATGTCTTTGACCAGGGAGTCGACGATCTTGCCGAACGCCGCGCCGATGATCACACCGACCGCGAGGTCGACGACGTTGCCGCGCATCGCGAAATCGCGGAACTCCTTCATGATGCTCATGGACCACCTCCCGTTTGTTGTTGCGCGAGAGTATCTCTCATTTTTCTGCGTGGCGGTGAGCTCGGCCGTAACAGTGCGATGGCGAATGTGCTACGAAGTCTGTCGGGCCCTGTAGGCATTGCGTTATACTCGAAGGTTACTATAAGGCGCCGGTCCGCCAAGAGCGCCAATCTGCTTTCAAGTGCTAAGAGAAGAAGTAATCTTGAGGGTCAATCAATGAGTCAGGACAAAGTGGTAGACGCCGACCGCCGTTTCTGGGTCGGCACCACCTGTGCTGTCGGGGGAGTCGCGGCCGTAGGAGTGGCCGTTCCTTTCGTCAGCACGTTCGCCCCGTCCGAACGGGCGAAGGCGGCGGGTGCTCCGGTGGAAGTCGAAATTGGAGACATGCAGCCCGGTGAAATGCGCACCGTCGAGTGGCGCGGCAAGCCGGTCTGGATCATCCGCCGGACGCCCGAGCAGCTTGCCACGCTGAAGGAAGTCGACGCCCAGCTCGCCGACCCCAACTCCGAGCGCAACCCGAACGAAATCACGCCCGAGTACGCGCGCAACGAGTACCGCTCGATCAAGCCCGAGTACCTCGTCGCCGTCGGCATCTGCCCGCACCTCGGGTGCTCGCCCACCGCCCGGTTCGCCACCGGGCCCCAGCCCAACCTGCCGGCCGATTGGCACGGCGGCTTCCTGTGCCCCTGCCATGGGTCGACCTTCGACATGGCCGGACGGGTGTACAAGAACAAGCCGTCGCCCGACAACCTGACGATTCCTCCCTACGAGTTCGTGTCCGATACCAAGATCGTGGTCGGTGTCGACAAGAACAACAAGGCCTGAGCGTCAGTCATTCGCAGCGGGGGAGGCGATAACCGCGTCCTCCTGTCAAACGTAGCCATAGAAACACGTCGGCGTTGCGGCACCAAGCAGCGCAGCGCCGAACCCGCCGAGCAAAAGGAGCAGCAGCCATGGCTGGCGAGAAGAATGTCGAGACCACTGGCCTTCTGGGCTGGATCGACGCCCGCTTTCCGCTCACCTCGACCTGGAAAGCGCACCTGTCCGAGTACTACGCACCGAAGAACTTCAATTTCTGGTATTTCTTCGGCTCGCTGGCGCTCCTGGTGCTGGTCATCCAGATCGTGACCGGGATTTTCCTGGTCATGCACTACAAGCCCGACGCCGAACGCGCGTTCCAGTCGGTCGAATACATCATGCGGGAAGTGCCGTGGGGCTGGCTCGTCCGGTACATGCACTCCACCGGCGCCTCGATGTTCTTCGTCGTGGTGTACCTGCACATGCTGCGCGGGCTGTTCTACGGCTCGTACCGCAAGCCGCGCGAGCTGGTCTGGATCTTCGGCGTGGCGATCTTCCTGTGCCTGATGGCCGAGGCCTTCATGGGCTACCTGCTGCCCTGGGGCCAGATGTCCTACTGGGGCGCCCAGGTGATCGTGAACCTGTTCTCGGCCATCCCGTTCGTCGGTCCTGACCTGGCGATCCTGATCCGCGGCGACTACGTCGTCTCCGACGCGACCCTGAACCGCTTCTTCTCGTTCCACGTCATCGCCGTGCCCCTGGTGCTGCTGGGCCTGGTCGTGGCGCACGTCATCGCGCTGCACGAAGTCGGCTCCAACAACCCCGACGGCGTCGAGATCAAGGCCAAGAAGGACGCCAACGGCGTTCCGCTCGACGGCATCCCGTTCCATCCCTACTACTCCGTGCACGACCTGTTCGGTGTGGCGATCTTCCTGATGATCTTCAGCGCGATCGTCTTCTTCGCGCCGGAGATGGGCGGCTACTTCCTCGAGTACAACAACTTCATCCCGGCCGATCCGCTCAAGACCCCGCCGCACATCGCGCCGGTCTGGTACTTCACGCCGTTCTACTCGATGCTGCGTGCCTGCACCGACGACTTCACCTGGGTGCTGGCGTTCGCCGCGGTCGCGGCGGCGGTGTGGTTCCTGCTCAAGAGCCGCGTCAGCGGCGTCGCCAAGATCGCCATCGTCGTGGTGCTGCTGGCCATCGCCGTCCTGCTGCGCGTCTGGGACGCCAAGTTCTGGGGCGTGCTGACGATGGGCGGCGCGGTGGTCATCCTGTTCTTCCTGCCCTGGCTCGATCATTCGCCCGTGAAGTCCATCCGCTACCGTCCCGGTTGGCACAAGTGGATCTACGGCATCTTCATCGTCAACTTCCTGGTGCTGGGCTACCTGGGCACGCAGCCGCCCAACGACGTCTTCAACCTCATCTCGCAGATCGGCACGGTCCTCTACCTCGGCTTCTTCCTGTTGATGCCGTTCTGGAGCCGGCTCGGCACGTTCAAGCCTGTGCCCGAACGTGTCACTTTCTCCGCCCACTGAGGATGTTCACCGGGCCGGCGGCGGTTGCGCCGGCCCGACAGACTAACGGATATCACGATGAAGAAGCTGCTCGGTCTACTGATTCTGATGCTTGCCTGCACTGGGGTGCAGGCAGCCGAAGGCGGGTATCACCTCGAGAAGGCGCCCTCGCGCCTGAACGACCTGCCGGCCCTGCAAAACGGGGCCAAACTGTTCGTCAACTATTGCCTGAACTGTCATGCCGCCTCGTCGATGCGGTACAATCGGCTCAAGGACATCGGCCTGACCGACGAACAGATCAAGGACAACCTCCTGTTCACGGACGGCAAAGTCGGCGACATGATGACCGTTGCCATGAGCGCCAAAGAGGCGAAGGAATGGTTCGGCGCCGCGCCTCCCGACCTGTCGGTCATTGCCCGGGCGAAATCCGTCAACGCGGGACCGTCGGGCGCCGATTACCTCTACACCTACCTGCGTACGTTCTACCGCGACGATACCCGGCCCACGGGCTGGAACAACCTGGTCTTTCCCAACGTGGGCATGCCTCATGTCCTGTGGGAACGCCAGGGTCCGCGCGAACTCACCACCGTCGCCATGCACCGGGGCGAAGGCGAGCACGGCTGGGAGCGTGTCACGACGACCTACGACGTGAATGGCGCTGCCACCGTCAAGCATGAGCCGGTTGCCGACTACCATGGCCACGAAACGATGGAAACGCGTTTCACGGCCAAGGATGCGGCCCGGGTGCAAGCGTACGACAACGACGTGGCCGATCTGGTCGCGTTCATGTCGTGGATGGCCGAGCCCGTGCAGCAGCATCGCGTGCGCCTGGGGGTGTGGGTGCTGATTTTCCTGGCTTTCTTCACGGTCATCACCTGGCGCCTGAACGCCGTGTACTGGAAGGACGTCAAGTAGTTCTCGAACTACCTGTCCGGGGCCAGCATCCTCTTGGATGACTGGCCCTTTAACGTTTTTACATCCCCTCTCGGAGGCCCCGCCATGATGGTGCTTTACTCCGGAACCACGTGTCCGTTTTCCCAACGCTGCCGTTTCGTGTTGTTCGAAAAGGGCATGGATTTCGAAATCCGCGACGTCGACCTCTACAACAAGCCCGAGGACATCGCCGTCATGAACCCGTACGGCCAGGTGCCCATCCTGGTCGAGCGCGATCTGGTGCTGTACGAGTCGAACATCATCAACGAGTACATCGACGAGCGCTTCCCGCATCCGCAGCTGATGCCCGCCGATCCGGTGATGCGCGCTCGCGCGCGGCTGTTCCTGTTCAACTTCGAGAAAGAACTGTTCGTGCACGTCGGCACGCTGGAAGCCCGGGAAAGCCGCGCCGACGAGAAGGCGCTCGAACAGGCGCGCCAGCAGATCCGCGACCGGCTTTCGCAGCTCGCGCCGATCTTCCTGAAAAACAAGTTTATGCTTGGCGAAGAGTTCTCGATGCTGGACGTGGCGATCGCGCCGCTGCTCTGGCGCCTGGACCACTATGGCATCGAGCTGCCGAAGAACGCCGCCCCCCTGCAGAAGTATGCCGAGCGCATCTTCTCGCGGCCGGCGTACATCGAGGCGCTGACGCCGTCCGAAAAGGTCATGCGCCGCTGATGCGCAGCGCACGGATCATCCGCCGGCCCCGCGCGGCGGCCTTGCTGTCCGGGCCGTGCGCGAGCCGCGGCATGCCGCGCGAGGGATGCAACCATGAGCGAAATCTCCACCAAGCCTTACCTGATCCGCGCGCTGCACGAGTGGTGCACCGACAACGGCTACACGCCGCACCTGGCGGTGACCGTCGACGAGCGGGTAGTGGTGCCCCGCGAGCACGTCAAGAACGGCGAGATCGTCCTGAACGTCGGCAGGCTGGCCACCCACAAGCTGCAACTGGGCAACGAGTTCATCGAGTTCCAGGCGCGCTTTGGCGGCGTGGCGCGCCAGATTTCCGTCCCGGTGGATGCGGTCACGGCCATCTACGCCCGCGAGACCGGACATGGCATGGCCTTCGAGGCGGGACCGCCCGCAGGCACGGGCGCCGCGCCCGACAGTCCGGTCGTCGACGACGCCGCTGCCGCCGAGCCCCAGGAGAACGTGTCGGGCAGCCGTCCGCAACTGTCCGCCGTACCGGCGGGCGAGACGCCTCCGGCCCCGTCCGACGAAGGGCCGGACGATACGGATCCCGCGCCCTCGGGCGGCCCCGATCGTGGCCGGCCGAAGCTGACCGTCATCAAGTAAGTCCTCTCCGAGCCGGCGGGGCAACTGCCCCGCCCGCGCTTTCACGCGACGCATAACGAAACTCGGAAACATTCGTTAGCGGCCGCGGCGGCCGTCGTTATTCTGGCTCTCTTTCGCGAGACGAATGACGATGAACGCATTGCTCAAACCGCTGCATCGGCCCGCGGACACCGAGCTGCACCAACCCCGCATCCTCGCCCCCGAGCTGTATCGCTACGACGAGGCGCGCCTGGGCGAAATCCGCATCCAGCCGTATTCCCCCATCGTGGGGGGACTGGTCCAGGGGTTCCGCTTCCAGCCCGAGGTCCGGACACCGGACGAAGTCCAGGCCTTCCTTTACCGCGCCCTGCTGGAGTACGGCTTCCTGTCGTTCGAGCCGGGATCGGTCGCGGCCGGCGACTTCGAGCCGTTCGCCGCCTTGTTCGGCTCGCCCCGGTTCGCCGGCAACCCCCAGGCGCCGCGCGTGGGCGGCGAGGCCAACGCCATCGATTCGGCGCGCAAGAAGACGCGCACCAACTATATCTGGCACATCGACCAGGCCTATCGCGAGCGTCCGCAGAAGTTCACGGCCCTGTACGCCGTGCAGGCGCCCCGGCACGGCGGCGGGACGCTGTTCTCGAACGCCACGGCGGCCTACCAACTGCTCGATCCACGCTTCGCGGCCTATCTGGACACGTTGACCATCCTGCACAACGCCGACCAGATGGGGCTGGTGTCCATGTCCTACGGCGATCCGGAGCGGCTGGCCCAGGCGCGGCTCGACACGCCACCGCTGGAGGTGCCGCTGGTGCGGGTGCATCCGGAAACCGGCGCGCGCCAGCTTTTCGCCTGCGAACTCTATGCGCAGCGGGTGCTGGGCGTGCCTCGGCTGGTCAGCGACCATCTGCTGGGCATCGTGTTCGAGTTCATCAAGTCGCCCGAAGTCTGCACCGAGTACCGCTGGGAGACCGGCGCCGCGCTGATCTGGGATAACCGTATCGTCCAGCATCGGGGCATCTTCAACTACGCGGGACAAGACCGCGTGCTGCATCGCGCGGTGCTGGACTGATAGTCATGAAAAACCTGAAAGAGCTGTTCCGCAAGGTCGGCACCGCGCTGGCCGTGGGGCTGGCGGTGAACGCCACGGTATCCTTCGCCCAGGCGGCCGAGCCGCTGCCTAGGCTGGCGGTCACGGTGTTCTCGCCGCCTTCGCAAAGCATATGGATACCGGTGCTGATCCAGAAGCTGGGGCTGGACCGCAAGCACGGGTTCGAACTGACCGTCACGCCCAAGCCTTCCAACGTGGCCTATACCGATTTCGCCACGGGCCGGGATCCGGTCTGCTTCTGCGCCGCGATCGCCGCGGTCAGCCGCTTCAAGCAGCAGGGCGCCGATTTCACGTTGCTGTGGAACATCTTCAATTTCGAGTCGGACATCGTCATCCGCGATCCCGCGATCACGGACATCAAGCAGCTCCAGGGCAAGGTGGTGCAGACCGACACCATCACGGGAAGCTGGGCGCTGTCGAAGTGGTTCCTGCAGGCCCGGGGCGTGGACCTGGGCAAGGTCACGATCAAGTCCTCGAGCGCGCGCGGCGCCGCGGGACTGGCCGAGCTGCAACTGGGGCGCATCGACGCCCTGCTGGTCAATCCCACCGAGGGCGCCGCCGCGGTCGCGCAGGGCAAGGGGGCGTTGCATGCGCTGCCGGTGTTCGACAAGGCCGTCTGGCAAAAGGCCTCGGGCACGGATTTCGTGCCGTCCATCACGCTGGGCGTGGCGTCGCCATGGATCGCCCAGGCGCCCAACCAGGCGCTGATCCGCAAGTTCTACGCGGCCAACCGCGAAGCGGCGGCGTTCATCCGGCAAAAACCGGCCGAGGCCGCCCGTCTGGTGTCCAAGGACGCGCAGGTCGAGGTGGACGCATTGCAAGGCGTGCTGGAACGTTATCGCGACCTGACCCGCATCGAGCCCCTGCGCCGCCACATCAAGACCGTGGCACTGCTGACCCAGAAGCTGTTGCCCGAAGGGGGCCAGTTGCCGCGCCCGCTGACCGACGCGGAACTCGATTCGCTGGTGTCCGCCTTCGACGTGGAAGGAAGGAATGAGTAGCCTGGCGGACCCTCGCGTAGCGGCACGCAGGCGCGGCGCGCGGCCGGCCGCCTGGCCGGCCGTGCCGTGGGAAGGCGCGCTGGCCATTGCCTTGATGCTGGGGGCGTGGGAATGGGCGTCGCATCGTTCGACCCCCATGTTCTTCCCCTCGCTGGCACAGATAGCGGCCACCGGCGGCGATCTGCTGGCCTCGCCCGAAGGCTGGTCCGCCATCGCCATCACCTACGGACGTATCTGGGCGTACCTGCTGGCATCGTTCCTGGTGTCGTCCCTGCTGGGCGCGGCCGTGGCCGGCAACGTCCACGTCGAGCGCTTCCTGGTGCCGCTGGTCGAGCTCAAGCAGGGCATTCCGTCCCTGTGCTGGGTCATCTTCGCCATCCTCTGGTTCCGCGATGCCGAGGCGCGCATCGCCTTCGTGGTAGTCACCTCGGCGCTGCCCGCGTTCTTCTACCAGGCCCGCGACGCCCTGCGCGGCATCCCGCGCGACTGGGTGGACCTCGTGCAATCCATGCGGCCCACGCCCTGGCAGCGGGCGCGCATCCTGTGGTGGCCGGCGGTCCTGCCGTCGCTGCTGACGGTGTGGCGGATCAACATCGGCAATGCCACCCGCGTCACCATCATGGCCGAGCTGCTGGGCGGCATCACCGGCATCGGCCACCAGTTGCGCGTGTCGCAGGAGATGTTCCGCATGGACCAGACCATCGTCTGGACGGCCGTGCTGGTGGCCTTCGTCATCCTGAGCAATCAGGTGCTGAGCGGCCTCGAACGCCGCTTCCTGTCGTATCGCGGCCATGACGGAGTACGCAGCCATGCCTGACGCCATTGCATTCACCCAGGTCGAGAAGCGGTTCGGCAAGGGCCGCGCGCCGGCCATCGCCGACCTGAGTTTTTCCGTGTCCGCCGGCGAACACGTCTGCATCGTCGGCCGCACCGGCTGCGGCAAATCGACGGCGGTCAACCTGATCCTGGGCCTGGCGGAAGCTTCGGCCGGCCGGGTGCGAGTGCTGGGCGTCGATCCCCTGCGCGACTTCAACCGCCTGCGCGGCCGGATAGGCTGCGTCTTCCAGACCGATCGCCTGCTGCCTTGGCGCTCGGCGCTCGACAACGTGCTGGTGCCGCTGGAGATCCTGCGCGCCCGCTCGTCCGGCACCGAGGCGCAGGCCGTCGAACTGCTGCACAAGGTCGGCCTGGCCGGCCACGAACAGGCCTATCCCCAGCAACTGTCGGGCGGCATGCGCCAGCGGGTGGCGCTGGCGCGGGCGCTGATCACCCAGCCCGAGGTCATGATCGCCGACGAGGCCTTCGGCGCGCTGGACGAGGTGACCGCCGCCGCGTTGCGCGGCGACTTCCAGCGCATCGCGAAGGCGCGTGGCCAGACCGTCCTGCAGATCACGCATTCGCTGGACGAGGCGTTGTCCATGGCCGACCGCGTGCTGGTCTTCGACCGGCCCGGGCGGGTGGTGGGCGAGTTCCCGCGCGCGCAATGGGAAACGCCGGCCCAGCGGCAGGTGGTCCGGCAGGCGCTGCGGACACTGATCGCCGGCGAGGCGGAAATTGAAGCGGATGCCGGCACGGCCGGTGTGCGCCGGGCGGCCTGATGCCTCCAGCAGCCACCGCGGCGGCCGCGCCGCCCGAGCGCCTGTCGCCGCAGACCCGGCGCACCGCATGGATCGTCTCGTCCATTTTCTTCGTCGAACAGCTCGACGCGACCAGCGTGGCCTCGGCGCTGCCCGCGATGGCGGCGGACCTGAACTCGGACACGGTCACGCTCAGCGCCACCATTACCGCCTACCTGCTGGGGCTGACCATCCTGATTCCGCTGAGCGGCAGGCTGGCAGAACGTCACGGCGACAAGCGGGTGTTCGCCGGCGCGATCTGGCTGTTCCTGGCCAGCTCCATCGCCTGCGGCTTCGCGCCCAACGCCCTCGTCCTGATCGTGCTGCGCTTCGTGCAGGGCATGGCGGGCGCCCTGATGGCGCCGGTGGGCCGGCTGATCGTGCTGCGCACCGCCGCCAAGCACGAACTGGTCGAGGCGATGGCGCTGGTGATCCTGCTGGCCATGATCGCGCCGATGGTCGGCCCGTTCCTGGGCGGCCTCCTGACGACCTATGTGGGATGGCGCTGGATCTTCTGGATCAACGTGCCGCTGTGCCTGGGCGCGCTATGGCTGGTCCGGCGCTTCCTGCCCGCCACCGAAGGCCGGGGCCAGGGCGCTTTCGACCTGCGCGGCACGCTGCTGAGCGGCATCGGCTTCGCCTGCCTGATGTGGGGACTGATGGCGCTGGCTGAGGCCCGGGTCCGGACCGGGCCGGCCGTGGCGGCGCTGGCGGCCGGCGCACTGCTGGTGGCAGCCTATGTGCGGCATGCGCGGCGCACGGCCGAACCCGTGCTGGCCTTGGATCTGCTGACATTGCGCAGCTTTCGTGACGCGATGGCGGGCGGTTCGGTGTTTCGCATCGCCGTGGGTGGCGTGCCCTTCCTGCTGCCCGTGACCTTGCAGCAGCGCGACGGCTACAGCCCGCTCGAGGCGGGGCTGTTCGTGCTGGTCCCGGCCGTGGGAGGCTTCGCGATGAAGTTCTTCAGCGGCAAGATCCTGCGCCGGACCGGATACCGCAAGGGGTTGTTCCTGCATGGCGCGCTGGCGGCCGGCTGCCTGGCGGCGGCGGGATGGGTGCCGCCGCGCGAGGCCATGGTCGTGTACGCGGCCACGCTGTTCGGCTTTGGCTGGGCGCGCTCGTTGCAGATGAACGCCTACGGCACGCTGGCCTATGCCGACGTGGCGCGGCCCCGGCTGGCCGCCGCCACCAGCTTCTTCCTGGCCATCCAGAACCTGACCGTGGCCATGGGCGTGGCCGCGGCCGCGCTGCTGCTCCAGGGCGGGGCCGCGGCCGGCACGGGCGATGCCGCCTATTCCTGGGTCTACCTCGTCCTGGGCGCCGTCGCCCTGGCCAGTGCGGCCATGACGCTCGCGATGCCGCCGTCGGCCGGCCGGGACCTTCTGCAAGCCAAACGCTGATCCTTCACAAGGAATCCCCATGAGCACCGTTCTTCCCGCTTCCGATACGCTTTCCCCCTTCATCTCCGCTGAAACCCTGGCGGCGGCCCTGGCCTCGGGAAACGTGGCCGTGGTCTACGTCGCCCCCGATGCGGGCCCGCCGCCGGCCGAGCCGGTGCCGGGTTCCATCGAGACCGCGCTGCCGACGCACTACGCCGAGCCTGGCGATCCCGCCCGCGGCCGCCTGCCGCTGCCCGCGCCCGAAGCGGTCCGTCGCTGGACGGCCGAGGCCGGCCTGGACCCGGACGGCGACATCGTCGTCTATGACGCCGCCAATGGCTCGGCTGCCGCGCGCGCATGGTGGGTGCTGACCTGGGCCGGCCTGCCTCGCGTCCGCATCCTGGATGGCGGCCTGGGGGCATGGGCCGCCCGAGGCGCAGGCGCGGCGCCGCTTGCCGCGCCGGCTGCCGCGCCTGAACTGCCTTCCATCGATACGGACGTCATCGCCGCGGATCTCCCGGCATATCGCCTGTTCGATGCACGTACCGCGGCGGCCTATGCCGGCGACGGCAGGCAGCCGTCCCACTTGCCGGGCGCGGTCAGCAGTCCCGCCGGCATCTGGCAGGATGCGAACGGCCGCCTGCTGCCTTTCGCCCAGCGCGAGGCCCTGGCGCGCAAGCTCGGCCT
Source organism: Pigmentiphaga sp. NML030171 (assembly GCF_002188635.1). Taxonomy (GTDB): domain Bacteria; phylum Pseudomonadota; class Gammaproteobacteria; order Burkholderiales; family Burkholderiaceae_B; genus Pigmentiphaga; species Pigmentiphaga daeguensis. The sequence goes on along the minus strand of NZ_NINX01000032.1, from coordinate 76,957 downwards.
GTTCGACGACGACGAGCGGCCGGTGGTGGCCTATTGCGGATCGGGCGTGGCGGCCGCGTACTGGATCGCCGCCGTGCAGGATCTGGGAGTGAAGGCGGCGCTGTACGCGGGCTCGTGGAGCGCCTGGTCCTGCGACCCGGCGCGTGTCGCGGCGGCCGCCCCGGCGTGACGGACATCGATTTCCATTACAATCCCGCCTTCTGCCGGTGTAGCTCAGTTGGTAGAGCAGCTCACTTGTAATGAGAAGGTCGAGGGTTCGATTCCTTTCACCGGCACCAGTGCCTTGTCATTTCCCCGGATAGGACCGCGTCCTGACAAGGCCGATTTGACATCTCGCGCTATCCGGTCCATAGTCCGCCAGCCACGACCTTCAAGAGTCGTAATCCAGTTCAGTCAAAGTCCACGATAGCGGTCTTCGTCGTTCCAATTTCTTCCTTGAGTGTCGTGAGTTGACGGGAAATCCGTTTTTTTATCACCAAGGAAATGACATGGAACAAACAGGCATCGTCAAGTGGTTCAACTCCGAGAAGGGCTTCGGTTTCATCGTGCCGGACGCGGGCGGCAAGGATCTGTTCGCGCACTTTTCGGAAATCCAGGGCAGCGGCCACCGCTCCCTGGAAGAGAACCAGCGCGTGAGCTTCATCGCCGGCCAGGGCGCCAAGGGCCCGGCGGCGACCAAGATCAAGGTGCTTTGAGCTTGCGCAAGCAGGCTGACTGAAAGCCGACAGCTCCCCAGGGAGCTGTTTTCATTTGGACGGCCGTGGCCGTCATTTTTTCCGGGGATTGGGGCCGGGGTTGGCAGGGCGGCCCGCGATATGGCGGAACGTGATGCGGCCCTTGGTCATGTCGTAGGGGGACATCTCGAGCGTGACGTCGTCGCCCGCGAGTACGCGGATGTTGAATTTACGCATCTTTCCGCCGGAATACGCGGTGATTTCGAAGCCGTTTTCCAGCGTGACCCGGAACCGTGAGTCAGGCAGGACCTCGTTGACCACGCCACGCATTTCGATCAAATCTTCCTTGGGCAAACTGCTCGCTCCTAAATGGGTCTGGCGAAAAAGCCCGTGACCCGGGTGGGCCATGTTGCACTGTTTGCCGCAATTGGGCAACCGCCGCGATCCGGGCAGACCGCCGGGATCCCTGGCGGTATCATGAAGGGCAAACCCCGGATCACCGGGCGGGACGCCGCATTTCCCCCTTGGCATCCCCGACAAGCGCGACGCAAGAGACTCGATGACACGCACCGCACCGGCCTGGCTGATGCCAGTAGTGGCCATTTGCATTCTGCAGACCATTTCGTCGTTCCTGACCCGCCTCATTCCCATCATCGCGCCGGCCATGTCCGCGGAGTTCGGCTGGAGCGGCAGTTCCATCGGTTATCTGACCGCCAGCAACTCGATGGGCGGACTGGCCATCCTGCTCGCGGGCTCCGCGCTGCTCAAGCAGGTCGGCGGCATGCGCACCCTGCAACTGACGTTGTCGCTGGGGGCGGTTTGCCTGGCGTTCCTGCTGTATCCCAGCCTGGGCGTGGCGCTGGCCGCGTGCTTTGCCATGGGCCTGAGCAATGGCGCCGCCAACCCGGCCGGCAGCGAGGTCCTGCAAAGATTCTCCCCGCCGGGCAAGCGCAACCTGATGTTCTCGATCAAGCAGGCCGGCGTGCCGCTGGGCGGCGTGATGGCGGGGCTGCTCGTGCCTGCCGTGGTGGCGCTGGCGGGCTGGCGCATCGCCCTGTTGGCCTGTGCGGTGGTCGTGTTGCTGCCCATTGTGCTGACCTGGCGGCTGAGCGCGGGGCTGGACGAGGTCCCCGAGCGGACGGGGCGCGCCTTTCCGATGCCGACGTGGCGGTCGCTGCGTACCCTGGGCGTGCCCCTGGCATCGCTGATGCACAACCGCGGCCTGCTGAAGATCTCCGTCGTGGGCAGCCTGTTCGCCGTGTCCCAGAGCTGCTGGTTCACGTTCACCGTGGTCTATCTGGTCGATGGGCTGGGTTATTCCCTGGGGCGGGCCGGCATGGTGTTCGCGGTGATGCAGGCGGGGGGCGTGATCGGCCGTATCGCGCTGGGCTGGTTGTCCGACTATCTGCGGTCGGCCACCGCGGTGCTGTCGATCGCGGCCGTGCTGTCGGCGGTGACCACGGTGCTGCTGGGGCTCACCAGTCCGGCCTGGCCGCTGTGGGCGGCCATCGTGCTGGCCTTCGTCGCGGGATGCTCGGCCGCGAGCTGGAACGGCGTGCAGATCGCGGAAGTGGCGCGCCGCTCGCCGCCGCACATGATTTCGGAAACCGCCGCGGGGTCCAGCATCCTGGTCAACCTGACCAACATGGTGGCGCCCACGCTGTTCGCGATATTCGTCTCGGCCGGCGGGGGCTACGGCCTTGCCTTCATCTGCGCCGGGGCGTGTTCGCTGCTGGTGCTGGTCTGCCTGCCGCGCGAGCGGAGCGAGGTCGGCGCACAGGAACGCCCCGCACGCTAAGGGCCGTCCACGCGGCCACCGCGGTCAGCCCGCGGCATCCAGCCTGGCTCGCCGGGCTCGTGGCCGGGGCGCGACGCCCAGGCGCGGGTCGCGTTCCCGTGCGAGTTCCGCCAGCCTGGCCGCGACGGTTTCGAACTCCGCGTGGTCCTGCGGCAGGTACAGCCACTTGCCCAGCACCGCGTGGGGACGCAGCGCGGGCTCGTCGTCGATCAGCGCGGCGTGGCGGTCCTTGGACGTGCAGACCAGCAGGCCGCTCCAGGGATCGCCGCGGTCCGCCACCACGAGGCACAGCAGGTCGTCCAGGTAGGCGGCGATGCAGCCGAACATGCGCTTGCTGGAATAGCCCGCGTCCCGTTCCAGCGGCTCGAAGATCCACAGCAGCGAGTTGCGCGGCGCGGCGGCCTGGCGGCGGGGCGGCGCGAAAGGGAGGGAGCGGTCCTTGGGCATGAATGGGCTAGCTCGTCAGCAATGCCGGCAGCCTTCCCGCCGCCGTCTGTCCAGGATACAGGGTTTGCAGCGTGCGTCCCGGGCCCGCCATGTCGCGCGCCGGCATCAGTCCCGCTGCCGTTCGCACACCGCCTGCGCATCGGCATAGGGAACGACGGCTTCGGGGGTGGCCATCATGGTCGAGCCGCCCGCCGCATGCCACCGCCGGACGGTTTGCCCTTCCTGGTAGGCCACGGCATAGACCCGTCCCTGGCACAGGTCGTCCAGGCGCCGGTCGAGGCGGGCGCGCAGTTCGGCGGGGGATTCCCCGGGCTGGCCGACGACCCGGACGGCGCGCGCGTCCGGGCCCAGTTCCGTTTCGATCGCCTGCGGTTCGGCGGCGGCCGCGCCGGCGGCCAGGCAGCCGGCCCAGGCCAGCATGCGCCATGTCGTCCGTATCTCCATCCCACGTCTCCTTGTGCGGGTGCGGAGCAACGATACGTGGGCGCCGGTCGGCCGGCAAGCGGCGGGCTTACTCGTCGGCCTTGATCCCTTCCGCGCGGATCAGGTCACCCCACTTCTTGGCATCCTTGCGGCCCAGTTCGTCGAATTCCCTGGGCGTGGTGGGCGACAGTTCGACACCGCTCGACTCGGCGTAGGCCTTCAGCTCGGGCGAAGCCAGGACCTTGCGGACCGCGGCGTTCAATTCGGCCACCTTGTCGGCCGGCGTGCCCTTGGGCGCATACAGGCCGTACCAGTTGTTGGCGTAGACGTTGGGCACGCCCAGTTCGTCGAAGGTGGGGACGTCGGGAAGCAGGGGCGAGCGCTTGGGCGCGGCGATGGCGAGCGCCTTGGCCTTGCCCGCCTTGATGTTCGACATCAGGCCGGAGATGTCGCCGATGAAGCCGTCGACCTGTCCCCCTATGGTGTCGGTAATGGCGGGCGCGGCGCCCTTGTAGGGCACATGCAGGATGTTGGCCTTGGTCGACAGCTTCAACTGCACGATGGCCATGTGCGGCATGCTGCCCACGCCGGAGGAGGCCATCGTGGCGCCCTTCTGCGTCTTGGCGCGCGCGACGAAATCCTTGGCGGTCTTGCTGGGATGGTTGGGGCCGACGATCAGCACTTCGGGCGTGGAAACCAGCAGGGAGACCGGCGCGAAATCCTTGGCAGGATCGTAGATCAGCTTGGGGTACAGGGCGGGGTTGATCGAGATCGCGCCCACCGAACTCAGGAACAGCGTCTGGCCGTCGGGCCGCGCGCGGGCCACCTGGCTGGCGGCGATGGCGCCGTTGCCGCCCGGCTTGTTCTCGATGACGACGGTCTGCTTGAGCTCTTTCTCGAGCTGGGTGGCGACGACGCGCGCCAGCGAGTCGGCGGGGCCCCCGGGCGGGAAGGCGACGACGATGCTGGTGACGGACTGGGCCTGCGCGCCGAAGGCGGCCAGGCCGAGAAGCGCCGCGGCCAGCGGCGCGAGAGCTTGGAAACGGATCGGATTGAACATGGTGTTCTCCTTTATCGTTTTTGAAGTCCGGGCGCGGGCGTTCAGCCGCCGGAGGCGCCCTGGGTGTTGACGAACAACGAGTAGATCGACGTGCTGGAAGCCATGAACAGGCGGTTGCGATGCTTGCCGCCAAAACAGAGATTCGCGCAGCGCTCGGGCAGGGCGATGCGGCCCAGGAGTTCCCCCCGCGGCGAGTAGACGCGGACCCCGTCGAGCTCGGGCGTGCCCATGCCCCAGCCGCACCAGAGGTTGCCTTCCACGTCCACGCGAAAGCCGTCGGGCGTGCCGTCGGCGGCGTCGAACAGCACGCGTTGCGGCCCCAGCCGGCGGCCGTCGTCCGAGACGTCGAACACCAGGATGTTGCGGGGCCGGGCACGCGATTCGATCACGTACAGCTGTTTCTCGTCCGGCGAGAAGGCCAGGCCGTTCGGTCCGTTGACCGTGTCGCAGACCATATCGACCGCGCCGCTGTGCGGGTCGATGCGATAGATGGCCGCGGGGATTTCCTGCTCGGCCTTTTCGCCCTGGTAGTAGCCGACGATGCCGAAAGGCGGATCGGTGAACCAGATCGAGCCGTCGGATTTCACGACGACGTCGTTGGGCGAGTTCAGCCGCTTGCCCTGGTAGCGGTCGGCCAGCACGGTGATGCGGCCGTCGTGTTCGGTGCGGGTCACGCGCCGCCCCTGGTGCTCGCAGGTGACCAGCCGTCCCTGGCGGTCGCGCGTGTTGCCGTTCGCGTGGCCGGACACCGGCCGCCACACGTGCGTCTGGCCCGTGATCTCGTCCCAGCGCATGATGCGATCGTTGGGCACGTCGCTCCACAGCAGGTAGCGGGCGTCGCCGAACCACACCGGCCCTTCGGCCCAGCGGCATCCCGTGGCCAGGCGTTCGACGGCCGCCAGCGGCAGCACCAGTTTCTCGAAGCGCGGATCCAGCGCGATGACGGCCGGATCGGGATAGCGCACGGGGGCGTCAGTCGCAGCGCGCACTCATGCCTCCGTCGACCACGATTTCGGTGGCGGTGATGAAGCGGGCTTCGCTGGAAGCCAGGAATAGCGCGGCGTTGGCGGTGTCCAGGCCATCGCCCATGAAGGGCAGCGGGATGCGCGACTGCCGTTGCGCCAGCAGTTTTTCCACGTCGCCTCCCGCGCGTTGCCCGGCCAGCCGGACCTCCACCATCGGCGTATGCATCTGGCCCGGAATGACGGTGTTGCAGCGGATGTTCTTCTTCGCGTACTCCAGCGCCACGACGCGCGACAGCTGGATGACGCCTGCCTTGGCGCTGGCGTAGCCGACCTGGGCCGAGCCGGTCCAGCGCGTGCCGGAAGTCGATGCGATGTTGACGATGGCGCCGCCGCCTTGTTCCACCATCAGCGGCAGCACGTGGCGGCAACCCAGGTAGACGCTTTTCAGGTTGAAGTCGATCTGCGCGTCCCATGCCGCTTCGTCCAGGTCCACGGGGCCGCCCTTGCGCGAGCCGCCCACGTTGTTGACCAGGATGTCCACGCCGCCCCAGGTGTCGACGCAGGCGCGCACCATGTCGCGCACCTCGTCCGACGAGGTGACGTCGCAGCGCCAGATGGCGATCTCGCCGCCGATCTCGCGCACGCGGGCCACGGTTTCCTCCATGGCGGCGGGGTCGCGGTCCACCGCGAACACGCGCGCGCCTTCCTGCGCGAAACGGTAGGCGATGGCGCGGCCGTTGCCCCAGCCGGGGCCGACGCTGCCCGCGCCGGTGACGATCGCTATCTTGCCTTGCAGGCGGCCAGTCATGGTGTGTCTCTCGTATCTGATGATGGTTGGAAATGAATCAGCGCCCGAACTCGACGGTGCTGCCGTCGGGCGTGGGAATCTCGAAGACGCTCAGCGTCATCGAGATCAGCGTGTAGTAGCCGGCCATGCCGACCAGGTCCACGACACCGTCCTGGCCCAGCACTTCGACGGCTTCCTGGTAGAGCGCGTCCGGGACCTGCCGCGTTTCCACCAGCTCGCGCACGAAACGGTAGACGACCGATTCGTCGCGCTGGGTGAACACGGGCGTGGTTCCCGCGCGGATCTGCTCGGCCACGTCGGCGTCCAGGCCCGCCTTCAGCGCGATGGGGTGGTGCGCCCACCATTCGAAGGGGGCCCGCCACAGCGCGGCCATGGTCAGGATGGCCAGTTCGGACAGGCGCGGGGGCAGGCTGGAGTCGTAGCGGCAATACTGGCCCAGGGCCTGGGCGTGCTCGGCCAGGCCGGGGCGGTGCAGCCAGATCGCCAGCGGGCCGCGCACCTTGCCGCGCGGGCCCGACGCGATGGCGTCGTAGACGCGGCGCTGGTGTTCGGACATCTGTTCGACGTCGGGGGGATTCAGTCTAGGCATGGTCAGGTCTCCTGGTGTCCTGGGCGAAGTGGAACACGCGCCGTGTCATTGCGCGAACCGGAACAACTCGTGGGGGTTGTCCGCCAGGATGCGTCGGCGCGTGGCGGCATCGGGGCACAGCCGCAGGAAGGTGTTCAGCAGTTCGCCATCGTCGGGCATGTCGCCGCGCACGTTCGGATGGGGCCAGTCCGTGCCCCACAGCAGGCGCTCGGGCATGGCTTCCAGCAGCGCCGACACCAGCGGCTCGGCGTCCTGGAACGGCCGCTTGCCGCTGCTGGACGTGCGGTCCAGCCCGGAAATCTTCACCCAGGCGCGAGGGTGGTCGCGCAGCGCGAGCAAGGCGCGGAAGGCCGCCCCCTGCGTGCCTTCGGCGGCGGCCACGCGGCCCATGTGGTCGATCACGAACGGAACGGGCAAGGTTCTCAGCCTGGGCAGCAGGCCTTCGAGCGAGGCCTGGTCCGAATGGATGCAGACATGCCAGCCGAAGGGCGCGATGCGCGGCACGACCTGCGCCAGTTCGTCCCAGCCGGCGTTGGCCAGGTGGGCCACGAAATTGAAGCGCACGCCGCGCACCCCGCGCCGGTCGAGTTCGGCGATGCGCGCCTCGTCGGCTTGCGGATCCAGCAGCGCCACGGCCCGGTATTGGCCCGCGCCGCGATCCAGCGCGTCGAGCGTGACCGACAGGTCGTAGCCGTGGCAGCCCGGATGCACGATGACGCCACGCTCGAATCCCAGCCGCCGATGCAGGTCGCGCAGCCGTTCGAAGGGCGCGTCGGGCGGCGTGTAGGGGCGGTCGTCCGCGTAGGGGAAGACGTCGGCGGGACCGAAGACGTGGAAGTGGGTGTCGCAGGCGTGCTTCGGCAGGGACTCGGCGGCAGGCGTGATCTCGGCCAGGGGAGGAGCGCAGTCGGGCATGGCGGGATAGCGGTGAACGTCAGCCCCGCATCATGCGCAAGCCCTCGGAGCCGAGCAATGCGCCCAGCCTGACTTCTGATATAGGAAAAACGTATACCATTGCGTCCATGGACCTTCGGCAAATCCGCTACTTCATCGTCGTCTGCGAAATGCGCAGCCTTTCCCGCGCGGGCGAGGTGCTGGGCGTCTCGCAGCCCTCGCTCAGCCGGCAGATCCAGTTGCTCGAAGCCGAACTGCGCCATCATCTGCTGGCGCGCACCGGCCGGGGCGTCGAACCCACCGAGGCCGGCCTGCGGTTCCTGGAGCACGCCAAGACGCTCGATGCCATGGCCCAGCACGCGCGCCAGGACATGCGCGCCTTTCGCGCCGCCGCCCAGGACAAGGTGCGGCTGGGCATGCCGCATCGCGTGGCGCGCCGCATGGCGCCACACATCGTGCAGTCGTTCCGCCGCCTGCACCCCGACGCCGCGCTGACGCTGGCCGAGGGCCTGAGTTCCGAGATGAACGAATGGCTGGTCAAGGGCAGGGTGGACCTGGCGCTGCTGTACGATCCGCCGTCCTCGTCCCTGCTGCGGTTCGAGTCCATCTACCGCGAGGACCTGGTGCTGGCCTATGGCAAGGCCTGCCGGCCGGTGCCCCCGCCGCGCGTGCGTGCGCGCGACCTGGGCCGCTATCCGCTGGTGCTGCCCAGCGCGCCCAACACCATCCGCGCGCTGGTGGACCGCACCTGCCGCGAATTGAACGTGACGCTGGACGTCGTGGCCGAGGTGGACGTGGTGCACACCATCCTCGAGACCATGGCCGAGGAAGGCATGTTCACCATCATCCCGCGCTCGGCGCTGAGCGACATGGCGGGCCAGGACTTCCTGGCCTTCTCGTCCATCGTCGAGCCGGTCATCATGAACAACCTGACCCTGGCCACGCCCGCCAGCGGCCCGCTGCCTCCGCTGGCGGAGGCGACCGCGCAGATCATCCGCGGGCTGGAGATGAAGCGCTTCTTTGCGTAGCGGCGCGCTTTACGCCATCGCCTCCGGCCCGAAGAACTCGTAGCGCGTCTGCGCTTCCGGCACGCCCAACTCCTTCAGGTAGCGCCGCACGTTGCGCATGAAGGGCTTGGGGCCCAGGAAGTAGACGTCGACGTCGCGGTCCTGCGGCAGCCATTGCGCCAGTTGCTCCTTGGTCAGCAGGCCGACCGCATCGGGGCGCTGCGCCGTCTCGCCGGCCTCGTCGTAGCAATAGAAGCGCTTGAGCTGCGGAAACTTGCCGGCCGCGGCGTCCACGTAGTCGCGGAAGGCGTGGACCGCCTGGTTGCGGGCGCAGTGGATGAAGTGGATGGCGCGCGAGCTGCCCAGGGCGGCCTGCAGCATGGCCAGGGTGGGCGTGATGCCGACGCCGCCGCTGATCAGCACCAGCGGCTTGTCGCTGGCCTGCAGCGTGAAGTTGCCCGAGGGCGGGAAGAGTTCCAGTGTGTCGCCTTCGCCGATCTTGTCGTGCAGATGGTTGGAAACCACGCCGTCGCCTTGGCGCTTGACGCTGATGCGGTACTCGCGGCCGTTGGGCGGCGCGGACAGCGAGTAGTTGCGGCGCACTTCCTCGCCGTCGACGACCAGCTTCAGGCCGATGTACTGGCCGGGCTGGAAGTCCAGCAGGGCGCCGCCATCGGCGGGCACCAGGTAGAACGAGGTGATCTCGGCGCTTTCCTGTTCCTTGCGGGCGACGCGGAAGGTGCGCGCGCCGCGCCAGCCGCCGGCTGCGTTCTCCTGCGTGGCGTAGCACTGTTCCTCGGCGCCGATCAGCAGCGTGGCCAGTTGCTGGTAGGCGGCACCCCAGGCCTCGATGACTTCGTCGGTGGCGACGTCGGGGCCGAGCACTTCGCGGATGGCGCGCAGCAGGCAGGTGCCGACGATGGGATAGTGTTCGGGCAGGATCTGCAGCCCGACGTGCTTGTTCACGATGCGGCCGACCAGCCCGCCCAGGGGCGTAAGGTCGTCGATGTGGCGCGCATAGGCCAGCACGCCGTTGGCCAGCGCGCGCGGCTGGTCGCCGCTGGCCTGGTGGGCCTGGTTGAACAGGGGCCGGACCTCCGGGTACTCGGCCAGCATCAGGCGGTAGAAATGGGTGGTCAGGGTTTCGCCGCCGGTTTCCAGCAGCGGGACAGTGGCCTTGATGATGGCTCGTTGTTGAGCGGACAGCATGGTATCTCCTGCAAGAGCGGCCGGCCGGAAAGGGGGCGGCCTTCGCTTCCCTCTTTCAAGATGCATGCCAGGCCGATTCTCGCGGCACTGCGCCATTTTTCGCGGGGGCGAGTCATATTGACCTATAATTTTCATGTGTCTTTATGACCTATTGTTAGTCAGAATGACTGCAAATGCCCTGCTGCATGCCCTTGTTCCATTGGTGGATGACCTGGCGCGCGACCTTGCCGAAGGGGAGCGTTACCGGCGTCTGCTGGAAGCCGTGCGCACCTTGGTTCCTTGCGATGCAGCAGCCCTGCTGCGGCTGGACGGCGAATGGCTGGTGCCGCTGGCGGTCGATGGCCTGAGTAGCGACACGCTGGGCCGCCGTTTCAAGGTGGACGAACATCCCCGTTTCCAGTTGCTGCTCCAGTCCGACGGCCCGACGCGCTTCCCGGCCGGCAGCCGCCTGCCCGATCCCTACGACGGACTGGTCGAAGGGATGGAAGGCGAGCAATTGGAAGTGCACGACTGCCTGGGCTGTGTGCTGCGGGTGGGCGAGCGCCCCTGGGGCCTGCTGACGCTGGACGCGCTGGAGGCCGGGCGTTTCTCGGCGCACGACCTGGACGCCTTGCAGGCGTTCGCCAGCCTGGCCGCCGCCACGGTCAGCGTGGCCGACCGGTTGCAGCAACTGGCCTCGCGCGCCAGCGACGAACACCAACGCGCGGAAATCTACCGCGCCGCGGCGGCGGAAGCCGCGCCGCGTCCGCTGCTCGGGCACAGCGCCTTCATCCGGCGCCTGCTGGACGAAGTCCGTGCGGTGGGCGCCAGCGACCTGACCGTGCTGGTGACGGGCGAGACCGGCGTCGGCAAGGAGTTGGTGGCGCAGGCGCTGCATGCGGCTTCGCCGCGCGCGGCCCGGCCGCTCGTCAGCATCAATTGCGCGGCGCTGCCCGAGGCCCTGGTGGAGAGCGAGCTGTTCGGCCACGTCAAGGGCGCGTTCTCGGGCGCGGTGGGCGACCGGCGCGGCAAGTTCGAACTCGCCGATGGCGGCACCCTGCTGCTGGACGAAGTGGGCGAGCTGCCGCTGCCGGTGCAGGCCAAGCTGCTGCGGGTGCTGCAAAGCGGCCAGTTGCAGCGCCTGGGCTCGGACCGCGAGCATCATGTGGACGTGCGGCTGATCGCGGCCACCAACCGGGACCTGGCCGAGGAGGTCCGCAAGGGACGCTTCCGCGCCGACCTCTACCACCGCCTGAGCGTCTACCCGCTGCGGGTGCCGCCCCTGCGCGAACGGGGCCGCGACGTGCTGCTGCTCAGCGGCGCTTTCCTGGACGAGAACCGCTCGCGCCTGGGACTGCGCAACCTGCGCCTGTCCGCCGAGGCGCAGGCGGCCCTGCTGGCCTACGACTGGCCGGGCAACGTCCGCGAACTGGAGCACCTGATCAGTCGCAGCGCGTTGAAGGCGCTGTCCCGGCAGGCCAAGCGCCCGGCCATCCTGACGCTGACCGTGGCGGACCTTGGGCTGGAGGAAAGGCATGCGGCGCAGCCCGCTCGCGCGCACGATGATCCGGCCGCCGCCGCCCGCGTGTCGGCGCAGCCGCTGAAGCAGGCGGTCGAGGACTACCAGCGCAGCCTGATCGCCGCCGCCCTGCGCCGCCATGGCGACAACTGGTCGGCGGCCGCGCGCGAGCTGGGCGTGGACCGGGCCAACCTGGCGCGCCTGGCTGCCAGGCTGGGTCTGCGGCCTGCGGCATCGGAGCCCTGACGGGGCCTGGGGCGCAAGCGGAAAAGGAGAGGAGTGCCGTGAGCAAGCGGCTGGCGGAGCTCGAGCGCGAGCATGGCGTGGCGTTGCTGCGGCGGACCGGCCGGGGCGTCGAGCCGACGGCGGCGGGCGAGGCGCTGTACCGCCATGCGACCTCGCTGCTGTCGGCCGCGCGTCAGTTGGAGCGGACCCTGGCGAGTCATGCGCAACATGTCGCGCCGGCCGGCCGATGAGAGTGTCATGACTGCCTCCTATGTGCTGTTCTAGTCAGGCCATCATAGGAAGCGGCCTCGCGGCCGGGTTGAAAATCAGGAACGGAAATGGTTCCCGGATTTCATGCCGGTACGGCGGTCAGTGATCCGAGGCGAAACGCTCGGCCAGGACCTCGGTCGTGCGCATCAGGTGCAGCTTGAGCAGCGCCACGGCCTTGGAGGCCTGTCCCGACAGCGCGGCCTTCATGATGGCCTCGTGCTCGCTGATCACGTCCTGCGCCAGTTGGCGCTGCGACAACGGATGGACCAGGCGGATGCGCCGATAGCGCTCGGAATGGTTGACCAGTTGCTCGTTGATCCGCAGCAGCCATTTGGACCTGGCCGCCGACAGCAGCGCCCGGTGGAATTCGCGGTGCGCGGCTTCCCAGTAGTCGGCGCCATCGTGTTCGGACGGACTGTTGGGCAAGGGCGCCTTCGAAAGCTTGTACCAGGCGGAGGTGACGGCGGCTCCCCAGTTGTCGTCGCCATGGGCGATGGCGTCCTCGAACAGCATGCTTTCGATGGCGATGCGCGCCGACATGAGGTCGTCCAGGTCCGCCCGCGACAGCGGCGCCACGCGGAAGCCGCGCTGGCCTTCGTTGTTGACCAGGCCTTCGCCCGACAGCTGCAGCAAGGCCTCGCGGATGGGACTCAGGCCCAGATCGTAGCGCTTCTGGAGATCGGCCAGCTTGAGCTTTTCTCCCGGAGCCAGCTCGCCGGAAATGATGTCGGTACGCATGCGCTCGTGGGCGACTTCCGAGATCGTACGCTTGGGTGCCTGGGCCATGGTGTCTGGAGATTTGCCTGGAGAGGGCGCGCCGTTTCCTGCCTGGCCGCGCCGTTGGGTATGACGGAAATTATAAATTCTTTCATTCCCGGGCCGAAGTCCATTGCTTCGATTCGCTGGCGAAACACGCCAGATTCCTCGTGCCGCAAGCCTTGCAGCGCTTGCGGGACCCTTAGGGGATTTCCCTTTAAAATGTAAATTAATAAGGAATTTATATTTAATGCAAAAAATTCGATGGATAGAATGCGCCGCATAAGCAATATCCAACGGCGAATTCCATGGCCATCCTGATTACCGGCGCGGGACTGATCGGCTGCCATACCGCCCGTCTGCTGGCGGAGCGGGGCGAACGGGTCGTGCTCTACGACGCCTGCCCCATTCCCGGCGCGATTGCCTCCATCGTGGACGATTCGCGGGCCTCGGTCGTAACCGGCGATGTGACCGACCTGGATCATCTGGCGCGCGTGGCCGAGCAGGAAGGCGTCGACCGGGTCGTGCATACCGCCGCCCTGCTGTCCAATGCCATCCGCCGATCGCCGCTCGACGGTATCCGCGTCAACGTGATGGGGACCGCCAACATCCTCGAGCTTGCCCGTCGTCTGGCGTTCAAGCGCGTCGTGCTGGCCAGCTCCACCACCGTCCACTACCCGGCGTTCGGCGATTTCGCCGGTCCGGCCTTCCCCGAGGACTACCCCATGCGCATGCTCGCTCATCGGCCGGCGTCGATCTATGCGGGCACCAAGGTCGCCGCCGAATACTTCGGCCTGCTGTACCGCGATCTCCATGCGCTGGACGTGGTCGCGTTGCGCTATGCCGCCGTGCTGGGCGGATGGTCCGGTCCGGGCACCTCGGTGCCCGGCAAGCTGCTGGCCACCTTGCTCGAAGCGGCCCGTGCCGGCCGCGAGGCGGTGATCGACGATCCGCTGCTGGTCTGGGAGGGGGGCGATGAATTCGTCGATGCCCGCGATTGCGCCCGGGCCAACGTCGCCGCGCTCGATGCGCGCGAGCCGGCACAGGGCGTCTACACCATAGGCAGCGGCGCGCTGCATCGCTTCGATGACTTCGTCGATGCGGTCCGCGCGGCGCACCCCGGGCTGCGCGTGCGGTTGGCGGTCACGCCCAAGGGCGGATTCGCCGGTTTTCCGCACATACGCCATACGCCTTCGGACATCTCCGCCGCGCGCCGCGAACTGGGTTGGGCACCCAGCCATGCGCTGGCCGATTCCGTGCGGCACTTTTTCGAACACATGCCCTAGTACGGCTGCGGCCGGCGGCCGCGCAACCCCGCATCCAGGCGTTCCGTGCCACCCCGAAGGGGGAGGCGGGCCCCCTTTTACCCGACTTCAGAGGAATCATGACCATGGACAAGAGGACCTTCACCAAGATCGCCGGCGCGCTGGGCCTTGCGGCGGCGCTGGCGCCGGCGCTCGCGCTGGCCGCCGATCCCATCAAGCTGCGCGTGTCGTCGGCGGCGGCCGACACCGACTGGCTCTCGGGCGGCCTGCGCGTGTTCAAGGAACAGCTCGAGAAACTGGCCCCGGGCAAGTTCGCGGTCGAGGTCTACACCGGCAGCTCGCTGTTTCGCCAGGGAACGGAGGTACCCGCCCTGCAGCGCGGCAACCTCGAGATGAGCACGATGACCACGTTCGAGGTCGAACAGCAGATTCCCGAGTTCTCGGTGTTCTCGTCGGGCTACCTGTTCCGTGACTACGCGCATGCCCGCAAGGTGTTCGACAGCGACATCGGCAAGGCCTACTTCGCCGAGGTGGCCAGGAAGATGGAGCTGCAGATCATCGAGCCCATGTACCTGGGCACGCGCCAGGTCAACCTGCGCGACGGCCGCGCCGTGAAGACGCCGGCCGACCTGTCCGGCATCAAGCTGCGCGTGCCGGGCGGCCCCGGCTGGGTCGCGCTCGGCAAGGGCCTGGGCGTCACGCCCACTCCCATGGCGGTGTCCGAGGTCTACCTGGCCTTGAAGACCGGCGCCATCGATGGCCAGGAAAATCCGCTGCCCATCACCAAGGCGAACAACTTCCAGGAAGTCACCAAGACCATCGTGCTGACCAGCCACCTGGTGCAGCCGGTGTTCCTGACCATGGCCAAGAAGAAATGGGACCAGATCGACGCCGCCGGCCAGCAGGCCGTACGCCAGGCCGCCCGCCTGGCCGCCGACTACAACGACCAGGGCCGCATCAAGGAAGAAGCCGAGATCGTGGATTTCTTCAAGAGCAAGGGCCTGACGATACAGACGCCGGACCTGGCTGCTTTCCGCGCGAGCGTCGACAAGGAGTACGCGCAGGCGGGCATTGCCGCCAAGTGGCCCAAGGGACTGAAGGAAAAAATCGAAGCGGTGAGGTAGGCAGCCATGTACCGGAAAGGGTTCGTTCGCCTGCAGCGAGGCATGGAAGCGCTGTGTACGCTGGCCTTCGTGGCGATCTTCGGGATTTCGCTCCTGGGCATCGTGATGCGCTACGTGTTCTCCATGCCGCTGGTCTGGACGGACGAGCTGGCGATGGTGCTGCTGCTGTGGGTCGTGCTGTTGACCGACGGCCTGCTGCTGTCCGATCGAGAGCAGGTGCGGTTCGACGTGGTCTACGACCTGTGCGGACCGCGCGGCCGGCGGGGCATAGGGTTGCTGGCGTCACTGGCCATTGGCGTGACCTTCCTCGCCTCCCTGCCCACCATCTACGACTACGTCGCCTTCCTGTGGCGCGAGCGTACCTCGGTGCTCGATTGGCGCCTCGATGCAGTGTTCAGCTGCTTCGTCGTCTATTGGGTGGCCGTCATCGTGCGTGCCGTCATCCAGTTCTGGCAGCTGTTGCGGCCGGACTGGCGCGAGCGCGTTGCTGACGACGCGCCTGAAGAAAACTCCAACATCCTCGGCTGATCGTTCCATGAGCACCGCATTCCTGGCGCTGTGCGCCGTCGTCGTCCTGGGCGCCGTGCTGCGCTTCCCGGTCGTGCTGATCATGTTCTGTTCCGGCGTGCTCTACCTGTTGGTAAGCGGCCAGGACCTCGGCATCATCGTCGACCAGACCCTGAATTCGTCGTTCGAGATGACCGTGTTGATCGCCGTGCCCATGTTCATCCTGGCCGGCAACGTGATGAACGCCGCCACCATCAGCGAGCGGCTCTGGGGCGCGGCCGACGCCCTGGTGGGCCGCTTTCGCGGCGGGATGGGCCACGTCACCATCCTGATGAACCTGGTCATGTCCAGCCTGTCGGGCAGCGCGGTGAGCGAGGCCGCCGGCGCCGGGATGGTCGCCACGCGCATGATGCGCAAGGTCGGGAATTATCCCGGCGGCCTGTCGGTGGCGATCACCGCGGCCGCGTCCTGCCTCGCCCCCATGGTGCCGCCGTCGATCCCGATGGTGATCTATGCGCTGATCAGCGGCGCCTCGATCGGCGCGCTGTTCATGGCGGGCATCGTGCCGGCGCTGATCATGACCGTCGCGCTGATGGCCATGATCGTGTGGATGGCGCGCCGCCACGACCTGCCGCGCGGCCGCGCGGTGCCGCTGTCCGAACTGCCCGGCGTGCTGGCGCGCACCGCGGTGCCCATGACGCTGCCGGTCATCCTGCTGGGGGGCATCTGGACCGGCATTTTCACGCCCACCGAGTCCGCCACGGTCGCGGCCTTCTGGGCCATGGTGCTGGGCGTGCTGGTCTACCGCAACGTCGGCCTGCGCGGCCTGGCCGCCGTATTCGTGCAATCCATGCGCCAGTCGGCGGCGGTGATGCTGCTGATCTTCAGCTCCTTCATCGTCAACTACGCCTTCACCTCGGAAGGGCTGAGCCAGTCGCTGGCGGGCTACGTCATGGGCCTGGACCTGTCGCCCGTGATGTTCCTGCTGCTGGTCAACCTCATGTTCCTGGTGCTGGGCACGGTGCTCGACGGCGCCGTCATGCTGCTGGTGCTGGTGCCGGTGCTGCTGCCCGCGGTCCATGCCTTGGGAATCGACCTGGTGCATTTCGGCGTGGTCGCGACGCTGAACTTCATGATCGCGATCATCTCGCCGCCCTACGGATTGATCCTGTTCGTGCTGTCGGCGCTATCGGGCGTTCCCATCGGACAGATCAACCGCGCGATATGGCCGTTCTGCTTCCTGTTGGTTGGCGTCCTGCTGCTCCTGGTGCTGTTCCCGGGACTGTCGCTGTGGCTGCCCAGGATGTTCGGCTACGGAGCCTGACCGCGCCATGTGATCCACGGCGGGACGCGGGCTTCCGCGGCTCGCCACCCACGGTTTGCCGGCCGCCACCCACGCCTGGCCGGCAACGCCTCTCTTCCAGCCCTGTGCTCATAGAAGGAAATGTCATGAAGCTTCGCACCCGACTTCTGCCCGCTCTCCTGGCGACCTGCGCCAGTGCGCCCCTGTTCGCCCAGACCTCCAGCGTCACCTTGTTCGGGATCGTGGACATGGGCTTCCTGCATGACAGCGGCAACGCCGCCGGCACCAACAACAAGCTCAACTCGGGCATCATGTCCGGCTCGCGTTTCGGTCTGATGGGCAGCGAGGACCTGGGCGGGGGCAACAAGGCCATCTTCATGCTGGAAGGCGGCGTCAACGTCGATAACGGCAGTTCGGCCCAGGGCGGCACGCTGTTCGGCCGCCAGGCCTGGGTCGGGCTCGAAGGCAGCCTGGGCCGCCTCACGCTGGGCCGCCAGTACACGACCGTGGCCATGGCGCAGGTCGAGTTCGATCCCTTCTCGACCGGCATGACCGGCACCTCGGCCAGCCTGATCTCGGCCGGCGGCCAGGGCGGAAGCAATCGCGCCAACAATGTCGCCAAGTACTACCTGGGCCACGCCTCGGGTTTCAATGGCGAGCTGTCATATGCCCCGGGCGAGGTCGCAGGTTCCAGCAGCACGAACTCGCAACTGGGCGCCTCGGTGGGCTACACCAAGGGCCCGTTCGGCATGAAGATCGCCTACGCCAAGGCCAACGATGCCGTCGCCCCGGGCAAGGACGCCAAGATGACCTTCATCGGCGCCAAGTACGACTTCGGCGTGGCCACCGCCTTCGTCAACTACGTCATCAACCGCGGATCCATCGTGCCCGGCACGGTCAACGACAAATCCGAGGACCTGTTGCTGGGCGCGCGCATTCCCGCCGGCGCCCGCGGCCGCGTCATCGTCTCGTTCATCAACAAGAACGACCGCACCGCCGACAACCATGACGCGCGCCTGTACGCCATCGGCTACGTATACGACCTGTCCAAGCGCACCAGCCTGTACACGTCCTACACCTACATCGACAACAAGGCGCCCAATACGTCGCCCACCGGCTTCTACAAGGTATGGAACGCCAACGATGTGGGCAATGCGCTGGCCGGCAACCGGGCCTTCGCGATCGGGATCAACCACCGGTTCTGAGCCGGCTCGTCCGCCTTCAATCCGTCCGGTACCGCTCGATGAACTCCGGATCGAAATCCACGCCCCAGCCCGGCCCCTGGGGCAGCATGTAGTGCCCGTTCGCTATCGCGCCGCGTCCGATCAGCATCTGGTGGAAGATCGGGTCCCGGTCGGGATGGTGGGTTTCGACATAGGTGCCGTTCTCCACCGCGGCCAGCAGGTGCGAGCCCACCATGGGCTCGCCGTGGTGGCCCATCTGCACCCCGAAGCACGCCGCCATGCGCGCCACCCGCAGCCAGGCGGTGGGGCCGCCGCCCCAGCTCGCGTCCAGGTTGCAGACATCGATGGCGGCGTCCAGCATCAGGTCGCGGCAGTCCTGGGTGGTGATCTCCGACTGGCCGGCGGCGATGGGCATGCCCGTCTGCGCGCGCAGCAGCGCCAGGTCGCGCCGGTCGTCGTCCCAGTGGCAGGGCTCCTCGAACCAGCGCAGGCCCAGGTCGGCCGCCTGCCGGCAGAAGGCCAGGGCCTGGGTGCGGCTCCAGGCACGGTTGGCATCGGCGAACAGCACGAAATCGTCGCCGCCCGCGCGCCGCGCGGCGCGGGTGCGCGCCAGGTCTTCCTCGACTTCGCGCCCGCCCACCTTGAACTTGCAGCCGGCCAGGCCCAGCGCGCGGTATTCCTCCATCTCGGCGCCGTAGTCCTGCGGCGCGTAGCCCTCGCGGTACTGGCCGCCGATGGCGACGATGGGCAGCGCGTGGCGCGCGCCGCCCCACAATTGGTAGAGGGGCAGTCCGGCGCGCTTGCCGAGCAGGTCCCACAATGCGCTGTCCACGCAGGCCACGGCGCGCACGGCAGCCCATTTGTCGCGGCCGCCGCGATGGGTGGACGTCCACATGCGCGACCACAGGGTTTCGATGGCGGTGGGGTCCTCGCCGATCAGCAGCGGGGCCAGTTCCCGGTCGACGATCTCGCGCGCCTGGCGATGGACGTCGAAGTTGCCTTCGCCGTTCACGCAATGGCCGACCAGGCCCTGGTCGGTATGGATGCGGGTGACGATGGCGTTCTTGCGGGGCACGCTGTAGACGCTGCCGCCATAGTCGCGATTGAGCGCGATGGTCAGCAGGATGGTTTCGACGCGGACGATTTTCATGCGGGGTTCCTGCGTGGGGCGGCGGGGGCCGCGGTCATTGCTTGGGGATGCCGGCGTGTTCGACCAGTTCGATGTAGGTGCGGGCCTCGGTCGGGATCATCTGCGCGAGCTGCTCGCCGTCCAGGACCTGGGCCTCGCCGAAGGTCTCGGTCAGCTTGGCGACGTTGTCCGGCGCCGCCATGACGGACTTCGCCGTCTGGCGCAGCGTGCGCAGCACGTCGGCGGGCGTGCCGGCCGGCGCGAACAGGCTGATCCAGTTGACGACCTCGACGCCGGACACGCCGGCCTCGGCGGCGGTGGGCACGTCGGGCAGCTTGCTGTCGCGCCGCGATCGCAGGATGGCCAGCGGCCGGACCTTGCCGGCCTCGATGTTGCGGAGCTGGTTGGTGAGCGAGTCGAACATGACCTGCACGTGCCCGCCGGCCAGGTCGGTGGCGGCGGGAGCGCCGCCCCGGTAGGGGACGTGGACCATCTTGGTGCCGGTACGGGCCTGGAACAGCTCGCCGCCGAAATGCTGGACGGTGCCTATGCCCGACGAGGCGTACGACAGCTTGCCGGGGTTGGCCTTGGCGTAGGCTACGAGTTCGGCCAGCGTGCGGACCGGAAGCTGGCTGTTGACCACCACGACCTGTCCGGGCGTGACGATGCCCCAGACGGGAGCGAGATCCTTGACCGGGTCGTAGGGCAGCTTCTCGTACAGCGCGGCGGCGAAGGAAATGGGCGACGCCGTGGTGACCAGCAGCGTATGGCCATCGGGCGCCGCCTTGGCGACGTAGTTGGCGCCCACGGTGCCGCCGGCGCCCGAGCGGCTTTCGACGACGACGTATTTGCCCCAGGCCTGTTCCAGGTTCTGCGCGACCAGGCGGCCGACGTACTCGACCGGCGAGCCGGGCGGGAAGGGATTGACGATGTGCACGCCCTTGGACGGAAAGTCGGGCCGGGACTGGGCCTGGGGCGCGCCGCAGGCCAGCAGCGCCGCGAGGGCCAGCGCGGGGGCCAGCAAACGTTTCATGGATGCCTCCTGTTGTCATGGGCGCCGCGAGGCGGCGCCTTGGAAGCCAGGCAGTATCATCGTCGGGGGCGGTCCGGGGCAACGGGCCGGTACCCTATATGAGATATAGGTAATGGCCTATCGGAGGACGCATGATCAGCCTGTCTCCGCGCGGACTCGAGGTGCTGGTGGCGGTGGCCGAGACCGGCAGCTTCGCCGGTGCCGCCCGGCAACTGGACATCGCCCAGCCGTCGGTCAGCCAGCACATCCAGATCCTGGAGCGCAGGGCGGGAACAGTCCTGTTCCTGCGCCAGCGCGGCCGGCGCGCCACGCTGACCGAGGCGGGCGAGCGCGTGCTGGCGCATGCCCGCGCGGTGCTGGACGACGCGGCGCGGCTGTCCGAGGACCTGGGCGGCGGCCGGGGGGCCGGAGAACGGCGCATCGCCTTCGCCTGCCAGCGGCCGGTGGCCAATTCGGTGCTGCCGCCGGCGCTGGCCGGCTTCGCCCGGGAGCATCCCGAGTACGAGCTGGCCATGGTGGCCGGCACGCTGGACGAAGTCCTGGCGCAGTTGCGCGACGGCACCGCCGACCTGGCCTGTTTCCTGAGCCGGTGGCCGCAGGAGGGCGTGGCCGGCCGGGCCATCGGCGTCGAGCGTTTCGCCCTGGTTGCCGCACCCTCGCATCCCCTGGCCGGACGCGCCGCCGTGCCGCCGCGGGAGCTGGCCCGGCACAAGTTCGTGCGGGCCGCGCACCGTTCGGGTTTCTCGATCCACATGGCCGACATGCTGCGCGCCGCGGGCATCGCCGGCACGCCGGTGGCCTCGCGCGCCACCGAGTCCGGGATGGTGCGGGAACTGACGGCGGCGGGAGTGGGCATCTGGTGCGTGCTGGCGAAGACGGTCCGGCAGGACGTCGAATCCGGCCTCCTGGCCGAGCTGTCGCCCGGCGGGCCGCCCATGACCATGGGTTT
The DNA here is from genome assembly GCF_002188635.1 of Pigmentiphaga sp. NML030171. Taxonomy (GTDB): domain Bacteria; phylum Pseudomonadota; class Gammaproteobacteria; order Burkholderiales; family Burkholderiaceae_B; genus Pigmentiphaga; species Pigmentiphaga daeguensis. The sequence goes on along the minus strand of NZ_NINX01000032.1, from coordinate 55,840 downwards.
GTGGCTGGCCCATGACGAGCGGCGGCCGTTGTCGGCGGCGGCGCGGCGCCTGGCGGACTACATCGAGGCCTGTTCCACGGCCGAGCGCGAGGCCCCTCGCGCGTCATCGTGATTGGCAGGGTCGCCTTCCGTTGGTATCGTAGGTCCGACGGGGACGCCGCGCGATCCGCAGTCTTCCCGTCCCGCCTCCGGATCCTCGCCCGCCCAACGGGCCGCAACACGCGCGCCGCCGCGTCCGCCACACCAGGGAGATCAGCATGGAAGGACCCTCCACCGAAAACCTGCGTTGCATCCTGCTTGCCACCGACCTGAGCGCGCGCTGCGACCGCGCCCAGGACCGGGCCGTGCAACTGGCCCGCGAGCACGGCGCCAAGCTGATCGCGGTGTGCGTGAACGAGACGTCGCTGGGCGACGTGCTGACCGCCCGCCGCAGCCAGGTGGCCGACCGCAACGCCGCCGAGCGGCGCTTCCGGGCCGGCCTGGGCAGCGTCGACGTCCAGGCCGAACTGGTGCTGGAAACGGGGCATGCGGTCGAGGTCATCCGCAAGACGGCCGAGGCACGCCATTGCGACCTCATCGTCACCGGGGTGGCCCGCGACGAGACCCTGGGCCGCCTGCTGCTGGGCACCACGGTCGAGAAGCTGGCGCGCGAGGCCGCCCAGCCCATCCTGGTGGTGCGCGAACGCCCGCATCACGACTATCGCGATTTCGTCGCCGCCGTCGATTTCTCCGAGGGGTCGCGCCAGGCGCTGCAAGCGGCCCTGACGCTGTTCCCGGATGCGCGCCCGCTGTTGTTCCACGCCTTCTCCGCCCATAACGCCCATGCCGAGGCGGCCGTGGTGGAGCAGGCAAGGGCGAAGGCCGACAACGAAGTGACCGAGTTCATGAAACGGAACGCGGCGCTGTTGAACCGGCCCGACATCGAATGGAAGATCGAGCACGGCCTGCCGGAAGACGTGTTGCCCGACTACGTGGCGCGCCATCCCTCCGAGCTGCTGGTGGTCGGCACGCACGGCCGCACGGGAATACTGCGCACGGCCATCGGCAGCGTGGCGGAACAATTGATCCAGCACACGCCCTGCGACGTGCTGATCGTCCGCCAGCGGCAGCCCTGATTGGCTCAGCCCGCGCGCCGCCCGTATTCCCCGGGGGGCACGCCAGCCCAGCGCCGGAAGGCGCGGGCGAATATCTTTTCCGAGCCGTAGCCGACCAGTTCGGCCACGTCGGCCAAGCGTACCGATCCCAGCCGCAGCCGTTCGGCGGCCCGCTCCATGCGGCGCGCCGTCAGGTAGGAGATCGGCGATACGCCCACCAGCTCGCGGAAGCGCGCGCTGAAGCGTGATCGCGACATGCAGACCTCGTCGGCCAGCGAGGGCAGGGTCCAGGGTTTCTCGGGCCAGCGGTGCATCAGCATGATCGCTTGCGCGATCTTGGGGTCGGCCAGGCCGCGCAGCCAGTTCGGCTCGGTGTCGCGGTGCCGCAGCAGGTAGGCGCGCAGCACGTGCACCATCAGCAGGTCTCCCATGCGCGCGGCCGACAGTTTCCAGCCCGGCTCGCGGTTCAGGCTTTCCTCGATGAACAGCCGCATGGTGGGCGCCAGGCACGAGGCCAGGTTCACGTCGTCCTCGCGCAGGTGGATCAGGCCGGGCAGGAAGCGCAGCACGGTGTTCTGCCCGACGGGGCCGTAGTCGACGATGGTGGTGAAGAGTTCGGTGGGCGTGCCGCCTTCGCCGTGGGTGAACACCAGCGGCTTTTCCCCGCGCTCGCGCATGCCGTGCGCCGCCAGCACCTCGGCGAAGGGAACGGGCGCGAGTCCCGGCTCGGACGAGATGATGTGCCGGCCGCCGCGGGGCAGCACGACGAGGTCGCCCGCCGGCACCCGCACGGGCGCCATGCCTTCGGGCTGTATCCAGTAGGGCGCGCCCCGGGCGATGCGGAACATCGCGCCCTGCAGGCCGGTGGATTCCAGCGACCACGGGGCATGCAGGGTGAAGCGGCCGGTCGTGGCGCTGTCGGCCCGGCAGCCGGACAGGACCTCGCTCAATACATCCACTTCTTCCTCCGTCGATCGCGCAGCGTCGATTTTATCGGCAGGCGGGACGAATTGCGCCCTAATGAGGCGTTATTGGGGTGGAGGCCGGCCGATTTTCAGGGAAGAATCTGCCCTTCTTCGCGTTCGCCTCGTATCCGATAGGTGCCCCTATGTACGCATTGCTCCGCAAATTCGCCCTGGCCCTGGGCTGTCTGCCGCTTGCCGCGCTGACCGCGCATGCGCAAGGGAACGATTTCCCCTCCAAGCCCATCACCATCATCGTCGGCTATCCCGCCGGCGGCGGGCCGGACATCGGCGCGCGCATGCTGGGCGAGAAGCTGGCCGCACGCCTGCACCAGTCCGTCATCGTCGAGAACCGCCCGGGCGTCAGCGGCATGATGGGGGCGTCCGCCGTCGCGCGTGCGCCGGCCGACGGCTATACCCTGCTGTTCGCGCCCAACACTTTCCTGATCGCTCCCCACGTGTTGCCCAAGGGCGCGAACGTGAACCTGGACGTGCTGAACGACTTCGTGCCCATCGTCGCGCCGTCCAAAGGCGCGATGATGATGGTCGCCCATCCGTCGCTGGGCGTGAAGAACGCCAAGGAGCTGGTCGCGCTGCTGAAGAAGCAGCCGGGGCTGGCCTACGCCACGCCTGGCAGCGGCTCGCCCATGCACATCGCCGGCGAACTGTTCAAGAAGTCGGCCGGCGTGGACATGCTGCACGTGCCCTACAAGGGCGTGGCGCCGGCGATCGCCGACGTGCTGGGCGGCCACGTGAAGATCACCTACGCCAGCATCGGCGTGGTGGCACAGCACATCGCCGCCGGCCGCCTGGTGGCCCTGGGCATGGCCGAGAAAGAGCGTTCGCCGCTGATGCCCGACCTGCCCACGCTGGCCGAGCAGGGCTACCCCAACACCGCGACCGGCGCCTGGTACGGCGTGTTCGCGCCCAAGGGCACGCCGCCCGCCGTGGTCGAGAAGCTGAACCAGGAGTTCAACACCGTGCTGCGCCAGCCGGACACCGCCGCCAAGCTCAAGCAGCAGTGGGAAGTGCCGCTGGGCGGCTCGTCCGAGGACCTCGCCCGCATGGCCAGGGCCGAGTACGAGAGCTACGGCAAGATCGTCAAGGAATTCAACATCTCGGCCGATTGATCGCATGGATCCACGCGCTTCCAAGCGGCCCAACATCCTGCTGGTCATGACCGACCAGCAGCGGGCCGATCACCTGGGCTGCTACGGCAATCCCATCCTGCGCACGCCGCACCTGGACGCGCTGGCGCGCGACGGGGTGCGGGCCTCGCAGTTCTACGTGGCCAGCCCCACCTGCATGTCCAACCGGGCTACGCTGATGACCGGACGCATGCCCTCGCTGCACGGTGTGCTGCACAACGGCATCCCGCTGTCGCGCGAGGACGTCACCTTCGTCGAGCTGCTGCGCGACGCGGGCTACGCCACGGCGCTGATCGGCAAGTCGCACCTGCAGAACTTCGGCTACAACAATCCGCCTATCCGCGGCTGGGAAAACCTGAACGGCGGCACGCCGCCTTCCGAGGCGATGAAGGATGCGCACCGGCATCACCGTCGCGGCCGCGAGTACGACAACGAGTGGACGCCGTACTGGAAGGCCGATCCGTCCTTCCATGTACAGACGCCGTTCTACGGCTTCGACGACGTGCGCCTGTGCACCTTGCACGGCGACCGCGTGCAAGGCGACTACGCGCGCTGGCTGGCCGAGCGGCATCCCGATCCGGACAGCCTGCGCGGCCGCGAGAACGCCATTCCCGACGACCGCTACGATTCGCCGCAGGCCTGGCGCACGCGCATGCCGGTGGAACTGTATCCCTCGACCTACGTGGCCGAGCAGACCTGCGAGTGGCTGGCCCGGCACGCGCGGCGGGACGATGACGCGCCGTTCTTCATCCAGTGCTCGTTTCCCGATCCGCACCACCCGTTCACGCCTCCCGGCAAGTACTGGGACATGTACGACCCGGCCGGCATTCCGCTGCCGCCGTCCTTTCACCAGGAGAACATGCCGGCGCTGCTGCGGGCCGTGCACGAGCGCACTCGCGCGGGCGCCTCGCGCGAGGCCTACGTACCGTTCGCCCTGAACGAGCGCGAGTGCCGCGAGGTGACCGCGCTGACCTACGGCTCGATCAGCCTGGTGGACGATTCCGTCGGCCGGGTGCTGGCCAAGCTGGACGAGCTGGGACTGCGCGAGGACACCGTGGTCATCTTTACCTCCGACCACGGCGAGATGATGGGCGACCACGGCATCGCGCTCAAGGGCGTCATGCACTATCGCAGCGTGACCCAGGTCCCGTTCATCTGGCACGACCCGCAACTGCCCGGACCCAGGCGCGGCGCGGTGGTGGACGACGTGGCGGGCACGATAGACATCGCGCAGACCATCCTGGCGCGCGCGGGCCTGGCGCCCTTCAACGGCATCCAGGGCGCGAACCTGCTGCCGGCCATCCGCGGCGAGGCCGCGTCGGTCCCCGAACGCGCCGGCATCGTGGTCGAAAGCGAGCCTTTGCAATACGCGTTCGGGCGGCCCCGCCGCTTCAAGGTGCGTACGCTGTTCGACGGCCGCTACCGGCTGACGCTGTCGGACGACCCGGCGGTGTGCGAGTTCTACGACCTGGAAGCCGACCCGCACGAGGTCGAGGACCTGTGGAACGAACCGTCGGCCCGAGGCCAGCGGGATCGCCTCGTGGCCGCGCTGGCGGTGGAGATGGTCCGCCTGTCGGAAAGCTCGCCCCTGCCCAGCGCGCAGGCCTGAGGCGGGCGTCAGGCCAGGTCGAAGCGGAACAGCGCGGCGTAGCGCCGCTCCGATCCGGCCGGCGCCGAGGCATACAGCCCCAGGGTGCCGAAGCGTGCCGGCGGAACCGCCGGCATGGGCCTTGGCAGGTGCGGCATGGACTGGCCCGCCTTGAAGCGCGCCAGCGTCACGTGCGGGCGGAAGGGGCGGCCTTCCACCGGCAAGCCCATGCCGCGCACGATGGCCCGCGTGTCCTCGACCAGCCGGCGCAGCGGCGCGGGCAATGAGAAACTGGCCACCGCCACGCGGGGCCGGGCGGGCTGCGGCCAGAGTTCCAAAGACTCGCCGTCCAGCACGGGCAGGGCGCGCGCCAGGGGAGCCAGGGCCGCCTGTAGCCGGTGCTCGTGATCGGGCGTCAGGCTGCCCAGGAAAGCGATGGTCAGATGCAGGTCGGCGGGCAGCAGGCGCGCCGGCGGCAGACATGCGCCCAGCGCGGCCAGGCGGGCGCGCGTGTCGTCGTCGGGACCGAGGGCGATGAAGCAGCGGGCGTGGTCGGAAGCGGTGGCGGGCATGCCCTAGCATACCCTGGCCGGTTCAATGCGCCCGGATAGGGCCGCCCATCGTTTCTATCCGATTGGTCCAGACATGGCCGGGAAAGCGGGCCGGCACCTGCGCCAGGTCGGCCGGCGTGTCGATGCCCGAACTGAAGCCCCCGCCCGAGTAGGCGCCCATCACGATGACCTCGCTGCCCGCCTCGCGCATGCGTGCGGCGAAACGATAGGGCCAGCCCCACAATGCCCAGGCGTAGTTGACCGGCACGATCACCAGCGTATTGCGGCATGCCTCGGGCACGATGCCACTCCAGCCCTGGAGTTCGTAGCGCAGCAGGCAGGACAGCGTGGATGCGCGATCGTAGCCACGCAGCCCCGGCACGCGCGCGATGCTGGCGCGCGTGGGCTCGGCGCCGCCGTAGACGCCCATGACCGCCTCGCGCCACGCGGGATGGGCCGCGAGCATTTCCGCCAGGGCCCGGCCTTCCTCTTCCCGCCGGCTCTTGAAATTGACCAGGAAGCGGCCGCCGGGGAAGGCGTCCAGCACCTCGTCCAGCGTGGGCATCTGGCCCACGCCGCGGCCTCGCAGCGGCCAGGTCCTGCCGTCGTCGGCGGTATAGCCATGGCCGACGTCCAGGGTCCGCAACACCGTCATGGGCGTGTCCTGGGTGACGCCGTGGCCGTTCGTGCGGCAGTCCAGCGTCCAGTCGTGAAAGACCGCGAACTTCCCGTCCGGGGTCAGGTGCACGTCCAGTTCGACCGTCCGGGCGCCGGCCTCGAAGGCGGCACGCATCGAGGCGAGCGTGTTTTCCATGTAGCCGTGCACGGGCGGCCGGATCCGGGCCGCGGTGCAGGTATCGGCGTCCAGGTCCTGCACGGCATAGGTCCGGTGCACGCCGCGATGCGCCAGGGGGAGCGGGTGACCGTCGCGGGGGGCGTGGAACAGCGAGGTGTTGCCGGCCCAGAGTGCGAAGGCGGCCAGGGCCAGTAGCGCGGCGATCTTCTTCATGTCGTCGGTTCCGCAAGAGTGGGCGCAGTTTACGCCGGGGTGCGCGCGGTGGCGCGGCACGGGTAAACCCCCTGGTCATCGTGGTCATCCGCTTGCTAGGATTTGATCAAAGATCGAATATCCAATATCGAATTCTGGCGCGCCTCGGGGAATCCATGCCGGCAGACATCGCCCAGCTCATCGACGACCGGCCGGCGGACGGCGTATTCCGCGTCCATCGCGACGTTTTCCGTCGCCAGGATGTCTACGCCCGGGAAATGGACCGCTTTTTCCATGGCGGCTGGGTGTTCGTCGCCCATGCTTCCCAGGTGCCCAACCCGCAGGACTACCTCACGACCAGCATCGGCCGGCAGCCGCTGGTCGTCATGCGCGGCCAGGACGGCACGCTGCGCTGTTTCCACAATTCCTGTCGTCACAAGGGCGCCCTGGTCTTCCACCAGCGGCGCGGCAATCGCCGCACTCATGTCTGCCACTACCACGGCTGGGCCTATGGCAGCGACGGGCGCAACCTGGGCGTCAAGGGCAGGGCCCAGGGCGACTATCCCGCCGCCTTCGACGACGACAGCCACGACCTCCAGCCGGTGGCCCGCTTCGCGGAATACCGCGGCTTCCTGTTCGCCAGCCTGGCGGCCGAGGTGCCGCCGCTCGAGACACACCTGGGCGACATCCGGCGCTTCATCGACATGGCGGTCGACCAGAGCGAGGCCGGCCTGGAAATCGTTCCCGGCGCGGTCACCTATACCTATCGCGCCAACTGGAAGCTGCAGCTGGAGAATTCCACCGACGCCTACCATTTCACGTCCACGCATCCGTCCTACCTGCGGCTGCTGGACCGGCGCTCGGGGATGGCGGGGCGCACCGACGTCGAGGCGGCGATCTGGCAGGCCGGCGGCAAGAAGCGCGAGGAAATGATGGGATCCTTCGGCTTTCCCAACGGGCACGCGCTGGTATGGACCACCTCGCCGGTGGAGAACCACCCCTTGTATGCGCGCCTGCCGGAACTGCGCGCGCGCGTGGGCGATACGCGCGCCGAATGGATGCTGCGCACGCGCCAGTGCAACATCTTTCCCAACCTGCAGCTGGCTTCCAACGCGGCCCTGCAGATGCGCGTGATCCGCCCGCTGGCGGTGGACCTGACCGAGATCACCTCTTATTGCCTGGCCCCGGTGGGCGAGGATGCCGAGCAGCGGCGCCAGCGCCTGCGCCAGTACGAGGATTTCTTCAACCCCAGCGGGCTGGCCACGCCGGACGACACGGTCACCTTCGAGGACTGCCAGCGCGGCTTCGAAAGCGGCGAGATCGAATGGCAGCAAGGCTATGCGCGCGGCATGGGGCGGGTGGTACGGGGCGCCGACGCCCATGCGGCGGAACTGGACATCGCGCCCGATACGTCGATCGCGGGGCCGTTCGAGATGAGCGACGAGACCGTGTTCCACGCGCTGTACCGCAACTGGTCGAGGAAGTTGAAATGAGCAGGCTGGCGCTGGAAGTGCAGGCCGATGCGCAGGCCGTCGTGTTCCAGGAGGCCGCCCACCTGGACGCGCAGCGCTGGGACGACTGGCTGGCGCTGTATGCCGAGGACGCGAGTTTCTGGCTGCCGGCCTGGACCGACGAACATCGCCTGTCGGTATCACCGGACAGCGAGTTGTCGTTGATGTATTGCGCCGCGCGCGCGGGCCTGGAAGACCGGGTCTGGCGGGTGCGGTCCGGGCTGTCGGTCGCGTCCACTCCCTTGCCCCGTACCTGTCACGCCGTGACGGGATGCGTGGCGACGGCGGCCGGCGAAGGCCGGGTGCGGGTCGAGTCGGCCTGGACCTGCCATGTCTACAACGTCAAGCACCGCGACCAGCACACCTTCTTCGGCCGCTACGAGCACCTGCTGCGGCCGGAAGGCGAGGGCTGGCGCATCGCCGCCAAGAAGATCGTGCTGATGAACGACGTCATTCCCACCATGATCGATTTCTACTGCGTCTAGGATGGCCGCCATGCTCCCTGCCCTGGGCGAAATCAAACCCGTCGTTCGGTCCTCGGTGTCCGACGCGGTCTACCAGACCCTGCGCAACAAGCTGATGCACGGCGAATATCCCGCCGGCCAGCTGCTGGGCATCCAGGACCTGGCCAACGCGCTGGAAACCAGCACCATGCCGGTGCGGGAAGCGCTGCGCCAACTGGTGGCGCAGCAAGGGCTGGAACCGATGCGCAGCGGCACCGTGCGCGTGCCGCTGATCACGCCCGAGCGGCTGGACGACATCCGGCGTTCGCGCGTGCTGATCGAGGGCACGGTCACCGAATGGGCGGGACCGCGGCTGACCGCCCGCCAGCTGGACGACCTGGAACAACTGGCCGCCGAGATCACGGTGGCGCGCCGTTCGCGCGAAGGGCTGGCCGACAGCCTGGAGAAGAACCGCATCTTCCACTACACCATCTACCAGGCCGCGCAGTCGCCCGTCATGCTTGCCATGATCGACAGCCTCTGGCTGCAGTCGGGCGCCTACCTGCGCGCCACGCGCGAGTTCCTGCACACCGACACCATCGCCGCCGATCGCCTGCACGAGTCCGCGGTGGCGGCCATGCGCGCGGGCGACTATGCGCAGGCCCGAAAATTCATCGAGACCGACGTGAGCTGGGTGTTCGACCGGCTCAGCGCCGTGCCCGATGCCATGAGCCGATAAGGCCGGCAACAAGACCGAGAATCCGGAGTAGAAGAGAATGAAGACCAAGCGCCTGAGATCCGACATCACCCGCGAGGGACTGGACCGGACGCCGCACCGCGCCTTCATGCGCGCCACGGGCCTGGACGACGAGGACATCGCCAAACCCATGGTGGGCATCGTCAGCATGCGCGGCGACCTGAGCCCCTGCAACATGACCCACGCGCCGCAGGTCGAGGCCGCGCGCATGGGGGTCGCCTCGGCCGGCGGCACGCCGCGGGAGTTCTCCACCATCTCGGTGTCCGACGGCATAGGCATGAACCACGAGGGCATGAAGTTCTCGCTGGTCAGCCGGGAGCTGATCGCCGATTCCATCGAGGCCGTGGTGCACGGCCATGCGCACGACGGGCTGGTGGCGTTCGGCGGCTGCGACAAGACCCTGCCTGGTGCGATGATGGGCCTGGTCCGCTGCAACGTGCCGGGCGTGTTCGTCTACGGCGGCAGCGCGCTGCCGGGCCGTTTCGAAGGGCGCGACATCACGGTGCTGGATGCCTATGAAGCGGTGGGCGCGGCGCAGACGGGCAAGATGACCGAAGAGAAGGTCATGATGCTCGAGCGCGCCTGCAAGCCCACCATCGGCGCCTGCGCCGGCCAGTTCACCGCCAACACCATGGCCATGGTGGCCGAGGCGCTGGGGCTGACCGTGCCGAATTCGGCCATGGTGCCGGGCGTGTACTCCGAGCGCCTGGACATCGCTCGGCGCGCCGGCCAGATCGTGATGAAGCTGATCGAGAACGGCGGCCCGCTGCCGCGCGACATCGTCACGCGCAAGGCGCTGGAGAACGCCTGTGCGCTGGTGGCGGCCACCGGCGGCTCGACCAACGCGGCGCTGCACATTCCCGCCATCGCCAACGAGGCCGGCATCGCCTTCGACGTGGACGACGTGGCGGCGGTGTTCGCGCGCACGCCGCTGATCGGCGATCTGCGGCCGGGCGGCAAGTACGTGGCCAAGGACGTCTACGACATCGGCGGCGTGTCGGTGTTGATACGCGAACTGATACGCAGCGGGCACATCGACGGCAGCTGCGTCACCGTGACCGGCCGCACGCTGGCCGAGGAGCATGGCGCGGCGCCGGAGCCCGACGAGAAGGTCGTGCGCCGGGCCGATCAGCCCATCCTGGTCGACGGCGGCCTGGCGGTGCTCAAGGGCAACCTCGCGCCCAGCGGCGCGCTGCTGAAGGTCGCGGGCCTGGCCAAGCGCGTGCATGAAGGTCCCGCCCGTGTGTTCGACGGCGAGGATGCCTGCGCCGAGGCCGTCAGCCAGCGGCGCTACGCCGAGGGCGACGTGCTCATCATCCGCTACGAGGGCCCGGCCGGCGGCCCCGGCATGCGCGAGATGCTGGGCGTGACGGCGCTGATCTACGGCCAGCAGATGGGCGAGAAGGTGGCCCTGTTGACCGACGGCCGGTTCTCGGGCGCCACGCGCGGCATCTGCGTGGGCCACATCGCGCCCGAGGCGGCCGCGGGCGGCCCCCTGGCGCTGGTGCGCGACGGCGACCGCATCCGCATCGACGGCGACGCGCGCACCCTGGAACTGCTGGTGGACGATGCCGAGCTGGCGCGCCGCCGTGCCGCCTGGCAACCGCCGCCGCCCAATCACAAGGCAGGGCTGCTGTCCAAGTACGCCAGGACCGTGGGGCAGGCCGATACCGGCGCCGTCACCCATGCCGGGGGCGCGCAGTGGCCCGAGCCGGCGGCCCCCTCCGTTTGAACGCCACCGCCTTCGAGACAAAGGAAGCATCATGAGTAGCACGGCACGATTGGGATATCTGGGCATGGGCCTGATGGGCCTGCCCATGTCGCTGCGGTTGCGGGCGGCGGGTTGCGAACTTGCCGTCTGGAACCGGTCGGCGGCCAAGGCCGAACCGGCCCGGGCGGCCGGCGCGCGCGTGGCGGCCAGTCCCGCCGAGGTGGCACGCGAGGCCGACATCGTGTTCATGTGCCTGACCGACGCCGCCGCGGTCGAGGACGTGGTGTTCGGCGCGAACGGGCTCGCGTCCGTGCCCGGCCGGGGCAAGGTGGTGGTCGATTTCTCGTCCATCACGCCGGCCGCCACGCGTGACATCGCGGCCCGCCTGGCTGCCGCCAACGGCATGCGCTGGATGGATGCGCCGGTGTCGGGCGGGACCAAGGGCGCCGAGGAAGGATCGCTGGCCATCATGGCCGGCGGCAGCCAGGAAGACTACGATCGCGTGCAGCCCTACGTGGCGCACATGGCCCAGCGCTTCACACTGATGGGGCCGCTGGGGGCGGGGCAGACGACCAAGCTGTGCAACCAGATCATCGTGGGCGGCACCATGGCCATCCTGGCCGAGGCCACCCGGCTGGCGGCGAACTCGGGCATCGATCCGATGCTGCTGCCGCAGGCCCTGGCCGGCGGGTTCGCCGACTCCAAGCCGCTGCAGCTGTTCCTGCCGCGCATGGCGCAGGGTATCCACAATCCCCCCATCGGCCACACCTACACCATGCTCAAGGACCTGGACAGCGTGGTCGAACTGGCCCGCCAGACCGGTACGCCGGTGCCGATGACCGCCGTCGCCTCGCAGATGTTCCGGCTGGTCAACGCGACGCGGGGCCCCGAGTCCGAAGCGCTCGAAATCTACAAGCTGAGCGAAAGCCGCTGACCCCCCAAGCATCGTGGAATTGAAATCCGATCGTCAACCTGCCAGGAGTCATTCATGAAGAAAATCGCAGCGCTTGCCCTGACCGGCCTCATCGCCGCATGGTCCGTACCCGCCGCCGCCCAGCAGGTGATCCGCGTGGGCTGGCTGATTCCGGCCGAGGAGGCCAAGTACTGGATGATGAAGCGCCCCGCCGAGTTCCCGCAACTGGGCTCGAAATACAAGATCGAGTGGGTGCAGTTCCAGGGCACCTCGCCCGTCATGCAGGCCTTCGCCGCCAAGGCGGTGGACTGCGGCACGCAGACGCCGCTGTCCGTGGGGCAGGGCCTGATCGAGGCCAAGGTGCAGACCTCGATCATCGCCCAGCACGTGTTCGAGACGCCCACCAGCTTCTCGGTGTACTGGGCCGTCAAGGACGATTCGCCCATCAAGTCCGTCAAGGACCTCAAGGGCAAGCGCATCGGCGTGTCGGTGCTGGGCGCCGGCGTCTACGCGCCGCTGGTGCAGATGCTGGAGAAGAACGGCCTCGACCCCAAGACCGACGTGAAGATGATCGAGACCGGTTTTGCGCCGTCCGAGGATGCCATCCGTTCGGGCCGCGTGGACGCCGGCGTGCTGAACCAGCCTTTCGCCGCGCGCGCCGAGGCCAAGGGCGGCCTGCGCAAGCTGTTCTCGGTGGCCGACCAGCAGCCCAATTTCGTGCACATCCTGGAAGCGTGCCGCAAGGATTTCGTGGACCAGAACCCCGAGCTGGTGAAGGCCTACATCCGTGACCTGACCACCGCGATGGGCAAGGTGCTGGCCAATCGTCCCGAGACGCTGAAGGTCGTGTCCGAGGTGACCAAGGCGCCGGTATCGGTGCTGGATACCTACCTGCTCAAGGGCAACGACTTCGCCCGCGATCCCGGCATGGCCCCCAACTTCCCGGCCATCCAGAGCCTGCTCGACAGCTTCACGCAGGCGGGCCTGATGTCGCAAAAGGTGGACGTGGCCTCGTTCAGGAACGGCGACATCCACGCCCCGATCAAGTAGCGCCCCGGCGCGATGCAAGGACAGGTCCCGCACGGGCGGGGCCGCGCTCTGGAACTTCTCCATGATTGCCATCAAGCACGTTTCCCAGGTCTTCGCCGTCGGCAAGGGCGAGCGGCATGTCGCGCTGTCGGACATTTCCCTGGACCTTCGCGACGGCGAGTTCATCTCCATCCTCGGCCCCTCGGGTTGCGGCAAGTCCACGCTGCTGTACATCGTGGGCGGATTCGTCAAGCAGAGTTCGGGGTCGGTCGAGATCGACGGCCGGCCGGTCACCGGTCCCGGCCCGGACCGCGGACCGGTGTTCCAGGAGTTCGCGCTCTATCCATGGAAGACGGTGCTGGGCAACGTGGCCTACGGCCTGCGCCAGCAGGGCGTGGCCCGGGCGCCGGCCGAGGCGCGGGCGCGTGAGCTGCTGTCCATGGTGGGCCTGTCGGGCTACGAGAATTTCTACGCCAAGCAATTGTCGGGCGGCATGAAGCAGCGGGTGGCCATCGCCCGCACGCTGGCCTACAACCCCGCCGTCCTGCTGATGGACGAACCGTTCGGCGCGCTGGACGCGCATACCCGCAACCGCCTGCAGAACGACCTGCTCAAGATCTGGGAGCGCGACCGCAAGAGCGTGCTGTTCGTCACCCACAGCGTGGAAGAGGCGGTCTACCTGTCCGACCGGGTCGTGGTGCTGACCAAGTCGCCCGGGCGCATCAAGGAAATCGTCACCATCGACCTGCCCCGGCCGCGCATGCGCGCCGAGCTGCTGCTCAACCCCCGCTACCAGCAATACGTCATCGACATCGAGGCGATGATCGACAACCAGCCCGAGCAGGAGGAAGCGGCGTGAAGAAGCTGCTGCGAGCGCCGGGCGTTTCCGCGCTGCTGGTGTGCCTGGGGCTGCTGGCGGCATGGGAACTGGCGGCGCGCCTGTACGACAACCCGGGCCTGCCGACGGCCGCGCAGGCGCTGACCGAACTGCCGCGCATCTTCGCCGATCCGCAGGCGACCTTCGACATCCTGGATTCGCTGCGGCGCATGCTGATCGGCTTCGTCCTGGCGCTGATGGTGGCCGGTCCCATCGGGCTCCTGATGGGCCGTTCGCCGGTGGTCGAGACGCTGATGAATCCGCTCCTGATGGTGGTCTATCCCATTCCCAAGGCCGCGCTGATGCCGCTCATCATGCTGTGGCTGGGCGTGGGCGATGCCTCGAAGATCCTGGTGGTGTTCCTGGGCGTCAGCCTGCCGCTGCTGTACCACAGCTACCAGGGGGCGCGCGCGGTCGAGGAGAAGATGCTGTGGTCCGCCGCGGCCATGGGCATGAACGGCGCGCAGCGCATGTTCCGGATCGTGCTGCCGGCCGCGCTGCCGGAGATTCTGACCGGCTGCCGGACCGGCATCGTGATGGGCCTGATCACCATGATCACCAGCGAAATGATCGCGCGCCAGACCGGCGCGGGCAACATCCTGTTCAATGCCATGGACATGGCCCAGTACGAGACCGTGTACGCCATGATCATCGTCATCGGCGTCCTGGGCATCGTGCTCGACATGTGTTTCGAGGCGGTGCGCGCGCGGCTGACCCGCTGGGCCGACCGGCAGTCCGATGCCGCCATGGGGGCCCTATGAAGACGGTCCGCCGCATCTCTCCGTTCATCGGCGCGCTGCCCATCGTGCTGATCCTGGCCGCATGGCAGGGGCTGGCCATGTCGGGCCGGGTCACCGAGAACCAGTTGCCCAGCCTGTACGCGGTGGTCATGAGGCTGCTCGAGCAGCTGGCTTCGCCGGCTTTCCTGTCCGATGTCGGCATCACCCTGTTCCGTCTGTTCGTGGGTTTCTTCATCGCGCTGGTGCTGGGCGTCGGCCTGGGCATGGCGGCCGCCCGGTCCAAGGTGGGCGCCGCGGTCGTGGTGCCCGTGGTCAGGGTGCTGGGCCCCATCCCCAAGGTGGCGCTCTATCCCGCCTTCATCCTGCTGCTGGGTTTCGACCATTCGTCCAAGATCGCGCTGGTCGTGGCCGACGCCGCCTTTCCCATCCTGCTCGCCACGCTGCATGGCGCGCGCTCGGTGGAACCCAAGCTGATCTGGTCGGCGCTGGCCGCCGGCACGCCGCGCTCGCGCATCGTGACTTCCATCGTCCTGCCGGCGGCCATGCCGTCCATCCTGACCGGCTGCCGCATCGGCCTGGTCATTTCCTGCGTGGTGGTGTTCCTGGCGGAGATGATCACGTCCACCGACGGCCTCGGCCACCAGCTCGTGATCGCCTCGCGCAGCTTCATCACCGTCGACATGTTCGTCGCGCTGGTCGCGATCTCGCTGCTTGGCCTGGTGCTGAACTTCCTGCTGGGGCGCGCCCGCCGGTTCTTCCTGCGCGGCTTTCCCGAGGAGTCCTGAACCGTGCGCGCTTCCGTCTCGAACCTGTCCTGATTCCCGCCATGATCCGATTCTCGGCCAACCTGTCCATGCTCTTCCTCGAGGTGCCCGAACTGGAGCGGCCGGCGGCCGCCCGCCGGGCCGGCTTCGACGCCGTCGAGGTCCAGTTTCCCTACGACCACGAGGCCGCGCGGTGGCGCGACGCGCTTCACGCGGCGGGGGTCGAGCTGGCGCTGTGCAACGTGCCGGCGGGCGATCTGATGGCGGGCGGACAGGGCCTGGCGGCGGTGCCGGGAAGGGAGGCCGCCTTTCGCGAGGCGGTGGCGCAGGCCGCCAAGGTTGCGCAGGTGCTGCGGCCTCGCAACGTCAACGTGTTGGCGGGTTGCCCCGGGCCCGAGCACGATCGCGAGCGCTGCCTGGATACGCTGGCCGGCAACCTGGCCCACGCCGCCCAGGTCCTGGGCGACCTGGGCATGGGCGTGGTGACCGAGGCGGTCAATACCGTGGACCGTCCCCGCTACCTGATCGACACCACGCGGGCCGCGCTCGACGTCATCGATCGCGCGGGGCATCCCAACCTGCGCATCCAGTACGACCTCTACCATATGCAGATCATGGAGGGCGACCTGATCCGCAGCCTGCGCACCCACTGTGCGCGCATCGGCCACATCCAGTTCGCCGACACGCCGGGGCGCCACGAGCCGGGAACCGGCGAAATCCATTTCCCCAACGTGTTCGCCGCGCTGGACGAGCTGCCCTACGACGGCTTCGTCGGCGCCGAGTACGTGCCCACGGGCCGGACCGAGGACACCCTGGCATGGATGGCGGGGCGCCGCCGCTGACGCTGCGGCGATGCCCGGTCAGGCGCTGTGGCGCATGGCCGGCGCGGCATGCGCGCGGGCCAGGCCGATCGCGTCTCCCACGAGGATGATCGCGGGGCTGCCCAGCCCCGCCCCGCGCGCATCGTCCGCCAGCTGGCCCAGCCGGGTCGCCAGCCTTGTTTCGTGCGGTGTCGAGGCCCACTGCACCACCGCGGCCGGGGTGGAGGCGGGCAGGTGCGCCAGCAGGCCGGCCTGCACTTGCTCGATACGCTGCATGCCCATGTAGATGACCAGCGTGGTGCGGCTGCGCGCCAGCGCCTGCCAGTCCGGCTGCGCGCCGTCCTGGGTATGGGCGGTGACGAAGCTGACCCCGTGGCAGTGATCCCGGTGGGTGAGCGAGATGCCCAGCGCCGCGGCGGCCGCCATGCCGGCGCTGATGCCATTGATCAGTTCCACTTCGATGCCGGCGGCTTCCAGGAAGGCGATTTCTTCGCCCGCGCGTCCGAACATCAAGGCTTCGCCACCCTTGACGCGCACCACGGTCCTGCCTTGCAGCGCGTAGCGGCGCATCAGCCGCTGGATGAAGGGCTGGGGCGTGGAACGGCAGCCGCCGCGCTTGCCCACCCGCAGCACCCGCGCCCGGGGAGCGAGTTCGGCGATGTCGGGCGGCACCAGTTCGTCCAGCAGCAGCACGTCCGCCGACAGCAGGGCGCGGACCGCCTTGCGTGTCAGCAGGTCCGGGTCGCCCGGGCCGGCGCCCATCAGAATCACTCGTCCTGGCTTCATGTCATCGTCCTTGTCGAGGCGGCGTCATGCCGACATCCGCGAGGCCCCGCACAGGCGGGACAGTTCCGGAACGCAGGACCCGCACACGGTCCCGCACCCCAAGGTGGCTTTCAGCGCCGCGACGTCGGCCCCGCGCGCGATGGCGGCGGCGATGGCCGATTCGGGCACGCCCTTGCATTGGCAGACCGTGCGGTCCCGCGCGGGGGCGCCGCCTTCGGGCGTGAAGACGCGCAGGCGCGAGCCGCTCCACGGCTCGGCGGACAGCAGGCGTTCGATCAGCGGTTCGGCATGGCCGGCGTCGCCGGCCAGCAGGAAGGCGCGCAGCCGTCCCGCCTCCCAGCGCGCGCATTTGCGTACGCCCTGGCCGCGGTCGAGGTATTCCAGGACGTCGGGGCTCGCGCCCATGTCCAGCGCGACGGCCAGCGCGTCCAGCCAGGCTTCATCGGGAGCCGCCATCGCGGCGGTCAGGGTCAGCACGGAGCGCGAGGCGTCGCCGCGCAGGCACAGCGCGGCGTAGCCACAGGGCGCCAGCAGGGGACGCAGCGCGGCGCGCAGGCGTTGCGTGTCTTCCTGGTCCGTGGCCGCGATCGCCGCACGGATCCGCCATCCCAGCTCCGCCTTCTCGACCCGGACCGCGCTGTGCTTGAGCTCGGGCTGGAAGGACTTGTCGTCCACGGCCGCATTGCAGACCTCGTTGATGCCGCCGCTGTTCAGGAACTGCGCGTTCCAGTGCATGGCCGCGAACAGACTGCCGGGCGGCACGTCCTCCGTCAGCCGCAGCGGCAGCACCATGGCACCGTCGCGGCTGGCCACGCGCACCAGGTCGCCGTCGGCCAGCCCGCGCCGGGATGCGTCGGCCGGGTGCATGTCCAGGGTGGGGTCCGGCGCGTGCGAGAAGGCCTGGGCGATGCGGCCGGTGCGGCTCATGCCGTGCCACTGGTCGCGCAGCCGGCCCGTGGTCAGGTGGAAAGGATGGCGCGCGCTGGTCGCCACCGCCACGGGGCGATAGGGCACGGGCTGGAAGCGCGCGCGGCCGGATGCGGTGGCGTAGCGGCCGTCGGCGTAGCGGCGCGCCAGGCCGGTGGCCTGGCCGGCGGGGAAGGGCCATTGCTGGGGGCCGCGTGTCTCGAGCAACTCGTAGTCCAGTCCGCCGATGTCCAGGTCGCGCCCGCGGGTCAGCGCCCGGTGTTCGTCGAATATCTCGCGCGGCGTCCGGTAGGGGAACAGGTCCGGCGTGCCCGGACGCAGCAGGGCCTGCATGCGCCGCCCGACCTCGGCCACGATGCGCCAGTCGGCGCGCGCCTGGCCGGGCGGCGCCACGGCGGGCCGCACGCGCGAGATGCGGCGTTCCGAGTTGGTGACGGTGCCGTCCTTCTCGCCCCAGCTCGATGCGGGCAGCAATACGTCGGCGTAGGCCACCGTGTCGGTGTCGGCATAGGCTTCCTGCACCACCACCAGCTCGGCCCGGCGCAGCGCGCGCCGCACGGCCGCGAGATCCGGCAGGGAATGGGCGGGGTTGGTGCAGGCTATCCATATCGCCTTGACCTTGCCGGTCTCCAGGGCCTGGAACATGTCGACGGCGGCCAGCCCCGGCCGGTCGGACACGGCATCCACGCCCCAGAACGCGGCCACCTCGGCGCGGTCCGTCTGGCTGGCGATGTCCCGGTGGGCGGCCAGCATGGTCGCCATGCCGCCCACTTCGCGGCCGCCCATGGCGTTGGGCTGGCCCGTCAGCGAAAAGGGGCCGGCGCCGGCGCGGCCGATCTGGCCGGTGGCCAGGTGCAGGTTGATCAGCGCCAGGTTCTTGTCCGTGCCATGGCTGGACTGGTTCAGGCCCATGCAGTACAGCGACAGCGTGGCGGGGCTGCGGGCGAACCATTCGGCCGCCTGGCACAGGTCGCGCTCGCGTATGCCGCACAGCGCCGCGGCCACCGACGGGGGCGTGTCGCGCACCATGCGCTTGACGGCGTCGAAGCCCTCGGTACTGCCGGCGATGTGGTCCGGATCCAGCCAGCCTTCCCAGATCAGGTGGTGCAGCATGCCGTTGAACAGCGCGACGTCGGTACCCGGCTGGATGGGCAGGTGCAGGTCCGCCATCGCCGCGGTGTCGGTGCGCCGCGGGTCCACGACGATCCAGCGCGTGCCGGGCCGAGCCTCGCGCGCGGCTTCCAGCCGGCGGTACAGCACCGGATGGGCGTAGGCCATGTTGCTGCCGGCGATCAGCACCGTGTCCGCGTGGTCCAGGTCCTCGTAGCAGGTGGGCGGTCCGTCGGCGCCCAGCGACAGCTTGTAGCCGGTCACGGCGCTGGACATGCACAGGCGGGAATTGGTGTCGATGTTGTTGGTGCCGACCAGGCCCTTGGCCAGCTTGTTGAAGACGTAGTAGTCCTCGGTCAGCAACTGCCCGGACACGTAGAAGGCCACCGCGTCGGGGCCGTGCCGGCGCACGACGTCGGCCAGCCGGGCGGCCACGTGGTCCAGCGCGGTGTCCCAGTCCACCGGCGCGAGCGGCGCTTCGCGCCGCGGCCGCCACGCCGGGCGCAGCGCGCGGCCGGCATCGCTTTGGGCGGTCTGCGCCAGCGACAGGCCCTTGGAGCACAGCCTGCCGGCATTGGCGGGGTGGTCGGGATCGCCGCGCACGCCCGTGATGCGGCCATCCTCGCTGTCGATCAGGACACCGCAACCCACGCCGCAGTAGCAGCAGGTCGACGCGGTGGTTCGTGGCTCGCCCATGACGTCCTCCCGCCTTCAGTCCAGGCCCAGGTAGACCACGCCTTCGTCCACGCGCACGGGGAAGCGGCGCGCGCATCCCTCGTCGGGCGCCCGGGCGCGGCCGTCCTCCAGCCCGAGCTGCCAGCCGTGCAGCGGGCAGGTCACCGATTCGCCGTGCACGATGCCTTGCGACAGCGGCCCGGCCTTGTGGGGACACCGGTCCAGCAGCGCGAAGACCTTGTCCTGGGCGGTGCGGAACACCGCCAGGTTGCCCTCCGCGCGCTCGACGACGCGGCTGCCCAGGCGCGGGATGTCGTCGACCCGGCACAGGCGTATCCAGGGGTGTGCGTCGTGGGCGCTCATCATGCGATTTCCTCCGAGACCAGTTTCAGGGGGATGTATTCGCGGGCGGCCTTGCCGTCCACCCGTTCGGCCCAGGGGTCGCGCAGGCCCTGCAAGGCATGCAGCAGGCGTTCGTGCAGCGCGCGGCGGCCGGCGGCGTCCTCGACGATCCGGCGCTTGACGTAGTCCAGGCCCACGCGCTCGATGTAGTGCACGGTCCGGTCCAGGTACCAGGCTTCCTCGCGATACAGCTGCAGGAAGGCGCCGGCATATTCCTTGACCTCTTCCGGCGTCCGCACCTTGGCCAGGAACTGCGCCACCTCGGTCTTGATGCCGCCGTTGCCGCCCACGTAGATCTCCCAGCCGCTGTCGACGGCGATCACGCCCACGTCCTTGATGCCCGATTCGGCGCAGTTGCGCGGGCAGCCCGACACCGCCAGCTTGACCTTGTGCGGGCTCCACATGTTGGCCAGCATGGTCTCCAGCTCGATGCCCATCCGCGTGCTGTCCTGCGTGCCGAAGCGGCAGAACTCCATGCCCACGCAGGTCTTCACGGTGCGGATGGACTTGCCGTAGGCATGGCCGGAGTTCATGCCCAGGTCGCGCCAGACGGACACCAGGTCTTCCTTCTTCACGCCCAGCAGGTCGATGCGCTGCCCGCCCGTGACCTTGACCATGGGGATGGCGTATTTGTCGGCCACGTCGGCGATGCGGCGCAGTTCGTCGGGATTGGTCACGCCGCCCTTCATCTGCGGCACCACCGAGAACGTGCCGTCCTTCTGGATGTTGGCGTGCGCGCGCTCGTTGATGAAGCGGCTTTGCGGATCGTCCACCGCCTCGTGGGGCCAGGTCGAGATCAGGTAGTAGTTGATCGCGGGCCGGCAGGTGCTGCAGCCGTTGGGGGTGCGCCAGTCCATGAACTCGTAGACCTGGGCGTGGCTCAGCAGCCGGTGCTCGCGTATGGCCTGGCGCAGCGCGGCGTGGCTGTGGTCGGTACAGCCGCATACCGCCTTGGTCTTGGGCGCTTCCTGGAAATTGGAACCCAGCGTGTTCATCAGGATCTGTTCCACCAGGCCGGTGCACGAGCCGCAGGAACTCGCGGCCTTGGTGTGCTTCTTGACGTCGTCCACGGTGAACAGGCCCTGGTCCTGGATGGCGCGCACGATGGTGCCCTTGCAGACGCCGTTGCAGCCGCACACCTCGTCGGCGTCCTGCATGGCCGCCGCGCGGCTCTGCCCCTGCACGCCGGCGTCGCCCACGCTCGATTCGCCGAACATCAGCCGGTCGCGCAGTTCGCCGATGGCACGGCCCTCGCGCAGCAGCTTGAAGTACCACGCGCCGTCCACGGTGTCGCCGTACAGGCAGGCGCCGACCAGCTTGCCGTCCTTGATGATCAGCCGCTTGTAGACGCCGCCGGCCGGATCGGACAGCACGATGTCCTCGGTGTCGGCGCCGCCGGTGAAGTCGCCGGCCGAGAACAGGTCTATGCCCGTGACCTTGAGCTTGGTCGACAGCACCGAGCCCTTGTACGCGCCATAGCCCAGCTCGGCCAGGTGATTGGCCGCCACCTTGGCCATCTCGAACAGCGGCGCCACCAGGCCATACGCCGTGCCGCGGTGGTTCACGCATTCGCCCACGGCGTAGATGCGCGGATCGAAGGTCTGCAGCACGTCGTTGACGACGACGCCGTTGCGGCAGTGCAGGCCGGCCGCCTCGGCCAGGGCGGTGTTGGGCCGGATGCCCACGGCCATCACCACCAGGTCGGTCTCGATCTCCGAGCCGTCCTTGAAGCGCACGCCGCGCACGCGGCCGGCGTCGTCGCCCAGGATCTCGCTGGTCGAGCGGCCCAGCAGGAAGTCCAGCCCGCGATCGGCCAGCGAGGCCTCCAGCATCTTGCCGGCGGTGCGGTCGAGCTGGCGCTCCAGCAGCCAGTCGCCCAGGTGCACCACGCTCACGTCCATGCCGCGCAGCTTCAGCCCGTTGGCGGCCTCCAGGCCCAGCAGGCCGCCGCCGATGACGACCGCGCGGCGCTGGGTGCGGGCCGCCGCGATCATCTTCTGCGTGTCCTGGATGTCGCGGTAGGTGATGACGCCGTCCAGGTCCCTGCCCGGTATCGGCAGGATGAAGGGATTGGATCCGGTGGCCAGCAGCAGGCGGTCATAGGGCGCCTCGGTGCCGTCGGCGGCCACCACCACGCGGCGGCGCCTGTCGATGCGCGCGACGGGCGTGCCGGTGCGCAAGTCGATGCCGTGTTCCTCGTACCAGGACAGGGGATTGAGCACGATGTCCTGGAAGTCCTGCTCACCGGCCAGGACCGGCGACAACAAGATGCGGTTGTAGTTCGGGTGCGGCTCGGCGCCGAAGACCGTGATGTCGTAGCGGTCGGGCGCCAGCGTCAGCAGCTCTTCCAGCGTGCGTATGCCCGCCATGCCGTTGCCCACCACGACCAGTTTCGATCTGTTCATCATGTTCGACTCGATCAGACTGTTCCGGAAGCGACAACGGCGTCCCGCCGCAGCAGGGCTGCGAGGGGACGCCGTTGTCCGGGGCCGGGCCGCCCAGGGTGCGGGCGCCCGGAAATGCGTGCCGCGCGAGCGGCCGCATCCTGGATTAAGCAAGGGGCGTGCCGGATGGGCGGGAAACCCGGTGGCGCCCTGCATGGGCGGGGCTGGACCGGGACGGAAGGCGGGGTTCGCCCGGGCCGCATGCACCGGCCTTGTGCGCTCCGTGCCCACGGCGCACCCCGGCGGGGCGGCCGAGCCCGTTTCCGCGTGCGCGCGGCGCCTTCAGGCCCGGATGTCGAAGCCGCGCGCGTAGCCCGCGGCATGGCCGCCGTCCCAGGTCCGGCCATCCATGAGCCGGCTGGAACGCATGGCGGACGCGGGTACCGCCACGCCCAGCTGCGCGGCCGCCTCGCGGTACAGGTCCAGCCGGTTGATGGACTGCGCGATGCGCAGATAGTCAGGATCCTCGCGCAGCATGCCCCATCGCCGGTATTGCGTGGCCATCCACATGCCGTCCGACAGATACGGATAGTTGGCCTCGCCGTCGGCGAAGAAGCGTATGCCGGGCGCGCTGCCGTCCGCGGCCTTCTCC
This sequence comes from Pigmentiphaga sp. NML030171, assembly GCF_002188635.1. GTDB lineage: Bacteria > Pseudomonadota > Gammaproteobacteria > Burkholderiales > Burkholderiaceae_B > Pigmentiphaga > Pigmentiphaga daeguensis. Next base: position 33,007 of record NZ_NINX01000032.1, on the reverse strand, counting down.
GGCAGCAGGCGCGCGGCGATCACGTCGCGCGGCGCGTCCACGAAATCGGGCAGCGCCAGCCAGGAGGCCGCCTCTTCCCTGTGGGCGGGGACGTCCAGGTAGCGGCAGGCTTCCAGCAAGGCCATGATCAGCGCCCGCGCCGTGTTCGGATGGCGATCGGCGAAGTCGCGCGTGCAGGCCAGCACCTTCTCGGGGTGGTTGGGCCAGACCTCGGACGTCAGCGCGACGGTAAGCCCCTTGCCTTCGCTCTGCGCCAGCGCGTTCCAGGGTTCTCCCACGCAATAGCCGTCCACGTCGCCGCGCCGCAGCGCCTCGGCCATCTGGGGTGGCGGGATGACGGTACTGCGTACGTCATGCAGCGGATGGATGCCGTGCGCGGCCAGCCAGTAGTACAGCAGCATGGCGTGGGAGCCGGTCGGAAAGGTGTGGGCGAAGGTCAGGCGATCGGGCGACCCGTGGATGACGCGGGCCAGCGCCGCGCCGCTGGCCGCCCGGGCGGCCAGCGCGCGCGACAGCGTGATGGCCTGGCCGCCCTGGTTCAGCGACATCAGCATGGCCATGTCGCGCTGCGGTCCGCCCAACCCCAGCTGGATGCCGTATCCCAGTCCATACAGCGCATGCGAGGCATCCAGGTCGCCCGACAGCAACCTGTCGCGCACCGCCGCCCACGAAGGCTGCCGTTGCAGGACGATCTCCAGCCCGTACTTGCGGTCGTAGCCACGCGCCACCGCGATGACCAGCGGCGCGCAATCGGTCAGCGCGATGAAGCCCACGCGCAACTGGGGTTTTTCGGGCGCATCGGACCCCGCGATCACGCGGCCCGCCTGCGGCGCCGGGGGAGAGGAGGGCATCGGGGTATCTCCGTTCATGGGCATGGCGGCTCCGACCGCGACAGCAACTGCCGCGCGACGTCGCCCAGCCTGACGCCCTGTTTCATGGCCTGGCCGCGCAGCAGTTCGAATGCCTCGGACTCGCCCAGCCCGTACCGGTCCATCAGCCAGCCCTTGGCGCGGTCGATGTCCTTGCGGTCGGCCAACTGTTGCTCGACCTCGGCCAGGCGCCGCCTCAGCTTGTCTTCCTCGTCGAAGCGGGCACAGGCCACCTCGAGGATGGGAACGAGCTTCCCGGGCGCCATGCCGTCGACCACGTAGGTCGTGACACCCGCGCGCACCGCGGCCCGGATGACGGACTGGTCGGCGGCGTCCGAGAACATGACCACCGGCCGAGGCGCCGAGGCGTTCATGACCGCCAGTTGTTCCAGCGTGTCGCGGGTGGGCGATTCGGTATCGATCAGGATCACGTCCGGGCGCTGGGTCTCGACGGCGTGCAGCAGCGCGCGGGCATGCGCGACGTCGGCCAGGATCTCGTAGCCCGCCCGCTGCAAGGCCTCGCGCAGTTCGGCGATGGGCTTGTCAGTGTCGTTGACCAGCAGGACTCGAGGCATGGGAAGACGGTCAGGCCGCCTCGCGCGCGGGGTGGCTTTGCTTGCGGTAAAGGAAGTCGATGACGGCCGTGCGGCACGCATGGTAGTGCTCGTCGTCCGCCAGTTCGACCCGGCTGCGCGGCCGGGGCAGGCGCACGTCCAGGATCTCGCCTATGGTGGCGGCCGGGCCGTTGGTCAGCATCACGATGCGGTCCGACAGCAGCACGGCCTCGTCCACGTCGTGGGTGACCATGATCACCGTGCTGCCCGTCTTGGCCACGATCTCCAGCAGCTCGTCCTGCGGGTGCGCGCGGGTCAGCGCGTCCAGCGCGCCGAATGGCTCGTCCATCAGCAGCACGTCGGGTTCGATCGCCAGCGCGCGGGCGATGCCCACGCGCTGCTTCATGCCGCCCGAGATCTCGTGCGGCAGCTTGTGTTCGGCATGGGCCAGGCCTACCAGTTGCAGCGCGGCCAGCGTACGCTCGCGCAGCCGCGCCTTGCTCTCGGTGGCGCCGAACACCCGTTCCACGCCCAGGTGGATGTTCTTGTAGCAACTCAGCCAGGGCAGCAGCGAGTGGTTCTGGAACACCACCGCGCGCTCGGGGCCCGGGCCATCGATTTCGCGTCCCGCGCAGATCAGCGCGCCGGAGGTCGGGCGCGTCAGGCCCGCCACGAGATTGAGCAGCGTCGACTTGCCGCATCCCGAATGGCCGATCAGCGAGATGAACTCGCCCTTGGCGACGGTCAGGTCGATGTCGCGCAGGGCCACGAAGCTGCCCTTGCGGGTCTTGAAGACCTGGCCCACGTTTTCGATGCTGAGGAACTTGTCCATGGCGATTCCTTGTTCGTGTCAGTCGGCGTAGGTGAAGCGCTTGACCAGTTGCGTCAGCAGGACTTCCAGCACCAGCCCGACGATGCCGATCACGAAGATGGCGATGACGATGTGCTCGACCTTGAGGTTGTTCCATTCGTCCCACAGCCAGAAGCCGATGCCCACGCCGCCGGTCAGCATCTCCGCGGCGACGATCACCAGCCAGGCCGTGCTGATGGACAGCCTCACCCCCGTCAGCATGTAGGGCAGCACGGCGGGAAACAGCACGCGCGTCATGACCTTCCATTCGGACAGCTTCAGCACCCGCGCCACGTTCATGTAATCCTGCGGCACGCGCGTCACCCCGACCGCGGTGTTGATGATCATCGGCCAGATGGAGCAGATGAAGATGGCCCAGATGGCGGCCAGGTTGGCCGCCTTGAACAGCAGCAGGCCCAGCGGCAGCCACGCCAGCGGCGAGACCGGGCGCAGCAGGCTGATCAGGGGCGAGACCACCGCGCTGACCGCGGCGAAGCGGCCGATGACGAAGCCGGCCGGGATGCCGACCAGCGCCGCCAGGCCGAAGCCGATGGCCACGCGCCGCAGCGACGACAACAGGTTCCAGCCTATGCCCTGGTCGTTGGGCCCGTTGTCGTAGAAGGGGTCGGAGAACAGCGCCAGCGCCGCCTTGCCCGTCACGGCCGGGGTGGGAATCTCGGGGATGGCGTTGGACACCAGTTGCCAGGCCAGGATCAGCAGCGCGAAGCCCAGGCAGGGGCCCGCCACCGTCTTGACGAGGGTTTCCCAGACGCCCCGCCAGTCGACGCGGGCGAGCAGGGGCGGGCGGGACGGCGCGGCCGGGGTTGGCACGGACGAGGCGGCCGCATGCAGGTCGATGACTTCGGCAACCGGCGGAGCGGCGGCGGGGCCGGGGGAAAGGGTACGGGCCGTGGCGGTCATGGCGGGGCTCCCGGGGCGGCGCTCAGGCCGCGTTGATCTTGAAGCCGTCGGCATAGGCGGCGGGATTCTTACCGTCCCAGACGACGCCGTCGACGAGCTTGGACGAACGCATCTCCGACTTGGGCAGCGAGACCCCGGCCGCGCTCGCGGCCTGCTTGTAGACGTCGATGCGATTGACCTGCCGCGCCGTCGCGAGATAGTCGGGATGGCTCTTGAGCAGGCCCCAGCGCTTATGCTGGGTCAGGAACCACATGCCGTCCGACAGGTAGGGGAAGTTGGCGGCGCCGTCGTTGAAGAATTTCATCGCGTCGGGGTCGTCCCAGGTCTTGCCCAGGCCGTCCGAGTAGCGCCCCAGCATGCGGTCCAGGATCACGTCCATGTCGGTGTTGACATACGACTTGGCGGCGATGGTCTCGGCCGTCTTGCGGCGGTTGGAGGCCGAGGCGTCGATGAACCTGCCCGCCTCCAGCACCGCCGCCGTCACGGCGCGCGCGGTGTTCGGATAGCGCTGCACGAACTCCGCGGTCGTGCCCAGGACCTTTTCGGGATGGTCGGTCCAGATGCCCTGGGTGGTGGTGGCCGTGAAGCCTATCCTGTCGATGATGGCCCGCGCGTTCCAGGGCTCGCCCACGCAGAAACCGTCCATGTTGCCGACCCGCATGTTCGCCACCATCTGCGGCGGCGGCACGGTGATCACCTTGGCGTCGCGCATGGGATTGATGCCATGGGCGGCCAGCCAGTAATAGATCCACATCGCGTGCGTGCCGGTCGGGAAGGTCTGCGCGAAGGTGTACTCGGCCTTTTCGCTCTTCATCAGCTTGGCCAGCGTGGCGCCGTCGCGCACGCCCTTGTCCTTGAGCTTGCCGGAAAGAGTGATGGCCTGGCCGTTGTTGTTCAGGTTCATCAGCACCGCCATGTCCTTGCGCGGGCCGCCTATGCCCAGCTGCACGCCGTAGACCAGGCCGTACAGCACGTGGGCCAGGTCCAGCTCGCCGTTGACCAGCTTGTCCCGCACGCCGGGCCACGACGCTTCCTTCACCGGCGTGATCTTCACCCCGTACTTCTTGTCCAGCCCGAGCGTGGATGCCATCACCACCGAGGCGCAGTCGGTCAGCGGGATGAAACCGATCTTGACCTCGGCCTTTTCGGGCGCGTCCGAGCCCGCCGCCCAGGCGCCGGCGCGCACCAGCGGATCGACCAGGCTCATGAGGCCCGTGGCGGCGCCGGCTGTCAGCAGCCTGCGCCGTTGCCCATCGGGGGCGGCTGCAGGCGAAGAATCGTGCGAGGGGGTCTGTGTCATCCGGCGCTCCAGGCAAAAAAAAGCGTCCCGCGCGAACAAGGCCGTGCCTGGTCGCCGCGGAACGCCGTTGTTCCTACCGCTGAGTTGTCTACCGGCCCGCATTGGCCGGCACATCCATCAAGCAATAGCCATGCCATCGGCCGTATGCCCGGAAAACCCGCGGATGGCGCCAAGTGCACACCCCAATCTTGTGCAATGCACCAAAGACGTGCCCGGAAACGAGGCGAGCGGACCCGGATTCGACAAATGATGATAAGAATGATTATTATTCGTGCCGTTCAGCTTTATGTAAGTCAGCTTTTTGTCAGGTTCGCCCGAGGCGTTCTGCGGCGCCCGCGCGGATTCCCCCCATCCACCTGGAGAACTTCAAGAATGGCTTTAGCCGCCCGGGGCATTCCTTTCCTGCTGTCCACGTCCCATCTTGCCGTCCTTGCCGCGCTCGCCTCCGGCAAGGTCCTGGCGCAGGAAGCCACGACCGAACTCGCGCCCATCGTCGTGACGGCGACCGGCTACGAGCAGGAAATCAAGAACGCCCCCGCCAGCATCACGGTGATCGGACAGGAGGCCCTGCAGGAGAAGCGCTACAACAACCTGGCGGAAGCCCTGAGCGAGGTCGAAGGGGTGGACGTGCGCGGCAACACCGGCAAGACCGGCGGCCTGAACATCAGCATCCGCGGCCTGCCCAGCGAGTACACGCTGATCCTGATCGACGGCCGGCGCCAGAACGCCGCCGGCGACGTCACGCCAAACGGCTTCGGCGAGACCAGCACCAGCTTCATGCCGCCGCTCTCGGCCATCGAGCGCATCGAAGTCATCCGCGGGCCCATGTCCACGCTCTACGGCTCGGACGCCATGGGCGGGGTGGTCAACATCATCACCAAGAAGGTCGCCACGGCCTGGGGCGGCTCGATCACTTTCGACAAGGGCATCCCGCAGAACAGCGACTTCGGCGACACCTCCAACGCGAATTTCTACGTAAGCGGCCCGCTGGTGCCTGACATGCTGGGCCTGGCCGTGCGCGGCGGCATCTTCAACCGCGGCGCGACCGACATCGACCTGCCCGAGGGTACCGGCAGCATCAGCAAGCGCGGACCGGCGCCGGTGGAATCGCGCATCTACACGGCCGGAGCCAAGCTCACGCTGACGCCGAACAAGCAGCATGATTTCTGGCTGGATGTCGACCGTTCGCGCCAGTGGTACAACAACGACGAAAGCCAGCTCGGCACGCTGGACGACCCGTCCACCAACACCTACAACGGCTACAGCCGCGACCTGCGCTTCAACCGCGACCAGTTGGCCGTCGGCCACACCAGCCGGTTCGAGTTCGGCACGCTGCAATCGAGCCTGATGGTCAACAACACCGAGACGCTGGGCCGCACGGTGCCCAACATCGCCGCCAATTCGCCGCTCGCGGCGGTGCTGGTGCCGGGCGCGCCCCGCAAGCTGGAAACCACCAACGTCGTGCTCGACACCAAGCTGGTCAAGGCCATCGGCGACTCGCACATGCTGACCCTGGGCGGCCAGTACTGGGATGCCGAGATGACGGACAGCCTGGCCACCCAGCGCTACAAGCAGACCACCAAGTCGCTGTTCGCCGAGGACGAATGGCGCCTGCGCGAAGATCTTGCCCTGACCACCGGCGTGCGCTACGACCACCACGATGCCTTCGGCGGCCATTTCAGCCCGCGCGGCTACCTGGTCTGGAACACCACGCCCAACTGGACGGTCAAGGGCGGCGTCAGCCGCGGCTACCGCACGCCTCGCCTGAACCAGCTGCACGACGGCATCAACGGCATCAGCGGCCAGGGCCGCACGCTCACCATCGGCAATCCCAACCTCAAGCCCGAGGTCAGCACCAGCACGGAATTCGGCGTCAACTACGACAACTTGGCCGGCCTGACCGCCAATGCGACGCTGTTCCACAACCGCTTCAAGGACAAGATCTCCGCCGCGGCCAAGGGCATCCCGAACTGCGACTACGCGGCCAACCCCAACCAGCCGGGCTGCATCTCGATCGGCGCGCTGCCCACCCAGGCCGAGTTCGGCCAGCAGGTCAACCTGGAGCAGGCCACCACGCGCGGCCTGGAGCTGGGCACCCGCGTGCCGCTGGCGCCACGCTGGACGCTGGGGCTGAACTACACCTTCACCGACAGCGAAGTGAAGAACGGCGGCGTCTACGGCGGCAAGCTGGCCGACACGCCCAAGCACATGGCCAACGCCAACCTACGCTGGCAGGCCACCGACAAGTTCGCCATGTGGCTGCGCGCCGAGTTCCGCGGCAAGAGCCGGCGCTTCGACGGCGATCCGGCCGCGCTCACCGGCGACAACCTCCTGGCCCAACAGCAGGTGGGCGACCTGAAGGCCTACTCGCTGCTGCACCTGGGCGGGTCCTACAAGGTCTCGAAGAACGTGACCCTGACCGGCACGGTCTACAACTTGCTGGACAAGGACTTCATGAAGTTCAAGTCCTACGTGAACGGCGCCGGCGAGACGGTGTACCTGAACGAGTACATCCATTCCGCGCAATCGACCCGGGGCACCATCCAGCCGGGCCGCACGTTCTGGCTGGCCGCCAACATCACGTTCTGACGCGGGATCCGGTCCGGCTCCCGTCGGGGGCCGGGCCGGTAGGGGCAAAGGCGGTAAACTGCCGGCCATGCGCATACGTCCCGACTCCGCGGCATTCGTCCTGCTTCTGGCCTCATTGTCCGCGCTGCCGGCGCTCTCCACCGACATGGCGCTGCCCGCCCTGGCCGCCATCGGCCTGGACCTGCACGTTCCTCCCTCCAGCGCCGCCCTGACCCTGAGCCTGTTCCTGGCCGGCTTCGCCATCGCGCCGCTGGCCTACGGCCCCCTGGCCGACCGCTACGGCCGCCGCCCCATCGTACTGTTCGGCGGGGTGCTGTTCTCGCTGGCCAGCGCGGCGTGCGCACTGGCGCCCAGCCTGGCTTCGCTGCTGGTCTTCCGGGTGCTGCAAGGGGTGGGGGCGGGCGCCGGCTCGGTCATGTCGCTGACCATCGTGCGCGACCTGTTCCAGGGCCACATCGCGCGCGCCCGCCTGTCGTATGTCGCCAGCATGCGCATCGTCGCGCCCATGATCGCGCCCACGCTGGGCAGCTGGGTCATGTACTTCGCCGGCTGGCGCTCGATCTACGGGGTGATGGCCCTGGCGGGCGTGGCGACGACCCTGGCGGTGTACCTGGGCATGGCCGAGACCCGGCCGGCGGATGCCGCGCCCGTGCGCATCTCGGTGGGCGCGCTGCTGCGCACCTACGCGCGGGTGCTGAGCAATCCCGTCCTGCTGGGCAACACCCTGGTCAACGCGCTGACCTTCGGCTGCCAGTTCGCCTACATCACCGGATCGCCGCTCTTGATGATGCAGCTGCTGGGCATGTCGCCGCAGGCCTTCGGCGCCGTGTTCGCGATGACGGCATTCGGCATCATGGCGGCCTCGCTCATCAACGGCCGCCTGAACGCGCGCGGCATCGCGCCCCACAAGCTCCTGTGGACCGGACTGATCCTGTCGAGCTCGACCAGCGTGCTGCTGGCGGTGCTGGGGTTCGCCGATGCCCTGTCGGCGTGGTCGCTGGTGCCGCTGCTGATGCTGAACACTTTCTCGTTCGGCATGATCGCGCCGAACGCCTCGCACGCGGCGGTGGAACCGCTGCCCGAGGTGGCGGGCGTGGCCTCGGCCGTGGTCAGCTGCGTGATGATGGCGGTGGGCGCGCTGTCGGGATCGCTGGTGACCATGCTGTACGACGGCCACAGCGCGCGGGCCATCACCGGCATCATGGCCGTGTGCACGCTGTCGGCCCTGTCCCTGTATGCGTTCTGGGTGCGGCGGCTGCCCGCGGCCGCCCATCGGCGGGCCTGATCAGCGCAGTACGAAGCCGCCGACCTTGCCGCCCTGCAGGTTCAGCGTGCCCACCAGGTCGTCGCCGCCGTCCTTGAACGTGATCTTCCACAGCGAGAATTCGTAGGACTGCTGCCGGTAGTCGCCCAGGCGCTGCACCTGGTAGCCGGCATGCAGGCGCGGTCCCAGCTGCGTCGCCACGGCATCGAACTGGGCGCGGTCCAGCTTGGCGAAATCGGCGCTGCCCGAGGACACGAATTGCTGGTAGTTGCCGGCTTCGATGGCCGTCAGCAGTGTCTTGAGCATCTGCGTCTCGGTCTCGATGGCGGCCGCGTCGGCGGCATGGCCTTGGGGGGCATGGAGCGCTGCGGCCAGCGCCACGGCCGCGAGCGCGTTGCGCGTGACATTCATGATGACTCCTGGTGGGAGGGAGAGGCCGCATGCGCCGCGGCAATGGCTTGCAGGCAGTCGTCCGGGCCACCCCGGACCAGGGTGACGCTGCAGGCCAGCATCAGGTTCAGGCCCAGTCCGAAATTCTCGACCAGGTGGCCCCGGGCGTCGACCGGACGGCCTTGGGCATCCGTGCCGGTGGCGACGCGCTGCGCCAGCGGCCGCGTATCGTCGGCGTAGGCCCAGACGGGCTTGCCCCGCGCGGCCGCATAGCCGATCTCGAACGCCGTGCCCGAATCCGGCTCCTGGCCACGGAAAGGCGCCAGGTTGGCCATCACCACGTCGGCCCGCTCCAGCAGCGCCAGGTTGGCCCGGTAGATGCCCCGCGCCGCGTCCGGGGACGCGGCGTGCGTAACCGGTTCGTCCAGGGGAAACAGCCCTTCATGGCCGTGCCGGGCGCAGGCGGCCTTCAGCCGTTGGCCATGGGCGCGGGCGTCGGGCCGGAATACGTCCGGCCCGGCCAGGTAGATCCGCATGGCGGGCCGGTTCCGGGTCAGGCCACGACGCCGGCGTCCGTCAGCAACTGCTTCAGTTCGCCGCTTTCGTGCAATTCGGCCAGGATGTCCGAGCCGCCGATGAACTCGCCCTTGATGTAGAGCTGCGGGATGGTGGGCCAGTTGGAATATTCCTTGATGCCCTGGCGGACCGCGTCGTCTTCCAGCACGTTCACGGTGGCCAGCTGGCGCACGCCGTTGGCCTTGAGCAGCTGGATGGCGCGCCCCGAGAAGCCGCATTGCGGAAACTGGGCGGTGCCCTTCATGAACAGCACGACAGGGTTGTCGGTAACGGTCTGCCGGATGAAATCTTGCACGTCGCTCATGGCGATCCTCGTACAGAGTGAAAGGTGATGATGTCGATTATAGGTACCCGCCGGAAATCCGCTCGATGCCCGCCAGGTCGCGGCGGCTTTCGACGTGGGCGAATCCGGCCGCGTGCAGCAAGTCCCGCACCCGGGCGGCCTGGTCCCAGCCATGCTCCATCCAGAGCGCGCCGCCGGGCCTGAGCCAGGCCGGGGCGCCGCGGACGATGGCGCGCAGCGCCTCCAGCCCGTCGGCCCGGTCCGTCAGGGCCAGCGGCGGTTCATGGCGCAGGTCGCCTTGCGACAGGTGCGGATCGGCGGCGGCGATGTAGGGCGGATTGGAGACGATCACGTCATAGGTGGGGGCGGGCGCGGCACCGTTCAAGGCCCCGTACCAGTCTCCCCGGGCGAACGTGACGGCAGCGCCCAGCCGCGAGGCGTTGGCGGCGGCCACCGCCAGTGCCTCGGCGCTCAGGTCCGTGGCCTGGACCGCCGCGTCGGGACGCGCCAGTGCGATCGAGACGGCGATGGCGCCGCTGCCGGTGCCCAGGTCCAGCACACGCGGGGTGGCCCGGCCGCGCAGGTGCTCCAGCGCGGTTTCCACCAGCAGCTCGGTTTCGGGGCGGGGAATCAGCACCGCCGGCGACACCTGGAAATCGTGGCCCATGAACTCGCGCTCGCCCAGCAGATAGGCCATGGGCTCGCCATTGCCGCGCCGCCGCGCCCAGTCCCGGAAGACCGCCGCCCGGTCGTCGGGCAGGGCCTCGTCGTCGTGGGCGATCAGCCACGCACGGCCGACGCCCAGGGCCCGCTCCAGCAGCATGCGGGCCTCCAGCAGCGGCAGGCCGCTGCCGGCGATCAGCTCGCGCGCGGTGGCCATGACGCTCAGTCGTCGCCCAGCGCGGCCAGCAACTCGGCCTGGTGTTCCGAGGCCAGGGCGGAGATCAGTTCCTCCAGGTCGCCGTCCAGCACGTTCTGCAGCTTGTACAGCGTCAGGTTGATGCGGTGGTCGGTCACCCGGCCCTGCGGGAAGTTGTACGTGCGGATGCGCTCTGAACGGTCGCCCGAGCCGACCAGGCTCTTGCGGTGCGCCGCTTCCTTGGCATGGCGCTCGCGCTGTTCCTTGTCCTTGATCCGGGCCGCCAGCACCTTCATCGCCTTGTCGCGGTTGCGGTGCTGCGAACGATCGTCCTGGCATTCGACCACGATGCCCGTGGGCAGGTGGGTGATGCGCACCGCCGAATCGGTCTTGTTGATGTGCTGCCCGCCCGCGCCGCTGGCGCGGAAGGTATCGATGCGCAGGTCGGCCGGATTGATCTGCACCTCGGCCACCTCGTCCGCTTCCGGCATGATCGCCACCGTGCAGGCCGACGTATGGATGCGGCCTTGCGTTTCGGTGGCGGGCACCCGCTGCACGCGATGCCCGCCCGATTCGAACTTGAGCTTGCCGTAGGCGCCGTCGCCCGCGATGCGCGCGATCACTTCCTTGTAGCCGCCCAGTTCCGACTCGCTCATCGACATGATCTCCACCTGCCAGCGATTGCGCTCGGCATAGCGGGTGTACATGCGCAGCAGGTCGCCGGCGAACAGTGCGCTCTCGTCGCCGCCCGTGCCGGCGCGCACTTCCAGGAACAGGCTGCGGTTGTCGTCCGGGTCGCGCGGCAGCAGCAGGATGCGCAGCTCGCCTTCCAGTTCCTCCAGCCGGTCCCGGCCCGCGCGCAGCTCTTCCTCGGCCATGGCCTTCATGTCGGGATCGCCCAGCATCTCCTGGGCCGTCTCGATGTCCGCCTCGGTGCCTTCGTACTGTTTGAAGCCATTGGCGACCGGTTCGATCTCCGAGCGTTCCCGCGACAACTTGCGAAAGGTGTCCATGTCGCTGGCGGTTTCAGGCGCCGCGAGCAACGCGTCCAGTTCGGCAAGGCGTCGAGACAACTGCTCGAGCCGGGCCCGCATCGATGCTTTCATGAAAGGCTAGTGGTTGCGCTCAGAGCGCGACGAAAACAGGCGCGGCAACCAGGCCAGCAGCTGCTGGCGGTCGGCGCCTTCGCTATGGTTGAGGGCGGACAGCGGGCCGTGCAGGTACTTCTGCGTCAGGCCGTGCGCCAATTGTTCCAGGACTTGATCCGGCGCATCGCCCCGGGCCAGCGCCTTGCGGGCGCGATCCAGCTCCGCCTGCCGCATCGCGTCGGCAGCCTGGTGCAGGTCGCGGATGACCGGCACGATGGTGCGCGTATCCATCCAGTGCATGAAATTCTGCACCCGTGTCTCGATGATGGCCTCGGCCTGCACCACCGCCGCCTTGCGCGCGTCGGAAGCGTTCTGCACCAGCCGGCCCAGGTCGTCCACCGAATACAGGTACACGTCGTCCAGCCGGCCGACCTCGGGTTCGATGTCGCGCGGCACCGCCAGATCGATCATCACCATCGGCCGGTGGCGGCGCGTCTTGGTGGCGCGCTCCACCATGCCCAGCCCCAGGATGGGCAGCGAACTGGCCGTGCTGGACACCACCACGTCGAAATCCGCCAGCTTCTCGGGCAGCTCCGACAGCCGCATCGCGCCGGCCGCGAACTTCGAGGCCAGCGTCTCGGCCCGTTCCACCGTGCGATTGGCCACCACCATCTTCTTCGGATGATGCGCGGCCAGGTGCGTCGCACAGAGCTCGATCATCTCGCCCGCGCCGATCAGCAGCACATTGACCTCGGCCAGATCGCCGAACACCCGCTCGGCCAGCCGCGCCGCCGCCGCGGCCATCGACACCGACTGCGCGCCGATCGCGGTCTGCGAGCGGACCTCCTTGGCCACCGAGAACGTGCGCTGGAACAACTGGTGCAACAGCGTGCCCATCGCCCCGGCTTCCTCGGCGGCGCGCACCGCGTCCTTCATCTGCCCGAGGATTTGCGGCTCGCCCAGCACCATCGAATCCAGCCCGCTGGCCACGCGGAACGCGTGCCGGACGGCGTCGTGATGGATATGCCGATACAAATGCGGCTGCAGCGACCGGTTGTCGAACTGGCGATAGTCCGCCAGCCAGGCCGGCAGATGCTCGGCCACACCCGGTTCGGCCGCACAGTAGATCTCGGTGCGATTACAGGTGGACAGGATGGCCGCTTCGCGCACCGCGCCCCCGAACGCCGACCGCAACCCCGCCAGCGCCGGGCGAACCAGCTCCAGCGGCAGCGACACCCGTTCCCGCACCGAGACCGGGGCGGAGACGTGGTTCAGGCCGAATGTAAGGACGTCGACGGACATGGGCAGGAAAAAGGGCCCGGATGAGGAGGGCCACCCGCCATTATAAAGGGTCGGGGCGGGGGAGGGTGCGACGGGCGGTCGCATAGGGCCGAGCGCTTTGCCAAGCGGGAAAAAAGTGTGTAATATCCTGCGTTCTTTACGGGACGCGCTTAATTTCGCGTAGCCGTAAAGCGTTTCGTTGCAGCGCTCGTTGCGACACTGGCCTGGTAGCTCAGTTGGTAGAGCAGCGGATTGAAAATCCGCGTGTCGGTGGTTCGATTCCGCCCCAGGCCACCATCCCCCTTTCCCATCCGGTTTCACAAAGTCCCATTTTCCTTGAGAAAACATGGGCTTACGCCAGAAGCCTGTCCCATAGCGTTGCATCGGGTTCCACCGAATCCCGGGGTTTTTGTTCCCCGACGTGTTCCCTTACCCTGTTCCCTGTCTATCTGGGGAACACGCCGGGAGCGCGGCTATGAGACTCACTGCCAAGATCATCGAACAAGCCCAGCCTGCGGACAAGGAGTACCTACTGTCCGACGGGGACAAGCTCTATCTTCGTGTCCGTCCAGGCGGCGGCAAGAGCTGGCAGTTCAACTATCCCAGCGTCGACGGTAGGCGGGTCAAGCTGACGCTGGGTCCCTACCCGGAGATCTCTCTGGCCGGTGCCCGAGACCTCGCGGCGGAACAGCGGCGGCACCTTGCCATGGGCAAGGATCCTCGCGTCAGAAAGCATGAAGAACGCCAGGAAGCCGTGCGCCAGGCGCTGGCCACCTTCGAGAAGGTGGCGCGCGAGTGGCATGCTCACGCGACCGAGCTGCACGAGTGGAGCGAGAGCTACAGCCAGAAGATTCTTCGGCAGCTGGAACTGCATGCCTTTCCCAGACTGGGGCGCCACCCCATCAACACCCTCAGCCAGATGGATGTCCTGCAGTGCCTGGAGGCGGTCTCTCTGGCCGGCACGAGGGAGACCGCCATCCGCCTGCGCGAAAGCCTGCAACGCGTTTACGCCAGGGCCGTCACAGTCGGCGTGCTGGAGCCGGGCGAGAACTTCATGGCCAAGAGCGTTGCCGACTTCAAGTTGCGCACCCCTAGGGTGAAGCACTACGCCACCATGCTCGATCCCGAGAAGATCGGGAAGCTCTTGCGCGACATCCGCGGCTACAAGGGGCACTACACCGTCTGCTGCGCTCTGCAGATCATGCCCTACGTGTTCCAGCGGCCCGGTCAGATACGCATGATGGAATGGGAGCAGCTCGACCTAGATGCCGGCATCTGGACCTGCCCTCCGCACATCATGAAGCTGCGGGAGATTCACAAGTTCGACAATCAGACGCCCCCGCACATCGTGCCGCTGCCGCGTCAGGTCATCGAGATCCTTACCCGGTTGCACACGATCACCGGCCCATCGGGACCTGTGTTCAAGAGCGTATCCCGCCGGCGAGGGAAAGACGGCTTCTCTCGGTACATATCGAACAACACGATGAACAGCGCGCTGCGCGCCTTGGGCTACGACACCCAGCAGGACATCACCGGGCATGGCTTCAGGGCAATGGCCCGAACGCTGATCCGTGAAAAGCTCGGTTGGGACAGGGAACTGATCGAAAAGCACCTGGCGCATGTGTCGGATGAGGAACTGGGTGATGCCTACGACCGAACCCGCTTCATCGAACAGCGCCATGCAATGGCGCAGGCATGGGCGGACTACCTGGACCAATTGGCGGACAACAAAATACCACCGGCCCGGCGCTTCACCCCTACGCTATTAGTCAGAAACCACCCCGACATTGACGACGGCCTCTCTGCCTCGCCGCCTACGCTTCAATAGCGTACTTGGCGCACCTTGGCACCCAGGGCAGTGGTAATGGTCTTGCAGGACTCCATCAGCTTGAAACCTGCTGGATCCTGTGCCCACTGCTCTAGATCGCTGCGGCGCCAGCCTTTCGCCGCACCGCCCAACGACACAGGTGGGGGGAAAGCGCCGGCCGCGATGCGCCGATAAAGGCTAGATCGGCTTAGTGACGTCATGCGCAGCACGTCACGCATGCGGTAGAACATGGGCGATGCGCGATGAGGTTCCGAAGCAGATTTTTGGGGCGCGTGCTGTTCGGTATGAAACATGCGGGTCTCCGGGTGTTCCCTCCAACACCAGATTGCCCCAAATGAATTCACATGCACACATGCTCCAGCGTAGTACAGCGAAGAATAGACTCTCGAACGAACTGTTAGGGCTCGTTCTCGACCCTTTCCAAGTCCAAGTCATCCAACTCGTTCTGCGGATCGCGCCGATAAATTCCAATGACAGTCGACCATACGAAAAGGCCGAACTCATAAAGCTTGCGAGTCTTCTCAAGCGTTACTTGGCTGACCTGCCAGTGTCTGCTGCCGTCGCTCGTTAAACCGAAGTGCCTACAGTGATCGTAAGTGTCAGCGAACTCTCGAAACTGATCTTTCAGCTCGTGAGCGAGTTGATGCTCATCAACGAGAAACTCGAATATCTTGAACGGTGAGGGCACTCGGTTGCCGGGAACAGGATTGTTCTGGCCAAGCAGTTGCGTCACGCTTAGTCCGATGGTGCATATGATGAACACGCACCTCTCATGAAAATGATCGACGTCGCTGCCTTGCGCGAGATCGTTCGTAAGCGCGGCCCAATAG
Organism: Pigmentiphaga sp. NML030171; assembly: GCF_002188635.1. GTDB lineage: Bacteria > Pseudomonadota > Gammaproteobacteria > Burkholderiales > Burkholderiaceae_B > Pigmentiphaga > Pigmentiphaga daeguensis. The sequence goes on along the minus strand of NZ_NINX01000032.1, from coordinate 17,525 downwards.
AGCTTGGCCTGTTTGAGCGAGTACAACTGAAGGTTCGTATCCTCGCCGTTAGAGTCGATGAGGTAGTAACGGCGCATTGGATGGACCTCCAGGCAGGGCTAACTGACAACGACACGTGAGCCGTACCGACGCTCGGATGTCGTCTTCACATCAATCGAGCTCTAGGCAAGCATTCACTGCTTTGGTGCAGGATGGTCGCGACGATACAGCGCCCACTCCTCGATTTCCTCGCCGCTGGCTAATACGCAGATTCCCACCTGTCCGCCAGGCCGTTGTTCGATGCGAAGCCGTCCGCCCTGGTCCTCGCAGTAAACGGAGGCCGGATTGGCCATGCCGACTGGGCGATCCTCCCTAGCCGGCGCGCAACCAGCCAACACCGCCATCGAAACCACTAGCATGGTTTTAGGCATAAGAGGATCCTTCCGCATTGGAGACCTATGCAGTGTATCAAGCCTCTCCGGCCTACCCCTGACGCACCTAAGCTCTATTCGCTTCGCTGCCTGAACCCCCGGTCGTTCTTGAGGAACCAAGCCAGCATGTGCGGCGCGAGCGCGGCCGCATCGACCTGTTCGCCGTAAACCTGACTGTGCATGGCGGCGTACCGTTCCAGATTGGCCTTCAGCTCCACCGGCAGGCTGATCGTCATCTTGACGGTCTCCTGCTTCGGGAGCGGCCCCAAGCGCAGTTTCGTTGCCATCCCCTCACCTATTGATGAAGAGCGGCCGATATGGCCGCAGCGTGATGTCCCGGTTCACGATCACGCGCAACGGCATTCCAGGCCGGATCGTCAACGTGGGCTGGATGTTTATGTTGCGCCGGGTGATTTCCTGTCCAACCTGGTTCACGGTGTCCTGTACGCCGTCACGCGTAGCGATGATGACGCGCCCGTCGCCGCTGCCCTGGTTCTGTGGGGCCGCCAGCTCGGCGCCGACACCCAGAAGCGTCGTCAGCGCCGCACCAGCCAGTATCCGGCTCCAGTGCCAGTCCACGTCGTCCTCCAGCCCGGCGTAGCCGGCGGGGTCGGTGGCGGCCAGATTGTCGAGCACCACCGATGACGTGTCGGGCATGATGATGCGGTCCAATACGCCCTGCATCAGGCTCTGCCCGTAGGCTACCTGGCTGTTGTACCGCCCCATCAGGCGTGAGCCCTGCGGAATCAACACGTTGCGGTGGGTCGCACTGTCGTAGACATCTTCGGTCACGGTGGCGATGATGTCGCCTGGCAGGTCGGACTTGATGCCGGTCATCAATGCGGCGGCGATGACCGTACCGGCCATCAGCGTATTGGGCTCCCGAGACGCTTCCAGGCCATGCGCGCTCTGAGTGACCGTTCGACCCTGGCCAGCGAACGCGATCTTGTTGTCCTGCATGTTCTGCGTCTGTACGCTATCGACCGCACCGCCCTCAGCAGGAGCGCTCCCAGTTGGCGCTGTGTCAGCCGTCGAAGCCGCGCTGGCCGGCGAACCGCCGCGATTGCTCGATTTGTAGAAGAGCGGCGCCCGCGCCGCATCGGCTGCCTCCTTCGCCCGCGCCTGGCGTTCGGCATCGGCCGCGGTCGGGCCGGCCGGCCGCAGTCCAGCCTCTTGCTCGGCGCGCACGATGGGCCGCCCGAGGTCCCCCGGTAGCGGCTCGCCCAGCACGGGCGGCGGCGCAGGCGGCGGCACCTGGCTGTAGTCGCGCGGCAGCGTCTGCAAGCCTTCGGCCTGTGAAATGCGATCGACGTTATAAAGTTCCTCGCCGGCGCCTGCCGGGCGCGAGCGTGGCTGCAGCGACCAGATGGTGGCACCCAGGACAGCGAACGACACGACCCCGGCCCCCACGACAAGCGTGCGACGGTTCAGGCGCATTGCGGGCCGGGGCGCAGCCCGCAACTCGACCGACTCGGGCGGCAGCTTGGGCGGCGGCGTGCCGGGCTCTTCGGTCGGCTCGCTCATGATCCGCCCCGCGCGGTGGCCACGTCGTTGCGGCTGATGCGCACGACCTTGGCATCGTCACCGCCCAGACGCAATTCCACCGCCCCGAACAGCCGGTCCACCACGTAGTACGGCGCCCGGTACTGGTGGTTCACCAACTGCAAGTCGCCGCTGGGGCCGACCAGGAACAGCGGCGGCAGCTCGCCCTGGGCGATGCCGGCTGGGAACTGGATGTAGACCCTCTGGCCGTCGTCGAAAGCGCGCAGCGGCCGCCAGGGCGGCGTATCGCCCGTAATGTCGTAGCGGAAGCGCAATTGCTCCACCGGCACACCCGCGGCCAGCGGTGTGGCGGCCTGGGCTTCCTCGTTGCGCTTCTTCAACTCGGCCATCCGGTCCTGTGGATAGTCCCACGATACAGACGCCATCCAGGCCGACGCAGTGGAGGCCAGCTCCAGCAGATAGATGCGCCGGTCGGTCGTCACCACCAGATTGGTTGTCAGGCCCGCCCGCACGGGCTTGACCTGCAGGTTGGCTCGTGCCGTGGCACCGCTGCCGCTACTCGAATCCCCAACGATCCAGCGCACCGTGTCGCCGGCCGACACGTCGATCAGCTTTTCGCCGGGCTGCAACTGGATCAGCGTCACGCGGCCCGGACTGGCGTAGACCTGGTACAGCGCGCCCTCGCTGTACGGCCAGGTCTGGATGGCGTTGATGAACCCGTCACGGCTCGGCGCCATGCGCGCCTCCTGATTCGCTCGGGCGATGCGCGTAGCGGGGTTGGCCGGTTCGGGCGCGGGCAGCGGTTCGTCGACGGGTTTCAACTGCCCCGGCAAAGGCAGCAGCTGCGGCATCGGCACGATCTCCACCGGCTTGGGCGGCTCGGGCAGCGCGACCGGCTCGCTTTGCGCGACAGGCGGATCGTCCAGTGCGATTTCAGGCGGTGGCGTGCCGCGCGAGGCGCAGCCGGCAATCGTGGCGAGCACGACAAGCGTAGGAATGGGGCTTTTCATGGCGAAGTGCCTCCGGACAAAGCGTTCGTGGACAACTGGCGGCTCCAACTGATGCCGTCCACATAGATGCCCAGGGGATTGGCGCGCAGCTTGGCTTCCGTGTTCGGCGGCTGCAGCACGATGGTCAGAATCGCAGTCCAGCGGTCAGAACCCGCCGCGGTTCCATTGACATAGGCCTTTTCCTCCCACTGGACCTGGAAGGATTTGTCGCTGGCGCGCACGATGCTGGATACCGCGACCGTGATGGACCGCTTGCCGATCTGTGCGAAAGGATCGTTCTGGCGGGCGTACTCGTTCAGAAAGGCCGCGCCCCGGTCGGTGGTGTAGGCATAGGCATCGAGCCATTGCTTGCGCACGACGATGGGATCGATGGATACCGACCGGACGTTGGCCACGAACTGCTCCAGGTGGTGGGCGATCTGCGCGTCCCTGGGTTGGTATGGCGTGGCGGCTTCGCCGACCGCCCGCACCTCACCGCTGCGCGCGACCTCGACGACGTAGGGCGTAACCAGCGATTGCGTCGAACGCCACACATAGGCGCTGGTCGAGCCTATCGCCAGCAGCAGGCAGCCGAAGGCCATCGCCCGCCAGTTGTGCGCCTGTACGCGGGCACTGCCCAGCCGCTCGTCCCAAGCCTGGGTCGCCCGCTGGTATGGCGTGACGGGCTCGGGGGACGTGCCGTAATGCACGGAAGGTCGCCGAAAGCGCATCGTGTTCTCCTATCCGTTCGAGTCATCGCGCAGACTGGGGCCGGCGCCGCTTCCGCCGGCATCGCCGGAACGCACGGCGTGGGCGGCGAGCATCGCGCCATGCGCGGCGTGCTGGCGCGCCTGGGCCCGCTTGGCCCAGGCGGGAGGTTCAGACGGTGCTGAAGAAGGCGCGGGCGCGGCGCCACCGCTGCCCCGCAAGCCCGCCTTCACCCGGCTACCAACGGCGGATGCCCCGGCACGAGCCACGTCCGCCAGGCCCGCGCCGACCGCCTTCAATCCCGTCTGCCCCGAAAAGCTGCTGCCCTCGACATACGCCTTGCGTGCGCCGGCGGCCATCGACGCGGCGGCCCGCACGCCGCCGCCGGACAGGCGTGCGGCGCTGCCCGCTGCCGATGCGCCAACCGCCACGCCCGCAGCCGCGACACCGGCCGCCCCGACCGCCGTCCCTACCGCCGCCCCTGCGCCGAGCTGCGGTGCACCGGACACGAGGCCCGTAGCGATGCCCGGCCCGAAGATACCCAGACCCAGCATCGCCAACGACGCCAGCATCACGGCGGTGGCTTCGTTCAGTGTCGGCGCCGGGGAGATACCGGCCCGGAAATCATTGAAGACCAAGGTGCTGATGCCAACGATGACCGCCAACACCAATACCTTGATGCCGGAGGAAATGACGTTACCCAGCACCTTTTCGGCTAGGAACGCGCTTTTGCCCCACAACGAGAACGGGACCAGGACGAACCCCGCCAAAGTGGTCAGCTTGAATTCGAGCAACGTCACGAACACCTGAATCGACAACACGAAGAAGCTGATGATGACGATCACCCAGGCCAGCAGCAGCACGACGATGGTTTCGAAGTTGGCAAAGATGGTCGTGAACCCCGAAAGCCGGCCGACCTGTTCGAGCAGCGGCGCGGCCGTATCGACACCCACCTGCGCGAGCCGGCCCGGCTGGAGAAGCTGTGCCTGCGAGATGGTCGAGCCGGAGGCCATCAGCCCGAGGCCGGCGAAGGACCGGAACAGAACGCCGGCCAAGGCATTGAAATTACCGATGATGTACGCGAAGGCGCCGACGTAAAGGGTTTTCTTGATCAGCCGGCCGAGGATCTCGTCCTGGCCGCCATGCCCCATCGCCCATGCGAGCCCGGCCAGCGTCATGTCGATGGCCACGAGCGTAGCCGTGAGAAACGCGACCTCGCCATGCAGCAGCCCGAAACCGCTGTCGATGTATCGAGAGAACGTGTCCAGGAAGCGGTCGATGACGGCCAGGTCGTCCACGGTCAGAATCCTTGCACGTCCTGCGGGGTGTAGCGCGACTTGCCATCGCCGTAGAACTGCTTGCGGCGCTGGTCGGCCTCCTGCTTTGCCTTGGCCTCGTCGGCAACCGATGGCAAGGCAGGCGTATCGGCCAGCGGTGCCGCGGGCGGTTCCTCCTTGCCGCAGCCGGCAATGGCACCCATCAGGAGGGCACTCGCAATCCAGCATCGGGTCATGGCATGCTCCTTAACGGTAGAACTGCACGGGTTGCGGGGTGTAGCGCGACGGGGCACCCGAGAACTGCTGGCGCACGGCTTCGGCGCGCGCCATCTCGGCGGCCTCCTGTGCGCGGTCCAGCGCCATCGCCCGGTCCTGGGCGATCTGGAGCTGCTGGTGCTGGATCGCCTGCTTGGCCTGTAACGCCAAGAGTTGATTGGTGGCCTGGGTCGCCTGCAGCGAACCTACGGCCGACTGGCTCTGCGCCACGATGTCGGACAGCACGCCCTGGTCGTCGGCCAGGTTCTGCACTGCGCGCGCCTGCATGTCGGCGGTGGTGCGCAGCGCCTGCTGCGACTGCATCCATCGCTGGCGAGCGTCTTGCGCCATCGCGTCGTTCGTGACGGTTGAGGCGTACTGCTCCGGGTACAACCGGGCGAAATCGGCATCGGCGCGCGACACGTCGAAGGACAAGCCCCGCGCCTGGTCCAACAGCCGGTTGGTCGAGGCCAGCGCCGTGCGCAGCCGGCCGATGGCATTGAAGTTCAGCCCGGTCAGGTTCAGCGCCTGGTTGGTGAGCATCCGAGCTTCGTTCTGCAATTGCAGGATCTGGTTGTTGATCTGCTCCAGCGTGCGTGCCGCGGTCATGACGTTCTGGGAGTAGTTCGACGGATCGAAGACCGTCAGCGCACCGGCAGGCGGCGCGGCCAGGGCCGCCAGCACGGCGGCAGTGAACAGCAGGCGTTTCATGGCAAGACCTCCTCGGGTTGGGAATCAGGCAAAGGAATGAACTGGTCGATCATGTCGGCGGCCCAGCCCAGGTTCTGGTGTCGCACCCATGCCGCGGCAAAGCCTTCGGGGCCGTGCTCGGCCAGTACGGCATCGATTGCACGCTGGTCGGCCGGCGTGGACGCGCCGGCAAACGCCATGGCCACCGGCCCCAAGTCCAGATCGAAAACGCGGTTGCCCAGCCTCGACTGGTAGTAGTAGTCACGCTTGGGCTGCGCGTGCGCGATCAGTTGGATCTGCCGAGCGCTCAGGCCGAAGCTCGTATAGATGTCTCGAATCAGCGGCTCGGTCGCCTGCGGATTGGGCAGGAAGATGCGATTGGCACATCCTTCGATGATGGCCGCGGCGATACTGGAATCGCGGATGTCGGCCAGCGACTGGGTGGCGAAGATGACCGACACGCCCAGCTTGCGCAGCAGCTTCAACCATTCACGCAGTTGCGCCAGAAACAGCGGATCGTCCAGCGCTACCCAGGCCTCGTCGATCACCAGGACCGTTGGCCGGCCGTCGAACCGGGTCGCCAGCCATTCGAAGAGATAGCGCAGCACGGCATTGGCGGCGGCTTTATGCGGCCGCAGGGCCGTCATGTCGAAGCCTTGGATGTAGCCGTCGGCCAGACGGCTCCGGTCGGCGTCCAGCAGCCGCCCGTAGGCTCCCCCGAGTACATAAGGTGCCAGCGCCTGGCGCAGGCGGTTGGATTGCAGCAGCGCCGACAGCCCTGTCATCGTCCGCTGCTCGGCGGGCGCGGTGGCCAAGCTGCCCAGTGCCGACCAGACCGCCGCTTTGTCGTCAGGATCGGCCGTCAGGCCTTCCATCGCCAGCCGTGCCTCGATCCACTCGGCGGCCCAGCTCCGATAGCCCGGCTCGTCGACCCGCGCCAGCGGCTGGAACGCCATGTCGCCATCCAGGCTGAGGTCGTGATAGTGCCCGCCCAGGCCTAGGATCGTGGCCCGCAGCGACCGGCCCATCTCGAACACATAGACGGCGGAATTCGGATAGCGGCGAAACTGCATGGTCAGCAGCGACAGCAGGGTCGACTTGCCCGCGCCCGTGGGACCGACCACGGCGGTATGGCCCACATCGCCGATATGGGTGACCAGACGGAACGGCGTCGAGCCATCCGTGCGCGTGATGATCAAGGGCGGGCCGTCGAGATGGTCATTGCGTTCCTGCCCGGCCCAGACCGCCGAGACCGGCATCATGTGGGCCAGATTCAGCGTGGACACGAGGTACTGCCGGACATTGGCGTAGGCGTGGCCGGGCAGCGACGACAGCCAGGCCTCCACCGCATTGAGTGTTTCCGGTACGGCGACGTAGCCGCGTCCCTCGATGACCCGGGCCGCCAAGCGCAGCTTTTCATCGGCTGCCGCGGCATTCCGGTCGCGCACCACCACCGTGGCGGTGATGTAGCCGTAGGCCACGTCGTCGGCGCCCAGCGCCTGCAGCGCCGCGTCGGCATCCAACGATTTGTTGTCGGCGTCGGTATCGACCAGGGGGCTTTCCTGCTGGGACAACGTCTCGCGCAGCAAGGTGAGCACGCTCTTTCTCTTGGCGAACCATTGCCGTCGAATCCGTGTCAGTTCCGCTTCGGCTTCGCGTTTGTCCAGGCAGATGAAACGTGTCACCCACCGATACGCGATACCCAAGCGGTTCAGGTCATCCAACAGCCCTGGCCAGGTGGAGGCCGGGAACCCCCGGATCGACAGTACCCGAAGATGTTCGTCGCCCAGCACCGGCGCCACGCCGGTGGTCAGCGGGCAGTCGGCCAGCAGATGGTCCAGATGGAACGGCACCTCCGGCACGCTGACCGGATGCCGGCGGGTGGAGATCGTGCCATGCAGGTAAGTCAGCGTTTCGGGGCTGTCGAGCCACCGGATTTCTGGAATGGTTCCTTTGAGCAGTCCATAGAACCGCTCGGTCTCTGCCTGGAACCCGGCCAGCCGTTCACGCCAGTCCACGCCTTGGCGGGCCTGGTTCTCATAGAGCAGCCGGCCGGCGTGCGCCGTCGCATCCTCGGGCGGCAGCCACAGCCCGGTCAGGTAGTAGCGGCTCTCGAAGTGCGAGCCCGCTTCTTCGAAGGCAGCACGCCGTTCCTCATCGACCAGCCAGGACGCGGCTTCCGGAAAGGAAGACCGGGGATATGCACCGGCTTCGAAGCGCTCACCTTCCATGAAGAGCGCCCAGCCTGATCCGAACCGCTTGAGCGCATTGTTCAGCCGCGCCGCCACGGCCACCAGTTCGGTGTCGGTGGCGCTGTCCAAGTCCGGGCCGCGCAGTCGCGCTGTGCGCTGGAACGCACCGTCCTTGTTCAGCACGACGCCTTCGCCCACCAGCGCCGCCCACGGCAGCCAGTCGGCCAACAGCGCGGGGCGTTTGCGGTATTCGGCCAGGTTCAGCATGGCGCTTACACGTCCAGCAACGCCGGATACTTCACATGCCGCGCGAAGACTTGCGCGAACTGCACGTCCATGCGGGCGCCCCATACCGCCAGCATGTGCCCGACGAACCAGCACGCCAGGCCTGGCACCCAGAGCTGCAGCCCCAGGCCGATCGCGGCAGCCAGCGTGCCGTTTGCGATCGCCACGGTGCGAGGCGCGCCGCCCAGCAGGATGGGTTCCGTCAGCGCACGATGCAGCGGCGCCTCGAAGCCGTCGGGAAGCGATGCGGGCAACGTCATACCAGCGCTCCGCCCGAGAAGCTGAAGAAGCTCAGGAAAAACGACGACGCCGCGAACGCAATGCTCAGACCGAAAACAATCTGCACCAGCCGGCGAAATCCTCCCGACGTATCCCCGAAAGCCAATGCCAAGCCGGTCACCACGATGATGATGACGGCGACGATGCGCGCGACCGGCCCCTGTACGGACTCCAGAATGGATTCCAGCGGCGCCTCCCACGGCATGCTGGAGCCGGCCGCATGCACGCGCATCAGCAGCATCGCGGCGAACAGCACCAGCCAGCTATGGCGGTGCAGGAAAGCCGCGGCCTGGCTGCGCGGCGGCAATGCGTAGGCGGTCGTCATGAGGACGCTCCTGTGTTGGCGGAAACGGGTTCGAGGTGGTATTGCTCGCCGGACAGGCCAACGACACGAACGACTTCCTTGACGCGCCGGGCTTCGCCGCGCCCCGTCAGGAAGACAATCACGTTGACGGTTTCGGCAATGAGCGGACGCGGTACGGCGTTGGCCGCTTCCAGCGTGAGCTGTTCCAGGCGCAGCAGCGCGCCGTAGGCAGAATTGGCATGCAGCGTGGCGATGCCGCCCGGATGGCCGGTGCCCCAGGCCTTGAGCAAGTCCAACGCCTCGCCGCCGCGCACTTCGCCCACGATGATGCGATCAGGACGCTGGCGCAGCGTCGAGCGCACCAGGTCCGCCATCGAGGCTGCGCCGGGCGACGTGCAGAGCTGCACGCGATCGTCGTTGCGGCACTGCAGTTCGGGCGTGTCTTCCAGGATCAGGATGCGGTCGCCGCCGCCGGCGATCTCGTCGAGCAGCGCATTGGCGAACGTCGTCTTGCCCGAGCTGGTGCCGCCGGCCACCACGATGTTCAGCCGATCGCGCACGGCCGCCCGCAGAAAATCGGCGTGGCCGGCCTCCAGGATGCCGGCGCGCACGTAGTCATCCAGCGTGAACATCACGCTGGAATGCTTGCGGATGCTGAAGCTGGGCGAGTACACCACCGGAGGCAGCACCCCTTCGAAGCGTTCGCCGCCCAACGGCAGCCGCGCCGACAGCAGCGGCCGTGCGCGGTGCACTTCGGCGCGCACGCAGGCCGCCACCAGCCGAATGATCCGCTCGGCGTCGGCCGCCGACATCGACACGCCGGTCGGAGCGCGTCCGCTGCGATGTCGGTCCAACCAGAGCCGGCCGTCCGGGTTCAGCATGATCTCCACCACGTCGGGGTCGTCCAGTGCTTCGGCAATGGTGGGTCCCATCGCCGTGCGCAGCATCTGCAGGCTGCGCGCGCGTGATTCGTCGTCGGCGTCAGGCTTGGCGCTCATGTGTGGTCTCCTCGGTGGCAGAGGGCGGCACCTGCGTGCTACCTATCGATCCGGCTATGTAGGGATCGGGGAATAGTTCTTCGTGAACGTCTCGGACCAGACTGCGGCCCCGCTGCAAGTGGCGGGCGAGCTGGTCGACGAACTGGGCGTAGCGCGCCTTGCCCTGGGCACGCGCGGCCTCCTGGTGCGCTTCCGTGACCGGCGGCGAGACGGTCAGGAAGTAGCGCACGTACAGCGCGACGGTTTCGATCAGAATGGATTGATCCCTGTCCAGCTTGTCGAACTGCCGGGAGAGCCGGTCCAGGCGCCGCGTCAATGCGGCTTCGCGCTGGTCGGCGGCATCGGGCGACAGGAACGCCGCCAGAGCGGCCGCGACGATCGAGGACTTAGAGACTCCGCGGTGCGCGGCGAGGTCGTCCAGGCGCCGGGCGTGGGCCGGCTCAATGAACAAGTTCAGGCGGGTACGGCTCATAGCGGTATCCCGTCGGCCGGATCGAGTGCGGCCAGGCGTGCGGCACGCTGCAGGCGCCGGTCGGGCGCCATAGGCAGCGCTGCTTCATCCTCATCGTCGAGCAGATCCAGGCTGACATCCGACGCGGGCTGCACCGCGGCTACGTCAGCATCCAGTTCCGGCCGGATGTACAGGCCGCCGTCGTCGGCATCGTTCGCGGCGTCCTCGGCCGGATCATCTCGAAGAGGCGGTATGGGCAGCCCCGTCCAGTCATCCGGCCTGGACGCCGGCAGGTCGGCGTAGCCCCCCGGGGCGAGCACGGGCGGCGGCAGAATGCGCCGCGTGAAATTGTGATCCTCGTAATAGCGCAGCTTCTTCGCCTGAATGGGCGGCTGCCCCGACACCATGATGATCTCGTCGTCTGCCGGCAACTGCATGATTTCGCCCGGCGTGCGTAAGGCTCTCGCCGTCTCCTGGCGCGACACCATCAAATGCCCCAGCCACGGCGCCAGGCGGTGGCCGGCATAATTGCGCTGGCTGCGCTGCTCGGTCGCGGTTCCCAAAGAATCTGAGATGCGTTTGGCGGTCCGCTCGTCGTTCGATGAAAAGACGACGCGCACGTGGCAGTTGTCGAGAATCGAATTGTTCTGGCCGTAGGCCCGTTCCACCTGATTCAGCGACTGCGCGATCAGATATGCCCGAAGCCCATACCCGGCGATGAACGCCAATGCGGACTCGAAGAAATCCAGCCTTCCAAGGGCTGCGAATTCGTCCAGCATCAGCAGCAGTTTGTGCCGGCGGGCAATGCCATCCGAACCGTCCAGGGACTCGGTCAATCGGCGGCCGATCTGGTTCAGCAGCAGCCGGATCAAGGGTTTGGTCCGGTTGATGTCCGAAGGCGGCACGACCAGATAGAGGGAAACGGGATGCTCGCCATCGATCAGATCGGCGATTCGCCAGTCACAGCGGGACGTTACCGCTGCGACCGTCGGATCGCGGTACAGGCCGAGGAACGACATTGCGGTCGACAAGACCCCTGAGCGTTCGTTTTCTGATTTGTTCAGGACTTCGCGCGCTGCTGACGCCACGACCGGGTGCGGACCGTCGTCGAGGTGGCGTGTGTCCATCATGAGGCGCAACGAGGTCTCGAAAGGCCATGACGGATTGGACAGGAATGCCGCCACGCCGCGCAGCGTCTTGTCGTCCTCTGCATAGAGCACATGCAATATCGCACCGACAAGCAGCGCATGGCTGGTTTTTTCCCAGTGGTTCCTGCGCTCCAGCGCTCCTTCAGGATCCACCAGAATGTCGGCCACGTTCTGCGCATCGCGCACTTCGTGCACGCCCTGGCGCACTTCCAGCAGGGGGTTGTTCGCTGCCGAGCGCGGGTCCGTGGGGTTGAACAGCAGACAATGCGAGAAGCGCGAGCGCCAGCCGGCGGTCAAGGCCCAGTTTTCCCCTTTGATGTCGTGCACGACCACGGACTGTGGCCAGGACAGGAGCGTGGGCACCACCAGCCCGACGCCTTTGCCACTGCGGGTGGGCGCAATGGCCATGACGTGCTCGGGGCCGTCATGGCGCAGGTAGGCCGGCGCCTTGCCGTCCAGTCTGCCGAGAAAGACGCCGGCCGGGCGCAGCAGGCCCGCCTGTTCGATATCTTCAGCCGTGGCCCACCTTGCCGATCCGTAGGTGGTCACGCGCCGGGCCTGCCGTGCCCGCCAGACCGATATGGCAATGGCCATGCCGATCGGCAGGATACCGCCCAGCGCGGCCAGCGCGCCCCCACGCATGAAGATCTCGGGCGCGTAGGCATCGAAGGCGTACCACCACAGGAAAAGATCCCACGGGTGGTAGACCGGCACATCGCCTAACGTGAACCACGGCAAACCGAGCTGGCTCTGATAGCCCAACGCGCCAGCCGTCCATTGCGTAGCGCCCCACAGGCACGCCAGCGCCGTGGCGAGCACTGCGATGATCTGTCCAAACAACACGCCGGTCGGCATACGGTCCTCCTTCCAGGTCGGTCCGTCCCGCGTCCGCCTTCGCGGCACGCAAGCGTGTCGGGGCAGGCACGCGGAAACGTGCCGCCAGTCTGGAAGCGAAGGCGCATCATGCAAACCGGGCCGGGCGTAGCGTGGCGTAGTCGCCAGCCTCGGCTGGGTTCAGTCTCGGCGCACGGCGGATCGCACACGGGTGTCGGGCGTGCTGTGTGCGAGCGAAGGCGCGGCCTGGAGCGAAACTGGGCGCAGGCCGGCGTGCCGTGTCATGGTCTTGTCACAAGCATCGACAGACCATGCCAGGGTGTCAAATCAAACTGGGAAAGACGGCGTTGTGTTGCAGGTCATACAGCGTCTGTATGGACCTCCGCCACGCTGCGGCCCAGCGCCACGAACCGCGCCATCGAGGCACGAAGGTCATCATGGCGGGCCGCTTTGGTGGCCGCGAAGATGGTCAGCCGGGCATCGGGATCGACCACGGGCACCATCGCCACGTCCGGGCGCTGCAGCGTCCGGGCATGGTTGGCATCCAGAAACCCGACCCCGCAGCCCGCGCCGACCTTGACGATGAACCCCGCCAGACTATCGACCGGCTCGGCCAGAATCGGCGTAATGCCCCGCGCCTGCAGCAACGGCTCGATCTGCGCACGCGGGCCGGGTTTGAAGCGCGCGTGACAGAAGATCAGTGGACAGGCGGCCGCATCGGCCAACGTCAACGTCTCGGCCTGCGACAGCGGATGCTCGGTGGATACGGCTGCCACGATCGGATCGCTCCAGAGCGGTTCGATCGTTAGGCCTTCTTCCTGGGCCACGCCGAACGAAAGCCCAAGGTCGATACGCTCGATCAGCAGGGCCTCATGCTGCTGGAAAGACGGGAGCTCGGTGATGCGCAACTGGACATCGGTACTCGTCTCTCGCCAGCGCTGGAACAGCTCGGACAGCCGGGGTTGCGCCATACCTTCGGCCAAGCCGACGCGCAGTACGGTGGGCTCGCCCCCGATCTGCGCGACGGTGCGACGCGCCCGCTCGATGGCGGTCAATATTTCGCGGGCTTGGTCGCGCAAGGCCTCGCCGGCTGGTGTCAGGCTCGTGCCGCCTTGCCGAGAGCGGATGAATAGCGGTACTCCTAACTCCTCTTCCAGTTGCGTAATGCTGCGGGACAGTGGCGACTGCTCGATATGAGCACGTGCCGCAGCTCTTCCAAAATGCAGCTCCTCAGCTAAAGCCAAGAAGTATCTTATATGGCGAATTTCCATTCCGTCAGTTACGCTTAATGGCGCGCTCTATTTTTTGCACCGCAAAGACCATCTCACGGAGAGCGCTGGATATTATGGAGTCGCTGCCTTTGCGCAAGCGCTGACTAGGCAAGCAGACAAAGGCGATGCCATCATTGCCGACGGCAAGCTGCTAACAGATCAAACTTTGGTTCGTATGCAGTCGCTTTGACGTCGAACAGTCCGAGCAATGTTGACGGCAGGTCATCGTGAGAGCGCGGCGTCTTTGTCGTGCGGCGCAAGCAAGATATATCGACGGCTAGAGTGTGCGACAGTGGCTCGGATAGCCACATCACCAAGGGCACACGCTTTTGCACATCTGGTGCAAGAACATAGGGCAAGCCGTGCAGATATACATTGCTCTCGCCGAGAGATTCGCCATGGTCAGATATGAAAAGGAGCCCAGTTTCATGACTGCTGATCTGCCCCAGGAGGTCGATCGCTTTGGAAACCACATAGTCTGCATAGGCAACACCGTTGTCGTAGGCGTTGACTAAAGCAGACGTTGTGCAAAGGCCAAGGTTTACGTCTGTACACACAGGAGCCCAGCGCATAAAGGTGGGCGGATAACGTAGTGAATAGGCCGGTCCGTGATTCCCCATCATGTGAAGCACGATGAGTATGTCGCCATTATTGGACTGAATTTTCTTGGCTAGGCCGTCAAGCAGATGTTCATCGAAACATTGAGTTTTTCGGCAATCAGGTAGAGCCTCGTTCAGCGATTCGAAGGGCAGGCCTTCGCAAACTCCCTTGCAACCAGCTTGATTGTCACGCCAGAGTGTAGTCACCCCCACCCTATTAAGCACGTGCAAGACCGATTCGGTAGCTCTGATTTGCCGCTCGTCGTAGTTCCTACGGCCACGGAATGAGAACATGCAGGGCAAGGATACCGCAGTGCTCGTCCCGCAGCTCTCTACATCTTCGAAGTTGATGACTTGACGTTGCGAGAGACTAGGTGTGGTCTGCCGTCTATATCCATTCAACCCCCAGTTCGCGGCCCTTATCGTTTCTCCTACTATCACGACGAATGCCTTTGGTTTGTACGGTACAGAAGGGGTAATGCGAATAGCGTCTGGCGCAGCTACAAGCTTAGGCGAATTTCCGCTGGGCTGGGCCTCGGTCAACACTCGTGCTGCGGAGGTGAGATAGTTTGCAGGCGTTACGAGATAGCGCAGTTCCTTTTGCTCACGAAACAAGGGAACTAAGTCACCTGCAGCGTTCCACAAGGCGCCAGTCGCTATCAAGATACTAAGCACGATGCAAACGCTCCGCCGGATCACTGCATGGCGATACCCGAATCGCTTCACAGGTAAGAGAATCAGAGCGGCGCTGGGTAGGGCGCCGAACACAAACACGTGCCAAAGCAAGCTATCGTTAGAGACCAGTTCTCTAGTCTCTGCGACGTTCGTTTCGAATACGTTCTGCAGCATCCCCTTATCCAGGTACACGCCATATGCATGCATGAGATATGCCGCTGCCGACGTGGTGATGCACAGAACGGGGAGTACGAACTTCGCTGCGGATCTGGGCACGAATAGCAGCAACAGTGACCACTGCGTTGCAATAAGGATCGTTGCAACGTTGACAAGGAGCCAAGGCAGTTCGTCGGGAGCACGGCCACTATGGCGGACGACCGCCTGCCAGAAGCTCGTGTTTGCCGAAAGCGCAAACCAAATACTTACCGCTAAAAGAAGAAGCTCGATAGATATCGGTGGAATACGCCACCGTAAAGGTGCGCGCGCCTCTCCCTTGCTCCAGAGCAATGGGAACAGTCTGAGTTTCATGGGTCGTGCCTATTCGTTGGTAGCTCGCATGTGGCTTCGGTCAAAGCCACGATATGCACGAGTCAGTTCTCGGTATGCCTACTCGCCGAAAGACTTCTGCTGCGCAGGACGAATGCACGCGCCGCCGTCGAAGGCGACACGCACATAGCGGGGGGAGGTACTGCTGAATAGGCGCGAGGTCTATGTAGACTGCTAGAGCGTCCCGATGGGACGGCTATCGATCACGCGATTCAGCTCGCTAGCCAACAGACCATTGCGGTCGATCTGGACTAGGAGCGATTGTTGATTGGTAGTGCTGAGAGACGGCGCCAAACTTGACGCGGCGGGGAAGGATTTGGGCATCCGTATCGAACTGAGGCATGATGGCTAGTAAGCCAAAAGCGTGGCATACCTCGCACGAATGGTGTACGGCCTTGGTCTTAGATGTATGTCCCTGTGAAAGGTGTATATCTACATGGTGGCCGGGGTGGCCTCTTTCGGGTCCTGCGGAGCCATGGTTGCAGTAGCCAACGCTTGCGCCGAGTATGCAGCGCACGAGAAGCGCTACGAGGATGATCGCAGTTGTAACGATCATCCGTCGGCGATTAAGGCCCCGCCTTCGGGGTGTTGGCGCAGAACGCCGCTCAGTGGCGCCGTACATCACTGCAGGGTCTCCAGCACACTACTGCGATAAACATCCTGCTATGGTAACCCAGCCAGTAGGCGCTGCAGTAGAGAGGACGGCTCCTTCTGAAAAGCGCAGGTCGTCCCCACCTGCGTGTAGGCCGCTGTGTGGCTGTTGAAGATAATGAAGCGGGTCTCTGACGAAGTAGATTCTTGCTCTACGTCGCGTTTGCCGCGATCTGCCTGCTAGGCTGCTTGAGCTTTTCCAGGACGAACCAAGGACAATTGCGATTGTGCGTACCCAGTACCGTTGCCACATCTCCTCGTTGCAACATCGTCGGTTCCGAAAAGAGATAGACCGATCGCGTCCAGCTCGCCGCGGCTGCACGATTGTCGGGGGCATTTTCGAAGGTGCTTTTGTCGTCCAAATAGACGCGAATCCACTGGAGGATGCCAACGCATTTCCCATCGCGCGTGGCCGATATTTCTATGGATTTCGTCTGCCCCGCCCAAGCTGTCTGCCTTCGGAAGTCGAATGAAAACGCTTCTACCGGATCGCTGAGCAACTGAGGAGTAAGGTCTTCACGGGCTAGCGGCTGTCGCTTTGGAATGATCGAGTTGAAGGGGCGCAGATCGAAGTCGCAGACATCGCCAACAAATAGGTTGTCGCAAAGGGAGTCTCCGCCCACCAATGCAATCATGATACTGGCGGCTTGCGGGATGATTTTGGTCGTAGGCGCCAAGATTCGTCGTTTGGCATCTTCAATGGCGCCGAGAACATGTTCACCGAGCAGTTCGCTCGAGAATACTTCAGAGACGAACACATCTGGCGAACGCGGAAGTTGGTCTCCAATGTGGATGTCACTGGAGTGCACTGGCACGACATGGATCTTCGAGGTGTAACCATTGCGTTTGATGACCTCAATTGCTGTCTCAGCGATAGTCGCATCCGCTTCGCAGGTGACTACTGTTTCTGCGCCGAGTTTGGCCGCCATCATGGCGAGCAGACCAGACCCTGTACCGATCTCGAAAACTACGGATCCGGGAGTAACGGCGCGGCTCAATGCGGCTTGGTACGCTTCGTTGCGCCCAACGTCGTTCATCATTGGAACGTGCCAAAGCGGAACCGTACGCATTGCTATGTCGGCTAGCGCGCGATGGGCAGGAATGAATGTCGGCGAGATAGTCAAAGCCGCTTGGTAATGCAGCCGGGCCTCTTCAATGTGGCCCGTCTGCTCCATTAGCATGCCTAGGTTGTGATGGGCTTGAACGTCGTCCGCTTGGTAGCTTAGTGCTGTCGAGTACGAAACAATAGCTTCGTCGATACGGTCTTGAAGCTGCAATAGTCGCGCGAAGTTGTGGTGGGCGATACCGAGGTTGGGAGCTAGGGAGATCGCGGTGGGCTTGCCCCGCCTCTCCGGACAGGTTGTTTAACCTAACAAACCGCCGCCTCGAACTGCATGGGGCTGACGTATCCCAGCGTTGAGTGCTGGCGCCTTGTGTTGTAGAACCGCTCGATGTAGTCG
>NZ_NINX01000051.1 GCF_002188635.1 Pigmentiphaga sp. NML030171 | reverse complement strand
TGGCGGCGGCCGGCGTCATGGCCGGGTCCACGGGCGGCGCGGCCGCGGGAGCGAGGTAGCTCGCCCACTGCGACAGCCAGGGCAGGTCCGGCGCGATCGCCGGATCGGCATCGTCCTGGCCGCTGGCGGCATCGGCGTCCGCCGCCTCGGGCTGGGCCGGGGGTTCCGTCCGGGCGGGGGCCGGGGCCTCGGACGCCGTCGCCAGCACGTCCTCGAAGGGAAGGCCGGCGGGCGTGCCGTCGCCGGACCCCGCCGAGGCGGGGGCGGGCGCCGCGGCGGGCTGGACGAAGGAGACGGGCAGCGCGCTCACAGCGCGTATCCCGTCGCGGCGCCGAAATGCCGGCGATGGGCGAATTCGTCGATCTGCTTCTGTACGCGCCGGGCCTCGGTCGACTCCTGGCGCTGGGTTTCCCGCTGGGCCAGGATCTCCAGGGACTTGAGCTTGCGCTCTTCGTCGAAGAACGCCGCCCGGGTGGCGTTCATGTGGCCGGCGCAGCGCTCGACTTCCTGCGCCTGTTGTTCGACGGCGTCGGTCAGTTGCTGGATGAAGCGGGCGTAATTGCCGACCAGCGTGCCGTCCAGGCCTATGCCTGTCTGGTTGCGCATGCGCGATTCGTAGTCCGAGCGGTAGTTCTCGATCAGCACCAGGCGTTCCCGGGCGCGCGAATGTGCCGCGGCGGCCTGGGCGAATTCCTGGGCGGCCTTGTTCTTGCGTGCTTCCGCAAGTTCGATCAGCGTGGCGAGCGTGGTGGTGGACGTCATGGCGGGCCTCTGGAGGCGGGTCAAGTGCCGGCGCCGAAGTGTTCGGCGATGGCGGTCATCAGGGTCAGGCTGTCGGCATAGGGCGCGCGCGCCTGCATGTCCTGCTGCAGGAAATTGCCGATGGTGGCGTGCGCGGCGATGGCCTGGTCGAGTTCGGGATCGGTTCCCGGCACGTAGGCGCCCACCTGGATCAGGTCGCGCGAGCGCTGGTAGCGCGAGAACAGCTTTTTCAGGGTGCGCGCATGGCGCTGCTGCTCGGCGCCCACGATGTTGTGCATGGCCCGCGAGATCGATTGTTCGATGTCGATCGCGGGATAGTGGCCGGTGTCGGCCAGTGCCCGGTTGAGCACGATATGGCCGTCCAGGATGGCCCGGGCCGAGTCGGCGATGGGGTCCTGCTGGTCGTCGCCTTCGGTCAGCACCGTATAGAAGGCGGTGATCGAGCCGGCGCCGTGGGTGCCGTTGCCGGCGCGTTCCACCAGCGCGGGAAGCTTGGCGAATACCGATGGCGGATAGCCCTTGGTGGCGGGCGGTTCGCCGATGGCCAGCGCGATCTCCCGCTGGGCCATCGCGTAGCGGGTAAGCGAATCCATGATCAGCAGCACGTTCTTGCCCTGGTCGCGGAAATGCTCGGCCAGCACGGTGGCGTAGGCCGCGCCTTGCAGGCGCATCAGCGGCGCGGCATCGGCGGGCGCCGCGACCACGACTGACCGCGCCAGTCCTTCCGGGCCCAGGATGTGGTCGATGAATTCCTTGACTTCGCGGCCGCGTTCGCCGATCAGGCCCACCACGGTCACGTCGGCCTCGGTGTAGCGCGCCATCATGCCCAGCAGCACGCTCTTGCCGACGCCGGAGCCGGCGAACAGGCCCATGCGCTGTCCGCGTCCCACCGTCAGCATGGCGTTGATGGCGCGCACGCCGACGTCCAGCGGGCGCTCGATGGGCTGGCGTTCGATGGGATTGATGGGCCGCGCGGCCAGCGGCGCGCGCTGGGCGGAAGTGATGGGGCCCAGCCGGTCCAGGGGGCGCCCGGCGCCATCCACCACGCGCCCCAGCAATGCATCGCCCACGGGCAGGTGCTTGGTGATTTCCTCGGCCGGGAGTTCCGCGTCGGCTGCCTGGTCGGCCGGCGGGTAGGAAGGGGGCGACCGCTGCGGCTCCAGCGGCATCACCAGCGACCCCGCCGTCAGTCCATGGACTTCGCTGGATGGCATCAGGAACAGGCGCTCGCCGTTGAAGCCCACTACTTCGGCCTCGGCGGCGCGATCGTGGGCCTGCACGATCCGGCAGGTGCTGCCCACCGGCAGCTTCAGCCCCACGGCTTCCATGACCAGTCCGGCCACGCGCGTCAGGCGGCCCGATGCGGCCACGGGCGACGCGGTCCGCACGCGGGCGGTGCAGCCTTCGAGGAAACGGGCCAGGCTGGCGGGGGCGTCATGCACGTTCGTCGCTCCAGGCGCTGTCCTGTCCCAGCGTGGCCAGGGTCCGTTTCCAGCGCGTGCCCAGGGTGGCATCGATGTCGGACTGCTGGGTGGAGATCCGGCAGCCGCCGGCCTCGACGCCGGCGTCCTCGACGATCTTCCATTGGCCCAGTTCCAGTTCCTCGCCCAGGTGGGCGCGCACCAGTTGCACGTCGGACGGGTGCAGCAGCAACTGCTTGCCGGTTTCGCCGCCCATGAGCTGGTTGAAGGCGTCGCGCACGACCGCCAGGATCACATTGTTGTCCAGCGCCAGTTCGCGCTGGATGACCTGGCGCGCGATCTCGGCGGCAAGTTCCAGCAGCCGGGGAGCCAGGTCGGTCTCGAAGCGGTCGAACACACCCGAGGCGGCGTGCGCCATCGCCTGCAGTTGCTCGGCCTCGCGCCGGGCCGCGGCGCTGCCATGGTCGTAGCCCGCGGCATAGCCTTCGTCGAAGGCCGCCGTCTTGATGCGTTCGACCTCGGCCGGATCGACGGCCGGTGCCGGTGCCGGCGCCGGGGCTACGGGCGGCTGGGCCGCCTCGGCCACGGCAGGTTCCGGCGCCGTGGTTTCCTGCCGCGCGGCCTGTTCGCGCGCGCGGCGGTCGGCTTCTTGCCGGGCGGCGGCCAGCGCCGCCTCGATGGCGCGTTTTTCGTCGGGGGTCTGCGGCCGGCGCCGGGTCTCGCCCTGCATGGACGCATCGCCGAAGGTATCCAGGCGCCAGACGGGCAGGTTGCGGCCCTCGTCGGCGCGCAGGATGCGGCGGGCGCCCAGCAGCGGCTCAGACATACTGTTCCTCGCCCATGCCGTTGATGGCCAGGTCGCCGGACTCGGTCAAACGGCGCGCGATCTTCAGGATTTCCTTCTGCTGCGCCTCGACCTCGGATATCTTGACCGGGCCGCGCACGTCCAGGTCCTCGCGCAGTTGCTGCGCGGCGCGGGCCGGCATGCAGCGGAACACCTTGGCGCGCATCTCGGCGCTGGCGCCCTTGAGCGCGAGGATGAGCGAGTCGGGCGTGACCTCGCGCAGCAGGAGCTGCATGCCGCGGTCGTCGGCGTCGATGAGATTCTCGAAGGTGAACATCTCGTCGATGATGCGTTGCGCCAGCTCCGTGTCGACCTGCTTGACGATGGACAGGATCTGGTGCTCGGACGACGAACCCACGTAATTGAGGATGTCGGCGGCGGTCTTGACGCCGCCCAGCTTGCGGCGCTTGATCTGCTCGTTGCCCGACAGCATCTTCAGCAGCACGTCGTTCAGCTCGCGCAGCGCGGCCGGCTGGATGCCGTCCAGCGTCGCGATGCGCAGCAGGACGTCGCCGCGAACGCGTTCCGCCAGGTGATTGATCACCCCGGCCGACTGGTCGGCCTCCAGGTGTACCAGGATGGAGGCGATGATCTGCGGATGCTCGTGGCGGATCAGTTCGGCCACGCTGGCCGGATCCATCCACTTCAGGCTCTCGATGCCCGAGGTGTCGCCAGTGTGCAGGATGCGGTCCAGCAGGAACCCCGCCTTGTCCGCGCCCAGCGCCTTGGTCAGCACGCTGCGCAGATAGGCGTCGGCATCGGCGCCCAGGCCGGTGTGCGCGCCGATGTCTGTCTCGAAGCGCTGGATCACCTGGTCCATCGCCTCGCGCGGGATGCCTTGCATCCCGGCCATTGCCGTGCCCAGCTTCTGCACCTCGCGCGGCGACAGATACTTCAGCACCTCGGCCGCTTCTTCCTCTCCCAGCGACAACAACAGGATCGCCCCATCGGCCACCCCCTGGTCGGGTTCGGTATTGACCACGTTCATCATCGGCATATCACTTCGTTGCACCCGCCGGCAGCCAGCGACAGCACCGACGCAACAATCCAAGAAACGGGTACTAGACCCAGGATGCGGTGGATCCGGCTCCGCCGGTCCACCCGCATCGCCCCCTGGGGGGCGCGCGAAGCGCGTAGGGGGGGGCTAAACATCGTTCACCCACTGCCGGATCACCGTGGCCACGACCTGCGGGTTCTCGCGTGCGAAGCGGCGGACCTTCTCCAGCGGATCTTCCGGTTGTTCCCCGGCGGCATCGGCGGCCTGGGCTTCGGCCATCATCGTGGGACCGTCGGCCGCGAAGACGGGCTCGGGCGGCGGCGGAGGAGCGGTCATCTGCTTGATGGCCGGACGGATCACCCCGATGATCAGGTACAGCACCGCCAGCGCAAGGACCATCGCCACGCCTATGTCGCGTGCCAGGTTGACGAACTCCGGCTGCTGCCAGAATGCCGGCTCGGAAGCGGCTTCGGCGGTGGCTTCGTTGAACGGGATGCTGATGACCGATACCGAATCGCGGCGCTGCGCGTCGAAGCCGACGGCCTCGTTGACCAGGGCCTTGATCTGGGCCAGTTCGGCATCGCTCAGCGGCGTGCTGACCGTCTCGCCCTTGACCACGCTGGTGCGGTGGTTGACCACCACGGCGGCCGACAGGCGCTTGATGCGGCCCACGGGCTCGCGCACGTAGCGCACGGTCTTGTCCAGCTCGTAGTTGGTGGTGTCGGCCCGCTTCACGTTCTGCGCGGGTAGCTGGGCCTGCGCGCCGGGAGCGGGCGGATTGGTGGCCGCGCCCCCGGTCGTCGGGGCGACGGCGACGCCCGGCGGCGTGTTGCTCAACGTGCCCGGTACGCCTCCGTCCATGCCCTGCGCCGGTTCGCGCGACTCCGAGCTCTGCCGGCTGCGGATCGCGGCCTGGTCGGGCGAGGCGCCATTGGGACGGTAGATCTCGTCGGTCTGCTCGTGCCGGCTGAAGTCCAGGTCGATCGCGACCTGCGCGCGCAGGTTCTGGGCGCCGACGATGGGCGAGATCAGTTCGGAGATGCGGCGGGTGTACTGGCGCTCCAGCGTGCGCAGGTATTCCAGCTGCGTGGCGTCCAGGCCGTTCGGATCGCTATCGTTGGCCGACAGCAGGGTGCCGGTCTGGTCCACCACGCTGACCGCGCCGGGCGCGAGTTCGGGAACGGAGGACGAGACCAGGTGGACGATCCCGGCGACCTGGCCGCGTTCCAGCACGCGGCCGGGTAGCATCTGCACCAGCACCGACGCCGTGGGCCGGTTTTGCTCTCGCATGAAGATGCTGGGCTTGGGAATGGCCAGGTGGACCCGGGCGCTCTTGACGGTGCCCAGGCTCTGGATCGAACGGGCCAGTTCGCCCTCCAGCGCGCGCTGGTAGTTGACCTGCTCCTGGAACTGGGTGAGGCCCAGGCGGCTGTTGTCCATCAGCTCGAAGCCGACGTTGCCGGCGCGCGGCAGGCCCTGCGAGGCCAGGCGCAGCCGGACTTCGTGGACCTGGTCGGGCGCCACCAGGATGACGCTGCCACCGTCGGCGACCCGGTAGGGCACTTTCTGCTGTTGCAGCGCGGCGACGATGGTCCCGCCGTCCTGGTCGGACAGGCCGCTGAACAGGACGCGGTACTCCGGGTCGCGGCTCCACAGCAACGCGGCCACCACGATGGCCACGAGCAGGGGGATGCCGATCAGCAAGGCGAGCCGGTGGCGCGTGGGCAGCCTGCCGAACGACTCCAGGAGCTTGTTACCCCGTGATGCCCCGGCGGCGGGTTGGTTCTGCGTGTCGTCGGCCATGTAATGAAGCGGGGCGTTGAATGCCAGATAAGAAAGAAGGGGCGCCGGAGCGTCCCATTTCCCAGGACTTGTATTATTTGATGCAGAATGTCACAGCCAAGGAAGGAATAGACGGGTTTTGCCCCGGTACTTCCCGGTCTGGATCCTTCCCGCCGCGGCTACCATCGCAGTCTCCAAAGAATTGCCCCATGGGAAACCGCATATGGACCGCATCCAGGACGTGCTCGCATCCTCCACCGGGCAAGCCGGCTCCACCGGCATGGCGCGCGCGGCGCAGATGCTGGCGCGGCCCGATGCCCTGATGGGCGGCGGTGCGGCCGCCGGCGCGGCGCCGGCATCCTTCGCCAACGTCCTGGTCGACGCGATCCAGGGCGTGCAGCGCGCCCAGTCCGAGGCCAGCGCCGTCCAGAAGGCCTACCAGCAAGGCGATCCCGAGGTCGGCCTGGAAACCACGATGATCGCGATGAACAAGGCCAGCCTGTCGTTCCAGATGCTGGCGCAGGCGCGCAACCGCGTGATCGCGGCCTACAACGAAGTCATGAACATGCAGGTCTGAGCCCGGCCTCTACGGGACCTGGCGTCCGTCCGGACCGGCGCCCGCGGCGGCGCCGGCTTCCTCGTCCTGCCTGTACACCCAGGCCAGCACCTCCGCCACCGCCACGTACAGCGAGGGCGGGATGCGGGCATCCAGGTCCACCTTCATCAGCAGATCGATCAGCTCGCGCGAGCTGTGCACGAACACGCCCGCTTCCTTGGCGCGGCGCAGGATTTCCTCGGCGATCGCGCCGCTGCCCTTGGCCACCACGATGGGCGTCTTGCGCTCCTTTTCATAGCGCAGCGCCACCGCCTGGATGCGCTTGGGGTCGAGCGGGTCGTCGGCGGGCGATTCGGCGGCGGGGTGGGTCATGTGCGGGCCGGCGAGCGGGACGCCGTGGCGATCTTGAGGTCGGACATGCGCAGGCCCCGGCCATCCAGCGCCTGCTGCAGGTCCAGGCCGCTGGCGGCAAGGCGGGCCTGCAGGTCGCGCAGGCGCTGGCCGCGCAGTGTACGGGTGTCGGGCTGGATGGCGATGCGGGTATCGGTGCCGTCGAGCGCGATGTCTACCTGCATCGTGCCCAGATTGCGTGTCTGGACCGAGATGCGGACGCGCCAGGCCAGCGGCAGCTCGGGGTCGGCGCCCCTGCCTTCGTCGGGCTCGATTTCCAGCGTGAAGGGTTGTTCCGCCCAGGCGCCTTGCAGGAACAGGCGGCCGCTGGCCAGCGCCGCGATCTGGTCGTGCACGACCTGGCGCACGTCGGGCGGGATGGCGGCCAGGGCCGCTTGCAGACCCTTGGCCGCGCTTTGCTCGGGCGTGGCGGGCTCGGCCGCGGGCGTGGGAGTGCCGGCCTGGGGAGCCGGGTCGCGGGCCTGCGGCGCGGGCGAGAGCGCCGCCTGCGGTTCGGCGCGCAGCGCTTCGATGGGCAGGCGCCCTTCGCGCCACTCCTGCAGGTGGGCTTCGTAGAACAGTCCGGACTGCTGCACGGCCTGCCGGATCTGGCGCGCGGCTTCGTCCGGCAGCGTGCCCGCCGGGATGCGCAGGGCGTCCAGGGGCACGCTGCGCTGCGTCCCGCCGGTCTCGTCGACCAGCGCGAGCAGCAGGCGGGCCGAGCCGCTCAGCATCACCTTGGTGTCGCCGGTCTCGAGCTTGAGTTCTGCCAGCGACGGCATGGGCACCGGCGAGACCCCGCGCACCGCGCGCGCGGCCATCTCCGGTGAAGCCGCCTCGGTGTCGGCCGTGGCGGCAGGCAGGGGGCTTTGTCCCCGGCCGCCGCCATCGCCCGGCGATCGCGGGCCGCCGATACGGCCGCCGTCCTCGCCGTGCAGGAAGGTGCGGTCGTCCAGCAGCCGCAGCACCACGGTCATGCCCGGACTCAGTGCCTGGCGTGTATTGATCAGATAGGGCTTGCCCGCGATGTTGACCAGCGCTTCGGTATCGCTGTTGGCCTGCAGCACCGTGGCCCGGACCAGCCCGTGCGGCAGTCCCGGCGAGCCGGGAGGGCGCGTGCCGCCTGCCGCGCTGCCGCCGGACACGTTCAGCAGCCGCGCGAGCACCGCCTCGCGGGCGTCTTCGCGATAACGCTCCCAGCTCTGCGCGGGGGAGACGCCGCTGATCGGCTGCGTCTGGCGAGTGTCCGCTACCAAGCGCCGTCTCCAGATATGTCGGGGCTATGCATGTCGTTCCGTCCCATGGACGCCCGGCCTGGCGGGCTGCGGCCCGCCAGGCGCGGCGTCGGCCCGTTCAGCGGTACATCTGCACGCCGAAGGCATGACGCCGGGGCCGGAGTATCTGCTCCAGTTCCCGCATCCACGGCTCGGCGATGTTCCGGGTGGCGGCGTCGTTGGCAAGGATCTCGCGTATCAAGTGCATGCAGGTTTCGCGTTCGGCGGGCGGGCAGGTCTCGATGGGGCATCGGCGCAATTGTCCCACGAGCCCGGCACAGGCCGATTCGCTGGCCGTGACGGCATCCCAGTCGCCCCGTTGCGCCGCGGCCAGCATCGTGCGGCTGATCTCGGCCAGCTGACCGTAGAGCACCGCCAGCTGGGCGGGATCGGGCGCCATGCCGTTGTCCTTGTGCATCGTCATCAGGCGGCCGCCTGGCTGTCGGGCTGGATCGAGGCCCAGGCCTCGCGCAGGCCGTCCAGCAGGCGCACGCTTTCCAGGATGGGGGCGGGGTCGTTGTCGATGCCGGCCTGCATCGTGCGCCGAAGCATGTAGTCGTAGAGGGCGTTCAACTGCCCGGCCAGGTCGCCGCCGGCCTTGTGGTCCAGGCTCGCGCGCAGGCCTTCGTCCAGGATGCGCGTGGCGCGGCTGAGCGCCCGGGTCTTGCCGAGCGGGTCGTTGGCCTCGATGCAGCCGATGGCCTTGCGCAGCGATTCCAGCGCGCCATCGTAGAGCATCAGGATCAGCGCATGGGGACTGGAGCTGGATACCCCGGTCTCCACCCCGACGCTGGCATAGGCTCTTGCCCCGAAATTTCCGAATCCCGACACGTGCGACTCCTGCTGAACGCATAGGGGCATGCCGCGTGCGCGGCAGCCCTGACGGATTTAACGGCCTGGCGCGCCGGGCTTAAAGCGGGAATTGGCGTGGCAAAACCGCCGAGTTCCCATTGGCGCGCCCGCCACGTTACTTGTTGAGGTTCTTCAACGCCTCGATCTGCTGGGTCAGGAAGCTGCCGGTGTTGTTGAGCTGGGTCAGCAGCGAATCGAGCGCCGTGAACTGCTGGCGGTAGCGCGCCTCGATCTGTTCCAGGCGATTGCTCATCTGGTTCTGCTGGGTCTCCAGGGTCTTGATCGTGCTTTTCAGGCCGTCGGTGCGGCTGTCGATCACGCCCTTGCTGTCGGTGTAAGGCGACAGCTGGGCGGTGAAGCGCTCGACCAGGCTTTGCGAGCCTTCGCCAAAAGGCTTGGGGGTGAACAGCCTGGACACGGCGCTGGGATCCGCCGCCATGGCCTTGTTGAACTTGTCGGTGTCCAGCGTCAGCGCCCCGTCCTGGTCGAAACCCACGCCCAGCGAGGCCAGCGTCGTGTAGGGGCCGGTGGCGCCCTGCATCGGCGAGAAGACTTCATTGCGCATGCGGGCGGTCAGGTCGCGCACCAGTCCGTCGCCGGCCAGCGGCCCGGTGGTGCCGGCCTTGCCCCGGGTCTCGCTGGGCGCGTTGGCCGATAGCGCCGCCGCCACGTTCAGGAAGGAGTTGTAGGCGGTGACCAGCGATTGCAGCGCCGCCGCGCCGCCGCTGGGTGACGGATTGGTGGCGATCGTGGTGGTGCCGGACTTCTGCAGGGTGATGGTGACGCCGTCGAGCACCGATGTGACGGTGTTGGTGGCGCTTGTCACTTCCATGCCGTCCAGCTTGAATTGGGCGTCGGCGCCGGCTTGAAGCCGGCTCATGCCGGCTGGCGAGCCGCCGCTGGAATAGGACGGGGCGGTGGCCGGGTCGTAATCGAAGAAGTCCAGCGAACGGGTACCGCCCGCACCCGAGTCCGAACTGGTCACCTGGAAGGCATTGGCCGCGCCGGTGGTGGTGGACGTCAATACCAGCCGCGATCCGGAGCCGTCGGTGACCAGCGAGGCCGTGACGCCCATTTCCGCCTTGTTGATGGCATCGCGCAGGCCGGACAGGGTGTTGTTGGTGGCATCGATGACGATGGACTTGGCCTCGGCCTCGCCGGCGACGAAGCTGCCGTTCTCGACCTTGCCGAGTTTGAAGGTAAGGGTGCCCGCGTTCAATTGCGCATCGTTGGCCAGCGCGCCGCTGACGGCCTTCTCGGCCTGGGCCAGCGACGTGACGTCGAGCTTGTGGCTGATCTTGCCGGCCTTGTTGTCGGCCGTGATGAAGGCGACCGACGAGTCCGACGAGCTGCCGACCAGGCCCGTGAATTTTTCCGGCGTCAGGCCGGAGGCCGCCGTCAGCAACGAAGACAGTGAGCTCTTGAGCTGGCCCAGCGCAGAGATCTTGGTCTGGGCCGAGGTGGCCTGGGCCTGCAGCTTGGTCAGCGGCACCTTTTCGGCCGCCATCAGGTTGGTCAGGAGGGTGGACAGTTCGAGGCCGGAGCCCACGCCAAGGGCGGATCCTACGCTAGCCATGGAGTATTCCTGGTATCGGGTTGGCGGGCGGTTCAGGCCTTGCGGCTGAACAGGGCGCCCTTGATCTGGTCCAGCGAACGGCTGAGCGCCAGCGCTTCCTCGGACGGGATCTGCCGGATCACGTCCTGGGTGTCGCTGTCGATCACCTTGACCACGACCTTGCCGCTGTCGTCGTCGATGCTGAAAGTCAGGTTGTGCGCCGCCAGCGGAACGAAGCGGTTGAAGGCGTCGACCGCGGCCCGCAGTTCCCCCACGTCCGGCACTTGAGCCGTGGCCGGCAGCGACGGGTCGAGCAGGTTGGTCGAGCCCGCGGGCGCGATGGGCCTGGCGGCCGACGCGGCGGCCGTTGCCAGGCTGCGCAGGTCGGCGGCGGTATCGATGGCGTTGATGCTCATGTGGGTTCCGTGGCGTTGAGGGGCGATGCCGCCGGGGGCGACGCGATACGTTGATTAACGGGAAGGAGAAGGAAAACTTGAGGGAAGGGAGCTTGCCCCGGAGGATGGCCGCAGGCAAAAAAATGCCCCCACGCTTGCCGCTACGCGGCGGCGCTGCCCCCCGAGGGGGCGCTTTTTGCCTTGGGGCGGCCCGGCGGCAAAAAAATCCCCGCCCGGCGCAAGGCGGGGCGGGGACGGCCGCCGGAAGGAAACCGGCGGAAGTGCCGCAATGCTTAGCCGCGGAGCAGCGTCAGCACGTTGTTGGGCAGCGAGTTGGCCTGTGCCAGCATCGCGGTGCCGGCCTGCTGCAGGATCTGGCCGCGGGTGAGCGCAGCGGTTTCCGACGCGAAGTCGGCGTCCTGGATGCGGCTGCGCGACGAGGACAGGTTCTCCGAGGTGGTTTCCAGGCTGGAGACCACCGAGGTGAAGCGGTTCTGGATCGCACCCAGCGAGGCGCGCGCGTCGCTGACCGTGGACAGGGCAGCGTCCAGCGCGGACAGGGCATTGGAGGCGCCGGCGACGGTCGAGATGTCGATGGCGTTCAGGGCGGTGCCCGTCTGGGTGATGGTGCCGGTCAGCGCGAAGACGCCGTTGCTGCTGATCGAGCCGGTCACGCCGGTGGGAGCCTTGTACGAGACGTTCAGCGTAGCGCCCGTGATGCCGGCGGCGGCCAGGCCGAAGTCGGCCAGCGTGGAGCCGACGGCGGTGCCCAGCGTCAGGGCGCCGATCGTGATGTTGCGGCCGTCGGCGGCTTCGAGCTTCAGGCCCGAACCGGTGTCGATGGCGCGCACGCCGGTGGTGGCCGATTGCGCGTTGATCGCGGTCAGGGCGTTTTCACGGTTGGTCGCGGCGTTGGTGGTCGCGGTCAGGTTGATCGTCAGGCCGTTCAGCGTGAAGCTGGCGGTGCCGGCGGTCGTGGTCGTGACCGCCGACGTGCCGGTGGCTTCGGTGGCGTTGGCGGTGACGCTCAGGCCGGCGATGCCTTGCGTGTTCAGGGCATTGGCGATGGCCTTGGCGTCGTTGGCGATGCTGCCCAGGTCGAACGTGCCGGCCGAACCGAAGGTGACGGTCTGCGCCGCGGCGGTATCGCTGGCGGTACCGATCGACAGGTTGGTCGCGTTGAAGCCGTTGTACTGGCCCAGCGTCGAGGCCCTGGCATCGGCGATGTTGGAGATGGTGATGGTCTGGCCGGCGTTGGCGCCGACCTGGAATTTCTGGGCGGCGAACGAGCCGTCCAGCAGCTTGGTGCCGTTGAAGTCGGTGTCGCGGGCGACGCGATCGATTTCGGCGGTCAGCTCGGCCACTTCCTTCTGCAGCGAGGCGCGGTCATCGGCCGAGTTGGTCGAGTTGGCCGATTGCAC
This sequence comes from Pigmentiphaga sp. NML030171, assembly GCF_002188635.1. GTDB lineage: Bacteria > Pseudomonadota > Gammaproteobacteria > Burkholderiales > Burkholderiaceae_B > Pigmentiphaga > Pigmentiphaga daeguensis. The sequence continues at coordinate 258,123 of NZ_NINX01000051.1, read as the reverse complement.
GGCCAGCGTGCGGATGCGTTGCAGGTTGGTGCCGATCTGGCTCAGCGCGCCTTCGGCGGTCTGTGCCAGCGAGATGCCGTCGTTGGCGTTGCGCACGGCCTGGTTCAGGCCGTTGATCTGCGTGCTCATGCGCTCGGAAATGGCCAGGCCGGCGGCGTCGTCCTTGGCACTGTTGATGCGCAGGCCGGTCGACAGGCGCTGCAGGGCGGTGTTGACGGCGCTCTGCGAGCTGTTCAGGTTGCGCTGCGCGTTCAGCGAAGCGATGTTGGTGTTGATGACTTGTGCCATGACCTATCTCCGTGAGGGTGAGTCATATGGTGTTTCAGGGAGGGGCCCTGGGGGCCCGACGATGCATCCGCGGCTGGAGGTCCTTCCGCAATTGCGCCAGGGCCATCGCTGGCTGCATGCAATGCCGGCGTGGCCGCGTTGAGGCAATTAACGGGGCGGCGATTTGAAAACTTTAGGCGGGGAAGGGGGCGGGATGGAAAAAAATACCGCTAAAGTTTCGCCGCCGCGGTCCGATTGCGGGCGGTGCCGGAGCGGGCTTCAGGCCGGTGTTTCCAGCGTGAAGTAGAAGGTCGCGCCTTGTCCGGGCGCGCTTTCGGCCCAGATCTGCCCGCCGTGGCGGTTGATGATGCGGCGGACGGTGGCCAGGCCGATGCCGGTGCCGGGAAAGTCGCAGGTGCGGTGGAAGCGCTGGAAGGCGCCGAACATGCGTTCGGCGTTCTGCGCATCGAAGCCGGCGCCGTTGTCGCGTACGAAATAGATGGTGCTGTTGCCACGCAGGAGGCTGCCGAACTGGATGTGGGCCTCGGCCCGCTTGCCGGTGAATTTCCAGGCATTGCCCAGCAGGTTGTCCAGCACGATGCGCATGAGCCCGGCATCGCACTCGGCCAGCGCCGAGGCGGGCAGTTCGTACTCGACCTGGCGGTCGGGCTGGCTGCGGCGCAGGCTGGCCAGGACCTCGCGAGCGATGGCCGCCAGGTCGACCCGGGCCTTGAGCAGGCTGCTCTGGTTGATGCGGGCGAGCTGAAGCAGGTCGCCGATCAGGTCCTCCATGCGCTGTGCGTTGTCCACGATGTGCCGCAGGTGCTTGGCGTCGGTTTCGTTGGCCTGGCCGGCCAGCCCGCGCTCGAGCAGCCCGGCGAAGCCGGCGATCTGGCGCAGCGGCGCGCGCAGGTCATGGGAGACGGAGTACGAGAAGGCTTCCAGTTCCTCGTTGATCACGCTCAGCAGGTGGGTGCGCTGGGCCACCCGCTTTTCGAGTTCGTTCTGGATGCGGCGGGCGGCTTCCTGCTGTTCCATGTGCTGCGTGATGTCCTGCGCGTAGCCGGACACGGCGATCGACTCACCCTCGTCGTTGCACAGGCAGCTCATCTGGATCTCGAACCAGCGCGGCTCGCCCTTTACCGTCCAGATCTGCTCGAAGCGCTTGCGCGTGCGGGATTCCAGTAGTTGCCGATGGCGTAGCGCGTGGACGCGGGCGATCGAGGCAGGCATGAGCTCTTCCATGGCCTTGCCCAGGCAGTCTGCCGCCCGGGCGATGCCGAGCATGTCGGCGTAGGCCTGGGAGACGTACCGGTAGCGGCCTTCCCGGTCCACGACCCAGGTGGCGACCGGGAGCGATTCCAGCGCGGCTTCCAGCAGGGCATGGTCGTTCCCGGCCAAGCTCGCTACCTGCTGGATGGGTGGAACCGCATTTCGCATTTACGTGTTCAAATGAAACAAGTGATACAGAATCTGTAAGAAAAATTCTTACATGCGGAGTTTACCTAAGCAGACGCGAATTCCAGCGGGGTTCCAATGCCAATTTGGTAACAAGTGTCCAATAATTTACATATTGAATTGGTCCCTGCGCCGGCGGAAATAGCCGGCCAGGATACTTGTTTTTTCTTTCCCGTTTGCGGGATTACCCTGAAAGGAATCGCGATGACTCAAGTTTGCGACGTGGTCGATGTGGACGTATCGGCTCCCCAGGCCGCGACTTCCCCCATGTCCCGGCTGAGCGAAGAGATCCGCGATGCCAATCTGACCTATCTCATGCTGGCGCAGCAGATGCTGCGGGTCGATCGCAGCGAGGCGCTCTATCGCCTGGGCATCACGAGCGAGGTGGCCGATATCCTTTCTTCGCTGACCACGGCCCAGTTGCTCAAGATCGCCGGCTCCAGCATGCTGCTCGCCCGATTCCGCTTCGACGACTCGCTGGTCTGGAACCTGCTGTCCTCGCCCAAGCGCGACGATGTTTCCCCCCGTATCCATGCCGCCATTCTGATGGCCGGACGTACCGCCGCGATGGCCGCATCCTGAGCCACGCCATGTCTTGCAGCAGTATCCGGAGGCAGCATGGCTCGCGCTAAGAGCGTGCTGTCCGAGGCGCGCCAGATCGAGATCGCGTCCGAACTCATCCGCCTCGATGCCCGGTTGCAGGTGCTCGAGGCGGAGGTGCAGCTGTCGCGCGAGCGCCTGCTGCGCCTGTACCGCGAGATCCGCGGAAAATCTCCCCCCAAGGGCATGCTGCCGTTCTCCACGGACTGGTTCATGACCTGGCAGCCCAACATCCACGCTTCGCTGTTCATGAACATCCACCGCCACCAGGTGGGCCTGGACGACGCGACGGCGGTCGAGGCGCTGATCCGTGCCTATCGCCTGTACCGGGAGCAGATCGGGCAACTGGGCCTGCCCGAGGTCCTGTCGATCACGCGGGCCTGGCGCCTGACCCGGTTCTTCGACGCCGGCATGCTGGGCATGACGGCCTGCACCTGCTGCGGCGGCGAATTCGTCACCCATACCTTCGAGCTGGCCCACCAGTACGTCTGCGGGCTTTGCCATATGCCGTCCCGTGCCGGCAAGACCCGGCGCACGGCCAACGCCGCGCAGGCCGCCAAGGCGGCCCCCCGCTGATGCCGGCCACGGGAGCTTCCGCTCTCAAGTTTTGTTTTTGCCGGCCGAAAACCCGTTCATGGCTTCGCGCAATGTGCCACCGAAGCCTGATTGCCCCACGCACGTCGTTCCCCAGACTCCTGGCCCGGCAAGGCCCCGATGCTCCGCATCGAGGCCCTTTGCCCAGACCCAGGATGCGGTGGATCCGGCTCCGCCGGTCCACCCGCATCGCCCCCTGGGGGGCGCGCGAAGCGCGTAGGGCGGGACATCCACATGCTCGTCATCATCGGCTACATCATCGTTGGGGCGTCTGTGCTGGGCGGATATGCCATGCATGGCGGCTCGCTGGGCGCGCTGTTCCAGCCGTTCGAACTCGTCATCATCGCCGGCGCGGCCCTGGGCGCGTTCGTGTGCGGCAACTCCAGCAAGGTAGTGCGGGCGACGCTGAAGGCGCTGCCGACCACGCTGCACGGCTCGCGCTTCACCAAGCAGCGCTACCTCGACCTGCTGGCGCTGCTGTACGAGATCCTGAACCGGGTGCGGCGCGAAGGCCTGATGTCCATCGAGGCCGACGTCGAGGAGCCCCACAACAGTCCGTTGTTCCAGAAATACCCCGCGCTGGTGGCCGACGAGCACCTGGTCGAGTTCGTGACCGACTACCTGCGGCTGATGGTAAGCGGCAACCTGAATCCGCTGGAGCTGGAAGCCCTGATGGACCAGGAAATCGACACCCACCACCAGGAGGCCAGCGTGCCGGCGCATGCCATCCAGCGTATCGCCGACGGGCTGCCGGCCTTCGGCATCGTCGCCGCGGTCATGGGCGTGGTCAACGTGATGGGATCGGTGGGCGAGCCGCCGGCCGTGCTGGGCGCCAAGATCGGGGCGGCGCTGGTCGGCACCTTCGTCGGCATCCTGCTGGCCTACGGCATCGTCGGTCCGCTGGCCTCGGTGCTGGAGCAGAAGGTAAGCGAAAGCAGCAAGCAGCTCGAATGCATCAAGGTGGCCCTGCTGGCGAGCCTGAACGGCTATGCGCCCGCGCTGGCCGTGGAGTTCGGCCGCAAGGTGCTGTTCTCGACCGAGCGTCCCACGTTCGGCGAGCTGGAGGACACGGTGCGGGGCAAGTCCGCGGCATGACGGCACGGTAGGGAGTCGCGATCATGGCAGGCAAGGACGGCGCAGCGCCGATCATCATCAGGCGGTCCCGCAAGCGGGCCGGCAAGGCCCATGGCGCGGGCATGTGGAAGATCGCCTATGCGGACTTCGTCACCGCCATGATGGCCTTCTTCCTGCTGATGTGGCTGCTGACGACGTCGGCCCAGGCCGACCTGGAGGGCATCTCCGAATATTTCCGTACGCCCCTGCGCGTGGCGGTCACGTCCGGGAGCGTGGCGGGCGATCCGGTCAGCGTGCTGACGGGCGGCCAGCATGTGAGTCCCCGCATCACGCCCCAGCGCCGGGCCAGCGACGAAGAGCAGGAGGCCCGCGAGCGCCGCAAGCTGGAGGGCCTGAAATCCGAACTCGAGAGCCTGATCTTCACGCAGCCCACGCTGACCCAGTTCAAGGACCAGATCCTGCTGGATTTCACCGACGAGGGGCTGCGGATCCAGATCGTGGACGAGAAGAACCGGCCCATGTTCGATACCGGCAAGACCGTGCTGAAGGACTACAGCCGCGTCATCCTGGACGAGCTGGCCCGCGTGCTGAACGGCGTCGAGAACAAGATCTCGATTTCGGGCCATACCGACTCGACGCCCTATGCTGGCGGCAATGGCGGCTACAGCAATTGGGAACTCTCGGCCGACCGCGCCAATGCGGCACGGCGCGAAATGCTGACCGCCGGGATGCAGGAGGACAAGGCGTTGCGCGTGGTCGGGCTGTCCGACTCCGTGCCCTTCAACCGTGCCGACATGAAGGCGGCCGAGAACCGGCGCATCAGCATCGTGGTGCTGAACAAGCGCAGCGAGGAATTTCTCAAGAAAGGCGGCGTTTATGTCGATGTACCCGCCATTCCCGGCAGGTTGAACGACGGGACGCCGTTGCGGGTGTCCGCTCTGGAATCGCAATGATCACTGGGCCGGCTTGGGCCGGCCGGTATGGAGGATGCTATGGGTGCCGGTGACAATCGGTTGATGGAAATGGTGGACGAGAAGGCCCGGCTGGCCGGTTCCAACAAGATGGAGCTGCTGCTGTTCTCGCTGGGGGGCAGCGAGGTCTTCGGCATCAACGTGTTCAAGGTGCGCGAAGTGTGCGAGACGATTCCGATCACCCGCACGCCGAACGTGCCGCGCGGGGTGGAGGGCATCATTTCGCTGCGCGGCGCGATCCTGCCGGTCATCGATCTGGCCACCACGATCAACATGAAGGTCGACGCGCCGCGCACCAAGCTGCTGATCACCGAGTTCTCCAGCCATACGCAGGCCTTTCTCGTGGCGGACGTGGACCGCATCGTGCGCATCGACTGGGACAAGGTCAAGTCGCCGCAGTCCATGCCATCGAACAACACGTCGTTCATGACGGCGCTGACCGAGCTGGCCGATGGCAAGCTGGTGTCCATCCTGGACGTCGAGCAGATCCTGGCCTCGGTCATCGGCGAGGACAAGATCCCGTCCGAGATCCAGCAGGTCGATGCCGACATCAAGGCGAACGTGTTCTTTGCCGACGATTCCTCGCTGGCGCGCAAGAAGATCACGGAGGTGCTGGACCGGATGGGGCTGCCGCACCAGCATGCCACCAACGGCGCGGACGCCTGGGACAAGCTCAAGGGCATCGCGGCCCGGGCCGAGGCCGAGAAGCTGCCGCTCGACCTGATGCTGGGGCTGATCCTGGTCGATGCCGAGATGCCCGAGATGGACGGCTACGTGCTGACCCGCCACATCAAGTCCGATCCCCGCTTCGCGAAGATTCCCGTCGTGATGCATTCGTCGCTGTCGTCGGTCGCCAACAAGAAGCTCGGGCAGCAGGTGGGCGTCGATGCCTATGTCGCGAAATTCCACCCCTCGGAACTGGCTAGTATGATCGCCGCTCAACTCACACACATCAAGGCCAGAAAGGGAGCAAATGAAGCCTGACGATTTGAAGTTCCTTATCGTCGACGATTTTTCGACGATGCGGCGCATCGTCCGCAATCTCTTGAAGGAACTCGGCTACAACAACGCCGACGAGGCCGAGGACGGCCAGATCGCATTGAGCAAGCTGCGCAGCGGCCTGTTCAATTTCGTGGTCAGCGACATCAACATGCCGAACATGAACGGCTTCGAGCTGCTGCGCGAGATCCGCGCCGACGACCAGCTCAAGAAGCTGCCCGTGCTGCTGGTGACCGCCGAGGCCAAGAAGGAAGACATCGTGCTGGCCGCCCAGATCGGGGCGAACGGCTACATCGTCAAGCCCTTCACCAAGGCGACGCTGGAAGAGAAGCTGACCAAGATCGTGCAGAAAATGAGCGGGAGCACGTAATGGCCCATACCGGCGATACCGAAGACCTCGAAGCGTTGTTCGACCAGATTTCGTCCGAGACCCTGGCTCGGCTCGACGCCGAACCGGCGGCCGACGCGGCCCCGGCCGCGGATCCCGCCGCGAGCGCGGGCGAGGCGGCGGCCGAGCAGTCGCCGGAGTTCTACCAGCGGGTCGGCATGCTGACCCGGCAGTTGCACGACGCGTTGCGCGAGCTGGGCTACCACCAGAAGGTGGAGCAGGCCGTCCACTCGCTGCCCGACACGCGCCAGCGCCTGGACTACATCGCGCGGCTGACGGGACAGGCCGCCGAACGCGCCCTGTCCAACGTCGAGAAAGGCCAGGAGATCCAGGAGGGCGTGGAGCGGGAAGGCGCTCGCCTGAGCGGGCGGTGGCGCGAGCTGTACGAGCGCCGGCTGGGCGTCGACGACTTCAAGCAGGTGGCGGCCGACACCAGTGCCTTCTTGGACCGTACCCAGGAGGATGCCCGAGCCACCCAGGCGCTGCTGACCGACATCATGATGGCGCAGGATTTCCATGACCTGACGGGCCAGGTCATCCAGAAGGTGCTCAAGCTCGCCCAGGACTTCGAGGACGAGCTGGTCAAGCTGCTGATCGAGAGCACGCCTCCCGAGAAGCGCAATGCCGCGCACAGCGAATGGATGAACGGCCCCGTCATCGACGCCTCCAGCCGCGACGACGTGGTGACCAACCAGGCGCAGGTCGACGACCTGCTGGAAAGCCTGGGATTTTGAGCGAGTAAACGAGTGTCAGCCTTCTCCGACATGCAGGACCTGCTTGCCGATTTTCTGACCGAGGCTTCGGACCTGCTCGACGACGTCGACATCGGCCTGGTCGAGCTGGAGCAGCGTCCCGACGACGCCGGCCTGCTCAACCAGGTGTTCCGGGGTTTCCACACGGTCAAGGGCGGGGCCGGGTTCCTCGAGGCGACGCCGCTGGTGGAGTTGTGCCACCGGGGCGAGAACCTGCTGGACCTGCTGCGCGGCGGCTCGCTGCGCATCACGCCGGAAATCATGGACGTGATCCTGGCCGCGACGGGAGAAGTGCGGCGCATGTTCTCGGAAATGGAGCGCGGGGCGATGCCCGAGCCGGCGCCCGCCGGGTTGCTGCTCGCGCTCGAGGCCGCCGCCATGGGCGAGACGGTCGACACCAGCACGCTGCGGACGGATTCCCTGCCGGCCGCGGCCGCGGCCGAGGCCTCGCGCGTGCTGGCCCACGCCGCCGCGCCGGCCCCGCGGGCGGACAGCGAGCCGGACTGGCTGGGCTACTACCGCGCCGCATTCGGCGACCCCCCGGGGATGCAGGTCGAGGCCCCGGCGGCGGCCGAGGCAGGCGCGCCGGCATCGTCGCGGCCCTATCGCCCCGAGATGCTGGCCCCCGCGGGCGGCGCGCAGGCCGTGGCCAAGGACGCGACGATACGCGTGGATACGGCGCGCTTCGACCAGATCCTGAACCTGTCGGGCGAGATCGGCCTGACCAAGAACCGGCTGTCGTGCCTGCGCGACGCGCTCCTGGGCACCAGCCGCCGGGACGACGCGGCGGCCGAGACGCTGGATGCGGTCTTCAGCCAGCTGGATACGCTGGTTTCCGACCTGCAGTCGGCCGTCATGATGGCGCGCATGCAGCCGGTCGGCCGGGTGTTCCAGAAGTATTCGCGCCTGGCGCGCGACCTGGCCCGCCAGCTGGGCAAGGACGTGGAGCTGAACATCACCGGCGGCGAGACCGAGGTCGACAAGACCATCCTGGACGAGCTGAACGACCCGCTGGTGCACCTGATCCGCAACGCCGTCGATCATGGCATCGAGACCATGGTCGAGCGCCGCTCGGTCGGCAAGCCCGCGCGCGGCACGGTCCACCTGTCGGCCCGCCAGACGGGCGATTCCATCGTGATCGAGGTATCGGACGACGGCCGCGGCATGGATCCCGACGTCATCCGCCGCAAGGCCATCGAGAAAGGCGTCATCAGCGCGGAAGACGCCGCCGTGCTGGACAACGCCCATTGCCTGCAACTGATCTTCCTGCCGGGGTTCTCCACCCGCAGCGAGGTCAGCGACCTGTCGGGGCGCGGCGTCGGCATGGACGTGGTCAAGACCAACATCGAGAAGCTCAAGGGGCAGATCGACATCCAGTCCGCGCCGGGCATGGGGTCGCACATCGTGATCTCGCTGCCGCTGACGCTGGCCATCCTGCCCGTGCTGATGCTCAAGCTGGTGGACCAGCCCTACGCCATTCCGCTGTCCGTCGTGCGCGAGATCATTCCGCTGCGCCAGGAGGAAATGCACACGGTGGGCAGCAACCAGGCCTTGACCATACGCGGCGAGATCCTGCCGGTCATCGACCTGGCCGTCCTGCTCGGGCGCCAGCGCGAAGAGCCGCCGTCGCTGGCGGTCGTGCTGGCCTACGGCGAACGCCAGCTGGTCCTGGGCGTGGACGGCTTCATCGGCCAGGACGAGGTCATGATCAAGCCGCTGGAAGGCATCCACCCCAAGGGCGTGGCCGGCGCGACCCTGTCGGGCGACGGCACGCTGGTGCTGGTCCTGGAGATGAAGCAACTGCTGGAAGGGGTGTTTTGACCCCCGGGCGCCGGCAGGCCTGCCGCGGGCGCGAGTAGCGGCGCTTTCCGGGGTCTGTTTCGGGCTTTGTCCGCGCAGGCCATCGCGAATAATCCATACGCCTACATGGCTGGGGCGGCGCGCGTTCGCCTGGCTGGCGTGAGGCCGCCGGGGGCGCGGATAGCGCGCCGGCGTTCGTCGATATCCGGAATACCGTGGCAGATAACCAGGAAAGCGGCCAGGAAAAAACCCTGGCACCGTCCCAGCGGCGGCTGGACCAGGCCCGCGAGGAAGGGCGCGTCGCGCGTTCGCGCGACCTGTCGGGCGCGGTCGCGACCTTCGCCTGCGTGGCGGCGCTGGCCTTGGCGGGGGCGGGCATCGCCGATCGCGCCATGACCTGGATGAAGACTGCTTTCGCCACGGCGGCGGGAACGGCCGCCGTCACGCGCGACGATGCGATGCTGCTGAAGTCGTTGAACGAAGTGCTGGCCGATGCACTGCTGGCGATCGCCCCCATCCTGGCGGCCGGCATGGCGGCGGGTATCCTGGGTTCGATCGGGTTGGGCGGGCTGGTGCTGTCCGGCAAGGCGCTGGGCCCCGATTTCAGCCGGCTGTCGCCGCTCAAGGGCTTCGGCCGTATCTTTTCCCTGGCCGGGCTGGGCGAACTGGGCAAGTCCATCCTGAAGGTCCTGGTGCTGGGCGGCGTGGCCGGGCTGCTGGTCTGGCATGGCTCCCAGGGCTGGCTGGCACTGGTCCTGCCGTCGCCTCCGCGGGCCCTGGCCGAGCTGGGCGGGATGCTGTCGAATCATGCGCTGGTGCTGGCTGGCGCGCTGTTCGTCATCGCGGCGGCCGACGTGCCGCTGCAATGGTGGAACCACCACAAGAACCTGCGCATGACCTTCGAGGAAGCCAGGCAGGAGAACAAGGAAACCGAGGGCGACCCTCACGTGAAGGGGCGCATCCGCCAGTTGCAGCGCGATCGGGCGCGCTCGCGCATGATGCAAGCGGTGCCCACGGCCGACGTGGTGGTGACCAATCCGACCCACTATGCGGTCGCGCTCAAGTACGACGACAAGCGAATGGGGGCGCCGCGCGTGGTGGCCAAGGGGACGGACGGCGTCGCCGCGCGCATCCGCGAGCTGGCCGGGCAGCACAAGGTGGCGGTGCTGGAGAGCCCCAGGCTGGCCCGCGCCCTGTATCGCCACGCCGACATCGACCAGGAAGTCCCGGTGGCGCTGTACCGAGCGGTCGCGCAGGTGCTGGCGCACGTCTACCAATTGCGGGACTACGTGTCCGGACCGCCGCCCGAGCTGCAGCCGGTCGAGATCCCCGCGGGTTGGGATCCGCTGGATGACGCGCCGCTGCGTCGCGGAGGGCGGGCATGAGCGGCCGCAGCCTCAAGCTGGGCGGGTTGGAGTTCAATTCGGCGCAGCTGCGCGAACTGCGCATGCCGGCCTTCATCCTGCTGGTGCTGGGGATGATGCTGCTGCCCCTGCCGCCGCTGATGCTGGACCTGCTGTTCACCTTCAACATCGCGATCTCGCTGCTGGTGCTGATGGTGGCCACCTATACGAAGCGGCCGCTGGATTTCGCGGTATTCCCCAGCGTGATCCTGGTCACCACGCTGCTGCGCCTGTCGCTGAACGTGGCGTCCACGCGCGTGGTGCTGCTGCACGGCCACAGCGGCCCCGATGCCGCGGGCAAGGTGATCGAGGCCTTCGGACAGTTCCTGGTAGGCGGCAACTTCGCCGTGGGCGTGGTCGTTTTCCTGGTGCTGGTCATCATCAACTTCGTCGTGATCACCAAGGGCGCGGGCCGGATCGCCGAGGTGTCGGCGCGGTTCACGCTGGACGCCATGCCGGGCAAGCAGATGGCGATCGACGCCGACCTGAATGCCGGGCTGATCGACGAAGCCACCGCCCGCAAGCGCCGTAGCGACGTGGCCCAGGAAGCCGACTTCTACGGCGCGATGGACGGCGCGTCCAAGTTCGTGCGCGGGGACGCCATCGCCGGCATCCTGATCCTGTTCGTGAACATCATCGGCGGCCTCCTGATCGGCGTGGGCCAGCACGGCCTGAGCTTCGCGGAGGCCGGACGTGCCTACGTGCTGCTGTCCATCGGCGACGGCCTGGTCGCGCAGGTGCCGGCGCTGCTGGTGTCCATTGCCGCCGGCCTGATCGTGTCCCGCGTGGGCGAGGGCGAGGACATCGGCACCGAGGTGGGCAAGCAGTTGCTGGGCACGCCGCAGGCGATCGCCCTGTCGGCCGCGATCATCGGCATGCTGGGCCTGGTGCCGGGCATGCCCAACCTGGCATTCCTGACGCTGGCGGCGGGCCTGGGCGGGCTGTCCTGGCGCATGGCGCGGCTGCGCAGGCGCCAGGCCGAGACGGCGGCCGCGCCGCCCGTGGTCGACGAGCCGGCGGAGGCGCAGGAGGCCAGCTGGGACGACGTCACCCAGGTCGATACGGTGGGGCTGGAGGTCGGCTACCGGTTGATCCCGCTGGTGGACAAGACCGGCGACGGCGACCTGTTGAAACGCATCAAGGCCCTGCGCAAGAAATTCGCCCAGGACGTCGGCTTCCTGCCAGCGGCCGTGCACATCCGCGACAATCTCGAATTGCGCCCTGGCGGCTATCGCATCACGCTCAAGGGCGTGGCGATCGGCGAGGGCGAGGTGCAGACCGGCGGCTTCCTGGCCATCAACCCGGGCCGTGTGACCCGCGAGATCCCGGGTTCTCCCACGCGGGATCCGGCGTTCGGGCTGCCGGCGCTGTGGATCGAGGCCACCGCGCGGGAGGCGGCGCAGGCCGCCGGCTATACCGTGGTCGACATCGGCACCGTCATCGCGACCCACCTGTCCCATCTGCTGCACAACCACGCCGCCGACCTGCTGGGCCGCGCCGAACTGCAGGCGTTGTGCGACCACTTCACGCGCGGCACGCCCAAGCTGCTGGAAGACCTGGTACCCAAGCTGATCTCGATGGCTACGCTGCAACGGGTCCTGCAATCGCTGCTGGACGAGGGGGTCCACATCCGCGACTTCGGCACCATCGTCGAGACGCTGTCCGAGCACGCGGTCCATATCCAGGATCCGGTCGAACTGGTCGGGGCGGTGCGAGTCGCGCTGGGGCGGGCCATCACCCAGGGGATTTTCGGCGCCAACGGCGAAGTCGACGTGCTGGCGCTGGACCCCGAGCTGGAGCGCATACTCCAGACCATCAGTTCCAAGGCCGGTGAGATCGGCGCCATCGAGCCCGGCCTGGCCGAACGCCTGTTGAGCGAAGCCGCCGCCGCGGTCGAGAAGATGGATGCCGTGGGCAAACCCGCCGCGCTGCTCGTGCCCGACCGCCTGCGCCTGGCCCTGGCTCGTTTCTTCCGCCGTTCCGTGCCGCGCCTGAAGGTGCTGGCGCATTCCGAGATTCCCGAATCCCGCCTGATCCGCGTCGCATTGACGCTGGGAGGGCGCTGAGCATGTCCATCCTCTCTAGCTTCCAGGTATCCGCTCCATGAAGTTCCGCAAATTCATTGCTGCCTCCACGCGGGATTGCCTGCGCATGATGCGCGAAGCCCTGGGCGCCGATGCCATGATCGTGTCGACCCGGCGTACCACGGCAGGGGTCGAGGTGGTCGGCATCCGCGCGCAGGACATGCCCACGGCAGACGAGGTCGCGGGCGAGGTGGCCCACGTGGCCGTCGCCTCGGCGTCGGCAGTCGATCCTTCTCGGGAGGAACAGGCTGCCCGGCCGGCCCTGTGGGACGACATGGAGGACGAATCGGTGCGCCTGTCGCCGGCGGCCCGGGTGCTGGCGCAGCATGACGAGACGCCCGGGCGCGCGACACCGGCCACCCAGGCGCAGCCGGACGCCGCCGCGGCCGAGCCGCCGCGCGTCGAATGGCCGCGCCTGCAGGAAGGCCAGATTCCGCACCTGGTACGCGCGGGCGGCGACTATGCCGATCCGGCGCACGCCATGGCGGTGGCCGCCGCCGACGGCGGCGCGGACAAGCCCGTGCTGCGCCTGGGCGTGAGCCGTCCGGCCGCGGACCGGCGCGCGGCGCCCCGCGCCAACGGGACTGCCGATCGTCCGGCGCGGCCCACGGGGCAGGCTGCGCCCGCCAAGCCGGCGGCTCCCGCGACGGTGACCGCCAGGCTGGATGAACAGGATCGCGCCGAACTGGCGAGCCGGGTAGCCGATCCCATCGTCAGCGAGATGCGCTCGATGCGCGGCTGGCTGGCGCACCAGATGGACGCGATGGCCTGGCGCGACAGCACCCAGCGCCACCCGCTGCGCCGCGAGCTGTGGCGGCGCATGGTCGACTGCGGTTTCACGCCGGAGCTGGCACGCAGCGTCGCGTCGCGCCTGCCGGCCTCCCAGGGCGTGGACGACGTCGAGCGCTGGCTGGCCGAAGTGCTGGTCCGCAATCTTGCCTGCGTCGACGCCGAAGCCAGCATCGTCGCCCAGGGCGGGCGCTACGCCATCGTCGGCCCCACGGGGGTGGGCAAGACCACCACCACCGCCAAGATCGCGGCCCACTGCGTGGTCAGGTACGGCGCTGGCGCGCTGGGATTGATCTCGACCGACCAGAACCGGATCGGCGCGGTGGACCAGCTTCACACCTTCGGCCGCATTCTCGGCGTCGAGGTCTATGCGGCCAAGGGCGCCAGCGATCTCGACGTCCTCCTGGCCAGCATGGCGGACCGCAAGCTGGTCCTGATCGACACGGCAGGCATGAGCCAGCGCGATACGCAGATCGCGCGCCACCTGCAGGCCATCTCTGGCGAAGGAGTCAAGCGGCTGCTGGTGATGCCCGGTGGCTCGCATGCCGAGCAGGCGGAGGACATCGTGAACGGCTATTCGGCCGGCGGGCTGGCGGGCATGGTGGTGTCCAAGCTGGACGAAGCCGTGCGCCTGGGCGGCGTGCTGGACGCGGCCATCCGCCATCGCGTGCCGTTGCACTACATGACCAACGGCCAGCGCGTGCCCGAGGACATCCATGTCGCCAACGCGCGGCTGCTGGTGCACCGGGCGCTGCGCGTGCGCAACGCGCCGGTGTTCGCGCTGGAGGCCGAGGAGCTCGACTGGGCGTGCGCGGCCGCGATGCCGCCGGTGGAGTCCGCATCGTCGCAGCCGGCGCAGGCCTGACCATGGGACACCCCCGTCCCGAATTTTCCCCGCGAGAGATGAATGTATACGCGTGAAGGAACCCTGGCGCGCGAGACCAACGTCGAACAGTACGTGCCCATGGTGCGCCGGATGGCCCATCACATGGTGGCACGGTTGCCCGCCAGCGTGCAGATCGAGGACCTGATACAGGCCGGCATGCTGGGCCTGCTGGATGCGCTGGGCCGCTTCGAGGAAGGGCTGGGCGCGCAGTTCGAAACCTACGCGACCCAGCGCATACGCGGCGCCATGCTCGATGAGCTGCGCCGGGGCGACTGGCTGCCGCGCAGCGTCCGGCAGGTCCAGCGCAAGATCGAGGCGGCCATGCATCGCAGCGAGCAGAAGCTCGGCCGCTCGCCCACCGACACCGAGATGGCGGCCGAGCTGGAGGTGGGGCTGGCCGAGTACCAGCAGATGCTGGTCGATGCCCGCGGCGTGCAGTTGTTCCACTACGAGGATCTGGAGAGTGGCGAGGATGCCGACGACTACCTGGATCGGCATATGTCCGCCGACGGTTCGGGCGATCCTCAATCGAGGCTGTCGGACCGCCGTTTCCGCGAGGCGGTGGTGAACGGCATTGAGCGCCTGCCCGAGCGCGAAAAGCTGGTGATGGGTATGTACTACGAGCAGGAAATGAACTTCAAGGAGATCGCCGCGGTGCTGGGCGTGACCGAGTCGCGGATCTGCCAGTTGCATTCGCAGGCGGTTTCGCGTTTGCGCACGCGCCTGAAGGAGTGGGGGCGCTGAGGCTCGTGTTCAGCGCGACAACTGGCCGGAGGCGGAGTAGGACAGCTCGGCCCCGCTGATGCGCGCCAGTGCAGCGTAGCGGGCCGAGGCCGACACGGTATTGAGCGTGGACAGTTCGGCGCCTATTTTCAACGGGAGCGCTGCTTCGGCCAGGCGTTCGCGCCAGGCCTGCCGCACTTGCGGCTCGGCGGCCTGCAGGCCGGGCAGGGCACGCGGGATGGCGCGCTGCACTTCCAGCACGCGCAGGCTGAGGTCCTGGGTGGCGGCGTCGATGCGCTGGGTGTCCGCGCCGGCGACGGCCTGGGCCAGCGACTTGCCGGCGGCGCAGCAGCGTTCGACGATCTGGGAGAATTCGTCGGGGGTCATGATTAGCGCGCCAGGCCGCTTTCGATTTCCAGCAGGCGGTCGGCGACGACCTCGGCGTTCACGGTGAATTCGCCGTTGCGAATGGCCTGCTTGATGCGCTCGACGTTCTCGGCGTTGAAGGGAGCTTCGCCCGCCGGCACCTGGTTGGTGGCCAGCGCCGACAGCTGGACCTGGTCGAGCCCCGATCCGCCGGCGGGCGCCGGGGCGGGCGTCGCGGGACGGGCTTCCGTGCCTGGGGCGGACCGGGAAACCTTGATTGAATCGGGACCCTTTGGGGTGATCTTCACGTTGACTCCATCTTGCTGCCGCTGTGGAGTGGTCGCGCCAACCCCGGCAGATGAGGCAATTATCGGCGCCTGCGTCCCGAACTTTAGCATCGGCGCGCCGGGCGCGGGCGTATTGCGCTACAGGATGTAAGCACTGCGTGGGCGGCTTCAAGAGCCGGCGCCGCCCGGGGAACATGCCCTAGAGATTGACTTCGATTTCCCGGTCCTCGCGCAGGATGCCCGCCACGGTGCGGCCCGAATCGAGCTGGACGCGCGCCGTCTGGCCCGGGCTGGCCGGGTGCAGCATCCGGCCGGTGGCCTTGATGACGAAGCCCGCTCCAGTCAGCACCACCTGCACGGGGTCTCCCGGTCCGAGGTGGGCACGCGACTGCACGGCCGATGGCGGAATGGGTTCGCCCGCCTTCAGCGGACGCGTGACGGTCGAGCCCTCGAGCTGGCGTGGATCGGTGGCGACGCCGCGGGGCCAGGCCGCCACGTTCACCTCGGCCAGCGACCAGTCGCTTTCGCGCAGCACGGTCCCGGCGGGCAGGGGGCGGCTGGGAACGGGCACGGGCACGAGCAGCGCGACCTCGGCCGGGATGCGGATCTGCCAGGGCTGGTGCGCGCAGCGCAGGCCGATCGAGGTCTTGCCGGTGGGCCTGCCGCCGGCAGGCAGGAACACCTGGGGCGCGCAGGGGGCCTGGGCGATGCGTTCAGCGGCCTGCTCCTGGATGTGGATGTCCAGGCGGCCGCCCAGCGTGGCGGCCGCGGCGGCGGCGCGCGCTTCGAGCAACTGGCGGCCGCGCTCGAGCAGGTCGGCGGCGGACGGCGAGGTGCCGGGCGTATCCGCCCAGGCGGGAAGCTGCGCCAGGCAGGCCAGCAGGAGCGCCGCGACGGTCGCGCGGCCGGACCGTTTCATGGAGCGGCTCTCCGGGATTTTCGAGGGACGCGACACTCTATCGCGCCCCGGGCGGCCGGAAGGTGAAAACAAGGATGAAAAAGATGCCTTACTCCGCCTTTGTTCATGGCAGGGAATCCGAATAATGGCGATACCTGCGAAAGGGCCCGGTACCGCACGCAAGGACAGGAGGTCATGTGATCAGCCGCATAGGCGACGAACTGATGTTCAACGCGCAAGCCCTGGAGCTGCGTGCCCGCCGCCAGGAGGTCCTGGCGGCCAACCTGGCCAATGCCGAGACGCCCAACTACAAGTCGCGGGACTTCGATTTCGGCGCCGCGCTGCGGGCCGCCACGGGCACGCCGGAGCCCGATGCCGCGCAGGCGCCGCTGCGGATGGCCGCCACCGATGCCCGGCACCTGCGGGGCGACGCCGGGGACGGCCTGCCGGTGGCATTGAAGTACCGCACGCCCACGCAGGCCTCGATCGACGGCAATACCGTCGATCCGGACCTGGAGCGCACGCGCTTCGCCGACAACGCGCTGCGCTACGACGCCGCGCTGCGCATGTTGAACGGGCAGGTCCAGACGCTCCAGCGTGCGATCCAGAACAACTGAACGAGGCACTATCCCCATGTCCATGAGCAAGGCATTCGAGATCGCCGGTTCGGCACTGACCGCCAACAGCCAGCGCCTGAACGCGGTGGCCAGCAATCTCGCCAACGCCGAAAGCGTGAGCGGGCCGGACGGCCAGGTCTACCGTGGCCGCAAGGTGGTGTTCGAGTCCTATCTCGTCCCGGGCGCCGTGGCCGGCGGCAACGGCGTGCGCGTAAGGGAAGTGCTGACCGATCCCTCGCCGCCCAAGCGCATCTACGATCCGAAGCATCCCATGGCAGACGCCGAGGGCTACATCAGCATGCCCAACGTCGAGGTCGTCGATGAAATGGTCGACATGATCGCCGCCTCGCGCGCCTACCAGACCAACGTCGAGGTCATGAACACCGCCAAGACCTTGATGCAGAAAACACTGACGCTGGGCACCTAGCCCCAGACGCCGGGCCGCCCGCGGAACGGGCGCCCTTTAGCAAGGAATCCGCATGGCCGTTTCCAACGTCAACAGCAACACCGGGGCCGGAGCCTCGGGCAACTCCCTGGCCGCGTCGTCCGCGGAGGAGCTGTCCAACCGCTTCCTGACCATGCTGACCGCGCAGATGCGCAACCAGGACCCGCTCAACCCGCTCGACAACGCCGAGCTGACGTCGCAGCTGGCCCAGATCAGCACGGTCACCGGCATCAGCCAGCTCAACACGACCATGCAGTGGCTGGGCTACAGCATGGGAAGCCTGCAGGCCACCCAGGCGGCATCGTTGATCGGCCGCAAGGTCATGCTGGCCGGCGACGGCCTGACCCTGGCCGACGGCAAGGCCGAAGGCGGCTATGTGCTCAGCATCCCGGTCGAGAGCGCCGAGCTGGTCGTGAAGAACGCCGACGGCATCGAGGTCGCGCGCAAGAAGCTGGCCGACGTCGATGCCGGCGTGCATGCCTTCACCTGGGACGGCAAGAATGCGAAGGGCGACACGCTGCCCGACGGCGACTACAAGTTCGAAGTGCAGGTCGGAGAAGGCACCAAGGTGGGGGCGGCGCCGCCGCTGAGCGTGACCCAGATCACCTCGGTGCGTCCGTCCTCGGGCTCGACCACGGTGGTCGATGCCAAGGGCAATCTCGTCAACCTGTCCGACGTCTACCAGGTCTGGTAGTACGGCGCGTCCCGCCCCGCTTCCGGATACAAATCAGATAGTGCAAGGAATCCAGCGATGAGCTTCCAACAGGCATTGAGCGGCCTGAACGCCGCCGGCAAGAACCTCGACGTGATCGGCAACAACGTCGCCAACGCCAACACCGTGGGCTTCAAGGCCGCGCGCGCCGAGTTCGCCGACGTCTACGCGTCGACGGTGCTCGGCACCTACTCGAACAACATCGGTATCGGTACGAAGCTCAACTCCGTCACCCAGATGTTCACCCAGGGGGCGATCTCGGTCACGTCCAATCCGTTCGACGTCGCCATCTCGGGAGAAGGCTTCTTCCGCATGGACAACGCCGGGTCCATCGTGTATTCGCGCAACGGCCAGTTCCACCTGGATGCCAACGGCTATGTGGTCAACGCCAACGGCCTGCGCCTGACGGGCTATGTCGCCGACGCCAACGGCAACATCAATGCCGCCCAGCCCCAGCCGTTGCGGCTGACGGTCAGCTCCATCGAGGCACGCGGCACCTCCGAGGTCACGCAAGGCTCGGTGCTCGATTCCCGCGCCGACGCGATCGACCGCATCGTCAAGCCGTTCAATCCCGAGGACTCGACCACCTACACCCATGCCACGTCCATCGCGGTCTATGACTCGCTGGGCAATACGCACACGCTGTCCACGTTCTACGTGAAGCGTGGACCGGGCCAGTGGGAGGTCTATACCGCGTTGAACGGCAAGGTGACCAACACCGACACGGACGGCGACGGATTGCCGAACGGCGCGCCGCTGGTATTCGACGCATCGGGCAAGATCGACCTGGCTGCCTCGAACAACGGCGTGTTCCAGGTCAACGTCGACGCCGCCACGCTGGGCACCGGCGCGACCGGGCTGAGCATCAACTACAACATGGCGTCCACTTCGCAGACCGGCCAGGCC
This sequence comes from Pigmentiphaga sp. NML030171, assembly GCF_002188635.1. GTDB lineage: Bacteria > Pseudomonadota > Gammaproteobacteria > Burkholderiales > Burkholderiaceae_B > Pigmentiphaga > Pigmentiphaga daeguensis. Next base: position 239,104 of record NZ_NINX01000051.1, on the reverse strand, counting down.
TTCAGCAACGAGCTGCAGCGCCAGGACGGCTACACCTCGGGCCGCCTGACCAGCTTCACGATCGACGAGAACGGCATCCTGAAGGCCAACTACTCCAACCAGCAATCGCGGGCGCAGGGCCAGATCACGCTGGTGTCCTTCGTCAATCCCCAGGGCCTGGTCTCGGCCGGCAGCAATAATTTCCTGGAAACGATCTTGTCCGGCGGCCCGCGCATCGGCGTCCCGGGTTCGAGCAACTTCGGCACCGTGACTTCCGGCGCGCTGGAGGATGCCAACGTCGACCTGACCGGCGAGCTGGTGAACATGATCACCGCCCAGCGGGTCTACCAGGCCAACGCGCAAACGATCAAGACCCAGGATTCGCTGATGCAGACCCTGGTCAACATGCGCTGATGGACAGGGCCCTCTACATTGCCGCGACCGGCGCCCGCGAACTGATGCGGCGCCAGGACGTGCAGACCAACAACCTGTCGAACGCGCTGACGCCGGGGTTCCGCGCCGAGATCGCGGCCCAGCGGACGGCGCCGGTGGTCGGCGGCCCGGGCCTGCGGACGCGGGCCTATGCGGTGGAATCGACACCCGGCGCAGACCTGTCGGCCGGCGCGATGATGGCGACCGGGCGCGAACTGGACGTCGCGATCCAGGGCGACGGCTGGTTCGCCGTGCGCACGGCGGATGGCGGCGAGGCCTATACCCGCGCGGGCGGCTTCCAGACCACGGCGGACGGCATGCTGGTCGACGCGGCCGGGCGCCCGGTGCTGGATCCGAACGGCGAGCCCATCCTGATTCCGCCCGATACCAAGGTGCAGGTCAATACCGACGGCTCGATCTCCTCCGTCCCCGAGGTCGACCGGGTGCAGGCCGCCCAGATCGCCAACCTCAAGCTGGTGAACCCGCCGGGGAATACGCTGGCGCGCGGCGCGGACGGCCTTTTCCGCCTGCGCCAGGGCGGCATCGCGCCGGCGGCCGACGGGGTGCGCGTGGCGGGCGGCATGCTCGAGGGCAGCAACGTCAACGCGGTGGAGACCATGGTGGGCATGATCGCGGCGGCGCGTCACTACGACGTGCAGATACAGCTCATGCAGAACACCGACCAGAACCAGCGCTCGGCCACACAGATATTGAGCATGACCTGACCGCGGGGCCTCCCCGGGCGGTGAAGGAATTTTGCGTAGTGCGGCGCACGCCGCGATAAGGATCGAACATCATGATGCGTTCCCTCTGGATCGCCAAGACCGGCCTGGATGCGCAGCAGACCCAGCTGGACGTCATCTCGAACAACCTCGCCAACGTCAGCACCAATGGCTACAAGCGTTCGCGCGCCGTGTTCGAGGACCTGCTCTACCAGACCATGCGGCCGGCCGGCACGCAGACCACGCAGCAGAACCAGGTGCCCGCGGGGCTGACGCTGGGAACCGGATCGCGGCCCGTGGCCACGGTGCGCAACTATGCGCAGGGTGCCCTGCAGCAGACCAGCAGCAGCTTCGACCTGTCGGTCAACGGCGCCGGCTTCTTCCAGGTGCAACTGCCCGACGGCACGCTGGCCTACACGCGCGACGGCAGCTTCCAGATCGACAGCCAGGGCCAGCTCGTGACCAACAACGGCCTGGTCATCGATCCGGGCATCGTGGTGCCGGAGGGCGTCAAGGAAGTCGCCATCGGCCAGGACGGGGTGGTGACCGCGACGGTGGCGGGCCAGACCCAGCCGGTCCAGCTGGGCCAGCTGCAACTGGCCACCTTCATCAATCCGCCGGGCCTGCAGCCGCTGGGCCAGAATCTTTTCGGCGAGACCGCGGCCTCGGGCGTGCCGGTGGTCAACGTGCCGGGGTTGAACGGGGCGGGCCTGATCAACCAGGGGTATGTCGAGGCGTCCAACGTCAACGTGGTCGAGGAACTGGTCGGCATGATCCAGACCCAGCGCGCGTACGAGATCAACTCGCGGGCCATCACCACCGCCGACCAGATGCTCCAGCGCATCTCGCAGCTCTGAGGAAGGCGGGATGAAGCAAGCGTTCAGGCCCCGTCGTGTCCGTGGCGCCAGGGCCCTTGCCGGGATGACGATCCTGGCGGGGCTGGCCGCGTGCGCCACGCCCAAGGTAGACATCGACGGGCCGACCACCGCCCGGCCGCTGGACCCGGTGGCCTACAACGCGAATCGCCGGCCCACCGGCGGCATATTCGGTTCCGCACCCGGCTATCGCCCGCTGTTCGAGGATGTGCGGGCGCGCAACATCGGCGATACGCTGGTCGTGCGGCTGGAAGAGCACATCAATTCGTCCCAGCGCAACAATACCTCGGCGCAGCGCTCGGCTTCGGCATCGGCCGGAATCCCTTCCATCAACAAACTGCCAGGGTCCGGCATCCTGCGCGGCCTGGGCGTGGAAGGCGAGAGCGAGAACCGCTTCAACGCCCGGGGCGAGACCGGCGCGTCCAACATCCTGTCGGGCACGATCACCGTGACCGTGGTCGAGGTGCTGTCCAACGGCAACATGCGCGTCTCGGGCGAAAAGCAGATCGGCACCAATCGCGAGACCGAACGCGTGCGCTTCTCCGGCGTGGTGAATCCGGCCCACATCGTGGGCGGCAATTCGGTCAGTTCGACCCAGGTTGCCGACGCACGCATCGAATACCGGGGGCAGGGCGCGATCGACGAAGCCCAGACGGTGGGCTGGCTGTCGCGTTTCTTCTACTCGTTCCTGCCGTTCTGAGCGCGCGCATCATGAATCGTCATCCGTTCACCGCCGCCTGCCTGCGCCTGGCCGTGGCGCTGCTGTGCGCGTTCCTCGTGCCGGCGGCCCAGGCGGCGCGGGTCAAGGACCTGGCCAATGTCCAGGGAGTACGCAACAACCAGCTGGTGGGCTACGGCCTGGTCGTGGGCCTGGATGGCACGGGCGACCAGACCACGCAGACGCCGTTCACCACCCAGTCCCTGATGTCCATGTTGTCCAACCTGGGCATCAACGTTCCTCCCGGCACGCGGCTCCAGCTCAAGAACGTGGCGGCGGTGATGGTGACCGCCATGCTGCCGCCGTTTTCCCAGCCCGGCCAGCAGGTCGACGTGACGGTCAGCTCCATGGGCAACGCCAAGTCCCTGCGCGGCGGCACGCTGCTGCTGACGCCGCTCAAGGGGCTGGACGGACAGGTCTATGCCATGGCCCAGGGCAGCGTGTCGGTGGGCGGGGCGGGCGCGTCGGCGGCGGGCAGCCGCGCCCAGATCAATCATTTGAGCGCGGGCCGCATTCCGGCCGGCGCCACGGTGGAGCGCGACGTGCCGACGCCGTTCTCCGACGACGGCGCCCTGCGGCTGGAATTGACCACGGCCGATTTCTCGACGGCGCGCGCGATGGTGGAGACCATCAACCGCCGCATCGGTCCGGGCACCGCGACCGCGCTCGACGGCCGGGTCATCGAGTTGCGCGCGCCTTCGTCTCCCGACGCCCGGGTCGCCTTCATGGCGCAGGTCGAGGACCTGGAAGTGGCGGGCAGCCGCGCGCCGGCGCGCGTCGTCATCAATGCGCGTACCGGTTCGGTGGTGATGAACCAGAGCGTGCGCCTGGCGCCGGTGGCCGTCGCGCACGGCAACCTGAGCGTCACGGTCAGCGCGGCGCCGGTGGTCAGCCAGCCAGCGCCTTTCTCGGGCGGACAGACGGTGGTGACCGAGCGTGCCGACATCGAGATCAAGCAGAGCGGCGGCGCCATCGTGCACCTGGATGGCGGCGCCCAGCTGGCGGAGGTGGTCAAGGCGTTGAACCTGCTGGGCGCCACGCCGCAGGACCTGATCTCCATCCTCCAGGCGCTCAAGACCGCGGGTGCGCTGACCGCTGAACTGGAGATCATCTGATGACCAAGATGGACAGCGCGATGCAGCGGGGCGGCATGGCGATCGATGCCCGCTCGCTGGAAAACCTGAAGCTGCAGGCGCGGCGCGACCAGGCGGGTACCGTCAGGCAGGCCGCCCGCCAGTTCGAGGCCCAGTTCGCCCAGATGCTGCTGTCGCAGATGCGCCAGTCGTCGATGGCGGGCGATGGTCCGCTGGCCCAGGCGCTGAACAGTCCCGCCTCGCAGACCTGGCGGGGAATGCTGGACCAGCAGCTGGCGCAGAAGCTGGCTGGCGTGGCCGAGGCGGGCAGCGGTCCCGCGCCGGCGCGCAGCGGCCTGGGGCTGGCCGACATGCTGGAGAAACAACTGACGCGTCCTGTCGTGTCGCCGGAGTCCCTGCGCCGCACCGGACTGCCGCTGTCGATGTCCACCCTGGAGCTGGCGCGGGGCCGCGCCACGGGCACCCCTGCCACGGCGACCAGCGGCATGATAGGCGGGATGGAAGCCGCGGCGCTGGCGGGGGGATCGGCCTCCCCGCGGCGCATCCAGAACGGCCGGTTCGGCACCCAGGCCGTCTATGCGCCGCCCCCGGCGGCGGCCGCCAGGCCAGCGGCCGAAACGCGTGCCGCGCCCGGGTCGGCGGAAGAGGTGCGCGCCGAGTTCCTGGGGAAGTTCCTGCCCGCGGCCAGACGCGCGGAAGCGGCGACGGGGATCCCCGCCGCCTACATCCTGGGCCAGGCCGCCCTGGAGTCCGGCTGGGGACGACGGGAGATCCGTGGCGCCCAGGGAGAGGCCAGCCATAACCTGTTCGGCATCAAGGCCACGGGCTGGGACGGCCGCACCGTGCGCACGCGCACGACCGAATACCGCAACGGCACGCCGGAGCGCGTGACGGCGGAGTTCCGCGCCTACGACTCCTACGAGCAGGCGTTCGAGGACTACGCACGCCTGCTGGCGTCGAATCCCCGCTACGCCAAGGTGCTGCAATCGGCCGGCAGCGCGGAGCAGTTCGCGCAGGGCCTGCAGCGGGCCGGCTACGCGACCGACCCCAGGTATGCCGAAAAGCTGGGCAGCACCATCCGGCGGGCCATGCAGATCGTCGTCTAGCGGCGGATCCGTTCCCGACCGGGCAGAAGGCCGCCGGCATGCTCAAGCTTGGACGCCGGCGTCCGTTAAGAGAGACATCAGCCGTGCATGGCGCCGCCGCGCACGCCAGGCAGCCCGCATGAAACCATGACCACGAACATCGCCAACATCGCATTGACCGGATTGCGCGCCGCCCAGGCCGGGCTGGCCGTGACCGCCAACAACATCTCCAACCAGGGGACGCCCGGGTACTCGCGCCAGCAGGTGATGCTGCAGTCGGCCATGTCGAACTTCAGCGGCGCCGGCTATTTCGGGCAGGGAGTGGACGTCGTCACGGTCCAGCGCGCCTACAGCGATTTCCTGTCCAGCCAGGCCAGCCAGTCGGCATCGACGCTCAGCTATCTCTCTACCTATTCGGACCAGATGAGCGGCCTGATCAACCGGCTCGGGTCGGTGGACACCGGGATCAACCAGAGCCTGAACGCGCTGTATTCGGCCTTGGGCCGCTTCAGCCAGAATCCCGCCGAGACCGCGTCGCGGCAGGCCGCGCTGGCGGCGGCGCAGTCGACGGCGGCGCGTTTTCGCGCCATCAGCGAGGATCTCTCCACCCTGAGCCAGGGCATCGACAACCAGGCCAGCGCCACGGTGGGACAGATCAACCAGCTGGTGCAGAGCATCGCCGCCTACAACGCCAAGATCGGCGACGCCTATGGCACCGGCCAGGGCCAGGCGCCCAACGGCCTCCTGGACCAGCGCGACGTACTGGTGCGCGAGCTGGGCAGGCTGACGGGCATCACCACCAGCACCCAGGGCACGAGCATCAACGTCTATCTGACCAACGGCCAGCCGCTGGTCATGGAGCAGGTGGCCGCGCAGTTGCGGATCGACACTCGCGACCCGGCGTCGCCCACGGGTACCAGCCTGTCGCTGACCGTCGGCAGCCACACCATGCAGCTCAAGCAGGACGACATCGACGGCGGCCAATTGGGCGCACTGCTGCAATTCCGCGACAACGAGCTGGCCCAGGCCCAGTCCGAACTGGGGCGCCTGGCCATTGCCATGGCGGCGGCCTACAACCAGCAACAGCAATTCGGCATGGACAGCAACGGCCAGCCGGGCCAGGCCCTGTTCCGCATCGGCAACCCCGTTGCCGTGGGACAGCGCGGCAACACCGGCGATGCGCGGCTGGCGGTGGGCATCGCCGACACGCGCTCGCTGACCGGCAGCGACTATCAGCTGACCCGGGTGGGTAGCGAGTACGTCGTGACCCGGCTCGACGACGGTACCGAACTGGGCCCGTTCTCGTCGCTGCCGCAGAACGTGGACGGCCTGAGCATCGGCCTGGCCGACGGCGGCCTGGCCGACGGGGACACCTTCACCATCAAGGTCGCCAGCCAGGCCGCGGCGGGCGTCGAAGTGACCCTGGCCGATCCCGGCAAGCTGGCCGCCGCCGCCCCCATGGGCCTGGTGACGGCGGACACCAATACCGGCACGGCGCAGGCGTCGCGCCTGCGCTCGGTCGAGTCGGGCAGCCCCGACTACGGCACTTCGGTCACCGTCCGCTTCACGTCCGCCACGGGCTACGAGCTGCTGGGCGAGGACGGCAGCGTCCTGTCGACGGGTTCCTTGCAGCCGCCGCAGCAGACCATTTCGTACAACGGCTGGGCCTTCGACGTGTCCGGCATCCCGGCCGCCGGGGACCGGATCACCGTCAAGGCCGACCCGGGGGCCCCCGCGGGCGACAACCGCAACGCGCTGGCCATGGCCGGGCTGGGGACCACCAAGATCGCCGGGGGCAGTACGCTGACCGATTCCTATGCCGGGCTCATCTCCAGCGTCGGCACGCGCGCGGCTTCGCTGAACATCAGCAAGGCCGCGCAGCAGACCGCCTTCGACCAGGCGGTGGCCAGCGAACAGTCGCTGTCGGGCGTGAACCTGGACGAAGAAGGAGCCAACCTGCTGCGCTACCAGCAGGCCTATGCCGCCGCCGGCAAGGTGCTCGGCATGTCTTCCGAGCTCTTCGACCAGTTGCTCGCCGCCATCCATTAACGATACGCCTACGGACCGCCATGAGAGTCAGCACCAACCAGTTCTACGACAACAGCATCCGGGCCATCACCAGCCAGCAGAGCGCACTGCTGCAGGTCTCGCAGCAGCTCTCCGCCCAGCGCAAGCTGCTCAGTCCGTCCGACGATCCGGTCGCGGCCGGCCGCGAAGTGGCGCTGGACGCCACGCTCAAGGCCAACGAACAGATGCTGAAGAACCAGGCGGACGCCAAGGGCCTGCTCGAGGGCACCGAGAACTATCTGGTGGAGGCGGGCGGCACCCTGCAACTGGCGCTGACCCGCGTCGTGCAGGCGGGCGGCGGCGGGCTGAACGAGGAAAACCGGCAATCCATCCTGGCCGATCTCAAAGAATTGCGCGACCAGCTGATGAGCGTGGCCAATACCCAGGACGAGAACGGCAACTACATCTTCGCCGGCTACAAGCGCGACAGCCAGCCTTTCGTGCGCAACGCCTCGGGCGTGGTCTACCAAGGCGATGCCGGCGTGCGCCAGAGCCAGATCGGCCCCAACCGCGTGATCGACGTCAGCTTCAGCGGCAATTACCTGTTCGGCGACATCCCCACCGGCCGCAACGGATTGGATGTCGGCGCCGGCAGCGGCAATACCGGCAGCGCGACGCTGACCGCCAGTACGGTCACCGACCGCCAGGCCTGGTCGGCCGCGGCGGCCTACGGTCCGTACACCATCGAGTTCGACGCCGACGGCGCCTATACCGTTTCGGACAAGGACGGGGCCGAGGTGGGCACCGGCACCCTGGGCGAGGACGGCCAGGCGATAGATATCGCCGGTGTGCAGATCGGCATCAGCGGCCGGCCGGCCGAAGGCGACACGCTGAGCTTCGGCCCGTCTCGTTCGCAAAGCGTATTCGATACGCTGGACCAGGCCATCGCCGCCCTGAGCCAGCCGGCTTCCGCGACCGAATCCGTCTCGCGGGCCAACGCGCTGTACGAGGTCAACCTGAACCTGAACTCGGCCATGAACCGGCTGCTCGAGGCTCGCTCGTCCATCGGCAGCCGCCTGACCGAGATCGAGGCGGCCACCACCGCGGGCGAAACCCGCGGCGACCAGATCACCGGCGAGATCTCCCGCGTGGTGGGGTCCGACCTGGAGACCATGACGGAACTGACCGGCGAACTGGCCAAACGCACGTACACTGTGCAGGCCGCGCAGCAGACCTATACGCAGATCGCCCGGATGTCCATTTTCAATTTCCTGTAAGCAGGCAGGATCCGGCGGCGGATGGACGCGATGGCGCTGCCGGCGCGTTCACCTGGCCACACCGGATGCTTCATGTCGCAGGAACCGTTCAACATCCTCGTCGTCGACGACGAGCCGCTCAACCTGGAAATCATTTCCGAGCACCTGTCCGATCCTCGCTATCGGCTCCGGTGCGTGCAGGACGGCATCCAGGCCTGGGACGTGCTGCAGGACCCGGGCATCGACCATGACCTGATCGTGCTCGACCGGATGATGCCGGGACTGGACGGCATCGAGCTCCTGACCCGCATACGCGCGGACCGCCGCCTGGCCGATGTCCCGGTCATCATGCAGACCGCGGCCGCGCGCCCCGCCGACGTGCTCGAGGGCATACACCGGGGCGCCTACTACTACCTGACCAAGCCGTACGAGCACGACATGCTGATCGCGGTCGTCAGCGCGGCCATCGAGTTCCGCGCGCGGCAGAAGGGCCTGCGCCGGCGCCTGTCCGACGTGCACGATGTGTTCGCCCACATGCGGCAGGCCAGCTTCGGCTTCGTGTCCCTGGCCGAGGCCCGGCAACTGGCCTTCTTCCTGGCCAAGCTGTGTCCCGCGCCCGAAGTGGCGGTAATAGGCCTGGCCGAACTGATGGTCAATGCGGTCGAACACGGCAACCTGGAAATCGGCTTCGCCGACAAGGGGCGCCTGAGCATGGAAGGCCGCTGGGCGGCGGAGATCCAGCGGCGGCTGTCCCTGGTCCCGTACCGGGACCGCATCGCCAGCGTCAGCTTCGAACGCGAACCCGACCGCATCCGCTTCCGCGTCAGGGACCAGGGCCCCGGCTTCGACTGGCGAACCTACCTGGAAATCTCTCCCGACCGCGCCTTCGACATGCACGGCCGAGGCATCGCCATGGCCCGCGCCCTGACTTTCAAGGACCTGGCCTACACCGACGACGGCCGGGAGGCCATCGGAAGTATAGAGACCCCCTAGGGAAGCCCACCCCCTACCCGCTACGCGGGCCCCCTCAAGGGGGCGATGCGGGTGGACCGGCGGAGCCGGATCCACCGCATCCTGGGTCTAGTGGGGTTGTCTTGGGTTGTTGCACCGGTGCTATCGCTGGCTGCCAGCGATAGCAACTGTACTTCAGTCCAAGATGGTTTCCCTAGACCCAGGAAACCGCGGATCTGGCTTTGCCAGTCCGCCGGTTTCGCCCCCTGGGGGGGGCCGAAGGGCGTAGGGGGGGCCTCTACTCCACCAGTTTGTGTTTCAGCGCGTAGTGGGTCAGCTCGGCGTTGTTCTTGAGCTTCATCTTCTCGAGCAGGCGTGCGCGGTAGACCGAGACGGTCTTGGGCGAGAGGGAGATTTCCTCGGCGATCTGGGTCAGGGTGCGGCCCGAGGCGATCATCACCATGGTCTGGTATTCGCGGTCGGACAACAATTCGTGCGGCGGGCGCTCGTCGCCCTGGCTGAGGTGGGTGGCCAGTTGTTCGGCCAGTTCGGGCGTGATGTATTTCTTGCCGCGCGCGACGGTCCGGATGGCCTCGATCACGGTTTCGGGCGGGGAGTTCTTGTGCAGGTAGCCGGCCGCGCCGGCCTTGACGCTGCGTACCGCGTACTGGTCCTCGGGATACATGCTGAGCATGAGCACGGCGATGCGCGGCCAGCGTTCGCGCACCTGCTTGAGCCCTTCGAGCCCGTTCTTGCCGGGCATGGATATGTCCATCAGCACGACGTCGGCCTCGGTCTTGCGCAGCACGTCGAGCAGGTCGCCGCAATCGGCCGCTTCTCCGACCACCGATATGCCTTCCTCGGCCTGCGCGATCTGCCGCAGGCCGGAGCGCACGATGGCGTGGTCGTCGGCGAGCACCAGACGGATCATTCCTGGTCCTCCGGCTCGTGGTGGGGGGATTTTCCGCCAGGCAGGGAGAGCGTAGGGGGATTCAACGGGATCGAAATCATGAGTGTGGTTCCTCGGAAAGGCGGCGTGCCCGTCTGGGGCGCGCCGCCTATGTCCATCCAGCCGCCCAGGCCGTGGACGCGTTCCATCATGCCGCGCAGGCCGAACGACGTTCCCTTGCGCAGCGCGTCGGACGACAGGCCGATGCCGTTGTCGCGGACTTCCAGGCTGAGGGTGCTGTCGTCGGCGAAGAGGTCGACGTCCACGCGCGTGGCCTGCGCATGCTTGAACACGTTGGTCAGGGCTTCCTGGAAGATGCGGAAGACGGCGATGGATTGCTCCAGTTCGAGCGCCAGGTCGTCCTGGTTGGTGTGGACGTTGACGGTGATGCCCGTGTGCTGCGCGAAATCGCGCGCTTGCCACTCGATCGCGGCAACGATGCCGAAGTCGAGCACGGGCGGCCGCATGGCCCGGGCGATACGGGAGATGGCCTCGCCCAGCGAAGCGACCATCTGTTCGGCTTCGTCCAGCAACTGCGCCGTTTCCTTTTCGCGGGAGCGGCGGCGGGCCAGCGCGAGGTCGGCGCGTATCCGGGTGACCAGGGCGCCCAGATCGTCGTGGATCTCGCGCGCGAGTTCGGCCCGTTCGTTCTCCCGCACGCGCTCGGTGTGGCGGGAGAGTTCGCGCAGCTGGCTTTCGGAACGGCTGAGTTCCGCCTGCGCATGGGCCAGGTGAGTGACGTCGGACAGCGCGACCACGCATCCCGAAGGCGGAGAACCGCTGAGCGGACTGGCCGATACCAGCAACTCGCGCTTTTCGCCCCGGGTTTCTATGCTGAACGGCAGGCCGCGTACCTCGGAACCGTCCAGCGCCGGGGCGATCAGGGTCAGCAGCTTCCAGGTGTCGGGCTGCGAGGGCAGGGCGAACGAGCGGGACAGCGTGTCGGCCGAGCCCAGTCCGGTCAGGTCTTCGCAGGCCGGGCTCCACATGGTGACGGTACGCTCGCGCGAGATGGCGAACAGGGCGACCGGCGTGGCCGAGAAGACCGCGTTCAGCTGATCGTGGGCCGAGGCCAGCGCGGTTTCCGCCCGTTGCCGCTGGTCGCGGGTCTGCACTTCGCGCAGGCCGCGTTCCAGCGCGGGAGGGAGCCTGCGCAGGTTGTTCTTCATGACATAGTCGTCGGCGCCGGCCCGCATAGCCTCGACCGCGGTTTCCTCGCCGATGGCGCCGGACACGATGAGGAAGGGGCCGCGGAACCCGACTTCCTTGGCCACCTTCAGCGCGCGCAGGCCGCTGAAGGTCGGCAGGGAATGATCGCTGATGATGGCGTCCCAGGCTCGTTCGGCCAAGGCCTGCCGCATGGTCGTTTCGGTGTCCACGCACTGGGCCGTGACGTTCAGCCCCGCGTCGACCAGCACGGCGCGCATCAGCGTGAAGTCGGCGAGCGAGTCCTCGATGAAGAGGATGGCGAGTTGCGAGGCTTCGCGGGCGTCGGGGCCCAGCGCGGCCGGGGCCTGGCCGGGCGCGGCCGTCATGAAGCGAGGCAGGCCGGCCTGCGGGGGGCTGGCGTTCTGCACGGAGACGGGGCCGCGATTGAACATTGCTTAATGAATCAGTAAGTGTTGCCGATAATCCCGTCAATGATAGCGTGGGGGCTTTTCCTTTAGGGCCAAGCGTGACTTCCAGAACCAGCCTCCTGGCCATGACCGACGCCATGCCGGGCACGGCCGACTCTCTCGTCGGCACCGAATTCGCCTTCAGCGGCCAGGATTTCGACCGGATACGGACCCTGTTGCGGCAGCACACCGGCATTTCGCTGTCGGACGCCAAGCGCAGCATGGTCTACAGCCGGCTGGCCCGGCGGCTGCGCGCGACCGGCCGTCCGTCCTTCAGCGCCTACCTGGAGGGCCTGCGCGCCGGCGCGCCTGAATGGGAATACTTCGTCAACGCGCTGACCACGAATCTCACGTATTTCTACCGCGAGAACCACCATTTCCAGATCCTGGCCGCCTACCTGAAGCGGCTGGCCGCCGAGCGCCCGGGCCAGACCCTGCAACTCTGGTGCGCGGCCGCTTCCACGGGCGAAGAGGCCTGGACCCTGGCCATCACGGCCGCCGAGGTGTTCGGGACCCTGGCGCCGCCGGTGCGCATCCTGGCGACCGACCTGGACACCCATGTGCTGGCCACCGCGCGCCAGGCCGTGTACCGGCGGGATCAACTGGCCAAGGTGCCCGACCAGCAGGCGCGGCGCTACTTCATCGAGGAAGCCGAGGGCTTGTACGCCGTGCGGCCCGAACTGCGCGCGCTGGTGAATTTCCGCCAGTTGAACCTGCTGGATCCCGCCTGGCCGGTGCGCGGGCCGCTCGATGCGGTGTTCTGCCGCAACGTCCTCATCTATTTCGACCGCCCCACGCAATTGCGGGTGGTCGAGCGCATGGCCGGGTTGATGCCGGCCGGAGCCCTGCTGTTCGTCGGGCATTCCGAAAGCTTTTCCCAGGGGCAGCAGCGCTTCGTGCTCCAGGGGCGTACCGTCTACGCCAGGCAGCCGGGCTGAGCGCATCCATGACCGACGAGCACCACCGGCCCGCCGACGGCCGCGCGCCTCCGCCGTCCCAATACGACCGCAGGCTGCTGGTCGCCATCGGCGCCTCGACGGGCGGCACCGAAGCGCTGCGCGACCTGCTGGAAGCGCTGCCCGCCGACCTGCCGCCCATCGTCATCACCCAGCACATGCCGCCCGGGTTCACGCGCAGCTTCGCCGAGCGCCTGGACAAGCACACGCCGCTGCGCGTCAAGGAAGCCGAGCACAACGAACGGCTGCATCCAGGGCACGTCTATGTGGCTCCCGGCCACGCGCACCTGGCGGTGCGGCCGCTGCCGCTGCTGGGCTATCACGCGCAGTTGTCCGAGGGCGAGCCGGTCAATCGCCACCGTCCCTCGGTCGAAGTCCTGTTCCTGTCGGCCGCCCGCGCGGCGGGGGCGTGCACCGTGGCCGTCATGCTGACCGGCATGGGCAAGGACGGCGCGCGGGCCATGCTGACGCTGCGCGAGGCCGGCGCCTACAACCTTGCCCAGGACGAAGCGTCGAGCGTGGTCTTCGGCATGCCTCGCGAAGCCATCGCCCTGGGCGCCGTCCACGAGATCGTCCCGCTGCCCCAGATGGCCCAGCGCCTGGTCATCGCCGTAGAAGCCAAGAACAAGGCCATCAATGGACCCTGAAAAGCAAAACGGCCCCATAAGAGGCCGTTCTAGCCGTTGCCAGGGCACAGCGGATCCGGCTTTGCCGGTCCGCCAGCACCGTTGAGGGGATGCGGCGCTCCGCCCCGAGACGTCCGCACCCAGACCCAGGATGCGGTGGATCCGGCTTTGCCGGTCCACCCGCATCGCCCCCTGCGGGGCGCGCGTTAGCGCGTAGGGGGGGACCTCAGACCCAGGACGTCCTGCATGTCATACAGGCCGGCCGACTTGTCCGCCAGATAGCGGGCGGCGCGCAGGCTGCCTTCGGCGTAGTTGACGCGGCTGCTCGAGCGGTGGGTGATCTCGATGCGTTCGCCCGGGCCACAGAAGAAGACCGTGTGGTCTCCCACCACGTCGCCGCCGCGGGCGGAGGAAAAGCCGATGGTGCCGTGCTTGCGGGCTCCGGTGTCGCCATGGCGGGCCCACTCGGCCACCTCGGACAGCGGCTTGCCCCAGGCCTGCGCCACGGTTTCACCCATTTTCAGCGCCGTGCCGGATGGAGCATCCACCTTGTGCTTGTGGTGGACCTCGAACACTTCCACGTCGTAATCGTCCTTCAGGATGCGGGCGGCGATGTCCAGCAGCTTGAGGGTGACGTTCACGCCCACGCTCATGTTGGGCGCGAAGACCACGCCGACCTTGTCGGCGGCCGCCGCGATCGCGGCCTTGCCGGCTTCGTCGAAGCCCGTGGTGCCGATGACCAGCTTGACGCCGTGGCGGCGGCAGGCTTCCAGGTGGGCCAGCGTGGCCTCGGGTCGGGTGAAGTCGATCAGGCAGTCGGCCTGGGCAAGAGCGTCCAGGTCGTCGGTGATGATGACCTTGCTTTGTTTGCCCAGGAACTCGGCGGCATCGTGGCCGATGGCGGGGCTGCCTGCGCGGTCCAGCGCGACGGCCAGTTCCAGGTCGGGGGCGGCGAGCACGGCTTCGATCAGCATGTGGCCCATGCGGCCGGTAGCCCCGGCAATGGCGATACGCATCGAGGTCATTCCTTGGTATTCGTGGCGGGTTGAGCGGGGGCCGCGTCGCCGGAGGGCGGTGCGGCGGGAGGCGCGAGCGGAGCGACCGGCGTGGCGACGGCGGGCGCGGAACCGGGGTCCAGGCTGGGAGAGGCGGCGTTGCCCTCGACCGTCAGGGGCGCCGCGTTCGGGGCCTGCTGGGCCGGCTGCGTGATGGCGCCCAGGGCCTTGCGCGTGTCCTTCTGCTGGAACGGCTGGCGGGCGGGCTGTTCATCGCCGGTCCAGCGCTCGAGCCGGTCGTTGACGAAATAGACGGTGAAGCGCCGTTCCTCGGTCTGCCCGTGGCCCGGCGTGAACAGGTACGGATAGTCCCAACGGTCGGAATGGAAAATGCTGGTCAGGGTAGGGCTGCCCAGGGCGAAACGCACCTGTTCGCGGGTCATGCCGGGGCGCAGCAGCTCCACTTGTTGCTGGGTCAGCCAGTTGCCCTGCTGGACGTCGGCCCGGTAGGGTTTGACGAAGTTCGGGACGTAGTTGTTGACCGAGCTGCATGCCGCCAGGCCCAGCAGCGCGGCCGGGGCCAGCCGCCGCAAGGTGCCGGCTTGGCCGTGGATGAAGGAAATCAGAGCGTTTGGCACAGATCCGCACTCGTCTTGATTGGGGAAACCGTTATCATAAAGCCCTCGGGGATTGCCTGGGCTTTTCCGGGGCTTTCCCGGCACTTCAGGACGGCTGCCGCGGGACGGGTAACAGGGCGCTTCGTGCGCCGAGCCGGGCCGTCCCGCCGCCTTCCATGCCGGAGCGCCGCGCCATGCGCGTGTCGCGCGCCAGATGGCTGACTGGGCTCGAAGACCCAGCACCCACGCCGGTTCCCGCCGTCCAGCGGGGACCGACACACGAAACCGCTTTCAGAAGGGATCATCATGACAGATCAAAGCGAACTCAAAAGTATAGGCCTGAAAGCGACCTTTCCCCGGCTCAAGATCCTGGATGTCTTCCGCAAGGCCGAAGTGCGCCACATGAGCGCCGAAGACGTCTATCGGGCCCTGATCGGCGAAAGCGTCGAGATCGGGCTGGCCACGGTCTATCGCGTGCTGACGCAGTTCGAGCAGGCCGGGCTGCTGGTCCGCAGCCAGTTCGACAGCGGCAAGGCCGTGTTCGAGCTGAACGAGGGCGACCACCATGACCATCTGGTCTGCACCAATTGCGGCAAGGTCGAGGAGTTCTTCGACGCGGAAATCGAAAAACGCCAGCAGAAGATCGCCAAGGATCACAACTTCGTGCTGACCGGGCACGCGCTGTCGCTCTACGGCATCTGCCAGAACTGCGCCAAGAGCCGCTGAAGGCAGGCAAGGGGCGGGCGCTGGCCCGCCTCAGTTGTTGCCTATCATTTCCCGCGCATGCTTGCGCGTCGTGGCGGTGATCTCTATGCCGCCCAGCATCCGGGCGATCTCGTCCACCCGTCCCCCCCTGTCCAGCCGATTGACCGTGGAGATCGCCGCGCCTTTCTCCTGGCGCTTGTCGACCCGCAGGTGCGTATTGCCGCAAGCGGCGACCTGGGGCAGGTGGGTGACGCACAATACTTGATGCAAACTGCCTAGTTCGCGCAGCAGCCTGCCCACCACCTCGGCCACCGCGCCGCCTATGCCCGTGTCGACTTCGTCGAAGATCAGGGTCGGAACCCGCGCTGCGCGGCTGGCGATGACGGACAGGGCCAGCGAGATCCGCGCCAGTTCGCCCCCGGACGCCACCTTGGCCAGCGGACGGGGCGTGGTGCCCGCATGTCCGGCGACGCGGAATTCGATGGCCTCCGATCCGTGGATACCGGGGTCGGCCGGCTCGACCGCGACCTCGAAGCGGCCGCCGGTCATGGCCAGCGTCTGCATGGCCTGGGTCACCGCCTTGGACAACGAGCCGGCCGCCTTCTTGCGGGCCCGGCCGAGCTTGGCGGCGGCGGCGTCGTAGGCGGCCTTGGCGGCTTCGGCCCTGGCGCGCAGCGCCTGGACGTCCTCGGCTTCCTTCAGGGTCTCGAGCTGGGCCAGCAGCGTGGCATGCCGTTCGGGCAATTCCTCCGGTTGCAGGCGGAACTTCCTGGCGGTGTCGAACACCGCCTGCAGGCGCGCCTCGACTTCGCCCAGGCGCTGGGGGTCGAGCTCCAGGCGCCCCAGATAGCTGTTCAGGTCGGAGACGGCTTCCTGCAACGCGATACGGGCCGATTCCAGCGCCTCGGACACCGGTGCCAGCGCGGCGTCGTGCACCGCCAGCTGGCCGATGCGCTGGGCCGCGGCGGCCAGGCGGGCATGGGCGGCGTCATCGTCTTCTTCCAGGGCGGCGATGGTCTGGCTGGCGCCGTCGATCAGCGACTGGGCATGGGCCAGCCTGCCGTGCTCGGCCTGCAGGTGCTCCCATTCGCCGTCCTTCAGCGCCAGCCTGTCGAGCTCGTCGGCCTGCCATTGCAGGCGCTCGCGCTCCTGCTGCAGCGAGGCCGCGTCGCGTTCCACGGCTTCGAGCCTGCGCGCCAGCTCGCGCCAGGCCTTCCAGGCCTGGGCCACCTCGCGCCGCAAGGCGCCGTGGTCCCCGTGGTCGTCCAGCATGTCGCGCTGGGAATCGGTCTTGAGCAGGCTCTGGTGCGCGTGCTGGCCATGGATGTCGACCAGGTGCTCGCCCAATTCGCGCAGCTGGGTCAGGGTGGCGGGTACGCCGTTGATGTAGCCGCGGCTGCGGCCCTGGGCATCGATGACTCGCCGCAGCACCAGGCTGTCGGTGTCCAGCTCGCGTTCGGCCAGCCAGTCCAGCAGGGCCGGCGGAACGTCGAACACCGCGCTGACCTCGGCCCGACTGGCGCCTTCCCGCAGCACCGACGCATCGGCGCGTTCGCCCAGGGCCAGCGCCAGCGCATCGATCAGGATCGACTTGCCGGCGCCCGTTTCGCCGGAGAAAACGGTGAAGCCGGGGCCGAATTCGACCTCGGTCTGGTCGACGATCACGAAATCGTTGATGTGCAGGGCGCGCAGCATACGAATGGGGCCGGTGGAAGGGGCGGGAAAGACTAGTCGATCGCGGTGCCGGAAATCTGGTTCCAGTGCAGCTTGCGCCGCAGGGTGGAAAAATAACTGTATCCGGCCGGGTGCAGGAAGCGGATGGTATGTTCGGCGCGTTTCACCAGGACGCGGTCGCCTTCCTGCAGCGACGACCAGCTTTGCATGTCGAAGTGCACGCTGGCGCTTTCGTCGCGGCCCCCCGGAGAGCGGGTGAGGGTGATGTCTATCGTGCAGTCGTCCGGGATCGCGATCGGCCGGTTCGACAGCGCCTGCGGCGCCACCGGCACCAGCACCAGCCCGCGCAGCGACGGATGCAGGATGGGGCCGTTGGCCGACAGCGCGTAGGCCGTCGATCCCGTGGGCGTGGCGATGATCAGGCCGTCGGCGCGTTGCTTGGACATGTACAGGCCATCCACCTGCACCGTGACTTCCAGCATGCCGCCCAGGCCGGCCCGGCTCAGCACCACGTCGTTCAAGGCCAGCGCCGAGACCAGCGTGGTTTCGCCCCGGATGACGCTGCAGGCCAGCAGGGTGCGGGTTTCCGACTCGAACTGGCCGTCGAGGATGCCGGCGATGGCGGTGCCGGCATCCTCGATGGGGACGTCGGTGATGAATCCCAGCCGGCCGTGGTTGATTCCCACCACCGGCACGTCCCAGGGCGCCAGCTGCCGCGCCACCCCCAGCATCGTGCCGTCGCCCCCCATGACGATGGCCAGCGACGCGCGCTGCCCGATCTCCTCGACGGTGGCGGAGGGGTAGTCCAGGACGCCGATATTGGTGGCGGTGTCCTTCTCGAACACGACCTCGCGTCCGGCATCGCGCAGCATCTGCGCGACCGCGCGCAACGGCGCGGCGATGCCGGTATCGTGGTATTTGCCGACGAGGGCGACGATGGGAAAATGCATGCAGGCATTATATGAGGGGAGACCCCCCAACGGGGCCCCATGTGGTCCTTTTTGCCATTCCCAATACTCAATCCGTTCACCCACCTTGAACGCCGTTCCTCTAAAGAACCCCGGCCCCTATCAGCCTGGCAGTTGCCAGGGCACTGCGGATCCGGCTCCGCCGGTCCGCCAGTGCCGCCCCCCCCGGGGGGGCGCGCGTAAGCGCGTAGGGGGGGTACAATCCCTTTATGGACGATCGCGCACGTACATTGTTGAAAGCTCTCATCGAGCGTTACATCACCGACGGACAGCCTGTCGGTTCGCGCACGCTCTCCAAGGTCTTCGACCTGTCGCCGGCCACGATCCGCAACGTCATGGCCGACCTCGAGGACCATGGCCTGATCCACAGCCCCCATACTTCCGCCGGGCGCGTCCCCACTCCCCGAGGCTACCGGATGTTCGTCGACTCGCTGTTGACGGTGCAGCCCTACGAAGTCTCCGAGGCCACCCACATCCAGACCCTGCTGCCTTCGGCCGAACCGCAGCGCGTCATCGCGGCCGCGGCTTCGCTGCTGTCCAAGCTGACCCAGTTCGCCGGCGTGGTGATGTCGCCCAAGCGCAGCCAGATGTTCCGCCAGATCGAGTTCATCCGGCTGTCCGACACCAGGGTGCTCCTGATCATCGTGACGCCCGAGGGCGACGTGCAGAACCGCATGCTGATGGTCCAGCGGGATTATTCCTCGACCGAGCTGACCGAGGCGGCCAATTTCTTCAACCAGCATTTCAGCGGCAAGTCGTTCGAGGACGTGCGCCAGATCCTCCAGCGGGAACTGAGCCAGTTGCGCGAGGACATCTCCCGGCTGATGGAGCTGGCGGTGGATGCCAGCGCCGAGGCGGCCACCGAGGACGACAGCGTCGTCATCTCGGGTGAATTGAACCTGTTGGGCGTGTCCGACATCACCGCCGACATGGACAAGCTGCGGAGGATGTTCGAGCTGTTCGAGAAAAAGACCGACCTGATGCAGCTGCTGGACGTCTCGAGCCGGGCGCAGGGCGTCCAGATCTACATCGGCGGCGACTCGCAGCTCGTGCCGATGGAAGAGGTCAGCGTCATCACGGCGCCCTACGGGGTGGACGGCAAGGTCGTGGGGACCCTGGGCGTGATCGGCCCCACCCGGATGTCGTACGAGCGGGTGATTCCCATCGTCGACATCACCGCGCGGCTGTTGTCCAACGCGTTGAGCCATCATTGAGCCGGCGTCCGCCGGCAACGGCCGGGGGCATCTCCGTCCCGCGCCGTTCCTCCCGCCATTCCTGAGACCCGCACACGCCACGCATGCGTTTCCTTCCCGAGCCGCCGCCGTCTTCCCTCCATCCCACCCGCACCGGCCTGCTGCTGGTCAACCTGGGCACGCCCGACGCACCTACTGCCTCCGCGGTCCGCCGCTACCTGGCCGAGTTCCTGTCCGATCCCCGGGTAGTCGAGATTCCGCGCCTGGTCTGGCTGCCCATCCTGTACGGCCTGGTCCTGACCCTGCGGCCGCGCGACGCGGCGGCGCGCTACGCCTCGGTGTGGACGCCCGAGGGTTCCCCGCTCCTGGCCTGGAGCCGCCGCCAGGCCGAGGCGCTGTCGCGCGCGCTGTCCGACCGGGGGCTGGTCGTGGAGGTGGCGCTGGCCATGCGCTACGGCAATCCGTCGCTCGAGGCGGCCATCGCCTCGCTGCGCGAGACCGGCTGCGAGCGCATCCTGGTCCTGCCGCTGTATCCGCAGTACGCGGCCAGCACCACGGCCGCGGTGTCCGACGCCGTGGGCGCGTGCCTGGCCCGGCTGCGCAACGTGCCCGAGGTCCGGTTCGTGCGCGATTTCCACGCCGATCCGGGCTATATCGAGGCGATGGCCATCCGCATCCTGGATTTCTGGCGCAGCAACGGGCGAGGCCAGAAACTGGTGCTGAGTTTCCACGGCCTGCCCAAGCGTTCCATCGCGCTGGGAGACCCCTATCACGAGCAATGCCTGGAGACCGGCCGGCTGCTGGCCGAGCGGCTGGGCCTGTATGCCGAACAGGTCGAGATTACGTTCCAGAGCCGTTTCGGCGCCGCCGAGTGGCTCCAGCCATATACTGAACCCCGGCTGAAGGAACTGGCGAAAAGCGGCGTGTCGGACGTGGACGTGTTCTGCCCGGGCTTCGTCGCCGATTGCATCGAAACCCTGGAAGAGATCGCGATGCAGGGCAAGGAAGCCTTCCTGCTGGCGGGGGGCCGGCAACTACGCTACATCGACGCGTTGAACGACTCGCCGGCGTGGATAGGGGCCTTGGCAGACCTGGCCGGGCGCCACATGCAAGGCTGGACCACCCGCTCCGAGGCCCGCCAGCCCACCGACGCGGCGCATGCAGCCGTCTTGCTGCAGCGCAAGAACGACAAGACGCCGGCGACGGACCGGTAATGTGATGGAAGAACTACGTATCGACAAATGGCTGTGGGCGGCACGGTTCTACAAGACCCGTACGCTGGCCCAGGAAGCGGTCGAGGCAGGGCAGGTGAAGGTGTCCGGCGAACGGGTCAAGCCCTCGCGCGCCGTGCGTCCCGGCGACATCCTGCAAATCCGCGCCGGAGACCAGGATTGGGAGGTCCTGGTCCGAGCCCTCTCCACCCAGCGCGGCCCGGCGGTCTTCGCGCGCACCCTGTACGACGAGACCCAGCAAGGCATGAAACGCCGCCTGGAAGCCATCGAACTGCGCCGCCAGAACGCCGACCCCGCCGCGACCCTGAAAGGCCGCCCCACCAAGCAAGACCGCCGCAAGATCGAGAGGTTTAGAACCCCCAATTGAGGACCCCCCCTACGCGCTGACGCGCGCCCCCCAGGGGGCGATGCGGGTGGACCGGCAAAGCCGGATCCACCGCATCCTGGGTCTAGTGGGACCATCTTGGGTCGTGGCCCGGTTGCTATCGCTGGCTGCCAGCGGTAGCAACCGTGCTTCAGTCCAAGATCGTTTCCCTAGACCCAGGAAACCGCGGATCCGGCTTTGCCGGTCCGCCGGTTTCGCCCCCTGGGGGGCGCGCGTTAGCGCGTAGGGGGGGGATATACTTGAAAGCGCAGATTTCACCCCCATCTCGCGCATAGAGTTCAAGCAAGTCACTGATTTTTCTGGTTTTTCATGGAGGCACCAATGTCGGCTGAGCACAAGCCTGGCGACCAACCCAATTTGGATCCCGAAAACGTGAACCCCGCTCCGGCGGCGGAAACGCCCGAAACCGAGGGCGGCGAGGATCCCATCGTCGCGCTGCAGGCCCAGCTGGCCGCGGCCCAGGCCGAGGCCAAGGACAACTACGATGCCATGCTGCGCGCCCGTGCCGAGGCGGACAATATCCGTCGTCGCGCCCAGGAGGAAGTCTCCAAGGCCCAGAAGTTCGGCATCGAGGCATTCGCGGAAAACCTGTTGCCGGTCAAGGACAGCCTGGAGGCTGCCCTGGCCCAGGAAAACCAGTCCATCGACACCCTGCGTGAGGGCGTGGATGTGACCCTCAAGCAGCTGATCGGCGCCTTCGAGCGCAACAAACTGGTCGAGATCGCCCCGGTGCCCGGGGACAAATTCAATCCGCACCACCATCAGGCCATCGCGTCGGTTCCGTCGGACGAGCCGGCCAACACGGTCCTGCAGACCCTGCAGAAGGGCTACATGATCGTCGATCGAGTACTGCGTCCGGCACTGGTGACGGTCGCGGCCGCCAAATAAGGCCCGCCGCGATCGAAAGAAGCTATCGCAGGCATTGAAATAACGAAATTCCCACCTATTTATTGATCAAGCGAAATTTTCTGATTTCTTTCAGGAACAAGGATTATGGGCAAAATCATAGGCATCGACCTGGGCACCACCAATAGCTGCGTCGCAGTGATGGAAGGCCAGCAGGTCAAGATCATCGAAAACGCCGAAGGCGCCCGCACCACCCCCTCGATCGTCGCCTACATGGAAGACGGCGAGATCCTGGTCGGCGCGCCGGCCAAGCGCCAGGCGGTTACCAACCCCAAGAACACCCTGTACGCCGTCAAGCGCCTGATCGGCCGCAAGTTCGACGAACAGGCGGTGCAGAAGGACATCGACCTGATGCCCTACGCCATCGTCAAGGCCGACAACGGCGACGCCTGGGTGCAGGTGCGCGACAAGAAGCTGGCCCCGCCGCAGGTGTCGGCCGAAGTGCTGCGCAAGATGAAGAAGACCGCCGAGGACTACCTGGGCGAGGAAGTGACCGAGGCCGTGATCACGGTGCCGGCCTACTTCAACGACAGCCAGCGCCAGGCGACCAAGGACGCCGGCCGCATCGCCGGCCTGGACGTCAAGCGCATCATCAACGAGCCCACCGCGGCCGCGCTGGCGTTCGGCCTGGACAAGTCGGAAAAGGGCGACCGCAAGATCGCCGTCTATGACCTGGGCGGCGGCACGTTCGACGTGTCCATCATCGAGATCGCCGACGTCGACGGCGAGAAGCAGTTCGAGGTGCTGTCCACCAACGGCGACACCTTCCTGGGCGGCGAGGACTTCGACCAGGTGCTGATCAACTACATCATCGCCGAGTTCAAGAAGGAACAGGGCGTGGACCTGTCCAAGGACGTCCTGGCCCTGCAGCGCCTGAAGGAAGCCGCTGAAAAGGCCAAGATCGAACTGTCGTCGGCCACGCAGACCGAGATCAACCTGCCGTACATCACGGCCGACGCCTCCGGTCCCAAGCACCTGAACCTGAAGGTCACCCGCGCCAAGCTGGAAGCGCTGGTCGAGGACCTGATCAACCGCACGATCGAGCCCTGCCGCATCGCCATCAAGGATGCGGGCGTCAAGGTCTCGGACATCGACGACGTGATCCTGGTCGGCGGCATGACGCGCATGCCCAAGGTGCAGGAGAAGGTCAAGGAGTTCTTCGGCAAGGATCCGCGCAAGGACGTGAACCCCGACGAGGCCGTCGCCGCCGGCGCCGCGATCCAGGGCTCCGTGCTGTCGGGCGACCGCAAGGACGTGCTGCTGCTGGACGTGACGCCCCTGTCCCTGGGTATCGAGACCCTGGGTGGCGTCATGACCAAGATGATCAAGAAGAACACCACGATTCCGACCAAGTTCTCGCAGGTGTTCTCTACCGCCGACGACAACCAGCCGGCCGTGACCATCAAGGTGTTCCAGGGCGAGCGCGAAATCGCCGCCGGCAACAAGGCGCTGGGCGAATTCAACCTCGAAGGCATCCCGCCCTCGCCGCGCGGCACGCCGCAGATCGAGGTCACCTTCGACATCGACGCCAACGGCATCCTGCACGTGTCGGCCAAGGACAAGGGCACCGGCAAGGAAAACAAGATCACGATCAAGGCCAACTCCGGCCTGACCGAGGATGAAGTCGAACGCATGGTGCGCGACGCCGAGGCGAACGCCGACGAGGACAAGCGCGTGGCCGAGCTGGCGCAGTCGCGCAACCAGGCCGACGCCCTGGTCCACGCCACCCGCAAGTCGCTGGAGGAATACGGCGACAAGCTCGAGGCGTCCGAGAAGGAATCCATCGAGGCCGCCATCAAGGATCTCGAGGACGTCCTGAAGGAAGGCGACAAGGCCACCATCGACGCCAAGGTCGAGGCGCTGTCCAAGGCTTCGCAGAAGCTCGGCGAAAAGATGTACGCCGACATGCAAGCCCAGGCCCAGGCCGCCGGCGCGGGTGCGGCTCCTGGCGGTGACGCCGGCGGAGCGAAGGCCGACGACAACGTGGTCGACGCCGACTTCAAGGAAGTCAAAAGAGACGACAAGTAAGCGGTACCCGCGGAGCGGCCTACAATGTGGGCCGTTCCGCTTTTCGTTTTGACTGCGCTGGTGCAGGCACCGGTGCAGGATTTGGGTAGGCCCCCTGGCTGCCCCGCGACGTCAGGGGGCCTACCCAAATCCGTCAATAGCACGCAACCGCTATTCACCAGAGATATTGCCGGCCTCGTGAAAACGGGCCACCGAAGAAAGAACCATGTCCACCAAACGCGATCTGTATGAAGTCCTCGGCGTTGCCCGCACCGCCACCGAGGAAGAAATCAAGAAGGCCTACCGCAAGCTGGCCATGAAGTACCACCCCGACCGCAACCCCGGCTCCAAGGAAGCGGAAGAGAAGTTCAAAGAGGTCAAGTACGCCTACGAGATCCTCTGCGAAGCCGAGAAGCGCGATGCCTACGACCGCTACGGCCATGCCGGCGTCGATGCGGCGGCCGCGGGCGGCATGGGCGGCGGGGCGGGGGGCTTCGCCGACGCGTTCGGCGACATCTTCGGCGAGATATTCGGCGGCGGCCGCCAGCGCGGCGGCGCCCAGATGTACCGCGGCGCCGACCTGAAATACAGCATGGAAATCACGCTGGAGCAGGCCGCCACCGGCTTCGACACCGAGATCCGCGTCCCCAGCTGGGACAACTGCGACACCTGCCACGGCTCCGGCGCCAAGCCCGGCACCCAGCCCAAGACCTGCCACACCTGCGGCGGTACCGGCGCGGTGCGCATGCAGCAGGGCTTCTTCAGCGTCCAGCAGACCTGCCCGACCTGCCACGGCACGGGCAAGGTCATCCCCGATCCGTGCACGGCCTGCGACGGCGTCGGCAAGGTCCGCCGCAACAAGACCCTGCAGGTCAAGATCCCGGCCGGCATCGACGACGGCATGCGCATCCGCTCCTCCGGCAACGGCGAGCCCGGCGTCAACGGCGGTCCTTCGGGCGACCTCTACGTCGAGATCCACATCAAGCCGCACGGCATCTTCCAGCGCGACGGCGACGACCTGCACTGCGAGCTGACCATTCCGTTCACCACCGCGGCGCTGGGCGGGGACCTGGAAGTGCCCACGCTGGGCGGCCGCGGCGAGATCAGCATCCCGGAAGGCACGCAGTCGGGCAAGGTCTTCCGCCTGCGCGGCAAGGGCATACGCGGCGTGCGCTCCAGCTATCCGGGCGACCTCTATTGCCACGTCGTGCTCGAGACCCCGGTGCGCCTGAACGACAAGCAGAAGCAGATGCTGCGCGACTTCGAGGCTTCGCTAAGCGAAGGCGGCGACAAGCATTCTCCGCAGAGCAAGTCGTGGACGGACAGGGTGAAGGAGTTCTTCAGCTGATATCGGACCGGACGACCGGACGTTCAGCGCACCCGGTTGCGCAGGCCGGCCCGGTCGCCGCTGGCCCAGGCACGCGCGTTGTGCGCGATGAGCGGCAGCACCTGGTCGGCATAACGGTCCGACTCGCCGCCGATGTGCGGCGTGATCAACAGCCTGGGTACCGACCACAAGGGATCGTCTTCAGGCAGGGGCTCGCGTTCGAATACGTCCAGCGCGGCGCCTGCCAGCCTGTCGCCGCGAAGTGCGTCCACGAGCGCGGCGGTATCGCATAGCGCCGCGCGCGCCAGGTTGATGAGGAAGGCGCCGGGTTTCATCGCCGCCAGCACGGCGGCGTCCACCAATCCCCGCGTTGCCTGGGTCAGGGGGGCCAGGAGCACCAGGAAGTCCGCTTGCGCAGCCACGTCGCGCAGCGTGCCATGGGCGTGCACCCGGTCGAAGCCCGCCACCTGGCGAGGGCTCGCCGATACCGCCAGCGTATGCATGCCCAGCGCCTGGCACTTGATTGCCAGTTCGCTGGCTATCAAGCCCGTTCCCACTACCGCGAGCGTCTTGCCGTGCAGCAGCGGCTGGCGTCGGCGCTGCCAGCGGCGTGCGCGTTGGTCCGCCAGGATGGACGGGAGATCGCGCGCCAGGGCGAGCATCAGCGTCAAGGCCATTTCCGAGACGGCCGGGCCGTGGATGCCGTGTGCCGACGTCAACGCCACGGCCGGCGGCAGGTCCGGATGATCCGCGATGCCGTCCACGCCGGAGGACAAGGCCTGCAGCCACTGCAACCGGGGCAAGGCACGCAGCAAGCCATGGTTCAACGCGCTGGCGAAACACGCCAGTGCCGTGGCCTGCCGAGCCGAATCGGGTATCGGCTGGTTCGGGCCAATCCAGTCGAACGCGAGATCAGGCAGGCGCCGGGTCAGTTCCCGCGCATAGTATTGGCCATCGGCGTTGACGATGAGCAGCCGGAAATCATCCGTGGATGCAGGGGACGTCCGCATGGCATCAGTCCGTGCTGATCTTCGCCGCCGAGATCAGCGGCCCGTAGGACTGCTGTTCGCTTTCGATGCGGGCCCGTACCGCGCTGGCGGTGGACGGCGCGGCTTCCTGGCCGAGCGCGTTCAGTGCCTGCCGGGCTTCCGGTGTCGCCAGCCACGCCCGGATTTCATCGCCAAGCTTGTCGATGATCGCGCTCGGCGTGCGCGCCGGGGCGTAGAGCGCGAACCACGTTTCCAGCTCATAGCCGGGGAAGCCCAGTTCGGCCAGGGTCGGCACGTCCGGATACATGCTGGAGCGTTGCAGCGACGTGGCAGCCAGTACCTTGATGCGGCCCGACTTGCCGAATCCTCCCAACGCGGCCTGGTCCAGCATGGCCAGCGGCGTGCGTCCCGACACCACGTCGGCGATCGCGGGGGCAAAGCCCTTGTAGGGCACGTGGTTGAGCCGCACGTCGGCCCGCTGGGCAAGCAGTTCCATGCCAAGGTGGGCGGAGCCGCCAATGGCATTGGACGCATACGACAGCGCGCCGGGCTTGGCCCGCGCCATGGCGAGCACCTCGTCCAGCGTATTGGCGCCGAGTTCGGCCGACACGCAAAGAAGGTACGGGCCCTTGGACAGCATGCTGATGGGGGCGAAGTCGGCCCGGACATCGTAGGGTACCTGCTTGCTGGTGAGCGGGATCAGGGACATGGTCGAACCGCCCGTCATCAACAGCGTGTAGCCGTCGGGGGTGGCCCGCGCGACCGCTTGCGCGGCGATCACGGTATTGCCACCGGAGCGCGATTCGACCAGCACGGGCTGGCCCAGGGTTTTTTCCAGGCGCTGGGCAAGCAGGCGGGACAAGCCGTCCGCACCGCCTCCCGGCGCGTACGGAATGATGATGCGTATCGGCCTGTCGGGATAGGCGTGGGCGGGCGTGGCCGCCAGGGCCAGCGCGGCGGCCAGGCCGGCGAACAGATAGCGGCAACGATGAAACATGCCTGTCTCCTTGCGCGCGGCTCTTGCCGCGCTGCGTTTTTGTCGTGAGGCCGGCGCGCGCCGGTGGCGGGCCGGATGCGATGGGGTGAATCAAGTGCGATAGGACGGATCCTTGCGGTCCAGCATGCGCAAGAGCGCGGGCCATTCGAGGTTGCCCAGGGGACTGACGGTTCCGTCCGAGCGGACCGTGCCGGGCGGACGGAAGCCGGCCGCGGAGATCTTGTCGGCCAGGGCGGAGTCGGGAAGAGTCAATTCCTGGCCGCTGGCCAGTGCATCGACCTGGGCCTGCATCGCCATTTCCAGGTGCCACATCATCGCGAAGGCCTGGCCGATGCTTGCTCCGGCCACCAGCGTGCCGTGGTTGCGCAGGATCATGACCGGCTTGTCGCCCAGGTCGGCGATCAGGCGTTCGCGTTCGGAGATCTGGTTGGCCAGTCCTTCGCTGTCATGGTAGGCAACCTTGCCGTGGAACAGCATGGCGTGCTGGGTCAACGGCAGCAGTCCGCACTTCATCGCCGACACGGCCATGCCGGCCCGGGTATGGGCGTGGATGACGCAGCGCGCATCCGGACGCGCGGCATGGACGGCACTGTGGATGACGAATCCGGCACGATGGACGGGATGCTGCGTGGGTTCGACGACGTTGCCGTCGATGTCGATCTTGACGAGGTTCGAGGCGCAGACCTCGTCGAACATCAGTCCGAAGGGGTTGAGCAGGAAGTGTTCCTCGGCACCCGGCACGCGCGCCGAGATGTGCGTATAGATGAGATCGGTCCACCCGTAGTGGGCATGGAGCCGGTAGCAGGCGGCCAGGTCCACGCGCATCTGCCATTCTTCGGCGTGGGGCACGGGGCGGGAGGAGGAGGGGGTATCGGTCCGCATGAATTCCTGAGCGTGTTCAATATGGCGAGGCGCTCCGGCCGCGCTTGGGATAGAGTATTGAATCGCCTGGTCGCGCCAAAGCCAATCAAAACATTTTGTTCGAATCTTGAGAAAAATCTGAATGAGCATCGAGACCCAGTTGAGCCTGCGGCAACTGCGGGCTTTCGTCGCCGTCTACAGGTTCGGCAAGCTCGCGACCGCCGCGAGCCGCCTTTCCGTGACCGAATCGGCGGTCAGCACCATGCTCAGACAGATGGAGTCCACGTTGAACCTGCGGTTGTTCGACCGCACCTCGCGGTCGCTGGTGCCGACCCAGGCCGCCCAGGAGATCATCGCCACCGCCGAACGCATACTGGGCGACGTGGCCTGGCTGGGCACGCGGATGGAAGACCTGGGCGACCGCCGTATCGGCCGCGTCCACGTGGCGGTCACCGCCACCGTGGGCAGCGTCCTGATGCCGGGCGTGGTGCGGCGTTTTCGCGACGCCTATCCCGGCGTGCAACTGGTGCTGGACGATTGCGCGCCGGACCAGTTCCTGGCCAGGGTGCTGTCCGAGCCCGTGGATTTCGGCATCGGCACGCCGGAGCGCGAGGACGCCCTGCTGATATCCCGGGTGCTGCTGCGCGATCACCTGTGCCTGGTATGCGCGACGGACCATCCGTTGGCGGGCCGCCGCCAGGTGCGCTGGCGTGACCTCGCCCGGGAGCCGGTCATAGCCGTGCGGCAGGGGTTGGCCTATGGCATGCGCGGCCGGATGGAGGCGGCCGCGGCCAGTGCCGGCATCGCGCTCAACGTCGTGCACGAGGTCAATTTCCTGTCCTCGGCATTCTGGATGGCGGCCAGCGGGCTGGGGGTGTCGATCTGGGCATCGGCGCTGGCGGGAGGCATGCGCTACGAGAATCTCACGCGCTGCCGGCTGGTGGGCCCGCGGGTACCGATGGATTTTTCGCTGGTGCATAAACGGGGCCGGAGCCTGTCGCCGGCCGCCGAAGCCTTCGTGGAAATCGCGCGCGACGAACTCGCGGGCATGGATACCCTTTAGGGCCTGTGCGAGCCTCCTTTTGGCGTGAACAGGTCCTAGGCAGCGCTTCCGCCGCGCAGGTCCAGCGGCCGCAAGGTGGACTTCAGCCCGTCGTAGACCTGGCGCAGCACCGGGTTCAGCGAGTCCGGGCGCATCCAGAGGTAGTAGCTCACGTCGGGCAGCCGGGGCAGGCCGTCCTTCTCGCCCAGCACCCGCATATCGGGCCCCAGCAGTTCCACCGAGCGGGCGGTCACGCCCAGGCCGGCCCGTATCGCAGCCTTGATGCCTATCATGTGCGGCGCGAGGTAGGCCGTGCGCCATGACATCCTGGCCGCATCGAGCGCGGTCAGCGCGATGCGGCGGTACAGGCTGTGTTCGTCCGCGATGATCAGCGGCACCGGCTTGCCGGGTTCGAAAACGTAGTCCGCCGAGCATAGCCAGACCGTGGGCGAGGTGCGTAGCACCATGCCTTCCAGCGCCGGATCCTCGCGCGTCGAGACCGTCAGGTCCAGTTCGCCCATGCGCAGCGACTCCATCAGGAAAGGGCTGCGGCCCACGTGGATCTCCATCTGCAGCCTGGGGGAGAGCCGCGCGATGTTCGCCAGCAGCGGCGGCAGGATGCTGTCGGCCACATCCTGCGGCGAGCCCACGCGCAGCGAGCCGGTCAGCTCGCGGTCTTTCAGGGCTC
The DNA here is from genome assembly GCF_002188635.1 of Pigmentiphaga sp. NML030171. GTDB lineage: Bacteria > Pseudomonadota > Gammaproteobacteria > Burkholderiales > Burkholderiaceae_B > Pigmentiphaga > Pigmentiphaga daeguensis. The sequence goes on along the minus strand of NZ_NINX01000051.1, from coordinate 209,252 downwards.
GCCACGCTTCGTCGTTGATGGCGATCATGTGCTTGGCGTAGTCCAGCAGCCTGCGCCCGTGCGCCGTCAGGCGCTTGTAGCGTCCGGCCTTCTCGAACAGCGGCACGCCCGCCTGCGCTTCCAGGCGCTGCATCTGCTGGGTCAGCGCCGCCTGCGTGCGGTGCGTCTTCTCGGCGGCCGCGAGGTAGGTCTCGTGTTCCGCGATCGCCACCAGGGTGCGCAACTGCGTCAGGTCGAAATTCTTCATATAAGAAATGCTTATATTTTAGGGTCGATTTCTAAATTGTGCTGGGTGTGCTCGCTGCATAGACTGTGGGTAGGTCAAAAGAATTATAAGTTTCCAAGATAGTTTTATCGAGGTCACCCAGGCCGGATGCGGGATCGACCGGCTTCATCCACAGATATCTCCCATGAGCAAAACCATCACCGCAGGGCAAGCGAAACAATGGCTGGACGAAGGCGGAGAGATCGCCTTCCTGGACGTGCGCGAGCACGGGCAGTACGGCGAAGAGCATCCTTTCTTCGTCGTGTCGGTTCCCTACAGCAGGCTGGAGCTGGACGTCGAGCGCCTGGTGCCGCGCAAGACCGTTCCCGTCGTGCTGCTGGACGACGGCGATGGCGTGGCCGAACGCGCCGCCGCGCGGCTGGAGGCGGTGGGCTATGGCCACATGCACGTGCTGCGCGGCGGCGCGGCCGCCTGGAAGGCCGCCGGCTACGGGATGTTCCAGGGCGTGCACCTGCCGTCCAAGACCTTCGGCGAACTGGTGGAGCACGCCTATCACACGCCCCGGCTCCAGGCCCCGGAACTGGCCGCCATGCAGGCGCGGGGGGAAGCGGTGGTGGTCCTGGACGGCCGTCCCGTGGACGAATTCCGCAAGATGAACATCCCGGGCGCGGTCTGCTGCCCCAACGGCGAACTGGCGCTGCGCATCCACGCGCTGGTGCCGGATGACCGCACGCCCGTGGTGATCAATTGCGCCGGCCGTACGCGCAGCATCATCGGCGCGCAGACCCTGATCAACATCGGCATTCCCAATCCCGTCTATGCCCTGGAGAACGGTACGCAGGGCTGGTATCTGAACGACCTGGCGCTGGAGCACGGCAACGACAGGCGCTATCCGCAGGTGGACGCGGCGGCGCCGGACTTGAAGGCGCGGCGGGACAGGGCCCGGGAGTTGGCCGGCCGGCACGGCGTCGCCGAGGTCGACGCGGCGACGCTGGCCGGCTGGATGCGCCAGGAGGATCGCACCACGTTCCTGCTGGACGTGCGCACCGGCGAGGAGTTCGCCGCCGGTTCGCTGCCTGGCGCCCAGCACGCGCCGGGCGGCCAGCTCCTGCAGGGCACCGATCTGTACGTGGGAGTCAAGGGCGCCCGGCTGGTGGTGACGGACGACGACGGCATCCGCGCGCGGGTGGTGGCGAGCTGGCTGGCCCAGATGGGGCGTGAAATCCATGTGCTGCCCCCCGAAGAATGGACCCGCGCGGGCGCGGCGCTGCCGCCGCCGGCGCCGGCGGTCGCCGTGCAGGGCCTGCCGCTGGTGGGCCCGGCGGAACTGGCCGCCCTGGTGGCCGCGGGCCAGGTGCAGATCCTGGACGTCCGCGCCAGCATGGCCTACCGCCAGGCGCATATCGCGGGGGCGCGCTGGGCCATCCGTCCGCGCATGGCGGGCCTGGCAGGCACGGAGTCGGGCGCGCTGGTGCGGGGGGCGGCCAGCGACGAGCTGGCCGCGCTGGCCGCGGGCGAGCTGCCCGAAGCGCTCCGCGCCGGGGCGCGCGCGCTGGTCGCGCCGGTTGCGCAGTGGCGGGAGGCGGGGCTGGCGGTCGAGGCCACGCCCGATACGCCGCGCGATGCAGACTGCATCGATTTTCTTTTCTTCGTCCACGACAGGCACGACGGCAACAAGGAGGCCGCCCGGCGCTATCTCGCCTGGGAAACGGGCCTGATCGGACAGCTCGACGCACAAGAGCGGGGCGCATATCGCATCTCGCCATGACACCTGAGGAGGAAAGCATGAAGACCAAGAACACGAAGCGAGGCGGCAGGGCGCCGGCGTCCGGCCTGCTCCTGGTCGCGGCGCTGGCCGTGGCGTGGGCGGGACCGGGGCGGGCGGCCGATCCGGGCGCCTTCCCGGCCAAGACGGTCCGGATGGTGGTGCCGGTATCGGCCGGCGGCAGCACCGACAAGATCGCCCGCCTGCTGGCGGAAAAACTGAATGCCAGGTGGGGCCAGGCGGTGGTGGTGGAGAACGTCACCGGGGCGGGCGGCTCGATCGGGGCGGCGCAGGTGGCCAAGGCGGCGCCCGATGGCTACACCCTGCTGCTGCACAGCGACGCCGTGGTGCTGAACACCGCGCTGCTCAAGAAGCCGCCCTATGCGCTCAAGGATTTCTCGGGGGTGGTGCGGGCCATCGCCAATCCGCAGATCCTGGTGGTCCGGCCCACGCTGGGAGTCAAGACCTTCCAGCAATACCTGGCGCTGGCGAAGAAGTCGCCGGGCCAGGTGACGGTCGGCCTGCCCACCAGCGGTGGAATCGCTCACATCGCTCACGAAATGATCCAGGCGCAGACCGGCATCGACGTCAACTACATCCCGTACCCCGGGGGCGGGCCGGCCGCGGTCGATGTCATGGGCGGGCACATCGACGCCACCATGATCACCATGGCCGCGGTCACCGAATTCATCAAGGCCGGGCGCCTCGTGCCGCTGGCCGTCACGACTTCCTACCGCTCGCCGGCGCTGCCCGACGTGCCGACCGTGGCGGAGTCCGGGGTGCCGGGATTCGACGTCGAGTCCTGGCAGGGCATCCTGGCGCCGGCCAAGACGCCCGCGGCCGTGATCGAGAAGATCAATCGCGACGTGATGGAGATCCTGCGCCAGCCAGACATCAAGGCGCAGGTCGAGAGCATGGGGTATGGCGTCGCGGGCGGCACGCCGGCCGAGTTCGACCAGTCGCTCAGGCAGGACCTGGAGCGCTATTCCAAGGTCATCAAGGCCGCGCGCATTACCTTGCAGTAACCGGGTGCGGGCCATCGCGCCCGCGGCTCCGGCCGACAAGACCAAGAAGAGGGGACCATGTATCCGCGTAGTGAAAAAAGGCTGGCCACGGGCCTGCTGTATCTATTGCTCGGGGCCGGCACGTCGCTGCTCGCCTTGGGCTATCCCATGGGCACGCCCGCGCGCATCGGGCCCGGCTATTTCCCGTTCTGGCTGGGGCTCCTGCTTGCGGCTCTGGGCCTGTCCATCACCGTGCGGGCGTACGCGGCGGGAGCGCCGCGGGAAAAACTGGCGCGCTGGGACTTCCGGTCGCTGTCCTGGATGACCGGATCGGTGGTGCTGTTCGGCGTCATGCTCAAACCCCTCGGGCTGGTGCTCGCGATCGCCACGCTGGTCGTCGTGGCCAGCCGCGCCAGCCACGAATTCACGTGGCGCGGCGCGCTGGCCAACGCGGCCGTCATGGTGGCGCTGATCGTCGGCGCATTCGTCCACGGGTTGGGGCTGCCGTTCAACCTGTGGCCGGCCTTCCTGGACTGAGGAGCCTCGCATGGAATTGTTGGACCATCTGGCGCTGGGCTTCGCCACCGCGCTGTCGTGGCAGAACCTTGCCTATGCCTTCGCCGGCTGCCTGCTGGGCACCCTGATCGGCGTCCTGCCCGGGCTGGGGCCGGTGCCGACCATCGCGATGCTGCTGCCCATCACCTATGCGCTGCCGCCCACGTCGGCGCTCATCATGCTCGCCAGCATCTACTACGGCGCCCAGTACGGCGGGTCGACCACCGCCATCCTGGTGAAGCTGCCGGGCGAGTCCTCGTCGGCAGTCACGCTGATCGATGGACATGCCATGGCCACGCAGGGCAGGGCGGGCCCGGCGCTCGCCACGGCGGCCATCGCCTCCTTCTTCGCCGGCTGCGTCGGCGTGCTGCTGCTGGCGGCGTTCGCCGCGCCGCTGGCCGAGATGGCGTTCAAGTTCGGGCCGGCGGAGTATTTCTCGCTGATGCTGCTGGGGCTGGTCGGCGCCGTGGCGCTGTCTTCCGAGTCGCTGGACGTGTCGCTGGGCATGATCGCCATCGGCATCATCCTCGGCCTGGTCGGGACCGACGTGAACAGCGGCACGGTGCGGCTGGCCTTCGAGATTCCACAGTTGATGGAGGGCATCGAGTTCACCTGCCTCGCCATGGGCCTGTTCGGCGTGGCCGAGATCGTGGCGAACCTGGAAATGCAGAAGGCCTCCGGAACGACAGCCGTGGCGCCCATCGCCAGCCTGATGCCCACCCGGGACGACATCCGGAGGATGGCGCCCTCGATCGTCCGGGGTACCGCGCTCGGGTCGGCCCTCGGCATCCTGCCCGGAGCGGGCGTGACCATTTCCGCCTTCTCGGCCTACACGCTGGAGAAAAAACTGTCGTCCAGGTCGGCGGAAATGGGGCATGGCGCCATCGAAGGCGTCGCCGCGCCCGAAGCCGCCAACAACGCCGCCGCGCAGACCAACTTCATCCCGCTGCTGACGCTGGGCGTTCCCGGCAGCGCCGTCATGGCCCTGATGCTGGGCGCGATGACCATCCACAACATCCAGCCGGGACCGCAGGTCATGACCAGCCATCCCGCGCTGTTCTGGGGCCTGATCGCGTCGATGTGGATAGGCAACCTGATCCTGGTGGTCCTGAACCTGCCGCTGATCGGACTGTGGGTGCGGCTGCTCAAGGTGCCGTACCGGCTGCTGTATCCAGCCATCCTGGTGTTCTGCTGCGTCGGGGTCTATTCGATCCAGAATTCGGTGGCGGACGTGTTCCTGGTCGCCTGCTTTGGCGTGGCCGGCTACCTGTTCGGCAAGCTGTCGATATCGCCGGTGCCGTTGTTGCTGGGCTTCGTGCTGGGGCCCATGATGGAGACGAGCTTCCGGCGCACGCTCATGGTGGCGCGCGGCGATTTCTCGGTATTCGTCACGCGGCCCATCTCGCTGGGGCTGCTGATCGCCACGGCGCTGTTGATCGTGCTGGCGCTTGCGCCGGCCATCCGGCGCAAGCGGGCCGTGGTGCTGGCCGAGGCGCAAGCCTAGCGTTGCTGGCATGGAGGCCGGGCCCGCCGATTCGATCGCGCGGGCCGGTGCCTCTACAATGGCTGGGCGCCAGCCAGGAAGCCTGCCATCATGCCTCTACCGGAACCCTCCGCCCGCCGCTCCGTCCACCACCGCGTCATCGACATGCAGACCTACGCCCGCGAAGACGGCCTCTACGACGTGGAAGCCCGGCTGGTCGACCGCAAGCCCTTTCCCTTCCAACTCATGAGTTCGGACGACCCGCTGCCCGCGGGAGAAGCGCTCCACGACCTGTGGATACGCCTGACGGTGGACGACGCGTATGTGATCCGGGACATCGTGGCGGCGTCGGATTCGACGCCCTGGCCGCTATGCAAGGAAGCCACGGACACGCTGCGCGTGCTGGTCGGCGAGCGCATCGCCCGGGGCTGGACGGCCATGGTCAAGGACCGGTTGCGAGGCGCGGCCAGCTGTACCCACTTGATGGAAATGCTGGTGCCGATGGCGACCACGGCCTTGCAAGGCATACGCGGGCTGCAGCGCGACATGCCCCTGCTGATGGGCGAGGAGCGGGCACGGGAGAAGATCGATTCCTGTTTTGCCTTCGGCCGCGACCGGGAAGTGGTGAAGATGCTGTGGCCGCAGCATGCGGCCGGGAGGCCCGACGGCGACGGGCCTCCCGACGGGGGGCGGACTACGGCTTGAAGGTCCCCGCCACCGCGGTGCTGAAGTCTTCGGGCTTGAAGTACTTGCGCAGCGCCGCGTTGACCTGCTCCGCGGTCAGGGCCTTGAGCTTGCGGTCGGATTCCGCCGCGAAGGCGAAGGTGCGGTCCAGGTCCAGGTAGTCCGACCAGGCACCCGCCAGCCGCCGATCCTGCGCGCGGGCCAGGTGGCGCAGGTTCATCAGCGAGTCGATGCCGTCCTTGACCTCTTGCGCGCTGAAGCCTTCGCGCAGGACGCGCTCGGATTCCTCCTTGATGGCCGTCTCCAGCCGCGCCCGGTTGCTGGGCGCGTAGATGGCGTACAGCGTCCACTGGCCCGAGGGTTCGTAGGACGAGGCCGACAGCTGGCTGCGCACGTTGTACGACAGGCCTTCGCGTTCGCGCACCCGCATCCACAGCCGCGAGGTCTCGGAACTGCCCAGCAGGTAGTTCGCCAGCATGGCCGCGGGATAGTCCGGATCGGTGTCCTGCAGCCTGATCGGCATGGTGGACAGGTAGAAGGCGTTGGCCTTGTCGGGCAGCGAGATGTCGAAGCGCTTGGCCGGCACCGCATGGTAGGGATCGTCCACGCGCGTGTAGGCCGGAGCCTTCTTCCATCCTTGCAGGCCCTTGGTCAGCGACTGCTCGACCGCCGCCGGGTCGAAGTCGCCCACGGCGGCCAGCCGCACGCGGCCCGCGCCGTAGAATCGGTCATGGAACTGCACCAGCGCATCGCGGGTCAGCGCCTTGTAGGCGGCCTCCTGCTCGTCGAAGCTGGGGGTGTAGCGCAGGTCGTCGGCAGGCCATGGGTTGTCGTGCCGCGCCAAGGCCTGTTGCGCGACGGCCGTGGGCTCCTGGCGGGCGCTTTCCACCGAGGCCAGGCCGCGGCGGCGGTACTCGTCCAACTGGTCTTCGGGGAAGTTGGCGTTGCGCAGCACGTCCAGCACCAGTTCCAGCGTGGCGGGCAGGTTGTCGCGGGTGGTCGAGATGTCGACCGCCGCGCTGGTGCCGCCCCCGGCGAAGCCGACGTCCGCCCGCAGCGCGTCGAAACGGTCCTCGATCTGCTGCCGCGTCATCGTGGCCGTGCCGTTGTCGAGCAGGGCGCCCACGGCGCGCGAGATCTCGCGCTGGCCGCGCAGCGTCTCGGCGTCGCCGAACTGCACCACCAGGCGGGCATTGACCAGGTGGCCGCGCGTCGACTTGGGCAGCAGCGCCAGCTTGACCGGCCCGTTGGGCAGGTCCAGCGTCTTGCGCTGGGTGCGGGCGTCGATATTGGCCGGCGTGGCGTCGAAGGCCTCGGCCTGCACGAAGTCGGTGTCGCCCTTGTAGCCTTTCAGCTCGGCCTGCAGGTCCAGGGGCTGCGGCGCGGGAGCGCGCTGGGGACCGTCGGTCGGGATGTAGGTGCCCAGCGTGCGGTTCGATTGCAGCAGGTAGCTTTCCGCCACGCGCTGCACGTCGGCCAGCTTCAGGTCGCGGATACGGTCCCGGGTCACGAAGAACAGTCGCCAGTCGCCCTGGGCGATGCTCTCGGACAGCGACACGCCCACCTTCTGCGGATCGCTGTAGGCCATGTCCCAGTCCTTGAGCCAGCGGGTGCGCGCGCGCTCCAGCTCTTCGCTGGTGATCGGCTGCGCCTTGATGGACTCGATGGTCTCCAGCATCTTGTCGCGCGCGGCATCCAGGCTGGCGCCGGGCTGCAGCTGGGCGCCCATCATGATCATGCCCGGATCGTACATGCCGAAGGTGAAGCCGAAGGTGGAGGCGGCCAGCTTGGTTTCCACCAGCGACTTGTACAACCGGCCCGAGGGCGCGTCGCCCAGGATGCCGGCCAGCATTTCCATGGCCGCGGAATCGGCCGCGCCGCCCTGCGGCGTGTGGTACATGGCCGCGACCATGGGCGAGCCGCCGGCGCGGCGCAGCGTGACGCTACGCTCGCCGTCCTGGACCGGTTCCTCGGTGTACAGGCGCGGCAGGGTGCGCTTGGGCTTGGGTATCTTGCCGAAGGTGCGGGCGATGACGGCCAGCGTCTTGGCCTCGTCGAACTGGCCCGAGACGATCAGCACGGCGTTGTCCGGCTGGTAGTAGGTACGGTAGAAGGCCTGCAGGCGGCCGATGTCGACGTTCTCGACGTCCGAGCGCGCGCCTATCGTGGTCTTGCCGTAGTTGTGCCACTGATAGGCCGCGGCCATCATCTTGCTCATCAGCACACGGAACGGATTGTTCTCGCCGCTTTCCATCTCGTTGCGCACGACGGTCATTTCCGAGTCCAGGTCCTTGCGCGCGATCAGCGAGTTGACCATGGCGTCGGCCTGCCAGCCCAGGTACCAGTCCAGGTTGGCCTCGTTGGCGGCGAAGCTGGCGAAATAGTTCGTGCGGTCGGTCCAGGTGCTGCCGTTGGCCTGCAGGCCGCGGCGCGAAAACTCGGCCAGCGCGTTGCGCATCGTGGGCGTACCCTTGAACAGCATGTGTTCCAGCAGGTGCGCCATGCCGGTTTCGCCGTAGTTTTCCTGGCGGGAACCCACGAGATAGGTCATGTTGACCGTAGTGGTCGGCTTGGACTGGTCGGGTGCCAGCAGGATGCGCAACCCGTTGTTCAGCCGGTATTCGTTGATGCCTTCGACCGAGGTGACCTTCTGTACGCCGGCAGGGACGGCTGCCTGCGTCCGGGCCTGGGCGGCGTGGGTAGCCGGCGGCAGCAGGGCGGCCGCGGACAGGGCCACGCAGGCGAAGGCCCGGCCCAGGAGACCGGAGCGGTTGGCGGTGAGCGATGATGGCATAGGCGGACTCGAACCGTTCAGGAAGTGGATTGGAGTGCCGGGCCGCGACAACGTTCCCGCCGCGCGGCCCGGGATGCTACTTGGACAGCAGCCGCATGGCCTGTTCCAGGCCGCTCAGCGTGACGGGATACATGCGGCCCTGCATCAGTTTCCGGATGATGTCGGTGGATTGGCGGTAGGGCCACAGGCCCTCCGGCTCGGGATTGAGCCAGACGAAACGGGGATAGGCCGCGGCCATGCGCTGCAGCCAGACCGCGCCGGCCTCGGTGTTGTGGTATTCCACCGAACCGCCCGGCTGCAGGATCTCGTACGGGCTCATGGTGGCGTCGCCGACGAAGATCAGGCGCCAGTCCGGGTTGTACTTGCGCAGCACGTCCCAGGTGTGGGCGCGCTCGGCGTGGCGCCGGCGGTTGCTTTGCCAGACCCAGTCGTACAGGCAGTTGTGGAAATAATAGACTTCCAGGTGCTTGAACTCGCTGCGCGCGGCCGAGAACAGTTCCTCGATCCGCTGGATGTGGCTGTCCATCGTGCCGCCCACGTCCAGCATCATCAGCACCTTCACCGTATTGTGCCGCTCGGGCACCATGCGGATGTCCAGGTGCCCGGCATTGCGCGCCGTGCTGCGTATGGTGTCGTCCAGGTCCAGTTCCAGGTCGGCGCCTTCGCGGGCGAAGCGGCGCAGCCGCCGCAGGGCCACCTTGATGTTGCGCGTGCCCAGTTCCACCTGATCGTCGTAGTCGCGGAAGCTGCGCATGTCCCAGGCCTTGACCGCGCTGTGGTTGCCGGCGCTGTCCTGGCCGATGCGGATGCCCTCGGGGTGGTAGCCGCCGCTGCCGAAGGGCGAAGTGCCGCCGGTACCTATCCACTTGCTGCCGCCCTCGTGGCGTTCCTTCTGCTCCTCCAGCCGCTGGCGGAACAGTTCCATCAGCTTGTCCCAGCCCAGCTTCTCGATCGCGGCCTTGTCCTCGGGCGACAGCTCGCGCATGAAGCGCTGCACCAGCCATTCGGCCGGGATCTCCTTGCCCGGCGGGAAGGCCGCCTCGATGCCCTTGTAGTAGCTGGCGAAGGCCCGGTCATAGCGGTCGAACTGGCTTTCGTCCTTGACCAGCGTCATCCGGGCCAGCAGATAGAACTCGTCCACCGACGGCGCGATCACCCGGCGCGACAGCGCTTCCAGCAGCGTCAGGTACTCGTTGATGGAGACCGGCAACTGGTGCTTGCGCAGATGGTAAAAAAAATCAATGAGCATGAGGCCCCCCTACGCGCTTCGCGCGCCCCGAACGGTGAGCCCCCCGCCGCTGCGCGGCAGCCCCCCGAGGGAGCCTGGGCCCGCCTTGGGGCGGCCCGGCGCCGGGCCCAGGGGGCGGCGCTGGCGGACCGGCGAAGCCGGATCCGCGGCACCCTGAATGACGCGCGGGGTGGATCGATGCGATTTCATGCCCGTCTGCCGCTTCTAGCCATGAGGATCAGGCGTTCGAACAGGTGGACGTCTTGTTCGTTTTTCAGCAGCGCGCCATGCAGCGGAGGCACGGCGGCTTCGCGGTCGGTGCTTTTCAAGGCTTCAGGCGGGATGTCCTCGGCCAGCAGGACCTTGAGCCAGTCCAGCAGTTCGGACGTGGACGGTTTCTTCTTCAGGCCCGGGGTCTCGCGCAGCTGGAAGAAGCTGTCCAGCGCCGCCGACAACAGTTCCTTCTTCAGGCCGGGGTAGTGGACTTCGACGATGCGTTCCATGGTCTCCTTCTCGGGAAACCGGATGTAGTGGAAGAAGCAGCGCCGCAGGAAGGCGTCCGGCAGGTCCTTCTCGTTGTTGGAGGTGATGATGACCAGCGGCCGGTGCACGGCACGCACGGTTTCACGCGTTTCGTACACGTGGAATTCCATGCGGTCCAGCTCGCGCAGCAGGTCGTTGGGGAATTCGATGTCGGCCTTGTCGATCTCGTCGATCAGCAGCACCACCGGCTCGGGCGAGGCGAAGGCCTGCCACAGCACCCCGCGCACGATGTAGTTCGTGATGTCGCGCACCTTCTCGTCGCCCAACTGCGAATCGCGCAGGCGCGAGACCGCGTCGTATTCGTACAGCCCCTGGTGCGCCTTGGTGGTGGACTTGATGTGCCATTGCAGCAGCGGCCGCCCCAGCGCCCGGGCCACTTCCTCGGCCAGCATGGTCTTGCCGGTGCCGGGTTCGCCCTTGATCAGGAGCGGGCGCTCGAGCGTGAGCGCGGCATTGACGGCCAGCGTCAGGTCGTCGGTGGCGACGTAGGTGTCGGTGCCCTGGAAGCGGGCGGCGGACGGCGAGACGGACTGGGGCATGGTCGGGCTGGCGGTAGGGCCCCGCGGGGGCGAAGCACCCAGTATAAGAAAACTCCGGACGGGCAGGGTGAACCGGCGCCCGTCCCGCAAAAGGGGCGGCGGACGGAGGTTGTTCCTGATGTATCATTAGGGGTTAAATAAAGACGGAAACCGGACCTGAGTACAACAATACGGTTTCTCGATGGAATAAAACGGAGACGCTTCGTTGGCCTGTGGGGGCCGGGCGTTGCCGCTCAGTCGTTTCGCCGCCCGGTATCGGGATTTCCTTGATTCTGATAGAGCGTTCTAATGAAGTTGAGCATAACGAAGCGGGCGCTGCCCGCGTTGGCCGCCCTGGCCGCCTGTGCGGTCGTCGGCTCGGCCGTGGCCCAATCGGCCCCGCCGGCTACCATCACCGGCAACGCCGATGCCGCCCGTGACAAGAATTCCATGTGCATAGGCTGCCATGGCATCCCGGGCTACAAAGCCAGCTTTCCCGAGGTCTATCACGTTCCGATGATTGCTGGGCAGAACGCCAAGTACATCGAGGCGGCGCTGAAGGAGTACGCCAGCGGCGCGCGGACGCATCCTTCCATGGTTGGCATCGCCAAGAGCCTGTCCGAGCAGGACATCGCCGATCTGGCCGCCTATTACTCCAGCCTGAAGTGAGCCGTCCGACCATGAAGACCATCCAGCGCCTTTCCTTCCTCGTCGGCAGCGCCTTGCTCTCGCTGTCGGCCGCCCAGGCCGCCGGCGACATCGCCGCCGGCAAGGCGGTGTTCGATCGCATCAACTGTGCCTCCTGCCACGGTGCCGATGCCAAGACCTCCATCGATCCCAGCTATCCCCAACTGGCGGGCCAGCATCCCGACTACCTCGCGCATGCGCTGAAGGCGTATCGCCGGGGCCAGTCCAATGCCGCGCCGTCGGCCAACATCCGCAAGAACGCCATCATGGGTGCGTTCGCCGTCCAACTGTCCGACAAGGACATCGAGGATGTGGCGGCGTACCTGTCCAGCCTGCCTGGCAACCTGGCCGTACGTAAGTAGTAGGGTCCTCCTACGCGCTGACGCGCGCCCAGAATGGTGGGCCCCAGCCGCTATGCGGCAGCCCCAAGGGGCCGGGACCCGCCTTGGGGCGGCCCGGCGCCGGGTCCCGAGGGGCGATGCGGATGGACCGGCAAAGCCGGATCCACCGCATCCTCAATCTTCCATTTCGCTCCTGTGTGGAGCCTTGCTTATTCGGGGAGCAGGCCGGTCTGCCGGGTGATGCGTTGCCAGGTGGCGTGTTCCTGTTGCAGGAACCGGCGGTTCTGGTCGGCGGTGGACAGGGCCGGATCGGTGTCCAGGCCCAGGGAGGCCAGGTGTCGGGCGATTTCCGGCTTGGCCAGCAGCGTGTCGAGTTCCCGGTTCAGGCGCGCCACGACGGAAGCGGGCGTGCCGGCGGGGGCCGCGAGCATGTGCCAACCGGCCAGTCCGAAGCCGGGAAAAGTTTCTCCCAGGGCCGGAACGTCCGGCATCGACGGCAGCCGCGATGCGGTGCTGACCGCCAGGGCCTTCAGCCGGCCTTGCCCGACATGATTCATCACCACGATGGCAGGCAGGACGACGAGGTCGGTCCGGCCGGCTATGGTGTCCTGCAGCGCTTCCGAGGACTTCGAATAAGGCACCGTGGTCCAGCGGGCTCCTGACATCGATTCCAATGTGTTGGCCAGTATGCCCGAGAAGGTCTTGGCGCCTTCGGTCGCGACGCGAGGGCCCGTGCCGTCCTTGCCGGGGGCCGACAAGGCCTCCTTCAGCGTGGATGCCTTCAGCCCCGCGGTGGCTGCGATCATGAACGGGCTGTAGCCGATGAACCGGATGGGGACGAAGTCCTTGACGGGATCGTAGGGCAGTCCCTTGATCGTATAAAGATTACTGACCAGGGCGCTGGTGGTGCCGTAGAACAGCGTGTAGCCATCAGGCGAGGCGCGGGTGACGGCCTGGGCGCCGATGATGTTTTGCCCGCCGGGCTTGTTTTCTATCACGATCGGCTGGGCCCAGCCGCGGGCAAGCTGGGTTGCGATGTATCGCGCCACGATGTCGGTGCTCGAGCCGGGCGCGTGCGAGACGACCAGCTTGACCGGCCGCGTCGGCCAGTCGTCGCCCAGGGCGGGTGATTGCCAGGCGAGCGGGGCAAGGCCTGCGCAAAGCAGCCAGGATGTTGCGAAGCGGGGCATGTTGTCTCCTTGTGAGTATCTTTTCCGTCACGCAACGGCCAGCGGCGACAGGGCGGTGTCCGGGTGCGCCATGGCCTGGCGCAGCAACTGCTGGATCAGGGCGTCGCGGATGCCGCGGTGGGCGGCGCTGTCCCAGAGGTTGGCGCACTCGAGCGGATCGTCCAGGCGGTCGTACAGTTCGCCCCATTCCACGCCGTCATACACGCTGAGCCGGTAGCGGGGATGGACCAGGGTTCGCATCCGGACGGGGGCGTCGAAGCCGAAATAGGTCCGTTGGCCTTCCTCTTCGATCAGTACCGCGTCGCGGGCCTGGAACGGCCGCGCCTGGATCGAGGGCAGGAAGGACATGCCTTGCATGCCGTTGCAGGCTTCGACGCCGGCAGCTTCCAGAATCGTGGGCGCGATGTCGATGGTCGAAAGCAGGCCGTTTTCCCGCACGCGCCGGGCGTCCGGCGCGGCCCATATGAGCGGTGTACGTATCAGGCTGCGGTAATGCAGGGAGCCCTTGAACAGCAACTGATGATCGCCGCCGTATTCTCCATGATCGGCCGTGAAGATCACGATCGTGTTGTCGGCCAGCCCGCATTCTTCCAGGGTTTGCAGTACACGGCCGATGTTTGCGTCGATGAAGCTGATGGCCCCGTAGTTGAGCGCGATTGCCTCTCGTACTTCTCGTTCCGTGGCGGCAAAGCAGGCCATGGAGGTCTTGTGGGCGCGCCCCGCGTCGCGCTGGCGGCGCAGCCACGCCAGGTGGGGCGGCGGGGTGTCCGAGCGGTAGGACGCGGGCAGCGCCATGTCCTCCGGACGGTACATGTCCCAGTATCGGCCCGGCGGCGTATAGGGATGGTGCGGGTCCGGAAACGAGGCATACAGGAAGAACGGCGCATCGTTCCGCGCATAGGCGCGCAGACGGTCGCAGGTCCGCTCGGCTACCCACGCGCTGGGGTGCAAGGCTTCGGGTACGCGCGTGCGCCAGGCCTGGCCGACCGCCGCCAGCTCGTAGTCGCTGGGCAGGGCATTGGACCGGCCGATCCATGTTTCCGCGTCGGCGCACTTGCCGCGCAGCCATTGCCGGTAGTGGCCGTTGATGTCGTCGCCATGTTCGATGCCGATCTCCGCATGGCCGAAGCCGTAGTAGGGCAGGCTCATGGGGTATTCGTGGCCGCGCCAGCTGGCGACGCTTTCCTGCAGGTAGTCCCCGGGGTAATGCCGGGCGCCGTCGCGGGCCCGGCGGGGTGTCCTGGGATCGGGAAGCGGCGCATGGTCCGTCATGGTCTGGAGATGCGACTTGCCTATCAGTGCCGTGGCGTAGCCCGCCTCGCGCAGCAGCTCCGGGAAGGTCACGGCTTCCAGCCCCAGCGGCAGGCCGTTGTGGCGGACGCCGTGGGCCGACGGCATGCGGCCGGTCATCAGGCTGGAGCGGTTGGGCATGCAGATCGGCGTGGCGACGTAGGTGTTCGAGCTGGTCCAGCCCCGCTCGGCGAGCCGGTCGATATTCGGGGTCCGCACCGTGGTGTTGCCGTAGCAGCCGAGGTGATCGGCGCACAGCTGGTCGACGATGAACATCAGGAAATTGGGCCGCATGCTTTGCTTCGTGGAAGGAAGGGTCTCGGAGCCGAGATCCTAGCGGCTGGGGCCGGCTGACCGGTAATAGGAAGTTTTGAGAGCGCCATCACCCCGCGTGATGGCGGGCAGTCAAACCTGGCTTGCCAGCGTGGCCTTCATGATGCGCTCGGCCGCGATGACGGCATGGGACTTGGGCAGGTCGGGGCAGGCGCGTACGACCACGCGGCGGGAAAAGGCGGGGTGGGCGATGCGTCGGACGACCAGCGACGTGCCTCGCGTCAGCGTGCCCGCCAGTCCTTCGGGCAGCAGGGTGGAGAATTGGCCAGTCTCGCACAAGAGGAGGAGCGAGGAAATGTCCTCCACGCCGCCCATGATGTTCAGCCGGAGCTTCTGCGCCTGGGCCAGGGCAAGCAGCGACTGGTGCAGGGGCTGTGCCATGGACAGCAGCAGGGGAAAGTCCTGGAGGCTCGGCAGTTCCACCGGCGGCGTTCCGCCGGCATGGCTGGCCGGCGTCACCAGGCAGATGTTTTCCTCGTATAGATGCGCGTCGGATTCCCCCCGCTCGTCACTGGCCAGCACCAGCATGGCCAGGTCCAGTTCGCCGCGGCGCAGCCGCTGCGCCAGGGCGTCGGAATAGCCCACCACCAACTGGGGCTGGATGCCGGGGGCCTCCTGGCGCAGGCGGGTGAACAGCGGAGCGCAGGCGACCGGCGCGGCGCTGTGCAGGATGCCTATGCGCACCGGGCCGCTGGCGGTGTCCAGGGTGGACTGGATGGCGGCCCTGGCCCGGTCGATCTGCCTGAGGATGGCCAGCGCATGGTGCAGCAGTTCCGTCCCCGACGTGGTCGGGACCACGCCCGTGGGGCCGCGGGTGAATAAAGGCGTGCCGAGTTCGGTTTCCAGAGCGGCCAGGGCCTGGCTCAAGGCCGGTTGGACCACGTGCAGGCGCCGCGCCGCCGCGGAAAGGCTGCCCTGCTGGGCAATGGCGACGAAGTATCGGAGCTGCTTGACGTCCATGTCGTGGCCGGCCTGCTGAAGGACCGCGTGGCGGGAATGCGGCGGCCTACGAGCCGGCGCGCTGGCGGATCAGCTCGATATAGGCATCGGTATCGAGCGGGGTGCCCAGGCGCTGGGCTTCCCATACGACGCGGCCCAGGCATTCCATGATTTCGTGCGCCGCTTCGTGGGCGCCCTTGCGCTGGGCCAGCCGCTGGTAGGCGTCGCGGATGCCGGGCGGGTGGTCGATCGAAAGCTGTTCGGCGATCGCCAGGTGCATGGACAGGTGCAGGAAGGGGTTGGTGCGGCCGGCCTCGACGCTGTAGTCGGCCTGGGCGGCCTCGGGGTTCTCGAGGTCGCCGTGGTATTCGGGGTGTTCCAGGATCCAGTCCAGCGCGGTGGCTTCCAGCGGCGTCAGGACTTCGCCGGCGCGATGCTTGCGCCAGGTCTCGGTGAAGAACTGGCGGACCTGGTCTCGGGTTGGATTGAACATCATCCGGGCATTGTACCCGCCGCGCCGGGCCCGCCCCGCCGCCGGCCGCGTGCGCCGCCCGGCCGAATACGGGATAATCCACGGGATGTGACAGGGCCGCGCCGCGGCTTGCTTCAACGATCGTTCGGAAACGCCGCATGTCTTCCTACAAGCATATCCAGGTGCCCGCCCAGGGCAGCCGCATCACCGTCAACGCGGATTTCTCCCTCAACGTGCCCGACCAGCCCATCGTCGCCTACATCGAGGGCGACGGCACCGGGCGCGACATCACGCCGGTGGCGCTGAAGGTGATCGATGCGGCCGTGGCCAGGGCCTATGGCGAGGCCCGCCGCATCCACTGGATGGAAATCTACGCCGGTCGCAAGGCGACCACGCTGTATGGCGAGGGGGGCTGGCTGCCCGACGAGACCGTGGCCGCATTGCGCGAGTTCGTCGTCGCGATCAAGGGTCCGCTGGGCACGCCGCCGGGCGGCGGTTTCCGTTCGCTGAACGTGATGATGCGGCAGGCGCTGGACCTGTACGTCTGCCTGCGGCCCATCCAGTACCTGCGCGGGGTGCCGTCGCCGCTGAAGCAGCCGGAGAAGACCAACATGGTCATCTTCCGCGAGAACTCCGAGGACATCTACGCCGGGATCGAGTACGCCGCGGGTTCGCCCGAGGCCGTGGAGCTGATCACCGTGCTGGAGGAGAAACTCGGGGCCAAGCACCTGCGCTTCCCGGCCACCTCCGGCATCGGCATCAAGCCGGTCTCGCGCGAGGGCACCGAGCGCCTGGTGCGCAAGGCCATCCAGTATGCCCTGGACCACGACCGCCGCTCGGTCACGCTGGTGCACAAGGGCAACATCATGAAGTATACCGAGGGCGCGTTCCGGGACTGGGGCTACGAGATCGCCCGCCGCGAATTCGCCGCCGAGACCATAGACGCGGGGCCGTTCTGCCGCATCCGCAACCCGCGCACCGGCCGGGACGTCCTGATCAAGGACTGCCTGATCGACACGTTCTCGCAGACCATGCTGCTGCGCCCGGTCGAGTTCGACGTGATCGCCACGCCCAACCTGAACGGCGACTATCTTTCATCGGCGCTGGCCGCGCAGGTCGGGGGCGCCGGCATCGCCCCGGGCGCGAACATGAGCGATTCGGTGGCCGTGTTCGAAGCCACCCACGGGACGTCCGCCAAGTACGCCGGCAAGGATTACGTCAATCCCAGTTCCGAGATCCTGTCGGGCCGCATGATGCTGCAGCACATGGGCTGGCACGAGGCGGCCGACCTGATCCTGCCGGCCATGGAGCGAACCATCCAGTCCAAGCGCGTGACCTACGATTTCGCGCGCCAGATGGAGGGCGCGACCCAGGTGTCGTGCTCGGGATTCGGGGAATCGGTCATCGCCAACATGTAGGCTGCGAGTCCGCGCCCCCCGCGCCGCGCCCCCAAGGGGGCGGCGCGGTCACGCGGACGCCGTGGCCTGCTTGCGCCGCGCCGCCGTGGCGGGTTGCCGCTTCCTGAGCCAGAGGTACAGGCCGCTGCCAAGCACAATGATGGTCGCGATGTCCAGCAGCGCCCAGATGATCTGCATGGGCAGGCCGCCGTAGTCGCCGAAGTGCAAGGGCTGAGAGACCAGGAGCGCCGTCAGGTACCAGGGCAGCCTGGGCGCCGCGGTGACCTCGGCGGTCTTGGCATCGACCAGCACCGGCTGCAGCAGCTTGGAGGTGAGCGGTTCGTTGCCGGCCAGGAAGAAGGTGTTGTGGTGGGGGCTGGAGAACGCCGTGCCGGGGAAGGCGATGAACGACAGGCGGGTGCCGGGGGCGGCCGCCTTGGCTGCTTCCATGGACCGCTGCAGCGAGGCCCGCTCGGGCGCCGGCGTGAGGGGCTGGCCCTGATAGGGCGCGAGCAGGGTGCTGAGCTGATCGTACTGCCAATACTTGATCATCAGGTCGGCCCAGGTATTGATCATGCCCGTGCCACCGACGACGAAGGCCCAGACCAGGGTCACGATGCCCAGCAGATTGTGCAGGTCCAGCCATTTCACGCGCTTGGTGCGATGGCGCCGGACCTCGCCGAAGTCCAGCTTCTTGGTGAAGGGACCGTACAGGACGGTGCCGCTGACGATGGCGATGAGCAGCAGCAGCCCCATGAAACCCAGGAACAGCTTGCCGGCCAGGCCCGCGAACAGGTCGACGTGCAGCTTGAGCATCACGTACATGAAGCCTTCGTCGAAGCGCGGCTCGGCCAGGATCTCGCCGGTGCGCGCATCCACCGCCACGGAACGGAAATCGTCGGTGGGGGCGGGCGTGGGGGTAAGCGTGACGAACCAGATGCGCTCGTCATCCTCGTCTTGCGAGGCGAACTGGATGACCCGTTCGGGGTAGCGCGCATGCGCGACTTCCAGGATGCGGTCCAGGCTGACCCGGGCGCTGTCGTCCTGCATCGCGGGCGCTTCGACCTCGGTTCCCAGCAGGTGGCCGATTTCGTGGTGGAAGATCAGCGGCAGGCCCGTCAGGCACAGCAGCAGCATGAACACCGTGCAGACCAGGCTGCTCCATTTGTGCAGCCAGGCCCAGGTCTTGAGCGAGCGGGCGGACATGCGTCAGTCCTTCGTGAAGGTGGTGGGGCCGCGGGTGCCGGCGGAGTGGGTCGAGACGTTCATGAGCGGTGGTGCGATCCATGGGCGCGGGCCCGGACGGGACGGCGGCGCAAGCCGAACCAGAGCATGACTGCGACCGGGGTGCCCAGGCCGACCCAGGACCAGGCGTCGCCCCAGGTATCGGACACGAGGGCGCTGAGCAGTCCGGTGATGGTGAGGATGCCAAGCGCGAGCGGCCAGGCCCAGATGCGAAGCGTCAGGGTCGACATCGGTCCTCCATGGGAACCGAGAAAAAGAAGAATAATAATGATTTTTATTTAAAAAATAAACCGTGCGCGTGGGGCGCAATGGCGGTCCGGGGGAGGGGGAGGCAGGGGCGGAGGGCGGCGCGCGACCGCTCTCCGGTCGGCGGGGCCGCTACTTGCTGCGCTTGTCCAGCAGCGGGTCGATCTTGTTCCGTTCCTCCGTGAGGAACTTGGCGAAGCTGGCCGCACCGGGCTCCATGGCGCTGGCGCCGGCATCGACGAAGATCTTGTCCACCTTGGGGTCGGCCAGCGCCTTGCCGGCGGCTTGTTCGAGGCGGGCGATGATCGCGGGTGGCGTTCCCCTGGGCGCGAACAGGCCGAACCAGCCGTTGAAGTCGAAGTCCGGCAGGTTCAGGGCTTCGGCCACGGTCGGCACGTCAGGCAGTAGCGGCGATCGGGTCTTTGACGTAACGGCCAGCGCGCGCAGGCGGCCTTCCTTAAGGAAGGGGGCGGCCACGGGCGTGTTGACGAATCCCATCTGCAGCGTGCCGCCCAGCAGGTCGGTCATGGCTTGGGCGTTGCCGCGATAGGGCGTGTGGGTGAATCGGGCGCCGGTCCGGGCGGACAGCATTTCGCCCGCGATGTGGCTGGAGGTGCCTTCGCCGGGCGAGCCGTACACGAACCGGTCCGGCGATTTCCTGGCCTCGGCTACCAGTTCGGGCAGCGACTTGACCGGGACCGACGCGTTGACGGTGATGACGTTGGTCATCTTGGCGACTCCCGAGATCGGCACCAGATCGGTCGCGGGGTTGAAGCCCAGGTTGGGGAAAAGATGGGGGTTGGCCACGATGGGCAAGCCGTTGATGAGGATGGTGTAGCCGTCCGGCTTGGCGCGTACGACGTATTCGGTGCCGATGTTCGTACCTGCTCCGGGCTTGTATTCGACGATGACGGGTTGTCCGAGCGTCGATGCCATGTGGTCGCCGATGGCGCGCGCAAAGACATCCGAGGATCCTCCCGCCGCGCCGCCGATGATCATCCTGATCGGCCGGGTGGGGTAGGCGTCGTCCGGTTGAGCCGCGTGGGCGCCACCCGAGATGGCAACCATGAGTGCGAAGCAGCTGGCCTTGAGTCGTGTGTTACGCATGGTACGTGCTCCCTGCGTTGTCGGTCGGTCCATCGTCGAGGTCCGGGCACGAGGCGTGCCACGGACCCCTGCTCGAGCATCCTGACTTTCCCGGGGCGGGCTATTTGTTGACGGAGGCGCCCGATTGCTTGACCAGCTCCGTCAGGCGCTCGGTGTCCACGCGCAGTGTGCGCGCGAAGTCGGCGCTCGATCCGCCAACCACTTCGGCGCCCGCGTTCATGATCGTCTCGCGCGAGGAGGGGTCGGCCAGGGCCTGGGCCGAGGCCTTGTGCAGCCTGGCGATGATGTCGCCGGGCGTGCCGGCCGGGGCCAGCAGGCCGAACCAGCCCGTGAGTTCATAGTCGATGTTCAGGGCCTCGGCCACCGTGGGCACGTCGGGCAACAGCGACGAACGGGTCGAGGATGTGACCGCCAGCGGCCTCAGCTTGCCGGATTTCACGAACGGCAATGCCACGGGCAGGTTGACGAAGCCGACCTCCAGCAGCCCTGCGAGGTGATCGTTCGTCGCCTGGGCGTTGCCCTGGTAGGCCACGTGCGTCAGCTTGGCGCCCGTCTTCATCTCGAGCAGTTGGCCGGACAGGCTGGCGGAGCTGCCGAAACCGGGCGAGCCGTAGTTGTACTTGCCGGGGTTCTTCTTCGCCAGCGCGATGAGTTCCTTCAGGTTGTGGACCGGCAACTGGGGATTGACCGTGATCACGTTGGACATGGCGGCGGCTTCGATGATCGGTGTCAGGTCTTTCAGCGGGTTATACGGCAGGTCGGGATATAGCACCTGGCTCGTCGCCATCGAGATGCCATTGAGCAGCAGCGTGTAGCCGTCCGGTGCCGCCTTGGCCACGTAGTCGCTGCCGAGGTTGGTGCCGGCACCGGCCTTGTATTCCACGATGAAAGGCTTGCCCATGGACTCTTGCAGCTTCATCGCAAGCAGCCGGGCAACGATGTCCGAAGTGCCGCCCGCGGCTGCGGGGACGATGATCCGTACCGGCTTGCTGGGGTAGGGCTGTGCGTTGGCCGTTGCGGGAAGGATCGCGACGGCGGCCGCGATGTGCAGGGAGGCTAGAAGCGGTCGAAGCATGGTGGTTCCTCGGTTGTGTTCGGGAGGGGCGGCGACTGCCACGATGGCATCCTGAGGATGTCTTGTTTTGTACACAATCCAATCCTAATCCTTATTTGCTCGATTGGTTCGATGTTTTGGTGAAAACCCCGAGAAAATTTTCGAATTCACCATTTTGGCGTTTGTTTTCGCCAGTTTGCGCTTGATTGGTGCATAGGCGGGAAAGTTTGAAAAGGAACTAAGCGCTGGACTGGCGGTTTTCTTTGGCTCATAATTTTTCTCAGATTGTGTACAAAGCGAGAAAGAGATGCCCAAAGCAAGAGTTCTGGTGGCCGGGGCCGGCCCGGTGGGCCTGGTCAGTGCCATGGTGCTGGCCGATGCCGGGATCGAAGTTGAGTTATTCGAGCGCAATGCCAGCGTGATGGAGGACCTGCGTGCCTCGACCTTTCATCCGCCCACGCTCGATATGCTCGATCGCTACGGTATTGCCGACCCCCTGGTCGAGGCCGGCCTGAAGGCGCGCTATACCCAGCAGCGGGACCGTCGCAAGGGACTGATCGCCGAGTTCGATCTGGCTCGGCTGGCCGGCAGCACCAAGTATCCCTTCCGGTTGCAATGCGAGCAGTGGAAGCTGAACGACGAGCTGGTCAAGAAACTGGCCAGTTATCCGAATGCCAGAGTGCGGTTCGGCTGCGCGGTCGAGTCGGTGCAGCAGGACGAAGGCGGCGTCACGGTGCAATTGCGCACGGCCGACGGCATCGAGACCGCCTGCGGCGACTTTCTCATCGGCGCGGATGGCGCCTGGAGCGCGGTGCGCAACAGCGTCGGCATCGAATTCGAGGGCTACACCTATCCCGAGCGTTTCCTGGTGGTGTCGACGCAGTTCCCGTTCGAGCAGCACTTCGAGAACCTGTCACTGGTGAACTACATCTCGGATCCGGAGGAATGGTGCGTGCTGCTCAAGGTGCCGTCGCTGTGGCGCGTGCTGTTTCCCACGCCCGAGCACGAGTCCGACGAGCGGGTCCTCTCGGATGCCGTCATCGAGCGACGCCTGCAAGGCCTGTTGCCCCAGCCGCGGCCCTACCAGATCGTTCATCGCACGCTGTACAAGGTGCACCAGCGCGTGGCCGCGCAGTTTCGCAAGGGTCGGGTACTGCTGGCGGGAGACTCCGCGCACATCAACAACCCGCTGGGCGGCATGGGCATGAATGGCGGCGTGCATGACGCCTTCAACCTGACCGGCAAGCTGATCGAGGTCCTGGCCGGACGCGCGCCCATCGAACTGCTCGACCTGTACGAACGCCAGCGCCGCACCGTCGCCATCGAATACATCAACGCCAACACCGCGCGCAACAAGAAGATGATCGAAGAACGCGACGAGGCCGTGCGCTCCCGCATCCACGATGAGCTGCGCGCCACCGCGACCGACCCGGTCGCGTCGCTGGACTATATCCGCAAGACCTCGATGTTCGACGCGCTGGAGCGCGCGGCGGAAATTGCGTGACCTGAAGGGGAAGGACATGGATGAACTGGATGTCTACCAGCGCCAGGGCCTGGGACATGCAAGCGGCGTGGGACGCCAGTGCGGGCTGGTGCTGGTCGATTTCATCAACGGTTTCGTCGATCCGGCGCTGTTGGGAGGCGCGCATGTGAGCGAGGCGGCGCAACGCACGCAAGGCCTGCTGCATGCCTTCCGTCAGCGCAACTGGCCAATCGCGCATGCGCGCATGGTGTATGCCGAGGATGGCAGCGATCACAACGTTTTCTGCCGCAAGACACCGAGCCTGACCCGATTTACCGAAACAGCCGAGTGTTCGCAGATCGTCCCGGGGCTCGCGCCAACCGCCGGCGAGTACATCGTGCGCAAGCAGGGCGCCTCGGCTTTCTTCGCGACAGGCCTGGCCGACTGGCTGCGCGGCAAGGGCGTGGACACCGCGGTGGTGGTGGGTTGCACCACCAGCGGCTGCGTACGCGCAACTGCGCTTGACGCCATGCAGCACAACTTCCTGACCGTGGTGGTGGCCGATTGCGTGGGCGACCGCGCGATGGGTCCGCACCAGGCCAGCCTGTTCGACATGGGGCAGAAGTATGCGGACGTGATGGATCGCGACGAACTGATTTCACTTTTTTCTTGAGGAGCAAGCCATGGATCACCTGGGTTATCGGATGAAGTTCGGCGTGATTGGGCCGTCGACCAATACCATCGTGCAACCGGATTTCGACGACATGCGCCCGGTAGGCGTCACCAACCACTACAGCCGCATCGAGATTCCCGACTTCAAGGTCGACAGTGACGAGAGCTTCGTGCACATGATGGAGTCGATTTCGGGCAACACCATGCAGGCGGCCAGTGTGCTCAAGACCTGCGAGATGCAATACCTGATCATGGGCATGTCGGCGGTAATGTTCTGGGGGGGCAAGAAAGGGGCTCAGGCGTATCTGGAAAAGATGCGCGAGCACGTGGGCGTGGATGTGAGCTGCGGTTCGTTCGCGCTGGAGGCAGCGTTGAATGCCTACGGCGCGCGCAGGATTGCCTTTCTTTCTCCCTACTACCCCGTGGCGAATGCGGAAGCGCGGCAGTTTTTCGAGGACTGCGGCTTCACGGTCGTGCGCGACATCTGCCTGCGCCGCCCGAGCCCGGTCCAGATCGCGCATACCACCGACCAGATGTGCCGCGACGCGATAAACGAGCTCAATGGCGATGACGTCGACGCCATCGTGCAACTCGGTACCAATCTCTCCATGGTCCGGCTGGCCGCCGCCGCCGAACTCTTCCTGGACAAGCCCGTCATCGCGATCAACACGGCCACGTACTGGCACGCGCTGCGCCAGTGCGGCATCCAGGACAAGGTCCAGGGGCTGGGGCGCCTGTTGTCGCACTACTGAACACGATCAGGAGACGCCATGATTCGCTATCTCAAGCGCGGCCGTGATGTCCAGGCCCGTGCCAACGACGACGTCGCCGTCCGCAACACCGTCGAGGGCATCATCCGCGACATCGAGGCTCGCGGCGACGAGGCCGTCCGCGAGTACAGCAGGAAATTCGACAACTGGGATCCGCAGGACTTCCGCCTGTCGCGGCCGGCCATCGAGCGGGCGATGAAGAGCCTCTCGTCCGGCGAACTGGACGACATCCGCTTCGCCCAGGCGCAGGTGCGCAACTTCGCCCGGATCCAGCGCGAATCCATGCTGGACGTGGAGGTCGAGACCCGTCCCGGCGTTTTCCTGGGGCACCGCCATATTCCCCTCAACGCGGTCGGCTGCTACATCCCCGGGGGCAAGTATCCGCTGCTGGCGTCGGCGCACATGAGCGTGCTGACCGCGAAGGTGGCGGGCGTGAAGCGGGTGGTGGCTACCGCGCCTCCTTTCCACGGGGAACCCCACCCGGCCATCGTCGCCGCGATGCACATGGCGGGCGCGGACGAGATCCTGGTCCTGGGCGGCGTGCAGGCCGTGGTGGCGATGGCGGTCGGCACGTCTTCGATCGCACCGGTGGACATGCTGGTCGGTCCGGGCAACATGTTCGTGGCGGAAGCCAAGCGCCAGCTGTTCGGCCGCGTGGGAATCGACCTGTTTGCCGGCCCTACCGAAACGCTGGTCATCGCGGACGAGTCGGTGGATGGCGAAATCTGCGCGGTCGACCTGCTTGGACAGGCGGAACATGGGCCGACTTCGCCGGCCGTGCTGCTGACCGACAGCGAAGCGCTGGCGCACGCCACCATGGCCGAAGTGGAACGGCAGCTCAAGATCCTGCCCACCGCCGAGATCGCGGCTCGTTCGTGGGCGGAGTTCGGCGAGGTCATCGTCTGCGATACGCGGGAAGAAATGCTGCAGAAGGCGGATGAGCTGGCCTCGGAGCACGTGCAGGTGATGACCCGCGATCCGGACTGGTTCCTGCAAAACATGACCAACTACGGCGCGCTGTTCCTGGGGCCGCGCACGAACGTCGCCTTCGGCGACAAGGTGATCGGCACCAACCACACGTTGCCCACCAACAAGGCGGCGCGCTACACCGGCGGCTTGTGGGTCGGCAAGTTCCTGAAGACCTGCACCTTCCAGCGCGTGACGACCGACGCGGCCAGTGCCGAGATCGGCGAATACTGCTCGCGCCTGTGCCATATGGAGAATTTCGCGGGGCATGGCGAGCAGGCCAACATCCGCGTGCGTCGCTACGGCAACCGGCCGGAACTGCCGTGGTACGAGCCAGTGGCGGCCTCGCAGCCATGACCACGCTATTCGACAAGATCTGGGCGGAACACTCGGTCGCCCGCAATGATTCCGGCGAAGACCTGATCTATATCGACCGGCATCTGGTGCAGGAGGTATCCAGCCCGCAAGCCTTCGCCAGCATGGCCGAGGCCGGCCGCTCGCTGCGTTCGCCGCGGCGGCACATCGCGGTGCAGGACCACAATGTACCCACCACGGCCGACCGGCTGTCGAACATTCCCAATGCGGAAAGCCGGGAGCAGATCGCCACGCTGCGGCGCAATACCCGGCGCACGGGCATGCGCCTGTTCGACCTCGACCATCCGCTGCAAGGCATCGTGCACGTCATCGCGCCGGAGCTGGGCTACGTGCTGCCGGGCAGCACCGTGGTCTGCGGCGATTCGCACAGTGCCACGCTGGGCGCGCTGGGGGCGCTGGCCTGGGGCATAGGCACCTCGGAAGTGGGCCATGTGATGAGCACCCAGAGCCTCTGGATGCGCAAGCCGAAGACGATGGGTGTCCGGATCTCGGGGCAGTTGTCCGCGGGAGTCTATGCCAAGGATCTCGCGCTGGCCCTGATCCACCACATCGGCACCAGCGGCGGGACCGGCCATGGCATCGAATACCTGGGCCCGCTGGTGCAGGCGCTCTCGATGGAGGCGCGGCTCACGCTGTGCAACATGACCATCGAGGCCGGCTCGCGCTTCGGCCTGATTGCGCCCGACGCCATCACGCTGGCCTACCTGCGCGAACGGGTCCAGGGGGCGGCGCGCGAACATTTCGAACAGGCGGCACAGGCCTGGGCCGCGCTGCGCACCGACGAGACGGCCGACTATGACCGTTACGTCGAGTTCGACGCCGACGGGATCATGCCGCTCGTGACCTGGGGCACGACGCCGGCCGACAGCGCCCCGTTCTCGGGCCGCGTGGGCGACGGGATCGTGCCCAGGGACGACGCCGACCGCGACCGCCTGCGGGAGAGCCTGGCCTATATGGGTCTCGAACACGGCCAGCCGCTCGCTTCGGTGCCCATCGACGTGGCTTTCATCGGCTCGTGCACCAACGGCCGCCTGGAAGACCTGCGCGCCGCCGCGCAAGTGGTGCGCGGCCGTCGTGTCGCCGCGGGCGTGCGCGCGCTGGTGGTGCCGGGCTCGACCAGCGTCAGGCGCGCGGCCGAGACCGAAGGCCTGGCGCAGGTTTTCGTCGACGCCGGCTTCGAGTGGCGAGAGTCCGGCTGTTCCATGTGCATAGGCATGAACGGCGACAGCCTGATGCCGGGCCAGCGCTGCGCATCCACCTCCAACCGCAATTTCGAGAACCGGCAGGGGCAGGGGGGGCGCACCCACCTGATGAGTCCCGCCGCGGTGGCGGCATCCGCCCTTCGGGGCCGCCTGGCCGATCCCCGGGAGTACCTGGCATGAAAGCAGTCATTGCGGAAGTCCACGGCCGCGCCGTCCTGCTGCCGCGCGACGATATCGATACCGACGCCCTGTTTCCCGGCCGCTTCCTGCGCGCGGTGCACCGCACGGGCCTGGGGGCGCACCTTTTCGCCGACTGGCGGGCCGAAGGCCGGCCCGAGGTGGCCTTCATGGAACAGGCCGAGCCGCCCAGCGTGCTGGTGGCGCTTTCCAACTTCGGCTGCGGATCGTCGCGCGAACATGCGGTGTGGGCGTTGGCGGACTATGGCGTACGGGCGGTCGTGGCCCTTTCCTTCGGCGATATCTTCCGCAACAACTGCGTGAAGAACGGCCTGGTGCCTGCCACGGTGACGCCGGCCGACCACGAACGCCTGGTACGGGCATGGGCGGGGCCGGCCCAGCCCATGCTGCGCCTGAGGGTGGCGCAGCGGACTCTCACGCTCCCGGATGGCGGCGCCATCCCGATCACACTGGCCGACGGCCATGCGGAACAACTGCTTTCGGCCGAGGACGAGATAGACCGCACATTGCGTCACGACGCGGCGCTGCGCGCCTATGAAGGGCGTATCCAGCGCGACCGGCCCTGGCTGGCGTCCATGGACTGAATGGTTCCCTTTTCTTCGCTTAGTGGAGGCCGCATGGCCAACCCGATTCTCAGACAAAAACTCTCCAGCGGCGAATTCATCGTCATCCCGGGCGTGCAGGACATGATCGCCACCATCATGACCACCAAGGTCGGTTTCGACATCGTCTACGGTTCGGGCTATTGGCTCACGGCCTCCAACCTGGGGTTGCCGGACGCCGGCATCGCCACCTATACCCAGATGGTGGATCGCATGCGCACCATCACGCGCACGACCTCGGCGGCACTGATCGCCGACGCGGATACGGGCTATGGCGGCTTGCTCAATGTGCACCACACCGTACGCGGCTACGAGGAAGCCGGCGTCACCGCCATCCAGCTGGAAGACCAGGAGTTTCCCAAGAAGTGCGGCCATACGCCCAACAAGCGTTGCGTACCGATCGAGGACATGGTCGACAAGATCAAGGTTGCCTGCGATGCCCGGCAAGACAAGGAAAACTTCCTCATCATCGCCCGCACCGATGCGCGCGCCAGCCTGGGCGTGGATGACGCCATGCGCCGCATGGAAGCCTATGCGAAAGCCGGCGCCGATATCCTGTTCTTCGAGGCCCCCCAGAGCGAAGAGGAAATGCGCCGCGTTTGCGAGGCCTTCGACCTGCCCATGATCGCCAACATGGCCGACGGCGGCAAGACCCCGATCCTGCCGGCTCATGTGCTCAAGGAAATTGGTTTCTCGCTCGCGATCTTTCCGGCCATGACCAGCCTGGTCGCGGCCGCGGCGATGGAAAAGGCGCTGCGCCACCTCAAGGAGACGGGCACCAGTCTGTCGCCCGACATTCCCATGGCCGATTTCAGGGAGTTCTGCGAACTGATCGGCTTCGGGGATGTGTGGGATTTCGAGAAGCGCTGGGCGCGTTGACGTATTCGGGAGCCCGAACGTGGACAGGTTCGAATTTTCCACCGTACCGCAGCTGATCGTGGAGCGGGGCGCCGCGCGTCGCTTGGGCCGGCTGCTGCGGGACCGTCATTCCGCCATGCGCCTGTGCCTGGTCACGGACCGGTTCCTGCATGCCAGCGGACTGCTGGCGCCCGCGCTGGCCGATTTGCGGGACCACGGCTGGGAGGTCACCGTCATCGACGACGTGGTGGCGGATCCACCCGATCATGTGGTGGCGAAAGCGGCCGATCGCGCGCGCGATGCCAGGGCGCAAGTCGTGCTGGGCATGGGCGGCGGGTCTTCGATGGACGTGGCCAAGCTCATCGCCGTGCTTTGCGGCTCGGCCCAGCCTCTGGCCGAGATGTATGGCATAGGCAAGGTCGCCGGTCCGCGCCTGCCGTTGATCCTGATGCCCACCACGGCGGGCACGGGTTCCGAGGTGACGGCGATCTCGATCGTGACGACGGGCGAGACCAGCAAGAGCGGGGTCGTCTCGCCGTTGCTGATGGCAGACCTGGCCATCCTGGATGCCGAACTGACCGTGGCACTTCCGGCCGCCGCCACGGCAGCGACGGGCATAGACGCCATGGTCCATGCGATCGAGGCCTATACGTCGGCGCGATTGAAGAACCCCTTGTCCGACATGCTGGCCCGGCGCGCCATGCAATGGCTGTCGAGGAATCTGCTGCAGGCCTGCCGCGAACCCTCGAATCTGGATGCGCGCGAGGCCATGCTGCTCGGGGCCATGCTGGCCGGGCAGGCGTTTTCCAATGCGCCCGTCGCGGCGGTTCATGCATTGGCCTATCCCCTGGGTGGGCATTTTCACGTGCCGCATGGACTGTCCAATGCCCTGGTCCTGAACCACGTGCTGCGTTTCAATCTCCCTGCCGCGCGGCCGCTGTACGCCGACTTGGCACGCGTGGTGCAGGCAGAGTATGCCGGCGCCGATGATCTGGCGGCGGCGGATGGCTTCATCCGCTACATGGAAGAGCTGGTGCGCGCAACCGGCATTCCCCGTTCGTTGCGCGAAGTGGGCGTGGCGCAGGCCGATCTTCCCATGCTCGCGCGCGATGCCATGATGCAGCAGCGATTGTTGGTCAACAATCCGCGGCCGGTGTCGGAAGAGGACGCGTTGGCGATCTATCGAGCGGCGTTCTGATCCACGGGGGACGAGGCGCGTTCGAGCAGCGCGAACTGGGCCGACCGCAGGTGGCCATGCATGACCGCGCGTGCCCATTCGGGGTCGCGCGCGGTGAATGCATCGATCAGTTCACGATGATGCTGGAAGGTACGCGCCAGGCGCGAGCGGTCGTAGCTGCGCCGCGTCAGCAGGATGATCTTGATGTCCACGCCCTTGGTGCGCATGGCCAGCAGCCGCGGGTTGCCGGCGGATTCGGAGATGCGCGCGTGGAAGTTCCGGTTCAGCGGGGCGATGCGGTCGAGGTTGGCGGGACTGATGTCCGGGCCGCGTGATTCCATCTCGTCCTGGATCTCGTGCAGCTCGGCCAGCGTGGCCGGGCTCATGCGGGTCGCGGCCAGGGCGGCCAGTTCCGATTCGATCAGGATGCGCACCGCGTAGAGATCCCGGATTTCCTGGGTGGTCCAGGTTCGCACGGTGGCCCCCGCGTTGGCGCGCAAGATCAGCAGGCCATCGGCCACGAGCAGCCTGAGCCCTTCGCGTACCGGCGTGCGCGATAACCCCAGTGCTTCCGAAACTTCCTTTTCCGTGATGCGCGCGCCCTCGGGAAACCGGCCCGAGATGATGCCGTCCCGCACGTAAGCGTAGGCTTGCTGGACGGACGGGGCCCGCGTGGTCAGATCGGAGGACAGCGAATACGTATCGGACGAGAGCGTCGGTACGGACGAAGATTTCGAAGTAGGGGACATGCGCGCGGCAGCCAGGCTTGGTGCAACAACTATAGCGGATATGCCGCCAGGCATGGGGCGGCTGGCATGGGCCGGCGTGCCGCAGGCTAGGCCGCGCGCCGGCCCACGTAGCGGGTAACGAAGGCCGGCCCGCGGTGCCCGTCTCCTTCGTCCAGTTCCACCTCGCCTTCCCAGCCGTGCACTTCCTCGAGCAGGCCGGCGAAGTCCGCGCGTATCGTGGCCAGGTCGCTCAGCATGTCGACGTCACGGGGACCGCCGCTCCGGTAGGCCAGCTGGCGCGGGTGGAAGGATTCCAGGACCAGCCAGCCGCCGGGAGCCAGCGCGCCCGCCAGGCGACGGTGGGCGTCGGCCCGGAAGCCGCTGGGCAGGTGGACATAGATCAGCACGACCGCTGCACAGGTGGCCGGCGGCGGTGTCCAGGCGGCCAGGTCCGCGTTCAGCGTGGTGATGGTGACGCCGCGGTTCGACGCCAGGGCCAGCGCCTTGTCCAGTCCGACATGCGAATTGTCGACCGCCAGCACTTGGTGTCCGCGCTCGGCCAGCCACACGCTGTTGCGGCCCTCGCCATCGCCGGGCAGCAGCACCCGGCTACCGGCCGGCAGGCGGGGTTCCTGCTCGGCCAGGAAGCGGTTGGGCGCGGTTCCGTACTTGTAGCCAGGTTCGGAAAAGCGTTGATCCCAAGTCTTCATACCGCTCGATATCTCCGATAGGGGGACTTACTCGTCTTGTTCCCTGAGTTCGTACCACATGGCGTTCAGGACGGCGAAGGTCGCCGCCAGGCCCAACCCCAGTATCCAGGAAAAGTACCACATGCTCGTTCCTCCCAGGTGTGTCAGTAGGCGTGGTTGCCGGGTTCTTTCAGGGACGCTTCGTCGACCTTGCCCCACAGGACCCGGTAGACCCAGGACGTGTAGGCGACGATGATCGGGACGAAGATGGCCGATGCCACCAGCATGATGAACAGCGTCAGGTGGCTGGAGGAGGCATCCCAGACGGTCAGGCTGGCCCGCGGGTCGGCGGACGACGGCAGCAGGAACGGGAAGATCGAGACGCCCACGGTCAGGATGATGCCCAGTATGGCCAGCGAGCTGGCCAGCAGCGCACCGACCTCGCTGCGCACCCGGAGCAGCAGCAGGGCCAGCGCGGAGCCGGCCAGGCCGGCGGCCGGTGCGAGCATCAGCCACGGATGGGCCGCATAGTTGTCGAACCAGGCGCCCGTCGCGGTTTCCGCCGTCTTGCGCAGCGGATTGGAGGCGCCCAGGGGATCGATGGCGCTCGTGATCCGGTACCCGTCCACCCATGCCCACAGCGCGATGCCGCCCAGCGCGAACAGCAGCAGCGTCAGGAACGCCGCCGCGCTGCCGTAGCGGCGCGCGCGCTCGGCCACCTCGCCGCTGGTCTTCAGGACCAGCCAGCACGCGCCTTGCGTGGCCAGCATGGCCACCGATACCAGGCCGCACAGCAGGGCGAAGGGCGACAGCAGTCCGAAAAAGCTGCCGTCGTAGAAGATGCGCAGATCGCCGTCGAGCCTGAAGGGCACGCCCAGCAGCACGTTGCCCACCGCCACGCCCAGGATCAGCGAGGGCACCAGGCCGCCGGCGAACAGCGCCCAGTCCCAGACCGCGCGCCAGCGCGTGCCTTCGCGCTTGCTGCGGTACTTGAAGCCCACCGGCCGCAGGATCAGCGCGAACAGGATGGCGAACATCGCGAGATAGAAGCTCGAGAAGGACACCGCATACAGCGGCGGCCAGGCGGCGAAGATGGCGCCGCCTCCCAGGATCAGCCACACCTGGTTGCCTTCCCACACGGGGCCGATGGTATTGATGACCACGCGGCGCTCGATGTCGGTGCGGCCAACGAAGGGCAGCAGCATGCCCGTGCCCAGGTCGAAGCCGTCGGTCAGCGCGAATGCGATCAGCAGGATGCCCAGCAGCGCCCACCAGATCAGGCGCAGCACGTCGTAGTCGATGAGTGTGTGCAGAATCATGGCTTACTCCTGGGCGGTAAGGCGTTGGGACAGGTGCGGGGCCACGAGCCGGACTTCCGGATCGGGGTCGGGTTCCACGCCCTTGCGAATGGCGCGCAGCATCAGGCTCATCTCGACGATGAACAGCACGGTATAGAGCGCGGTGAAACCCAGGATGGTCAGCAGTACCGTCTCCACGCCCAGGTCGGAGACGGCGGCGGCGGTGGGCAGCACGCCTTCGATGACCCACGGCTGACGGCCGAACTCGGCCACGATCCAGCCCATCTCGGCGGCGATCCAGGGCAGCGGGATCGAGAACACCGCGACCTTGAGCAGCCAGCGGTGCGCGTCGAGCCGGCGGCGGGCCGACAGGATGAAGAACGTGGCCGTCAGCAGGATGAAGAAGAAACCCAGGCCGACCATGATGCGGAAGGACCAGAACAGCGGCAGGACCATGGGCACGGTGTCCCAGGCGGCCTGGTCGATCTGCGCGGCCGTGGCCTGGCGCGGGTCGTCCAGGTAGCGCTTGAGCAGCAGGGCGTAGCCGAGGTCGCGGCCGTGCTCCTCGAACGCGTCGCGGTCGGCAGGCGCGATGGCGGCGGAGCTTCCCGCCGCGCGTATGCGCTGCAAGGCGTCGAAGGCCACGATGCCGCTGCGTATGCGGTCCCGTGCGTGGTCGACCAGCGTGGTGATGCCGGGGATCTCGGTGGTGAGCGAGCGCGTGCCGATCAGGCCCATGACGGCCGGGATGCGGATGGCGTAGTGGGTCTCGCGCGCCTGCTGGTCCGGGATGCCGACGATGGTGAAGGGAGCGGGCGCGGGCTCGGTTTCCCACATGCCTTCGATGGCGGCCAGCTTCATCTTCTGGTGCTCGGTCGACAGGTAGCCGCTTTCGTCGCCCAGGACCACCACCGACAGCGCCGAGGCCAGCCCGAACGAGGCGGCCACCGTCATCGAGCGCTTGGCCACGTCGATGTGCCGGCCCTTCAGCAGGTACCAGGCCGATACGCCCAGCACGAACACCGAGGCGGTCACGTAGCCGGCCGATACCGTGTGGACGAACTTGGCCTGTGCCACCGGGTTCGTCAGGACGGCGAAGAAGTCGCTGACTTCCATGCGCATGGTCTCGGGATTGAAGGCCGAGCCGACGGGGTTCTGCATCCACCCGTTGGCGATCAGGATCCACAGCGCCGAGAAGTTCGATCCCAGCGCCACGCACCAGGTCGCCACCAGGTGGCCGACGCGCGACAGCTTGTTCCAGCCGAAGAAGAACAGGCCGACGAAGGTCGCTTCCAGGAAGAAGGCCATCAGGCCTTCCAGCGCCAGCGGCGCGCCGAAGATGTCGCCAACGTAGTGGCTGTAGTAGCTCCAGTTCATGCCGAACTGGAACTCCATCACCAGGCCGGTGGCCACGCCCAGCACGAAGTTGATGCCGAACAGCGTGCCCCAGAATTTGGTCATCTGCCGCCAGATCTTGCGCCCGGTCATGACGTAGACCGTCTCCATGATGGCGATGACGACCGACAGGCCCAGCGTGAGCGGGACGAAAAGGAAGTGGTAGAGCGCCGTCAATGCGAACTGCAGGCGCGAGAGTGAAACGATGTCGAGGTCCATGGTGCCAGCTTCCTCCTCAGTCCGGGCGCAGGGTGTGAAGTTGATGATCGAAGGCGGGAGTGCCGCGGCGCAGGTCGGCGGCCACGATGCCGGCGGCCAGCACGACGATGCGGTCCGCCAGGGCGGCCTCCCGCCTGATATGGGTGGCGATGAGGAGGGTCCGGCCATGGGCCTGTCCGGCCAATCGGTCGACCACGTCGCGCGCGGTCGGCGCGTCCAGCCCTTCCGTGGGTTCGTCCAGCAGCCACAGCCGCGTGGGGCGCAGGAACAGCCGCGCCAGCGCGAGCCGGCGTGCCTGTCCGGCGGACAGCCCCAGGCCGCCTTCGCCCAGCCGCGTATCCAGGCCGGCGGGCAGGGCGGCGATGGCCTGGTCCAGGCCCGCGGCCCGCAGCGCGGCCCACAGCTCGTCGTCGCTGGCATCGGGGCGGGCCAGGCGCAGGTTGTCGCGCACGCTGTCCTGGAACAGCTCGGTGCGCTGGGTCAGCAGACAGGAGGCGGGGGCCTGGACCCGCCCGCCGGAGGGCAGCCGTTCGCCCGCCACCAGGGCTAGCAGCGTCGACTTGCCCGCGCCGCTGGGGCCGACCACCGCGACTCGCTCGCCGGGCCGGACCACGAGCGTGACGTCCGCCAGTGCCAGGCCGGCGGGCAGGCCGGGCCGGCTTTCGTGGCCCAGGCTGGCGTGTTCGAGCCGGATGTCGCCGGAGGCGGCGCGGGGCGGGGGCGCGGCGGGTGCGTCCAGTCTTGGCGCCAGGCGGCGGATGGCCAAGAGGGTGCGGCCCAGCTCCAGGATTCCCCGCCGCAGCGGCGTGAGCGGTTCGGCGCTTGCCAGCACGAGCAGCAGCGCCAGCGCCGCCACGGGGGCGCCGATGGCCGAGCCGGCCACCAGCAGGACACAGGCCGCCAGCGTGGCGCCCATGGCAAGCGTGCCCGCCATGGCCTGCAGGAATCCGCCTTGCGTGTCGGCGCGGTTGATGGTGTCGTCGGCGGCGGCCAGCCGGTGTTCGGTCCGTGCCAGCAGCCGGCATCGCTGCGCCAATTGGCCGGCCATGGCCAGTTCGGTCTGGCCGGAGACGAGGTCGATGGCCTGCGCACGCAGGGCTTCGAGCGCATGGGCGCGGCGGCAGGCGGCGCGGCGGCTGCGGCGCATGGTCCAGGCCAGTATGCCGGCGCCGGCGGCCAGCAGCCAGCCGGCCATTGCCAGGCCCAGCGGCAGGCTGATCACGCCCAGCGCGACGCCGGCCAGCGCGATGGCGGCACAGGCGGCCCCGGCGGGAACCAGCACGCGCAGGTACAGCGCGTCCAGCGCGTCGGCGTCGGCGGTCAGGCGGAACAGCAGCCGGGCCGGCCGGGCGAGCAGCTTGCGCGCGGCCTCGGGCCGGGCCCAGCCCGCGAACAGCCGGGGACGCAGCGCGGCGATGACCGCCAGCGCCGCATCGTGGGTGACGACCCGCTCGCCATAGCGGGCCGCCGTGCGGACCAGGGCCAGCAGCCGTATGCCGGCGCCGGGAGTGAACACGTCGAACGCCAGGGCGGTGCCGGCGGCCAGTCCTGCCAGCGCGGTGGCGGTGATGAACCATCCGGACAGGCCCAGCAGCCCCATGCCGGCGAAGACCGTCAGCGCGGCCAGCGCGATGCCGCTCCACAACAGGCGCCGCCGACCGGCGAAGAACAGCCGCAAGACGGCGCCAATGGAGGCCTTCATGACGCGGCCTCCATGACGTCCTGCGCGGCCAGGTCCGTGCCGGCCGGCGCCGCGCGCGGGGGGGCCAGGTCGATCACCCGGTCCATGCGCGAGGCCAGTTCGGGGTCGTGCGTGGCGACGATCAGGGTCTTGCCCGCGGACTGCGCCAGCAGCCGGCGGGTCAGCTCCCGGGCCGTGGCGGCGTCCAGGTGGGCGGTGGGTTCGTCGGCCAGCCACAGGTCGCTGCCGGGCGCGGCGACTGCCCTGGCCATTGCCAGGCGCAGGCATTCTCCGCCGGACAGGCCGGTGCCGGCTTCGCCCAGCGGGCGTCCGGCTTCGCGTCCCGCGAGCAGCTCCAGGGTCGCGGCCCGCAGGGCGCGGTCCACCGCCCGCGGGTCCACGTCCGGGCGGCCCAGGGCGACGTTGGCGGCCAGCGTACCGGCAAAGACATGCGGCTTCTGCCCTATCCAGGCCATGCGTGCCCGCAGACGCGGCGCGTTCTGGTCATCCAGCGCCACGCCGTCGATGAGGACGGCGCCGGACTGGGCCGGCACGAGGCCGGCGATCAACGCCAGCAGCGTCGACTTGCCCGCGCCGCTCGGTCCGACGATGGCTACCCGCTCGCCCGGGGCCACGCGCAGGTCCAGGCCGTCGATGACCGGTGGCGCCGAATCGGCGTGCGCGAAGCGCAATTGGACGAGTTCGACGGCGGGGGGAGGGCGACGGGCGGGCGCGTCGTCCGGCGAGGGCAAGGGGAGGATGCCGCCCACCAGCTTCGTGGGCGCGGCGGCGAGCGCCCGCAGCGCCTCCAGCGCCGCCCGGCCCGCGGCCCGGTCATGCCAGGCCGTGGAAAGGTCGCGCAGCGGTTCGAAGAAACTGGGGGCCAGCAGCAGGACGAAGAGCCCCTGGCCGAGGGAGAGCGGACTGCCCCAGGTGCCGAAGGGCAAGGTGCCCAGCAGGTGGAATCCTACGTAGACCGCGACCATGGCGACCCCGATGGCGGAAAACAATTCCAGCACCGCCGAGGACAGGAAGGCGATGCGCAGTACCGCCATGGTACGCGTATGCAGTGTTTGTGCAACGTATGCCAGCCGTCCGGTGGTGGCGTCGACGGCGTCAAGCGCCCGCAGCGTGGCCAGCCCGCGCAGGCGATCCAGCAGGAAGGCGTTCAGCGTGCCCATCTCCGCCAGGTGGGCCTGGCTGGCGCGCTGGGCGCGCCAGCCCACCAGCGCCATGAAGACCGGGATCAGCGGGGCCGAGGCCAGCAGGACCAGCGCCGCGACCCACGACAGCGGCGCGACGGCCGCCAGGATGGCCAGCGGCACGACCAGTATCTTCAACTGGATGGCGGGATAGCGGGCCAGGTAGGGCAGCGCGGCATCGGCCTGTTCGGCCAGCACGCTGGCCGCGTGGCCGGCGGCGGGGCGGCGCTTGTCCAGCGGGGAACCGCTTGCCAGCGCGTCGACCGCGGCGGCACGCAGCGCCGACAGGCGGCTCCTTGCGACCTGGAAGCTCAGGCGCGTTCCCCACGCATCGCACGCCGCGCGCAGGGCGCCGGCAAGCAGGAAGGCCGCGGCGGACACCAGGCCTGCGGCCACGTCGCCGGGATCCGCCGCCATGCGCTGCACCGCCGCGGCCAGGATGCCGGCCTGGGCCAGCCACGTCAGCGATCCGGCCAGTTGCAGCCAGTCGCCGGGGGAGGGGCGAAGCGCGTCGCCGGAGCGCGCGCAGGCAGGGCGGGACAGGGGCGTACTCCCGTTGTACGTTGGGCTACGCCTAAGGTATCAGTGCTCGGCCGTACGTGACAATGATCTACGTCAAGTCGCGACATTCGGTCGCGCCTTCGGGGGCGGCCGGCGGCAAAAAGAAACGGCCCCGTCTAGGGGCCGTCGTTCAATCGCGGTAGCCGTGGCGCCGGTAGTGGCGCTCTTCGCGGTAGCGCTCGCGCTCCCAGCGCCGCTCCTGTTCCCAGCGCCTTTCCCGCCAGTACGGGTCGTAGGGCACGTAGCCGACCGGCCCGGGGATCACCATGACGGGGGGAGGCGGGGGCACGTAGACCGGCGCGGGGGCCACGTAGACCGGTGGCGGGCCATAGACGATACCTGGTATGCCGATGCCTATGGATACGCTCACGCGGGCCTGGGCCGTCGCGCTGACGGCCAAGAGGGCCGCGGCCATCAGCCCTGCCATTGCCAGCCGTTTCATACAGATTCTCCGAAACTGCGATAGTCCGACTGTAGGGGCGATTTCCGGCCGGCGGTTTGTGCGGGCTGTTGCAATCGTCGCTACATGTAACGGCCCCGGGGCGGGCGTCGCGGTTCGCGTTGCCCCGCCGCGACGCCATCAGTATCCGACGGTGAAGCGCCGCCCCGTATGCGCGGGCTTTTCCACTTCGTCCAGCATCGCGATGGCGAAGTCTTCCATGGAGATCCAGCTGCGGCCGTCCGCCGCGGTCAGCAGCGTATCGCCGCCCAGGCGGAACGTGCCCGTGCGCTCGCCCGGCGTGAACAGCGCCGAGGGCGACAGGAACGTCCAATCCAGGTCCTTCTCGGTCCGCAGGGCGTTCAGCCAGTCACGCCCGGCCAGCGCCTCGGGCTTGTACTCGGCCGGGAACGTCGGCGTGTCCACCAGCGCGATTCCGGGAGCCACCTCCAGGCTGCCGGCGCCGCCCACTACCAGCAGTCGCCGCACGCCGGCCTGCCTGACGGGGCCGAGGACGGCGGCCAGAGGCGAGGTGGCGAAGCGCACACTGCTGATGACCGCGTCCTTGCCGCGCAGGGCGTCGGCCAGCTTCGCGCCGTCGGCCAGGTCGACGTCCAGGGTCTCCAGGCCGGGGCGTGCGGCGAGCTTCGAGGCGTGGCGGGCGAGGGCAGTGACGTGGTGGCCGCGGGCCAGGGCTTCGTTGACGAGGCGGCTGCCGACGTTGCCGGTGGCGCCGAGGATGGCGATGTTCATGGAAACTCCTTGATGGTGGGGGGACGGAGGGAAACCGTCGCGACAGCCATCAGCTTAGGGGCTGTTCCATGAGGGAAAAACAGGGGTGGCCGCCATAGTTTGTTTCGGTTTACGGTCAAATGCGGGCTCCTTTCGCAGCGTCGTAGGCAAGGGTTACATCCCATTCCTGTTCCCCGGGAAGCGACAAGCGTATAGATAGGGCCCATGTCCGACGGCCGCGGCCGGGCATTGCGCTTGCTACGGCCCGGGGCGGACACTCTGCCGCTGTCCCCCAAGGAGCCCATATTGACCACCATGCTTCGAGGTCCCGCGCACAGAATGGCCGGGAACGACACCGCCTTTTCGATGGAAGGCGCGCCGTCCCCCGGGCGGCGCGCCGATACGGCGCCGCTCGACAATCGCGCGGCGGAACTGGCCGCCGGCCTGCGGGATGCGCAGGCCCATATCGATCCGAAGTTTCTTTACGACGCGCAAGGGTGCGTCCTGTTCAACGCCATCTGCGAACTCGAGGAGTACTACCCGACCCGCACCGAGCGGGCCATCTTCGAGGCCCATCGTCCGGCCATCGCCCGGTCCCTGCCGCGCCGCATCCAGTGGGTGGACCTGGGCTGCGGAGATTGCGCGAAGTCCCGTTCCTGGCTGGCCCACGTGGACGCCTGCCGATATCTGGGCGTGGACATCGCCGCCGACTGCCTGCGGCACGAGGTGGCGGCGCTGGGGCGCAAATTCCCCCAGATCGCCTGCGTGGCCGTGGAGGCGGACTTCTCGGGCGACCTGGACCTGCGCCGCCACCTGGTCGATATCGAGGAGCATCCGCCGGTGTTTTTCTACCCCGGATCGTCCATCGGCAACTTCGATCCGGAGCGAGCCGTCGCGCTGATGGCCGCGATCTGCCGCCAGGCCGGTCCGCGCGGCAGTCTGTTGATCAGCGCCGACCTGCGCAAGGACAGGCGCGTGATGGAGCGCGCCTATGCCGACGACCTGGGCGTGACGGCGGCATTCAACCGCAACGTGCTGCGCGTATGCAACCGGGTGCTGGGCAGCGACTTCCAGCCGGCCGAGTTCGACCATGAGTCGCGCTTCGACGATGGCCACGGCCGTATCGAGATGCGGCTGCGGGCCCGGCAGCGGCAGCGCGTATGCTGGGGGACGTCGGAGCGGATATTCGAGGCAGGCGAGGACATCGTGACCGAGCATTCCTACAAGTACACGCCGGCGCAGTTCGATGCCATGCTGGCGCAGGCGGGTTTTTCGGTGCGCAACATGTGGACCGATCCCCGTTCGTGGTTCGGCGTTTTCCTGGCCCAGCGATGAACGCGCGCGACGATGTGTTCGTTCCCGAGTTGCTGGCCCGCCGCGTGGCGGCCGTGCGCGAGGCGACGCTGGCCCTCCTGGACGGGTTGACGCCCGAGGACTGCATGCTGCAGTCCATGCCCGAGGCCAGTCCGGTCAAGTGGCACGTCGGCCACGTCGCGTGGTTCTTCGAGACCTTCGTGCTCGAACCGTGGCAGCCGGGCTTCAGGCCCTTCGATCCCGCCTTCCGCGAGCTGTTCAACTCCTACTACGTGGGCGTCGGCGAGCGGCATCCGCGCGGCCAGCGGGGGCTGCTCTCGCGTCCGTCGCTGGACCGGGTCATGGCCTACCAGCAGTCGGTGCTGGAACGCCTGCTGGCCTGGATGGACGATGACGCGCCGCCGCGGGCGCTGGCGCTGGTCGAGCTCGGCCTGCATCACGAACAGCAGCACCAGGAACTGATCGCGACCGACCTGAAGCACCACTTCTGGCACAACCCTCTGCTGCCCGCGTGGCGGCCGGCCCGGGCCAAGGAACCGCCGTCGGAACCCGGGCCGGCGGCATTCCTGCGCTATGACGAGGGACTGGCGGACGTGGGGCATGCGGGCGAAGGCTTTGCCTTCGACAACGAGGCGCCGCGGCACCGCGTGTGGGTCGATGCGTTCGAACTGGCGCAGCGCCCGGTCTCGAATGCGGAATACCTGGCCTTCATCGAGGACGACGGCTATCGCCGGCCGGACTTGTGGTTGTCCGACGGCTGGGATGCGCGCGTGCGCGGTGGATGGGACATGCCGCTGTACTGGATGCGGCGCGACGGCCGATGGATGTGCCATACGGTGGCCGGGCCGCTCCCCATGGACCCGGCCGAGCCCGTCTGCCACTTGAGCTATTACGAGGCCGATGCCTATGCCCGGTGGGCGGGCGCCCGGCTGCCGACGGAACAGGAATGGGAAATCGCGGCCGCGCGGGCCATGGCCGAAGGCGCCGGCCTGCCGGCCGATGGGGACTTCGCCGAGTCGGGGCTGCTGCATCCAGCGCGGCTGCGCGCCGATGCGCCCGGTTTCCTGGGCGGTGTCTGGGAGTGGACGCAAAGCGCCTACCTGCCGTATCCGGGTTTTCGTCCCGCCGCCGGCGCGGTGGGGGAATACAACGGCAAGTTCATGATCAACCAGATGGTGCTGCGGGGCGGGTCCTGCGCCACGCCTCGCAGTCACATCCGTGTCACGTACCGCAATTTCTTTGCGCCTGGCTCGCGCTGGCAGTACGCCGGCCTGCGGCTGGCGCGATAAGGAGCCGAGCATGAAGGAACCCGAGAAGCGGCGGCCGGAACGGACCCGGGCCCAGGACGACATGGGCCGGGGCGAGCCGCGGCTGCCCCACGAGCACGACGAATCGCACGACAGCCAGGAAAGCGCGCCGCGCAAGGTGATCGAGCAGGCCTACGAGGATGTGCAATCGGGCCAGGAAGACACCGACCTGCGCTCCAGCGGAGGCCGGCGCGAGCCGAGCGTGCCGCGCAACGAACGCTGAAGCGGGCGGGGCCGTTTAGCGCGCCTTGCCCTTGGGGGCGGCGGTATCGGCGTTGCGGCGGGCCTCGCGCAGGTTGGCCAGCAGGCCCTGGCAGTCGGCGTCGGTGCCGGGGCCGGTCTCGATCAGCGGGATCAGCGCGGCCAGCGGATTGATGAATGCCAGCGCGACGGAAGCGCCCGCGCGCGCGAACAGCGAGGCTTTGTCGATCTTGAAGTCGGGGGCGCCGAAAGTGCCGACGATGTCGATGGGCGAGCGGGCCACCAGTATGCTCTTGTCCTTGGGCCGGGGTTCGAAGCGCAGCCCCAGGCGTTCGTTGCGCAGGTCTATGGTCCCATGGCCGTCGATGCGCGTGTCGTCGGTGTCGACGACCAGGGCCTGCGAAGTGGCGATGCCGTCCTTGACCCCGAAGGTGGCGACCGCGCAGCGCAGCCGCGTGTCCTTGTCTCCGCCGATCAGGAATCCCAGCGCCTGGGAGGCGTCCAGGCCGATGGCCTCGACCAGCAGGTTGGAGATCTCGCCGCCGGTCACGGCCACGCCCACGGTGCCGTCGGCACGCCCCAGCATGGCCCGTATCGAGTTGCCGGCGGTCTTGAGCTTCACGTCGGCGCCCAGCGTACCCTCGCTTTTCTGCATCAGTTTCACGTCGGGGAACAGCCGGTTCAGCCGGGCCCGCCGCACGCCGATATGGGCGTCGGTGCGTATCACCGGCTGGCGTGCGTCCAGCGTGATGTCCGAGCGCAGCTCGCCGCCCGCATAGCCGAAATTCAGCGGCACCAGCTTGAGCACGCCGTCCTGCAGCACGAGGTGGGCCGAGAAATCGTCGAAGGCCCAGGGGCCTCGCACGCGCACGTCGCCCGCGTCCAGCGTGACGTCGGCGTCGATGGCGTTGAGCCGCTCCAGCCTGAACTCGGCGTCGGGCAGGATGCGGCGGTCGGCCGCCGGCCGGGGCGCGGCCTGCTCCTTCTGCGCCGTGGCATCGTCGCGCACGCCGATCAGGGGGCCGAGATCCTTCATGTCCAGCACGCGGCTCTTGAGCTTGGCGCGCAGCATGGGCTTGTCGCGGCGCATCTCGTAGCTGGCGTCGCCGGAGATGTCGGTCGAGCCTATCCTGCCGTCCATGCCCGTCAGGCCGAAGTTCATGCCGTCGCGCTTCAATCGGCCCTTGATGCGGTAGGGCGGGGTGGTGGGCAGGGGCAGGTTGATGTACGGATACAGCGTGGACAGGGTCGGCCCGGCGATGTCCAGCGCCACGTCCACGGAGGCATCGCCGAACGGATCGCCCACCTGGCCCTCGGCCCGGATGCGGGTGGGGCCGCCCTTGGCATCGATGAAGAACGGAAAGGGCGTACCCGAATCGCGCAGCGTCAGGATGCCGCCGGTGCGCGCCACGCCGCCGAAGGCGGCGTCATGGTAGTGGCCGCCGAATTCCAGCTTCATCCCGTAGGCCGGCCCGGAGGCGGGCGTCTCCATGCTGTCGGCCTGCAAGTAGGCATCGGCCTTCAGCACGCGGTCGTCGTAGTTCACCTTCACGCGGTTCAAGGACAGCGCGCGCACCACCACGTCGGGGGGCGGTCCGCCATCGTCCTGCCGGGCCAGGGTCCAGTTGTTGGCGCCCGACGCATCGCGGGCCAGATGGGCCTGGGCGCCGTCCACCGACAGCAGGTCCAGCACGACGGCGTGCCGCAGCAGGGGCAGCAGCCGGACCTGGACCTCGATGGATTCGGCCTGCAGCATGCGCTCGGGCTTGGCGCCGGGAATGTTGTTCACGGCCAGCCCGTGCAGGCGGATGCGGGTGACGGGCCGCAGCCGCATGCGGAAGTCCTCGAGCACCACTTGCCGCCCCAGCCTTTCGGTGGCCAGTCTTTCCACCGGCCCCCGCAGGAAGCGCCAGTCGGTCAGCAAGGCGGCGACAACCAGAAGGACGACGACTCCAGCAACGGCGGCAAGGATTCCTTTTGTTCGCATCGGCAGGTTCCGCGAGTGGGGGATACCCCTGTCCCCGCGTTTTAACGGCTCACGGCTGTTTGCGCAATTCCGCGGG
This sequence comes from Pigmentiphaga sp. NML030171, assembly GCF_002188635.1. Lineage (GTDB taxonomy): Bacteria > Pseudomonadota > Gammaproteobacteria > Burkholderiales > Burkholderiaceae_B > Pigmentiphaga > Pigmentiphaga daeguensis. Next base: position 166,040 of record NZ_NINX01000051.1, on the reverse strand, counting down.
CGGCAGCTTCATCAGGTCGCGGTACTTGGTGACGGTGCGCCGTGCCACCACCACGCCCTGTTCGGCCAGCATCCTGGTCAACGAGACGTCGGACAGGGGGTCGCGGCGATCCTCGGCGGCGATCATGTCGCGGATCAGCGCCCGCACGGCGGCGGCCGAACATCGGCCGCCGGTTTCGGTGGCCAGTTCGCGCGAGAAGAAATGCTTGAACTCGAACACGCCGCGCGGCGTGGCCATGTACTTGTTGTTCGTCGCCCGCGACACCGTGGATTCATGCAGGTCCAGTTCTTCGGCCACCTTGCGCAGCACCAGCGGCTTGAGCGCGATCTCGCCATAATCGAAGAAGGTGCGCTGGTGCGCGACGATGGCCTCGGCCACGCGCTGGATGGTGGTGAAGCGCTGTTCGACGTTGCGTATCAGCCAGCGTGCTTCCTGCAGTTCCTGCGCGAGCGGGGCGCGGTCGTCGCAGCGCGCCTTGCGGAACAGGTTGGCATAGGCGTGGTGCAGGCGAGCCTTGGGCATGACCGCGGGATTGGTGGAGATCACCCATTTGTTCCGGACCTTGCGCACGATCACGTCCGGCACGATATGGTCGGTGCCTTCTTCCGAGAACGCCAGGCCCGGCCGGGGCGTCAGGCTGCGAATAAGGCGGCAGGCCACCGCCAGGTCTTCGTCGTTGCATCCCAGCCGGCGGCGCAGTTCGGCCGTCTCGCGGCGCGCCATCAGGTCCAGGTAGCGGTCGGCGATCGCCATCGCCAGCGCGCGCCCCGGCGTCGTCTCGGCCAGCGCTGCCAGCTGCAGGCGCAGGCATTCTCCCAGGTTGCGCGCGGCAAGCCCCGGAGCGTCCAGGTGCTGGACCAGGGTCAGGGCGACCATCCATTCGTCGTGCGTGGGGGCGGGTTGTACGGCGAGCGTGGCCGCCAGATCGTCGAAGTCCTGGCGCAGATAGCCGTCCTCGTCCAGCGCCTCGATGATGATCTCGGCCAGCAGCCGGTCGCGGTCCCCGAGCCGGTAGCCGCACAACTGCTGGTGCAGGTGGTCGTGCAGCCCCATGGAACTGTGCGTCCACTGCCCGATGTCGGGACGATTCTCGCCATCGTCGTCGCGCGTCCGGGTGCCGGCGTAGCTGCCGCCATAGGGTTCCGGGTCGAACGTGGGCGGTGGGGGTTCCTGGGCATCGTCGGCCTCGGCGGAGCCGGTGGTGTTGCGGTCCACGGAAAGGATCGAATCGCCGGCTTGCGCCCCCGAAGAGGCTTCCTGGTCGTCTTCCTCCAGGAAGGGATTGTTCGCGATGGCTTGCTGCAGCTCCTGTGTGAACTCGAGCGCGGACATCTGCAACAACTTGACGGACTGCTGGAGCCTGGGCGTCAAGGACAGTTGCTGCCGCACACGCATGTCGTAAGTAGCTTGAACCAATGCTGTCTCCCATGCTTGGCCGGAGGGTCGGCCGTTGATGTCGCAATCCCCCTACTTGCAAGCTTCGTGCCAATGCGAAGACGTAGGCACGGCGCGCCGGACGGTGGAAAATAGCGTGCAGCTCTTGCCGGTCCGGTAAGTTTTACCGGTGCGGTCGCCGGCGGCCAGGGTCCATGCTCGACGAAACGGGTCTGTCTCGTAACAGAATGAGAAGAACATGCGAAGCTTCCTGCGCGTCCTCCTGTACGGCCTGTGCGCGGCGCTGTTGTGCCACTGCGCCAGTCCGCTTCCCGATCCGGCCAGCGGCGTGGAGCCGCGCCGCAAGGTACGCATCTCCAGCGACGCGGGGCTGCTGACCTACCGCGAGAGCCGCCGCATCATCCAGCAACTGGACGCGCGGGCCCAGGCGGGTGATTTCCTGGCGCGGCACCTGCAGGTCGAGGAAGCCGTGGCCGATGCGCCGCTGGTCGTCGGCAACGAAGTGCGGCTCTTCGGCGACGGGCCCAGCACCTACCGCGCCATGGAAGAGGCCATAGGCGCCGCTCGCCGCTTCATACACCTGGAAAGCTACATCTTCGAGGACGACCAGATCGGCAACCGCATCGCCGAGATGCTCATCGCCAAGCGTGCGCAGGGGGTCGCCGTGGCCGTCATGGTCGATGACATCGGCACCTTGTCCGTGCCGCCCGATCTTTTCGACCGCATGCGGCAGGCCGGCGTCCAGGTGGTCTTCTTCAATCCCGTCAACCCGCTCAAGAGCCGGGGCGGATGGTCCATCAACGAGCGCAGCCATCGCAAGATCCTGGTGGTTGATGGCGAGATCGCCTTCGTGGGCGGCATCAACCTGAGCGACGTGTACGCGTCCCGGCCGGTGGCCGGTTCGGCCCGGGCCCACGACGCCGGCAGCCAGCAGGACGCGCCCTGGCGGGACACGCACATCAGCATCCGCGGTCCCGCCGTGCCCGACGTGGAGCGGGTGTTCCTGGAGGGGTGGCGCAGCCAGGGCGGGCCGCCGCTGGGCGATCTCGATTTTCTGCCGCAGCAGCCCCGGCGCGGGCCGCACGTGGTCCGTATCCTGGTCAACCGCCCGGGTTCGGCGGACAACCACGCCATCTACCTGACGCTGCTGTCCGCCATCAACAGCTCGCAACGGTCCGTGCACATCACCATGGCCTATTTCGTGCCCGATCCGGGCTTCATCGAGGCCCTGGCCGATGCCGCGCGCCGTGGTGTCGACGTGACGCTGCTGCTGCCGGGATTCAGCGATTTCTCGATCGTGCTGCATGCCGGCAGATCCCACTACGAAGAACTGCTCGAGGCCGGCGTGAAGATCTACGAGCGCAAGGATGCGCTGCTGCACGCCAAGACCGCCGTGGTGGACGGCGTCTGGTCCACGGCCGGATCCAGCAATCTCGATTGGCGCAGCTTCACCTTGAACCACGAGATCAACGCGGTGATCCTGGGCGCCGATTTCGGCGCCCAGATGGAAGCCCTGTTCGAGCGCGACAGGCAGGCGTCCGAACCGGTGTCACTGGAGCAGTGGAAGCGGCGGCCGCTGACGGACAGGCTCAAGGAATTCATGTCGCGCCTGCTGGAGCGGTGGCTGTAGCGGCGGTTCTAGGCGTCGCCGCCGTGCTTGTAGGTGTCCAGCCGGTTGTAGAGCGTCTTGAGGCTGATGCCCAGCGTGCTGGCAGCCTGGCGCTTGTCGCCGCCGAAGTGGGCCAGCGTCGCGAGGATCAGCTCCCGCTGCGCGTCGGGCAGCGGTATCCCCACCGCCAGTTCCAGGCTGCCCTCGCGCCGGACCACCCGGCGATTGCGCGGAGCGGGTTCGGGATTCTGCACCTCGACCTCGTCGTCGGCCAGAATGAACGCCCGGTGCACGGCGTTCTTCAGTTCCCGGACGTTGCCCGGCCAGTGGTACTGGCGCAGGCCGTCCAGGGTGCCGCGGGCGAAACGCTTGCGGGTCTTCTCGGTTGCGTTGAGCTGGTCGAGGAAGCGCTGGGCCAGCAGTTCGATGTCGGCGGGACGCTCGCGCAGCGGCGGGACCCGCAGCGGGAACACCGCCAGCCGATAGAGCAGGTCTTCGCGGAAGCGTCCTTCCCGCACCGCCACCTGGGGATCGCGGTTGGTCGCGGCGATGACCCGGACGTCCGCGGAAATCTGTTCCGTTCCGCCGACACGGTGGAAGGCCGAGGTCTCCAGCACGCGCAGCAGCTTGATCTGCATCTCCGGGGCCATTTCCGTGATCTCGTCCAGGAAGATGGTGCCGCCGGCCGCACGTTCGAAATATCCCACGTGCTGCTGGATGGCGCCGGTGAAGCTGCCTTTCTCGTGTCCGAACAGTTCTCCCTCGATCAGCGTCGAGGGGATGGCACCGCAGTTGACCGGGATGAAGGGGCCGGTATCGCGCGGGCTCTTCTCGTGCAGGGTGCGCGCGACCAATTCCTTGCCCGTGCCGCTTTCGCCCACGATAAGCACCGTCAGCGCGGTGGGCGCCACTTTGTCGATCTGCTGGTACAGCTCCCGCATGGGTATCGAGGCGCCGTACAGCAGCCCGTAGTGCTGGGGCGGCGGAGCCGGGCGCACGGGTTCGGCCGCGATCGGGGCGGCGGGGCCGGACGCCTCGTAGGGCGTATCGGTGTCCAGGATCGGTGCCAAGGCTTCGTCAGGGCGCATCGCCTGTTCCTTCCGCATGAGTCTCCAGGGTGGGGCCGGGGCGGGAGTGCCCACGGCAGGGCGGGAGTCCCATTCTAAGCAAGGCGTCCCCCGTCCAGGAAGGCGGTCGCGGGGGGTATGGTAACGGGCTGTCGCAAGCCCCGCGCGGGTCGGGGGAATTTACAAGTTTTCATGTAATTCTTACCTATTGCTTGCACTTGGGCCAGGGGAGCGCGGGGCGGAACGGAAACTGCGGCGGCATGGGGCCGAACACCGCGCCGGATCCGTCCCCGCGGCCCCTGGGGCAGTCTATACAAGGAGTAAGCAATGTTGCGATGGGCAGCCATTTTCTTCGTAATTGCCTTGATTGCCGCATTATTCGGGTTTGGCGGGATCGCCTCCGGAGCGGCGGAGATCGCGAAGATCCTGTTTTATATTTTCGTCATCGTCTTCGTGGTCACGCTCCTGCTTGGAGCGTTCCGACGATAGGGATGGCGTCTGGAACGTCAAAAGGAGCGAATATGGGCAAGTATCGGGTTGCGGGACTGCGCGACGTGGAGGGCGCCATCGGCCAGGTTCGGAGCCTGGTCGAGGATGCCGAGGCGCTCCTGCGGAACACCGCCGGCCACGCGGGCGGCGAACTCGAGGCGGCGCGGGCGCGGCTGCGCGACCAGTTGGACCGGGCCCAGGACCTGTTCCAGGACGCGCGCCGCAGCGCCGCCGAGTCCTACCGGCAGGCGTCCGCCCAGACCGATGCCTATGTCCATGACAATCCCTGGCGGGCGGTGGGCATCGCCATCGCGGTGGGCGTCGTCATAGGCCTGCTCGCGCCCAGGCGCTAGCCGCCGTTTCCGTCCCCCCGTTTCCAACCTCATCGTATCGAGGAGCCTGACTGCATGCCGCATGTCCTGATCGTGGACGACGAACCGAATACCCGGGCAGCCCTGGCGGAAATCGTCAGCGCCGAGGGGTTCACCAACGCCGTTGCGGGCGACCTCCGGGAGGCCCGCATTCAGATCGTGCGCCAGAGTCCCGACGTCGTGCTGACCGACCTGAAGCTGCCGGACGGCAGCGGGATGGACCTGTTCAAGGAGCTGGACCCGTCCATCCCCGTGGAGGTCATCCTGATCACCGGCCACGCCAGCGTGGAGAGCGCGGTCGACGCCCTTCGCCTGGGCGCGGCCGACTATCTCATCAAGCCGATCAACATGCAGCGCCTCAAGGCCATCCTGGACCGCATTCCGCGGGCGGGCGACCTGAAGGCCGAGATCGGTTCGCTGCGCGGCGAGCTGCGCCGCTTCGGCCGCTTCGGCCGCATGCTGGGCGGTTCTCCCGCCATGCAGGACCTGTACGACCAGATCGGCAAGGTCGCGCCCACCGAGGCGACCGTGCTGCTGATCGGCGAAAGCGGCACGGGCAAGGAGCTGGCGGCCCAGACGCTGCACGACCTGAGCCTGAGGCGCAAGCGCCCGTTCCTGGCGGTGAACTGCGGCGCGATTTCGCCCAACCTGATCGAGAGCGAGATGTTCGGCCACGAGCGCGGCAGCTTCACCGGCGCCGAGCGCCAGCACAAGGGCTATTTCGAACGTTCGCACGGCGGCACGCTGTTCCTGGACGAGATCACGGAGATGCCCATCGAGCTCCAGGTCAAGCTGCTGCGCGTGCTCGAGACCGGATTGTTCATGCGCGTCGGTACCAACCAGGAAACCGAATGCGACGTGCGCATCATTGCCGCCACCAACCGCAACCCGCAGGAAGCGGTGGCCGACGGCAAGCTGCGGGAAGATCTCTATCACCGCCTGAACGTCTTTCCCATCCATCTTCCGCCCTTGCGCGAGCGGGCCAAGGACGTCGAACTCCTGGCCCAGAGTTTCCTCGACATGCTCAACGAGACGCACAAGTCGGCCAAGGCCTTCTCGCCCGCCATGCTGGCCGACATGGCCTCGCATGCCTGGCCCGGCAACGTGCGCGAACTGAAGAACTACGTGCATCGTGCCTTCATCATGACCGATGGCGGCCTGATCGACACGGTGGCGGCGCCCATTCAACTGGCGCCTGCCGGCAAGACGGAAAGCGAGCCCATCGTCACCATACCCGTGGGTACATCGCTTGCTGAGGCGGACCGGCGGCTGATCTTCGCCACCCTGCAGCACTGCGGGGGAGTCAAGAAGCACGCGGCCGAAGTGTTGGGCATCAGCCTGAAGACGCTCTACAACCGGCTGGAGGATTACGCCGCAGACGACGCCCGCGAGGCGGACATGCAGGACGTGCCGGTTTCTTGAGCGCGCCTGCTGCCGTCGCGAAAGGCGCCAAGCGCCATGGAGCCCTGATATGTCCCCGTCGTACGCGCATTCCGTTCCCCCGGATCCTCCCGTCAAGGATCCGCCACCGGTCGGCGATCCCCCCAACCAGCCGGTGGGGGATCCGCCGGTGCCGCCGGCCCAGCAGCCCGATCCCATCGATCCCGAGCTGCCTCCTCCGCCTCCCGCGCCGCCGGGCGAATAAGGCGCGGCACGCTACGTGCTGGCAACTCCTCATCCGTGATTCGAGGAGATTGCCGTGTCGCTCATCGTCGCTGCCCGTTTCGACTCCTTTCCCGAGGCCGAGGAGGCCGGCCGCAAACTGTTCGCCGCCGGCTTTGCCCATGAGGACGTCTCCATCTTCTTCGTCAATCCCGCCGGCCAGCATGACCGCTATCCCCTGGGCGGAGACCAGGCCGCCGACCCGGGCGCGCGCAAGACCCGGCGCGGCGCCGTGGCGGGCGCTGCCCTGCTGGGCCTGCTCGGAGCCGTCATCGGCTCCATCGTCTGGCTGTATGCCGCCGGCTCCGTGCTCGCGCTGATCATCGCGGTGGGTGTCGGCGCCTACATCGGCTCGCTGGGCGGCGCACTGGTGGCCACCCGCAGCGCTTCGCGCGCCTACCGGGCCGGCCACAGCACGGGAATGCGGCGCGCCGGCGTCCTGACGGCCGTCCACGTCACCGTTGCCACCGAAGCCGCCGCCGCGCAGGTGCTCAGGGACTGCGGCGGCAAGGACGTGGAGCAGGCCGAGGGCCGGTGGCGCGACGGCGACTGGGTGGACTTCGACCCCGTGGCCGCTCCCGTCCTGAGCGACAAGGTGCAGGCCAGGCCGTCCGATGCCATGGATTCCCGGGAATCCCGCGCCATGCAGCACTGACCCCGAGCGCTACCCGGGATGTCAACGGGCGCGGGTCGCGTCGTCTTCGTCGTCGCCGGGGTGCGAGCGGGCCAGGCGTTCCTCGTCCACCACCTCGTCGGGCAGCACGTCGGCGCCGGTACGTTCTTCCTCGTCGGGGTCGACGGAGAGCCGTTCTCCCGTCCTGCTCGAATCCGTGCCGGCCTCGTCCTCGGGCAGCCCGGCCAGATCGCTGCCGGAGTCGGAGGTATCGCTGGGACCGAGTTTGCCGTTCTTGCTGCTGTCTTCCGGCAGGCTTTCGCCCGTGCCTAGCAAGGTACTGTTGGACATGGTGTGCTCCTTTTCACAAGCTTGGCAGGGGAATTGTCGCGCCGCGCGACATCCCCGCTCAAGCCTGCCGACGCAAACCGCGTACCCGGCCGCGAGCCGCCCTAGGCGGTGGCCGGCGTCTTGTCCTTGTATTCGCACAGGTCGGCGATGCCGCATTGCGGACATTTGGGCTTGCGCGCGACGCAGATGTAGCGTCCATGCAGAATCAGCCAGTGGTGGGCGTCCAGCAGGAACTCCTTGGGCACGACCTTGAGCAGCTTGTCCTCGACCTGGCGCACGGTCTTGCCCGGCGCGATGCCGGTGCGGTTGGAGACCCGGAAGATGTGCGTATCGACCGCCATGGCCACCTGCCGGAAGGCGGTGTTGAGCACCACGTTGGCGGTCTTGCGGCCCACGCCCGGCAGGGCCTCCAGCGCGTCGCGGTCGGCGGGTACTTCCCCGCCGTGCTGTTCCAGCAGGATGCGACAGGTGGCGATCACGTTCTTGGCCTTGGTCTTGTACAGGCCTATGGTGCGTATGTACTGGCTCAGCCCCTCTTCGCCCAGGGCCAGCAGCCGCTCGGGCGTGCCGTGTTCGGGGAAGAAGCGCCGCGTGGCCAGGTTGACCGACTTGTCCGTGGCCTGCGCCGACAGCATGACGGCGATCAGCAACTGGAAGGTCGACCCGTATTCGAGTTCGGTCTGGGGGGAGGGATTGGCGGCGCGCAGGCGCTCGAAGATCGCTAGTCGTTTGGCGGTGTTCATGCGGACACGGCTTGGGCCGTTGTTGTGATGAAGGACGAGGTCAGTGCGCGCGCCGGGAACGGGCCCGGGCGAGAGCGGCCTCCAGTATGGCACGCTTGCGCTCGGCCGCCTGATCGCCGGCCTGCGCTTCGGCCGGCAGGGCGGGGGACGCAGGCTCTGCCACGGCCGAACGGGCGCGCAGCCGCTCCTGGTCCTCGCGGCTCTCGCGGTCCAGCCGCGCCTGGCGACGCTGGTGGCGGGCGCGGGCCGCGGCGGCGTCGCCGTCGGTCCAGGCGCGCGCCGGTTCGACGGGCTCCATGCTGATGCAATCGACGGGACAGGGGGCCACGCACAAGTCGCAGCCCGTGCACAGGGCCGCCAGCACGGTATGCATGGCCTTGTTGGCGCCCACGATGGCATCCACCGGGCAGGCCTGGATGCACAGCGTGCAGCCTATGCAATGCTGCTCGTCGATACGGGCTACCTGCAGGGGAAGATGCCGGCCCCGCGTCTCGTCCAGGGGCAGGATGGGCTTGCCGAGCACCGCCGCCAGCCTGGCGATGCCGACATCGCCTCCGGGCGGACAGCGGTTGATGGGTACCTCGTCATCGACCAGCGCCTGCGCATAGGGCCGGCAGCCGTCATAGCCGCACTTGGTACACTGGGTCTGCGGCAGTTGCGCATCGACGAGATCGACCCGATTCACGGCTGGCTTCCGGTCAAGCCGCGTCCCGGTGCTGGCGGATGAACTCGGCGATCTGGGGACAGATGACTTCGCGCCAGCGCCGGCCCGAGAAAATGCCGTAGTGCCCGCAGCGCGGGGCGGTGAAATGGCGCTTGCGATCCGCCGGGATGCCGCTGCACAGGTCCTGCGCGGCCTGGGTCTGGCCCGACCCCGAGATGTCGTCCAGCTCGCCTTCGATCGTGAACAGCGCCACCGAGCGGATGTCGGAAGGCTTGACCAGGTGGCCGTTCACCTTCCAGACGCCGCGCGGCAGCTCGAAGTCCTGGAACACGGTGCGTATCGTGTCCAGGTAGTATTCGGCGGGCATGTCCAGGACCGCGTTGTACTCGTCGTAGAAGCGGCGGTGGGCCTCGGCATCATCATCGTCGCCGCGCACCAGGTCCAGATAGAAGTCGTAGTGCGATTTGAGGTGGCGGTCGGGATTCATGCTGACGAAGCCCGCGTGCTGCAGGAAGCCGGGATAGACCTTGCGCCCCGAGCCGGGGAAGCGCGGCGGCACCCGGTGGATGAGGGTGTTCTCGAACCAGGAGTAAGGCTTGGTCTTGGCGAGGTTGTTGACCTGCGTGGGGGACTTGCGCGGGTCGATGGGGCCGCCCATCATGATCATGCTGCGCGGCAGCTTGGGGTCGTTGTCCGAAGCCATCAGCGATACCGCCGCCAGCACCGGCACCGTGGGCTGGCACACCGAGATGACATGGACGTCCGGGCCCAGCTGGCCGATGAAGTCGCGGATGTAGTCGACGTAGTCGGCCAGGTGGAAGGGGCCGGCCGACTGCGGCACCATGCGGGCGTCGATCCAGTCGGTGACGTAGACGTCGTGTTCGGGCAGCAGGGCGCGCACGGTATCGCGCAGCAGCGTGGCGTGGTGGCCGGACAGCGGCGCCACCAGCAGCACCGTGGGGTCGGGCTTGCGCCGGGCCGCGGCCTTGCGGGGCGACACCGGGGTGCGCACGAAATGCACCAGGTTACAGAAGGGCCGGGCCGCCGCGATCTGTTCCGTGACGGTGGCCTCGGCGCCGTCGAGCGTGGTGGTGGGCAGATCCCAGGCCGGTTTCTCGTAGTCCTTGCCCAGCCGGTACAGCAGCTCGTAGCCGGCCGCCAGCCGCCGCGACAGCGGGGTGTAGGCAAGCGGGCTATAGGGATTCGAGAACAACTGGGCCGACGCATCGGCGAAGTGGGCAAAGGGCGTCAACAGGGCGCGCTGCCATTCATGTAATTGGTACAGCATCCTTGCTCCAGACCACGGGGTGGGCAATCGATTCACCAGTAAACCGATTATATTGCATTGCACAATCGGTGTGTCACGCCGGCCGCGCAACTCGGTGTCACCAATAGTTTTCCACGGCCAGATTGCCTGGTTTACCCCGCCGGGAGGCCCCGAAACCGCGTTCCGCCAGCAATTTGCGCAAATCAGACACCATTTCGGGGTTGCCGCACAACATGATGCGCGAACGCGACGGATCCAGCGTGACGCCGGCCCGGCGTTCCAGCTCGCCGCTGGCGATCAGCGCCGTGATGCGGGCATCCATGGCGCCCTCGACCCGCTCGCGCGTGACCGAGGGCAGGTAGATCAGCTTGCCCGGCTGTTCCCGGCAGAATTCGCCGAAGACCTCGTGGTCGCGCAGCCCTTCTATGGTGTCCCGGTAGACCAGTTCCTCGGCCGTGCGCACGCTGTGGACCACGATCAGATGATCGTAGGTCTCCCACACCTCCAGGTCCTGCAGGACGGAAACGAACGGGGCGAGCCCCGTGCCGGAGGCCAGCATCCACAGATCCTTGCCGCTGGGGAACGCGGCGGTGGTCAGGAAGCCGAAATTGGTCTTGTCGACGTAAAGCTTGTCGCCTTCGCGCAGGTGCTCGAGCGCGCTGGTGAACTCGCCGTCGGGCACGACGATGGAGAAGAACTCCAGGAAATCGTCGTAGGGCGCCGACACGATCGAATAGGCCCGCCAGACGATGCGGCGGCCCGACCCGTCCTCGGCGTCCGGATCCGGGCGCTCGATGCCCAGCCGCGCGAACTGCCCCGGCACGAACCGGAAGCCGGGCGAGCGCGTGGTGCGGAACGAGAAGAGCTTGTGCGGCACCCAGGTCTTGACCCAGGTAACCGTCTCGACGGTGTACTTGTCCGACATCAATCCATTAATTCCGGGCGGCGGGTTACCCCAGGGCACAGCGGATCCGGCTCCGCCGGTCCGCCAGTGCCGCCCCCTGGGGGGCGCGCGTCAGCGCGTAGGGGGGGGCCTACCTCTCTAGGAGATCCAGCTTGCCTTCCTTGTCCTTCCACTCGTCGGCGTCGGGCAGGGGCGGCTTGGTGCGCGTGATGCTGGGCCAGCTTTGCGACAGGTCGGCGTTGATCTGGATGAAATGCATCTGGTTGGCGGGGACGTCTTCCTCGGCCAGGATGGCATTGGCCGGGCATTCGGGGATACAGACGGCGCAGTCGATGCACTCGTCGGGATCGATCACCAGGAAGTTCGGGCCTTCGCGAAAGCAGTCGACCGGGCAGACATCCACGCAATCGGTGTATTTGCACTTGATGCAGTTCTCGGTCACGACGTGAGTCATAGGCGGCTCCAGGACGATGCTGGATAAAAGTTCAGGTCAGCCCATGATTTTACCGGACTCGGGCGGTTCGGCCGGCCATTCCCCTTGAAGGGCCATGGGAGTGGGCGGTGGAGGGGCGGTCTTGGGCGGGGGTAAGTCCTCTCTTGTGCTATTTTCTTCGGTTACACAACAGGCATCCCCGGAGACCGTACGATGCGATCCACCCTGAACGTCCTGCGCAAGAAGCTTGCCGCGGGGCGGAAGATTTCCATGCTGACGTGCTACGACGCCGGTTTCGCCAAGGTCATGGAGGACGCGGAGGTCGATTGCATCCTGGTGGGCGACACGCTGGGCATGCTCGTGCAGGGCAGGGATTCGACGCTGCCGGTCCTGTTGCAGGACATCGCCTATCACGTCTCCTGCGTCGCGCGTGGCACCCGGCGTCCGTTCCTGCTGGCGGACATGCCCTTCGGCACCTACCAGGAAAGCCCGCAGCAGGCCCTGCGCAACGCCGTGACGCTGATGCAGGCCGGCGCGCAGATGGTCAAGATCGAGGGCGGGGCCGAACTGGCGCCCACCATCGAACTGCTGACCCGCAGCGGCATTCCCGTCTGCGGCCACATCGGCCTCCTGCCATCCCACGTGCATGCCCTGGGCGGCTACCGCGTGCAGGGCAAGGAAGACGCCGAGGCGCGCCGCATCGTCGCCGATGCCCGCGCGGTCGAGGCGGCTGGCGCGGCCATGATGGTGATCGAGGCGGTTCCCGACCCCGTCGCCCGCCAGGTATGCGAGGCGGTGCAACTGATCACCATCGGCATCGGCGCCTCGGTGGCGTGTTCCGGCCAGGTGCTCGTCCTGCACGACATGCTGGGCCTCACGGCCACGCCCGCCAAGTTCGTCAAGAACTACATGGTGGGGGCGCCCGCCGGCGGCGATGCGGTCCTGCAGGCTTTCCGGCGCTATGCCCAGGAAGTGGAGACCGGCGCGTTTCCCGGCGTGGAGCACGTCTACGGCATGACCGCCGGCAACATCGGCACCCCCTACGGCAACCAGAGCGGTTCTTAGCCATGATCATCACGTCTTTGCTGGATACCGACCTCTACAAGTTCACGATGATGCAGGTCGTCCTGCATCAGTTCCCCGCGGCGCAGGTCGAGTACAAGTACAAGTGCCGTACCCCGGGGATAGACTTGCATCCCTATGTGGACGAGATCCGCGAAGAAATCGAGGCGCTGTGCGAACTGCGCTTCACCCAGGAGGAGCTGGACTACCTTGGCGGCATGCGCTTCATCAAGAGCGATTTCGTCGACTTCCTGAGGCTGTTCCACCTGCCCCGGCGGTGCATCTCGGTGTCCAGGTCGCAGTCGCCGGGCGAGCTCGACATCATCGTGCAGGGGCCCTGGCTTCACACCATCCTGTTCGAGATCCCGGTGCTGGCCATCGTCAACGAGGTCTATTTCCGCAACAACCACCTGGTGCCGGCCTATGCCGAGGGCCGCCAGCGCCTGATGAGCAAGGTGGAACTGGTGCGCGGCGACCCCGACCTGCGCGACTTCCATATCGCCGACTACGGCACGCGCCGCCGCTTCTCCAAGGCCTGGCACGAGGAAGTCATCATCACGCTCAAGGACCAGATGCGCGAGCATTTCGCGGGCACCAGCAACGTGTATTTCGCGATGAAGCACGGGTTGACGCCGCTGGGCACCATGGCGCACGAATACCTGCAGGCTTGCCAGGGCCTGGGGCCGCGCCTGCGCGACTCGCAGATCTACGGCTTCGAGGTGTGGGCGCGCGAATACCGCGGCGACCTGGGCATCGCGCTGTCCGACGTCTACGGCATGAGCGCCTTCCTGCGCGATTTCGACATGTATTTCTGCAAGCTGTTCGACGGCGCGCGGCACGACTCGGGCGATCCCTTCAACTGGGGCGAGCGGCTGCTGGAGCACTACAAGCAGAACCGGGTGGATCCCCGCACCAAGACGCTGGTGTTCTCGGACGGCCTGACTTTCCCGCTGGCGATCAGCCTGGCCAAGCACTTCGCGGGGCGTTGCATCACCGCCTTCGGCATCGGCACCAACCTGACCAACGACCTGAGCTACCAGCCCCTGCAGGTGGTGATGAAGATGGTCAAGTGCAACGGCCAGCCGGTGGCCAAGGTGTCCGACACGCCCGAGAAGACCATGTGCGAGGACAAGGCCTACCTGGCCTACCTGCGCCAGGTGTTCGAGATCCCGCCGGAGCAGGTGGGCGAGACCGCCGACGATTGAGCGGGGCGGCTCGCCCGGGGCTACACCCCCAGGTAGCGGCTGAGCGCCTCGGGCCGGTGGGCGAGATCCCCGGCCTGGCCTTCCAGCACCATGCGGCCCTTCTCCATCACGACCAGCCGGTCGGAATTGGCCATGACCATCCGGTAGTTGCGGTCCACCACCAGGGTGGCCAGGCCGCTGCGCCGGATGTCGCCGATCACCCGCCAGATCTCGGCCACGATCAGCGGCGCCAGTCCTTCGGTGGCTTCGTCCAGGATGACGGCGCTGGGATTGGTCATCAGCGCGCGGCCGATGGACAGCATCTGCTGTTCGCCGCCCGAGAGCTGCCAGCCCAGGTTGCCCATGCGTTCGGTCAGCCGGGGAAAGGTAGTCAGCACGCGTTCCAGCGTCCAGTCGGCCTGGCCGTCGACGCCGCGGCGCGCGGCCATGACGAGGTTTTCCTTCACGGTCAGGTTGGGGAAGATGCCCCGCCCCTCGGGCACGTAGGCGATGCCGGCCTTGGCGGCTTCGTAGGGCTTGCCGCGCGACAGGTCGCGGCCGCCTATCGAAATGCGTCCGTCGCGCTGCTTGACGTGGCCCAGCAGGGTGCGGATAAGGGTGGATTTCCCCATGCCGTTGCGGCCCAGCAGGCCGACGGTTTCCCCGCGTCCCAGGCGGAAATCCACCCCGTGCAGGATATGGCTGCTGCCGTACCAGGCGTGCACCTGGCTGGCGTCGATGAGCGCTTCCATCTGTCTTCCTTTTCTCCGGCCGCCGGGGTCAGTGGGCCGCGCCCAGGTAGGCTTCCTGGACGTCCGGGTTGTTGCGCACGTCGGCCGGCAGCCCGCTGGCGATGGGGCTGCCGTTGACCATCACGGTGATGTCGTCCGCCACCGCGAATACCGCGTCCATGTCGTGCTCGACCAGCAGGATGGCATGGCCCTGCCGCAGCCGCCGCAGCAGCTCCAGCATGCGTTCGGACTCTTCCGCGCCCATGCCGGCCAGCGGCTCGTCCAGCAATAGCACCGTGGGCGAGGTAGCCAGGCACATCGCCACTTCCAACTGGCGCTTCTGGCCGTGCGACAGGCTGGCGGCCATCTTGCCCGCCACCGCGGCCAGCCCGGCACGCTCCATGACTTCATCGGCGCGGTCCAGACTGGCGCGGCAGGCTTGGGCCGATTGCCAGAAATGCCAGGGACGCTGCGTCCGAGCCTGCGCGGCCAGCCGGCAGTTCTCGCGCACCGTCAGCGGCAGGAAGATCGTGTTGCGCTGATAGCTGCGCCCGATGCCCGCCTGCGCGCGGCGGGGTTGCGACCAGTTGGTGATTTCCCGTCCATGCAGGCGGACGTGGCCGGCCGTGGGCGGCAACTCGCCGGACAGCAGGTGGATGAGGGTCGACTTGCCCGCGCCGTTGGTGCCGATTACGGCATGGATGCGGTCGGGGGCGAGCGACAGCGAGACGTTGTCGATGGCCCTGAGCGCGCCGAAGTGGCGGCTCAGGCCCTGGGCTTGGAGCACTGCCGTCATGTCCTCTGCTCCGTAGCGGGGGTCGGGGTGGGGGAAGCCTTGTCGCCGGCTGCCGTGGCGGCGGGGGGCAGGGCGCGGGGCCGTCCCCGGCGCGGCATGCGCAGGCGCGAGAAACCTCCCGCCAGGCCCTGCGGCATCCAGGCGACGGCGAGGATGATGAAGCCGCCCATGAGCAATTGCCAGTGCTTGGTCAGATCCTGGAACCACTCCGCCAGCAGGACGAAGGCGAAGGCTCCGATCACCGCGCCCGCCAGACTGCCCAGCCCACCCAGGATGATCATCAGCAGCGCGTTGCCGGACTGGTGCCAGGACACCAGTTCGGGATTGACGTAGCCGTGCTGGGTGGCATACAGGAAGCCCGCCAGCCCCGCCAGCGCGCCGCCCAGGGTGAAGCTGGCGAGCTTGTAGGCAAGGGTGTTGTAGCCGGCCGCCCGCATGCGCGGCTCGTTGTGCTTGATGCCCACCAGCGCGTGGCCCAGGCGCGACCGCAGCACCAGCCCCAGCACGGCCAGTGTCAGGGCCAGCCCGGCCAGCGTGAACCAGTAGAACTGCGGCGCCTGGTCCAGGTCCACCAGGGCGCGCCCGGCCAGCGTGAAGGCCGGCTTGTTGTAGATGTAGGTGCCGTCGCTGCCGCCGAAGGCCTCGACGTCGTGGAACACGAAGTACACCAGTTGTCCGAAGGCCAGCGTGACCATGATGAAATAGATGCCGCGCGTGCGCATCACCAGCAGGCCGATCAGGAGCGCCAGCAAGGCGGCGCATCCGACGGCGGCCAGGAGCAGCAGCCAGCCGTTGCCCGCCTCGTAGCGCGGCGTCAACATCGCGACCGCATACGCCGCGGCGCCGAAGTAGGCCGCGTGCCCCAGGCTGACCAGTCCCGTGTAGCCCACCAGCAGCTGCAGGCTCAGCGCGAAGATCGCCATGATCAGCACCTTGGCGCCGAGCTCGACGTGGAACGGCGTGCCGACCGGCTCGGGCAGCACCGGCAGCAAGGCCAGCACCGCCAGCGCCACGATCCAGGCAAGAAGAGAAGAAGCTTTCATTCCATATCCACCGTTGCTCCCGTTGGCAGCCAGCGAAGCGCCGCTGCCACAACCCAAAATAAAAGCACTAGACCCAGGATGCGGAGGATCCGGCTCTGCCGGTCCTCTCGCATCGCCCCCTGGGGGGCGCGCGAAGCGCGTAGGGGGGGGGCCTCTAAGTCCCTTGTTTGAAGAGGCCTTCCGGTTTCCACAGCAGGATGGCGGCCATCAGCACGTAGATCAGCGCGCCGGCGGCCTGCTGCCAGAACACCTTGCCGAAGGTGTCGACGAAGCCGATCAGCAGCGAGGCCACCAGCGCGCCCTTGATCGAGCCGATGCCGCCGATGACCACGACGACGAAACAGATGATCAGCACCGATCCCCCCATGCCCGGATACACCGAGGACACCGGCGCCGCGATCATGCCGGCCAGCACCGCGATGGCCACGCCCACGGCGAAGACGATGCGATACAGCAGCGAGATGTTGATGCCGAGCGACTGCACCATTTCGCGGTTGGTCGCCCCGGCGCGCACCATCATGCCGAGCCGTGTCTTCTTGAGCGCGGCATACATGGCCACGGCCAGCAGCACGCACACGCCGGAAATGAACAGCCGGTAGATCGGGTACGTCATGTCGTTGCCGATGGCAATGCCGCCGGCCAGCCAGTCGGGCACCGGCACCCCGTGGACGTCGTCGCCCACCAGGATGCTGCGCATTTCCTCGAACACCAGGATCAGCCCGTAGGTCATCAATACCTGCTGCAGGTGCTCGCGTTCATACAGGAAGCTGAAGAAGCACCACTCCAGCACATACCCGAACGCCACCGCCAGCACCACGCCCAGCACCAGCGCCGCCACGAAATTGCCCGTCAGCGACGACAGCGAGAACGCCATGTAGGCGCCGATCATGTAGAAACTGCCATGCGCCAGATTGATCACGCCCATGATCCCGAAGATCAGCGTCAGCCCGCTGGCGATCAGGAACAGCAGCAATCCATACTGCACGCTGTTCAAACACTGAATAAGAAACGTCGTCAAATCCATCCCACACTCCGCCATCTAGATACGACAACCAGGCCAGCGTCGAACGGCATGCTCGGCTTTCCCACATGGAACCAAAACACGCCACCCCCCGCTAGCCTGGTTTTTCCCCAGGGCACAGCGGATCCGGCTCCGCCGGTCCGCCAGTGCCGCCCCCTGGGGGGCGCGCGTAAGCGCGTAGGGGGGGGCATTCCCTTGGGTTACATCCTGCAGCCCCGCGCCGGATCGGCCAGCGCCTTCACCGCCACGCCCACCAGCTGGTTGGTCTTGTTCTCGACCTTGCGCAGGTAGATGTCCTGGATGGGGTTGTGGGCCTTGGACATCGTGAACGGGCCGCGCGGGCTGTCAATCTTGGCCTGCTCCATGCCTTTGACGACGGCGTCGCGCTTGCTGATGTCGCCGCCCGCGGCCTTCAGCCCGGCGTCCAGCAACTGGGCGGCGTCATAGCCCTGCACGGCGTAGACGTCCGGCTGCAGCTTGTAGGTCTTGGCGTAGTCCGTGCGGAAGGCCTTGTCCTTGGGCAGGGTCAGGCCGTCGGCGTAGTGCAGCGTGGTCAGCAGGCCGTCGGCTGCCGCGCCCTGGGCCTCCAGCGTGCCGTCGGTCAGGAAGCCGGCGCCGTACAGGGGGATCTTGTCCTTCAGGCCCGCCGCGGCGTAGTCCTTGACGAACTTGACCGCGCCGCCGCCGGCGAAGAACACGTAGACCGCGTCGGGCTTGAGCGCGGCGATCTCGGTCAGCAGCGCCTGGAATTCCACGTTGGGGAAGGGCAGGTTCAATTGCTTGATGACCTTGCCCCCCTTGGATTCGAACCCCTCCTTGAAACCGTTGGTGGATTCGTCGCCGGCCGCGTATTTCCAGCTGAGCGTGACGGCGGTCTTGTGCTTGAGCTGGGTGGCGGCGACCAGGCCCATGGCGTAGGCCGGCTGCCAGTTGCTGAAAGACGAGCGGAAGATGTTGGGCGCGCACAGCGGGCCGGTGACGTCGTCGGCGCCGGCGTTCGGGATGATGAGCAGCGTCTTGTTGTCCTTGGCGACCTTGGCCATGGCCATCGCGACGCCGGAGTGGACGGTGCCCACCAGCACGTCGACCTGGTCGCGCTTGACCAGCTTGTTGGCGTTGTCCGAGCCCTTGGCCGGATCGGATTCGTCGTCCACCTTGAAGTACTCGATCTCGCGCCCGGCCAGTTTGCCGCCCTGTTCCTGCACGTACAGCCGGAAGCCGTTCTCGATGGCGGTGCCCAGGGCGGAATAGGTGCCGGTGTAGGGCAGCATGAGGCCGACCTTGACCTTGCCGGGCGCCTGGGCGCCGGCGGGCACCGCCAGGCACGAGGCAGCCATCATGGCGGCGGCGAGGACGGTGAATTTGCGTTTGGAAGCGTTCATCGCGAGTCTCCTGGTGGGCGGCCATGCTGCGTGGTCGGCTGCCCTGTTCTTGGTGGAAAAGGCCGATGCGCCATGCGGATGCGCATCGTTGCGGCGTCCGGCAAGCCGGACAGGGTGCTACGTGCGGTGGCGCCGCATGAACGCCACGCTTGCCTCGATCAATCGGGCGGGCTGGTCGCGGTGCGGCGAGTGGCCGCAGTCGTCCAGCTTGAGCAGTTCGGCATGGGGAACCTCCTGGGCGATGCCGTCTATCTGGGCCATGGAGCCGTATTCGTCGTCATGGCCCTGCACCGCCAGTACGGGACAGCGTATGGCGGACAGCAGCGCCTGGATGTTCCAGTGCTTGAATTCCGGGTTCAGCCAGACGTCGTTCCAGCCCCAGAAGGCCGAGTCCGGGTCGGCGTGGTAGCGCGCGAGCTTGCTGCGCAGGTCCGTCGTTACGTAGCCGTCGCGTGCCTGCTGGATGCTGGCCAGCGTGACGGGTTCGACGAACAGGTGGGGCGCGGCCACGATCAATCCGCCCACGCGGCCGGGCCAGGCCGCCGCGTGCAGCAGCGCGATCGATCCGCCGTCGCTGTGCCCGTACAGCCAGGGCGGATCGGCCCGGGTGTCGTGGCCGACGGCCTCGAAGAAGGCCGGCAGGAAGTCGCGCGCCTGGCGGTGCATGAAATCGACCGGCCATTTTTCGTGCGCGGGACGCGGGCTGGACCGGCCGTAGCCCCAGCGCGACAGGACCAGTCCCCGGCAGCCGGCGGCCTCGCACAGCGCATAGGGGAAGTCCTTCCACATCGTGACCGATCCCAGGCCTTCGTGCAGGAACACGAGCAGGGGCTGCCGGGTTCGCTGGGGGGCGATGAGCACGTACTCGATGTCGTGCCGCATGCCGTCCCAGGAGACGTCGGCGAACCGTACGGGCAGATCCTCGGCGATGCCCGAGACGGCGGCGTTCAACGGGGCGCGCGAGTTCATGCGTGGACTCCCTGCGACGCGGCCTCTTGTTCGCGCAGGCGGAAGCGCTGGATCTTGCCGGTGGCGGTCTTGGGCAGGTCGCCGACGAATTCGATCTGGCGGGGATACTTGTGCGGCGCCAGCCGCGACTTCACGAACGCCTTCAGGTCGGCGGCCAGCGCATCGCTCGCCTGCTGGCCGGGCTTGAGCACCACGTAGGCCTTGGTCTTGGTCAGGCCTTCGGCGTCGGCCACGCCGATGACGGCGGCCTCCAGCACGGCCGGATGCTGCACCAGCGTGGCCTCGACCTCGAAGGGCGAGACGTACTGGCCGCTGACCTTGAGCATGTCGTCGCTGCGGCCCGCGTAGGTGTAGTAGCCGTCGGCATCGCAGCTGTACTTGTCGCCGCTCCTGGTCCAGGCGCCCAGGAAGGTCTCGCGGCTCTTGTCGCGATTGTTCCAGTACATCAGCGCCGAACTCGGACCGCGTATGTAGAGGTCGCCGATCTCGCCGACCGCCACCGGCTTGCCGTCCTCGCCTCGCAGCTCGACCTCGTAGCCGTCGACCGGCTTGCCCGTGGTGCCGTAGCGCACGTCGCCCACGCGGTTGGAAATGAAGATGTGCAGCATTTCGGTCGAGCCGATGCCGTCGATGATCTCGCAGCCGAAATGCGAGGTGAAGCGTTCGCCGATGTCCTGGGGCAGGGCTTCGCCGGCAGACGAGCACAGGCGCAGGGCGACCTGGTCGCGCGGCGGCAGCGCGGGACTGGCGAGCATGCCGGCATAGCCGGTGGGCGCGCCGCAGAAGATGGTGGGCCGCAGGCGGGTGAGACGCTCGAAACAGGCTTCGGGGGTGGGGCGTTCGGCCATCAGGACCACCGTGGCGCCCACGCTGAGCGGAAAGGTCAAGGCATTGCCCAGGCCGTAGGCGAAGAACAGCTTGGCGGCCGAGAACACGGTATCGTCTTCGCGCATGCCCAGCACGGGCTTGGCGTAGAGCTCGGCCGTCCAGTAGGGGTTGCCGTGGGTGTGCACCGTGCCCTTGGGCTTGCCGGTGGACCCGGACGAATACAGCCAGAACGCGGGTTCGTCGGCAAGCGTGGGGGCAGGCGCCGCGAGCGGCTCATGCCCGGCCAGCAGGTCGTCGAAGTCCAGCGTGCCGCCCGCTTCGCCGTCTGAGCCATCGCGCGAGACGACGATATGGCGCACGCCGTGCCGGCACGCGCCTAGCGCGGCGGAAAGCTTGGGCAACAGGGCGCGGGAGACCAGCGCGGCGCGGGCGCGGCTGTGTTCCAGCATGTAGGCGTAGTCGGCCGGCGTGAGCAGCGTGTTGACCGCCACCGGCACGATGCCGGCATAGAGCGCGCCCAGGAAGGTGACGGGCCAGTCCGTGCAGTCGTTCATCAGCAGCAGGACGCGGTCCTCGGGCCGGATGCCCAGGCCAAGCAAGGCGCCGGCCGCGCGGCGCACTTTTTCGTCCAGTTCGCCGTATGTCAGCCGGCCGCGATCGTCGATGTAGGCGGTCTTGGCGGCGCGCTCGGCATTGATCGCCAGCAGGTGGCCGGCGAAATTGAATTCCGGCGGTGGGGCGGAGCAATCGGCAGGCATGATGGTCTCCTCGTTCATGCAATAAGGCGCGAAATCGCCGGCGGCCTCTGGTCGGGCCTGGCGCCGGCGGGCTCTCGTGTCAATGTCCTGGGACGCCCTCCGGCGCGGTGCCGTCCAGAAGGTCCGTCACGGCGGCGGCGGCCTGGACGGCGGCGCGGCGGTGATAGAAGCCGAGGGCCCGCAAGCCGCCCAGTTCCTCGCCGCCGCCGGCCCGGCCGGGGCCGCCGTGCAGCGACATGGGCATGACGTTGCCGTGGCCGGTATGGACGGCTGCCACCTCGGGAGTCACGACGTGCACGCGTCCATGGCTGTCGGCCAGCGCCAGCGCCGCATCGGCGGCCCGCGCGGTATCGGCCGTGTAGAGGGAGGCCACCAGCGATCCCTGCCCCAGGCGTATCTGGGCCAGCGCGTCGGACCATCCGTCATAAGGCAGCAGCGTGGCGACCGGACCGAACACCTCGGTGTCGTGCACGATGCAGGCGGCCTCGCGGCGGCCGGCGCCCAGCAGCGTCGGGCCGACACAGGCGGCCACGGCCGGGTCGGCATCCACCAGCGGGGCCGCCGAACCGTCGTGCAGGACGTCCGCGTGCCGGCGCAGGGCCGCGGTGCCAGCCCGCACGCTCTCCCATTGCTGGCGGCTGGCCAGCGCGCCCATGCGGACCGTTTCGTTGCGCGGATTGCCCACGGTGATGCGCGACAGTTTCGCGGCGATGGCCTCGCCCGCTGCCGCGTAACAGGACGCGGGAACGAAGATGCGCCGGATGGCCGTGCATTTCTGCCCCGACTTGACCGTCATTTCACGCACCACTTCGCGTACCAGCAGATCGAAGGCCTCGGAGCCGGGCTGCGCGTCGGGCAGCAGCAGGGCGCTGTTCAGGCTGTCGGCCTCGATGTTGACTCGCACCGAGCGGCGCACGACGGCATCGTGCGAGCGTATCGCCGAGGCGGTCTCGGCCGAGCCGGTGAACGACACCACGTCGAACGGCTGCAGGGGCGACAGCAGCCCTTGCGCGCTGCCGCAGACGACGGACAAGGCGCCGGCCGGCAGAATGCCCGCGGCGATCACGTCGGCGACCATCGCCTGCGTCAGCCACGCGGTGGCGGTGGCCGGCTTGGCGACGACAGGTACTCCCGAGAGCAGCGCCGGCGCGGCTTTCTCCCACAGGCCCCAGGCGGGGAAATTGAAGGCGTTGATGAACAGGGCGAGGCCGCGCGTCGGCACCTGCACGTGGCGGCTGCGGAACGCGCCGTCCTTGGCCAGGGGAACGGTCTCGCCATCCGGCAACCAGTGCGTGCCGCCCAGCGACGCGCCCCAGCGGGCGTATTGGCCCAGCGTGAAGATGGCGCCGTCGATGTCGACGGCGGAGTCCTGCCTCGTGGTGCCGGAGTTGGCCAGCGCGATGTCGAAGTAGCGATCGCGGTTGGCCTTGAGCACGTCCACGATGCCGGACAGCAGGCCCGCGCGCTGCGCATAGGTCAGGGCGCGCAGCGCGGCGCCGCCTTCGTCGCGGGCGTAGGCATAGGCTGCTTCCAGGTCCAGTCCGGCGTTCGAGACGCGGACCAGCTCGGTGCCCAGCACCGGGTCGAAGAGCGGTGTGCCGGGGCCGCCGCCGGTCTGCCAGCGGCCCGCCAGGTGGTTGGGAAGAAGTTCGCTCATGATCGGGTGAATTCGATGGCGCCGTCGGGCAGCAGATACAGGACCAGCGCGCGGCCGCCCGCGACGGTGGGGCGATGGGCGCTGCCGGGCGGATAGACCTTCCAGCCCGCCGGCGTGCCGTCGAAGCGGGCGCCGGCCGTCTGGGGCATGACCATGTCTATTTCGCCGTTGGGATGGACGTGGTGGGGGCCGGCCAGGTCGGTCATGTCGACCACGTCCACCGAGAAGCCGGCGGAGCCGGGCCCGGGCTTGACCACCCGGCCGTAGCGCACGCCGCCGGCTTCCCGGTTGCACAGCCAGCCCTCGTCCACGCCGGCTTCACAGGCGCGGGTCATGTCGCGGAACCAGTCCGAGCCGGGGCCGTGCTGGCGGTTGAGGTAGGCCTCGAGCGCGGCGTCCACGGGGCGGCCGGCAATGGACTGGGTTATCGTCTTTACCAGGGATTCAAATGAATCGCGCATGAACTCGTCTCCTCAGGCATACTGAACTTCATGTCGCCGCATTCTTGATCATGAAGTATCGTGCATGTTCATGTGTCGAGACAATACGCGGCATGCTTGGGTCGTGTCAAAAAGAATCTGCATCCTGCGGGTAAATCCCAGGGGTGCGCATCATCTTGCGGGTGAGGTCCGATGAAAGAAGAGGCAGTTTCCGAAGCGGGGCAGGCCGCGGCCAACGACGCGCCGGCCAAGGAGCCTTTTCTGGTGACGCTGGGAGAACGAATACGGACGCTGCGGGCCAGGCGAGGCCTGACCCGCAAGGCCACGGCCTCGGCAGCCGGGATTTCCGAGAGGCATCTCGCCAACCTGGAGCTGGGCACGGGCAACGCCTCCATCCTGATCCTGCTGCAGGTTTCCCAGGCCTTGCAGTGCTCGCTGGCCGAAATCCTGGGCGATGTCACCACCACCAGTCCGGAATGGCTGTTGATCCGCGAGTTGCTGGAAGGCCGCTCCGAGGCGGACCTGCATCGCGCCCGCAATACCTTGACGGAAATGTTCGGCTCGCGCGGGGACAATCATTCCCGCCTGTCCCGCATCGCCCTGGTCGGCCTGCGGGGGGCGGGCAAGTCCACGCTGGGGCGGATGCTGGCCGAGGACCTGGGCTACACCTTCATCGAGCTGAGCCGGGAAATCGAGAAAGTGGCCGGCTGCAGCATCGTCGAGATCCATTCGCTGTACGGCGCCAACGCCTATCGCCGCTACGAGCGGCGGGCGCTGGAGGAGACCGTGCAGATCCATCCCGAGGTCGTGATCGCCACGCCGGGCGGCCTGGTGTCGGACGTCTCGACCTTCAATCTGCTGCTGTCGCACTGCTATACGGTCTGGCTGCAGGCCGACCCCGAGGACCACATGCGCCGGGTCGTGGCGCAGGGCGATTTCCGCCCGATGTCGGGCAGCCGCGAGGCCATGGACGACCTCAAGCGCATCCTGGCGGGGCGGGCGGCGTTCTATGCCAAGGCCGACGCCCGCTACAACACCAGCGGCCATTCGCTTGAAGAGGCTTTTGCCGGCCTGCGTTCGCTGGTGCGCAATGCGGCGGGCATGGTGGACTGGAGTATGTAGTAGAGCCCCCCTACGCGCTGACGCGCGCCCGGCATGGTGAGCCCCCAGCCGCTACGCGGCAGCCCCCCGAGGGGGGGCCGGGGCCCGCCTTGGGTCGGCCCGGCGCCGGGCCCCGTAGGGGCGAAACCGGTGGACCGGCGGAGCCGGATCCGCGGTTTCCTGGGTCTGGGGCGGTTGTCTGGGTTTGGGAGGTTCGGTTTTCTGAATCGTCAGGGTTGATCCTAGTTGGCGGAGGCTTGACGCGCTTGGGTTCATGAACTATCTTTCATTCAATAGCTGGTTGATGCACTAAGATGCATAAACGTCGAGGAGATGTCATGAGCAACGTCGTTCAGGCCGATCAGGCTGCCGGGAAGGTGGACTACCGCACGGATCCGTCCCAGTACCGGCATTGGAAGCTGAGTTTCGAGGGGCCGGTGGCGACGCTGGGCCTGGATATCGCCGAGGATGGCGGGTTGCGGCCGGGGTATCGGCTCAAGCTCAATTCCTACGACCTGGGCGTGGACATCGAGCTGCACGACGCCCTGAACCGTATCCGTTTCGAGCATCCCGAAGTGCGCACGGTGGTGGTTACCAGCATGAAAGACCGGATTTTCTGTTCGGGCGCCAACATCTTCATGCTGGGCCTGTCGAGCCACGCCTGGAAGGTGAATTTCTGCAAGTTCACCAACGAGACCCGCAACGGCATCGAGGACTCCAGCCGCCATTCCGGGTTGAAGTTCCTGGCCGCCATCAACGGCGCCTGCGCCGGCGGCGGTTATGAACTGGCGCTGGCTTGCGACGACCTGGTGCTGATCGACGACAAGTCCTCGTCGGTGTCGCTGCCCGAGGTGCCGCTGCTGGGCGTGCTGCCCGGTACGGGCGGCCTGACCCGCGTCACCGACAAGCGCCACGTGCGCCATGACCTGGCGGACATTTTCTGCACGACCAGCGAAGGCGTGCGGGGCCAGCGCGCGGTGGAATGGCGGCTGGTCGATTGCGCGCCCAAGCCTTCGCAGTTCGCCCAGGTGGTACAGGAGCGCGCGCAACGGCTGGCCGAGTCCAGCGATCGCCCTGCGGGCGCCCGCGGTGTGCCCCTGGCCCGCATCGAGCGCACCGAGGAGGCCGATGCGCTGGGCTATCGCTACGTGGACGTGCGCATCGACCGCGCCAACCGCAGCGCCGTGTTCACCGTGAAGGCGCCGGATGCCGCGCAGCCCGAGGACGTGGACGGCATCGTGGCGGCCGGCGCGGATTGGTGGCCGATGGCGATGGCGCGCGAACTGGATGACGCCATCCTGCACATGCGCACCAACGAACTGGACATCGGCACCTGGCTGCTCAAGACCCAGGGCGATGCCGACCGGGTGCTGGCCTGCGACGCCACGCTCCAGCGGCATGCCGGGAACTGGTTCGTGCGCGAGGTCACGGGCCTGCTGCGGCGTACGCTGGCTCGGCTGGACGTTTCGTCCCGCTCGCTGTTCGCGCTGATCGAACCCGGTTCATGCTTTGCCGGCACGCTGGCCGAACTGGCCTTCGCCGCCGACCGCGCCTACATGCTGGCGCTGCCCGACGAACCCGGCCGCGCGCCGCGGCTGACGCTGTCGGAACTGAATTTCGGCACCTACCCGATGGTCAACGGCCAGTCGCGCCTGGCCCGCCGGTTCTACGAAGAGGCCGAGCCGCTCGCCGCCGCGCGCGCCCGGGCCGGCCAGGCGCTGGACGCGGACGCGGCCTACGCGCTGGGCCTGGTGACGGCGGCGCCGGACGACATCGACTGGGCCGACGAGATCCGCATCGCCATCGAGGAGCGCGCCGCCATGTCGCCGGATGCCCTGACCGGGCTGGAGGCCAACCTGCGCTTCGCCAGCCAGGAAACCATGGAAACCCGGATTTTCGGCCGTTTGAGCGCGTGGCAGAACTGGATCTTCAACCGTCCGAACGCGGTGGGGGAAAAGGGCGCCCTGAAGGTGTACGGCAAGGGCGAGAAAGCGGCCTTCGATCTGAATCGAGTGTAACCATCCCGCAGTCCGGACCAACGGAGTCGAGACATGTCCAGCATCAACTACAGCGAGAAGATTCCCAACAACGTCAATCTGTCGGAGGACCGCACGCTGCAACGCGCGCTGGAACAATGGCAGCCGAACTTCCTGAGCTGGTGGGGCGACGTCGGTCCGGAAGGAAGCACGAACTACGACGTCTACCTGCGCACCGCCATCAGCGTCGATCCGCAGGGCTGGGCCCAGTTCGGCCACGTGAAGATGCCCGACTACCGCTGGGGCATCTTCCTGAACCCGGCCGAGAAGGACCGCAAGATCCATTTCGGCGATCACATGGGCGAGGCCGCGTGGCAGGACGTTCCGGGCGAGCACCGCGCCAACCTGCGCCGCATCATCGTCACGCAGGGGGATACCGAGCCGGCGTCGGTGGAGCAGCAGCGCCACCTGGGGCTGACCGCCCCGTCCATGTACGACCTGCGCAACCTGTTCCAGGTCAACGTCGAGGAAGGCCGCCACCTGTGGGCCATGGTCTACCTGCTGCACCGCTATTTCGGCCGCGACGGCCGCGAGGAAGCCGAGGCGCTGCTGGATCGCCGCTCGGGCGACCAGGACAACCCCCGCATACTGGGGGCCTTCAACGAGCGCACCCCGGACTGGCTGTCCTTCTTCATGTTCACGTATTTCACCGACCGCGACGGCAAGTTCCAGTTGAGCGCGCTGGCCGAATCGGGTTTCGATCCGCTGGCCCGCACGACCAAGTTCATGCTGACCGAGGAAGCGCACCACATGTTCGTGGGCGAGTCGGGCGTCTCGCGCGTGATCCAGCGCACCTGCGAGGTGATGAACCAGCTCAAGACCGACGACCCCGCCCGCATCCGCGCGGCCGGCGTGATCGATTTCGGCACCATCCAGCGCTACCTGAATTTCCACTACAGTGTCACGATCGACCTGTTCGGCGCCGACGAGTCTTCCAACGCCGCGGCCTTCTACAGCTCCGGCCTGAAGGGGCGCTACGAGGAGGGCAAGCGTACCGACGACCACAAGCTGCGCAACGAGAGCTACAAGGTGCTGGAAGTGCGCGACGGCAAGCTGGTCGAGAAGGACGTCCCCATGCTGAACGGCCTGAACGAAGTCCTGCGCGACGACTACATCAAGGATTCGATGGCGGGCGTGGCGCGCTGGAACAAGGTGATCGAGAAGGCCGGCATCCCCGTGCGGCTGACCGTGCCGCACAAGGCGTTCAACCGCCAGATCGGTTCGTTGTCCGGCGTGCGCGTTTCGCCCGAGGGCCAGGTCGTGTCGCAGGCCGAGTGGGACGCCAAGAAGGACCAGTGGCTGGCCACGCCGGAAGACCGCGCCTTCGTCGCCTCGTTGATGGGGCGCGTGGTCGAGCCGGGCAAGTTCGCCAACTGGATCGCGCCTCCGGTCATGGGCATCAATCGCCAGCCGGTGGATTTCGAGTACATCCGGTTCAACTGAGCAAGCCCCCATCATGGATACGCCAGTCCAGACGGTCGTCATCAAGCAGCACCTGATCGACCCGGAAATCTGCATACGCTGCAACACGTGCGAAGCGACGTGTCCCGTCGGGGCCATCACGCACGACGACAACAACTACGTCGTGCGGGCCGACGTATGCAACAGTTGCATGGCCTGTGTGCCGCCGTGCCCCACGGGGGCGATCGACAACTGGCGTTCCGTTCCGAAATCCGCCGCCTACAGCATCGAGGACCAGTTCACGTGGGACGAGCTGCCCGGCAAACTTACCCCCGATCAACTGGCGGCGGCGGGCGCGGAAGCGATCGAGGAAGAGGCCGTCCAGGAAGCGGCGCCGCTTCCCGTTGCGCCTGGCGCCGACGAGGCGTTCAATTCGGGCGCCTATGGCGCCACCACGCCTCCGTGGTCGGCCGCCCATGCCTATACGAACCTTTATGGCCCGCGCAATCCGATCACGGCCACCGTGGTCGGCAACGTGCGCGTCAACGAGCCCGGCACGCAGAACGAGACCCATCACATCGTGCTGGATTTCGGCTCGCTGCCGTTTCCGGTGCTGGAAGGGCAGTCCATCGGCATCGTGCCGCCGGGGACCGACGGCCAGGGCAAGGCGCACCACGCGCGCCAGTACTCCATCGCCAGTCCCCGCAACGGCGAGCGGCCCGGCTACAACAACATTTCCCTGACGGTCAAGCGCGTGACGGCCGATCATCAAGGCAATCCGGTGCAGGGCCTCTGTTCGAATTACGTGTGCGACCTGAAGGTGGGGGACAAGGTCCAGGTCATCGGCCCCTTCGGCGCGTCGTTCCTGATGCCCAACCATCCGCGTTCGCACATCGTGATGATCTGTACCGGGACCGGCAGCGCGCCCATGCGGGCCATGACCGAGTGGCGCCGCCGCCTGCGCGGAAAGGGGCGGTTCGAGAGCGGCAAGCTGATGCTGTTCTTCGGCGCCCGCACCAAGGAAGAACTGCCTTATTTCGGTCCCCTGATGAGCCTGCCCAAGGATTTCATCGACATCAACCTGGCGTTCTCGCGCGCGCCGGGTGCGCCCAAGCGCTATGTCCAGGATCTGATGCGCGAGCGCGCCGCCGACCTGGCGGGGCTGCTGCAGGATGCCAATACGCATTTCTATGTCTGTGGACTCAAGAGCATGGAAGAGGGCGTCGTCCTCGCATTGCGCGACGTGGCCTTGCAGGCCGGGCTGAACTGGGAGGCCATCTCGGGTTCGCTCAAGCGCGAAGGCCGCCTGCATCTCGAAACCTACTAACGCCCATGGATACTCTTCGGATAACCAGGAACGAATCGGGCGTGGTCGATGTGCGCATGGCGCGGCCCGAGGTCTTCAACGCCTTCGACGAACGGATGATCGAAGAACTGGCGCAGGCCTTCGCCGAACTGGGCGGCGATCCGTCCACGCGCGCGATCGTGCTTTCCGGGGAAGGCAAGGCGTTCAGCGCGGGCGCGGACCTGCAGTGGATGCAGCGCGCCAGCCAGGCCAGCGAGGAATGGAACCTGGAGGACGCGCGGCGCTTCGCCGCCATGCTCGATGCCATCGCCTCCTGTCCCAAGCCGACGATCGCCCGCGTCCATGGCGTGGCGCTGGGCGGCGGCGTGGGGCTGGCCTGCGCGTGCGACATGGCGGTGGCCAGCAGCGATGCCCGTTTTGCCGCCAGCGAGGCCCGCTTCGGCATCCTGCCCGCCGTCATCAGCCCCTATCTCGTCAATGCGGTGGGCAAGCGCCATGCCTTGCGCCTGGCGCTGACCGCCGCGCGCATCGACGCGCAGACGGCGCTGCACATGGGTATGGTGCAGCAGGTGGTCGACGCCGCCGGCCTGGATGCCGCGGTGCAGGCGATCGTGGCCGAACTGCTGGCCAATGGTCCGCATGCGCTGGCCGAGATCAAGGCCTTGTTCGGACGGCTGGAGGTCGGTCCCGTCACCCCCGAGGTGCGCGAGCTGACGGCTCGCACGATCAGCCGGGTGCGGGGCACGGACGAGGCGCGCGAGGGATTCGCCGCCTTCCTGGCCAAACGGCCCGCGGCCTGGATCCGGCAATAGTCAGGCAGGGCCGCCAGCTTCCGCGCACGGCGGTCCGCCGGACCGCCGTTCTTGCATGTCCACGATCCCACCGTCTCCAAGGAGAGCCGCGATGCCTCGTTCCCTAGCCGTAGAAACCCAGGATTTCCGCATCGACCTCGCCGACGACGGCGTGGCCGAACTCGTGCTGGGGCCGGCGGGCGGCATGCCGGCGCTGGGCGCCGACGGCCACGCCGAACTCGCCGCCGTCTGGCCGCGCCTGGCGCGCGAACCGGGCGTGCGCTGTGTCCTGGTACGCAGCGAGGGCAAGGGGTTCTGCGCCGGCGGACACATGGAACTGGTGCAGGGCATGCTGGAACACGAGAGCGACCGGCTGCGCGTCATGCGCGAGGCGCGCGACATCGTCCAGGGCATGATCGACTGCGACCTGCCCGTGGTGTCCGCCATCAACGGCGCGGCGGTGGGGGCCGGCGCCGTGCTGGCCCTGCTGGCCGACGTGTCCGTCGCAGCCAGAAGAGCCAAGCTGATCGACGGCCACACCAAGCTGGGCGTGGCGGCGGGCGATCACGCGGCCATCATCTGGCCGCTGCTTTGCGGCATGGCCAAGGCCAAGTACCATCTGCTGACCTGCGCGCCCCTGGACGGCGAAGCGGCCGAACGCATCGGGCTGGTCAGCCTGTGCGTGGACGATGCCGAGCTGCTGTCCACGGCGCGGGGCATCGCCGCGCAACTCGCCGCTGGCAGCCCTACCGCGCTGGCCTGGACCAAGCGCAGCCTGAATCACTGGCTGCGCGCCGCCTGGCCGGCCTTCGAGCATTCCCTGGCGATGGAGATCATGGGATTCGCGGGGGCCGACGCGCGCGAGGGGCTCGCGGCATTGAGCGAAAAGCGGCCGCCGCGTTTCGGCGCGTCCACGACCAGGAGAACGACCCAATGAAGTTTGCCGATTTCCAGCCCGGCATGATCATCGAAGCCGGCCCCCGGCGGATCGAGGAAACGGAGATGCTGGCGTTCGCGCGCAGCTACGATCCGCAGTGGTTCCATGTGGACGGCAAGGCGGCGGGCAAGGGCCGGTTCGGGGCGCTGATCGCCAGCGGATGGCAGACCTGCGGCATCGCGATGGAGCTGGCGGTCAGGGCCGTGCTGCACGACTCCGAGTCGTTCGCGTCGCCGGGCGTGGAGGAGGTCCGCTGGCCCCATCCGGTCATGTCGGGAGACGAATTGCGACTGCGCGCCGAGGTGCTGGAAGTGCGGACTTCGCGCAGCCGGCCCGAACTGGGCGTGCTGCGGTGGCGCTGGCATCTGTTGAACCAGGACGGCAAGGAGGTCCTGGAGTTGACGGCCACGAGCCTGTTCGACCTGAAGCTCGAGGCGCCGCGAGGCTGACGCCCGGCTTCGTCGCGGCCTTATTTCCTGGCGTGGACCTGGATGGTCTTGGTTTCGCCGGGGCCGCAGGTTCCGCATGTTCCGCAGCCGCTGCCGCATCCCGCATCGGGCGTCGCGGCGCCCAGGCTCCTGCCCAGCTTCCGCACCCAGGCGGCCTGGCCCGGACGGTCCATGCGGCGCGCGAGCCAGGACTGCATGCGCATGCGCGTCTTGGGCGCGAACCGGCCGAAGGCCTTGATCACGCAGGCGGCGACGATCAGCGCCACCAGCGTCATTTCGAACAGGGAATAGGCGCTCACGGAAGCCTCCCGGAATCAGGTCAGCAGCCTCGTCACCTGGTAGGTGATGAAGGATGCGATGTAAGCCAGCCCGAACAGGTAGCCCGCGGTCAGCGCGACCACCTTCCAGGAATTCGTTTCGCGCCGGATCACGGCCAGCGTCGACAGGCATTGCGGCGCGAAGATGAACCAGGCCAGCAGCGAGAACGCGGTCGCCAGCGGCCATTGGGCGGCGATCAGCGGCGTCAGCATGGTCGAGGCCGCGTCGTCGTCGGCGGCCGACAGCGCGTACACCGTGGCCAGCGCGCCCACCGCGACTTCCCGCGCGGCCAGGCCGGGGATCAGCGCGATCGATATCTGCCAGTTGAAGCCGATGGGCGCGAACACGGTCTGCAGGGCTTCCCCGATGCGGCCGGCGAAGCTGTACTCGATGGCCGGGCCGGTGGCGCCCTCGGGCGGGCCGGGGAAGCTGGACAGGAACCAGATCAGCACGGTCAGCGCCATGATGATGCCGCCCACGCGCGCCAGGAAGATGCGTGCCCGCTCGACCAGCCCGGTGGCCACGTCGCGCAGGTTGGGGATGCGGTAGGAGGGCAGTTCCAGCAGCAGCGAATGCTCCGTGGCGTCGCGGCGCAGCAGCTTCATGACCCAGGACACCACCAGGGCGCTGACGATGCCGGCCACATACAGCGCGAACAGCGTGACGCCCTGGAGGTTGAAGATGCCGAGCACCGTCCGGCTGGGAATGAAGGCGCCGATCAGCAGCGTGTAGACCGGCAGGCGCGCCGAGCAGGTCATCAGCGGCGCGACCAGGATAGTGGCCAGCCGGTCGCGCGGGTCCTGGATGGTGCGCGTGGCCATGATGCCCGGGATCGCGCAGGCGAAGCTCGACAGCAGCGGGATGAAGGAGCGGCCGGTCAGGCCGGCGCCCACCATCATGCGGTCCAGCAGGAAGGCGGCGCGCGGCAGATAGCCCGACTCTTCCAGCAGCAGGATGAAGAAGAACAGGAACAGGATCTGCGGCAGGAACACCAGCACGCTGCCGGCGCCGGCGATGATGCCGTCCACCAGCAGGCTGTTGAGCATGCCTTCGGGCAGCGTCTGGCCCACCCAGGCGCCCAGGGACGAGACCGACGTCTCGATCAGGTCCATGAGCGGCTCGGCCCACGAGAACACGGCCTGGAACATCAGGAACATGACGATGGCCAGCGTGACCAGCCCCAGCACGGGGTGCAGGACCCAGCGGTCGATGGCGTCGTCGATGGCGGCGGTGCGCCGCGGCATCGACACGGCCTCGCTCAGCAGCCCGTTGACCGCCTGGTGCAGGTCGGCGCCGGCGGGCAGCGCGGGCGGCGCGGCGGGCATGTCGCCGTCGATGCGCGCCAGCAGCTGCGCCGCGCCGTCGCGCTTGATCGCGATGGTTTCGACGATGGGGATGCCCAGCGCCTGCTGGAGCTTGTCGCGGTCGATCCGGATGCCGCGCTTGGCGGCGGCGTCCACCATGTTGAGCGCCAGGACCATGGGCAGCCCGAGCCGCTGCAGTTCCAGCACGAAGTGCAGGTGCAGGCGCAGGTTGGTCGCGTCCACCACGGCCACCAGCAGGTCCGGACGGCGCTCGCCGGCGAAGTTGCCCATGCAGACGTCGCGGGTGATGGCTTCGTCCGGGCTCGTGGCATGCAGGCTGTAGGCGCCGGGCAGGTCCAGCACGCTGACCTGCAGGCCCGAGGGCGTGACCAGCCTGCCCTCCTTGCGCTCGACGGTGACGCCGGCGTAGTTGGCCACCTTCTGGCGGCTGCCCGTCAGCAGGTTGAACAGGGCGGTCTTTCCGCAGTTCGGGTTGCCGACCAGGGCAACGCGCAGATTGGACAAGGTAGTGGTGGACATCGGGATTCAGGAGGCGAGCGGTTCGACCAGGACCCGCGCGGCTTCGGAGCGGCGCAGGGCGAAACGGGTGAAACCGATCTGGATCAGCAGGGGATCGGCCCCGATCGGGCCGCGCGCCACGATGCGCACGCGCTCGCCCGCCACGAAGCCCAGGTCGCGCAGGCGCACGGCGATGGGGTCCGCCGGGGCGGCGTCTTCGACGGCGTTGACGGCGGCGTCATGGCCATAAGGTAGCTCGGAGAGGCGGATAGCCATGTGCTCGGTTGGTAGAAGAAAATGAAAACGATTACTAATTATAAAAGTTTTGCACCGATCCGGGGCGAATAGCCGCCATATCGACAAGGGCAGGGGAAGCGGGCGGCCAGAGGTAAGGAATTGCTAGCCGCTCCACCGTGGCGGCCGGGCATCGGTTATCTTGATGCCGTCACATCACCGAAGGGGGAGATATGAAGGCATCCGTCATCATCGGCCTGCTGCTGATCGTGCTGGGCGTGGTCGCGCTGGGCTACAAGAGTTTTTCGTACACGTCGGAAGAAACGCTGCTCAAGGTCGGTCCGGTCGAGGCCACGGCCGATACCCGTAAGACGGTTCCCATTCCCACCTGGGCCGGCGTGGCCGCCATCGTGGTCGGCGCCGCGGTGATCGTGCTGGGACGCCGGCGCTAGCCGCCGCGCCCGGGCGGCTCAGACGTCGGCCGTCTCGGTCTGCGAGCTTTCGCGCGCCGGCTGGGAAGCGGGGCGGGGCGCCAGCGCCGAAGGAAGCGCAGGCAGCTCCAGCGGCCGGCGCCGCTTGGACTTCACCGCCGCCGGCTCGCCCGCGTCGGTCAGGTGGGTCCAGTACACGAGCCGCAACTGGCCGTGCTCGTCCTCGACCAGGGCCGACAGGCTTTCCACCCAATCCCCGTCATTGCAGTACAGCACCCCGTCCACATGCCGGATTTCCGGCTTGTGGATGTGGCCGCACACGACGCCATCGTAGCCCTGGCGCCTGGCCTCGTTGACCAGCACGTCCTCGAAGTTGGTGATGAAGGACACGGCGTTCTTCACCTTGTGCTTCAGGTATTGCGACAGCGACCAGTAGTGCAGCCCCAGCCGGCGGCGCACGCGGTTGAAGTGCAGGTTGAGCCATAGCGCGAAGGTGTAGAGCGTATCGCCCAGGTGGGCCAGCCACTTGCTGTGCTGGATCACGCCGTCGAACTGGTCGCCGTGGGTGACCCACAGGCGCTTGCCGTCGGCCGTGACGTGGACCGCGTCTTCCTGGACCTGGATGTCGCCGAAGGCGTAGCCGATGAACTGGCGGGCGAATTCATCGTGGTTGCCGGGAATGAAGATGACCCGCGTGCCCTTGCGCGCCTTGCGCAATACTTTCTGCACCACGTCGTTGTGGGCCTGCGGCCAGGTCCAGCTTTTGCGAAGCTGCCAGCCGTCGATGATGTCGCCGACCAGGTAGAGGGTCTCGGCCTCGTTGTGCTTGAGGAAGTCCAGCAAGTGGCTGGCGTTGCAGCCGGCGGTTCCCAGATGCAGATCCGAGATCCAGATGGTGCGCCATTGGGTGGAGGGCGATGTCGTCACGCTGGCCGGGAGGATGTTTCCATGGAATGAATGGAAACATGCCGCGATGACGTGTTTGTGACGGTGCGGGACCGTTGTCAGGCCGCGTCGCTTTTCGCCGTGTCCGAAGCGTGCAGGGCGTCCAGGCGCTCTTCGACGAAGGCCCGCACACCGGCGTCATGGGCAAGGGCCATGTGCCCGACGCGGGCGACCACGAGATAGGCCGCTGCACCCGGCAGCAGGGCGCGGTCGACCGGGCAGACGATGTTGTCGTGGTGCGAGGCGATGCAGGTGCAGCGGCTGGCCACGGCCGGTGTCTCGGCGGTCTGCAGGTCGCACAGCCACGGGCTGTCGGGCAGCATCTGGGCCGCGCACAAGCCGCGTCCGAAGCGCGCGTGCCAGGTACCCCGGTGCGGCGTGCCCAGCGTGATGACGTGGCCGATGGGCGCGTCGGGCGCGATGCGCAGCGCGGCCCGCGCCGCGAGGCCGCCCATGCTGTGGGCGATCACGGTCACGCGCTCGTGGCCCGCGCGCAGCGCCAGCGCGGCGGCCTCGGCGGCCACCTGCGCGCCGAATCCGTCTATGCCGGCCCGCGGAGGTTCCAGGTCCAGCGCGGCGACGATCCAGCCGCGCGCGGCCAGCCAGGTATCGAAGTCGCGCCAGATGCCCCGATTGCAGCCGTAGCCGTGCACCAGCAGCACGGCGCCCCGGGGGCGGGCCGGCACGCGGATGGGCCAGCGGTGCCGCCACGGGATGTCGAGGTACATGTTGCGCAGGGACAGGTAGATTTCCTCGGGCATGGCGGCCAGCCAGCCGGGCGGGCCGGCGGGGCCGGTGCGATCGGTCAGCAGCCGGGCCAGCGCGAAGCCCAGGGCGACGATCGCCGCGTGGATGACGACGGCCAGCAGGAGCGCGGTCAGCAGGGCCGCGGGCCAGGGCAGCCATGCCGACAGCGCCCAGGAGGTCAGGGCCACCAGGATCGCCACGCCGAGCGTGAACCCGCGCATGGCCCATGCCATCATGCGGCCGGACCTCGCGTGGCCGCGCGCGCGGCCAGTTCGGCGGCCTTGGCGCGTACCCGCGCATCGGCCGCCTGTTCCAGGAAAGCGCAGGCCTTGGCGAGAAAGGCCGCCGTGGCGGTCTCGGGCACACGATCCAGCCAGGGCAGCGCGGCGTCGATCTGGCCACGCTCGATCAGCAGGCGCGCATAGTTGAACTGTCCGCGGAAGTCGCCGCCCTCGGCCGCGCGCCGGTAGTGTTCGAACGCCTGTTGCCTGTCGACGGGCACTTCCCAGCCGTCCTCGTGGAAGCCGCCGATGATATTGATCGACTTGGCATGGCCCAGGGCCGCCGCCTTTTCGAACCACGCCAGCGCCTGCGCCCGGTCCGCGGCAACACCCTCGCCCAGCGCCAGGGCGGTCGCATAGTTGTACATGCCCCAGTCCAGCCCCTGTTGCGCGGCCAGCCGGTACCAGTAGGCCGCCAGCACGAGGTTGACGGGCACGCCCCAGCCGTGGTGGTGGCATTGGCCGAGCATGTTCATGGCCATGGGGTGGTCGGCGTCGGCGGCACGCTTGAACCAGTACACGGCCTGTTTCCGATCGACGGGCAGGCCCTGGCCGTCCAGCAGCATCTGTCCGAACACCGCCTGCGCCTCGACGACACCGCCTTCAGCCGCCGCCCGCACCCAGGCCGCGGCGCGCTCGCGCGGGCCGCGCAGGATCTCGGCCAGGTCGTCGGCGGTGGCGGCGTTCAGTTGCTGTGGAGAGATGGGCTCCATGTTTTTTAGGGTGTTGATGGGACTCATGGGATTGTGCATCAAGAACTTGGGTTCCAAACACGGCCGTGTCCGGAGGCGCGGGGCCGCATGGGGCGCAACGGAGCCGGTCCTGGCCTTTGGCCAGGACTTCCCGGCGTTCAGGTGCTTGGCGGGGCGGGCGCAGAACTCGGGCGGGCACAGTCCCCCGGACTGTGCCTACTGCCGCGCTCAGACAGCTGCGCCCTTGCTTCCCCGCCAAGCACCTGAACGCCGGCGGCTCCAATGCGCCCCATCCGGCCCCGCGCCCCCGGACACGGCCTGCAACGTCGCGAAGCGTGGCTCACATGGAGCGGGGTAGGGCGGAAAAGAAAAGAGGCGCCTTGCTCACGCAAGGCACCTCCCACAGGCCAACCAGGACACGCAGAATAGCCGCCCCCCGCCAGCCTATTAGTCCCCCAGGGCACAGCGGATCCGGCTCTGCCGGTCCGCCAGTGCCGCCCCCTGGGGGGCGCGCGTAAGCGCGTAGGGGGGGTCAATACTTCAAGTTGAGGTTCAGGATCGCGGCGCGGCCGGCGCCGACCGACGCGTAGTGGGTCGAGTAGGTCGTGGTGAAGTAGCGCTTGTCGGTCAGGTTCATCAGGTTCAGCTGCAGGCTGACGTTGCGGTTGATCCGGTAGGCCGCCATCGCGTCGAAGCGGGTGTAGCCGGGGATGTAGCGGCGCACCGCCGCGTTAGAACCGTATTGCTTGCTGGAGATGAACACGCCGCCGCCGATCGAGAAGTCGCTGTTGATGGCATACGTGGTCCACAGCGTGGCCGTGTGCTTGGGCGTGTTGGGGAACGCCTGGCCGCTGGCGGCGGCGGTGTCCCGGCCCAGGTCGCGGACTTCGCTGTCCAGGAACGTGTAGCCGCCGAACACTTGCCAGGCCTTGGTGATGTTGCCCGAGGCACCGATTTCGAAGCCGTTGATGCGGCGGTTGCCGGCCATGGCGTAGGTGCCGTCGGGCTGGGTCACGCGGGCGTTGGTGGTGTCGATGCGGAAGATCGCCCCGGACAGCGCCAGGCGGTTGTCCAGCACGTTCCACTTGGTGCCGACTTCCAGCGAACGGTTCTTCTCCGGAGCCATGTCCTTGGCGTTGACGCCCACGCCGTTGCGTCCCGGGACGATGCCCTGGGATTCCGAGCCCTGGCCCAGGGTGGAGTTCGCCGGCGTCGACGACGTGCCGTACGACACGTAGACGCTGCCGTTCTTGGCCGGCTTGTAGATCAGGCCCAGCTGGTAGTTGAACAGCGTGTCGCTGCGGCCCACGTCGGCGGTCGGGCTGACCAGGCCGGTCTTGTAGTTGTCCACGCGCGCGCCGAGGTTGGTCAGCCACTTCTCGCTCAGCTTGATGGTGTCGAAGCCGTAGACCGAGAAGGTGGTGGCCTTGAAGTGATTGTTGCGCTGGCCTTCGACCGTCGAGCCGTTCCACGGATCGTTGGGGTTGGGGTTGTAGAGGTCCGTGCAGTTGTAGCCGGACGGCGCGCCCACGCCCGCAGCGCAAGTCGCGGCTCCGGTATTGTTGGGGCTCGGCAGCGTGCGCGCGACGGTGTACGAGCCGGTGTCCGATTTCTCGCGCGAGATCTCGATGCCGGTGTTGAAGCTGTGCTCGTAGCCGCCCAGGTTGGCCTTGCCGAACAGTTCGGTCTGGTTGGCGATGGTGTGCACGCCGCCGGTGCGGGACTTCGCGTTGCGCCAGACGCGGCCGTCGTTCACGTTGCCCTGGCTGTCATCGGGGTTGGTCCACACGTAGCGCTGGTCCACGGACGTGTAGCGCAGCGTGTTGCGTACCGTGAGGTTGCTGCTGATGTCGTGTTCGACGCGGGCGGTGGCAACGTCCGAGCGGGTCTTGTAGAAGTCGCTTTTCAGGCCGTAGAAGTTGTCCATGTTGACGGTGACGGGGCGGATCGCCGTCACGCCGGCCGGGACCCGGTTGCCGTACATGAACGGGATGCCGGAGTCCGGCGTATCGTCGGTCTGGATGTGCGAATAGCTGAGGGTGACGCGGGTGGGGGTGTTCAAGCCCCAGGTAAACGACGGCGCGATACCCCAGCGGGATACGTCCACGCCGTTGCGGCCTGCGACGTCGGCGTCGTGCGCCATGGCATTCAGGCGGAAGGCCATGCTGTCGCCCAGCAACCAGTTGCCGTCGACCGTGGCGCGCTTGTAGTTGTCCGTGCCCAGGCCCAGCGTGGCATTGGTGAACTTCTCGGCCTTGGGGGTCTTGGTGATCAGGTTGATGCTGCCGCCCGCGCCGCCGCGGCCGCCGTAGGCGCCGTCCGGTCCCTTGATGACCTCGATCTGTTCGAGGTTGAAGACTTCACGCGTCACGGCGCCGATATCGCGCATGCCGTCGATGTACGTGCTCGATTGCGCGTCGTAGCCGCGGATGAAAGGCCGGTCGCCCAGCGGGTTGCCGCCTTCACCGGCCCCGAACGAGATGCCCGGTGTCAGGCGCAGCGCTTCGGTCAGCGTGGTGGACGCGGTGTTCTCGATGATTTCCTGAGGGATGACGGTGACGCTCTTGGGCGTGTCCAGCAGCGGCGCGGTGAATTTCTGCGAGGCGGACTGGTCGGCCTTGTACGCCGATTCGGCCTCGCCGCGCACCGTGATGGGCGCGAGCTGGCCGCTGGTGCGGGGCGCGTCGGCCGAGTTGGCGCTCTGCGCCTGGGCCTGGGCGGCGGGCACGAACGTGAGCGCGCTGATGGCGGCCGCCAGGGTATTGAACCGGAACTGGTTCGTAGATATCACCGTGAAATCCCCCGAAGGTGGGCGCGAGGCCCGTCATGGATGCGGGGCGGGGTGTCTGGCCCCCGCCCTCGTGAGATGAGATGAAACTCTAACGAAGAATGATTCGCATTCTTCGTTGACCAGGGAAGATAGGCGCCGTGAGCTTACAGATAGCTGAACAGTGGCCGGCAAGCCGGGGATTTCGTGAAAAATGCAACACCAGGCGCCGGATTTCCGGCGCCTGGCCGGGGACGGATCACCGCGTGGAGACGAGCCGGGTGCCGACGATGCGATCGTGGGGGAACTGGCGGTCGCGGTCGAAGAAGGTCCAGACGAAACCCAGTCCGGTCAGCGTGAAGGGCCAG
Organism: Pigmentiphaga sp. NML030171; assembly: GCF_002188635.1. Lineage (GTDB taxonomy): Bacteria > Pseudomonadota > Gammaproteobacteria > Burkholderiales > Burkholderiaceae_B > Pigmentiphaga > Pigmentiphaga daeguensis. Next base: position 125,974 of record NZ_NINX01000051.1, on the reverse strand, counting down.
GCCAGGACGTAGCGCAGCACGGCTTTCCAGACCGGCGGGCGGCCGCCGCCGGCGTCGATCAGCCGGATGTGCCAGGTCTTCATGGGCAGGGTCTGTCCACCCAGCCGCCAGCACAGCACGAAATAGACGCCGATGACGCAGAACAGCCACGCCTGCCGCTCGTGCCGCAGCATGAGCGCATGCCGGCTCTGGGTCAGGGTATCGAACAGATAGTCGGCCACGAACACCACCCCGAACAGCAGGATGGCTTCATACATCATGCAGGCGAACCGGCGCCAGCGGCCCGGCGCGGCCTGGAGGGCGGGAGAGGCGGAAGGGGTGTCGTTCATGGGGCGCTACGATAACCGAGCATGGCCGGCTCCGTCCGCCCGTGGCCGCGACCCGGGGGAAAATCCCAGTCACTGCGGTGAGCCTTGACCGCATCGCAACATTCCTGATAGCCTAGCGGGCTCGCCGAAAGCGTTACAAAAGTCGACGGCAGAGAGCTTCATCTGACGCCAGGCACCCTTCGGCGTCATGCAGTGCAGTCAACCAAGCCTGGCCCGCGCCAAAAGCGTTGTGGCGGCCTTAGCCCCAGGGCGAAGGCAGTCCGGTCCCGGCCTTCCGTTTCAACCTTCAGTGCTCGTTCCGGTGAACGTGCGCGAGGTCGGCAAGGTGGGCGAGTGGAACGGTTCCGTGAACCGTGAAGCGTCGCCGCATGTTGCCGGTGCCCGCGCAGGTTTGGTTTCCCTGCCTGAGGCAGTACCGCCCGGGGCGTCAGCGCGAACTTGAATGGACGAAAATCTAATGGAACTCACAGGCGCAGAGATCGTCGTGCGCGCCCTGGCCGACGAAGGGGTCGAACATGTGTTCGGCTATCCGGGCGGCTCGGTCTTGTACATCTACGACGAGATCTTCAAGCAAGACAGATTCAAGCACATCCTGGTGCGTCACGAGCAGGCAGCCGTGCACGCCGCGGACGCGTATTCGCGCGTATCGAACCGCGTCGGCGTGGCGCTGGTCACCAGCGGTCCCGGCGTGACCAACGCGGTCACCGGCATCGCCACCGCCTACATGGACTCCATCCCCATGGTGGTGCTGACCGGCCAGGTGCCCACCTCGGCCATCGGCCAGGATGCCTTCCAGGAAGCCGACACGGTCGGCATCACCCGGCCGTGCGTCAAGCACAACTTCCTGGTCAAGGACGTCAAGGACCTCGCGGACGTCATCCGCAAGGCCTTCTACATCGCCCGCACCGGCCGTCCCGGCCCCGTGCTGGTCGACATCCCCAAGGACATCACGATCGCCCGCGGGAAGTACACCCCGCCGACGGGCGAGATCAAGATGCGTTCCTACTCGCCCGTCGTGAAGGGGCACCAGGGCCAGATCAAGAAGGCGGTCCAGCTGCTGCTGCAGGCCGAGCGCCCCATGATCTACACCGGCGGCGGCGTGATCCTGTCCGACGCTGCGCCCGAGCTGACCAAGCTCGTGCAGATGCTGGACATGCCCTGCACCAACACGCTGATGGGCCTGGGCGCGTTCCCGGCGGACGACCGGCGCTTCGTGGGGATGCCCGGCATGCACGGCACCTACGAAGCCAACATGGCGATGCAGCACTGCGACGTGCTGGTGGCCATCGGCGCCCGCTTCGACGACCGCGTCATCGGCAATCCCAAGCATTTCGCGCAGAACGCCCGCAAGATCGTCCACATCGACATCGACCCGTCGTCGATCTCCAAGCGCGTGAAGGTCGACGTGCCCATCGTGGGCGACGTCAAGGACGTGCTGGTGGACTTCCTGGCGCAGGTCGAGGCCTCGCTCAAGGAAACCCGGCGCAATCCCGAGCAGATCGCCGGATGGTGGAAGCAGATCGGCGCCTGGCGCGAGCGCGAGTGCCTGAAGTACACGTCCTCCAATGACGTCATCAAGCCGCAGTTCGTGATCGAGAAGCTGTGCGAGATCACCCGCGGCGAGGCCTTCGTGACCTCGGACGTGGGCCAGCACCAGATGTGGGCCGCGCAGTACTACCGCTTCAACAAGCCGCGCCGCTGGGTCAATTCCGGCGGCCTGGGCACCATGGGTGTGGGCCTGCCGTACGCCATGGGCGTGCAGATGATGCATCCGGATGCCGACATCGCCGTCATCACCGGCGAAGGCTCGATCCAGATGAACATCCAGGAGCTGTCGACCTGCCAGCAGTACCACCTCAGCCCCAAGATCCTGTGCCTGAACAACCGGTACCTGGGCATGGTGCGCCAGTGGCAGCAGATCGACTACGGCTCGCGCTATGCCGAGTCGTACATGGATTCGCTGCCTGACTTCGTCAAGCTGGTCGAGGCCTACGGCCACGTCGGCATGCGCATCGAAAGCCCCCGCGACGTCGAGGGCGCGCTGCGCGAAGCCTTCACCACGCACAAGAAACGCCTGGTGTTCCTGGACATCATCACGGACCGCACGGAAAACGTGTGGCCCATGGTGAAGGCCGGCAAGGGCCTGACCGAGATGCTGCTCGGTTCCGAAGACCTGTAAGGAGCGCACATGAGACATGCCATATCCGTGCTCCTGGAGAACGAAGCCGGTGCACTTTCCCGGGTGGTCGGGCTTTTCTCGGCCCGCGGCTACAACATCGAGACCCTGACCGTCGCCCCGACCGAGGATGCCACCCTTTCGCGCATGACCATCGTCACCTCGGGCTCCGACGACGTCATCGAGCAGATCACCAAGCACCTGAACCGCCTGGTCGAGGTGGTCAAGGTGGTGGACCTGACCGAGGCGCCCCACATCGAACGCGAACTGATGCTGATCAAGGTTCGCGCGGTAGGCAAGGAGCGCGAGGAAATGAAGCGGATGGTCGATATCTTCCGCGGCCATATCGTCGACGTGACCGACAAGAGCTACACCGTCGAGCTGACCGGCGACAAGGGCAAGCTCGACGCGTTCATCGAAGCGCTCGATCGCGCCAGCATCCTTGAAACGGTGCGCACCGGCAGTTGCGGCGTCGGCCGTGGCGAACGGGTATTGAAGATCTAACCCCCCTGATTGGTAGTCCCCCCCTACGCGCTGACGCGCGCCCCCCAGGGGGCGGCACTGGCGGACCGGCAAAGCCGGATCCGCGGTGCCCTTGGTCTCTCGGGTTCACCCGCGGGGCCGAGGTGGGGGTGGTACGTGTTTGATTGAATTTGAATTGATTCTGGATTGAATTTTGGAGAGCATCCATGAAAGTTTTCTACGATAAAGATTGTGATCTGTCGCTGATCAAGGGCAAGACCGTCGCCATCATCGGCTACGGCTCGCAAGGCCATGCCCATGCCCAGAACCTGAACGATTCCGGCGTCAAGGTCGTGGTCGGCCTGCGCAAGGGCGGGGCTTCGTGGGACAAGGCCGCCAACGCCGGCCTGACGGTCAAGGAAGTGAACGAGGCGGTGAAGGAAGCCGACGTCGTCATGATCCTGCTGCCCGACGAGAACATCGCCAAGGTCTACGCCGAGAACGTCGGCCCCAACATGAAGAAGGGCGCCGTGCTGGCCTTCGCCCACGGCTTCAACGTCCACTACGGCGCCGTCGTGCCCCGTGAGGACGTGGACGTCATCATGGTCGCTCCCAAGGCCCCCGGCCACACCGTGCGCTCCACCTACACCCAGGGCGGCGGCGTGCCCCACCTGGTGGCCGTGTACCAGGACAAGTCCGGCGCCGCCCGCGACATCGCCCTGTCGTACGCCATGGCCAACGGCGGCGGCCGTGCCGGCATCATCGAGACCAACTTTCGCGAAGAAACCGAAACCGACCTGTTCGGCGAGCAGGCCGTGCTGTGCGGCGGTACCGTCGAACTGATCAAGGCCGGCTTCGAGACGCTGGTGGAAGCCGGCTACGCGCCCGAGATGGCCTACTTCGAGTGCCTGCACGAGCTCAAGCTGATCGTCGACCTGATCTACGAAGGCGGCATCGCGAACATGAACTACTCGATCTCGAACAACGCGGAATACGGCGAGTACGTCACCGGCCCGCGCATCGTGACCGAGGACACCAAGAACGCCATGCGCGCCGTCCTGAAGGACATCCAGACCGGCGAATACGCCAAGAGCTTCCTGCTGGAGAACATGGCCGGCGCCCCGACGCTGAAGTCGCGCCGCCGCCTGACGGCCGAGCACGACATCGAGCAGGTCGGTGGCAAGCTGCGCGAAATGATGCCCTGGATCCGCAAGAACAAGCTGGTCGACCAGAGCAAGAACTAGACCCCCCCTACGCGCTTACGCGCGCCCCCCAGGGGGCGATGCGGGTGGACCGGCGGAGCCGGATCCACCGCATCCTGGGTCTTGAACCCTCACGCTTGCGTGGGGGTTTTTCTTTTGCCGGTCAGGAGAGGAGTTCGCCGCCTTTGTCGGCGGCGAGTTCGCGCATCAGGTCGACCAGCAGGTCGTGCATGTGGCGGGCGGCGGGGGAGAGGCTTTGGCCGGGGCGGGTGACGAGGCCGACGGTGCGGGCGATGACGGGGCGGTGCAGGCGGACGAAGGCCAGTTTGTGGCGGCGTGCCGGGCGGGCCAGGGTGGGAAGGATGGTGATGCCCAGGCCCGAGCGCACGCTGGCGATGAGCGAGGTCCGGTTGGTGACGGTCATGCCGGGCGTGGCCACCCATGGCGGGATGTCGGGGTGGCGCAAGGCTTCGAAGGTGGCGTTGGCGATCAGGCGTTCGCCCTGCAGTTCGCTCCAGTCCACCGGCTTGCGCCGTCCGGCCAGGCGATGCGAGGGCGGGCAGATGATGCCGAATTCGTCGCGCGCGATGGGCAGGAAGTCCAGCCGGGGTTCGTCGGCCAGGAGGCCGGCGATGCCGATGTCGACTTCGCCGCTCAGCACGAGTTGGCGCACGGCCTGTGAAGGCATGTCGATGGCGCGCAGGCGGACCTGGGGGAACTGGCGGGTGTAGCGGGCCAGGATGTCGGGCAGCCATTCGTCCGCCAGCGAGGGCATGACCGCCAGCGAGACCGAGCCGTGGCGTGCTTGCGCCAGTTCGTTGGCTTCCAGCCGGACACGGTCGTGTATCGCCAGCAGTTCGCGGAACAGGGGCAGGACGCTCCAGCCGAGCGGCGTGGGCCGGGCCCGCTTGCCGGGTTCGAACAGCGGGGCGCCTACCTGCCGTTCCAGATCGTCCATGGCGGCGGAGACGGCGGCCTGGGAGCGGAAGGTAGCCTGCGCCGCCGCGAGAAAGCTGCCGCTGTCGACGGCGGCCACGAATTGCCTCAGGTGCTGGATCTTGAAGGGGTCCATGGCAGTCCGTAAATTCAGGTTTTCCGAATTTTATTTCCACAAATTTGGCTTGGCAAAAATCAGGGCCATGGCGACCATATCCGCAGGACAAGAAGGAGGTCGCATGACGCTGGAAGTGCGCAAAGTCGTTTCGTATGTCGAGGAAACGCGGGTGGAGGGCGGCAGGAAGGCCGAACGGCCCCTGCTGATGGTGCTGAGCGCCGCGGTCCTGAAGAATCCGTGGGCGGGGCGGCCATACACCGAGGACCTGCAGCCCGAGATCCTGCGCATCGCGCCGCCGCTGGGCGATCTGCTGGTGGGGGAGATCCTGAAGTACACGGGCTCCGGCGAGCGGGTCGAGGGCTACGGCAAGGCCGCCGTGGTCGGTGCCGACGGCGAGGTCGAGCATGCCTCGGCGCTCATCCATACGCTGCGATTCGGGAACAAGTACCGGAACGCGGTGGGAGGCACGAGCTATCTGAGTTTCACCAACTCGCGCGGACCGATGGGGTGTCCCATCGTCGTGCCGATGATGCACAAGAACGACGAGGGGATGCGGTCCCACTACCTGACGGTGCAGGCCACCATTGCCGATGCGCCCGCGGCGGACGAGGTCGTCGTCGCGCTGGGCGCCAGCGTGGGAGGGCGGCCGCACCATCGCATCGGCGACCGCTACCAGGACATGCGCGAGATGGGGCTGGCCCCGGCCGGGAAGGAGGCCTCGTGACCTGGCCGACCCGAGTAGTCCGCAGCGGCTCGGGGGCGCCCGTCGTCCTGGTCCACGGCGTCGGCCTGGATCTGGGCATGTGGGACGAACTGGCGCGCGAGCTGGGGAACGAGTTCGAGCTGATCCGCTATGACATGCTGGGGCATGGCAGCACACCGCTGCCGGCGGGCGAAGCCGGGCTGGACCGGTACGTGGCGCAACTGGGCGACGTGCTGCGCGAGCAAGGGTTGCGCCAGCCCGCCGTGGTGGGGTATTCGATGGGCGGGCTGGTTGCCGGGCGGTTCGCCGCGCGCCATCCCGGCGAAGTGGGGAAACTGGTGCTGATGAGTACCGTCTTTCGCCGTACCGAGGCCGAGCGCCTGGCGGTACGGGCGCGGCTGGAGCAGGCCGAGGGCGGGGACGGGGCGGCGAGCGCGCAGGCATCCGTGGCGCGCTGGTTCTCGCCGGCGTTCGTCGAGGCCGCGCCGGGCCGCGTCGAAGCGATCCGGCAGCGGCTGCTGGCAAACCGGCGCGAGGATTTCCTGGCGGCCTATCGCATCTTCGCGGGCGCCGACGGCGTCCTGCCCGAGGCGGCGCCGCAGATCCTCTGTCCGACGCTGGTGATGACGGGCGACCAGGACACCGGGTCCACGCCCCGCATGGCGGAGGAGCTGGCGCGGTCCATCCCTCACGCCGCGCTGCGGATCGTGCCGGGACAGAAGCACATGTTGCCCGTAGAGGGCGTGACGGCTGCCGCGGCGGCCCTCAGGGAATTCCTGGGGTCGGGTGGCACGCGGCGGGCCGCCTGAACGGACCGCACCATACCAAGCAAGGAGACAAGACATGCAACGCAGACACATGCTGGGCGCGATGGCCGCGCTCGCGTCCTCGGCATACCTGGGGAAGGGATACGCGCAAGGTGCGGGAAGCAGCGTACCGCTGCACGTGGTCGTGCCATTCCCGCCCGGAGGCGGCACGGACGTGCTGGGGCGGGCCATCGGCTACCGGCTGGAAAAGCTGCTGGGCCGCCCGGTCGTGGTCGAGAACAAGCCCGGGGCCAGCGGCATCGTCGGCGCCGAATACGTGGCGAAGTCCGACCGCGACGGCAACACCCTGCTGTTCTCGGGACTGGTGCCTTCCGTGCGCTACTACAGCCGCCCGATCTCGCAGATCGGCGCCGAACTGGCGCCGGTGTGCATGATCGCCCGGTCGCCCTATCTGGTCGCGGTCAATCCCGGCGTGCCGGCGAAGACGCTGGGCGAGTTCGTGCAATTGGCCAGGAGCAAGCCCGGCACGCTGACCTTCGGGTCGCCGGGCAATGCCACGCCGCAGCACCTGGCGACCGAGCGTTTTCGTTCCCAGGTCGGCATCGACATCCTGCACGTGCCGTATCGCGGCACGGGCCCGATGATGACCGACCTGCTGGGCGGCCAGATCCAGCTGGTGTTCGCGACGGTGGCGGCAGCCGAGCAGCACGTGAAGTCCGGGCGCCTGCGCGCGCTGGCGGTGACCAGCGCCGAGCGGCTGGATCGCCTGCCCGACGTGCCCACCGTGGCGGAGGCGGGCATCGCGGACTTCGTGGCCGAGATCGCCTTCGGCACCTATGTCGCGGCAGGCACGCCGGCGGCGGCGATAGGCGGGCTCAACCGCGCGATCAACCAGGCGCTGGCCGACGGCGACGTGCGCGGCAAGCTGGTGGAGCAAGGCTTCATTCCCGTCGGCGGCGCCCCCGCGGACCTCGAGAAAAGCCTGTTGGCGGAGGTCAAGGCGGTGTCCGAGCTGGTCCGCTCGGGCAAGGTGCGCATCGACGCCGCCTGAAGCCGGCTGCCAGCGGCGGGGGCGTGCCTCCATCCGCCGCGGAGCAGCGTCCACTGCCCACCCAGGCGATGGGGCCAGCCCGCTGGCGATAGAGTAGGCCGTCCTGTGACATGCTCGCTTGTTCGAGCGGTGGACGCGCGGCCACGCGGTGGCGTTCTCCTAACTGGAAGCCGCGCGGTCAATCGATCCGGATTTCCAGTCCGCGGATGACGTCGCCCCACATGGCGTTCTCCTGCGCCATGTATTGCGCCAGTTCTTCCGGCGTGGACACCGCCACGTCCACGCCCGCCCCGGCCAGGGCTTCCCGCGCCTCGGGCCTGGACAGCCCGGTTCGCACCGCCTCGTTCAGGCGCGAGACGATGTCCTTGGGCATTCCCGCCGGTCCCAGCAGCGCCAGCCATACCACTGCGTCGTAGTCCGGGACGCCCGCTTCAGCCAGGCTGGGTACGTCCGGCAACTGGGCGTTGCGGCGCGTGCTGGTGACGCCCAATGCCCTGATCTTGCCGCTCTTGACGTGGGGCAGGCCGTTGGACACGGCGGCAAAGCTGGTTTCCACGAAACCCGCGGCCAGGTCCTTCATGGCGCCGCCGCTGCCACGGTAGGGAACGTGTTCCAGCTTGGCGCCGGACTTGGCCAGGAACAGCGCTCCCATCAGGTGCTGCGTGCTGCCGTTGCCGGACGAGGCGTAGCGCAGGTGCGCACCGTTGGACTTGGACAGTGCAATGAGTTCCTGTACCGACTGGACGGGCAGCTTGGTGTTGACGAAAAGCACGTACGGGCTGTCCGCCAGCTTGGAGATAGGCGTGAAGCTCTTGATCGGGTCGTAGTCCAGGTTCTTGTACAGCCGATGGCTGGTGACGTGGTTGGTCGAGACGATCTCGAGGGTGTAGCCGTCGGGAGCCGCCTTGGCCACGAAGTCCGTGCCTATGGTCGATCCCGCGCCGGGCTTGTTCTCGACGATGAAGGACTGGCCCAGCGCGCTGCCGAGCTGCTGGGCGACGACGCGCGCCACGACGTCGGTGAAACCGCCGGGCTCGAAGGGAACGATGACCTTGACCGGGCGTTCCGGATAGGTCTCGGCGGCCCCTGCATGCAGCGAAAGTGCGAGCAGCGGCGCTGCCCATGCCATGCCGTGGATGCGCTTCATGGAGTCAACCTCCGTATCGGGCTTCGGGGAGCGTGAGAAAAGCGTGCAGGATGTGATAGACGCGCAGGTAGTTCTTCTGCTGGAAGCTGGCGTGCGAGATGCCCGACATGACGGTGAACTGCTTGTCCATGTTGGGGAGCTGCTCGAAGAAACGCATCAGGTCGTCGAAGCTGGCGATGCCGTCGTACTCGCCGCGCATGACCAGGGTCGGTACATGCAGGCGACGCGGGTCGATCAGCGGCAGCTTCGAGCACATGTCCACATAGGTGCCCGTGGGCATGGAGTCGTCCAGGGTCAGGATGGCATCGGCGAAGGCCTCGACGGTGGCGTCGTCGGCGGTGCCGGGGTGGTCGCGGTTGAAGATGCTGTGGACGAAGGCACGGTCGATGGGGCGGCGCGTCTTGGCCAGGAATTCGGGCAGCTTCTTGGCCCGTTCCTTCAGGGTCGGGCTGCCTTCGCCGGTCCAGACGAAGGCATCGAGCGCGAGGCGGGCGACGCGCTCGGGATGTCGCTGGGCGAAAAGCGCCGCTTTCAGCGCGCCCGACGATATGCCATAGACGAACAACGGCTTGCCGCCGTTGCGAGCCAGGATGTATTGCGATCCCGCGTCGAGGTCGTCGGCGCCGTTGGCGATGTCGAAGTTGATGGGACGATGCTTGTCGGAACGGCCGTAGCCTTCGTTGTCCATGCACCAGGTATCGAAGCCCCGGCGCGCGAACCAGTCCATGACGGAGGAGTCCGGCCGGCCGGGGACGGACAGGTCGAAGGTGGGCTGCGACGCCATGGACGAACCGTGTACGAAAAGGATGGTGCCGGCGAACGGCACGTTCGCGGCGGCCGGCTTCTGCCAGAGGAAGAGGCGGATGTCGTCCTTGGTCGTCCAGTGTTCGGTACCGCCTTGCCATTCGACGTGGGCCATGTTGTCTCCAATTGGTACATTTATGGTTTTGATATTTGTACCAATCTTGCAGCGTGGCATTTTGCAAGTCAATAGAAGCGGGGGCGGAACGTAACCCGAAGAGTCAGGGATATCCAGGATTTAATGACGTTTCAACATGTCCCGGCATTGCGGCAGGGAGTGGACCAATTTGGTTCATTTCATGAAAATTGGTCTTGGTGGGCGGCTCCCCAGCCAGTCCCGCGCAATTGGCCTGCCGGCACGGCATCGGTTAACCTTCATCCCATGCTCAAAACCACTCTTTCTCCTTATTCCATGGGGGGCATTGCAACGTGGGTGCACCTCGACCATCCCTCTTCCGGCGGAGTCCAGTCGTGAAAGATCTGGAGCATCGCCATCGCGGCATCTACCTGCTGCCCAACGCATTCACGACGGCGGCGCTGTTCGCCGGCTTCTATGCCATCGTGCAGGCCATGAACGACCGCTTCGAGGCGGCGGCCATCGCCATCTTCGTCGCGATGGTGCTCGACGGCATGGACGGCCGCGTCGCGCGCCTGACCAATACCCAATCGGCATTCGGCGAACAGTACGATTCGCTGTCCGACATGACCTCGTTCGGCGTCGCGCCGGCCCTGGTCATGTATGAATGGATCCTGACCGGCCTGGGGCGGTGGGGCTGGCTGGCGGCCTTCATCTACGTGGCCGGCGCGGCATTGCGGCTGGCCCGTTTCAACATCAATGTCGGCGTGGTCGACAAGCGCTTCTTCCAGGGGCTTCCCAGCCCGGCGGCGGCGGCGCTGGTGGCGGGATTCGTCTGGCTCGCGGTCGACAACAAGCTGCCCATCCGCGAACTGTGGATGCCCTGGGTGGCCTTCGGCCTGACCGTCTATGCGGGCGTCAGCATGGTGTCGAACGCGCCCTTCTTCAGCGGCAAGTCGTTCGCGCTGGGGCGCAGCGTGCCGTTCTGGACCATCCTGCTGGTGGTGCTGGCCTTCGTCTTCATCTCCAGCGATCCGCCCATCGTGCTGTTCGCGCTGTTCGTGATCTACGGCCTGTCCGGCTATGTGCTGTGGGGCATGAAGTGGAGGAAGAGCCGGCGGCCCCTTCCCAGGCCTTGAGCGGCGTCCTTCGGAAAACAGGAACGGCCTTGCCTGCAAGCAAGGCCGTTTCTGTTTCCGGTCGGATCACTTCACCGACGATACTTCCATCGAGCGCTTGAACGTCAGCGTCTTTCCCGGGGGGCAGAAGGAGAAAGACGGGGCCGAGGAATCCGGCTATCCGGCGTAGCAGGCCAGAGGAAGGGCGGGATGTCATGCGTGTCTCCATCGTCGAGGGGCGGCTTGGATTGCCTCGTGATGTTGCGTCAGGCGTCCGCCGCCCATCATCACGCATTTGTGGGTTGCGCAAATTAGCCACATCGTGCCGTGCGGCACCGCATCGAACCGGGCGAAGCGGCATGGGGAAGATGGGAGGGGGGTAGAATCTTCTGTCAGAAGGAGAGATACCCATGAGCGACAAACTGATCGTTTTCGATACCACGCTGCGCGACGGCGAGCAGAGCCCCGGCGCGTCGATGACGCACGAGGAAAAGGTCCGCATCGCCAAGCAGCTCGAGAAGCTGCGCGTGGACATCATCGAGGCGGGGTTCGCCGCGGCCAGCAACGGCGATTTCGACTCGGTCCGGGCCATCGCGCTGGCCATCAAGGATTCCACCGTCTGTTCGCTGGCGCGCGCCAACGACCGCGACATCGCCCGCGCGGGCGATGCGCTGCGGGGCGCGAACAGCGCGCGCATCCACACCTTCATCGCGACCAGCGCGCTCCACATGGAGAAGAAGCTGCGCATGACGCCCGACCAGGTCTTCGAGCAGGCCCGGCTGGCGGTGCGCTTCGCGCGCCAGTACACGGACAACATCGAGTTCTCGCCCGAGGACGGCAGCCGCTCGGATCCGGATTTCCTGTGCCGGGTCCTGGAAGCGGTGATCGCCGAAGGCGCCACCACCATCAACGTGGCCGACACCGTCGGCTACGCGGTGCCCGAGCAATACGGCGAGTTCATCCGCAAGCTGCGCGAGCGCATTCCCAATTCCGACAAGGCGGTCTGGTCGGTCCACTGCCACGACGACCTGGGCCTGGCCGTGGCCAACTCGCTGGCCGGCATCAAGATCGGCGGCGCCCGCCAGGTGGAGTGCACGATCAACGCCCTGGGCGAGCGCGCCGGCAACTGTTCGCTGGAAGAAGTGGTGATGGCGGTGAAGACCCGCAAGGACTACTTCGGCCTGGACGTGGGCATCGACACCACGCAGATCATGCCGGCCTCGCGCCTGGTGTCGGGCATCACGGGCTTCGTCGTGCAGCCGAACAAGGCCATCGTCGGCGCCAATGCCTTCGCGCATGCCTCGGGCATCCACCAGGACGGCGTGCTCAAGGCGCGCCAGACCTACGAGATCATGCGCGCCGAGGACGTCGGTTGGGCGGCCAACAAGATCGTGCTGGGCAAGCTGTCCGGGCGCAACGCGTTCAAGCAGCGCTTGCAGGAACTCGGCATCGAGCTCGATTCCGAGCAGGCGGTGAACGAGGCTTTCGCGCGTTTCAAGGACCTGGCGGACCGCAAGTCCGAGATCTTCGACGAAGACATCCATGCGCTGGTGTCGGGCGAGCAGGGCGAAGCCGGGGAGGGCGCCTACCGTTTCGTTGCGCTCGCGCAGCGGTCGGAAACGGGCGAGCGGCCCCACGCCCGCGTGGTGTTCTCTGAAAATGGCAAGGAAGTGGTGGCCGAGGCGCAGGGCAACGGTCCCGTCGATGCCACGGTGAACGCCATCGAAAGCCATGTCCGCAGCAGCGCCGAGCTGCTGCTGTTCTCGGTCAACGCCATCACCACCGGCACCGAGTCGCAGGGCGAGGTCACCATGCGGCTGTCCCGCTCCGGCCGCATCGTCAACGGCGTGGGGGCCGATCCCGACATCGTCGTGGCGGCGGCCAAGGCCTATCTGTCGGCGTTGAACAAGCTGCAATCGCCGGTGGAGAAGGTGCACGCGCAGGGGATCTGATGTCCGGCTCCCCCCGTTTTCCGGCCGGATTCGCCGTCCAGGCGATGCAGCCGGCCGACGTCGAGGCCGTGCTGGTGGTGCAGGCCCAGGCCTATGCCGGCTTCGACCTGCTCGAGGATGCGGGTTTCTTCCTGAACCGCATCGAACTGTCGCCGCGCACCTGCTGGATCGCGCGCGGCGACGGCGAGCTGCTGGGCTACCTGGTGTCCTATCCCTGGACGCTGGGCGAGCCGCCGCAGCTCAATGTCCCGCTGCGCGCCTTGCCCGCGGGCGCGCATAGCTGGTTCCTGCACGATTGCGCCGTGGCGCCCGCCGCCTCCGGCCGGGGCGTGGGCCGCGCACTGGTCAGTGCAGGACTGCGCCATGCGAGTGCGTCGGGCCTGGCCTGCGCGACGCTGGTATCGCTGGGGCCGGCCAGGTCGTACTGGGCCGCGCTGGGCTTCGAGCCGGTGGCGACGGATGCCGGCCTGCTCGACGGCTATGGCACCGATGCCTGCTATATGCGCCGCCTGCTGAGCGCGGAACGCTGACGCCTCGCTTTCCTCTTCGTCGTGTGAAATTTTCGTGACAGCGGGGGGCGCCGGCAGGTTTCCGTCTGGATAGAAGGCGCGGCACGGCCGACATATTCCGGCAATCGTCCAGAGGTAGCTTGTGCGGTTGACGCTGTTTTCCCATTCTTGTGCGTGGTCGACATGGCACGGTCTTTTTCTTCGAATCGATCCCGCTCTCCCGGACGCGGCAGCCCGTTTGCCCGCGTCCGGGAGCGCCTCGCCCGCCTTGCCGGCGCGCTGGGGCTGGGGCTGACCACGGCGGCGGGCGGTCCCGCCGCGGCCCAGGCGCCGGCGCAACCCGTGCCGCAGCACTGGATCAGCTACGCGCAGATGACCGGCAACCAGTTCCAGGCCTGGCTGAGCGACCCCGACAGCCAGGCGGTCCAGCGGCTGCATGCCTGGATGCAGGAGCGCATGTTGCAGGAGGGGCCGGCCGGGCCGCCGGCGCCCTTGATCGTGCGCGTCTGGGTGGGGCAGGCGGGCAAGGTCGAACGGCTGGAGTTCGCGTCGCTGGGACAGCCCCAGGCGGACGAGGACCTGCGCGCGCTGCTGACTGCTCAGCCTTTGTCCGAGCCGCCTCCGCCGGACATGCGCCAGCCCATGGTGCTGCAACTGGAACTCGGCTTTGTGGCCAAGGGCTAGGCGGCCTTCGCGTTGCCCGGCCGTTGCCCGCGCGGTAACGCGAATGTAATCCGGTTGTCACGCCTGCCCGCTACGATGCGGCGGCCTTGCCGCATGTCCGGTCCGGCCGTGCGGCCCCTGAAGAACTGCCGCGTTTGGGGTGGAATGTCCTGCCAGCCGTTGCCTGCCTGTCAGCCCGTCGCCTGCACGTCCGTGTGTGCATGATGTTGCTTGCCTGGATCCTGGGGCCGTTCTGCTGCGGCTTCGTCAATCTCGCCGCTGCGGCGCCGGCAGCCGGACGAGACGCCGGCGCGTTCGTCATCGACAGCCAGCCTTTGCACGATGCGTTGCAGGCCTATAGCCGGGCGACCGGGCGGTCGGTGCTTTACGACGCCGGCCAGGTGGCCCACCTGCGGTCGACGGCCATCGATGGAAGCCTGGATCCCGACGCCGCCTTGGCCGCCCTGTTGCAGGGAACCGGGATGCAGGCCAGGTTCGCCTCGACCGGGGCGTTCGTGATCGTGCCGGTCGAGCCGACGGCGCCAACCGCGACGCAGGGCGAAGCAGCAGCCGCGCTTCACGCCGCTTTCTACGGCAGGGTGCAGCGCGTGGCCACCAGTATTCTTTGCGCCGACGCCGGCCTAGCGATCGGCCGGTACCGGCTGGCGATCAGCGCCTACGTCAGCCGATCCGGCGAACTGCAACGGGTCAAGGCCGCGGCCCAGGGACATGCCGAACTCGAGCCCCGCATCGAAGCCAGCCTGGAGGGGGCGCGGCTGGACATCGAGCCGCCGCCGGCGCTGGTCCAGCCCATCGTGCTGCTGGTGACGCAGCAGGCCGGCCGCTTGAAGGCTTGCGCATCATGACCGGCGGCGGCCTGGCCGAATTGAAGCGGCTGTTTACCGAACGCTACGAAACGCTCAAGGCGCAGTTGGCCAGGCGCCTGGGGTCGGCGGAGCTGGCGAGCGATGCGCTGCACGATGCCTATGTGCAGTTGGCGGACCGCGAGGGCTTGAACGAGGTCAGGCACCCCCAGGCCTATCTGCTGCATACCGCCTTCAATGCCGCGATCGACAGGCTGCGCGGCACCCAGCGTTATCTGAGCGCCGACGAAGTGGCCGATCTGTACGAACTGGCGGACCCCGCGCCCGGTCCGTCGCGCGTGGCGCAGGCCCGCTTCGACCTGGGGCGTGCGGCTGATGCCCTGGCCGCCCTGCCTGTCAGGCAGCGCGACGTGCTCTACGCTGCGCGGGTCGACGGCCTGACGCTGAAGGAACTGGCCCAGCGCTGGGGCGTATCCACGAGGCTGATCAGCCGGGAATTGCAGGCGGCGCACGAATTCTGCGCGCGTCATATGGAAATGGCGGAGGAAACGCCGGCGGCCGTCCCGGACCGTTCCGGCAGAGATGGCAACAAATTGTCAGATCCCGCAGAAAAGCGTGCGCATATCCGTGTCTCCAAACGTCTATAAGAAGAAGGAAAAACGAACATGGACACCAGGCTCCACGGCATGATGGCAGGAGACCCTATGAATGATCCCGGCGCGGACGGCGTCGACGTCGTGTTGCAGCAGGCGCGTGCATGGGCGCGGCGGCTGGCCGTCGGCCGTCCGACCACCGCCGATGCCGAGGCCCTGCGCCGCTGGTGCGCGCAAAGCGCCATGCATGCGCAGATGTGGCGGCGGGCGAGCGCGGAATGGCGCGAAATGGGCGACGTCCTGCAGACGGTCCGGTGCCGGATCCCGGCGGCGCGGATCGCGCGGCCAGCCTCGCCGGGCCGCCGATGGTTCGTCGGCGCCGCGGTCGCCACGGCCGCGGGCGTGGTGGGCATGGTGAATCCCCCTCTGGGCCTGTGGCCTTCGTGGTCCGAGATGGGGGCGGACTATCGCACGGCCGTGGGCGAGCAGCGCAGCGTGGCCCTGAGCGCGCACATACAGCTGCTGTTGAATACCCAGACCAGCGTCTCGGTGCGGCAGGCCGATCCCCTGCGGGTCGAGCTGATCGCCGGCGAAGCCGAGATCCGCAGCGATGGCCAGGCCGCGCTCGAAATCCAGGCCGGCTCGGGGCGCATCCAGCTCGCGGCGGGATGCGTGGAGGTCAGGCATCTGGCCAACGAGGAAACCCGGGTGTTGTGCACCGAGGGCCGGGCCGAGGTGCGCCACGCCCACGGCGTCCTGACCCTGAACGCTCGCGAGTCGGCTTCGTACGGCGCCGGCCGTACGCTTGCCGCCATGCGCGACCAGCCCGCCGCGCCCTCGGGGTGGCGCCAGGGATACATCGTCTTCCACGATACGCCGCTGACCGACGCCGTGGCCGAGATCAACCGCTACCGCAGCGGCCGCGTGATCCTGATGAACGACGAACTGGCCCGCCAGCGCATCAGTGGCCGCTTCACCATCCAGGACACCGACCAGGCCATCGCGCTTATCCAGCAACTCTATGCCGCCCACGTTCGCCGTGTGGCGAACGTCGTGATGCTGGGGTGACCTGTCACCAAAAATTCATGCGGGTTTCTGTTCCATCTTTTTCCCAGGGGGCGTCTATACGGACATAGGGGCGTGCGGCTCGCGCGCCCGAGTTGATTCATCTGTCTAGGATCCGACCCGATATGTCCGTGCCCGTCCAGCCTGTCGCTTTACCCCGTGTGGCGTTCCCAATCCGATCCGCGCGCCGCACCGCATGGCGGCGTACCCCGACGGCGGCGGCGATCGCGGCGCTGGCGCTGGCCGGGGCGTTCACCGAACCGGCACACGCGCAGCAGGCGTTCAGTCCGGCGTGGTTCGCGGCCAAGGGGGCGGCGCAGGGCACGGCGACGGCGACGGGGCGCTTGCCCAACGGCCTGCCGGCTTCGTCGCTGACGGCGCCCGAGCAGCAGTCGGCGGCGGCGCGGCAGAAGCTGCAGACCTCGATCAACAACCTGAACCTGGCGGCGCAGGCGATCGCGGCGCAGCAGGCACTGCAGAAGGCGGCGCGGGAAGCGGCGCAGGCGAGCGGATCGGTACCTGATGGCCTGGGCGAGGGGGGCCTGAAGGTCGACACCAACAGCCTGACGGCGGGTTGGCTCAACGCCAGGGATCCGGTGCAGACGGCCGCGGGCGGCCAGACCAAGGTGACGATCGAGCAGACGGCGGACAAGGCGATCCTGAACTGGGAGACGTTCAACGTTGGCCATAACACGACGGTGGCGTTCGACCAGCAGGCCAACTGGTCGGTGCTGAACCGGGTGAACGATCCGCAGGCGCGTCCGAGCCAGATCCAGGGACGGATCGAAGCGCCCGGGACGGTGATGATCGTGAACCGCAACGGGATCGTGTTCAGCGGGTCGAGCCAGGTGAACGTGCGCAACCTGGCGGCTGCCGCGGCGGGGATGACCGACAGCCAGTTCAAGAAGGGGCTGTACAGCGAGGCGCAGGGCAGTGGGCACATCCCGACCTTCGCCAATGACTTGCAGACGACGGCCAGCGGCAATAGCTACGGCGCGGCGACAGGGCAAGTGGTGGTGGAGCGGGGGGCGCGGATCGCCACGCATGTACCGCAGACGGTGACCGAGGGCGGCGGCTATGTGCTGCTGCTGGGCGGCGAGGTGCACAACGTGGGCCAGATCACCACCGATCGCGGGCAGACGGTGATGGCCGCGGGCGATGCCTTCGTGATCAAGAAGGGCATGGGCACCGATGCGAACCAGAACTCGACCACGCGCGGCAACGTGGTCGGCACGCAGCACCTGGACGGTGGCGCCAGCGGCCTGGCGAGCAACACCGGCCTGATCCAGGCATCGACCGGCGACATCACGCTGGCCGGCCACGACGTGCGCCAGGGGGGCGTCGCGGTGGCGACGACCTCGGTGCACTCGCGCGGCACCATTCACCTGATGGCGAGCGGAGGCGACACCACGCAGGTCGGTCTGGAAGAGGGCGGCGTCACCGCCATCGTGCTCGATGCAAGCGCCTCGACAGCGCTGGACGTGCAGCGCGAGACCCTGGTCCAGGATAGCGACAAGGCGGGCGACGGCATCGCCCACCGGCGCGACCAGTCGCTGGTGCAGATCGCCAGCAGCGGCGACGTGCGCTTCGAAGGCGATAGCCTGACCCTGGCCACCAGCGGCCAGGTCTACGTCGACGCGTCGGGCACCAGCGAGGTCAAGGACGGCGCCGCGATCGACGTCTCCGGCTATGTCGGCGTGCGCGTCGCGATGGAAGCGAACAATGTCCTGGTCAACGTGCAGGGCTTCGAACAGCGCGACGCCTCGGTCAACCGCGACGGCGACAAGCTGCGCAACAGCGATATCTGGCTCGATCGCCGCGACCTGGTCCTGGTGCCGGCCGGCACCAATGGCTATGAAACGGATCGCTGGTACACGGCGGGCGGCCTGCTGGAGGTCGGCGGCTATCTTGGCATCACGGGCCATGGCATCGGTGAATGGTCGGCGCAGGGCGGCACCGTGCAATTCAGTGGCGGCAACCTTTTGACGCGCCAGGGTTCGCTGATCAATCTCTCGGGCGGCGCGCTGGACGTGCAGACCGGCTATGTGGCCCAGACCTGGCTCAAGGGTCCGGACGGCAACCTGTATAACGCCTCGACGGCGCCGGGCGATCTGCTATATGCCGGTTTGTACCGGGGTTTCGAGACCGACGCTTCGCGCTGGGGCGATACGGCGAAAGAGAGTTTCTACAACCCGATCATCGCGCCGCTGAGGCGCCTGGAGAATGGTTATACGGTGGGCCGCGACGGCGGCCGACTGGTGGTGGCGACGGCTGCGGCGACGCTGCAGGGCGACGTCGAAACCAGCACTTATCAAGGCGAGCGGCAGCAACGCCCGCGCGAGGCGGGCCTGGACGGCTACCGGCAGGCGCAGACGGCCGCCGCGCGCAACGGCGAGCTGGTCATCGGCACCTGGACGCCGGTCTACGACGCCGACAGCGGCGACCTGCGCCACAGTCCGGGCGCAGTGGTCGACTCCGTCAAGATAGGCGGCACGGGCGGCGACATCGCGCTCGAGGCGGCCTGGCTCAACGCGCTGGAACTGGGCGGACTGCGGGTCTACGCCAAGGGCGGCATCGAGGTGGGCGCATCGGTGGCGGTCGCGCCGGGCGGAGAAATCGCCCTGCATGCGACGCAGGTCGATGTCGATGCCGATCTGACGGCGCGCGGCGGCGCCATTGTCCTGGGCAACATGGTCGACCGGCACGTCAGTGCCAGCACGGGCTGGCAGCGGCTTCCGCTGGTGACGGCCGTGCCGGCGGGCTACGTGGCGGGCGTTTCCATTGGCGATGGCGTGACGCTGGACGCGCGCGGCCTGTGGAGCAACCTGCTGCAGGACGGTGTCGGCATCGACAGTCTGCCGTTCGTCAACGGCGGCCGCATCGACGTGCGCAGCAGCGGCGACGTACGGGTGGGTGCGGGCGCGCTGCTCGACGTGTCGTCGGGCGCGGCGCTCATGGCCGACGACAGCCTGCGCGGAGGCAAGGGCGGCGACATCGCGCTGGTTGCCGACGCCTACTCGGCGGCCGCAGGAGCCAAGGGCAGGCTCGTGCTGGAAGGCGAACTGCGCGGCCACGGCGTCAAGGGAGGCGGCACGCTGACCTTGCAAACCGGCAATGCCGTGGTCGTCGGCGGACAGGTCGCAGGCAGCGACGGGGTCCTGAAGGCGGGCGAGACTTCGCTGGTCGACCTGATCACCAGCGAGGCGTTCACCGTCGCCGAGGGCGCGGTGCTGCCGGTGGATTATCACTATGTCCGCACGCACGCCAATCCGGGCGAGGCGATCGGCGGTGCACCGCAGATCGTTGCCGGCAATCCGGCAAGCTGGGTCACGCTGGGCGCGGCCTGGACGCTGCCGAAGGCGGCCAACCAGAACGTCAGCTACGGCGTGACGCTTTCCAACGGCCAGTACCTGACAGTCGACGGCTATAGCTGGAGCACGCCGCCGACGCTGCCGGCGGGCACGGTCATCACGTCGGTGGTGAGTCCGATGAATTTTCCCATCAACTATGTCGTGGATGCCGCCATCCTGCCGAACGGTATCCCGATCGCGCCAACGCCCGGTGTGATCAAGGCCGGCACCGTCGCCGCCAGCGAGGTGACCTATGCCGCGGGCACCGTGATCCGCGCGGGCTCTTCCCTGCCGCAGGCGGCGGCGGTCGGGGCCTTGTTGCATCTGGACGCCGCGCGCTTCCGGCAGGGTTTTTCGCGTTACGAGGTGACGGGCGGCGATGGCCTGGCCGTGGCCGAAGGCGCCGATCTGCGCGCGACGATGCCGGTCCTGCACGCGGATCTTTCCGCGGCGCGCGGGGTGGCCACCGGCGCTGATCCGCAAGAGGCGCTGGAGCGGCGACTCGCACCGCTGTTCGCCGAGGATGCCGGCAAGGGGCGGATGACGCAGCGCGGTGGCGCGGATCTCGTGCTGACCGCCGGGAACGCGCGCAGCATGGTCGAAGGGGGAGAGAGGCCCACCCTCGCCATTGGCGAGGGCGCTCGCATCGAAGTGGATCCGGGGCGCAGCAT
Source organism: Pigmentiphaga sp. NML030171 (assembly GCF_002188635.1). Classification (GTDB taxonomy): domain Bacteria; phylum Pseudomonadota; class Gammaproteobacteria; order Burkholderiales; family Burkholderiaceae_B; genus Pigmentiphaga; species Pigmentiphaga daeguensis. Next base: position 105,461 of record NZ_NINX01000051.1, on the reverse strand, counting down.
CGTCCTGAAGGGCAACGGCCAGATCAATATCGACGGCGGACTGCGCGCCGCCGGCGGCCGCATCGGCGTGTATGGCCTGGGGTTTGGCACCGAGGATGTCGGTAACCTGAAGGGCCACGACGGTTCGGTGTGGATAGGAAGCAAGGCCGTGCTCGACGTGGCGGGCCTTGCCCGGACCGCGGTGGATGCGCAGGGGCGCCGTTACGGCGTGGTGCTGGACGGGGGCCGGATAGAAATCGGCGGCAAGTACCAGGCCTACGCCACCCAGGCCGATGCCATCGACAATTTCATCGTCATCCGGCCCGGCGCGCGCCTGGACGCCTCGGGCGCCGCGGCGAAGCTGGACCTGCCGGGGCTGGGCGAGACCCTGCTGGCTTCCGGCGGCGGCGTGATCCATCTGGCCAGCTTCAACGGCCTGTATCTCGACGGCGATATGCAAGCGGCGGCGGGGGGCGCGGGCGCCGCCGGCGGTACGCTGTCCCTGGCGCTGGAAGCGCCCGCCTACCGGGATGCGGGCAATCCGGCCGATCGCGTACTGGTGCATCGCGAACTGCAATTGGTGAAGGAGCAGGCGCCCGAGAGCCTGGCGGCCGGGCTGCGTCCGGGTCAGGCCGATCCGGGACTGGTCTACGGCCATGGCCGTCTCGGCGCGGATCGCGTCGAGGCGGGTGGCTTCGGCAACCTGTCCATGCTGGTCAACGGCGTGCTTTCCCTGGACGATGGCGTGGATCTTGCACTGGGTCAGAGCCTGCACCTGGCATCGCGCGCGATCGTTCTGGCGGAGGGGGCGCCGGTCGGTGCCAACGTGGACCTGGCTGCGCCTTACGTTCGCCTGGCGGGCACTTCCCGCCCGGGCAAGGACAAGTACACCATACCGTTCCTGAACGATCCCAGTTCCTACCAAGGCGGCATGGTTGCGTTGCAGGACGACACGCGGCTGCGCGTGGAGGCCGGCGTGCTGGACGTGATCAACGGAGTGCGGTTCGGTGCCTATGGCTACTCGGTGCAGAGCGGCAAGGCCCTGGTTGCGCGCCACGGCTTCGAGCAGGTGGAGCTGCGCAGCCAGGACGATCTGCGCTTCCTCAAGCATACGGTCGGCGACCGTACTTCCCTGACGACCGAAGGCGACCTGCTTCTGGCCGGTAGCCAGATCTATCCGGCCACCGGCTCGGTGGTCGACGTGATCGCGGGGCGCAAAGGGATTTTCGACCAGTGGGGGACCTATCAGATCACCTACGATCCCGAGCGCAGCCTGCGCATCGAGCGCAGCGGCGATGGCGCGGCGCCGCCGGTGCCGTACTCGGCCTTCGGTACCTTGCGCCTGCGGTCGGCCAACATCGACCAGGGCGGCGTGGTCCGCGCGCCGCTGGGCATGCTGGACCTTGGCGTCGCCGTGGGGAACTACCAGGAACCGGGCAGAATCGTGCTGCGCCCGGGCAGTGTCACGTCCGTCAGCGCCGCGGGACTGGTCATGCCCTACGGCGGCACGGTCGACGGCCTGAGCTACAACTATGCTGGAGCGGAAGCCTGGTTCTCCGGGCTGGGCGGCGGCCTGGGCAATGTGCAGCTGACGGCGGACAGCATCGAAGTGCAGGACGGCGCGCGGATCGACCTGTCCGGCGGTGGCGAACTGAAGGGGGCGGGCTTCTTGACCGGGCGCGGCGGATCCACCGATGCGCGCCTGCATCCGCTGGTGCAGATGGCCAGCGACGGTTTCGTGCTGCCAGGGCTGTCGACCAATCCGGTCTACGCCATCGTTCCTGGCGCGCAACCCGCCGTGGCGCCGATCGCGGCCGAGAAGGGCGCGGGCGATCCGATGATCGGCCGCCAGATCACGGTGGGCGACGGTGTGCCGGGCCTGGCGGCGGGCACCTATACCCTGTTGCCGTCCACCTATGCGCTGCTGCCGGGTGCCTTCCGCGTGGAATTGAACGGACTGGCTTCGAGCCAGGCCGCTTTCGGCAGCGGCACCGCCATGCGCAACGGATCCTACGCCACGGCCGCGCGCCTGGGTATCGCCAACACCGGCATTGCCGACGCGCAAACCACGCAGGCGGTGCTGACGCCGGCGGACACCTTGCGTAGCTATGCGCAGTACAACGAGACCAGCTACGCGCAGTTCGGCCTGGATTGGGCGGCGCGGGACGGCGCGCCGCGGCCGCAGCTGGAGCGCGATGCGCGGCAACTGGGTCTTTCGCCGGGCAGCCGTCTGGATATCGCCGCCGGCACGACGGATTTCACCCCGGCAGCGGGCGGGCGCGGCGGTACCGTGGTGTTGAACGGCAGCCGCATCGAGATCCTTGCCGATGGCGCGGCGCCCACCGAAGGCTTCGACGGCACATCGGTCTACGCCAGCACGCTCAATGGCCTGGGCGCCGCCGGCATCAGCATCGGCGGATCGCCGGTGTCCACGTTCGCTGTGCAGAACGACAGCGGTTCGTCGACCCAGAATGCCTGGCAGGTCGGCCTGGGCAACGGCAGGACCGGCGAACTCGTCCTGCGCCAGGGCGCCGTGCTGGAAGCGGCATCGGTCTTCCTGGCGGTCAACGACAAGAACCAAGGCCTGACCATCGAGCAGGGCGCGGGCATCAATACCTTGGGGCGGGGCAAGGCGCCCTGGGATGCGAACGACGGTTATGTGCTGATGCCGGGCCAGACCGGGGTCTTGGCGGTGACCAACGGCTGGCTGGACGTGACCTCGCCTACTGCCGATGACGCTTCCGGTGTACTCGGCGCGGGCTATCTGCACGTCGGCGCCTGCGCCGCGGGGGCGAGCTGCGTCGGCGAAACGGTGCTGTACTCGGAAGGCACGATCACCGCCGCCACCAACAAGTCGTTCGAGCTGGGCGAGTCGGTGCGCTACGGCACCCGCAACCTGGTGCTGGCCATGGGCGGCATCAACGTGGGCAGCGCGGAGGCGCTGGCGCAGGCCGGGGCCGCGGGCATCCTGCCCTCGGGCCTGACACTGAACCAGGGCGTGCTCGACCGCCTGCTGCGGGGCGATACCCGCACCGGCGCGCCGGCCCTGGAAAACCTCGTTCTGACCGCTGGCGATTCGGTCAATTTCTACGGCAACGTGAATTTGAGCACCATCGATCCGGTCACCGGCAAGTCCGCCCTGGAGCGTTTGGTGCTGGGCACGCCGGCCATCTACGGCCATGGCGGCGCGGGCGACGTCGCCCGGATCGAAACCGGTACCCTGGCCTGGAACGGCGCGACCACGCCGGCGGGCAATGTCATCGCCGGCGGCGCCGGCACCGGCAGCGGAAAACTGGTCATCGATGCGGACATCATCGAGTTCGGCTACGGCCCCCGAAGCCAGCCCGATACCGTAGGCACGCACGAACGCCTGGCGCTGGGCTTTGCCAGCGTGGATCTCAACGCGGCCGAACGCATCACGGCCAACCACAAGGGCGCGCTGGCGGTGTACCAGTCCCGGGGCGCCTGGGACGACACGGCCAAGGCATGGACCTACAGCGGCGGCGACCTGAACCTCAACACGCCGCTGCTGACCGGCCAAGCCGGTTCGGTGAACCGGATCAAGGCAGGCGGCGCCATCACGGTCGCGGCCCCGGCAGGCGCCGCCGCGCCGCTGGCAGACAACGCCACCTTGGCCGATACCCTGGGCGCCGAGCTTGCGCTGGACGCTGGCTCGCATCTCGTGCTGGACACCGCGGTGCTGCTGCCCAGTGGCAAGCTCAAGCTGTCGGCGCAGGGCGACGTGACGCTGGCGGAAGGCGCGCAGCTGGACCTGGCCGGCCGCAAGATCGACTTCTTCGACGTCAGCAAATACAGCTGGGGCGGCGACGTGATGCTGTCGAGCCGACAAGGCAGCGTCGTCCAGCATGCCGGATCGACGATAGACCTGGCCGCCGAAAACAATCGCGCCGGCAAGCTCACGGTGCTGGCGCTGGAAGGGACGGCCGATCTCGCTGGCGCTGTCCTGGGCGGCAGCGCCGGGCACTACGATGCGGGTGGCACCCGGGTCCCGTTCGCGGCGGGCCACATCGACGTGCGCGCGCAGCACATCGCGGATTTTGCCGGCCTGAACGAACGATTGACCCAGGGCGAAGTCTTCGGCGGCCGCAGCTTCCAGCTGAAACAAGGCGACCTGGTCATCGGCGACGAACTCAAGGCCCGCGAGATCAACGTCTCGGTCGATAACGGCAGCCTGACGGTAACGGGCCGGGTCGATGCCAGCGGCGAGCAGGCCGGCAGCATCCGCCTGGCCGCCAACGGGGGCGTCACCCTGGCCGGCAGCGCCATGCTCGATGCCAGCGCCAGCGTGCTGCGCAAGGACAGCTACGGGCAGGCGATCGACGCGCCCAACCGCGCCGTCATCGAGATCGACTCGGGCAGCGGCCGACTGGTGCTGGCCGACGGCGTGCGCATGGACCTGGGCGTGGCCGGCGCGAGCGCGAACTACGGCACGGTGGCGTTGAACGCCCCACGCCTGGGCGGCGCCAGGGGCAACGACGTCGACATCGAGGCCAGCGGCGCCATCGTGATCGCCGGCGCCAAGTCCGTCGCCGTCAATGCCTTCCACACCTATGACGACGCGGCCGCCGGCACCGAGACCACGGTGGACGGCCGAAGCTACCAGACCATCGACCAGGCCTACCTGGACGGCAAGCACGCCGACAGCCTCGCCTTCATCGACAACGCGCTGGCCAATAGCGCGCTGATGAACGGCAAGCTTGCAGGCTTGCGCGCCCATGCCGGCGCGTTCCGCCTGCGTCCCGGCGTGGAGATCGTCAGCAACGCGGCGGTCAATCCCGACGGCAACCTGCACGTGGACGGCGATATCGACCTGTCCGGCCACCGCTACGCCAGCGTCAATCCGCGCACGCAGAAGACGTCCGCCCATGGTTCTGGCGAAGCCGGCGCGCTGGTGCTGCGCGCCCAGGGCGATCTGGCGATCTTCGGCAGCATCACCGACGGTTTCGACACGAGCAAGCTGGGGGTGACCGCAGACGACAATGGCTGGGTGCTACCCGCGGGACGCATGCCTTTCGGCGGGGATCTCGTCATCCCGCACGGCGGTATGGCGACGCTGGACGCCGGCACCCAGTTCGCCGGCGGCCGCACGCTGAACTATGAGCTGCCGGTATCGAGCCTGACCTTGCCGGCCGGCACGCTCCTGCCCGCCGCCATGCCGCTGGCGCAGAGCCTGACGCTGCCGGCCGGCACGGTGCTGGGGGCGGCGGTGCTCGATGGCCAGGGCAACGTGGTGCACGCGGCCGGTACCGTACTGCAAGCGCCGGTGACGCTGGACGCCGGCATGCAGCTGGCCGCGGGCTTCCGATTGCCGGCGCAGGCGCAGATCGGGGCCACGACATGGCCCAAGGGCGTTGTGCTGCCGGTGGCAATGAAGCTGGCCCGGCCGCTGGCGCTGGCCAAGGGTGCCATCGTGCCGTCGGAAACCGACGTGGTGCTGCCGGGCGGCGTGGAGATGGTGGACCTGCGTCCCAAGGGGGCCGACGGCACCCAGGGTCGCACCTTGGCGCTGGCGCCGATGCTGGAGGCCGGTTCGCAATCGTGGGACATCCGGCTGGTGGCCGGCGCCGACACGACGGCGGCCGACGCACGCCTGACATTGCCGGACAGCATGGCGCGCTTGCGCCTGTCCGACACGCATTTCGGCATGGGACACGTGCTCACGCCGATTCCCGGCACCGGTACGCCGGCCACGTACGGGGCCGCCACGTCGCCAGAAGCCGAGGCCTTCTTCGCGGATCTCGCGGCGTGGTACGGCATCGTGCTGACACCAGGCCAGGCGATCACCCCAAGCGACGTGCAGAACCTCAAGGACAACTGGATCATTTCCGAGAGCGTTACCGAACTCAACGACTGGGGCTATGGTGAAGTGGTCCATGTCGTAGATGCCGGGACGCCGCCGGACCTGGAGTTCGTGCCCAAGCTAGCGCGGCAGCAATTGTTCAGCGCGTTGCGCACCGGCACCGGCGACCTGGACCTGGTTTCCGGCGGGGATGTCGAAATGACCTCGCTCTACGGCGTCTACACGGCGGGCACCTCCTCGGCGCCGCCGGGCAGCGGCTATAACCAGGCGCGCGGCCGTTTGACCGACGGTACGGTGCTGCGTCCCGAAGGGGCGATTTTCGAAGCGCTGGTCGATGGCGGCGCCGAAAGCCTGTACGCGGCCTGGTACCCGGAGCAGGGCGGTAATGTGTTGTTGCGTGCCGGCGGCGATCTTAAGGGCGACCTGGTCGGCAACAACGAGAACCGCAGCGACGTTGACGCCTATACCTTCTACAACACGCGCCAGCAGATCGCGACCGCGGCGGTTGGCAACTGGCTGTGGCGGCAGGGTACCGGTAGCGTCGAGGCGGGCGCCGACGCGGTGCCGACGGCGTGGTGGATCAACTTCGGCACTTATGTCGCGGGTGGCGCCACCGGCCAGACCGATCCTTACGGTACGAGGCTATTCGGCAATGCCCCTTTCCTGGTGGGCTTCACCGGCATCGGCACGCTCGGTGGCGGCAATCTGGTCGTGGAGGCCGGCGGCGATGCTGGCATGATCGATGCGCGCGGCCTTCAGGCGACCTGGAACGAGACGCGCCATACTCCGCGCAGCCAGGGTCTGCATCTGGCCGTGGCCAGTACCGGTCGCATCACGCCGAGCGGCGAACTGGTGCAGACGGGCGGCGGCGACCTCTCGCTGCGCCTGGGCGGTACCTTGAATCCGAATCCGGAACTGCGGGTCAACGAGCACGACCTGAACAGTACCTTCGTCAATCTGCGCGGCGCCACGATGATCGATGCCGGCGCCATGGGCGGAGTGAAGCTCGGCTATGGCGGGCGGGATCAGATGGATTCCCGCCGGGGCGACGTGTACGCGGCCGGGGGCGGCCAGGCCACCGGCGGGCCTATCCTGGTGCTGGGCGATTCCGCTGTCCGCATTGAGACCCGCGGCGATCTGGTGTTGGGCGGTACGGCCGACCCCGGCCGGACCCTGCTGCTCAATGCAACCCCTTTCACCTACCAGGGCGCGGATTACGCCGGTAACGGCTGGACCTGGTTCTCGCTGTGGACGCCGGCTACCGCCATCGATCTGTTCAGCGCAGGCGGCAACCTGACTCCCGTCACGACCTGGGACGAAAGGGATATCAACGAAAACGTGCGCGGAGGCGGCAAGGGTCGCAACCAGTCGGCCAACGGTGACGGCTCTTTCTACCCGTCCGTCCTGCGAGCGGCCGCCGCCAATGGCAGCCTGTACTACGGCGCCAGCGCCAGCAGCGCGCGCCATTTTTCCACCGGAATCATGCGCTATGCCCACGGCACTGTGCTGGCGCCTTCGCCGGTCGGCGCACAGTTCGTCAATGCCATCGGCAAGGGCGAACTTCAACTGCTGGCGCAGGAGTCGATTCATGGCGCAGGTTATGTGTTCTCGACCTCTACGGCCGACCCGTCGGGGATGGCCAGCCCGTTCCGTCCCGGTTTTGTCGGCATGCTGGCCCAAACAGGTGGCGGCCAGTACGGCACCGATCCGCTTCTGGTCCACAACGCGTCGGCCGAAGCGGCGCTGTACAACGATTGGCTGGGGGGCCAAACCTTGGGACGCATGAATACTGCCGCGTTGTTTACCTTCGGTGGCACGGCGACCGTCGCGGGGGCGGCGGTGGGACGGGAGCCGGCGCGCTATTACGCGGTGCAAGGCGACATCGTCGGCCTGCGCGTCGGCCAGGAAGTGTTGCTGGGCTATCCGGCGGGCTCGGCAGGGTCGCGCTACGAGGCGTCGGGTCCGGTGGCGATACGCGCCGGCCGCGACATTGCGGATTCCGGTACGCCGCTGGGTCAGAAGGATCCGACGGCAGGGCGCCTGGACTCGACCGCCTCGACCCGCGGCAACCTGATCGCTCATGCCTATGCCGACGAGATATCGGTGGTGCAGGCCGGCCGCGATCTGCGCAGCAGCAGCTTCTATATCCTCGGCCCGGGCCTGCTCGATGTATCGGCTGGCCGCCACGTCTATCTGGGCAACAAGGGCGAGATCAAGAGCCTGGGGCCGCTCGGCGGTGTCGAGGCGTCGGGCGGCCGCAGCGGCGGCGCCAGTATCTCGGTGTCGGCGGGAATGGGCGAGGGCGCTTACTGGGATGCCTTTGCCAGGCGTTATCTGGACCCGTCCAACCAGGCCGATCCGGGCCGGCCCTTCGCTGACCAGCCAGGCAAGGCCTTGATCGTCTACAGCGGCAAGCTCACGCTGGCGCAATGGCTGCAAAGCGAGTTCGGCTACACCGGCGACGAGGCCGGCGCGCAAGACTTCCTGGCGCAGCAGCAGGCGCAGCTGGATGAGGCGCGCGCCGCCGCGCTGGCCCAGGGCCGCACCGCCAGCAACCGTTCGCTGGCGCGCGAGTTCCAGCAGCAAAGCCAGCTGCATCTGGTGAACTGGCTGAGCGACCGCTTCGGCGGCGCCAATGGCCTGGGCCTGCATTTCGATGCCGCGACTACAGACGCGCGCGCCTTCTTCGATGCACTGCCGCCGGAGCAGCGGCACGCCTACTTGCGCAATGTCTATTATGCCGAGTTGCGCGAGTCCGGCCGCGAGTACAACGATGCCGACGGCAAGCGCTTCGGCAGCTACCTGCGCGGCCGTGAAGCCATCGCGACCTTGTTTCCCGAGCAGGACGCGCAGGGCAGGGCACTGACGTACGAAGGCGACCTGACCATGTTCAGCAGCGCGCTCTACTACAACGCCGACTATGTAAACAACCCCGTCGGCCAGGCGCGTCCGACGCCGGGCACGACCTACATCACCAAGGCGCAGTGGGAGGCGCTGGGCAGCCCCGGCTACAACGTGTCGTTCTACGACGTGCTCGATGCCGGCATCCATACCAACTTCGGCGGCGACATCAGCATCTTGGCGCCGGGGGGGCGCACGCTGGTCGGCATCGACGGCGGCTTCAACCCGGGCCCGGGCTCGGGCGTGATGACGCAGGGAGAGGGCGACATCAATATTTACGCTCTCGGCAGCATCCTGATGGGGCAGAGCCGCGTCTTCACCACCTTCGGCGGCAATATTCTGGGTTGGTCGGCCGCTGGCGACATCAATGCCGGCAGGGGCTCCAAGACGACAGTGGTCTATACGCCCTCGCGGCGCACGTACGACAGCGTCGGCAACGTCACCTTGTCGCCGCAGGCGCCGAGCACGGGCGCCGGCATCGCCACGCTGAACCCGATCCCGGAGGTGCCTCCCGGCGACATCGACCTGATCGCGCCCTTGGGAACGATCGACGCGGGCGAAGCGGGGATCCGGGTGTCGGGCAACGTGAACCTGGCGGCGCTGCGCGTGGTGAACGCGGAGAACATCCAGGTGCAGGGCAAGGCGGTGGGGATTCCGGTCGTGGCGGCGGTGAACGTGGCGGCGCTGAGCAATGCGAGCGCGGCGGCCTCGCAGGCGGCGACGGCGGCGCAGGACGTAATGCAGCGCGAGCGGGCGGCGTCGCGCCAGGCCTTGCCGTCGGTCTTTACCGTGCGGGTGCTGGGTTTCGGCAACGAGACCGCGCCTGCTTCGCAGGAACCGGTGGCGCCGCGTGCCGTGGAACCTTCGGCTTATCGGCCGGAGGGGTTGGTGAAGGTGGTGGATGCGTCGGCGCTGACGGCGCGGGAGCGGGCGCGGCTGGGGTTGTAAGCGAGACCGCCGTGTCCGGGCGGCGCGCGGGTCGGGTTTTCCGGACCGCGCGCCGCTTTTTTATCAGGGCGCGCCGAAGATCGGGCTGCCGTATTGCGGGGTGGGTGGCCGTTGCGGATAGACCGAGGTGCCGAAGGTGTTGCCCATCCGGTTGGCCATGGCCGCGCGGTTGAACAGGCCCAGTTGGTTGGAAGCGCGTTGGACGATGGCTTCGGACGCGAGTTCGGGGCCGCCCTCCATCTTTCCCGGCGCGGGCTTGGGCTGCAGCTTCTGCGTCAGGCATCCATAGGAAGGCGCGCGCTGGCCGTTGACTTCGACATCGAAGCACGACGGTTCGGCGGTGTCGGGAGCGGCCGAGGCGGCGGCGCCCGACACGAGGGCGCAGGCGAGGGTGGCGAGGGACAGGATCAGGGGGCGGTTCAGGTTCATGGCGTTCTCCTGGTAGCCAGCGTAGCACCCAGCATCGATTCCCTCTACCTCGCCGCGGCGCCATTCGCGGGAGATCGCCGGCCGCCGATTTTCTTCATGAACTTTTCATGACAAACGACAGTCCGGGGCCGCCCCGTCCGTCTAAGCAAAAGAACGACCCGGACCCCGTGCCGCTTCCGGCATGACGCCGGGAGGGGATGCCGCGAAGGCTACTACTTGAGAAACGAATTCGACACATGCATGAGCTGAGAAAGAACGGACCGTCGGCGGCATGGCGGGCCCTTTGCGTGGTGGCTCTCTCGCTGGGCACGCCTGCCCTGGCGCCGGCCCAGGAGCAGGGCGCGGCGCCGTCGGCCGACACGCCCAGCGGGGCTGAGCGCCGCGTGGACATCAACGAGTACATCGTGCGTGGCAACACGGTGCTGGACGTACGATCCATCGAGAAGGCGGTGACGCCTTTCCTCGGGCCGGGCCGTACGCTCAAGGACATGGAAGGCGCGCGCGACGCGCTGTTGTCCGCCTACCAGTCCAAGGGCTACCAATCCGTCTATGTCGACCTGCCGGAGCAACAGGTCGTGGCCGGCATCGTCTATCTGCAGGTTTCCGAGACCAAGGTGGGGCGCGTCCGCGTCGTGGGCGCCGAGTATTCGTCGCCGCTCGAGGTGCGGGACCAGGTGCCGGCGCTGGCCGAAGGCCAGGTCCCCGATTTCAACAAGGCGCAAGCCCAGTTGACCGAATTGAACCGGGCCGGCCGCCGGCAGGTGATGCCCCTGGTCCGGCAGGGCAAGCTGCCCGGGACGATGGATGTGGACCTGAAGGTGGAGGACAACAGCCCGTGGCGCGCCAGCGCGGGCCTGAACAACGACCGCAGCCCGGACACCAAGTCGCTGCGGGCCACGGCCTCCATCGGGCACGACAATTTGTGGCAGATGGGGCACAGCGCGTCGCTCAGCTTCTTCGGCGCGCCGCAGGACCTGGACCAGACCAAGGTGTGGTCCGGTTCGTACGTCGCGCCGCTGCGCGATACGAACTGGAGCCTCGAGGCGTCGGGCTACGTCTCGGACAGCAACGTCTCGACCGTGGGCGGTACCTCGGTGCTGGGCAAGGGCCATGCCATCGGCCTGAAGGCCACCTACACCGTTCCCAACGCGGGCGAGTGGTGGCACGCCTTCAGCGCGGGCATCGACTTCAAGAGCAATAAGGAACAATTGCGCCTGGGCGCCACCGGCGACGAGGTCCCGCTCAAGTACGCGCCGGTCACGCTGTCGTATTCGGGGTTCCGCCAGACCGAGCGTGGCCAGTACGCGCTGGGCATGTCGTTCGTGACCGGCACCCGCAGCCTGTTCGGCTACGGCAGCAATTGGCAGGAATTCAACTACAAGCGCTACAAGGCCAAGCCTGGCTTCATGGTGCTGAAGGCCGACGTCAACGCGACCTACAACTTCGCCGGCGAATCCCAGCTGGGATTCAGGCTGGCCGGACAGATGACCGATTCGCCGCTGGTGTCGGGCGAGCAGATCGCCGCCGGCGGCATGAACTCCGTGCGCGGCTACATGTCGGCCGAATCCACCGGCGACTACGGCCTGGTCGGTTCGGTCGAGTGGCGCACCAAACCCCTGCAGTGGGCCGGAACCTGGGTCGAGAACTGGCGCGCGTACGCGTTCCTGGATGCCGCCCAGCTTCGCCTGCAGGACCCGCTGCCGGAGCAGCAGTCGCGCTTCACGCTGGCCTCGGTGGGGATCGGAACCAGTTTCCGCATCGGCCAGCGCGTGTCCGGCCGGCTGGATTTCGGCTATCCGCTCAGGGACGGCCCCCGCACGGAAAAGCACGATCCGCGCGTGACCTTCAGCATCAACGCCAGTTATTGATCATCGCCACTCGCTTCCATTCATGTCTTTCAGAAAAGATCCCGGAGAGTTTTCCATGCGACGCATTCTGCTTCTCGCGCTCACGATGCTGAGCGCGGTCCTGCCCGGCCTGGCGCAGGCCTGGTGGCAGCCCGACTGGGCCTACCGCAAGCCCATCACCATCGACGCCACGCCGCAGGGCGCCGCCCTGGGCGGCGAGGCCGGCCGCACCCCCGTGCTGGTCCGCCTGCATACCGGCAACTTCAGTTTCGAGGGCGTGGGCGAGAACGGCGCCGACCTGCGCTTCGTCGCGGGCGACGACAAGACCGTGCTCAACCACCAGGTCGAGCAATTCGATCCCTTGCTGGGTATCGCGCTGATCTGGGTCGACGTACCCAACGTCTCGGCCGGCGCCGCGCAGCAGCTGTGGATGTACTACGGCAATCCGAAGGCGCCGGCCTCGGCCAATGGCCAGCTGACTTTCGATCCGGACTACACGCTGGTCTACCACTTCGCCGAGGCCAACGTGCCGGCGCGCGACACCACCGCCTACGGCAACCATGCGCAGACCGCCGTGGTCAGTGTCGACGGCACTGTCATCGGCAAGGGTGCCCAGCTAGGCGTCGCGCCGCTCATGTTGCCGGCTTCGCCGTCGCTGTCGCTGCAGGCCGGCGCGCCTTTCACGTTCTCCGCCTGGGTGCGTCCCGACCAGCTCGGCGCCGAGCAGGCTCTTTACGTCCGCCGCGAAGGCGCCAGCGAATTCATCGTGGGCGTGGATCAGGGGGTGCCGTTCGTACAGGTCAATGGCCGGCGCAGCGCCCCCGGCCAGCCGATCCAGGCAGGCCAGTGGTCGCACATCGCGGTCAAGGCCGATGCCGGCAATGTCGTGCTGTTCGTCGCGGGCCGACAGGCCGCGGCTATCGCCGCCAGCCTACCCGCGTTCAACGCCTCGGCCGCGGTCGGCGGCGACATCGCCCGCTCCGCGGCGCCCGGCCAGGCGGCTTCCGGCCAGGCGCTGGCGCCGTTCACCGGTGCCATCGATGAACTGCGCCTGTCCAAGGCTGCCCGTCCCGACGCGCTGATCCTGGCCGACGCGATCTCGCAGGGCGCCGATTCGCGCCTGACGGCGTTCGGCGCCGACGAGCAGCAGGCAGGCAAGAGCCACTTCGGTTTCATCCTGGCCGCCATGCCGCTGGATGCCTGGGTGGTCGTGGCCATCCTGGGCCTGATGATGCTGGTCTCTTGGGCCATCATGATCGGCAAGGGTCGCAGCTATGGCGCCATGTCGCGCGCCAACGGCTCGTTCATGGCTTTCTTCCGCGAGGCGGCCGGCGCGCCGCTCGACAGCCTGGCCAACAGCAATCGCGTGCCGGAAGACGTCAAGCAGGATTCGTCGCTGTGGCGCCTGTATGAAGTGGCGATCGAGGAAATGCGTCGCCGCCAGGAACGCGGCTACGACATCAACGCCGTGTCGGATGCCACCATCGGCGCCATCCGCGCCGCGATGGACGGCGTGATGGTGCGCGAGAACGAACGCATGTCCAAGCGCATGAACTGGCTCTCGACCACCATCGAAGGCGCGCCTTACGTGGGCCTGTTCGGCACGGTGATCGGGATCATGCTGGTGTTCGTGGTCGCGGCCATGGCGGGCGCGGTCGACATCAACTCCGTCGCGCCGGGCATGGCGGCCGCGCTCTTGTGTACCGCGGCCGGCCTGGGCGTCGCGATCCCCGCGCTGTTCGGCTACAACTGGCTGGCCTCGCGTTCGGAAGCCATCGGCGCCGACATGGCCGTGTTCGTGGATGAGTTCTCCACGCGCCTGGCCGAAGAGCAGGGCGCGGGCCGCCAGGTCCGCCCCGCCTTGCAGCGCGCTTGACGGAGCGGGCGACCATGGCAACCGCAGTCAAGTTCGGCACCAAGAAGCGTGCCAACGGCATCAACATCACGCCCTTCGTCGACGTGCTGCTGGTGGTGCTGGTCATCTTCATCCTGACCAGCAACGCCAGCATCCCGGGCATCCGCGTGGACCTGCCCAAGGCGAGCGCCTCGGTCCCGCTGGAAAAGCCCAAGACCAAGGCCATCACCATCGACAACGCCGGCCAGGTGTTCCTGGATGCCTATCCGGTCACGCTGCCCGAACTGGAAGAGCGGTTGCGCACGGAGAAGGCGCTGTCGCCCGACTTCCCGGTGATCGTCCGCGGCGATGCCTCGGTCCAGTACGCGAAGGTGGTCGAAGTGCTCGACCTGCTGCGCCGGATCGAGCTCAACCAGGTCGGCCTGGTGACGGGCAAGCCGGCCTGAGGAGAGCAATGTGACCAGTCGTGATCCCGTCTCTCGCCCGGCCTCGCCAGGCAGCCGCCTGTGGCGGCGCTGGGGCGGGCTCGTCATCGGGTTGGGCGTGGCGGCCATTCTTGCCGGGTTGCTGTGGTATCTGCTTGCCGATACCGCCAGTACCAAGCGCGAAGTGGCGGCAACCCCGATGCTGATGCTGCCCCCGCCGCCTCCGCCGCCACCCGAGCCGGAAAAATTGCCCGAGCCTGAACCGGAGATCAAGCCGGAAGTCGTCGAGCCCGAGCCCACGCCCATCGAACCGCTGGATGCGCCGCCGGAAGACGCGCCGCCGAGCCCGTCGCAGGACCTGGGCGATCCCGTCACCATCGACGGCGCCGCCCAGGCCGGCTCGGATGCTTTCGGCGTGGCGGCCGGCCGCGGTGGCGGATCCTCGGGAGCGGGGCGCGGAGGGCTCGGCAATGCCGCCTATTCCTCCTACTACTCGAATGCCTTGCAGCGGTTGCTGGGGCGTGACCCGCGTACGCGCAACCTGGCGTTCCAGGATATACGCATTGACTTCTGGTTGACCGCGGATGGCCAGGTGGCGAAGGTCCAACTGGTGAAGAGCAGCGGCGATCCCGAGGTCGACAAGGCTGTTCTGGACGTCGTGCGCGAAGGAGACATCTCCGACGAGCGGCCCCCCGCCTCGATGCGTTATCCGATGCGGCTCACCATGAAGGGACAGCGTCCGTCATGAGTGCGTCGCCACAACCCCATCCGTTTCCACCCCATTCCGTGAATTCGCTCATGAATCAATCGACAGCATCCGATCGCCGCGCGACCCGCGGCAGCCACAGCCGGGCGCAGCGGCCGGCCGCGCAAGCGACGCACGGCCGCCCCGGCCTCCGAGCCATCGCCGCCGCCGTTGCCTCGGTCGTCGGGCTGCTGGGAACCGTCCCGGCCCAGGCCCAGACCGCAGCGCCCAATGAAAGCGCGATGGTCCGCCTGATCCGCGGCCTGATCCAGAGCGGCGCCCTGGCCAAGGACGTGGGCGAGGCGCTGCTGGCGCAGGCCCAGACCGAGGCGCTTGCCGCGCAGCAGGCGCAGCGCCAGGCGGCGACCGCCGCCACGGCCGGCGCCGCCGGCGGCGCGCTGCGTCCCGAGCCGGGCGACGTACGCGTCCCGTACATTCCCGAGACCGTGCGCGACCAGATCCGCGACGAGATCAAGGGCCAGGTCATGGCCCAGGCCAAGTCCGAGGGCTGGGCGGCCCCCAACGAGACGCCCGAGTGGACCAAGCGCATCCGCATCGAGGGCGACATGCGCGTGCGCAACGAATCGCGCTTCTATTCGGACGGCAACAGCAACATCGAGGTGGACTGGGCCGCGATCAACCGGGGCAGCGGCTATGACGTCAACGGCAACACCAATCTGTCGCTGCCCAACACCATCAACACCCGCGAGAACCGCAAGAACGTGTTCCGCGCCCGAGCCCGGCTGGGCGTCTACGCCGACCTCTCGGACCGGACCGAAGTGGGCGTGAGGCTGGCCACCGGCAGCGACGAAAGCCCGGTGTCGACCACCCAGACACTGGGGGGCGGCCTGGGCAAGAAGAACGTCTGGCTGGACCAGGCCTACCTGGCGCACAAGCCGCTCGACTGGCTGACGGTGGTGGGCGGCCGTTTCGGCAATCCCTTCTTTTCGTCCGACACCCTGTTCTCGTCGGACCTGAATTTCGATGGCCTGGCGGTGAAGGCCGAGCGGCCGTTCGCGGCGAATCCGGACGTGTCGCTGTTCGGCAGCCTGGGCCTGATTCCGCTGGAGTATTCATCGGACAGCTTCCCGGGCACCAGCCAGGACAAGGCGCGCAGCCACAACAAGTGGCTGATCGGCGCGCAGATCGGTTCGAACTGGAAGGTGAACGAGGACAACCGCCTGCGCGGCGCGGTGGCGTACTACGACTTCCGCAACATCAGCGGCAAGGTGTCGCAGCCCTGCGCCCTGTATGCCGGCGCCGACCATTGCAGCACCGACTGGTCGCGTCCCGCCTTCATGCAGAAGGGCAACACGCTGATGCTGTTGCGCAATATCTCGCTCGATCCGCTGGATCCCGCCAACACGAAGATGCCGCAATACGTCGGACTGGCGTCCAAGTTCCAGTTGCTGGACCTGAACTTGCGCTGGGACACCAAGGTCGCCGGCGGCTACGGACTCAGGCTGGATGCGAACTACATCCGCAACCTGGCCTATGACGCCGACGAAATGTGGACCCGCTCGGGCGGCGGCATCGTCAACAACTTCGGCGGCACGGGCGGCACCGGGCGTTCGGACTTCAGGAGCGGCGCCAACGCCTACATGCTGCAGGTCACGTTCGGCAAGCCCGCGCCGGTCGCGCGCGGCGACTGGAACCTGCTGGCCGGCTACAAGCGCATCGAGCCCGATGCCCTGCCGGACGCCTACAACGATTCGTCCTTCCACCTGGGGGGAACGAACGCCAAGGGCTACTACGTGGGCGGTTCGTACGCCATCGACAAGAACACCTGGTTCACCGGCCGCTGGATGTCGACCAAGGAAGTCTACGGCGCGCCGTTCTCCGTCGACATGCTGCAGGTCGAGTTCAACGCCCGCTTCTAAGGAGAACGACGTGCATTTCGCATCCATAGTGCCGTCGGCGGCCGCAGGGCGCCGCGCCGCCTGCGCGGCGGCGCTGCTGCTCGCCGCCGCCGGCGGCGTCCAGGCCCAGCAGGCACCAAGCATGGAGGAACGTTTGCGGGCCCAGCTGCGCATCACGACCTCCCAGCTCCAGCAGGCGCAGAACGAACTGGCTGCGCTCAAGGCCGGCCAGGGGCCCGCCGCGGCGCCGGCCAAGTCCGACGAACTGGCGGCGATGAAGGAGGAACTGTCGCGCGCCAAGGCCCAACTGGCGGCCGAGCGCGAGTCGCGGCAGAAGGCTCGCGATGACAGCGTGCAGCTCAAGGAACAGGCCGAGGCCGCCCTGGAGAAGGCGGGCGCTCAGGTCGCCCAGTACCGCAACGCCTACGACGAACTGCTGAAGATGGCCCGGGCATCGGAGGCCGAACGCCAGCGCCTGGCGTCGGAGACGTCGGCGCAGCGCACCGCGATCGGCCAGTGCGAGGCGAAGAACGCCCAGCTGTATGCCGTGGGCAAGGATATCCTCCACGCCTACGAAACCATGGATGTCGGCACCGTGCTGGCCGCGCGCCAGCCGTTCGCGGGCGCCGCGCGGGTCAGGCTGGACGAGACGGCCCAGCAGTTCGGCGACAAGCTGTACGAGGGCCGGTTCGACGCCCGTGGCGCGGCATCCGCCGCGGCGCAGTAGCCCGGGCGCGGTGCGGGTGCTGGTGTCGGCCGAGGTGGTCTTGTCACATTGTTTCGCTGCAATAGGGCACACCGGCCGCCACGGCACCGTCATCACCGCGTAGCAGTCACGATCAGAGAAGGAAGTCGAAGTCATGAAACTCAAGCAGAACCCCTCCACGCACTCCATGCCGGCCGTCCTGGCGGCCTTGTTCGCCGCCTGGCTGAGCGTCGCCGCCACGGCTCACGCAGCGGACAGCGGCGCTGCGGTCGCCAGCGTGGGCAGCGTCTCGATCAGGCAACAGGAGGTCGAGCAGCTCCTGCGCGGCATGCCCGATGCCGAGCGCGATGCCGTCAAGGGCAATCGCGCCGGTCTCGAGAACTGGCTGCGCCAGCGCCTGGCCAGCGAGGCGCTGCTCAAGGAGGCCCAGGCCAAGGGCTGGGACAAGCGCACGGAAATCAAGACGCGCGTGGACGCGGCGGTACGCGAGGTCACGGATCGCATCGTCGCCACCTCGTACCTGGATTCGGTCGCGCAGCTTCCCGAAGGCTATCCCTCGGAGGCCGACGTGCGCGCCGCCTACGAACGCGCCAAGGAGGGCTTCCAGCTTCCCGCCGCCTATCACGTAGCCCAGATCTTCCTGGCGGCGCCGGCCGACGACGGCGCTGCGGTGGCCAAGGCCCGCGCACAGGCGCAGGATCTGGCGGCCCAGGCCCGCCGCGGCGATTTCGCCGAACTGGCGCGCAAGCATTCGCAGGACGAGCGCTCGGCGGCGCGCGGCGGCGACGTCGGAACCCTGCCCCTGGCGCAGTTGCTGCCCGAGGTGCGAGAACCCGTTTCCCGGCTGCAGCCCGGCCAGGTGAGCGAGCCGGTCCAGTCCCAGGCAGGAATACATGTACTCAAGCTGCTCGACTCGCAGGCGCCGCGCACCGCGACCCTGGACGAGGTCAGGCCGCGCCTGCAACAGGTGCTGCGGCAGCAGCGCAAGCAGGAACTGATCGAGGCCTACATGGCCAGGCTGGCACCGGCCGGCTCGGTCAAGATCGACAGCGCGGCGCTGGATGCCGCGATGAGCAAGGCCAACTGAACATCATTCATCATCAGGACAGAACATGAGCAAGAACGATAACCAAGCCGCCGTGGAAACCACCGCAGCCCCGGTGCTGACTGTCGTCGGCGCGGACCAGGTGGCCGAAGCCATCAAGGCCGCCGGCTGCGCCGTGACCCCGATCGAACAGGATGGCGTGGTCCGCCTGCACAGCGCCAGTCACGGTGTCGGCTTCCAGGTGCTCTGGGGCAACGCCCAGGCCAAGGACCAGTACGCCGATTTCACCTTCAGCTGCCCGCTGCGGGTACAGGGCGGCGAACTTCCGGCCGGCCTGCTGACCGAATGGCATCGCACCAAGCGCTTCGCACGCGTTTCCCAGCATGGCGATTTCGTCGTGCTGGAGATGGACGTGGTGGCGGCCGGCGGCGTGTCGCCCAACCACCTGGCCGTCGCGGCGCAGATCTGGACGCAGATGATGGGCCAGTTCTTCCTCTACCTGCGCAATTTCCGCGCCGAAGAGGGGCAGCAGGCCGGAATCGGCGAGGCCGAGAACGCGCCCGCCATCGCGACGGCTTGACGCAGCGCAGCCGCCGGATCGCTGGGTGACACGGGAGAAGCACATGCAGGAGACGATCGCTGTCCGCCATGACGCCGAAGGCGCGGCGCAGGAAGCCATCCAGCGGCGATTGAACGCGACGGCGCGTCAGCTGGAGCGGACGCGGCGTGTGGAGACCGCTCGCATCCGGCAGCGCGAGCGGCTGCTGCGCATGCTGGCGGAGTCCATGGCGGAGCT
Source organism: Pigmentiphaga sp. NML030171 (assembly GCF_002188635.1). Lineage (GTDB taxonomy): Bacteria > Pseudomonadota > Gammaproteobacteria > Burkholderiales > Burkholderiaceae_B > Pigmentiphaga > Pigmentiphaga daeguensis. The sequence goes on along the minus strand of NZ_NINX01000051.1, from coordinate 86,105 downwards.
CGGTATCTCGGGCGCGGAGCTCCAGGCCGCGCGCCGCGCCTACAAGCAGGCGACGGACAAGAAGTAGCAGGAGCGGGCCGGTCGGGCCCGCTTTCACGGATCCGGCCTTGATACAAAGTAAGGTGACTTGATTATTTACTTTGTTAATCAATTGAGGCATCTTTGCCGGACGCGCGCCATGGCTCGTGTCCGGGCTGGTGGGTGCGCGAGAACGACAAGAAACTCGCATCCGGGGGAGATCCATGAAGATCCGTCACGTCCCGCTCTCCGCATTCCTGTTCGCCGCCCTGGCGGCCTGCGGCGGCAGCGATGACCCCGCACCCACGCCATCCGACCCCGGTCCGGGGCCGTCCGCCGCCCAGTCGTGCAGCGACCTGAACGGCAGGATGATCGCCAAGGCCGAGATCGGCAAGCCGACCTCGGGCGCCGTGGTGCAGTCGGCCACGCTGGTCAAGGCCGATGCCGAGGGCAACGCCAACGGCGAATACTGCGCCGTGCGCGGCATCGTCATGCCGGTCGATCCGGCCGCGCCCAACCTGGAGTTCCAGGTGAACCTTCCCACGGCCTGGAACAAGCGCGCGCTGCAACTGGGCGGCGGGGCGTTCAACGGTTCGCTGGTGACGGGACTGGGCAAGTATCCGCTGCAGCCGGCCGATTCCAAGGCGCCGCTGGCGCAGGGCTACGTGACCCTGGGCAGCGACGGCGGTCACAAGTCCAGCGCGGGCTTCGATGCCTCGTTCGCGCTGAACGCCGAGTCGCTGATGAACTTCGGCCAGTTGTCCATCAAGAAGACGCACGACGTGGCGATGGCGCTGATCAAGGCCCGCTACGGCGCCGCGCCCGAGCGCTTCTATTTCATCGGCGCTTCGCAGGGCGGCCACGAGGCGCTGGACGCCGCGGCGCGCTATCCCGACGACTATGACGGCGTGGTGTCGAACTACCCGGCCTACAACGTGACCATGCTGCACCTGGGGTCCCTGAACGCGGGCCGCGCCATGTACGGCAACGGCGGCGCCAACTGGATGAACGCGGCCAAGGTCAAGCTCCTGACCGATGCCGTCTATGCCGCCTGCGATCCGCTGGACGGCCTGAAGGACGGCGTCATCAGCAACGTGGCCGGTTGCGACGCGGCGTTCGGCATCGCCGGCGTGCGCGCCACGCTGCGCTGCGCGGGGGGCGGCGACATGGGCGACACCTGCCTGTCCGACGCGCAGATAGCGGGCGTGGAGACGATCGCTTCGCCCTACAAGCCAGGCGTGGAAATCGCCGGCATGACCCAGTTCGAACGCTGGCCGATACTGGAAGGCGCGCTGTTCAACGTGTCGTCCTATGGCACCGTTCCCCAGCCCTCCAACCCGCTGTCGGGCAAGGAGGCGCTGCTGTACTCGGTCGGCGCGGCCACGACCAAGTACATCATCACCCGCGACGTCAACTTCGATCCCATGACGCTCGATCCCAAGACCTACGAGACGCGCATCAAGGAGGTGGGCGGCATCATGGACGTGTCCGACGTCGACCTGGGGCCGTTCATCCAGAAGGGCGGCAAGCTGATCATGATCCACGGCACCGCCGACGACTTCATCACGCCGCACAATTCCATCGTCTATTGGAACAAGCTGGTGGCGGGCAAGGGCCAGTCCACGGTCGACGGGTTCGCGCGCTTCTACGTGGTGCCCGGCCTGGGACATGGCTTCGGGCCGTTCAATGCGACCTACGACGCGCTGGGGGCATTGACCGGCTGGGTCGAGCGGGGAGCCGCGCCGGGCGTGTTGACCGCCATCGATGCCAACCCGGGCGCGGCCCGGACGCGGCCGATGTGCCGGTTCCCGGGATGGCCTAAGTACAAGGGCGAAGGGCCGGTCGGCGACGCGGCAAGCTTCGCCTGCGTGACGGAGTAGGAGAGGGCGCGGGCCGGGGCGCCTTGTGGGCGACCCTGCCCGCCCGCTTACTTCGACGGATTCAGCGTGTTGTAGCTGGTGATCAGGTTGCGCCGGCGATGATGAGCTGCTTTTTGCCGGGGGCAAGCGAAGGCTGCCCCGCGGGCAGGGGCCGGGAGCGGCGCTCCCGGGAAGTCAGGCCGCGGCGCGCTCGAAGCGCCCGGCGTTGTAGTCGTCGATGGCCTGCTGGATCTCGGCCTGCGTGTTCATGACGAAGGGACCATAGCCCACGACCGGTTCGTCGATGGGTTCGCCCGCCAGCCACAGCACGACGGCATCATTGTTGGCCTCCAGCGTGACACCGGTGCCATCGCGCTCGAAGTGGACGAGCTGTCCTTCGCGCGCCACGGTCTCGCCGTTCACCAGCACCGTCCCGCGCAGCACGACCAGCGCCAAGGTGTGGCCAGGCGTGCCGTCGAAGCGGGCGTGGCCGCCCTGCGCCAGGCGGATGTCCCACATGTCGATGGGCGTATGGGTCCGGGCCGGGCCCTTGCCGCCGCCGTATTCCCCGGCGATCACCCGCACGCGGCCGGCGCCGTCGGGCAGGTCGATCGAGGGAATCTGCGCGTCGAGCAGGGTCTGGTAGCCCGGTTCGCTCATCTTGTCCCGCGCGGGCAGGTTGACCCACAGCTGCACCATTTCCATGGTGCCGCCGCGCTCGGTGAAGGCGCGCGAGTGGAATTCCTCGTGCAGGATACCGCCGGCCGCGGTCATCCACTGCACGTCGCCCGGGCCGATCAGGCCGCCGGCGCCGGTGGAGTCGCGATGCTCGACCTCGCCCTGGTAGACGACCGTGACGGTCTCGAACCCCCGGTGCGGATGGCGGCCCACCCCGCGCGGACGGGCGGCGGGCGGAAAGGATGTGGGGGCGGCATGGTCCAGCAGCAGGAACGGGCTGAGGTGGCGGCCCAGGCCGTCGTAGCCGAACAGCGAGCGCACGGGAAACCCGTCGCCCACCCAATGGGGCCGGGGAGCGCTGTAGACGCCGAGGATTTTCTTCATGCCGATCTCCTGGTAGGAACCGTGGTAACGGTCGATGTAGACATGATATGGACGGGACGAAACGCCCGGTAGGTGGCAGAATTCGCATGGAGCGTTCTATTTAAGGAACGATGGACATGCAGGATCTCAACGATCTCTATTACTACGTGCAGGTGGTGGACCACGGCGGTTTCGCCCCGGCCGGGCGCGCCCTGGGCATACCCAAGTCCAAGCTCAGCCGCCGCATCGCGCTGCTGGAGGAACGCCTGGGGGCCCGGCTCATCCAGCGCTCGACCCGCCGCTTCGCGGTGACGGAGATCGGCCAGACCTACTACGGCCATTGCAAGGCCATGCTGGTGGAGGCCGAGGCCGCCGACGAGGCCATCGCCGTGATGCATGCCGAGCCGCGAGGCACCGTGCGCATGTCATGCCCGGTAGCGCTGCTGGATGCGCGGGTGGCCGACATGGTGGCCGAATTCATGGTTGCCCATCCCCGCGTGGAAGTTCATCTGGAGGAGACCAACCGGCGGGTGGACGTGGTGGGAGAGGGCCTGGACATCGCCTTGCGGGTGCGGCCGCCGCCGCTCGAGGACAGCGGGCTGGTCATGCGGGTGCTGGCGAACCGCGGGCAGTACCTGGTGGCATGCCCGGAGCTGCTCAGGAACGGCATCCCTCGCGTGCCGGCGGATCTCGCGGACCTGCCCAGCATGGCGCTGGGCGTGCCGCAGCAGGAGTATGTCTGGAACCTGATCGGACCCGACGGCGCGCATGCCGCCGTGCGTCACCACCCGCGGCTGATCACGCGCGGCATGCCGGCGCTGCGCGCGGCCGCCGTGGCGGGCGTCGGCGTGGTGCAATTGCCGGCGATGATGGTACGCGACGAGCTGGTCAGCGGCGAACTGGTGCACGTCATTCCCGGCTGGGCGCCGCCGCGCGAGATCATCCATGCGGTATTCGCATCGCGGCGCGGCCTGTTGCCTGCCGTGCGGGCCCTGGTCGAGCACCTGGCCGACCGGTTCGCGGAACTGGACGAAGACTGAGGCCCCCCGACATGGACGACGATCGCAAGGGCGCGGACGCCAGGAGTTTCCCCGACTACCGCCAGATCAGCATATTCACCGCCTTGTACGAGGTCGCGAGCATCGCGCGCGTGGCCGCGCGCCTGGGGATGAATCCTTCCACCGTCAGCATGGCGCTGGCCCGGCTGCGCGAGATCTACCAGGACGACCTGTTCGTGCGCAGCGCCGTCGGCATGATCCCGACCATCAAGGCGGAATCCATCTATCCGGGCCTGAAGCAGGCCCAGCAGCTGTTGCAGGCCAGCGCACTGGAGGGCGATGCCTTCGATCCCGCGGTGGCGACCCGCCACTTCCGGGTGGCGATGAGCGAAATCGGCGTCTATGTGCTGATGCCCGGGCTACGCTCGTTGCTGGCGGGCGAGGCGCCGGGCGTCAGCCTGGAACAGATCGAGATCACCGCCGATACCCCCTGGCACCTGGAGTCAGGCACACTGGACCTGGTGCTGGGCCATGTGCCGACCATGGGCAAATCGGTCATCCGCCAGCGGCTGTATCGCGAGCACTATGTCTGCCTGGGGCGCGCCAGCCATCCGGCGCTCCGGGCCGGCATGCCGGTGGAGGACTTCCTGCGGCTGCCGCACCTGTCGGTGGCCAGCCGGGGCCGCAACCGGCGGCGCTGGGAGGATCATGCGGCCGAGAAGCTGGGCGCGCGGCCCAACATCCGGTTGGAGCAATCGAGTTTCGCCGGCATCGAGCACCTGCTGGCCGACAGCGACCTGGTGGCCGTGGTGCCGGCCCGCCTGAGCCGTGCATTGATGCGCTTCGCGCCGCTGATGGCGGTGGACCTGCCGTTCGAGTCGCCCAGCTACGTGGTCCACCAGCATTGGCATTCCCGGCACAGGAAGGATGCCGGGGCGACCTGGCTCAGGAAGGCGCTGGCCCGCATCGCGCAGGGCTGAGCGCCGGCGGGCCGTTTATTCGACCGTGATGTGGTTGCGCTCGATCAGCGATTTCCACATCGCGCGTTCTTCCTTCAACTGTTGGCTGAACCTGGCCGGCGTGTCCGAGACCGGGAGATAGCCTTGCTCGATCAGGCGCTGCTTGACCGACGGCTCCTGCATGGCCTTGACCACGGTCTGGCTCATCTTCTGGATGACGGCGTCGGGCGTGCCGGCGGGCGCCATCACGCTGAAGGACTGCGGCACGTCGGGCAGGCCCTTGTCGGTCCAGACCGGCACCTTGGGGAACAGCGGCGACTTGCTGCTGATGGCGAGCGGGACGGCCTTGCCGGACTTGATGTGGGGCAGCACGGATGCCACGTCCGATTGCAGGAAGTCGAGCCGTCCGCCCAGGAAGTCCTGCATGGTCGGCGCCATGCCCTTGTACGGCACGTGCGTGAACGCGGCGCCGGTTTTTTCTTCCATGACCTTCACGCCCAGGAAGGTGGGCGAACCGTGGCCGGCCGATCCGAAGGCCAGCTTGCCGGGTTCGCTCTTGCCGGCGGCCAGCAGGTCGTCCAGCGTCTTGAAGCGCGAGCCGGGCGGCACGACGTAGACCAGGGGCGCGTCCACGCCGCGGGCCACCGGCACGAGATCCTTCTCGGCGTCGTAGGGCAGGTTCTTGTACAGATAGGGATTGACCGCGATCGCCGGCGTGGCCGAGACCAGGAAGGTGTAGCCGTCGGGCGTGGCGCGCGCCGCCGCCGCCGCGCCGATGTTGCCGCTGGCGCCGGGCTTGTTCTCTACCACGACGGTCTGCCTGAGCGCCTTGCCCACGCCTTCGGCCAGCAGCCGGGCATAGATGTCGGTGCCGCCGCCGGGCGACGAGGGCACGACGAAGGTGATGGGACGGGTGGGCCAGTTGTCGGCCGCGGTGGCGGCCAGGGCGAACGAAAGCGCCAGACCGCCGCCGATCAGGGCCAGCCCGCGCGCGAGGGGAGTTGGGGTCATGCGTGTCCTCCGGATGTTCTCTTGTTGGGGCCGAGTATTTCACAGGCTGGCCGCCAAGTCGGTCAGCCGGATTGATGTCGAAGATCAAGAAAATTGATGCATGCTCCGGGTGCACAATATGCGATCGATACTACGAGCGGAAACGGGGAGCATGCTCATGAACGAAATCGTGCTGGAGGCGCGCCGCAACCTGGCGCGGGCCAACCGCATCCTCTACCTGAAAGGCATCGTCGACGGGTTCGGACACGTCAGTTGCCGGCACCCCGAGATCGCCGGCCACTACCTGATCTCGTGCAACCGGGCGCCCAACCTGGTCAAGGAAGCGGATATCGTCGAGCTGGACGAGGATTCGAACCCGGTGGGCGGCGATACCCGGCGCCTGTACCTGGAACGCTTCATCCACGGCGAGATCTACCGTACCCGTCCCGACGTCCGCGCCGTGGTCCACAGCCACTCGGCGGCCATGATCACCATCGCCGCCACCGACGTATCCGTCAAGCCCATGTTCCACATGGCCGGGTTCCTGACGCGCACCGCGAAGTTCGACATCCGCGAGGCGACCGGCCGCGAGACCGACATGCTGATACGCGACCACGACCTGGGCCGCCACCTGGCCGACACCCTGGGACCCGCCAGCGCGGTGCTGATGGTCGGCCATGGATCGACCATGGTGGGGACCAGCCTGGAAGAAGCCATCTACCGGGCGGTGTACGCCGAGGTCAACGCGGGCATGCAACTGGGGGCGATGCGGATCTCGGACAATGTGCGCTACCTGTCCGAGACCGAGTCCGACCTGGCCACCGAGACCAACCGCGGCCAGCTCAAGCGGTGCTGGGACCTGTGGTGCGAGGAAGTGGACATCGACGCCTGACCCGCGCGCGGCGCTACGCCGGCGCCGCCACCGGTGGTATCGTGCGATCCGGACGGCACATGGGCCGCCGCACAATAATCAAGGCAAGGGGACATCGCCATGAAACGGATCGTGGGGGGACTGGCCGCGCTGGCATTGGCGCTGGCCGGGGGCACGGGCATGGCGGCGGAATCGCCCGGCGTGCAGGTCGAGAAGCTGATGGAGAGCGGCGCGTCGTGGGACGGCCGTCCCTACGTGGCCTATCCGTCCGGCGCGCCGATGTTGACGGTGCTTCGGATCACGATTCCCGCCCACAGCGCGCTGCCCTGGCATACCCATCCCATTCCGAACGCGGCCTATGTCCTGTCGGGCGAACTGACGGTCGAGAAAAAGGAAACGGGCGAGACGCGCCTGCTCAAGCAGGGCGACGTCCTGCCGGAAATGGTGGGCGAATACCACCGCGGCGTGACCGGCGACCAGGGCGTGGTGCTGATCGTGTTCTATGCCGGCAGCCGCGGCTTGCCGCTGTCGCAGCAATAGGGGCGTCAGCCCGCCTGCACCGGGTTGCTGAGCTTGCCTATCCCCGCCACGGTAACGCTGACGGGGCCGCCGATCTTGTTCAGGTCGGCGTTCTGGACCGCCCGGCCGGGCTTGCCGCCCGAGGCCAGCGCCGTGCCCATCGACACCACGTCGCCCGGCACCAGCGTCATGTAGCTGGAGACGAAGGCCAGGACCTCGGGCAGCTTGTGGAAGAGGTTCGCCGTGTTGTCGCTGGCGTATTGTTCGTCGCGGACGTGGCACGAGATGTCCAGCGCGTGCGGGTTGGGAATCTCGTCGCGGGTGACGATCCACGGGCCCAGCGGCGAGAACGTGTCCGAACCCTTGTAGCGGCCGCTGTACGAGACGTGGCTTTCGACGTAGCGGATGCCTTCGCCTTCCAGCGCCGGATGGATGGCGCGGTAGTGGAAGCTGTCCTCGTCGCGCATGGTGGGCGAGGTCAGGTCGTTGTGGATGGTGTAGCCGAACACATGGTCATAGGCGTCGGCCGCGTCGATGTCGCGCGCCAGCTTGCCGATCACGACCGCCAGTTCGGGTTCGGGGTGCACGCGGCCGTAGTGGGGCTTCAGGCGTATCGGTTCGCCGTGGCCGGCCAGTGCCGACCAGGGCTTGGTGAAGACCGCCGGGTGCTTGGGGCCCTTGACGATGCGGTCGGTGTTGGCGCTGTTGTTCAGGGCCAGGCAGCACAGTTTCGAGGGGCGCGGCACGGCGGGAAGGAAGCGGACCGTGTCCATGGGCAGGCGCGGCAGCCCGGCCTGGCCCAGCGCGGCATGTACCTGCCGGAGCTGGTCCCAGAAATCGGGGCCGGCTTCGATCAGCCGGTGCATGTCCAGGGGGCCCTGGAAGTCGGGTGCGAATTGGCGGCATGCGGTTTCGGCGTCGATCAGTTCGGAATCGGAGATCACGAATCCGACGCGCGCGGCGTCGGGCCGGTCGAAGGTGGCGTAGCTGGCGAGTTTCAAGCGAGGCTCCAGTCCTGACGAGAGTGGGAACGGGGCGGCGCACGGGCCGCCTCGCGGCACGACAGCTTAATTCCGCGCGGCGGCGGCGCAGAATCTCGCCGCCGCTTCTTTCCGTGTCGCGGAACGCGTCAGCCGAGCGCGAGCCGCTCGTCGACGGCGGCGCAGATTTCCTGGCGCGTCCGATCGAGCTGGTCCACGCATTCACGCAGGCGCTCCGGGGTCAGCAATGCGCTGAAGGTGGTCAGCGACAGGACGCCCAGCACGCGGTCGCCGTGGGCGAGCGGCACGGCCAGCGTGGTGCTGGAACCGCGGCCCTGGCCCTTGCGCAGGCCGTACCCGCGCCGGCGCGTGGTGGCCAGTTGATGCTGGATGTCTTGTTCGACCGGCGGCCACAGGGCCGGTTCGGGTAGCGAGGCCTGCATCCACTGCAGCAGGCGGTCGCGTTCGGCCTGGCCGCAATAGGCCAGGTAGGCCTGCCCCATGCCGGAATGCACGAGGTCGTGGACGTGGCCGACCGTGGTGTGCTCGGACCCGATGGGGCTGTAGGGCATGGAGCTGTAGCGCACGACGATGTGGCCGCGGTCCAGGGTGCCCAGGGCCAGCGGCAGGCCGGTGGCGCGCGTGTTCCTGAGCACGATGGGCGCGCCGACTTCCACCACCAGTTCGGGCTCGGAGAAGCCTTCGCTCAGGCACAGGACCTTCTCGGTCAGCGTGTACGTGCCCTTGACCACGTCGGCGCGCACGTAGCCCTCGCTCTTGAGCGTGGCCAGCAGGCGGTGGATGGTGGACTTGGGCAGTCCGGTGGCCTGGTGCAGGGACTGGAGCGAACTCTGCGGCTGGTGGTTCAGCGCCCGCAGGATGTTCAGCGCCCGGACCACCGGCCCGATGGCGTTCGTTTCGGACATGCCTGCCGTTTCCTCCATGTGCTGGCGCCCCGATGATAGCGCCGGGCCGGCTCTTTCCGGAATCGCCGCGTTCCGTGACACGGAATGCTCGCGTGCGGAGTGGCAGCGGCGGCGGAGGGCGCTCCTATACTGCGCCCCGGCGACCCCCGCAGAGGGGCGCGACCATGAAGAATGAATGAAGGAGACCCCGATGGGGACTGGCAACTTATCCCGTCGTGCCATGCTGGCGCTCGCGGCCGGCTCGATGCTGCGTCCGGTTGCAGCCGCCTCCGGCGCGTCCTCCGCCTATCCGAGCCGTCCTGTCCGGCTGATCTCGTCGTTCGCGGCGGGCGGCACCACCGACATCCTCGCGCGCCTGGTGGGCAAGCAGCTCTTTCCGTCCGCGGGGCAGGTCGTCGTGGTCGAGAACCTTCCCGGGGCGGGCGGAACGATAGGGGCGGCGGCCGTCGCCCGCGCGCCCGCCGACGGCTACACGCTGGAGATGGGCGGCGTGTCCACGCATGCGATGGCCGGCGCGCTGTACAAGCAACTGCCGTTCGACCCGGTGGCGTCCTTCGAGCCGGTATGCATGCTGGTCTACGCGACCACCGCGATCGCCGTGCCCGCCTCGTCGCCGTTCCGCAGCCTGGCTGACCTGATCGCGCATGCGCGCGCGAACCCCGGCAAGATCACCTACGGCTCGGGCGGCATAGGCAGCATCAACCACCTGGCCCTGGCCTCGCTGGCGAGCGCGGTCGGCATCGACCTGCTGCACGTGCCGTACAAGGGCGGCGGCCCGGCGGTGACCTCGCTCCTGCAGGGCGAGACCCAGTTGTTCGCGGGCGGCAGCTCGCTGCTGCTGCCCCATGTGCGGGCCGGCAAGCTGCGGATACTGGCGGTGACCGAGGACAAGCGCGCCCGCGTGCTGCCGGACATTCCCACGGTGGGCGAGACGGTGCGTGGATTCCGCGTGGTCAACTGGTACGGCGTGCTCGGGCCCGCTGGCCTCGCGCCCGGGATCCGGGAGGCGCTATGGAAGGAACTCGACCGCGTCATGCGCCTGCCCGAGGTCGAACGCCAGCTCGATGCGATGGGCCTGGAGTATCCGGGCATGTCGTCGGCCGCTTTCAAGGCGTCCCTGGCCGAGGATAAGGAACGCTGGGGACGCGCCATCCGGGAACTGGGCATCCTGCCCGAATAGGAGATCGATATGCGGACCATCCTGCTTGCCGTCCTGGGGACGGCCATGTTGTCCACCTCGCCCGCGCTGCAGGCGCAGGAACCGGCGTATCCGTCGCGGCCGATCCGGCTCATCGTGGCGTTCGGGCCGGGCAGCGTGAACGACGCGATGGCCAGGGAACTGGCCAAGACCCTGTACGGCGAACTGGGCCAGCCGGTGATCGTCGAGAACAAGCCCGGCGCGGGCGGCGTGGTCGGTACCGACTATGTCGCCAAGGCGGCGCCCGACGGCTACACCCTGGGCTTCGGGACCAGCTCGCAACTGGTGATGAACGTCGGCCTGCAGAAGTCGCTGCCGTTCGACGTGGAGCGCGACCTGGCGCCCATCGGCCTGGTTTCGCGCACCCCGTTGGCGCTGGCGGTGCCGGCGGGCGGGCCGGGCTCGCTGGCCGACCTGGTCAAGGCGGCCAAGGGGCGCTCGCAGTCGATGACGTATTCGTCCAGCGGCGTGGGCTCGATCAACCACATCGCCGGCGCCGCGTTCGCGCGCGCCGCGGGCATCGACCTGATGCACGTGCCCTACAAGGGCGCGGCCGTGGCGGCCGCCGACCTGGCCGCGGGCCGGGTCGACATGATGCTGGTGACGCTGCCCAGCATGGCCGGCCTGGTGGAGCAGGGGAAGGTCAAGGTGCTGGCCAACGGCGTCGATCGCCGCGGTGCCTCGACGCCCGACGTCCCGACGTTCGCGCAGGCCGGCCTGCCGGCTTTCAAGGGCTACACCTGGAACAACGTGTTCGCCCCCGCGGGCACGCCGGCCGCGATCGTCGCCCGGCTCAACGCCGCGCTGAACCGTGTCCTGGCCGACCCGCAGGTGGTCCAGTTCGCCCAGCGCCAGACGGCCGAGATCATGGCGCCATCCACGCCGGCCCAGGCCCTGGCGTTCGAGAAGAACGAGCGCGCGACCTGGGTGCCGTTCATCCGCAGCCTGGGCATCGAGCCTTAGCGCGGCGGGACCCGCGAGGACAGCGGCGGCGGCTGGTAGCCGACCTGGATGCGGCAGGTCTGTTTGCCGCCGTGGCCGTAGTCCCGTTCATAGCCCTTGCACAGCCGCGCCACTTTCTCGGGCGTCGGTTTTTCCCCCTTGTCCACCCAGTCCATCAGCGCGGTGAACAAGGCGGGGTACTGGGGTTCGCTCAGGTAGCTGTGTTCGGCCTCGTCCGAGAACGTCTGCACCAGCTTGTCGCCGCTGCCCGCCCGGTCGACCCGTTCGCGGTAGGCCGATTCCAGTTCGACGAAGGCCGTCGGGTCATGGATGGCATGCAGGGTCAGCACGGGCATGGCAAGCCTGCCGCCCGGCGTGCTGTCCACCATCAGCCGTCCCACCGCCAGCGGATCCGCGCGATAGCGGGCCACCCCGGCGTTCAGCGCGGCATCGTCCGGCGAGCCGCCGTACACCACCTTCTCGTTGCCGAAGGGATTGCGGCCGTCCAGCCGTTCCTGCGTAAGATCCCGGAACAGCCAGGTGGCCCAGTTCATGTTGGACACGAAGGTGCGTTCGGGAATCTTCACCACCGACAGGATGGTCTTGAGCCTGGCCGCCTGCTCGGCGCTGCGCTGCGCGGCCGGCTGGCCGACGCCCGTGCATTCCCGGATGCGCGCGGCCAGGTCCGCCCGGGTCAGCGTGGAATCCTTGGGCAGCCCCATCCACAGCGGGTACTGGGGTTCGTCGGGGCGCGGATGGTTGCGGCAGACGTACTGGTACACGACGCGCAGGTCCAGGCGGAAATCGTAGGCGGTGTTGCCGCCGCCCAGCACGCCGCTGGTCAGCAGTACGGCGTCGTAGGGGCCGGGCCGGCCTTCGACGGTGCCATACAGCTCCGCCGCCTTGGAGGCCACGCCGCCGCCGTAGCTCTGGCCGTGCAGCAAGGTGCGCCGGGGCTGGCCGAACTGCCGGACGAACAGGCGGCGCAGGCGCTCGGTGTCCTCGGCGGCCATGGTGACCCCATAGCCGCCCCGGCGGTAGGACGAGCCGGCCCAGGCATAGCCCGCCTTCACGGTCACGGCCCAGCGGGTCAGGTCTTCCTGGCTGCGTTTCAGGGTGGAGGGGCCCAGGTCGGGACCGCCGTGGGCGTGCATGACCAGCACCCGGTTCCAGTCGCGGGGGATCGCGATCCAGTAATAGGCGCCTTCGCTGTCCTGTCCGTTATAGCAACGCGCGTCGGCGGGAACGTCCTTGGGGCAGGGCGCGGGCCGGGCGCGGTCGGTGGCGGCGTGGGCCGTGGCCGCGCCGAAGGCCAGCGCGGCCAGCAGGGAGAGTCGGGGCAGGGTTTTCAATGGCGGACTCCGGTGGCGAAGATGGCGGTGGATCCCGTGCCCGAGGCGTAACCCAGGATCCCGTGGGTGAAGAGGAAATGGTCGTTGCCCGAGGTGCCCGCTTGGGCGACGCCCGGCACCGGGGTGTCGTAGGCCACGGCCATCGTGCCGCCGTCCAGGTCCAGCGTGGCGCCGGACAGGGTGGCTTCCAGATTGCGCGCGCCGGTGCCGGCAACGGCGTAGACCCCGTCGGCCGCGCCGGAGGCCAGCGACTGCTGCGGCGCATACAGGCGCATGCCGTAGCTGGTGGCCGACTCCCGTACCAGTTGCAGCGGGACGGCATTGCCGTTGACCAGCCCGATCACCATGGAGCCTGCGGGCGTGCCGCCGGTGGTGCTGGCCGGATCGGCGGGCGCAGTGGCCAGCAGGTCGAAGGCCCCGCGTGCGGCGTTGTAGGTGATGTATCCCTTGGCGGTGGACGTGCATGCGGCGTCGTAGGTCATGAAGCCGCCGGTGACGGGATCCCGGCACAACTGGAAGGTGCCGGCGTTGCGCAGCCGGCCCGCCGCCTTGTAGGCCGCTGCCGTGCCGCCCGCGCCATGGTGGACGCCGATCAGGTCGTAGATGGCGGCGACCGGATTGAAGACGGTGGGCGAACCGGTGTTCTCGAACGTGGTGGCAAAGGCCAGCAGCGGTTCGAAGCCGCCGCCGGATGCCGGCAGCACGCCGCCCTGCAGGACACCGCCCGCGCCGAACATGTAGACCGCGCCGCCTTCGTCGCTCGCATAGGCGCAAGTCGTCTGGGCGCGCAGGCTGCCCTCGCGCACGGTGCCGGCCGCGCGTTGCAGGCTGGCGTCTATCGTGACGGTGTAGCGCAGCGAAGCGGGGTCCACGGTCACCGTCAGTTCCTCGCCCAGCGTGTTGCCGCCCTTGTAGCGGGTCACCGCGGCGGGCAGGTTGGGGCAGGCCAGCGGGTCGCCCGTTTCCTGTACGCAGCTGTAGTTGACGGCGGCGTCCAGGCTGCCGCTGCCGCGGTACTTGGGCCAGGCGGGGTATTGGCACAGGGGCCGCGTGCGGCCATAAGTGGCGGCCACCGCGTCGGCCGCCACCGGCGTGCCCGGAGGCAGGCCTTGCTCCACCCAGCCTTCCAGCGCGGCCAGCGAATCCCAGTTGGGAATGAACACGCCGGTGCCGTGGCCCATGCCGGGCACGGTGTAGAAGCGTATGCCCTTGTCCACGGCCTCCTGCCCCACGGTGGCGACCACGCGCTGGTAGTAGTCGATGGTGGAGTTGGGACTGATGACCTCGTCGGCCAGGCCGTGCAGCATGATGAGCTTGCCGCCGCGGGACAGGAAGGGGCGCAGGTCCGGATCGGTGGCGTCGGTGATCGCGGACACGGCCTGCACCCGCGCGGTGTAGGCGCCGGGGTTCTGCGGGTCGAAGCCCAGCGTGTCGAAGGTGGCAGAGCGGGTGACGAAATACTTGACCCACTGGTCGCCCGTCACGTACATGTTGGCATCGGCCGAGGTTGCCGGGTTGCCCGGCACGCGCCGCGTACCCAGGTCCCGCGAGGTGTAGGGGCCGGCCACCAGCGCGCCTTCCAGGATGTTGTAGCCGCCCGCGCGTTCGACGCCGTTGGCGAGCCGGTAGGAGGAGAACTCCAGCGGCGCCTCGAGCGTGCGGATCGTGGCCAGTTGCGCGGCGGACAGGCAGTGATCGCCTTCGTCTGCGCCCGAGGGGCAGCGCATGGCCGCCAGGTTGGACGCGTTCAGCAGCCGGCAGCTCTCCACGTTGCTGACGATGTCGTCGACCGCGCCGTCCAGCTTGTCGCAGGCCTGCTTGACCGTGTTCTGCACCATCAGCGTCTTGGCCACGTTGAGCCAGCCGGCTCCGCCATTGGCGTACAGGGCGCGGCCGAGCGCGACGTTGGACAGGCGCGTGCCGGAGTAGTTGAGCGCGGGCTCGTTGGCGATGACGCCGTCGTAGTCCGTCGGCCAGCGCTGGATGTGCGCCAGCGCGTCGCGGCCGCCCGTGGAAGTGCCCAGGAAATAGGCGTGCCTGGGCGCCATGTCGTAGTAGGCCCGCACCAGTTGCGCGGCGACGTCGCGGGTCTTCTTCAGCGACTGGCCGCCGTAGTTGGACAGGGCCTCGTCGTTGGCGGCGAACTTGCCGTCGGTGATGCTGCCGCTCTGGTGGCCGGAGTCGTCGCCGTAGGTGGCGTAGCCCAGGGCCAGCGGGGCGGGCTTGTCGGCGGGGCCGAAGCGTATGGTCTCGGTGCCGTCGATGAGCCGGCCGTTGAAGCCGCCGCCGCCGAAGTGGATGGTCTTGCCGTTCCAGCGCAGCGGCAGGTTCAGCGCGAAGTTGATGTCGGGCGAACCGGCGTTCACGGGCTTGATGACGCCGCGGACCCGGCAATAGGCGCCCAGGGCGTTGCCCTCGGCATCGGCGGCGACGTCCACCGCCTCGGACACCGTTGCGCCGCCCGAGGGCAGCGTCAGCTGGGCGGGAGAAAAGCCGCGCGCGGCCAGCGAGGCGCAGGCCAGGGCGGGGGCATAGGGCGGGCCCGAGGCGGCCGGAGGGTCTTCGGGCGGGTGGCCGGCGGGCGAGTCGCCATCGCCGCCGCCGCAGCCGGCCAGCGCCGCGACGGCGGCAAGCAGCAGGGGCAGGGCGGGGTGGGAGCGGGGTGCGGTCATCGTATCGTCTCCAGGGCCGGCCCTCTCGAGGCGGGGGCGCGTGCACGGCGGATGATGCGAGCGCGCCGATCGGTACGTCAAATACAATAAAAGCGGAGACTCGATATATAAAAAATATGGACCTGCGCCATCTGCGTTACTTCGTCACCGTCGCCGAAACCGGGCACATGACGCGCGCCGCCGAGCGGCTCGGCATCCAGCAGCCCCCGCTCAGCCAGCAGATCAAGGTGCTGGAGCGGGAGCTGGGCGTCGAACTGCTGCGCCGTCATCCGCGGGGCGTGGCCTTGACCGACGCCGGCCGGCACTTCCTGCGCGAGGCCGAGAGCCTGCTGGAAGGCTACGCGCAGATGCGCCAGCGGATGGCGCGGGTGGCCAACGGCCAGGAAGGGCTGCTGGCGGTGGGCTTCACCAGCTCGGCCGCGGCGCACGCCTTCACGCCCGAGGCCCTGCGCCTGTACCGGCGGGACTATCCGGGCGTGGAGCTGGACATCCACGAGGACAACGCCGCGGGGCTGACCGCGGCCATCGCCGCCGGACGGCTGCATTGCGGCTTGCTGCGCGTGCCGGTGTCGCGGCCTGACGGGCTGGTGTTCGAAACCCTGCTGACCGAGCCCGCGGTGGCCGCCGTGCCATGCGACCATCCCCTCGCGCGGGGCAGGCAGGCCAGCCGGCCTCGCGCGATCTCGCTGGCCGAGCTGTGCCAGGAGAAGATCATCCTGGTGCGCCAGCCGGGCGCGCCAGGCCTGTACGCCAACCTGCTCGCGCTGTGCGAAAGCCAGGGGCTGCGGCCACGCATCGCCGCCGAGGTCGACCGCATGATGACCAATCTGAACCTGGTGGCGGCGGGCGCGGGCGTGTCGGTCGTGCCCAAGTCCATCAGCGGCGCGCATGCGCACGCCGTGACCTATCTGCCGCTGGCGCGGGCCGAACGGCTGGATGCGCCGCTGACGCTGGTGTCCCGCGACGGCGAGGACAACCTGCCGGCCCGGCATTTCGCCGCGCTGGCGCGGCGGCTGGCGGCGGGGCGATGACGGCCGCGCGCTTCCGGGCGTCGCGCCGCCGCGTCCTGCAGGCCGTGGCCGCGCTGCCCCTGGCTGGCGTGGGGCAGCGTGCCGCTTCGGCGGACGGGGACGGACGGACCTGGCCGACGCGCGCCATACGGATGGTGGTCGTCTATCCGCCCGGGGGCGTGAGCGACACCATCGCCCGCATCCTGGCCGAGGCGTTGTCGCGCGACCTGGGCGTGCCGGCCTGGGTCGAGAACAAGGGCGGGGCGGGCGGAGGCGTGGGAATGGAGGCCGTGGCGCGCGCGGCGCCCGACGGCCATACGCTGGCCTTCTCCGCCTTGACGCCGCTCACGCTCAATCCGCTGCTGAGCCGCCCGTCGGCCGACCATGATCCCCTGCGGGACATCGCCCCCGTGGCCGCCGTCATGCGCACGCCGGTACTGGTGGCCGGCACGCCGGCCTTCACCGGCCGCGGTTTCGCCGATCTGGTGGACGAGGCGCGCCGCAGGCCAGGGGCGATCCGCTGGGCCAGCTCGGGCATCGCCACGACGGGGCACATGGTGATGGCGCAGGTGGCCGCGGCGAGCGGCGCGCGCATCACCCACATTCCCTATCACGGCGGCGGGCCGCAATTGAACGATGCCTTGAGCGGGCGTTTCGAGGTGCTGTCGACCAACGTCGCGGCGCTGCAATTGGACTATGTGCGGACGGGGCGGCTGAAGGCGCTGGCGGTGGGCGCGCCCGCCAGGCTGGGCGCGCTGCCGGAGGTGCCGACGCTGTCGGAGCTGGGCTATCCCCAGGCCAACCTGATGTCGCTGTTCGGGCTGTTCGTGCCCGCGGCCACGCCCAGGCCCGTGCAGGAACGCATCAACGCCGCGGTCAACCGCGTGCTGGTGGGCGGACCGCTGGCCGGGCGGCTGGAGCGGGCCTACAACCTGCCGGCCGCGGGTGGCATCGATGATTTTCGCGCGGCGGTGCGGGACGACTACGAGGCGAATCGCCGGCTGGTCGCGGCGGGCGCGCTGCGCGGCGACCGGACGCCCTGACCGGCGGCGTCAGCGCGCGGGTTGGCGCCGCGCCGCGTTTCCTGCGCGCAGAATGCACAACCAGGCCGCGCCATAGGCTGTGGCCACCACGGCCAGGCCCGCAGGCAGGCTGTCCGACCAGTCGGGCAGCCCGTGCAGCAGGCTGCCCATGACGGCGACCCCCAGCAGCGTGCCGATCTGCCGGTTCGCGTTCAGGATGGCCGCGGCGCTGTTGGCATGCTCCTTCCCGCCGGACTGCATCACCGTGGCGGTCATGGCCGGAATGGCGATGGCGGCGCCCAGGTTGCCGCATACCAGCAGCGCCATCATCAGCCAGTAGGGCAGCGCCAGGCCGTCGAACGCGGCCGCCGCGGTGACCAGCGCGGCGAGGCCGGTGCCGGCCAGCATCGGGAAGCGCGTGCCGCGCTGGCTGGAAAGCCGGCCAGACAGCAGGTTGCCCACGACCAGGATGAGCATCAGCGGCATCAACTGGAAACCGGTGTCGAGCGGCCCGGCGCCCCGTGCGCGCTGCAGGTAGAGGCTGAGCAGGAACAACTGGCCGTACACCGCGAAGCTGGCCAGGGCGCCCAGGGCGTTGGCCGGCAGGAAGCGCGGCTCGGCCAGGAGCTGCCGGGGTACCAGCGGCGATGCGGCCCGTCGTTCCAGCCAGGCCAGCATGGCGCCGGCCGCGAGGGCCAGGACTGCCGCCAGCAGGATGGAGGGCGCGGTCCAGCCCCGCTCCGGACCCTGGATGAGCGCATAGCACAGGGCCGCCAGCCCCGTGATGCCCAACGCATGGCTGGCGGGGTTCAGGGCGCGTGGCCGGCGGGGGGCGGGGCGGACCAGCTTCAGGGTAAGCAGCGCGCCGGCGATGCCGATGGGGACGTTGATCAGGAAGACGCTGCGCCAGCCGAAATGCGCGATCAGCAGGCCGCCCACCAGCGGTCCCGCCGCCACCGACAAGGTGACGATGGCCGACCACAGCGCCACCATCCGAGCCCGGACGCGTTCGTCGGCATAGGTGTGGACCAGCAGGCTGAGCGAGCTGGGAACGAACAGGGAAGCACCCACGCCCTGTGCCAGGCGGGCGCCGGCCAGCGCCATGCCGTCCTGGGCCAGGCCGCACGCCACGGAGGCCAGCGTGAAGATGGCCAGTCCCGCCAGATACACGGCGCGCGCGCCCAGGCGGTCGGCCAGCGCGCCGCCGACCAGCAGCATGGCGGCGAAGGCCAGCGTATAGCCGTCGACCACCCATACCAGGCCCGACAGGGAGACCTCCAGGCTGCGGGCGATGTCGCTCAGCGCCACGTTGACGACGGTGACGTCGAGCATGGCCATGATGAAGCCCACCGCCAGCGCGGCCAGCGGCATGGGATCGGCCGATGCCTGCCGCGCGGGGGCCGGGGAGAGGGGAATATCGGGGCAGGGGTAGCGCACGGTCGTCGTCCGGAAAACGGTAGAAGGCGTTATCCTAGGCGCCGGAGTGATGCAGAAAAAGTGGTGAAAATGCAGTTCGATGATGCAAAAATGCATTCCGCCGAAGGGCCTTCGGCCAGCGTGGGACGGCCATGAACTGGGACGATGCCCGGGTCTTCCTGGCCATCCGGCGCGCCGGCACGCTGCGGGGGGCCGCGGCGCTGCTGGAGGTGGACCAGGCCACGGCCGGCCGCCGGCTGGCCGCCCTGGAGGCCGCGCTGGGCGCGCGCCTGTTCCTGCGCACGCCCAACGGCTACGTGCCCACGCCGGCCGGAGAACTGGCCGGCACCGCCGCCGAACGGATGGAGCAGGCGGCCAATCAATTGCAGCGGCAGATGCAGGGCCTGGACGACAAGCTGTGCGGCGTGGTGCGCGTGGCCACCTCCGACACCATGGCGAGCTTCTATGTGATCCCGGCGCTGCGGGCGCTGCGCGAGGCCCACCCGGACATCAGGGTGGTGCTGGGCACGTCCACCCAGCTCACCAACCTGACCCGCCGCGAGGCCGACATCGCCGTGCGCACGGTCAAGCCCACGAGTCCGGACCTGATCGCGCGGCGGCTGGCGCGCAGGCAGATAGGCGTCTATGCCTCGCGCGACTACCTGCGCCGTCGCGGAGAGCCCGCGGTGGACGCGGCGCTCAAGGGCCACGACGTGATCCGGTACGATCGTCCGCTCGGGCCGCTGGATGGCGGCAGGCTGGGCGGGGTGTCGATCGGCAATGCCCGGGTGGCGCTGGAAGTGAATTCAGGGATGATGATGCTGGAGGCGGTCAGGGCGGGTCTGGGACTGGGCGAGCTGGCCGTGTCGACGGCGCAGGGCGATCCGGAGCTCGTGCGCATCTGGCCCGAGCGGACCGAGCGCCTGGATGTCTGGCTGGTGCTGCACGCCGACCTGAACCGCACGGCCCGCGTGCGGGCCGTGGCCGATGCCATCATCGCCGCATTCAAGGGCGAAGACTGAGGCTACATACCCAGCTGGAAGCGGGGCTCCATCAGCGGGTCGGGTCCCGGGTGGTAGCGCGTGACCACGCCCTGGTCATTGACGTAGACGTACATCAGCGAATTCCACACGCCGTCCTCGCGGAAGCGGTAGCCCCAGACGATCTGCTCGCCCTTCAGGCCGACGCGGGTGATCTCGGCCGGGGGGCCGAACTCGAACAGCAGCCGCTCGGTATCCCAGTGTCCGGAGTCCAGCATGCGGAAGCGTTCGCTGGTCAAGGCCTGGGTGGTGCCGATGACCTTGCCGTCGGGACCGACGTCGGTGATCCAGGCGTACTGCCCCATGGGCTGGCTGGAATAGATCAGGCGCTGGCCGCCGCCCGGCAGGGGGCGTTCGAGCGTGGGCCGGCCCAGGCGGGCCGTGACGGCCGAGCCGGATTCGCCCGGCTGGATGCCGGCCGGGCTGGCACAGGCCGCAAGCAGCGCCGCCATGCCCAGCAGGCAGGCGCCACGGCGCAGGAGGAGGGCGATGCTCATACAATTCACCTTGTTCTTGGATTGACGACCGGAGATGACCGTGTTTCTGTCACGCAGGCGTGGCTATGGTTCGCTGATTGTAGGACTTGCGCTGGCTTGCGCAGGTTCCATGCCGGCCCGGGCCCAGGGAGAGGCGGCCGCGCCGGTTCGCATCGCCGTGATCGAGGCCATGTCCGGGCCCTTCGCCAATACCGGCGAGGCCATCATGCGCAACCTGCGCTTCGCGGTCGAGCGCATCAACGCCCGGGGCGGCGTGAAGCTGGCCGACGGCGCGCACCGGCTCGAGCTCGTTCCCTTCGACAGCAAGAACCAGATGGACGAAGCCTTGCTGCTGCTGCGCGGCGCGGCCGACCAGTCCATACGCATCGTCATGCAAGGCAACAGCTCGGCCGTGGCGGCGGGCCTGATCGAGGGCGTCAATCGCCACAACCAGCGCAATCCCGGCCAGCGCATGGTGTTCCTGAACTACTCGGCCGTCGATCCCGCGCTGACCAACGAGAAGTGCAGCCCGTGGCACTTCCGCTTCGATGCCAGTTCCGACATGCGGATGGCGGCCCTGACCGAGGTCATGCGGCGCGACCGCGAGGTGCGCAAGGTCTACCTGATCAACCAGGACTACAGCTTCGGCCAGGAAGTGTCGCGCAGCGCCCGGGCGATGCTGGCCGAGAAGCGGCCCGACGTCGAGGTCGTGGCCGACGAGTTCCATGCCATCGGCAAGGTCAAGGATTTCTCGCCCTATGCGGCCAAGATCCTGTCCAGCGGCGCCGATACCGTCATCACCGGCAATTGGGGCAACGACCTGACGCTGCTGGTGAAGGCCGCCCGCGAAGCGGGATTCAAAGGCAGCTTCTACACCTTCTACGGCAATGCGCTGGGCGCGCCGGCCGCGCTGGGGGACGCCGGCGTGGGCAAGGTGCGCGCGGTGGCCGAATGGCATTACAACGCCGGCGAGCCCGGCATGGACCGCGCCTACGACGACTACCGGCGCATGTTCCCGCGGCCGGCCGACGACTACCTGAACGCCCGGATGCTGCACATGACCGACATGCTCGCGGCGGCGCTGGAGCGGGCCGGGAAGGTGGACGCCGCGGCCATCGCGCGCCAGCTGTCGGGCATGCGATGGACTTCCGAGGGGGCGGACCTGTGGATGCGGCCCGACGACCACCAGGCCATCAAGCCCCTGTATGTGTTCACCATGCAGAAGGCGGGCATCGGCCCGGTCAGGCGCGACGTGGAAGGCAGCGGCTATGGCTTCGAGACCACGCTGAAGGTTTCCGCGGCCGACCTGACGCTGCCTACGCGTTGCAAAATGGCAAAGCTCCCCGAATAAGGCTATACTTCCTGGCTAACTTTCAGTTTTTGCCTATTTTCAGGCGGCGCTGATCGTTAACCTTCCGGCCGCGACCAGATATGTCGTGGCCGGGTCGTCAACTTTCACGGCAGGGCGCCTCGGCCTTGCCGCCAGTCCGAGAGGAAAAAAATGTCCGTCGCCGACATCAACAAGGCCAATATCGTCTCCGAATTCCAACGCGCCCAGGGTGATACCGGATCCCCCGAAGTGCAGGTCGCTCTCCTGACCGCCCGGATCAACGAATTGACCAGCCATTTCAAAGAGCACACCAAAGACCACCATTCCCGTCGCGGGCTGCTGCGCATGGTCAGCCGTCGCCGCAAGCTGCTCGACTACCTGAAGGGCCGCAACGCCGACGCGTACCGCGCCCTGATCGAGAAGCTCGGTCTGCGTAAGTGAATTTCCAGGGGATCGGGAACCCGGCGGGCGCTGCCCTCGCAGCGCCGCTCCGCGTTTCCGGTGGTTGCCGGTTTCGTCGCTTCCTGTTCGGGCGCGACGCAGCCGGCACTCTAGCAACCCCCTCCTGAAATATGAGAGTGCCTGTGTCAGGGACCGCCTGTCACAGGCATTTTCGTTTCAGAAGGGCAATCGCAAAGGATGCCTGTCATGTTCAATAAAGTCACAAAAACCTTCCAATATGGCCAGCATACCGTCACGCTCGAAACCGGCGAGGTTGCTCGCCAGGCTTCGGGCGCGGTAATGGTGTCCATCGAGGACACCGTCGTGCTGGCAACCGTGGTCGGGGCCAAGAAAGCCAAGCCCGGCCAGGATTTCTTCCCGCTCACCGTCGACTACATCGAGAAGACCTACGCCGCCGGGCGCATCCCGGGCGGGTTCTTCAAGCGCGAGGGCAAGCCCTCCGAGAAGGAAACGCTGACCTCGCGTCTGATCGATCGGCCGCTGCGTCCGCTGTTCCCCGAGGGCTTCTACAACGACGTGCACGTGGTCATCCACACGCTGTCGGTCAATCCCGAGATCGATCCCGACATCGCCGCGATGATCGGTTCGTCGGCCGCCCTGGCCATCTCCGGCATCCCGTTCAACGGCCCGATCGGCGCCGCGCGCGTGGGCTGGATCGATGATCAGTACGTGCTCAACCCCACCGCCTCGCAGCTCAAGACCTCCAAGCTGGACCTGGTGGTGGCCGGTACCGATGCCGCCGTGCTCATGGTCGAATCCGAAGCCCAGCAGCTGTCCGAAGAGGTCATGCTGGGTGGCGTGGTCTACGGCCACGAGCAGATGCAGACCGTCATCAATGCGATCAACGACCTGGTGCGCGAAGCCGGCAAGCCCGAATGGGACTGGAAGCCCGCCGCCAAGAACGAGGAACTGATCGCCTCGGTGCGCGCCGTGGCCGAGGAAGGCCTGAAGGCCGCCTACCAGATCCGCTCCAAGCAGGAGCGCACCACCAAGCTGCGCGAAGTCTATGCCGACGTGCACGCCAAGCTGGCCGCCCAGGCCGAGGCCTCGGGTACCGCGGTCGACGGCGTCGAAGTGGACAACATCCTGTTCGACTTCGAAGCGCAGATCGTGCGCGGCCAGATCCTGAACGGCGAGCCCCGCATCGACGGCCGCGATACCCGCACGGTGCGTCCGATCAGCATCCGCCTGGGCGTGCTGCCCCGCGCGCACGGCAGCGCGCTGTTCACCCGCGGCGAAACCCAGGCCCTGGTGATTGCCACGCTGGGCACCAAGCAGGACGAGCAGATCATCGACGCGCTGATGGGCGAGTATCGCGATCGCTTCATGCTCCACTACAACATGCCTCCGTTCGCCACCGGCGAAACCGGCCGCATCGGCACGCCCAAGCGCCGCGAAGTCGGCCACGGCCGCCTGGCCAAGCGCGCCCTGGTGTCGCTGCTGCCCGCGCCGCAGGACTTCCAGTACACCATCCGCGTGGTGTCGGAAATCACCGAGTCGAACGGTTCGTCGTCGATGGCGTCCGTGTGCGGCGGCTCGCTGGCCATGATGGACGCCGGCGTGCCGATCAAGGATCACGTGGCCGGCGTGGCCATGGGCCTGATCAAGGACGGCGGCAAGTTCGCCGTGCTGACCGACATCCTGGGCGACGAAGACCACCTGGGCGACATGGACTTCAAGGTGGCCGGTACCGTCAATGGCGTGACCGCGCTGCAGATGGACATCAAGATCCAGGGCATCACCAAGGAAATCATGCAGGTGGCGCTGGCCCAGGCCCGCGAAGGCCGCCTGCACATCCTGGAAAAGATGCGCGAGGCCCTGGAAGGTTCGCGCGGCGAGCTGTCGGCGTTCGCGCCGCGCATGCTGTCCATGAAGATCAACCCCGAGAAGATCCGCGACGTGATCGGCAAGGGCGGCGCCACCATCCGTGCGCTGACCGAGGAAACCGGCACGCAGATCGACATCTCGGACGACGGCACCATCGTCATCTCCAGCGCCGACCTGGACCGCGCCAAGGAAGCGCAGCGTCGCATCGCCGACCTGACCGCCGACGTGGAAGTGGGCCAGATCTACGAGGGCGCCGTGCTGCGCCTGCTGGATTTCGGTGCCATCGTCCAGGTGCTGCCGGGCCGCGACGGCCTGCTGCACATCTCGGAAATCGCCAACCATCGCATCGCCAACATCAACGATGTGCTGAAGGTCGGCCAGCAGGTCCGCGTCAAGGTCATCGAGGCCGATGACAAGGGCCGCCTGCGTCTGTCGATGAAGGCGATTGCTGCTGAATAGGCGGTCCCCCCCTACG
This sequence comes from Pigmentiphaga sp. NML030171, assembly GCF_002188635.1. Taxonomy (GTDB): domain Bacteria; phylum Pseudomonadota; class Gammaproteobacteria; order Burkholderiales; family Burkholderiaceae_B; genus Pigmentiphaga; species Pigmentiphaga daeguensis. The sequence continues at coordinate 61,722 of NZ_NINX01000051.1, read as the reverse complement.
CCCTTCGGGCGCCCAGCATGGCGAGCCCCCAGCCGCTACGCGGCAGCCCCCCGAGGGGGCGGGGACCCGCCTTGGGGCGGCCCAGCGGCGGGTCCCCCGGGCGGCACTGGCGGACCGGCGGAGCCGGATCCGCTGTGCCCTGGGTCGGGGGGAGGGGTGTAGTGCTGACGGCGTCCTGTGGGGCGCCGTTTTTTATTTTGTGGGATGTTTCCATCCTATGAGGAGACGACACATGACGACGAGCAAGCCTGGCCGCTTGGCCAGTGAACTTCTGGAAATGGCCGACTCCCAGCACCGCTTGGGGATCATGGACAAGGCGACGCATCAGAAAATCACTGCCGCCACCTGGGAGCGGATGCGCTGCCTACCTCGGAGCCTATTACCGCGGCTCAAGTGCGGGAAGTGCGCGAGAAGGCTCACCTCAGTCAAGCCGCGCTTGCCCGGTATCTCAATATGACGCCGGGCTATGTCTCGCAGCTCGAGCGCGGCGCGACGCATGCGAAAGGCCCTGCGCTGGCACTGTTGAACGTTATCCGGCGCAAGGGAATCGAGGCGCTTCTCTAAGTGTGAGGATCCGGAGCGAGCGGTGGGATCGTGTTGCGATTTTCTTCGCAGGCCACCGTGGTCCTACCGGGAGATCAGGAGTTCGACGGGGGTTTGACCAGGCTTTCGGCGGGGATGCCTAGCCCTTTGTGCAGATTCCAGATCATTTGCAGTGTCAGGCTGCGCTTGCGGTTCAGGATTTCGTAGACGCGGTTGCGGCGGCCGATCATGGGCTCGAGGTCTTTGGCGGTCAGGCCGGCTTGCTCCATGCGGAATTTGATCGCTTCGACGGGGTCGGGCAGGTCGATGGGAAAGTGTCTGGCTTCGTAGGCTTGTACCAGCGTAGCCAGGATGTCCAGGCGATCGCCATCCGGCGTTCCGGGTTCAGGATCGCTTTCCATGAGGCGTGAGATGTCTTTCAGGGCCATCTTGTAGTCCGCTTCGCTACGGATGGGGCGAATCTCCATGTCTTACTCCATTTCTATGGTCTCGGCATCGATCGCGTCATATTCCCAGTGTGTCCCCACGAACTTCACATAGACGATGCGCAAGCGGTAGGCGACCGCGACGATCAATCGATAGTCATTGCCTTTGATGTTGAAAACCACGCGACGATTCTTGAGGATGCTGGCGCTGCGGTAATGAGCCTTGATATCCGAAGGTTGCGTCCATGTGGCTTGGCTTGCTTCATCCACCCAAGCCTTGAGGGGTTGCTCTGCGTCCGGATGGGTTTTCCAGAACTGGCGCAATGTGCTGACGGCAATGACCCGCATGAGTTAAGATTAGTCCCAAATTGGGACTTTCGCAAGTGGTTGTTCGAAGCACCGCCGGGAGCTTTAGCTATCTCTCGTGGAGGCGGGCCGTTGCACCGAGGAATGTATCAACATCCTCGCGATATGGCCGAGTGCACTCGGACACGAATATCGCAGCGGTACCCTAAGGCAGCAGCGGCACGCCGGCATCGCCGGCCAGGTGGCTCAGCAGGTCCCGGACCGGGGCCGACAGGCCGGCCCAGTCGCGCAGGCACAGGCACAGGCGGCGGTGGGCCCAGGCGTCCGCCAGCGCGATGCGCTGGTAGGGATGGCGGCGGCGATGGCTCTGGGCGATGCTGTCGGGAATGACGGCCACGCCTACGCCGTGCGAGACCATTTCGCACAGCCCGCCGAAGGTGTTCATCCTGATCCGCAGGGCCAGTGCGTGGCCGGCGCGCCGCGCATGTTCGTCGATGTGGTCCTGCAGCGCGCTGCCGGGGGCCAGTCCCACGAAGGGCTCGCGCACGATCTCGGCGAACGGGACCACGCGCCGCTGCGCCAGGGGGTGGCCGCGGGCGGTGATCAGGACGAGGTGGTCGGTGGCGACGGGGTGCAGTTGCAGCCCGGCGGCATCGACCTGGTCCGAAGTGATGCCGGCTTCGACCAGTCCGGCGGAGACCGCCTTGACGATTTCCTTGCTGGTGCGCTCGCGGATGTCGACGTTCAGGTGCGGGCGGGCGGCCATCCACGGGGCCAGCTTGCGCGGCAGGAAGGCCGTCAGGGCCGCGGTGTTGGCGTGGATGCGGATGGTCCCGCGGGCGCCGGAGGCGAAGTCCAGCAGCTCGCCCTGCATCAGTTCCCGCTGGCGCAGGATCAGCCGGGCATGATGGGCCAGCGCCTCGCCGGCCTCGGTGGCGACCACGCCGCGATGGCGGCGCTCCAGCAGCCGCACGCCGGCATCGGCCTCGATGTTGCGCAGGCGTTCGCTGGCCGAGGCCAGCGCCAGGTTCGCGCGCGTGGCGCCCTGCGTGATGCTGCCGGCGTCGACGATGGCGAGGAACAGGCGCAGGTCCGCGAGATCGAGGCGCATGGAAATGCTCCGTGGTGGAGTGCCTTCGGGACAGCCGAAGGCACGAGGCATAGAACCGCATTGTGCCAAAGCGCGCCGACAGGCCCAATAGGCATGTCAAAGGAGACGGCCGTGAAGCGCTCGCACATTATTTCCCGTTGGGTTCGTATCTCGGCGCCGTGGCTGTTTGCCGCGGCGGTCGTGGCTCCCGCTGCGTCGGCGGCACCGCCGCTTTCGGAAATCGCGACCTCCGAGCAGTTCTATCAGATGGCGCTGGAGGCTCGCTCGGAAGGGGACTACGGCACGATGCTGGCGCGGTTGCGGCAGGCCGCGACGCGGGGCGACCTGGAGGCCCAGGAGATGCTGGCCTCGGTCCTGCTGGCCGGTCCGGCCCTGTACGGACCGAAGGTGAAGGCCGATCCGTGCGAGGCGATGCACTGGGCCCACCTGGCCCTGGAGCGGGGCAGCGCGACGGGGCGGCATCAATGGATGGTGCTGAACGGTTTGCGCGACGTGCCCCGCATACGGAAAGACTGCCGGCCTCCGCCCGTGTATCGATGAAGCCCCGAGGCGGGCGGCGCGAAAAGGGGCGGTCTACAATGAGCGCCTCCTGTCCACCCGCTTCGTTCTCATGGCCGTTCCTCGACTCGAACTGCGCGGGATCACCAAACGGTATCCCGGCGTTCTCGCGAACGACGAGGTCTCGCTGGCCATCGCGCCGGGCGAGATCCACGCCGTGCTGGGCGAGAACGGGGCGGGCAAGTCGACCCTGATGAAGATCGCGTACGGCGCGCTGGCGCCGGATGCGGGACAGATCCTGTGGGACGGCCGTCCGGTGGCGCCACGCGCGCCGGACGATGCGCGCGCGTTGGGCGTGGGCATGGTGTTCCAGCACTTCGTGCTGTTCGACACGTTGACGGTGGCGCAGAACGTGCTGCTGGGGTTGCCGGCCGCACTGGCGCGCGAGCTGTCCCGGGGTGCCTCGGCGAGCGCCTGGCTGGCGCCGCTGATCGAACGCTATCGCCTGGACCTGGATCCCGATGCCCATGTGGGCGACCTGTCGGTGGGCGAACACCAGCGCGTCGAGCTGCTGCGCGCCCTGGCCGCGCGGCCGCGCCTGCTGATCCTGGACGAGCCGACCTCGGTGCTGTCGCCCGAGGCCAGGACCGCCTTGTTCGCCACCTTGCGGCAACTGGCGGCCGAGGGGTGCAGCGTGGCCTACATCAGCCACAAGCTGGCGGAGATCCGCGAGTTGTGCGATCGCTGCACGGTGCTGCGGGCGGGTCGTGCGGTGGCCGTGGTCGATCCGCGCGCAATGGCGCAGGACGAACTGGCCACCCTGATGCTGGGAAGCGCGGTGGACGAGGTCCGGAGCGCTTCGCCGCGGCCGGCGGGCGATCCGGTCTTGCGCGTGAAGCATCTGTCGATGCCCGCGCCGCCCGGCCAGCGCGTGGGCTTGCGCGAGGTCTCGTTCGAGCTGCGGGCCGGCGAGATACTGGGCGTGGCGGGTGTGTCCGGCAACGGCCAGTCGCTGCTGCTGTCGGTGTTGTCGGGCGAGGAGATCCACGTGCCGCACGATGCCGTGCATCTGCTGGGACATCCCATCGGCCGGCTTCGGCCGGCCGCGCGGCGCGGGCTGGGATTGCGCGCGATTCCCGAGGAACGCCTGGGACGCGGATGCGTGCCCGAGATGGGGCTGGACGAGAACATGCTGCTGACCATGGCATCCGGTCAAGCGTCATCCGGAGGCTGGATACGGCGGCGCGGGCTGGCCGAGGCCGCCTCCCGCGTCATCGCGCGCCACGGCGTGCGGGCGGCATCGCCGCGCGCACCGGCACGCAGCCTGTCCGGCGGCAATCTGCAGAAATTCATGGTGGGCCGCGAGCTCGACGGTGCGCCGCGCGTGCTGCTGGCGGCGCAGCCGACCTGGGGGGTGGACGTCGGCGCCGCCGCGCGCATCCACCAGGCGCTGATCGATCTGCGCGACGCCGGCGGCGCGGTCCTGGTCATTTCCGAGGACCTGGACGAGCTGCTCGCGCTGTGCGACAGGCTGGCGGTCATGGCAGGCGGGCGGCTGTCGCCGGCGGTGGCGCGCGCCCAGGTCACGGCCGACATGCTGGGCCGCTGGATGGAAGGGCGGTGGACCCATGATCCAGCTTGAGCCGCGTGCCTCCGCCTCGCGGCTGGCGGCCTGGCTGTCGCCGCTGGCCGCGCTGGCGCTGACCATGCTGGGCGGCGCCGCGCTGTTCGCGACGCTGGGCATCGATGCCTGGCAAGGGTTGCGGCTGTTCCTGGTCGAGCCTTTCAACGGCGTCTACGCGTGGGGCGAACTCGCGGTCAAGGCGGTGCCGCTGGTCCTGTGCGCGGTGGGCCTGTCGCTGTGCTTTCGCGCCAACGTCTGGAACATCGGCGCCGAAGGGCAACTGATCGCCGGCGCCATCGCCGGCGGCGGCGTGGCGCTGCTGGCCGGGCCGGACACGTGGCAGGGCTACGTGGTGCTGGTCATGGCCGCGGGCATGCTGGGGGGCATGCTGTGGGCCGCGCTGACGGCCTGGCTCAAGGACCGGTTCGGCGCCAATGAAATGCTGGTCAGCCTGATGCTGACCTATGTGGCGCAGCTCCTGCTCGGCTATCTGGTGTTCGGACCCTGGCGCGATCCCTACGGCTACAACTTCCCGCAGTCCCGATCGTTCGACGAGGCGGCCGTCCTGCCCGTGCTCTGGGAGGGCACACGCGCCCACGCCGGGCTGTGGCTGGCGCTCGCGGCCACCGGCGCGGCCTGGCTGTTCCTGGCGCGTTCCCATCCGGGCTTCCGCCTGCGCGTGACGGGCGCCGCGCCCGCCGCCGCGCGCTATGCGGGGTATTCGCCGCGCCAGGCCTTGTGGACTTCCATGCTGGCATGCGGCGCGCTGGCCGGGCTGGCCGGCATAGGCGAAGTCGCGGGGCCGATGCAGCGGCTCACGACTTCGGTGTCGCCGGGCTATGGTTTCGCGGCGGTGATCGCGGCCTTCCTGGGGCGCCTGCATCCGGCCGGCGCGCTGCTGGCCGGCCTGGTCATGGCGGCGTTCTACATAGGCGGGGAGCTGGCGCAGTCGCGCCTCGGCCTGCCGGCTTCCATCGTCGGCGTGTTCCAGGGGCTGGCGCTGGCGTTGCTGCTGCTGGGCGATACGCTGGTGCGCTATCGCATCCGCCGGCGCCGCCCGGCGGCCGTGGCAAGGTGAGCGGCATGGAAAGCCTGCTGCAACTCCTGGCCGCGACGCTGAACGCCGGCACGCCGCTGGCGCTGGCGGCGCTGGGGCTGGCCATCCACGAGCGCGCCGGCGTGATCAATCTCGGAGCCGAGGGCATGATGCTGCTGGCCGCCGCCGCCGGTTTCGCCGTGGCCTTCCACACCGGGAGCCCGGTATGGGGGCTGGCGGCGGGGGCGGGAGCAGGGGCTGCGCTGGCCGCCGTGTTCGCGCTGCTGGTGGTCGTCTTCAACGCCAGCCAGTACGGCAGCGGCCTGGCGGTGATGCTGCTGGGGTCGGGGCTATCGGCCTTCGCCGGCGTGTCCTACGCCGGCCGTTCGCTCGGGCAGGGCCAGGCAGGCCTACCGTGGCTGCGCGGCATTCCCGGCCTGGGAAGCACCGTGTTCGCGCTGCATCCGCTGGTGTACGCGACGATGGCGCTGGCCGGCCTGCTGGCGGTATTCCTGTACCGCACGAGGGCCGGCATGCTGCTGCGGGCGGTGGGGGAGTCGCCGGAGTCGGCGCACGCGCTCGGCTATCCGGTGGGCCGCATACGCGTGCTCGCGATCCTCGCGGGGGGGCTGTGCTGCGGGCTCGCGGGTGCGTATCTGTCGGTGGTCTATACGCAATTGTGGAGCGAGGGCATGGTGGCCGGCCGGGGCTGGATGGCCCTGGCGTTGATCGCCTTCGGCATGTGGCATCCCGTGCGCATCCTGCTGGGCGCGTATCTGTTCGGCGGGCTGACCATGTTGCAGTTCCAGCTGCAAGGCATGGGCGTTCAGGTGCCCTCGCAGTTCCTGGCGATGCTGCCCTACGTCTGCACCGTCGCGGTGCTGGCCTTGCGCGGCGGCAACCCCGGCTGGATGCGCCGGAACATGCCGCGCGCGCTGGGCAGGCCCTTCCTGCCCGAACGCTAGGCCGCGCTACGCCTTGCGTCAGTGGCCGGATCCCGCCGGGAGCAGCGTCAGTCGATGGACGTCGGGGCCGGGCAGGAAGGGCGTGGCCTTGCCATCCGTCCATGCCGAGTGGCCGGCCAGGAAAAAGGGCGACAGCGGATGGCCCGAGGCGCCGCCCGGCATTTCCATCAGTCCGTGTTCCTCATGTCCCGGCGACACCACGAAACGCTCGGACGCGCCGAACGACGGGCCCTGGATGCGCGGCATGTGGATGTCGCCCGGCATGGGGCGGGCAGGCGCCGACAGCCAGGGCCTGACGGCCGCCGGCAGCACCCGGGCCAGGGGATGCTCCATGGCGAGGCGGTTGCGGTCGCCCCAGCGGATCTCGTCCAGGGGGCGGCCGTCGGCGCTGACCGAGGCGATGGCCGTGTCGATGCGTTCGAGCATGAAGGCGTGCCAATCCGCGGCATAGGCCGGTTTCCAGGCACGGACACGCATCAGGCTTTCCATGGTGGCCAGCACGCGCGACGAGGCGCGGCGCATCGACAGTCCACCGTCGATGGCGGCCAGTCGCTCGTCCAACGCGCCGAACCACGCGTCGTACAACGCGTCGTGGTAGGCGCGCAGCAGCGCGTAGCCGGCACTGCCGGTGTCGGCGCGTCCGCTCCAGGATTGCACGATGCGCCGGAAGGCGGCCCGCCGCGGATGGCTGGCGACGGCGGTGTCGTCCAGCTCGGCCAGGGCCTGCTCGCGCAGGAATGCGATCCACGAGGCCCGGTCGTCCAGCTGGATGGCGAGCAGGTCGCGCTCGCTGAAGCGTTCGCCGGCGAACAGCGCATCGCGTATCTGAGTTCCGCGGGCACCGACATCGGCGCCGCCGTCCCCGATCCTGCGTTGCGTGGCTTCGTTCGCGAGTTGCGTGCTGTTGGCCGTCCAGAGCCGCCCGTAGGCCGGGGCGACGATCGCGGGATAGTCCGCCGGAGCGAGGCGGGCGAGTGCTGCCGCGGCATGGTCCGCCTCGACCGGAAAACCCAGCGGATCGAGCGTGGCGGTGGGCAAGGGACCGGCCAGCGTCCAGCCTATGTCGCCGCGGCGATCCGCCACCACCAGATTCTGCGTGGGAATCCCGGCCGTCTGCGCGACGTGCATCGCCTGTTCGACGTCGTGCGCCTCTTCCATGTCGGCCAGCCCCACGTTGGCGGCATCCGGCAGGTAGGCGATCCAGCGTATCGCGTAGACCTTGCCGTTGGCCTGCCGCAGCGGACCCCATGGGGTCTCGCGCACGGGCAGCATGACGGGCCCGGCCCCTTTCACGTCGATGCGCTCCATCGTTTCCGGCGCGGTTTCCCACGTGCCGGCCGGGCCCCGGTAGCGCGACGGATCGGCCGCATCGGGCTCCAGCCGCACCAGGTCGATGAAATGGCCGTAGCTGTTGGTGAAACCCCAGGCGACGTCGCCGTTGCTGCCCGCCACCACGATGGGGGCGCCGGGCAGGCTGACGCCGCTGATACGCCGTGGGCCCGAGGCCGAGGGAAACTCCAGCGTCAGCCGATACCAGACGTTGGGCAGGCGCAGGCCCAGGTGCATGTCGTTGGCCACCAGCGCGCGGCCGCCGGCGCCATGGCGCGCGTCCACGGCCCAGCCGTTGCTGCCCAGCGCCGACGAAGTGGTACCGGCATCCACCATCAGTTCGGCGGGAATCGCACCGCGCGTGCGTGGCGCGCGGGGCGCGTCGATCCAGTCGGGATGCGCATCCACCAGCGCGGTGTCCGGCGCGGCCGGCTGCGCGGGGAAAGGGGGGCGGTCCAGCGGCGCGTCCCAGTGGCTGCGCGTGGGCAGCAGCGCCGCGAGCAGCGGAGCGGGCAGGAGGTCGCGCAGCGCCTCGCGCGAGCGCACCCGCAGCAGTTCGCCGCCTTGCAGGTCCAGGTACATCGCATAGATGGCCAGCAGCGTGTCCACGGGCCGCCAGGGTTGTGGCGGCGCGCCCAGCAAAAAGTATTCGAACGGCCGTGCGCCCAGCGCGGCCAGGCCGGCATTGACGCCATCCGCGTAGCGTTCCAGCAAGGCGCGGTGGGCGGGCGGGAGCGCGGCGTAGGCCTGCTCCGCGCGGGCGCGGAAACGGTGCACGCGCACGCGCCGGTCCAGCGGCACGGCGGCCTCGCCCACCAGCGCGGCCAGTTCGCCGGCGGCCGAGCGCCGTACCAGGTCCATCTGGAAATAGCGGTCCTGCGCATGGGCGAAGCCGGTGGCGTAGGCGGCGTCGGCGCGGTTGGCCGCACGGATGGTGACGCTGCCCTGGGCATCGCGCGCGATCGTGGCGGGCTGGGCCGTGCCGGATGCGCCGAGTTCTCCGTCGACCCGGGGCAGGCTGGCGCGCAGGGTGAGCCAGGCGGCCGCGATGGTGGCGATGCCCAGGACGAGCACCGCCGCCACCGTGAGCAGGGCAAGACGGGCGGGGCGTTGGGGGCTACGGAATTTCATGGTGCGCGGATTGCCGTCCAATGTGTTTGCCGGGCACATTGTGCCCGTTCTGTTTCAAACGCACGACATTCCGGGCTGTCGATGAAAAATTCTTGGTTGTCCGCGGACATGGACAGTGGCGCGTTCATGAACGGGTCTTCTTCCAGGCCGAGGTGGGCCTGTGCCGTTCATCCGCAGCGTCAGGCTGCATCGTGGAACAGCAGTTCCAAGCCGATGCGTTCGCCCTTGCGGACACGGCTGATGGCGTGTTTGAGGTTGACCCGGTAATAGCCCTGGCTTCCCTTGACGGGGCGTTCCGCCGTGGCTATGACGGCCACGTCTCCAAGCTTGAGCGGCAACACCGCCGGCCGCGACTGCATGCGCGGGCGTTGCTCGGTCATCACGAATTCGCCTCCCTGGAAATCGACGCCCGGCTCGGACAGCACGGCGACGATCTGCATGGGGAAGACCTGCTCGCCGTCATTGCGCTGGTGCAGCGATACATGGCCTTCGCCGCCGAGCCGGCTCAGATGGGACTGCGCCCGCGTCTGGCCTGCCTCCCGGTTGCGCCGCAAGAAGTCCCCCAGTTCCGCCGGATAGCGAAGAGCGACGCCCAGGGTTTCGTTCCAGCGATTGGCGATGGCGACAAGGCGGCGATAAAGCGCCGTGCGCCACAGTTCCAGAGGTGCCGGCATACCGGCGTCGAAGTAGAACAACTCACCGCGCCCAAGATCACCGGCTTCCAAAGCCACTCGGCGGGCGCCTGCCGCCGTGGCCTGTTGGGCCAGATCGCGCGCCACGTCCACACCCAACAGACCGGGCAGCACGACATAGCCCTCGGCATCGAGCTGCAGGCCGATGTCCGTCCAGTTCAGGCGATCGAGGGGCGCGTCAAGCGAGGTCATGAGAACTCCTCCCATCCTTTAAGGTTCGAGCGTTTCCATGGTCACTTCGCGTCGTGGAAGATCAGGCCCACGGTATGGCGGTGACCGCTTCGGATGCGACTGACGCCATGCCGCATGGCCACCTTGCGGGTGCCGCGCCGACCCATTGCCGGTCGCTGGTTGACGGTGAACACCACCGCGTCGCCTTTGCGCAGCGCGACGACATCCGCGCGGTGGCCCTTGTTCGACAGCTCCGTCATGATGAACTCGCCGCCGGTGAAGTCCCTGCCGGGTTCCGACAGCAGGATGGCAACCTGCAAAGGAAAGACGTGATCGCCGTAGAGATCCCGGTGCAGGCAGTTGTAGTCGCCCTCGCCGTACTGGAGGATCAGCGGCGTCGGCCGGGTCTGGCCGGCCTCATGGCACCGGCGCAGATAGGCGTCCAGGTCATGAGGGTACTGCGCGCCGATCTGCAGCTGTCGATTCCAACGATTGGCGATCGGCGCCAGGCGGGGATACAGCGCGTGGCGCAACTGGTCGAGCAGCGGTGGCAAGGGGTAGGCGAAGTATTTGTACTCGCCTCGCCCGAAGCCGTGGCGAGCCATGACGATCCGCGCGCGATAGCCTTCTTCTCGCGCATAGAGTGCTGCGAGGTCATCGCATTGCCCCGCCGTCAGCAGGTTGGGCAGCACGGCATGTCCCTGTGCATCGAGCGACTGTTCGATGCCCGGCCAGTCGTACGTCTCGGGCGCCATGGCAAGTCCCTGGCTTGCCACGGCGTTCATGCCGCGAACCCTGCAGCCACCTTGCCGGCTTCCTTGGCCAGCAGCGTGCGCTTGCGCTCGACGCCCCAGCGATAGCCGGAGATCGAGCCATCCCTGCGCACCACGCGATGACAGGGAATGGCGATGGCCAGGACGTTGGCCGCGCAGGCACCCGCTACGGCACGGACGGCTTCCGGTACGCCGAGATCACGCGCGACGTCGCTGTAGCTGCGGATCTTGCCTGCCGGGATGCCGCACAATACCTGCCAGACCTTCTGCTGGAACGCGGTGCCGCCGATGTCGAGATTGATAACGCCCTGGGACGCGTCTTGGTCGATGAAGCCAATGATTTGTCCCAGCTCGTGTCGCAGAGAAGGCTGATCAGGCTGCAACTCGATATTCGGAAAGGCAGCCGTGAGCTGGTCGCTCAATGCCCGCGCCTCCTCGCCAAGGAAGATGGCGCAGATGCCGCGCCGGCTCCGGGCGACAAGCACTTCGCCCAGCGCTGCTTGACCGACGGCGAAGCGAATAGGGCCTTCCACCTGGCTGCCAGGGGCGCGAAAGTCGTACTTGAACATAGAAACGGAACGGGGCTTCATGGCAATGTTCCTCGGTGGTGACAAGGTGGGATCAGTCTAGGCGTCCATTCCCTTCTTGAAACTCCGCTCTTTGCGGTTGAATTCTTTTTCCCGCCTCGCCATTCAAGAAGTCGCATCTTGCCGTCGATCCCCCTTAGCACCGTGGTGCCGGTGAAGGGCCTCTAGGCGGCCAGTCCCAACCCCTTCGCCACGCCTTCCCCATACCGCGGATCCGCCTTGGCGAAGTGCGCGATCTGGCGTTCCTGGATCTCGCGCGGCACCGTCTTCATCGCGTTGACGATGTTCTCGATCAACAGGGCCTGCTGGCCGGCGCTCATGAGGCGGAACAGGTCGCCGGCCTGCGTGTAGTCGTCATTGCCGGCGCGATGGTCGTAGCGGTCGGCATCGCCCGAGAGCGGCAGCGGCGGTTCGCGGTGCGCCGCATCCTGGCGGGGCGCGTCGGCCACGCTGTTGGGCTCGTAGTTGGCGGCGCCGCCGAAGTTGCCATCGAAGCGCATGGCGCCGTCGCGCTGGTAGGTCCGCACCGGCGCATGGGGCCGGTTGACCGGCAGCGCCTGGTAGTTCGTGCCGACGCGGTACAGGTGCGCGTCATGGTAGGCGAACAGGCGGGCCTGCAGCATCCTGTCGGGGCTGAAGCCCAGTCCACGCACGATCGCCGACGGCGAGAACGCGGCCTGCTCGACCTCGGCGAAATAGTTCTCCGGATTGCGGTTCAGCGTGATGACGCCCACTTCGATGAGCGGGAAGTCCGCGTGGGGCCAGACCTTGGTCAGGTCGAAGGGATCGTAGGGCGTGGCGCGCGCCTGATCCTCGGTCATGACCTGGATGCAGAAGCGCCACTTGGGGTAGTCGCCCCGCTCGATCGCCTCGAACAGGTCGCGCTGGGCGTAGTCGGGATCCTCGCCGGCAAGCCGGGCGGCGTCGCGCGGATGCAGGTTGCGTATGCCCTGCAGGCTGAGTACGTGGTACTTGACCCAGACGCGCCGGCCCTGGGCATCGAGCATGCTGAACGTGTGGCTGCCGAATCCGTGCATGGCGCGATAGCCGTCGGGCGTGCCGCGGTCGGAGAACAGCGTGGTGACCTGGTGCAGCGATTCGGGCGACAGCGACCAGAAGTCCCACATCGCGGTGGGGTTCTTCATGTTGGTGCGCGGGTCTCGCTTCTGGGTGTGGATGAAGTCGGGGAACTTGATGCCGTCGCGGATGAAGAAGACCGGCGTGTTGTTGCCCACCAGGTCCCAGTTGCCTTCGTTGGTGTAGAACTTGATGGCGAAGCCGCGCGGGTCGCGCTCGGTGTCGGCCGAGCCCTTCTCGCCGCCCACGGTGGAGAAGCGGATGAAGACGTCGGTCTTGCGGCCTACTTGCGCGAACAGGTCGGCGCAGGTGTAGCGGGTGATGTCGTTGGTCACCTCGAAGACGCCGTAGGCGCCCGAGCCCTTGGCATGCACCACGCGCTCGGGGATGCGTTCGCGGTTGAAGTGCTGCAGCTTCTCGACCAGGTGGAAATCCTCGATCAGGACGGGGCCGCGCGGGCCGGCGGTCTTCGAGTTCTGGTTGTCGGCGACAGGCGCGCCCGTTGCGGTGGTGAGAGTCGTCATGCCTAGCTCCGAATTGTCGAGGCCCTACGATAGGCCGCCCTGGGTTATTGGTAAATTGAATTGAATAAATCATCGCAATAGGTCGATTCAATGAATGATAAAATGGCGCGTTCGTTCGTGTCCGCCCCGGCGCAGCTTCCCGCCGGCCGGATCTTTTTCCGGGAAGCCGTGTTCGAGGAGAACCAGCGTGAAAAACCTCGTTTCGGTGCCGCTTGCGCACCGTGAACAACCTTGTCCCCACGAAATGGAAACCATGGCCGGCCTTGCCAGCGCGGGGCGCCGCCGCGTCCTGGGCTGGCTGGCGGCGGGCGCGCCCATCGCCGGCGCGGCCCTGGGCATGCCGCGCCTGGCCCGGGCGGCCGATCCGCTGTCCGTGGGGTTCGTGTACATGTCGCCCATCACCGATGCGGGCTGGACGCGCCAGCACGAGGATGGCCGCCTGGCCATGGTCGCCGCGCTGGGGGCGCGGGTGGCCACCCGGGTCGTCGAGAACGTGCCCGAGAACGCCGACGCCGAGCGGGTGATACGCGATCTCGCGCGCCAGGGCTGCAAGCTCGTCTTCACCACGTCCTTCGGCTACATGGACGCGGTGATGCGGGTTGCCCGCGAGTTCCCGGGCGTGGTGTTCGACCAGGCCTCGGGCTACCGCCTCGCGCGCAACCTGGGCGCCTACAACATCCGCTTCTACGAGGGCCGCTATCTGGCCGGACTGGTGGCGGGGGCGATGACGCGCAGCCACGTCCTGGGCTATGTCGCGGCCCTGCCTATCCCGGAGGTGATCCAGGGCATCAACGCCTTCACGCTGGCAGCACGCAGCGTCAACCCCAAGGTCCAGGTGCGCGTGGTCTGGACGCAGAACTGGTTCGATCCCCCGCGCGAGCGCGACGCGGCCCAGGCTGTGCTGCGCCAGGGCGCCGACGTGCTGACCAACCACTCGGGGTCGTCCGCGGTGGCGCAGGCAGCCGAGGCGGCGGGGGCGTGGATGCTGGGCTATACGTCCGACATGAGCCGCTATGCGCCGACGCGCCAGCTCGGCGCCGTCGTGCATCGCTGGGGCGACCATTACATCCAGGCCGCGCGCGAAGTGCTGGACGGCACCTGGACCTCGCGGGCCATCATGGGCGGCCTCAAGGACGGGATGATCGCGCTCGAGGCGCTGTCGCCCAAGGTGCCCCAGGCGGTGCGCGCGTCGGTGGACGAGGCGCGCGGCAAGATCGCGGCGGGCGCGCTCCATCCCTTCGGCGGCCGGCTGGTGGACAACCAGGGCAAGGTGCGCCAGCAATCCGGCGTGCCGAGCCAGAAGGACGTCGACCACATGGACTGGTTCGTCGAGGGCGTGGTGGGCAAGGCAGTGGCCTGACGGCGCTCCGGTAAAGTAGCGGGGCCGCGTGAACCGCGGGCGGCCGGCGTGGTCCTATCGGGGCTGCCCGGCACGCCACGCGTAGCGCGGCATGCATCGCCCGGGCGTTCGCCTTCGATCCACTTCCTTTCCCGCCGGCCATGACCACCGACATCCGTTCGTTCTCACCGCTGTCCCTCCTGGCCCAGGCCCGGCGCATGACCGTGCGCGACTGGCGCGCCGGGGAACTCAGGCTGCTGGCGATGGCGCTGGTCATTGCCGTGGCCTCGGTTTCCAGCGTGGGTTTCCTGGCCGACCGCATCCGCCAGGCGCTGGAACGGGATGCCGCCCAATTGCTGGGCGGCGACGTGGTGCTGATTTCCGATAACCCGATCGACCAGGGGCCGCGCGAAGAGGCGCGCCGGCTGGGGCTGACGGTGACCCAGAACCTGCAGTTTCCCTCCATGGCCAGCGTCGGGACGGGCGATGCCGCGCGTTCGCAACTGGCGGCCTTGAAGGCGGTGCGGCCGGGCTATCCGCTGCGCGGCAGCCTGCGCGTGGCCGAAGGCCCCACCGCGCCCGACCAACCGACGCGCGAGATCCCCGCGCCCGGGACCGCCTGGGTGGACCCGCAACTGCTGTCGCTGCTGGAGGTGCGCGTGGGAGACGACCTGCAACTGGGCGACCGGCATTTCCGCATCGCACGCGTGATCACGGTGGAACCCGATCGCGGCATGAATTTCATCAACGTCGCGCCGCGGGTCATGATCCGCGAGGACGACCTGGCGTCCACCGGCTTGGTGACCTTCGGCAGCCGTATCACCTACCGCCTGCTCGCCGCCGGACAACCGGCGGCGGCACGCGAGTACGCGGCCTGGCTGCAGGCCCATCCGCAGCGCGGGCAGCGCGTGGAGACGCTGGATTCGGGCCGGCCCGAGATGCGGCGGACCATCGACCGGGCGCAGCAGTTCCTGTCTCTGGTGGCCCTGCTGGCGGCCCTGATCGCGGCGGTGGCCGTGGCGCTGGCCGCACGGCGCTTCACGCTGCGCCATTTCGACAGCGTGGCGGTGATGCGCTGCCTGGGCGCGACGCAGACCACGCTGACCTGGCTGTTCGCCGCCGAGTTCCTGATCATCGCCCTGGGGGCGGCCGCCGTCGGCAGCGCGCTCGGCTATGCCGCGCACGAAGGCCTGATCGCCGCGCTGGGCGGCCTGATCACGGCCGATCTGCCGCGTGCCGGGCCGCTGCCCGCGATACAGGGTTTTCTTGCCGGCGTCTGGCTGCTGATGGGCTTCGCGTTGCCGCCGCTGGCCCAGTTGCGCCATGTCGCGCCCGCCCGGGTATTGCGCCGCGACACCGGCGTCGCGCCGGCGCGCACCGCGCTCGGCTACGGCATGGGCGCGGTGGGCTTCGCGCTGCTGCTGCTATGGTTCGCGCGCGACCTGAAGCTGGGCCTGATGGTAGCCGGGGGATTCCTGGGCGGCTTCCTGCTGTTTTCCGGCATCTCGTGGCTGGGGCTGCGTTGGCTGGAGCCGCTGCGGCAATGGCAGCGCGGGCCGGTGGCCCTGCGTTTCGCGCTGGCGGGCGTGGTCCGCCGCCGTGGCGCCACGGTGGCGCAGATATGCGCCCTGGCGGTGGGGCTGATGGCGATCCTGCTGCTGTCCATCACCCGCGGCGACCTGGTCGAGGGCTGGCGCAGCGCCGCGCCGCCCGACGCGCCCAACCGTTTCCTGATCAACATCCAGCCGGACCAGCGCGAGGCGGTCACGCAGCGCCTGGCGCAGGCGGGACTGGGCCACGTGCAGCTGTACCCCATGATCCGTGGGCGCCTGGTCGAGATCAACGGCCGCGCGGTGGGGCCGGCCGACTACCAGGACGATCGCGCGCAGCGGCTGGTGGACCGGGAGTTCAACCTGTCCTACATGGACCAGTTGCCGGGCCACAACCGCGACGTGGCCGGCCGCTGGCTGGACCCGGATGCCGCCGAGGTGTCGATGGAGCAGGGCATCGCGAAGACCCTGGGCGTGAACCTGGGCGACACGCTCCGGTTCGACATCGCCGGCAACGCGGTCGACGTGAAGGTGACCGGCCTGCGGGCGGTGGACTGGGATTCCATGCAGGTGAACTTCTTCGCCATCCTGTCGCCGGCGGCGCTGCGCGACATGCCGCAGAGCTGGATCACCGCGCTGCACCTGCCGCCCGAGCAGGCCGACCTGTCCAACGCGCTGATCCGCGAGTTTCCCAACCTGACCATCTTCGATACCAGCGCCATCCTGCGACAGGTGCAGGACGTGCTGGAGCAGGTGGTGGCGGCGGTGCAGTTCCTGTTCCTGTTCACGCTGGCCGCCGGCTGCCTGGTCCTGTATGCGGCGCTGGCCTCCACCCGCGACGAGCGGGTGCGCGAGGCCGGGCTGCTGCGCGCGCTGGGGGCCACGCGCCGGCAGCTGTCGCTGGCGCAGTGGCTGGAGCTGGCCGCCATAGGCGGCGCGGCGGGCGTGCTGGCCGCGGCCGGCGCGTCGGTGATCGCGTGGTTGCTGGCCCGCCATGTGTTCAACTTCGCGCTGACGCCGAACCCGTGGGTTTGGGTGGCCGGGCTGCTGGTGGGCGTGGCGTGCGCCTGGGCGGGGGGATGGATGGGGCTGCGCGGCGTGCTGCGCCAGCCGCCGCTGGCGACCCTCAGGGAAACCTAGCGCTTTTCGATGATACCGAGATGAACGACAAGACGATATTGATACGCGAGCCCGAGGAACCGGCTCCGGCCGGCCAGACCCTGTTCGACGCGATAGGCGGCGAAGCGCGCGTGCGTGAACTGGTCGACCGGTTCTACGACCTGATGGACCTGGACGCCGACCTGGCCGAGCTGCGTGCCGCGCACGGCCCGTCGCTGGACCAGGCCAGGGAGAAGTTGTTCTGGTTCCTGTGCGGCTGGATGGGCGGCCCCGATTACTACATTCGCCGCTTCGGCCATCCCCGCCTGCGGGCACGCCATCTGCCGTTCTCGATCGGCACCACGGAGCGCGACCAGTGGGTGGTCTGCATGGGCCGGGCGATGCAGCAGGTCGGCGTCGAGCCGGCGCTGGCCGACAAGCTGCTGGCCTCGTTCTACAACACGGCGGACTGGATGCGGAACCGGCCGGAGTAGGCCGGACTCATGCGCCGTCGCCGGATCTCTCCCAGGGGGGCGTGCCGCCCAGGTGGTCGCGCAGCCAGGCCAGCAGCAGTTCCATGCGCGGCAAGGCGCGCTTGCGGGCCGGGATCAGGGCCTTGAGCCATACGTCCTGTAAGGGGTGGTCCTCCAGCAGCGCCACCAGGCTGCCGTCCGCGAGCGCGCGCCGCGCAACATAGGTGGGCAGGACGGCGATGCCGTTGCCGGCGCGGGCCGAGGCATAGAGCACATAGTTGTCGTTGGCGCCCAGGCGCGCGGGCACGTCGACGCTGATGGGCCCGCTCGCGCTGTTGAAGTGCCAGCTGTGGCCGGTGGGATTGAACACCAGGCAGTCGTGGTCGGCCAGGTCGCGCGGATGGCGCGGGGCGGGCCGGCGCGCCAGGTAGCCGGGCGCGGCGCAGACGACCTGGCGCAGCGGGCACAGCGGCTCGTCCACCACGCCCTCATAGCTGTCGGCGCGGCCGCTGACCGAGATGTCGAAGCCTTCCTCGGCGGGATTGGCCGACCGGTCCAGCAGCGCGACCTCCAGGGTCAGCCGTTCATGGCGCCGCTGGAAGGCCGCGAGGATGTCGGCCAGGTACAGCACCGTGAGCGAGGTCGGGGCCCGCAGCCGGATGTGGCCGTCCAGCGCATCCTGGTCGCGCTTGAGTTCCGAGGCGATGTCATCGAAATCGCTGACCAGCGCGCGCGCCCGCGCGTGGAACTTGTGGCCGGCCTCGGTCAGCGTCACGCGGCGGCTGGAGCGTTCGAACAGGCGCGCGCCCAAGGTCCATTCGAGATGGCCGACGCGCTTGGCCACGACCGAGGGCACGGTATCGAGCTGGCGCGCGGCCTCCGAGAAATTGCCGCCGCGCACCGTGGCAAGAAAGGCGCGCAGGTTGGCCAGGGTATCCATTTTCTATTCCAAAACGCGAAAACTGGTGCTTCGAATTAGACCAGATAATCCGTTTTGAAATAGATAACATGTCCGCTTCCCTGAATGACAAGGTGGAGCAATGACAACGGCACATCCGGCCAGCGTGACCGAACCCGCGCGGCAGACCCCCATCCTGGGCGAATTCGACGTGGTGGTGCTGGGCGGCGGCCCCGCCGGCATGACGGCCGCCGCCGCGGCGGCGCGCCACGGCTGCCGTACCTTGCTGATCGAGCGCTACGGATTCCTGGGCGGCATGGGCACGGCGGCCGGCGTGACCAATTTCTGCGGCCTGCACGCCAATGTATTCGGCGACAACCGGCGCGTGGTGCACGGCCTGGCGGACGAACTGCTGGCCACGCTGGAGAAGCTGGGCGGTTTGTGCGAGCCGCATCGCATGTTCCAGGACAAGATCATGGCGCAGGCCTACGACAACGCGGCCTACAAACTGGCCGCCGACGATCTGGTCGTCGCCAGCGGCAGCCAGCTTCTGTTCCACGCGCAGGCGGCCGGGGTGCTGATGCGCTCGCCGGCCGAGATTGCCGCGCTGCTGGTCGAGACCAAGTCCGGCCGTGCCGCGGTGGTCGGCAGGATCTACATCGATTGCTCGGGCGACGGCGACATGGCGGCCGCGGCGGGCGTGCCCTATGAAAAGGGCGATGGCCACGGCGGCATGCTGTATCCGTCGACCATGTTCCGCGTCAACAACGTCGATCCGGCCCGTGCCGGCAGGGCCTGGGAACACTTCGGCCGCCTGATGGAGGAGGCCGCCCGCGACGGCCGCCGGTTCGCCCGCAAGACGCCCATCGTGCGGCCGCAGAAGAATCCGGTCGAATGGCGCGCCAACGTGACCCAGCTCAGCAACCCGGACGGGACCGCGATCGACGGCACCGATGCCTGGCAACTGAGCGAGGGCGAGTTGCAGGGACGGCGCCAGGCCCGCGACTTCTTCGAGTTCCTGCGCGAGTACGCGCCGGGTTTCGATGCCTCGTACATCCTGGAGATCGCGCCGCAGGTCGGCATACGCGAGACGCGCCGCATCGTCGGCGAATACCAGTTGACCGAGGGCGACGTGCTGGGCTGCGCGAGCTTCGAGGACACCATAGGCGTGAACGGCTGGCCGGTCGAGGCCCACGTCGCCGGCGACATCGTATTCAAGTTCGTCGACGTGCCCAACGTCAGGGGCTTCAACCACCTGCCGTACCGCATGCTGCTGCCGCTGGGCGTGGACAACCTCCTGGTCGCGGGGCGCTGCGCCTCGATGACCCACATGGGCCAGTCGGCCGCGCGCGTGACCGGCCCGTGCTTCGCCATGGGCCAGGCGGCCGGCACGGCGGCGGCCCTGTCGCTGCGCGCCGGCGTGGCGCCGCGCCGACTCGACGTGGCCGCCCTGCAGCAAGTGCTGGAGCGGGACGGCGCCTACCTGGGCCGGGACATGTAGGCCTGGCGGCAGTAGGTAATTTTCTTCATCACAAGGAGACAATATCGTGATCAGACGCCTGGCTGCGGCCATGTTTTTCGCCCCTTTGCTGGCCGTTCCCGCCCATGCGCAATGGCCCGAGAGGCCGGTGCGCATCATCGCTCCCTTCGCTCCGGCTTCCACGCCGGATACCCTGGCCAGAGTGCTGTCCGAACGCCTGTCCAAGCGGCTCAAGCAGACTTTCGTCGTCGAGAACAAGGCCGGCGCCGGTGGCATGATAGGCACCGACCACGTCGCCAAGGCGGCGCCCGACGGCCTGACGCTGGGCGTAAGCATCACCGGTCCGCTGGTGAACAACAAGCTGCTCTACAAGAAGATGCCGTATGACCCGGACCGCGACCTGACGCCCATCACCATCGCCGTGATGCAGCCCAGCGTGATCGTCGCACGTGCCGGACTGCCTGCTGCCAACCTGGAGCAACTGGTCGCGCTGCTCAGGCAGTCGCCCGGCAAGTTCAACTACGCCTCCATCGGCAATGGCTCGCTGTCGCACCTGACGATGGAACTGGTCGCCTCGCGCAGCGGCACCAGCATCGTCCATGTGCCGTACGGCGGTTCGAGCCAGGCTGTGACCGCCTTGCTCGCCGGCGATGTCGACATGGCGTGCCTGCCCGCCGCCGCGGTGCAGTCCTTCGTGAAGGCCGGCAAGCTGCGCGCCATCGCCGTCACCACCGGCGCCCGCACCCGCTTCATGCCCGAGGTCCCGACCCTGGCCGAACAGGGCATGAAGGGCGTGGACACCGGTGCCTGGATGGGGATCGTCGCGCCGGCCGGCCTGGATCCGGCCTTGAAGTCCCGCATCCACGACGAGGTCGTCCGGGCGCTGGAGGAACCCGAGGCGCGCAAGGCGTTCGACAGCCAGATGATGGAAGTCGTGGCGGGTACGCCCGAGGCGTTTTCCGCCTACCTGAAGGAAGAGGCGGATCGCTGGTTTCCCATCATCCGCAAGAACGGGATCGAGCTGGATTGAGCGCGCACGGCCCCCCGGCTTGGGGCCCGCGGCGCCTGAGCCTAAAATCCCTGGTTTTGGGGGCCGAGTCTTGACCGAATACCTGTTGTGGGGCAGCGCCGTCGCTGCCGTGCTCGCGGCATTGTTCGCACTGTTGGCGCTGCTGCGCAAGCCGGGGGCGGATCCGCGCCTGGACCAGATCCTGACCGAGCAGGAGCGCCTGGAGCGCACGCTGCGGGCCGACATCACCGAGAGCCAGCGTGGCCTGCGGTCGGAACTGGCCGAGTCCACGCGCGGGCTGCGCACCGAACTGGGCCAGACGCTGGCCCAGGGCATGCAGGCGCTGGGCGGCCAGCAGGCGCAGCAGGCCCAGGTGCTGAACCAGCAGCTCGACGCTTTCGCCCAGAACCTGACCACGCTGACGGCGCAATTGCAGGAACGCTTCGAGGCGCTGCGCATTTCGCTGACCCGCGACGCCGCGGCCAACCGCGACGAGAGCGCGCAGGCCCTGCAGCGCTTCGCCGATCGTTTCTCCGAACAATTGCGCGTGCTGACCGAGGCCAACGAGCGCCGCATGGTCGAGGTCCGCACGACCGTGGAGCAGCGCCTCAAGGACATGCAGGCCGACAACTCCGTGAAGCTCGAGGAGATGCGCCGCACCGTGGACGAGAAACTGCACGCCACGCTGGAACAGCGGCTGGGCGAGTCCTTCAAGCTGGTCTCCGACCGGCTGGAGGCCGTGCACAAGGGGCTGGGCGAAATGCAATCGCTGGCGGCCGGCGTGGGCGACCTCAAGCGCGTGCTGACCAACGTGAAGACGCGCGGGACCTGGGGCGAAGTGCAGCTCGGCATGCTGATCGAGCAGACCATGACGCCGGCGCAGTATGCCCGCAACATCAAGCCGGTGCCCGGCAGCGACGAACTGGTGGAGTTCGCCATCCGCCTGCCGGGACGCGGTGACGATGCCGTACCGGTGTGGCTGCCGATCGACGCCAAGTTCCCCAAGGAGGAATACGAGCGGCTGGTGGACGCGCAGGAGCGCGCCGACCTCGATGCCGTGCGCGCCGCCGGGCAGGCCTTCGAGCGCGGCGTGGAGCTGGAGGGCCGCCGCATCGGCTCCAAGTACATCGCGCCGCCGCACACCACCGATTTCGCCATCATGTTCCTGCCCACCGAGGGGCTGTACGCCGAGGTCCTGCGGCGGGCCGGCCTGATGGACAAGCTGCATGCGCTGCGCATCAACGTGGCCGGCCCCAGCACCCTGGCCGCGCTGCTGAACAGCCTGCAGATGGGGTTCCGGACGCTGGCCATCGAGCAGCGTTCGTCCGAGGTCTGGAAGGTACTGGGCGCGGTCAAGTCGGAATTCGGCAAGTTCGGCGACGCGTTGGCCAGCGTGAAGAAGACGCTGGAAACCGCCAGCAACAAGATCGGACAGACCGAGGTGCGCACCCGCGCCATGCTGCGCAACCTGAAAACCGTCGAAGCCCTGCCGGAAGGCGAGACACGCCAGTTGCTGGGGACCGAGGACGACAACCTCGCGGCCGACGAGGCCGACGGGGAAGCGGACAACTAGGACACGCGGGGCCAGGCCCCCGGGGAGGCTGGCATGACCATCGCATTCTGGTGTGTGTTCGTCGCGGTACTGATGCCCTACGTCTGCTTCGGTATCGCCCGGAACAGGGCGCGGCCGTTGCGCGACAACCGCGATCCGCGCGATTTCCCGAACCGCATACAAGGCATCGCCAAGCGCGCCTGGAGCGCGCACCTGAACGCATTCGAGACCCTGCCGGGTTTCGCCGCAGCGGTGATCATCGCGCACCTGGCCGGTACCCCGCAGCACCTGGCGGATGGCTGGGCGCTGGCCTGGGTCGCGGCGCGGCTGCTGTTCATCGGTTGGTACCTGGGCGACAAGCCGGGCCTGCGCTCGGCCGCGCACGTCGCCAGCATGATGTGCGTGCTGGGGCTGTTCGTGTCCGCGGCCGTGGCGGCGGCATGAGGCCGTAAAAATGTGCAACAGAATGGTTGCACGTATCCCGGGCCTCGATATACTGCAACCGAAACGTTGCAGAAGGGGTCTCCCATGAAGACGTACGACCGCATCGAAAAGCAGGTCGTGTTGCGCGCGCCGGTCGAGCGCGTGTGGCACGCCCTGACCAATATCCAGGAGTTCGCGCAGTGGTTCGGTGTCAAGCTGGACCAGCCCTTCGCCCCCGGCCGCGCCATCACCGGCAGCTTCGAGGGCGGCTTCGACCAGGACGAGATCGAGCGCTACCAGGCCTCGCTGGGCCTGCAGCCGGCGGCGATACGGCAGCCGCTGCCGCATGAGGTGTTCTGCACCGTCGAGCGCATGGAAGCGCCGCGTCTCTTCAGCTTCCGCTGGGTGCCGTTCGGCATCGACGCGGACTGCGATCCCGGGCAGGAGCCGACGACCCTGGTCGAGTTCCAGTTGGAACCCATCCCCGAGGGCACGCGGTTGACCATTACCGAGTCGGGCTTCGAGCGCGTGCCGGCACACCGGCGCGAACGGGCCTTCATGATGAACGATGGTGGCTGGAGTGCCCAGGCCGACAACATCCGGCGCCATGTCGAAGGTGCGTGAGCATGAACTGGCGCGGGTGTTCGCCGCGCTGGGCGATGCGACCCGGCTGGCCCTGGTCGCCCATCTGCTGGCCGGCGGAGCCCTGTCGGCCACCGCGCTGGCCGAGGGCAGGGACATTTCGCGGCAGGCCATCGTCAAGCATCTCCAGGTGCTGGAGGCGGCGGATCTCGTCGTACGCGAGCGCCATGGCCGCGAGGTGCTGTACGCCCTGGATCCGCGCCGCGTGGACGAGGCCAGGGCGTTCCTGGACGCGATCTCGGCCGGGTGGGACCGCGCCATCGGCCGCTTGAGGAAACTCGTCGAGTCGCCGTGACGCCGCTGGCCTGGCCCGGCGTTTGCAGGATCAGGCAAAACACACGCAGGAATCGGTATTGTCCCCGGGCTATCGCCTTACGTAACCTCTGTTCCGGGCCGGATAGGGATCCGGCATCTTTTCCGCAGGGGACGTGGCAATGGCGATTCAGCTCGAGATCAATGGCAAACAGACTGCGCTGGACGCGCCCGGCGAGATGCCGCTGCTATGGGCCCTGCGCGATCTGGCAAACCTGACCGGCACGAAATACGGGTGCGGGATGGCGCTGTGCGGCGCCTGTACGGTGCATGTGGGCGGCGAGCCGGTGCGTGCCTGCGTGACGCCGGTGTCGTCCATCGAAGGCAAGCCCGTCACGACCATCGAAGGCGTGGGGAGCGACGCCGTGGGCCGTGCGGTGCAGGCCGCGTGGCAGGAACTGGACGTCGCGCAATGCGGGTACTGCCAGTCGGGCCAGATCATGTCGGCCGCCGCGCTGCTGCGCACGAACCCGCGTCCCACGGACGAGGACATCGACGGAGCGATGAGCGGCAATGCCTGCCGCTGCGCGACCTATGTCCGTATCCGGGCCGCAATCCATCGCGCCGCCCAGGCGCTGGCTTGAGGGGGAAGGCATCATGGCATTCACCCTCGACAACCATGCGGACCGCCATCAAGCCTCCCTGGTCAACGTCAGCCGCCGCCGGTTCGTGCAAGGCGCGGGCGTGCTCGTGCTGGGCTGGCAGCTGCCCGGCGTCCTGGCGGCGCAACCGGCGGACAAGGCGGACCCCTTCGTTCCCAATGCCTTTCTGTCCATCGATACCCAGGGCCGCGTGACGGTGTACGCCAAGCACGTGGAGATGGGGCAGGGGGCCTATACGGGCCTGGCGACCCTGGTGGCCGATGAGCTGGACGCGGACTGGGCGCAGGTACGGGTCGAAGGCGCGCCCGCCGACACGGCGCGCTACAAGAACCTGGCCATGGGCATACAAGGTACCGGCGGCAGCACGGCCATGGCCAACTCCTTCAAGCAGATGCGCGAGGCGGGCGCCGCCGCGCGCGCGATGCTGGTCGGGGCGGCGGCGCAGGCGTGGAAGGTCGACCCGGCCACGATCACGGTGCGCGAAGGCGTCGTCCGCCACGCCGCGTCGGGCCGGCAGGCCGGGTTCGGCGAACTGGCCGCGGCCGCCGCGGCGCAGCCTGTGCCCGCCAGGCCCAGGCTGAAGTCGCCCAAGGATTTCCGCCTGATCGGCAAGGCGTCGCTGCGGCGAACGGATTCGGCCGACAAGGTGCACGGCCGTGCCCGTTTCACGCAGGACGTCAAGCTGCCTGGCATGCTGGTCGCCATCGCGGCCCACGCGCCGCGTTTCGGTGCGACCGTGGCCGGCTACGACGCCAGCGCCGCCCTGGCCGTCCCCGGCGTGGTGGCGGCGATTCCTTTCGAGGGTTCGGCGCATCGCTCGGCCGGCGTCGCGGTGCTGGCGCGCAATACCTGGGCCGCACGCACCGGGCGCGATGCCCTGAAGGTGCGGTGGGATGAAAGCCGCGCCTACACCGAGGGCAGCGACGAACTCCTGGCCCGGTATCGCCAGGCCGCGTCGCGCCCGGGTTTGCCCGCCGCCACGCGCGGCAACGTCGAGACCGCGTTCGCCAAGGCCGCCAAGGTGATCGAGGCGGACTACGAGTTCCCGTTTCTGGCCCATGCCAGCATGGAGCCGCTGAACTGTGTCGTGCAACTGGGCGACGGCCGGTGCGAGATCTGGAACGGCGAGCAGTTCCAGACCATGGACCAGAAGGCCGTGGCCGACTATCTCGGCATCGCGCCCGGGCACGTCACGATCAATCAGCTGTATGCCGGCGGCAGCTTCGGCCGGCGTGCCAGCCCGCACGCCGACTACGTGGTCGAGGCCGTCGCCATCGCGCAGGGTGCGCGCAAGGCGGGATTCGACGTTCCGGTCAAGATGGTGTGGACGCGCGAGGATGACATGCGAGGCGGCTACTACCGGCCCGCCTACCTGCACCGCGCCAGGCTCGCGCTGGACGAGCGGGGCAGGCTGCAGGGATGGCAGGTGCGGGTGGTCGGGCAATCGCTGATCAAGGGTTCCGTGTTCGAGGAATTCATGGTCAAGAACGGCATCGACGCGACCTCGGTCGAGGGCCTGTCCGACCTGCCTTACGGCATCCCCAACCTGAGCGTGGAGCTGCATACTCCCGACGACGTGCGGGTACCCGTGCAGTGGTACCGGTCGGTCGGGCATACGCACACCGCGTTCACCGCCGAGACGCTGGTCGACGAGGCGGCGCATGCCGCGCGCCGCGATCCGGTGGCTTTGCGGCGCGAGCTGCTCAAGGGCCATCCGCGCCACCTGGCGGCGCTGGAGACGGCGGTGCGCGCCGCGCAATGGGACCGTCCGCTGGCGGCGGGGAAAAGCGGCGTGCGCCGGGGCCGGGGCGTGGCGGTGCACGAGTCCTTCAACAGCGTGGTCGCGCAGGTGGTCGAGGTGAGCGTGGATGCCGGGGGCGAACTGAAGGTGGATCGCGTCGTGTGTGCCGTGGCGTGCGGGCTGGCGATCAATCCGGACGTGGTCAAGGCGCAGATGGAGGGCGGCATAGGCTTCGCGCTGTCGACGGCCCTGCACGGCGCCATCACGCTCGACAAGGGAGCCGTGGTGCAGAGCAACTTCCACGATTATCCCGTGCTGCGCATCAACGAGATGCCGCGTGTCGAGGTGCACATCGTGCCGTCCCAGGACGACCCCACCGGCGTGGGCGAGCCCGGCGTACCGCCGCTGGCGCCGGCCCTGGCCAATGCGATCTTCGAGGCGACCGGGGAACGCGTGCGTACCCTGCCGATCCGCACGCCTTTGCGCAAGGCGGTCTGAGCATGGCAATATCGTCGCTCCGCGCCTGCTTCCCGCGATGACCATGTCCCAGCCGGCTCTTCCCCTCGATACCGTTGCATCGGACGAAGCCCCAGGGCGGCTGGCCGCCGCGCGGCGCGAGCTGGCCAGCTGCATCGCGCGGCACGCGCCGGTCGACGGGACGCATCCCAGCGCGTATCCGGGGCTGTCGTTCGTGCGCTTCTCCGGTCCCTCGGGATCGAACTGCGGCTTCTATCGTCCTTCGCTCACGATCGCCGCGCAGGGCGCCAAGCGCGTCGAACTGGGCGAAGCCGTCTACGAGTACGACGAGCGCCACTTCCTGCTGTCCTCGTTCGACCTGCCGGTGCAGGCCCGCATCACCTGCGCGTCGCGGGCCGAACCGTATCTGTGCGTGGCGCTGGACATCGACCCGCAGCGCCTGGGCGAACTGGTGGGCGAGCACGGCCTGCCATCTGCTCCCGAGGCTCCCGGCATGCGTGGGCTGGCGGTCGGGACGACGCCGCTGGCCCTGATCGAGCCCATGCTGCGCCTGGTGCGCCTGCTGGATACGCCCGAGCACCTGCCGGTGCTCGGGCCGCTGGCCGAGCGCGAGATCCTGTACCGGGTGCTGACCGGCGAACTGGGGCGGCGGCTGCGCCAGGCGGCCCTGTCGGCCGGGGCTTCCAGCCAGATCGCCCGCGCCATTGCCTGGATCAAGGAAAACTACACCGAGCCGCTGCGCATCGAGGCGCTCGCCCAGGCGGTGAACATGAGCCCGTCCTCGCTGCATCATCATTTCAAGGCCGTCACGGCCATGAGCCCGCTGCAGTTCCAGAAGCAGCTGCGCCTGCGCGAGGCCCGCATGCTGATGCTGTCCGAGTTGCTGGACGCCGGCAGCGCGGCGCGCCGGGTCGGCTATGAAAGTGCTTCCCAGTTCAGCCGCGAATACAGCCGCCTGTTCGGCTCGCCGCCCCTGCGCGACGTGGCCAGGCTGCGCGACGGCGATCCGGCCGAGACCGTGGCGGCCTGAGTCCGCGGCGGTCGGCGCTACACTGCGGGCATGGCGGCCAAGCCGCCGCGACGGCGGGGAGCGATCATGACGGACAGCGACCGGGACGACGCGTTCAACGTGGTGGAGCCGCGCAGCGGCTACAACCTGTACGACACCGACCCCGCGCTGCGGGAAGCGGTCCGGCGCGAAGGGGCCGGCCATGCCGAGGCATCCCTGCGCGAGCAGGGCCGCTGGCTGGGCAGCCGCGAGGCCATGGACGCCGGGCGCGACGCCAACGAGCACCCGCCGCGCTTCGTGCCCCTGGATCCGGTCGGGCGCCGCATCGACGAGGTGCGCTTCCATCCCGCCTGGCATGTCCTGATGACAGACATCGTCGCGCGCGGCCTGCATTCCGCGCCATGGGCGGCGCCCGCGCCGGGCGCCATGGTCGAGCGCGCGGCAGGCTACCTCATGCAGGGCCAGGTCGAGGCAGGCACGCTCTGCCCGACCACCATGACCTTCGGCGCGATTCCCGTGCTGGCGGGCGAACCGGCCGGAGAGGTCGACTTCGCCCGTGACTGGCTGCCGCGCCTTCATGCCCGCCACTACGACGCGTCGGATGCCCCGGTGGCCGGCAAGCGCGGCGTGCTGATCGGCATGGGGATGACCGAGAAGCAGGGCGGTTCGGACGTGCGGACCAATACGACACGGGCCGTGCCATGCGGAGCTTCCGGCCGGGGGCGGGGCTATCTGCTCGAGGGCCACAAGTGGTTCTATTCGGTGCCCCAGTCCGACGCCCACCTGGTGCTGGCCCAGGCCGATGAAGGGCTGTCGTGCTTCTTCGTGCCGCGCTACGCGCCCGACGGCCGCCGCAACGGCGTGCGCATCCAGCGCCTGAAGGACAAGCTGGGCAATCGCAGCAACGCCAGCGCCGAGGTCGAATTCCACGGCGCATGGGGCGCCATGCTGGGCGAACCGGGGCGGGGCGTGGCCACCATCGTGGAGATGGCCACCTACACGCGGCTGGACTGCGTGCTGGGCAGCGCCGCGCTGCTGCGGCAGGCCACGGTCCAGGCGCTGCACTTCTGCTCGCGGCGCCAGGCGTTCGGCCGGCCGCTACGCGAGCAGCCCCTGATGCGCCACGTCCTGGCTGATCTCGCCCTGGAAAGCGAGGCCGCGACCGCGCTGGGGCTGCGGCTGGCGCGCGCCTTCGAGTCCGATGCGCCGCTGGAGCGGGCCATACGGCGCATCGTCACGCCGGCGGCCAAGTACTGGGTCTGCAAACGCGCCGTGTCGGCCATTGCCGAATGCATGGAGGCATGCGGCGGCAATGGCTACGTCGAAGACGGCCCGATGCCCCGGCTCTACCGCGAGGCGCCCGTCAACGCGATCTGGGAGGGGTCGGGCAACGTCATGTGCCTGGACGTGCTGCGCGCGATCCGGCGCGATCCGCAGGCGTTCGAGGCGCTGGGCGAACACCTGCGCGAGCGGGGCGGCGGCAGTCCGGAGTTCCGCTCGGCCTGGCAGACCTGGATGGACCTGTGCGCGGGCGACGGCCAGGCCGAGTTCAAGGCGCGCCGCATCGCCGGCCTGCTGACCGGGCTGATGCAGGCGGCGCTGCTGCTGGAGGCGCCGGGCGGCCTGGTGGGAGAAGCCTTCGTGGCGGCCCGGCTGGCGCAGGCCAGCTGGCTGTACGGCGACAGCGACACCGGCCACGGCGACGCCGTGTGCGCGGAGCTGCTGGCCCGCGCGTGGCCGCCGGGGGGTTGACGCGATCTAGCGCGGCGCCGGGGCCGCCTGGAAATAGCGGTCGGCGGCCTCGTGCATGGGGATGGTCACGCCTTCGCGGGCGGTCGCGCGCGTGATCTGTCCGCCGGCCGGGCTGCCAGCCGCCACGAAGTCGGCCTGTTCGAACACCGCCTGCAATACGCTGCGCACTTCGTCCGCGGGCGTGTCGGCGCCGGTGACCAGCAACGCGGTGACGCCCACCGTGGCGATGGGCGCGCCCTGGCCCGGATAGGTGCCGGGCGCGAGCACGAGGCGCACGAAGGCGGGATCGTCCCGCGCGAGCTGCGCGATCGCGGGCGGGGACAATGGCAGGATGCGCACCCGGTGGTCGGCGGCCAGGCGCTGCAGTTGCCGCGCGGGCGCATGGATCACGCTGGCGATCGCGTCGACGCGCCTGTCGAGCAGGGCTTGCACCGCCTGGTCGAAGTCGGCGCTGGCGACGAGTTCCACGCTGTTTTCCGGCACTCCGTGCGCGGCCAGTACCTGCAGCGTCGAGGCGCGGCTGCCGGACGCGGCCAGGCCGGCATCGAGCCGTCGTCCACGCAGATCGGCGATGGACTGGACCGGGCCGTCGGCCAGCACGGCGATGTGGAAGGCTTCCGGGTACAGGCTGGCGATGGCGCGCAGGCTGGGGTTGTGGGCCGTGCCGCCGAAGGCGTCCTGTCCCAGGTAGGCCTGCCTGGCGATGTCGCCCTGCGCGAGCGCGATGTTGGCCGCGCCTCGCTGGAGCAACTGGAGGTTCTCGATGCTGCCCTGGGTGGACGAGCCGCTGGCGCTGAAACCTTGCGCCGTCAGGCGCGCCGCGATGGTGCGGGCGACCAGGTCGTACTCGCCGGCTTGCGGTCCGCCCGCGACCACGAAGGCGCGGCGCAGCCGGTCCAGGCGACGCGTGATCTGCCGGTCGGCCGCCGCCAGTTCCTCGGTGATGATGGCGCGGGCGCGCGGGCTGTTGGGGGGCAGCGTGTTGAACAGGTTCTGGATGCGTTCGATGGTGGCACGGGCCGGCGAACCGGCGGCGGCCTGGCTGGCCGTGGCCTGCGGTGGCGGCACGAAATCCACCGGCTGCCATCCGTCGGGCCCTTCGCGGAACGTGACCGAACCGCGTACCAGCAGGATGTCGCCGGCGCGGTTGCCGTCGCGCGCGATACCTTCGACGCCGCGTTCGGTCGCGCCCAGCAGCGTGGCCAGCGCGGCCGGATTGAGCGATTGCCAGTCGCCGAAGGCATAGTCGCGGGCCAGGCGGAAGCGCCCGTTGAAATAGATGATGCGGCGGGCCGCGCCATCGGGCGCATCGGCCAGCGGGCCGCTGCCCAGGCGCCGCAGGGATTCCACGTCCAGCACCGGTTTGGCGAAGACCGCCTGCAGGCGGTTCTCCACGGCGGCCCGGACCTGAGACTGGTCGGGCCCGCGGCTGCAGCCCGACAGCAGCAGGGCGGCCAGGACGAGAAGAAGCAATCGTCGGATCATGGTTGCGCTCGCTGTCAGAAGCCGAAAAGAGGCAGGCCGAGATAACCCTGGATGACCAGCGCGTTGGTGATGTCGATCAGGAATGCGCCGACGATGGGCAGGATCAGGAAGGCCTGGGGCGAGGGGCCGTACTTGTTCGTGACCGCCTGCATGTTGGCGATGGCGGTGGGCGTGGCGCCCAGGCCGATGCCGCAGGCGCCGGCGGCCAGCACCGCCGCGTCGTAGTTGGCGCCCATGATGCGGAAGGTGACCAGACTGGTATAGGCCGCGACGAAGGCCGTCTGCACCGCCAGGATCGCCAGGATGGGCAGCGCCAGCGACACGAGCTCCCACAGCCGCAGCGAGATCAGCGCCATGGTCAGGAACAGCGATAGCGCCACGCCGCCGAACAGTTGCACCGCGTCGTCGTCGACTTCGCGGATGCGGGCCAGCCCCAGTACGTTACGCAGCACGACGCCGGTGAACAGGGTCCAGACGAAGGGAGGCAGGGTCAGCAGCCTGCCTTTCATGAGCTCCCCCAGCGTGCTGCCGACCACCACGCACGCCACGATCAGCAGCAGGGTCTCGAGAAAGAGCGGCAGGGTCAGCGGCCGGGGCGCCTGGGAAGGCGCGTCGGCGCCGGCCTGGCCGGATGGCGCCGAGCTGCCGTCGCCCGGCGTCAGGCCGTGGCGCGTGATGAGGCGCTGGGCCACGGGTCCGCCTATGATGCCGCCCAGCACCAGGCCGAACGTCGCGCAGGCCATGGCCAGCTCCATGGCGCCCTGCAGGTTGTCGACGTCGGAGAACTGGGTGGCATAGGCCGCGCCGGTCCCGTGGCCGCCCAGCATCGTGATCGAGCCGGCCAGCAGCCCGTTCAGGGGATGAAGGTCCATGCTGAAGGCGCCGGCCAGGCCGATGGCGTTCTGCAGCACGAGCATGATGGCGATGGCGATCAGGAACAGGACCACCCCCCGGCCGCCGCGCACCAGCGTCCTGACGTCGGCGCCCAGGCCCACCGTGGCGAAGAAGGCCAGCATGAAGGGCGTCTGCAGCGCCATGTCGAACGACAGCTCGGTGCTGGCGGCGACCTTGGCGATCGTGATGGCGATGGCCGCCAGCATCCCGCCCACCACCGGCTCGGGGATGTTGTAGCGTTGCAGCGGGGGGATGCGGCCGATCAGCCAGCGCCCGATCAACAGCACCACGATGGCGACCAGGAGTGTGGTGGTGACGTCTATTTCTATCAGCATAATGCCCCTTCACTGCGCGCGTGCCCGCGCGTCGGCCGGAACGCCGGTGGCGTTCGCGCGTCCAAGTGCTAAAGTGTCTGCTGGCAACCCTTAGCACCGTCTTTGCACCACCTATTATGCTTTCTCAACAGGAACTGAAACAGCAGGCGGCCGACGCGGCGCTTGCCTTCGTCGCCGAAGTGGCGGCGCCCGACGTGGTCATCGGAGTCGGCACGGGGTCGACGGCCGACCTGTTCATCGACGGACTGGCCGCCTACAAGGGGCGCATCCGCGGCACGGTCGCCAGTTCCGAGCGCAGCGCGGCGCGCCTGGCCGGCCACGGGCTGCCGGTATTCGACCTGAACGACGTGGCGTTCATGCCCATCTACGTCGACGGCGCGGACGAGATCGACGACCACCTGCACATGATCAAGGGCGGCGGCGGCGCGCTGACCCGCGAGAAGATCGTCGCCTCGGTGGCCGAGCGCTTCATCTGCATCGCCGACGAGTCCAAGCTGGTCGGGCAACTGGGGGCCTTTCCGCTTCCGGTCGAGGTGATACCCATGGCCCGCGAGGCGGTAGCCCGGGCGCTGCGCCTGCTGGGCGGGCAGCCCCGGCTGCGCGAAGGGTTCGTCACCGACAACGGCAACGTCATCCTGGACGTGCACGGCATGCAGATCGCCGAGGCCCAGGGCATGGAAAAGGTGATCAACGACCTGCCTGGCGTGGTGACCTGCGGCCTGTTCGCGCTGCGCGGCGCGGACGTGGCCCTGCTGGCCACGCAGTCCGGCGTGCGCCGGCTGGACAAGCCGCGCCACGCCTAGCCTACATTGACCGCGCGGCCGACGTCGGAGACATATTCCTGTCACATGGCGTTCATAAACTGCGCGGTGCATTGCCCATGCGGCCGGGGCACAAACGGCCAGGCCCATTGTTCTTCCGCTGGGAGCCGGCATGACTGAACATACCCACAAACAATACGACGCCGAACTCGAGGAGGTCCGGTCGCGCTTCCTGCAGATGGGAGGCCTGGTCGAATCCCAGATCACCGGCGCCATCGATGGCCTGGCCAACGGCGATCTCGCCGCGCTGGAGCGCGTGATCGTGCGCGATACCGAGGTCAACCGCTTCGAGGTGGAGCTGGACGAGGCGTGCAGCCATATCCTGGCCCGCCGCCAGCCCACCGCGGGCGACCTGCGCATGATCATCACGGTCATCAAGATGATCACCGACATGGAGCGCGCCGGCGACGAGGCCGAGAAGATCGCCCGCATGGCCAAGCTCATCCACGAGGCCGGCCGCGTCAACATGCCCGCCGTCGAGCTCTGGCACATGGCCAACACCGTCGTCACGATGCTGCGCAAGGCCCTGGACGCCTTCGCCCGCCTGGACGCCCAGGCCGCGGCCCAGGTCGTCCGCCAGGACAAGTCGGTGGACTCGGAGTGGCAGGGGGTGATCCGCCAGTTGATCACCTACATGATCGAAGACCCGCGCAAGATCTCGCGTTCCATCGAACTGCTGTTCATCGCCAAGGCGCTCGAGCGCATCGGCGACCACGCCAAGAACATGTGCGAGCTCGTGGTCTACATGGTCAAGGGCCGCGACGTGCGCCACACGGGCGTGGACAACGTCGAGCGGGAAGCCGCGGCGGGGTAGTGGACCCCCCCCTACGCCCTTCGGGCGCCCCCCAGGGGGCGATTCGGGTGGACCGGCGGAGCCGGATCCACCGCATCCTGGGGTAACAACGGGCTGGCGGGGACTGGCGATACTGCCTGGCAGCTGGTTCGGTTGAAAATGAAAACGGCCTTGCGTACAAGCAAGGCCGTCTTTCTTCCGTGAGCGTCCCCAGACCCAGGGCGCAGCGGATCCGGCTTTGCCGGTCCGCCAGCGCCGCCCCCTGGGGGGCGCCCGAAGGGCGTAGGGGGGGGCTTAGTACGGGGGGGCTTAATTCGGCGGGACGTAGCCTTGTGCTTCGACGTTGCCGTCTTCGAATAGATAGCGCTGCATCTGCTGTTGCAGGTACTTGCGGGCGCGGGCGTCGGCGAGGTTCAGGCGGTTTTCGTTGACGAGGCGGGTCTGGGTCTGGACCCACTCCTGCCAGGCCTGCTTGGAAATGTTCTGCCAGATCTTGGTGCCGAGTTCGCCCGGGTAGGGAGGGAAGTCCAGACCTTCGGCTTCTTTCTTGAGCTTGACGCAATAAATCATGCGAGCCATGTGACCACCTGTTCCGCGATAGTTTGCAATGGCCCTATTGTAGCGGCCGCGCCATGTCCTTACCTGGCCGGACGGCGCAGGGCATCGATGCGGAGCTGGTAGATGCGACGCTTGTTGTCGCGGCTGCGGCGCACGTGTTCGCGCATCAGGTTTTCGGCGCGTGCGCCTTCGCCCAGTTCGATGGCCGCGACGATGTCGTCGTGGTCCTGCTGGGCGCGATGGATGTAGGCGTATTCGGGTTGCGGCATGGTGTCGTCCAGGCCCAGGCCCAGCACGGCCGCGCCCACCAGCGGGATCTGCGAGACGTGCGCCAGCGCGCTGGCCAGCGGCGGGTTGCCCGCGGCCTGGATCAGCACGGCATGGAATTTCTCGTTCATGGCGGACCAGCGAGGCGTTTCCACGCGATAGCCGTTGCCGGCCGCATCCTCGAGCAGGTTCCAGCCTTCCTCCACGCAATCGCGCAGGGCCTGCGTCACCTCCGGCCGCGCGCCTTGCTCGGCCACCAGCCGCGCCGCCATGCCTTCCAGCGTGCCGCGTACGTCCAGGGCGTTGGCAAGGTCGTCCAGGTCCACCGCCTTGACCCGGAAGCCACGGGTCGGTAGCCGCTCCAGCAGGCCTTCCTTGACCAGTTCCTCGAACGCGAGGCGGATGGGCGTGCGCGAGACGCCCAGGTCCGCCGCGAGCTGCAGTTCGACCAGCCGTTCGCCGGGCGGATAGGTGCCGGACATGATGCGTCGGCGCAGTTCGCCTGCGACGGTGTGTATTTGAGTGGCCATCTGCCGGGGACGAGCGTCGTAGTCCTTGGTGCGGGGGATAGTAACCGCTATGTCGGGATCATACTGATTTGCATGCAAAATTAGATTGATATTGAATAAAAAAGAAGATTGCCCAATAATTTGCATGCAATTTAATTATAGATCTAAGAAAGAGGAAGCCATGATCCCATCTTCCGCCTTCGTGGGCCTGCCGCCTGCGCTGGCCGACTCCGTCGTGCAGACCAAGCACTTCTTCCAGGCGCTGGATAACTTCGCCAAGGTGTTCGCCATCCGGCCGGGCGAGCGCGTGTTGATGCTGACCGATCAATTGCTCGATACCCGGGTGGTCGATGCGGTGGTGGGGCTGGCCAAGGCGCGCGGCGCGCAGGTGCGCGTCTATACCGAACCCAATTCGCGCGTGACCGAGGTGCCGGAGCCCGTGAAAGGCCTGCTCGAGCAGGCGGACTTCGTGGTGTCCACCTGGTTCTGTTCGATCGAGGACCCGTTCTGCATCGCGATGCGCAAGCAGGGGCAGCGCTGGGTGAAGATCACCTACTTCCGCAATCTCGACCTGCTGCACACGCCGCAGGCGCGCTTTCCGAGCGAGATCGTGGGGGCGCTGTGCCGGGCCACGGCCGGCCGCTATCCCAAGGGAGAGGATTTCGACCTGCATTTCACCGACGCGCGCGGGACCGACTTCCGCATCGGCTTCACGCCGGAAACGCGCGACACGATGCTGTCGTCCAATCGTTGGCGCGGCGTGACGACGGCCGAGGAGCCCGGCTGCTACGTGCACTACCTGCCGACCCACGGTCCCAACCTCTGGGACCGGACGGCGGTGCGCAACGACCACGCCGTCAAGACACCGATGTCGGGCGTGATCTATCCGCAGTGGGCAGTGGGCTTCGCCCGGCCTTTCGAAGAACGGATCGCCGTGCGTTTCGAAGGCGAATACGTCAGCGCGGTCGAGGGCAATTCAGAGGAGGCGAAGATCCTGCGCGACATGCTGGTGGGCGGCCGCATGATCGAAGGCGGCGGCTGCGGCTTCAATCCCAAGGCGCCGCGCCACACCATCTATCCCGCCGGTTCGAACGCCCCGGGGGCGCTGCATTTCGGCATCGACCTGGCCAAGCCGAACGACTACATCCGCCGCGTGCTGCCCGACTGGGAAGAGCCGCCCGTGCACATGGACCTGGTGTGCCTGGACGCCACCGTCACGGCAGGGCGCAACACCCTGATCGACCAGGGTTTCCTGTGCGCGCTGCGCGATCCCGAGGTGGTCGCGATTGCCGCCCGCTACGGCGACCCGGTCGAGCTGCTGGAAGCCGGGGTGGATTGACCGGGACAGGTTCACAGACAAGACAAGGAGACAAGCATGCATGTGAAAAAGAACGGGAAGCCGGCCCGCATCCTCGGCACCCTGGCCCTGCTGGCCGCGATGGCGTCGGGTGCCGCCGCGGCCGGCGCCGCCGAGTGGCCCCAGCGTCCGCTGACCATGATCGTCCCTTTCGTCGCGGGCGGCGGCGGCGACACGCTGGCCAGGCTGTATGCGCGTGAAATGGAAAAGCAATTGCGCCAGCCCATCATCATCGACAACCGGGCTGGGGCTGGGGGCAACATCGGCACCGCCGCCGGCGCCCGCGCCGCCCCGGACGGACAGACGGTGGTGTTCGGCACGAACGGCACGATGGCGACCAACCACTGGTTGTACAAGGCGGTGGGCTACGCGCCGGACGATTTCGAGCCGGTCGCGCGTTTTTCGGTCATCTCGATGGTGATGTTCGTCAGTCCCGACTCGCCGTTCAATTCCGCGCAGGAACTGATCGGCTATGCGAAGAAGCACCCGGGCGAACTGACCTGCGCCTCGGCCGGCAACGGCACGGCGTCGCACATGGCCTGTGGCCTGCTCCAGCAGATGGCGAAGATCGACCTTACGCACGTGCCCTACAAGGGCGGCGCGCCGGCCTCGACCGACGTACGGTCGGGCCGCGTGTCCTTCATGATCGACGTCGCGCCCTATCTCGTGCCGCTGGCCAAGAGCAAGCAGATCAAGGTGCTGGCCGTTTCCACGCCGCAGCGCATTCCCACGCTGCCGGACGCGCCCACGCTGTCCGAAAGCGGGGTGCCGGGGTATGAGCTGTTTGCCTGGGACGGTCTGTTCGTGCCCAAGGGAACGCCGCCCGAGCGGCTGGATCGCCTGCACCAGGCGGTGAACGCCGTGCTGAGCGATCCGGCGTTCGAGCGTTCCATGGAAGAGCGTGGTTCGATCAATTCGCCGATGAGCCGCCGCGAGTTCGCCGATTTCGTCCACAAGGAGTATCGGCGCCAGGGCGAGATCGCGAAGATGATAGGCGTGCAGGTGGATTGAGCGTTGCGCGGCCGGCCGGGCATGGCGCCCGGCCGGTGCGCGGGATGGCGGCGCGGACGCGCCGCCCGGGACCGGGCTATTGCGCGGTACCGCCGGAGCGGGTTTCCTGCGCCGGCAGCACGACGAAGTCGCCCTGGTCGGGCGCGGACTGCTTGCGGTTCCGGGTGGCCGCCTGGCCGGCGTCCAGGCGCACCGAGAAGGCACTGTGCCGTCCGTTGGCCGTGACGTAGACGTTCAGGTAGTGCACCCCGGTGCCCAACACCGTGACGGGCACCTCGACGACGGCGCGCCGCTGGGCATCCAGCGGGACGACCGTGGGCGACGCCGCATCCACGCGCAGCGCGCCTTCGACGCCGTACTTCAGTTCCACCTGGGTCACCCCCGGCGATCCGCGCAGCGACAGACCAACGGAAGCGGGGCCCGTGGCCAGCGGCGCCGACGGCGCCCGGACCGAGACGGCGACGAGGTCGCCGGGCTTGCCTGGACGCGCCACGAAGGCGTTGGCGCCGGTGGCCGGAGCCGTCGCCGCGGGCGCTTGCCGGGCTTCATGGGCGCAGGCGGGAAGAATGGGAAGAGCGGCCGCCAGCAGGATGGCCAGGCGGGCGGCGGCGATGTTCAGAGGCGGGCGCATTACAGGGCTCCTGCGGAAGTACGTTCGAGACTCACCTGGTAGCAGACACGGGTGTTGGCGGGGACCGGGGCGGGGCCGGGGTCGGGGGCGGCGCTGTCCTCGTCGTCGTCGCCACCGTTGGTCAGCGCGGTATCCACCAGGAAGGCGGTGTAGGTGCCGGCTTCGAGCGTGCTTTCGACCGCGTCGTCGTCCTCCTGGATCTTCACACCCTGGCGGGACAGCCACAAGTGGGCCTTGGTTACCAAAGCCGGGGGCGAGACGAGGGTCGCGCTCAGCCGGTAGGTGCCCGCGCTGGGCACTTCGAGCCGCAGGAAGCGACCCTGGTCCAGCTTGTTGTATTCCCCGCCCAGCAGGTTGGATACGCATACCTGCTGCGTGGCCGCGGGGGCGCCGGCGGCGGGCGCATCGAAGCGGACATAGGGTTTGGCGACTTCCGGCGGCACGGTCGGAATCGTGTAGGACGCGGGGCCGCCCCAATCGTCCAGCTCGTCCAGCGTGGGCGTGCCGACCGAGGTCAGCAGCGCGTTCACCTTGCCGATCACGGTGCTGTCGGTGAGGTGTTTGGCCAGGGCGGTGCCGAACGGGAAGATGCTGGTGAAGGCCGGCGTGCGCTTCTGCTCGTTGCGGAGGATGGAGATCGTGGTCTCGAAGCCGCCGGGCTGCTGCGCGAGCTGGTAGATGAAGTACTGCATTGCCGATTCGTTGTACCAGGCGGCATCGTCGGGCGGAGCCGGCGGTGCGCTGACGTCGAGGTAGAAGCTGTCCTGCTGCTTCTTGCCCGAGGTGTCGACGTAGAAGGGATCGTTGCGCACGATGCCGGCCAGCCCGTTGCCCCAGCCTTCGCCCCAGGCCACGCGCATGTCGAGCTTGTCGCCGGCGCCGTGCGAGCCGCCCACGGAGTCCGAGCGCGAGATCCGGCCTTCGAAGTAGTGGCCCCATTCATGGACCAGCACGCCGGTGTCGTACTCGTCGGTGTCGACGTCTTCCTTGCCCAGGATGTAGAGGCCGGGAGCGGGGCCTTCGGAATTGAAGTGGCTGGTGCCGATGTCGCCGTTCTTCGGCTCGCCCTCGGCAGGCCCGTTGTTCTCGCTCCAGTAGATGTTCAGGTGGGGGAAGTTGATATCCGGCGCGATGGCCAGGAAGCGCTGCATGGCGCCGTAGGCCTGGTCCAGCACGGAGAAGGGCGCGGCCGCGCGGGCGCCGGCGTAGCTGCCCGCGGTGTTGCTGCCGCTCCAGCCCGACGCCGCGTGCAGGTCGAGGACCATGCTTTCCTGGGGCACGGACAGCGCCTTGCTTTCCATGGCATAGATGGGCGCGTTGGTGGGAACCGCCGTGTAGCCCGGCTTGGTGTTGTCGCGTATCGCCACGCTCCAGGCGCCTTCCTTGCTTTCGCGCAACAGGCGCGCCTGCACCCGGATCTTGACCTCGCGGCCCGGAGGCAGCACGAGGGAATACCTGCCCTGGGCGTCGGTCACGGTGCTGCCCAGGATCTCGGCTCCGCTGAAGGCTTCCACCACGGCGCCGCGCACCGGCAGCGCACGGGTCTTGGCGTAGTCCAGTCCCTGGGACTTGACCGCCGGCACGAAGTCGTAGGTGACCATGCCGGATACCTTGCCGGCCTCGGGAGCCGGCTTGGCGCCGCTGCCGCCACCGCAGGCGGCCAGCATGGCCGACAACAGCATCACGGCCACTGCCGCCCGGCCCCGGCGCATGCCATGATTGCCGGACCGGACCGAGGGCATGGTCGCTTGCCCCTTTTCGGCGAGTATTCTCATCGGTGTGATTCCCCCACGGGATGGATGTTTGGTTACACGATGATACACGGGGGATCGCAAGAAAGGCGCTACCCAGTCATGGGTATTTGCGGGAGGACGGGACATGCGCGAAGCCGCGCGGCGTTATCGCAATTTCGATGAGTTCTACGGGTTTTACCTGGGGGAACACGCGCATCCCGTATCCCGGCGCCTGCACGTCGCGGGTACGGGCCTGGCCCTGCTGCTGGTATTGCTGGCGGCCGGGCTGCGCCAGCCCTGGCTGCTCGTGGCCGCGCTGGCCTGCGGGTACGGCCTGGCCTGGACCGGGCATTTCTTCTTCGAGAAGAACCGCCCCGCCACGTTCACCCATCCCTGGTGGTCGCTGCGGGGCGATTTCCGGCTGCTGGCCGAGACGTTGGCCGGCCGCCGGAAGTGGTGAGGCGAGCCCCTTTGGGCGTGAACAGGTCCTAGGCCGCCAATTCGCGCTCGACGGCAAGGCCGAGCGCCAGCAGGGCTTCGTCGCGGCCGGTCGCCATCGCCAGGCTCATGCCGGCGGGCAGGCCGGCGCCGTCGGTGCCGCAGGGCAGGGCGAGCGTGGGCATGTCCAGATAGCTGCCTATCATGGTGTTGCGCAGCACGCGCGCATTGCATTGCGCGAACCAGGCCGGATCGGCCGCCAGCGCCGCGATGGGCGGGGCCGCCATGGGCACGGTGGGAAACAGCAGCGCCTCGCCGGGAGCGAGGGCCGTGGCCAAGGCCGACACCAGCAGCGGCCGGTTGTCGCGCAGGGCCTGCCGGCTTGGCGCCGGGATGGCCTGGCCCAGCCGCAGCCGCTGCACGATGCGGGCGTCGACCCGCGCGAGCGCCGCCGGATCGTCCAGCAGTTCGCGGTGTACGGCGGCCGCCTCGATGCCCACCAGCGTGCCGAACGTGGCGAACAGGTAATGGGTCAGGTCCAGCGCGGGGACCGACCGGCGTTCGACGGTGAAGCCGCGCCGGGACAGGCGCTCGGCCGCGGCCTCGAACGCGGCGGCCACGCCCGGTTCGAGCTCGCTCATGACGATGCCCGAGGGAATCACCAGCCGCGCGGCGGGGCGGTCGGCGCTCGTCCGCAGGACCGGCGCGCGGCCCAGCAGAGCATCGTCGATCAGGCAGGCATCGGCCACGGTCCGCACCAGGGGGCCGATGCTGTCGAGCGAAGGCGCCAGCGGAAAGACGTCGCGTTGATCGTAGCGGGCCGAACTGGGCTTCCAGCCGACCAGCCCGTTCAGGGCCGCCGGTACCCGGATCGAACCCGAGGTGTCGGTGCCCATGGCGCAGGGGACGACCTGGCGGGCAACGGCCACGGCCGATCCCGACGAGGAGCCGCCCGGGATGCGCGGGACCGAAGCGTCGTGCGGGTTGGGCGGCGTACCGAAATGCAGGTTGATGCCCAGTCCCGAGAAAGCGAATTCGCTCAGGTTGGTCTTGCCCACGCTGACCATGCCGGCGGCCGAGAGCGCGCGCACGGCGGGCGCATCGGCCGTGGCGGGCGCCGCCCGCCGGCGCGTGTCCGACGCGCAGGTGGTGACGGTGCCCGCCATGTCGAACAGGTCCTTCCAGGCCAGGGGCACGCCGTCCAGCGGCCCCAGGGGCCGGCCTTCGCGCCAGCGCGCCTGACTGGCGCGGGCCTCTTCCATGGCGCGTTCTTCCAGCAGCGTGATGAAGACCGCGTCCATGCCGGGGCCGCGTGCCTGGTCCAGCGCCTGGCGCGCGACGTCCACCGGATCCAGGCTGCCCTGGGCGTAGCCCTGGGCCAGCGCGGCGATTCCCCGTGCGTCAGTCATGATGCTCCTTCGTGTTCCGGACATGTCCGGCCAGCCAGTTGGCGATGACGGCGGCCGCTTCGATCTCGTGGCCGGCGTACCAATGGTTGCCGCCCAGCACCGCGGACGAGAACGATAGCGCGGATGTCGCGTGGCTGCGCAGCAGTTCGATCGCGCCCCGGACTCCGGCGGTCCCGACGATCTCGCCTTCGGAACCGTACAGCGACAGGATCGGCGCCGTTATCGTCGAAAGATCCCGGAAGGCCTGCGGCGAGTGGCGATCGTGGAAGTCGAAGGTATCGGCGGGCCGGCCTTCCTCGAAGCGGTCCAGCAAGGTCTGCGCGGAAATGCGCTGCCGCAGCAGGCCCAGGACGCAGTCCTCTCCCATCAGCGTGCGGCCCTGGCCGGCGTCCACCCATTGCCGCGCCTGGGCCAGGAAGGCCGCGGCCTTTTCCTCGCCATGCAGGGCGAAGAAGGCGCCGCGCAGGTCGGCGGCCGACGCCAGCACCAGCCCGCGCACGCGCGCGTCGCCGGTCGCCGCGGCATAGCGCAGGATTTTCGAGGCGCCCAGCGAATGGCCCATCAGGACGATGGGGCCGGCGTGCGACCTGGCCGCGAAGTCCATCCACGCGGCCAGGTCGGGAATGCAGTCGTCGAAATACTCGAACGCCGAGCCGGTCAGCCTGTAGACCGGTTCGGCGCCGACCCGCGACATGGCGATGTTCCCGTGGCCGCTGCATCCGATGGACAGCAGGTGGACGCCGGCCAGGTCGGGGCTTTGCAGGAAATCGAAGGTGAAACTGGTGTCGAAGTTGCCGCTCAGGCCGTGCAGGCTGATCAGCACGGGGGCGTCCGCCGCGGGGGCGGGCGCGAGGAATCCGGTCAGTTCGACCTGCTGGGTGGTGCGCACGCGCACCAGTCGGCCGCTGCGCGGCTCAGTCTTCATGGTCATGGGTACGTCTACTACGCGTTCAGCGCGCCATGTCGGGGAGGAACAGCACCAGGCTGGGGAAGGCGATCAGGAGGCCTATGCGCAGCAGGTCCACGATGATGAAGGGCGTGACACCCTTGTAGATGGTCCAGATGTCGGTCCGCTTGGACAGGCCCTTGATCACGAAGACATTCAGCCCGAAGGGCGGGGTGATGAGGCCCAGCTCCACGCACATGGTCACGATCACGCCGAACCAGATCGGATCGAAGCCCAGCTGCATCACGATGGGATAGACCAGGGGCACGATCAGGATGACCACTGCCAGGGCATCGATCAGGCAGCCCAGCACCAGCATGATGCCGATGATCACGAGCAGCGTGCCATAGCGGCCCAGGTTGGCGTCGATGAGCAGTTGCGCCGCCTTCTGCGGCGTCTCGGTCACGGCCAGGAAGTAGCCGAACAGCACGGCGCCCGCCATGATCAGCAGGATGGCCGCGCCCATGCGGACGCTTTCCGCCAGTGAGGAGAACAGCGTCTTCCAGGACAGGCGCCGGCCCAGTGCGACGATGGCGATGGCGCCGGCGGCGCCCACGGCACCGGCCTCGGTGGGCGTGAACAGGCCGCCATAGATGCCGCCGATGACGAACAGGATGAGCAGCATGATGGGACCGAGCCGCGTCAGGCTGGACAGGCGTTCGCGCATCGCGGCCTGCTGGCCTGCCGGCGCATCCTGCGGGCGCACGGCCAGCCACACCTTGACCACCAGCATGTACATGGCGATGGCGATGATGCCCGGTATGACGCCGGCCATGAACAACAGGCCCACGCTTTGCTGGGTCAGCAAGCCGTAG
This sequence comes from Pigmentiphaga sp. NML030171, assembly GCF_002188635.1. Lineage (GTDB taxonomy): Bacteria > Pseudomonadota > Gammaproteobacteria > Burkholderiales > Burkholderiaceae_B > Pigmentiphaga > Pigmentiphaga daeguensis. Next base: position 18,571 of record NZ_NINX01000051.1, on the reverse strand, counting down.
ACGGCCAGCGCGATCGAGGGCGGGATCAGCACGCCCAGCGTGCCGCCGGCCGCGATCACGCCGGTGGCCAGGCGTTCCGAATAGCCGTGCTTTTTCATCTCGGGCAGGGCGACCCGCGTCATGGTGGCGGCGGTGGCGGCCGACGAGCCGCAGATGGCGGCGAAGCCGCCGCACGAGGCCACGGTGGCCACGGCCAGGCCGCCGCGGAAGTTGCCCAGCCAGAGCTGCGCGGCGCGGAACAACTCCCCGCTCATGCCCGAGGCCACGGCCACCGTGCCCATCAGGATGAACAGCGGCACCAGCCCCATGGTGTAGTCGGAGAAGGTGGAAATGACGGAGTGCGACAGCAGTTTGAAGGCGGGCTCGAAGCCGGTCATCAGGCCGAAGCCCAGGATGCCGGAGGCGCCCATGGCCAGGCCGATGGGGACGCGCAGCAGGCAGAGCAGCAGCAGGGAGCCGAAGCCGATGAGGATGGCGAGATTGGGGCCGATCATGGTGTGCGTCCGTTCAGACCGTGGCGTCCGGATGGCCGTCGTGGGCCTCCGGCTCGGGGGGAGCGATGACCTGCTGGAGCAGGATGAAGAAGCAGGCCAGGGTGCCGAGCCAGGCGGCGGTGTAGAAGCCCCAGACCGGCAGTTCCAGGTCCACGGTCAGCAGCCCCGCTTCGAAGACGTCGACGACCTTGGTGCCCAGGGCGTAGGAGAAGCCGCCGACGATGCACAGGCACAGCGCGGCGCCGATGCGGGTCAGTACGCGCTTGGCGCGCGGCCCCAGCGCGCTCCAGAAGATGTCGAGCTGGATGTGGTCGTCATGGCGGAAGGCCGCCGCGATGCCCCAGCACACCACCACGCTCAGGAGCAGGCGCGAGATCTCGTACTCGTCCGGAAGCGGGTAGGCGAAGAGGTAGCGCGTGGCCACCGATGCGGACGTGAGTATCGCCATGCACAGCAGCAGGACCGACGGCACGAACTCGAGGAAGGCAAGCAGACGTTGTTTCATGGCGATGCCCGTCGGACGGTCAGTAGGCGGCGTTGTATTTCTTCAGCGTGTCCTGCAGTTCGCCGAACACCTTGGCGCCGTCGACGCGGTTCTTCTTGACGCTGTTTTCCCATTCGCCGCGGACCTTGGCGGCCATGGCCTTCCATTCGCCGACCTTGGCGTCCGAGATCGTATAGACCGTGTGGCCCGGCTTCTTCAGCAGCGCGGCCCGGCCTTCCTGTTCCCAGTTGTACCAGGGCATGGGCAGGCGCTCGGCCCAGTCGGCGTTGCAGTGGTTGTCGATGACCTTCTTCTGGTCGGCCGACAGCTTGCCGTACGACGACTTGTTCATCAGGATCGCCGTGCCCAGCGAATAGAAGTTCATGTCGAGGTGATAGGTCAACGCGCGGTCCGCGCCCAGGGCCTGCAGCAGGTTCCAGGGGAACGAGATCGCGTCCACCACGCCGCGCTCGACGGCTTCGGCCGCGTCGGACGCCGACAGCTGGACGGGCGAGGCGCCGGACAGGCGGTAGAAGTTGGCCGCCATGACGTTCGGGGAACGGATCTTCAGGCCGGCCAGGTCGGTGGGGCTTTCGATGCGCTTCTTGGAATGGATGGTGCCGCCGCCGTCATAGAACATGGTGCAGACCTTGACGTCGGCCATCTCTTTCTTGGCGTAGGGCTGGTACCACTCGTACAGCGCCCGCGAGCCCTTGGCGGTGTCGGACACCAGGAAGGGCATCTCGGCGGCGGTGACGATGGGGAAGCGGCCCGGCTCGATACCCACCAGGTAGAAGGCCAGGTCGGCGATGCCGTCGCGGGCCAGGTTGTAGTGGTCCTTGGCGGGGCCCAGTTGCTGCGCGGGGAATACCTGGATCGCGATGCTGCCGCCCGAGTCCTTTTCGATCGACTGCGCCCAGGGAACCAGCACGCCGTAGTGCAGGGGGTTGGTGGTGGGCAGGTTGTGCGACAGCCGCAGGCTGACTTTCTTGTCGGCGGCGTGGGCCGGACCGGCCAGGACGGCGGCTGCCATGGCGGCGGCCACGAGCGGCTTCAAAGCATGGTTCTTACGCATGGAGTTCCCCCTTGCACTGGGTCGATGAAAGGAAGCCGGCCCGGGTCCGGCAAAAAAAGTTCCGTTTTTCGGAACTAATCTATCGTTATATGGAACATAATGCAGGTTGGCACGTAATTTCGTCAAGGCGTTTTCATTGCGGGCAAAATTTCGCCTGGCTCACGTTGGGAGGAGATGTGGAAGAAGAGTCGTCGAAGAACCGGTTCCTGCTGGAACGGCAGATGCAGGTGATCGAACTGGTCGCGCGCCATCCCGCCGGGCTGGCGTTCGGCGAGATACAGGCGGCGCTGGACATGCCCAAGGGCACGCTGCACCGGATGCTGGCCGGTTTGTGCCGCGCCGGCTGCCTGGACGCCGAACCGCCGTTCGAGGCGGAGGCGGGCAACGCGCGCCGCACCTATCTCCTGGGCGGGCGCATGCGCCGGCTGCTGGGAACGGCGATTTCGCCCGACCAGATGGCGGCGGTCGCCCATACCGTGCTCTACGGCCTGGTCGAGCAGTTCCAGGAGACGGCTTTCCTGAGCATGCTGCGCGGCAATCGCATCGAGAGCATCGTCATGGCCACGCCGCCCAAGGACTGGCACGGCTACGTCAACCCGGGCCACGTCATGCCGCCCCATGCGGCGGCCTCGGCCAAGGCCATCCTGGCGTTTCGCGACGAACGGGAATGGGAGGCGCTGCTGGACGAGCCGCTGCCCGCGCTGACGGATCGCACGATCACTTCGCCGCAGCAGTTGCGGGACGAATTGCGGCGGGTTCGCAAGACCGGCATCGCCTATTGCCGGGAGGAGATCGACCGCGGGCTGGTGGCGGTGGCCGCGCCCATACCGCTTTCCCAGGTCGGCGTGATGTTCTCGGTGTCCATCGTCGGGCCTTCGCAGCGCATGCAGGGCTACGACGACGAGAAAATGAAGCGCGCCCTGCTCGATGCCGCCAGCAAGCTCGCGGCGATTTTTTCCAAACAGATGAACGCGGACCTCAAATGACCCGACCCACCATAGCCGTGATCGGACTGGGCGGGATTGCCCGCGGCCTGCTGGATGCCCTGGCCGGCGATGCCTGCGCCGACGTGCGCAACGTCGTCGTGCGCGCGGGCAAGGAAGGCGAGGCGGCGGCATCGTTGCCGCCTTCGATCGAACCGGTTGGCGACATCGCGTCGCTGGCAAGGGAAGTCGACCTGGTGATCGAGGCGGCGGGCCAGGGCGCCGTGGCGCAATACGGCGCCGACGTGCTGCGCAGCGGCCGCCATTTCGCGCTGGTCTCGGCCGGCGCGCTGGCCGACGACGGCCTGCTGCGGACGTTGAAGGAGGAAGCGGCCAGGACCGGCCGCCGGCTGCACCTGATCAGCGGCGCCATCGGCGGCCTGGACGCGCTGGCCACGGCCCGCGCCGCCGGCCCGGTCGAGGTCCGCTATACCGGTATCAAGCCGCCGCGCGCCTGGCTGGGCACCCCGGCGGAACAGGCCTGCGATCTACATGCCTTGGCCGGACCGGCCGTCGTGTTCGAAGGCAGCGCCCGCGAGGTGGCGCGGCGCTATCCGCGGAATGCCAACGTGGCGGCCACGGTCGCCCTCGCGGGAGCCGGGCTGGACGCCACCCGGGTCACGCTGGTCGCGGATCCCGCCGCCACGCGCAACAGCCACCGGATCGAGGCGCGCGGCGTGCTGGGCGAGTTCCGCTTCGATACGCAGGCCGAACCGTCCGCCGCCAATCCGAAGACCTCGGCCAGCACCGCCTGCAGCATCCTGGCCTACCTGAAGGGCGGCCCCAACGCGCTCGCGCTGCAAGGCTGAGGGCGGCTGGCCGTCCGCCTCGCGGGCCGCCAGCGCCTGGTTCGCGAACCGCGGATCAGGCCTCGCGGTAGAAGCAGAACTCGATTTCCACCGTGGCGTTCAGCGGCAGGGCCACGACGCCCATGGCGGTGCGCGCGGGCGGGGTCGTGCCTTCGGGGAAATAGCCTTCCCAGACGCGGTTGATCTCGGCGAACTGGTCGAAGCGGGTGGTGAAGATGCGCGCGATGACGAGCTGGTCCAGGGCCAGTCCGTATTCGGGCAGGGCGCCCAGCATGTTGCGCATGATCTTGTCCGTTTCCGCGGCGACGCCGCCGCTTTCCAGCTGGCCGCTCTGGGCATCGAGCGCGATCATGCCGGCCAGCTGGTAATAGGGGCCGGCCTGGATGCAGGGGGTGTAGCGGAAGCGTGGCTTGGGCAGCGTCTTGGCGTAGTGGGCTTGCAAGGGCATGGTGGCGGGCCTCGAAGGAAAGGCCCGTAGTCTACTCCGCGTAGGGCCGGCCGAGTTCGGGATGCGCGCGCAGATGGGCCTGCAGGGCGCCGCGCATGCCGCCGTTGCCGATCATGGCGCGTATCTCGGGTGCCAGCGGCGGGTAGCGGTGGACCTGGCCGGTGGCGCATCGCGTGACGGTGCCGTTGGCGTAGTCCACTTCGATCTCTTCCCCGTCGGACAGCACGTCCACAATGCCGCTGCAGGACGCGAGCGCGGGCACGGCCAGCGCCACCACGCCCTGGAAGGCGCGCACCGACATGGACTCGCACAGAATGCCCAGGCCCAGCGCCTTCATGGCGATGATGCCGGTGTTGTGCGCCTTGCCGGCCAGGAAGTTGCGGCCGGCGACGATCAGGTCGCCGGGACGGATGCGGCCGGCCAGGCCCGGATCGAGTTCGGCGAAGAGATGCGGGATCAGTTCGCCGGGATTGGTGTTGCGCGAGAGCACGATGTCGAACGCCATGACCGCGCCGTCGTGGGGAACGTCATGGCCCAGCACATGGGCGGTGCCGCGTTGTATCCAGTTCATCGATGGGAACTCCTCAATGCGCCGGGCGCGGATCGGCGATCCGGCCGGCGATGGCGGACGCCGCCACGGTAAGCGGGCTGCCCAGGTAGCAATAGGCGTCCTTCGCGCCCATGCGGCCCTGGCCATTGGTGGCTGCGGTCGAGATCGACACTTCCCCGGAAGCCAGGGGACCGCCGGCGCCGCCGGCACAGGGGCCGCAGCCGGGGGGGAGCAGGATGGCCCCGGCGTCCAGGAAGCGTTGGGTCAGGCCGTCGCGCGCCATGCGCTTGGCCGTCTCGACGGTGCCCGGCACGACGATGAAGCGCACCCCGTTCGCCACCCGGTGGCCGGCAAGCACCTCGGCGGCGGCCTGGAAGTCCTCGTACATGCCCGATCCACAGGATCCCAGGTAGGCCTGATCGATCGCGACACCCACGGTATCCCCGACCGGGACCGCTCGATCGGGCGAGCCCGGCAGCGCCACCTGCGGCGCCAGGCGCGAGACGTCCAGCGCGAGCGTATGTTCGAAGCGGGCGTCGGCATCGCTTTCCAGCCAGCTGCCGTCGCGGGGCGCGCCCAGCGGCGACATGGGCGGAAACACGATGTTGAGCACGCCGATCTCGGTCAAGGTATTGCACAGCGCGACCCGTCCCGACAGCGGCAAGCGATCGCAGTACGAACCGCCGAACTCCACCACGCGATAGTCGAATTCGACACCCAGTTCTCCCGAGGCCAGCCGATGGGCCAGCCAGAAACCGACGTCGCGGGGATGCACGCCGGGCGGCGGCTGGCCTTCCAGCGTGACGCGCAGCGTGTGCGGCACGACGGTCCAGGTCGTGCCCGTGGCCAGCACCGATACCACGTTGGGCCCGGCGCGCATCGCGAATGCGCCGATGGCGCCGAAGTTCGTGCAGTGCATGTCGTAGGCGAAGAGGAACATGCCGGGCCTGACCAGGCCGTTTTCCATGGGAAAGAGGTGGCCGTGCCCGCCCTGGCCGGCATCGTGGAAGTGGCCGATGCGCCATTCCCCGGCAATGCGCCGATTGGCGCGACCGCGCAGGATCGAGGCCGGAGTGGTGTAGACGACCTGGTGGTCGGTGACGAAGACCACCCGCTCCGGATGCGTGACGCGGCGATAGCCGATGTCGTGCAACTGCTTGTAGGCGGTTTCGACATAGCCATCGTGCAGGATGACCAGTTCCGGCTCGGGCAGCACGATGTCGCCCGGCCGGACCGAAGTCTTGCCGCTGGCGCGGGCCAGCATCTTTTCAACGAGAGTCATGCCCATGTGGGAGCTTCCATGCTTGGGGCCGGTCACGGACGGCCGCTGACGGCCTGCGCGTACGGGATACCGGCCCGAACCCGCGCATCGGCATCGCGTTCGAAGGCCAGGCGGGCGGCCAGGCGTTCGGCGAAGATATCGAAATATTGCTGCCCGATGACGACGACACCGTCATCATCGGCGCAGACGAGATCGCCCGGGCGCACGATCTGGCCGCCGATCGCCACGGGGACCTGGAGTTCGGCCGTTCCGTCCTTGCGGCTGCTGCGCACGGTGCCGCCGCGTGCGAACACCGGGAATCGCAATGCCCGGATCTCGGCCAGGTCGCGCACGCGGCCGTTGGTGACGCAGCCGGCGATGCCCCGCATCTGCGCGGCCAGCGAACCGGTGCCGCCGAGCGCGCAAGTATCCGGATCGCCGCCGGTGTCGATGACCAGTACGGAACCGGGCGGAGCCAGGTCGAGCGCCTGGTTCGCCGATCCGCTGCGGTGCGGTGGTGCGCTCACGGTGTATGCCGGGCCGATGCAGACCGTGCCCGGCACTTGCGTGCCGATGACCGGGTCCAGGTCGCCGCGGCGGCCCAGGGCTTCATAGGCCGCGGCCGCGGAGGCGCCGGCCAGCAGGCTCGCGAGTTGTTCCACGCTCATTCCCATGGCCTTCCTCAGTCGAGTTGGATCTTCACTTCCTTGGCGACGCGCGCCCACTTGCCTCGCTCCGCATCGATGAAGCGGGCGAACTGCTCGGGCGTGTTGGCCATGGGCAGGAGCCCCTGTCCGCGCAATTGGCGCACCACGCCCGGCTCGGCAAGAATGGCCGCGATGGCCGTGTGCAGCGTGTCGATGATGGCGACAGGCGTGCCCGCGGGCGCCATGAAGCCGTTCCAGTCGAACATCTCGTAGCCCGGCAGCGTCTCGGCCACCACGGGCGTGTCGGGGAATTCCGCCACCCGTTGGTCGCTGGTGAGCGCCAGCGCCCGCAGCTTGCCGGCCTTGACCATGGGCCAGGCCGGAGGCTGTCCGCCGAACGTTAGGGTGACGGCGCCGCTGGCGACGCCGGTCAGGGCTTCGGGCGCCGTCTTGAACGGCACGTGGGTGATGGAGATGCCCGCGAGTGCCTTGAAATATTCCCCCGACATGTGCGAGGCGGTGCCGTTGCCGGCCGATGAGAACGTCAGCTTGCCGGGGTCGGCCTTGGCGGCGGCGATGACGTCGGCGATCGACTTGTAGGGCGACTCGGCGGAAACGACGACCACCAGGGGCGTGCGGGCCGACAGCATGATGGGCGCGAAGTCCTTGACCGGGTCGTAAGGCAGCTTGCTGTAGACGTTCGGATTGATGGTGAGCGTGCCGATGTGGCCCACCGTCAGCGTGTAGCCGTCCGCGGGGGCCCGGGCGGCGGCGCCCAGGCCTATGGTCCCGCCGGCGCCGGCGCGGTTCTCGACCACGAATGGCTGCCCGAGGCGCTCGCCCAGGTGTTGCGCGACGAGGCGCGTGATGGTGTCGGGCGACGAGCCGGCGCCATGCGGAACGATGATGCGCACGGGGCGGGTCGGATAGGACTGGGCGCTGGCGCCCTGGGGGGCGCAAGCGATGGCGGCGGCCAGGGCCAGCGCCGTGGCCAGGAGCCGGGAGTGCAGCGGCATGGTGTGTCTCCTCGAGGGTTGCAAGGCTGGTTTGCCTTTTTGTATGACAAATTTTGTTATTGTTGGCGAAAATATGCCATGAAACGGGCGTTATTTTCAATAATGTAAGACAATTTAGGTGGATGGCGAGAAAAAAGCCCGGTGCGATAGGCTTGCCTTTGCGTCGCTACAATGCAGATTCCTGCCGCGACCGATCCATGGACCAAAAAATCGTTGCCTTGAACGAGACCGCCGTGCCGGCCGGCGATCCGGCCCGGCAGCAACTGGCCGACCGCCTGCGCGATGCCATCACCGAAGGGGTCTATCTCCCGGGCGACAAGCTGACCGAACGGGAGCTGTGTGAACGTTTTGCCGCCAGCCGCCCATCGATGCGCGAAGCCATCCGGCAACTCGACGGCGAAGGCTTGCTGGAAGTGGCGCCGCATCGCGGGCCTGCCGTGCGGGCGATCGACGAAGCGCAATTCCACGAGCTGCACGAAGTGCGGGTGGCCCTGCAGAAACTGGCGGCGGCATGTTTCGCGACGCGCGGCACGCCCGAGCAGATGGACGCCTTCGCCGTGCGCATCGACGAGTTCGAGCAGGCATTGGTTTCGCGCGACGTGCCGCGCATACGCGCGACCAAGCATCAATTGTTCGAAGCCTTCGTCGCGGGAGCCAGGAACGAACCGCTCGCGGCCTTCATTCGCAAGATCAATGCACGCCTGGGTTTCCTGTGGGCGTCATCGATGAATCATCCGAACCGGCCGGCGGAAAGCGTGGATGAGTTCCACCGTCTTCTGGACGCGATACGCGAACGCGACCCCGAAGCCGCGCAGGCGGCCATCGTGCTTCAGAACCAGCGTGCCCGCGCGGTTGGATTGCATGCGCTCGAGCTGTTCCAGAAGCGTCGCCGCGCATCATCGTGACCGCTGGCGCAGCGGCGCCAGCAGCGGCGACAGCCCGTTGTGATCGATTTCGTGCATCAGCGCCAGCAGGCGCCCCAGTTCGCCGGGCGGGAATCCCTTGCGGGCGAACCAGGCCAGGTAGGGACCGGGCAGGTCGGCGATCAGCCTGTCCTTGTACTTGCCGTAGGGCATGGCGACCGTTACCAGGCGTTGCAGATCTTCGGGGTTCATGAATGAGAGGGGGGGTGTCCTGGTGGACCACGCCCGCATTGTGCACGAAGCGCGGGCTCTGTGACATGCGCCGCCATGGCGGATAAGTATTTGACATTTAAAGATTATCGGGATCACACTGGTGCCTTCCGACGACGAGGGAGGGCGGGCCATGGAAGCGATGGTTGGCGGGACTTGGGGACGGGGCGTGGTCGTGGCGGCGGCGGTGGGGCTGCTGGCCGCATGCGCGGCACGCGGACCGGGCGGCGCAGCGCCGGCGGAGGCCGCGGATGCGGTCTTCGTCAACGGCAAGGTCGCCACGGTGGATGCCGGCTCTTCCATTGTCCAGGCTTTCGCCGTGCGCCAAGGGCGATTCGTCGCGGTGGGGGCGAACGAGCGCATCATGGCCTACGCGGGGCCCGCCACGCAGGTGATCGACCTGCGCGGCCGCACGGTCGTTCCGGGCCTGGCGGATTCCCATCTGCACGCCGTGGGCGGCGGTCCCGGCATCGATCTGTCCGCCACGCGTTCGATCGCCGAGCTGTGCGCCAAGGTGGCCGAGGCGGCCAAGGGCGCCAAGCCGGGCGAGGTGCTGGTGTCCAACAGCGATTGGCACGAAGCGCAACTCAAGGAGCAACGCCTGCCTACTGCGGACGAGCTGGAGGCGGCGGCGCCCGGCGTGCCGGTGATCCTGGTGCGCGGCGGCCACAGCTATTTCCTCAACAACACGGCGCTGGCCAGGTACGGCATCACGCCCGCGACCCCGGTGCCGCCGGGCGGCGCGATTCCGCGCAACGCCGCCGGGCGGCTGACCGGCGAGCTGACCGATACGGCCAAGCGTCTCGCGCCGCTGCCGCCTCCGCCGCCGATGACGCTGGCCGTGCTCGAGGCACAGCAGAAGAAGCTGAACGAATACGGCCTGACCAGCATACGGATACCGGGCACGAACGTGGCGGCGTATCGCCAGTTCCAGCAACTGCGCGACAGCGGCAAGGCCACGGTCCGCTACAGCATCCTGTTCCGCCCGAAGGACCTGGCCGATTTCCGGTCCAGTATCGTCGGGGCCGGCATCCGGCAGGGGGAAGGCGACGAGTGGGTCAAGGTCTGGGGCATCAAGATCAGCGTGGACGGCGGATTCGAGGGCGGCTACATGACCCGGCCCTACGAAGGGGAGATGGGCAAGGGTGGCACCTACTACGGCTTGCAGACCATTCCGCAGGCGACGTTCAACGAATACGTGGCCGGCATCAACCAGGCCGGCTGGCGCGTGGCGGTGCACGCGGTGGGCGATGCCGCCGTGGACGAGGTGCTGCAAGGCTACGAGCGGGCCCATGCCCAGCGCGACATCCGCGCGCAGGGCTGGACCATCGAGCACGCCTTCATCACCCGCCCCGACCAGTATCCGCGCATCCGGGCGATGAATCTCAGGATGTCGGTGCAGGACCATCTCTATCTGGCCGCGCCCGTGCTCAGGCGGTATTGGGGCATGGACCGCGCCTCGCAGGTCACGCCGCTCAAGACCTACATGGAGCAGGGCTTCATGCTGGCGGGTGGCACCGATTCGCCGGTGATTCCGGTCAATCCGTTCTGGGCCATGTACCACTTCCTGACGCGGGACACGATCTCCGACGGCGTCTACGGCGCCGACCAGGCCGTGCCTTCGCGCGACGCCGTGCTCAGGCTGATGACGATCAACAACGCGCGCCTGACCGACGAACAGGACATCAAGGGGTCGATCGAACCCGGCAAGCTGGCCGACTTCGTCGTGCTGTCGGCCGACTATCTCAGCATCCCGGCGGCCGAGGTGCAGCGGTTGAAGGCGCTGGCGACCTACGTGGGCGGCAGGCAGGTGTACCGGGCCGAGTCGTTCTGAAGCGGGGTGGTCACGGTTTCAGGACCACCTTCACGCAGCCGTCCTCCTTGTCGCGGAAGATCTCGTACATGTCCGGCCCGTCCTCCAGCGCCTCGCTGTGGGTGATGACGAAAGAGGGGTCGATCCGGCCCTCGGCGATGAGTTCGAGCAGGGCCTGGCTCCAGCGCTGGACGTGGGTCTGGCCCATGCGCCAGGTCAGTCCCTTGTTCATCGAGGCGCCGAACGGAATCTTGTCGATCAGCCCGCCGTAGACGCCGGGAATGGACAGCACGCCGGCCGGGCGGCAGACGTAGATCATTTCCCGCAGCACGTGGGGGCGGTCGCTTTCCAGCATCACCGCCTGCTTGGCCCGGTCGTACATGGCGTCCAGCGACCGGGCGGCGTGCGATTCCAGGCCCACCGCGTCTATGCACTTCTCCGGCCCCTTGCCGCCGGTCAGGTCGCGCAGGCGTTCGACCACGCTTTCCTGGTCGAAGTCGATGGGGATGGCGCCGGCCTGGGCCACCATGGCCAGGCGCTCGGGCACGTGATCGATGACCACCACCTGGCGGGCGCCTTGCAACTGGGCGCTGCGCATGGCCATCAGTCCCACCGGGCCGGCTCCCCAGATGGCGACCGTGTCGGTGGGCTGGATGTCGCACTGGGCCGCCGCCTGCCAGCCGGTGGGAAGAATGTCGCCCAGGAACAGCACCTGTTCGTCCGGCAGGCCGGCGGGCACCTTGATGTGGGTGGAATCGGCGTGCGGCACGCGCACGTATTCGGCCTGCCCGCCGGCGTAGCCGCCCGTCAGGTGGGTGTAGCCGAACAGGCCCGCCGTGGAATGGCCGAAGGCCTTGTCGGCCAGCTCCTTGTTGCGATTGGTTCGTTCACACACCGAATAGTTGCCGCGCCGGCATTGCTCGCAGGCGCCGCAGGCAATGGTGAAGGGCACGACCACGCGATCGCCCACCTTCAGGTCGTGCGTGTCCGGTCCCGCCTCGACCACTTCGCCCATGAACTCGTGTCCCATGATGTCGCCGGATTTCATGCCGGGGATGAAGCCGTCGAACAAGTGCAGGTCGGAGCCGCAGATGGCGCAGGCGGAGACCTTGACGATGGCATCGCCCGGTTGCTCGATGCGGGGATCGGGCACGGTCTCGTACCGGATGTCCTTCTTGCCATGCCAGCACAGTGCTTTCATGACGTTCTCCTTCGTCATACGCGCCGGTTGCGCGGGCCTGGGCACGCAGCAAGCGCCGTGCCGCGCGCGTCGCGCACTAAAATCCACGCATGAGCAGCCATTTCCGCGTCCGCCGCATCGATATCGTCGTCTATCCCGGGTTCAAGTCGCTGGAGGCCATCGGTCCGCTGTGCGTGTTCGACTACGCCAACGTGCACCTGCGCAAGCGCGACCTGCCGCCGGCCTATCAGGTCGAGATCGCCGCGCCGCAACCGGGGGCGGTGCAGTCGGACACCCTGATGTCGCTGCACGCCGGCAAGGGACTGGACAGCCGCGATCTGCCCGATACCGCCATCCTGGTGGGGGCGCGCAACATCCAGGAAGCCATGCGGCATTCGTCGGCCATCGTCGACTGGGCGGCGGCGGTCGCGCCCCGCATCGCGCGATTGGCCGCCCTGTGCTCGGGCAGTTTCTTTCTTGCTGAAGCAGGCCTGCTGGACGGCCGGCGCGCCACCACGCACTGGAGCGTGTCGCGCCTGCTCCAGCAGCGCTATCCGCGTATCGACGTACAGGCCGATGCGATCTATATCCGGCAGGGCAACATCTGGACCTCGGCCGGCGTCACGGCCGGCATAGACCTGGCGCTGGCCCTGGTGGAAGAGGATTGCGGCCGCGATCTCGCCCTGGAGGTCGCGCGCGACATGGTGGTCTACCTGAAGCGCCCGGGCGGGCAATCGCAGTTCAGCATGCACCTGGATAGCCAGACCACCAGCCATCCGGGCATACGCAAGACCCAGGACTGGATCCTGTCCAACCTGCACCAGCCGCTGGCCGTGCCGGAACTGGCCGCTCATGCGGCCATGAGCGTGCGCAATTTCACGCGCGTGTTCGTGCGCGAGACCGGCACCACGCCGCAGGCCTTCGTCGAGACGGCCAGGGTGGACCTGGTACGCCGGCTGCTCGAGGACGCGGCCCTGCCGCTCAAGACCGTGGCCGCGCGGGCCGGCTTCGGCTCGGATGCCCAGTTGCGCAAGGTGTTCCAGCGCCACCTGGGCGTGACGCCCCGCGCCTATCGCGAGCGTTTCGCCAGCGCGGGCGGCAGCAGGGGCGACTAGGCCTCGATCGGCAACCCGGTGAAGTTCTCCGAGAAGGCCCGCCGGCCCGGTTCGGATCCCGTCATGTAGTCCAGGTCGGCCCGCTGCAGGCGCCGGGCGAAGTCGCTCTGCCCCGGAAAGCTGTGCACCATGGTGCACAGGCCCGCCGAGAAGCGATGCACCAGCCACATGCGCCGCAGGCAGGTTTCCGAATAGCTGTCCAGGAGCCGGGCCGAACCTTGCCGGTAATACTCGACCAAGGCGCGGCCCAGTACCCGGATGTCGGCCACGGCGGAGTTCAGCCCCTTGGCGCCGGTGGGCGGAACGATGTGCGCCGCGTCGCCGGCCAGGAACAGGGCGCCGTGGCGCAGCGGCTCGACCTGGAAACTGCGCATGGCGGTCACGCCCTTTTGCACGATGGGGCCTTCGATCAGCGGCGGCATGCCGGGAACGTCCAGGCGTTCGTGCAGCGCGCTCCAGATGCGGTCGTCGGACCAGTTGTCCGGGTCGTCGTCCGGTTCGCATTGCAGGTAGAGGCGGCTGCGCGTGGGAGAGCGGAAGCTCAGCATGGCGAAGCCGGTCTCGTGGCAGCCCCAGGTCACGTCCGGCGCGGCCGGCGGAACCTCGGCCAGGATGCCCAGCCAGCCGAAGGGGTAGACGCGGTCGTAGGTCTTCATCACCGAGGCGGGAATGGCGTCGCGGCAGATGCCGTGAAAGCCGTCGCAGCCGGCGATGAAGTCGCAGCGCACCGGCCTGCCTTCGGGGCCGGCCAGGATCGTGGGGGCGGGGCCTTCCAGGCCCCGGACGGCGGTGACCGGGGTGTCGAAGCGCAGGTCGCCGCCGGCGGCCAGCCGCGCCTCGATCAGGTCGTGGACCACCTCGTGCTGCGGATAGACCATGACCGTGCGGCCGATTTCCCGGGCGAAGTCGATGCGGTGGGAGGCCTGGGCGTAGCGGAAGTCCAGGCTGGTCTGCGGCATGCCCAGGCGCCGCATGCGCTCGCCCAGTCCGACCTGCGCCAAGAGGTCGACGGTTCCTTGTTCCAGCACGCCGGCCCGCAGGCGCCCCTGCACGTGCTCGCGGCTGCGGTTGTCGAACACGATGGACTCGATGCCTTCCCGATGCAACAGGTGGGAGAGCAGGAGTCCTGCGGGGCCGGCGCCGACGATGCCGACCTGGGTGCGTTCGATCATGCCGGCTCCTCGAGGGTGATCAGTCCCATGCCGGTGGTCATGGGAGCGTAGTAGTTGCGATGCACGCGCCGCGCCTGGTTCGACAGCGCGCCGCGCATGACCAGCCACATGATCAGCTCGATGCCTTCGGCGCCATGGCGTTCCATCAGCGTCTGGTGGGTCAGCTCGCACAGGCTGCCGGGGTCGTGTTCGATCCGGTCCAGGAAGTCCTGGTCCCAGTCCTTGTCCATCCTGCCGAAGTGCGGGCCCGTCAATTGATGGGACATGCCGCCGGTGCCCAGGATGACGACGCGCAGGTCGCCGGGATAGGACTCCACGGCCCGCCGTATGGCCTGTCCGAGCCGGTAGCATCGGCGCGCGGTGGGTAGCGGATGCTGCAGGACATTGACGGCCAGCGGCACGGCCGCCACGTTCCACCCGGGGGTGTGCTCGAAGCACAGGTGCATGGGCACCAGGAAGCCGTGCTCGACCCGCATTTCCTGGCAGACCGTCAGGTCGAATTCGTCGTAGACCAGCGATTCGCACAGGTGCTGCGAGAATTCCAGGTGGCCGTCTATGGGCGGGAGCGGGCGCACGCCGAAGCCTTCGTCGGCGATGTCGTAGCGGTCGGCCGCGCCCACGGCGAAGGTGGGATACTTGTCGAAGAAGAAATCGGCGCCGTGGTCGTTGTAGACCATGATGGCCACGTCGGGCTTGAGTTCCTCCAGCCACTCGCGCACCGGGACATAGGCGTCGAACAGGGGACGCCAGGCCGGCGTGGCCTGCTTGCCGCGGTCGTAGGCCGCGCCGATGGAGGGCACGTGAGAGGTGCCTATGCCTGCGATGATGCGTCCCATGTCAGACCGCTCCCTTGTCGTTGCGGGTGGCCAGGAAGTCCTCGTAGCTTTCCCCGCGCATCCGCGCGCCCATGACATACAGGCCGTTGCCGGTGACCACGCCCAGCTTGAGCAGGAAATAGATGTTGGCGCCGGCGTCGAGCAGGCCGGTGAAATCGCGCGCACGTATCAGCGCCTTCTGCTCGTCGGACAGGCCGAAGCGCGTCATGTACGCCTCTTCATCCGCCCGGTAGGCATCGCGGTTGGCGGCTTCGCTGAGCGAGTTGCAAAGCTTGTTGATGCGGTATCCCTTCCATGAAAGCCGCAGGTCGAAGACGTGCGAGTCGGCGATCGGCCGTGTCCGGTCGCGTTGGGGAAGTGCCATGGGCGATGCTCCTTGGGTAGAGGGAAAACGGCCAGGGCCGCGCCGGCGCGCGGCGTTGCGGCTGCTGTGCTTTTTGTGGAGAATGACTCTAGCTTTCATGTCCTTGATTGTTCTAATCAACCGCCGTCGGCGCAGGAGCGGCCATGTCCTTCGAGCAGCCCGCCAATTGCGAGGAACTCCTGAATTACCGGATCGCCAGGCTGCTGTCGGTCAGCGGGGCGCTGGTGATTCGGTTGTGCGAGGGCCGCTACGGCATCAGCCGGCGGGAATGGCGCCTGATCGCGATGCTGGCCGACTACGGCACGATGGCGCCTTCCGAGCTGGCCGAGCGCGCGCATACCGACCGGCCCCTGGTGTCCCGCGCCATCAGCGACCTGGTCGCCAAGGGGCTGGTGTCGCGGATCGGCCGCAGCAGCGACAGGCATCGCGTCGCCATCGAACTGACCGACAAGGGCAGGGCCCTGCATGCCGAACTTTTTCCCATCACCGCCGACATCAACGGCCGTATCCTCAAGGCGCTGCCACCGGAGGCAATCCAGGCGCTCGATGGCATGCTGGACGTCCTGACCGACACGGCCACGCGGCTCAACCAGGACTATCCGCTGAAGGAAAAGGCCGACCGCCGCAACGGCGGGAGCCGCCAGTTGGCTTCGTCCAGGCCGGACCTGGCGGACATCTGGTAGGCGGATGTTCCCGCGCGCCGGCGTCAATTGTTCGACGTCGCGCCCGACGCCTTGATCAGGCGTGCCCACTTCGCGATCTCGGCCTGCTGGAAGCGGCCCAGCTGCTCCGGCGACGAAGCCGAGACCGTGAGGCCGTCCTGCACGAATGCGGCCCGCGTGGCGGGCTTGCCCATGGCGCGCGCGATTTCCTGGTTCAGCTTGAGCACGATGTCGGCCGGCGTGCCCTTGGGCGCGAACACCGAGAACCACAGCACGATCTCGTAGTCGGGCACGCCGGCCTCGATCATGGTCGGCAGTTCGGGCGCGGCGGGCGAGCGTTCGCGGCTGGTCACGGCCAGCGCCCGCAGCTTGCCCGAGCGCACGATGGGCATGCCGATGGCGACCGAGTCGAACAGGATGTCGGCATGGCCGCCCATGACGTCGCTGACCGCCTGCGCCGGACCGCGCGCGGGGATGTGGACCATGTCTATGCCCGCCAGCGACTTGAACAGGTCGCCCGACATGTGCCCGGAGGTGCCGATGCCCTGGGAGACGAAGTTGAGCGAACCGGGCTTGCGCCTGGCCAGCTGTATCAGTTCCTGCACGCTGTGCGCCGGCACCGAGGGATGCACCATGAGGACATTGGGCACCGTCGCCAGCAGGCTGACGGGCTCGAAGTCGCGCACCGCGTCGTAGGGCAGGTTGGCGAGCAGGGTGACGTTGATGGCGTGGGTCGCATGGGTGCCCAGCAGGATCGTGTAGCCGTCGGCCGGCGCCTTGGCCACCAGGTCGGCGCCTATGGTGCCTCCCGCGCCGGGCTTGTTCTCGACGATGACCGGCTGCTGCCAGGCCTCCTGCAGGTCGTGCGCCACGCTGCGCGCCAGCTTGTCGGTCAGTCCGCCGGGCGTGAAGGGGACGATGAAGCGGATGGGCCGGCTGGGATAGCCGTCGGCGGCGCCGGCACAGGCCTGCGTCGCCGCCAGGGCGAGCGCCAGGCCCGCCAGCAGTGACGAGGCACGAAGGAAACGAGGGTGCGGACGGTGGGACATGGTGGCCTCCTTGGCGGCACGCAAGCGGGTGGACGGGCAGGGGATGGGCTGGCGTCAGGACGCCGTCGAAGTGGCCGGGGCGGCGGCCGCCGAGTCGGCGGCTGCCATCTTCTCGATCATGCGGCGGGCACGGCTGGGGCCCGCGTCGATGCGCAGCCACGCCAGCTGCCGCACGCCGGTGGCATCCTGTTCGCGCTGCATGGCGGACACGATGACGTTGTCTTCTTCGAAGGTGCGGCCCATGTCGCGTATCAAGCGCTGGTCGAGTTCCTTGTCGTCCACGCCGAAGTTGCGCACGTGCAGCCAGAAGAAATGCGTGGCCGCATCCGTTTCGGGTGTCAGGAACTTGTAGCTGAACGCGCGCAGGCCGCGGTCCATGTTGGCTTCCGTGTGTTCCTGGCCGGCCTGCATCGTCACCACGTCCACGCGCGAGGTGCAGGGCGGGAAGAAGTGGTAGTACTGGCAGCGATCGGCCGGTCCGCTGAAGCTGGCGTTCCTGCGGTCGAGAGGGGGCGGCTCGGCATCGAGTGTCCAGCGGTAGGTCACGATGTGGCCCTCGCTTTCCTCGATGACGGGAAGTATGTCGCTCGATGCCGGATTGCCGATGGTGCCTGGATGGACGTAGGTCGTGTGCGCGGGGTCCTGGAGGTTCTCGACGATGTTCAGGTAGTGCGAGCGATGGTATTGGGGCTCGCCCCGGATGACCGTCCAGCCCGGCGTGCCATAGCGCTCGATGACGGGGATGAGCCGGGGGTCGGCGCGTTGCGCGTCTCCCATCCAGATCCAGGCGGCGCCGTATCTTTCCGTGATGGGAAAACTGCGGACCCGCGCGGCGGGCGGCACGTTCTCCTGGCCCGGGACGTGCACGCAAGCTCCGGTGCCGTCATAGCGCAGGCCGTGATAGCCGCATTGCAGCGTGTCGTCCACCACGCTGCCCAGCGACAGGGGGACGAGGCGGTGCGCGCAGCGGTCCAGCAGGGCGGCGAGCCGGCCGTCGCGCCGGCGGAAGGCCACGACGGGTTCGTCCAGTACCCGCCGGGCGAAGGGCCCGGTGCCGATTTCTGCGGTCCAGCCCAGTACGTACCAGGCATTGCGAACGACGTGCTCCACGGACGAATCTCCTTGAACCGGACCGCCACGGCGTGGCGGCTTCGATGCGGGAGACTCTATCGGCGGGGAAGTGAATTGTTCTATACAACGACGGGCGGGGGTTTTCCCGCCCGTCGCCGCGCCGGGCCGAGGGCCTGGGTCAGTACAGCACGACCGAGCGTATCGACTGTCCGCTCTTCATGAGGTCGAATCCCTCGTTGATGCGTTCGAGGGGCAGGGTGTGGGTGATGAGCTCGTCGATCTTGATCTTGCCGTCCATGTACCAGTCGACGATGGTGGGCACGTCGGTGCGTCCGCGGGCGCCGCCGAAGGCCGAGCCTTTCCATTCCCGGCCGGTGACCAGCTGGAAGGGCCGGGTGGCGATCTCGGC
>NZ_NINX01000015.1 GCF_002188635.1 Pigmentiphaga sp. NML030171 | reverse complement strand
GGCGGGCCCAACGCCGCGCCAGCCGGCCCGCCCCGGCGCCGCCGCGGCCTATGCCCGCCGGAGCGTCTACCTGTGTAGCGGGCCGGCGCACATGCCATCCGGCCAGTGTATCAAGCGGCCCTGGACCGCTCAGGAGCGGTGATAGATCTCCGCCCCCTTCTTCACGAACTCCACCGCCTTCTCCTGCATCCCCTTGTTCAGGGCTTCGGCCTCGCTGACGCCGATCTGCTCCGCGTATTCGCGCACGTCCTGCGTGATCTTCATGCTGCAGAAGTGCGGCCCGCACATCGAGCAGAAGTGGGCGACCTTCATCGAGTCCTTGGGCAGGGTTTCGTCGTGGAAGTCCTTGGCGGTGTCCGGGTCCAGGCCGAGATTGAACTGGTCTTCCCAGCGGAATTCGAAGCGCGCCTTGGACAGCGCGTTGTCGCGGATCTGCGCGCCGGGGTGGCCCTTGGCGAGGTCGGCGGCGTGGGCGGCGATCTTGTAGGTGATGATGCCGTCCTTGACGTCCTTCTTGTTGGGCAGGCCCAGGTGTTCCTTGGGCGTGACGTAACAGAGCATGGCCGTGCCGTACCAGCCGATCTGCGCCGCGCCGATGCCGGAGGTGATGTGGTCGTAGCCGGGCGCGATGTCGGTGGTCAGGGGGCCGAGCGTGTAGAAGGGCGCTTCGTGGCAATGCTCGAGCTGCAGGTCCATGTTTTCCTTGATCATGTGCATGGGCACATGGCCGGGGCCTTCGATCATGACCTGCACGTCGTGCTTCCAGGCGACCTGGGTCAGTTCGCCCAGGGTGCGCAGCTCGGACAGCTGCGCTTCGTCGTTGGCGTCGTAGATCGAGCCCGGACGCAGGCCGTCGCCCAGCGAGAAGCTGACGTCGTAGGCCTTCATGATCTCGCAGATTTCCTCGAAGCGCTCGTACAGGAAGCTTTCCTTGTGGTGCGCCAGACACCACTTGGCCATGATGGAGCCGCCGCGCGAGACGATGCCCGTCATGCGCTTGGCGGTCAGCGGCACGAAGGGCAGGCGCACGCCGGCGTGGATGGTGAAGTAGTCCACGCCCTGTTCAGCTTGTTCGATCAGCGTGTCGCGGAAGATTTCCCAGGTCAGTTCCTCGGCCTTGCCGTCGACCTTCTCCAGCGCCTGGTAGATGGGCACGGTGCCGATGGGCACGGGCGAGTTGCGGATGATCCACTCGCGCGTTTCGTGGATGTGCTTGCCGGTGGACAGGTCCATGACGGTGTCGCCGCCCCAGCGGATGGACCATGTCATCTTCTCGACTTCCTCGGCGATGGAAGAGCTGACGGCCGAGTTGCCGATGTTGGCGTTGATCTTGACCAGGAAGTTGCGGCCGATGGCCATCGGCTCGCTTTCCGGGTGATTGATGTTGGCGGGAATGATCGCACGGCCGCGGGCCACTTCGTCGCGCACGAACTCGGGCGTGATGCGCGCGGGGATCGAGGCGCCGAAGGACTGGCCCGGGTGCTGGCGGCCCAGCAGCTCGGCCAGGCGCTGGCCCTGCGGGCCGCTGGCGCGCAGGGATTCGATGTATTGCTCGCGCCGCAGGTTTTCGCGGATCGCGACGAATTCCATTTCCGGCGTGACGATGCCGCGGCGCGCGTAGTGCATCTGCGTCACGTTGGCGCCGGCCTTGGCGCGGCGCGGGGCGCGGTGCAGGTTGAAGCGCAGCTCGGCCAGCTTGGGATCGGCCAGGCGTTCGCGGCCGTAGGCGCTGCTGGGGCCGTCGAGCTGTTCCGTGTCGCCGCGTTCGGCGATCCAGTTCTCGCGCAGCGGCGCCAGGCCCGAGCGGATGTCGATCTTGACGTCGGGGTCGGTATAGGGGCCGCTGGTGTCGTAGACGGTGATGGGCGGGTTCTTTTCGCCGCCGAACATGGTGGGCGTGTCGGCCTGCTCGATCTCGCGGAAGGGCACGCGGATGTCGGGGCGCGAGCCCTGTTCGTAGACCTTGCGCGACTTCGGCAGCGGCTGGATGGCGGCCTGGTCGACCTGGGCCGTGGCGGCGATGAACTTGGGATTGGCGTTCATGGAAGCTCCAAGAAAAAGGTTTCCGGAGCCGAACGAAGGAAGGGATTTTCCGGGGGGCCCCCGGGGACGTCCGTGCACGGACTGGGGGGGCGGCCTGGGGCCGCATGCCGGGAACGCGAGGTTCCGCCGGAAAACGCTCCCTGCATCGGCATTATCCGTACAGGTGCTGAGGGTGTCATCTCAACCCACGCCGAACCGGCGATGAGTACCCCTGCGTCACGGGCGTAAGTATAGGCCGGCGGCGGTCAATGTCCAGCGCGCGTTTCTTGCGCGTTGCACCATGAAGCGTGTCAGGACCGCAGGCCTGGCCTGGCCGACTCGGTCAGCAAGCGCTCCTGCACGCGCTGGGCGGTTTCCATCACGTGCTTGCGCATGAGGCGCGCCGCTTCGTCGGCCTGCAGGGACACCGCCGCCTGGAACAGTTTTTCGTGTTCGTTCTCGCGGCCCTTGCGGTACTCGGCCGTGATGCGGGAGTAGCGGCGGTAGTAGGTGGAGGCTTCGAACATCTGGTTGCAGTAGTCGATCATCCAGCGCGAGCGGCAGCCGGCGATCAGGGCGGTATGGAAGTCCCGGTGCGCGGCTTCCCACTCGGGATTCTCGCGGGGGCCGTCCTTGCCCTTCAGATAGCGGTCCAGCCGCGCCAGGCGGTGGTAGGCCTGGACCAGTCCCTGGACCCAGGTCTGGTCCGCGTAGTCGATGGACGCTCGCAGGGCGATGTCGTTGAGCCAGGACCGCGTGCGCGAGAGCTCTTCCAGGTGCGCGCCGCCGAAGTTGGGCACGGCGAAGCCGCGCCGGTCGTGCTGTACGACCAGGCCCTCGCGCGACAGCCGCGTCAGCGCCTCTCGCAGCGGGGCGAGGCCGACCTCGTAGCGTTCGCTCAACTGGCGGGTGCCCAGCTTCTGGCCGGGTGCGTAATGGGCGTCCACGATGTCGCGCCGCAGACGCTCGTAGGTCTGCGAGGCGAGGGTGGCGGGCACGATGCGGCCGGCGTGGCCAAGGCCGCGCCCGACGGCTACACCCTGCTGCACGTGACGACCTCGTTCGTCATCAATCCCCATGTCTACAAGAAGCTGCCCTACGACATCGGCAAGGACTTCGTGCCGGTGGTGAACGTGGCGACCGGCACGGGCTACCTGCTGATGGTCAATCCCGCGCTGCCCGTGCGCACGGTGGCCGAGCTGGTGGACTATGGCCGCAAGGCCGCCAAGCCGATCACGTATTCGTCGCCCGGCATAGGCAACACCCTGCACCTGGCGGGCGAGCTGTTCGCCGCGCGCGCCGGCATGAGCATGCTGCACGTGCCGTACAAGAGCGCCTCGCAGGCGCTGAACGCGGTGGCGGCGGGCGACGTGGACATCATGTTCATTCCGCCCACGATCGCGCTGCCCTATGTCCAGTCGGGCAAGGTGCGCACGCTGGGCTTCACCGGCGAGCAGCGCACGCCCGAGTATCCGGATGCGCCGACCATGGCGCAGGCGGGCGTTGCCGACTTCGTGCTGCCGGCGGCCTGGCAGGGCCTGTTCGCGCCGGCCGGAACGCCGCAGGCGGCGATCGACACGATCGCGGCCACCGTGCGCGACATCGTCGCCCAGCCGGCGTTCGCCAAGATGCTGCGCGATGGTGGCTATGAACCCGACCCGCGCGCCGGCCAGGCGTTCGCGGAACTGGTGCGCACCGATTCCGCCCGCTACGCGGAAGCCGTCAAGCGCGCCGGTATCGAAGCCCAATGATCCGATGACCAGGACCGAACGAGGAAACGACATGGATGTATTGAACCTGCACGCCGGCGCGACCGAGATCCATCCGCCCGCCGGCTTCCTGCTGCCCGGCGGCAAGCGCATAGGCGTGGTGTTCCGCATGGCCTACGAATGGTGGTCGGACGGCGCGTGGCCGGGCATCGGCCCCATGGGCAATCCGCTCAAGGGCGGCATTCCCGACCTGAACGCGGTCGGCTGGGCCGAGTACGGACATCGCCGCGGCGTGCACCGCGTGCTCGAGGCGCTGGCGCGCAACGGCGTCCGGGCCTCGATCCTGGTGAGCGGGATCATGGCCGAGCGCTATCCGGAAGAGGTGAAGGACATCGCCCAGGCCGGCCACGACGTCGTCGCGCATTCGTACGCGATGGACGTGATCCCCGCCTATCTGGACGAGGCGCAGGAGCGCGACAACATCCGCCGCACGACCGACCTGATCGCGGCGGCGACGGGCACGGCGCCGCTGGGGTGGATCAGTCCGCGCGGCACGCCCAGCCACCGCACGGCGCGCCTGCTGGCCCAGGCCGGCTATCTCTGGCATGGCGACACGCTGAACGACGACATGCCCTACCTGGTGGATTTCGGCGACCACGCGATCGTGGCCGTGCCCGGTACCATGGAAGTGAACGACCTGCCGCTGGTGATGCGCCATGGCCAGCCGCCCAGCGCCATGGTGGACATCTTCGAGGACTGGCTCGACTACGTCCGCAAGTGGGAGCGCACGCCGCAGAAGATCGATCCCACGGTGCATGCCCACGTATGCGGGCGCCCGGCCGGGATGGCGGCGTTCCAGCGGCTGCTGGAGATCGCCACGGCGGCGGACGACGTCTGGATAGGCACGCGCGCCGAGCTTGCCCGGCACCTGATGCAGGCCATCGGCCGCCCCGTGCCGGCCCACCAACAGCCATAGGCGGAAGACTCATGGATCTGCAGATTCGCGGCCGCAAGGCCATCGTGTGCGCGTCCACGCGCGGGTTGGGGCGGGCTTGCGCCGCCTCGCTGGCGCGCGAGGGCGTGCATGTCGTGATCAACGGCCGCTCGCCGGATTCGGCGGCCGCCGCCGCCCGGGAGCTGGCCGCCGAAACCGGCGGCGCCGTGCGCGCGATCGCGGCGGACATCAATACCGACGCGGGCCGCGCGGCGCTGGTGTCGGCCTGCCCGGACGCCGACATCCTGGTGACGAACAACGAGGGGCCGGCGCCCGGGCGCTTCGTCGACTGGGAGCGCGAAGACTATCTGCGGGCGATCGAGGCCAACATGCTGGCGCCCGCCCTGCTGATCCGCGCGCTGTTGCCCGGCATGCGAGCCCGGAGATTCGGCCGCATCGTCAACATCACGTCGGCCATGGTGAAATCGCCCAGCCCGGCCATGGGTTTGTCGACGTCCGCGCGCACCGGCCTGACGGCGTTGTGCAAGGCCATCTCGCGCGAGGTGGTGGCCGACAACGTCACCATCAACAACCTGCTGCCCGAGCGTTTCGACACCGACCGCCAGCGCTTCATGGCCGAGCGCATGGTGCGCGAGCAGGGCCTGGGCTATGAGGAAGCGCGGCAGCGCATCGTCGACACCATCGCGGCCGGCAGGCTGGGGCAGCCGCGGGAGTTCGGCGATGCCTGCGCCTTCCTGTGCAGCGCGCAGGCCGGGTATCTGTCGGGGCAGAACCTGCAATTGGACGGAGGATCGTATCGCGGGGTGTTCTGAACGGCCCCGTCTGCAAGGGGAGCCCGGTTTTCTTCACTGGATCCTGTGATGCGCCGGGCGGCGCGATTTTCGAGAATGCCGACATTGCCTATTCATTCAGTAAGGAGTCGAGCATGTCGAAATCGTTGACCGCACTTTGCGCCGCCTTGATGGCGGCATCGCTGGCCGCCTGCGGGGGCGGCGGCGGTGATGATTCGGGCGGTGGCGGAGGCGGCGGTGGGGGCGGCGGCGACGGCAAGACGCTCAGCGAGAAACAGATCTGGTACGGCCACGAGACGGCGTTCTCGGCCGTGTCCCTGCACCAGGCGTTCGAACCCATGCTCGAGAACGGAATCGTCATTGGCCGGGACGGCACGCCCGAGTGCCTGGACGGCGGGACGGTCTCGGGCGTCTGGACCGATGCGGATGACAGCGGCACCCTGTCGGCCGGGGACTCGGTGGCATTGACCATGAACGACTGTCGCGTGTCCGACAACGGCATTCCGTTCACGGGCAAGGCGACGGTCGATTTCGACGAGGTGGAGGGCGACCTGCTGGAAGAGGAGTCGGACTGGACATTGGCCGCCAGGGTCACGCTGGGCGAGGGCGCGTCCTTCGACGGGACGTCCGCGTCGGGAACGGCATCGGTGAAGGCGTCCAACGACGTGAGTTCGGCCGAACCCAAGGGGCAGCGCGCCGAGTTCGATATTCCCGCGATCGTCCTGACCGAGGATGGCGGTGCCGTGACGATGAAGTTCAAGGACTACGCCGTGGCCGTGGCCTACGATCCCACGACGGATGCCGATACCTATTCGCGCATTTCGTTCTCGGTCAGCGGCTCGGATCCGGTGCTCGGCCCCGACTACGCCTACGACGCCAGCATGACCGAGACGGTCCGCTTTTCGCATGAGGCGGGCGGTTTCCTGGCGGGTGCGTTCGCCACGAAGACCGCGGCCGAAACGATCACCACCCGCTTCCAGGCGAATGGCAACGCGCCGGGCACCGTCACCTTCTCGTCCAGCCTGGGCGGCAGCAAGACGATGACCTACGGGGAATTCGACGACCTGTAATCACGATCAGTCCCCCGGCGTCAGCAGGCCCAGGTGTCCCATCAGCCGCACCAGGTCTGCCTGCCGCCGGGTCTGGGTCTTGTCGAAGATCGATCGCAGCTGCGTACGCAGTGTGTTGAGCGAAACGCCCAGGGTTTCGGCAACGGTGGGCAGCGGATCGTCGTGCCGGGCCAGGTGGTGGGCCAGGCGGATTTCCGCCGGCGTCAGCCGGAACAGGGTACGCAGCAGCGTGCCCCTCGGGGTGGGACGCCATTGCGGCCCCTGCGCGGCAAGCAGCGCCAGGGCGTCGCCGCCGCGCAGGTCTTGGGTGAGCGGACATGGCAGGACGATGAGCCGGCCGCCGTCTGGTAGCGCGAGCGAGCCGGCCGAGGGGGCCTCGGCGCCGTGGCCGCAGGCCCTGTCCAGCAGCCGGCGGATGGGCTGGGGCAGGCTGGAGGCGCGGGCGCCCAGGGGGCAGTCGGGCTGTTGCCGCCAGATGTCGCCCAGGTGGTTGGACTGCACGATGCGGCCGCGCGCGGAACAGACCAGCAGCGGGAAGCCGAGCCGGTCCAGCATGTGCCGCAGAAGCAGCGATTCGGCTTGTTGCTGGCGGAATCGAAGTTGCAGGTGCAAGGCGGTGCGCAGATGGGGCAACACGGCATGCATCAGCCGGGTCTCATCGTCGTCCAGCGGCGGACGGCCGTTTTCCCTTTGCACGGAAAAGGTGTACATGCGCTCTTCGTCCTGTCCCAGCGGGAGCAGGGCATAGGTGCCCAGGCCGTTCGGCTTCAGGAACTCCTGGTAGAAGGGTTCGCGCTGCAGGCGCGCCTGGCCATGGAATTCGTAGTCCAGGTAGATGCGGCCCGATGCGAGCAGCGACGATGCCGCGCGGCCAGGGTCCAGGTCCTGCATTTCGTTGAAATGCGCGATGACCTTGGGCGGCAGGCCGATGAGCTCGTCCAGTTCCAGCGAGTCCGTCGGCACGTGCAGGGCCACCTGACCGGCGCTGGCCGCGCCGAGCGACAGGCTGATGTCACGCAGCGACTGCCGCCATTGGTCCTCCGAAAGGACGCCGTCATAGAGCCGCTCCAGCAAGTGGAGTGCAGTCCCTTTCGTATCCATCGGTATATCTATTCTGTGTCCGGGGCGGACCGCCGCGGCCGCAGATGCCTGGCGGAATTCCCGGGATGTGTCGAAGGGTAACGGTCACCATAGCCGCAAACGAGAGGCATGCGCAACTCGTGCGGTTCTACACCGGGCTGCCCAGTTCCCCCAGCCGCCCCGCGATCATGTCCACGCAGGCCCGGACGATGGGATCGGTCTGGTCGACATATTGGAGGCTGGCCTCGTCCGGCGCCTGCCGGCGAACGATGAACAGCGTGATGTGCATGCCCGGGTCGGTGATGGGGCGCGCGACGACCTCGCCCCGCTCCAACTCGCGGACGATGGCGCCCAGGGGCATGACGGCCGCCGCCGCGCCGCGCAGCACCAGGTCGCGCTGGCTGGTGATGGAGTGCGTCTCGCACTGGATGCGGGGCTGCGTGCCTTTCTCGAAGGCGCTGGCTTCGACCAGCCGGCGCGCGACGTCGCGTTCGTTGCCCAGCACCAGCTCGTGCGCCAATACTTCGTCCATGGTGACGGGGCCGCAGGAAGGCGCCAGGTCGGCCCGGACCGTCAGCAGCAGCCGTTCCTTCAGCACCGGGGTCGTGGACAAGCCGGGGTGGGGCGATACGGAATAGGCCAGCGCGGCATCGATGTCCTTGCGCTCGAGCGCGTCCACCAGCAGGAAGCTCGGGTTCTCGTACAGCTGCAGGTCGATGTGGGGGTACCGGCGCTTCAGGGTCAGCAGCAGGTCCGAGCCGATCAGCAGCATGGTGCTGGAGGTCAGCCCCAGGTTGAAGCGGACCGGCGCGGCCTGGTCGGCGCGCCGTACGTCATCCTGAGTCCGTGCGACCAGCTCGAAGATCTGGCGCGACCGTTCCAGCAGCAGGCTGCCGGCCGGCGTCGGATCCACGCCGCGCGAATGCCGCGACAACAGCGGAACGCCCAGGGCCGCCTCGAGCTCGCGCATATGGGTGCCCAGGGCCGGCTGGGCGATGTGCAGCTGTTCCGCGGCGCGGGTGATGTTTCTCGTCTCCACGACCTTGGCGAAGTATTCGAGTCGCTTCAGCGTGATCATAGGCGGCAGGCATGGGGGATTCCGCCCTATAGTAGGCCGATTCCGCCGCGGCCGGCACCGCGGCGGAAGGTGGCGAGCTATTGGGTGCCGGCCAGCCCCGCCCGCTGGACCATGCCGCCGAACCGGTCGATCTCTCGCCGCATGTAGTCCCCGTACTCGGCCAGGACGCGGCCGTCGGGGACGATGCCCAGGTCGGCCAGTTTGCGCCGCACGTCGGGCTGGGCCACGGCGTGGCGGGCGGCTTCGGCCAGTTTGCGCAGGTGTTCGGGCGGCGTCCCGCGCGGTGCCAGCAGGCCGATGTCGGCGGTGAATACGTAGCCGGGCAGGCCGCTTTCCTCCAGCGTCGGCACGTCGGGCAACTGCGCGACGCGCGCCTTGCTGGTCACGCCCAGCAGCCGCAGGCGGCCCGCCCGCACCAGCCCTTCTATCGAGGGCAGGCCGGCCAGCAGCATGTCGGCCGTCCCCGCCGCGACGGGGGCGGAAGGCTGTTCGCGGAACGGGACATGCATGATGTCGATGCCGGCCGAGCGGCGGATCTCCTCGAACATGACGTGGTGCAGCGAACCGATGCCTATGGTGCCGTAGGTGAGCTTGCCCGGAGCGGCCTTGGCCTGTGCCACCATCTCCCGGAACGAGTTGGCCTTCAGCGAGGGGCCGGCCGTCAGGAACAGCTGGGCGGCGCCCAGGAAGGCGATGGGCTCGAAACTGTCCATGCCCTGGTAGGGCAGCTTCTTGTACAGCGTGGGGTTGATGGTAAGCGGGCTGGAGTCGGCCACCAGCAGGGTGTAGCCATCGGGATTGGCCTTGGCCACCGATTCCAGGGCGATGATGCTGCCCGCGCCGGTCTTGTTCTCGACGGCGATGGGCTGCCCCAGCGAGGCGGACATGTGCTGGCCCACCAGGCGCGCGATGACGTCGGGCACGCCGCCGGTGGGCGCGGCCACCACCATCTTGATCGGACGGCTGGGAAACCCGGCGTCGGCATGGCCAGCGGCGGGAGCCATCGCCAGCAGCAGGGCGGCGAATAGAGCTGGCTTTTTCATGTCAGGCCTCCACCGGTTGCGCGATGCGGGAAAGATGGGCGATGACCTCGTCTAGCGGGACGACGTCGCCGTACTTCGCATCCATGTCGAGCAGACTCTGGCGATGGGCCGCGCCGGAGCGGTCGCCCACGGCTTCGGGCGCGACGATGGGGCGGAAGCCGCTCTGCACCGCGTCCACCACCGTCGCCCGCACGCAGCCGCTGGTGGTGCAGCCCGTCACGATGACGGTATCCACGCCTTGCGAGACCAGGCGCGCGGCCAGGTCCGTGCCGGCGAAGCAGCTCGCGTATTTCTTGGACATGATGGAGTCGCCATCCACCGTGTCCAGGCGCGGATCGAGTCGGACGTTGTCGCTGCCTTCCAGCAGGCTGGCCATGCCGCCCATCTTGCGCTGCCAGACGCCGGCGTCGGACAGGTCGGCCCGGTAGCCCACCGTGAAGAAATGAATGGGCGCGCCGATCCGGCGGCATGCGGCGACGAGGCGGTTGGTGGCGAGCACCGCCTGCTTCAGGTCGGCGCCCAGGGGCTGCGCCGGGTCCGTGAAGCCGCGGATCATGTCGACGACGATCAGCGCGCAG
Organism: Pigmentiphaga sp. NML030171; assembly: GCF_002188635.1. Lineage (GTDB taxonomy): Bacteria > Pseudomonadota > Gammaproteobacteria > Burkholderiales > Burkholderiaceae_B > Pigmentiphaga > Pigmentiphaga daeguensis. The sequence goes on along the minus strand of NZ_NINX01000015.1, from coordinate 319,829 downwards.
TGGCGCCCGAAACCGATGCGGCGCCCGAAGCCCTTTTCCTTGAACAAGGGGTCGTCGATCTGCAAGTCCTGGTCCATTTCTCCTCCATGGAATGTGAACGGCCACTCGGTGGCTCTGGAGGAGAATTGGACCGCGCGGGAGGCGGCCCTGTCCAAGACGGGTTTCGGCTGGAAGCCATACGTGCGGGGTATGGCTGGCGCCGGCGGCTAGAACTTGTAGGTCGCGCTGGCGATGATGCTGCGGCGCGCGCCGTACCAGCAATCCCCGCGCGACAGGCACGTCGCCACGTAGGTCTTGTCGGTCAGGTTGTTCAGGTTGAGCGCGTAGCGCCAGTGGTCGGTCTCGTACGAGACCATGGCGTCGAACAGCGTGACCAATGGCGTGGTGGGGGCCACGCCATCGCGGAACGAGCTCATCCAGCGCACTCCGGCTCCCAGCGCGAAGCCGTTGACGCCACCCAGCGCGAAGCGCCACTTGCCCCAGGCCGCGGCCTGGTGGCGCGGCATGCCTTCGAGCGACTTGTCCAGGTCGATGTAGTTGTAGTGTGCGATCAGATCGAAGCCGCGGGTGATCGCGCCGCGATACTCGAGCTCCAGGCCTTTGGTCTTGGTCGCGCCCACCTGGATGGAATAGAGCGGATTGGCCGGATCGCCCGCCAACTGGTTCTTTTCCTTGAGCTGGTAGACCGAGGCGGTGGCCATCCGCCGGCCGTCGGCCGACTGATGCTTGACGCCCAGCTCCCACTGTTCGCCGCGCAGGGGCTTGAAGCGCGCGCCGTCCTTGTCGGTGCCCGGCACGGGCGTGAAGGATTCGCTGTAGTTGATGTAGGGCGCCAGGCCGTTGTCGGCCACGTACATCACCCCCAGGCGCTTGGTCGTGGCGTTGTCTTTTTCGTCGGCGCTGCCCGCCAGTCCGGCGGTTGTTCGATCGTGGCGCACGCCCGCGGCGACGATCCAGTGCTTGCCTATCTTCATCTGGTCCTGCAGGTACAGGCCCGCCTGGCGCAGCGTATAGCGCGGCTCGTCGGTCAGCACGGGCGGCGTGTAGTTGCCGTAGACCGGATCGTAGGCGTCGATGGTGCCGCCGTCTGCGGCGCCGCTGCGGCGATCGCGGCGGTAGCGGGTCCAGTCGAAGCCCAGCAGTACCTGGTGCTGCACGATGCCGGTCTGCAGCTTGCCGGTCAGGTGCTGGTCCAGCGTGTCGATGCGTACCTTGGTGATGGCGTCGTCCGCATAGCGGGCGATGCGGCGCTGGTTGATCGGGTCGGCGGCCCAGCCGCCCGGATCGGTGAACGAGTCCGCATAATGCGTCAGGTAATCCACCTTGTTGTTGGCATGGCGAAAGCCCTGGCTGAAGGACCACTGGTCGTTGAAGCGGTGCTCGAACAGCCAGCCGAACGAGGTGCGGCGCGAATCGTAGCGGTCGTGGCCGGGTTCGCCGATGAAGCGGCTGGTGGGAATCCTGCCGTTGGGGTTGTCGGTGCGCATGCCCGACCACGGCATGAACTGCGCGGTCGAGCCGCTTTCATCCTTCTGCCACAGGCCTTGCAGCGTGAGCGAGGTCGATGCGCTGGGACGCCACGTCAGCGAGGGCATGACCAGGCTGCGGTTGTCCTTCACATGATCGACCTGGGTGTCGGCATCGCGCTTGAGCGCGACGAGCCGGTACAGCCACTGTCCGTCGGCCGTCAGCGGCCCGGTCAGGTCCACCTGCGCCTGCTTGCGGCCGCGGTTGCCCAGTTGTATGCCCGCTTCGCCCTGGAATTCGGCCTGCGGGCGCTTGCTGACCATGTTGATGATGCCGCCGGTGCTGCCCTGGCCGTACAGCATGGCGGCCGGCCCGCGCAGCACTTCCAGGCGCTCCAGCGTGTAGGGTTCGATACGGGTGGTGCTGGTGTAGTAGTCGTAGTGCTGGCGCAGGCCGTCCAGGTACAGGGTGGGCTCGGTGCCGCGTATGCGGACCGAATCGGCGCGCGAGTCGATGCCATAGGCGTCGGACCGCACGCCGGCCGCGTAGCCCAGCGCGTCCTGCAGATTGGTGGTACCCTGGTCCGTCAACTGGTCGCGCGTGACCACGGTGACCGACTGCGGCGTCTCGTGCAATGGCGTGTCCGTCTTGGTGGCCGTGGCCGAGCGCCTGGCGGCGTAGCCGTAGACGGGGCCGGTGGCGGTCTCGCGCTCGGGGGTGGCTTCGACGCGGATTTCCTGCAAGGTGGCCGGTTCGGTGGTCTGCGCGAGCAGGGCGGCGGGAAGCGCGCCCAGCGCGGCGGCCAGGCCCGCGCGGCGCAGTGGGGTGGAGAAGGATGGCATGGGAACGACGTCCGACGTGGGTGGAAATAAATCTTTTAATGATAATTATTATCAATTCTATTTCAATGGGGAAGTTGTAAGAGTCGGATCGTTCGGGACAGCTTGCGAAGGACAAAAAAAGCGGCCTGGAAAGGCCGCTCCGCAGGAGGGCGTGGCAAGGCCCGGCGGCTGGGCCGGGCCGGCCGTCATGGCTTGGCGTTGGGGAAGAACAACTGCTGGCCGTCGATCTTGTAGCTGGCGATGGTCTGCTGGCCGGCGGGGGAAATGACCCAGTCGACGAACTTCTGGGCGGCCGCGGCCTTGACGTGCGGATGCTTGGCCGGATTGACCACCATCACGCCATATTGGTTGAACAGGCGTTCGTCCCCTTCCACGAGCACGGTCAGCTTGCCCCGGTTCTTGAAGCTGAGCCAGGTGCCTCGGTCCGACAGCACGTAGGCGCCGGTGGAGGACGCCATGTTCAGCGCGGGTCCCATGCCGCAGCCGCAGGCCTTGTAGCCGCTGCCTTTCTTGTCGTCCAGGCCGGCTTCCTTCCAGTAGCGCAGCTCGGCCGAGTGCGTGCCGCTCTTGTCGCCGCGGGAGATGAACTCGGCGTTTGCCGCCGACAGCTTCTTCAGCGCCTGGACGATGTCCTTGCCCTTGACGCCGGCGGGATCGGCGGCGGGGCCGATCAGCACGAAGTCGTTGTACATGACCGGGTAGCGCTTGACGCCGTAGCCCTCGGCGATGAATTTCTCCTCGGCGGCCTGGTCGTGCACGAACAGCACGTCGGCGTCCCCGCGCCGGCCGGTGTCCAGCGCCTGGCCCGTACCCTGCGCGACCACCTTGATGTCGATGCCGCTGGCCTTCTTGAAGGCCGGCAGCAGGTGGGCGAACAGGCCGGACTGCTCGGTGGACGTGGTCGAGGCCATGACGATGGTGTCGGCGGCCGCGGGCAGGCTGGCCAGGGCGGCGGCCGCGGGCAGCAGGCAGCCCAGGACCAGCGGACGCAGGCGATGGAAGAGCTTCATATTTTTTCTCCTTTGACGAAAAGACCGGCTTCCTCGGGCAGCGGCCCGTTGAAGAAGGCGTGGACGGGAAGGTCCGCCAGCACGCGGCCCCGTTCCAGATAGACCACGCGGCTGGCCAGGCGCTTGACCTGGCCCAGGTTGTGGCTGCTGAACACCATGGTCATGGTGCGTCCCGAGCGCGGCTGCGCGAATTCCTGCATCAAGGCTTCCACCTCGCGCTTGGCGTGCGGATCGAGATTGGCGGTGGGTTCGTCCAGCAGGAGAGCGTCCGCATCCATGGCCCAGGCCTGGGCCAGCGCCACGCGCTGCTGCTGCCCGCCGGACAGCGCCTTGGCGTTGCGGCCGGCCAGTTCGGCCATGTCGACGCGCGCCAGCGCGTCCACCGCGGACTGCCGCGCCTGGCGCCATCCCATGCCTCGCAGCCACAGTCCCAGCGCGACGTTGTTCCGTACCGAGGTGCGCAGCATGTGCGGCCGCTGGAACACCAGGGCCTGCCGGTTGCGCGGCAGGCAGGAGACGGTGCCCGAAGTGGGGGCGAGCAGGCCGTGCAGCACGCGCAGCAGCGTGCTCTTGCCGCTGCCGTTCGTACCGACCAGGGCGACGCGCTCGCCCGCGTGGATGGACAGGTCGACCCCGTGCAGCGCGCGCACCCGCCCGTAGTGCAGATCGACGTCGCGCAGCGAGAACAGGGCCGGCGCAGGGGCTGGCTCCCGCACGTCCGCCGCGGCCGGAATCGCGAGGGCCGGGTCGGCGTCCAGGGGCATGATCGAGGCCACGCGTTTCATGCGGCCGGACCCGGCATGCGCAGCCACGCGGACAGGCCCGCGTCGCGCCGTTCGCGCCAGCGGCGCACCAGCGAGATCAGCGTGTTCAGCAGCAGCACCACGGCCAGCAGCACCATGCCCAGCGCCACGGCCAGGGGCAGGTCGCCCTTGCTGGTCTCGAGCGCGATGGCCGTCGTCATGACCCGCGTGTAGCCCTCGATGTTGCCGCCGACGACCATCACGGCGCCCACTTCCGAGACCGCCCGGCCGAATGCCGCGATGAGGATGGTCAGCAGCGCGAAACGCTCGTCCCAGGTCAGCAGCAGCCCGCGCATGAAGGTGCCCGCGCCCAGCGAACGCAACTGCTCGCCATGGCTGCGGTCGGCATCCTCGACCACCTGCCGCGTCAACGCCATGACCACCGGCAGCACCAGGATGGACTGCGCCACCACCATGGCCTGGAACGAGAACATCCAGCCCAGAAAGCCCAGCGGCCCCGACCGCGACAGCAGCAGGTAGACCAGCAGCCCCACCACGACGGAGGGCAAGGCGAGCATGGTGTTGAGCAGCGTCAGCACGGCCCCCCGTCCCGGGAATCGCGCCACCCCCAGCCATGCCCCCAGCAGCAGCCCGGCGGCACAGGCCAGCAGACAGGCACAGGCACTGACCGCCAGCGACAACCTGACGATGTCGAGCAGGACGGGATCGAGAGAGGTGATGAGGCGCAGCGCTGTGACCGCGCTTTCCGCAAGAGTGTTCATGCCGTCTTCAAATGTGCCGCCCCAGCGTAACGGAGTGGAACAGACGAAGCGATATGAAGTAGTTTGCATAGGCGCCGGACACACCAAGGAAACCGCGGATCTGGCTTTGCCAGTCCGCCGGTTTCGCCCCCTTGAGGGGGCCCGCGCAAGCGGGTAGGGGGTGGGCTTCCCTTACGCGCGAAGCGCGTAAGGGGGGGGCTATACTCCAGCAGTGCATCAGATCGAGCTTTCCTATACCTTTGGCGTACCGCGCGCCCATGCCGCCTCCATCCGCAATCCGCTGATGGACCTGCTGCATGCCATCCGCGAACAGGGCTCGATCTCGGCCGCCGCCAAGGCCCTGGACCTGTCCTATCGCCACGTATGGGGCGAACTCAAACGCTGGGAGAAACAGCTCGGACACGCGCTGGTGGTCTGGGACAAGGGCCAGCCCGCGCGGCTGACCGAATTCGGCAACAAGCTGCTGTGGGCCGAGCGGCAGGCGCAGGCGCGGCTGGCGCCGCAGATCGGCGCCCTGTATGCCGACCTGGAGCGGGCCTTCGCGGTCGCTTTCGACGACGCGGCCCACGTGGTCGCCCTGCATGCCAGCCACGACGACGCGCTGGCGTCGCTGCGCGAGCACGCCGTGGCCAGCGACAAGCTGCACCTGGACATACGCTTCACCGGCAGCGTCGACGCGATCAAGGCCTTGAACGAAGGCCGGTGCGTGATGGCGGGCTTTCATGCCCCCGCCGATTCTCCGCCGGGCTCGCTGGCCGAGCGCACCTACAAGCCGCTGCTCGAACCCGGCCAGCACAAGATCATCGGCTTCGCGCGACGCAGCCAGGGGCTGATGGTGGCGCGGGGCAACCCGCTGGGCATCGCCTCGCTGGCCGATCTCGCGCGGCCCGACGTGCGTTTCGTGAATCGCCCGCTGGGCACGGGCACGCGCGTGCTGCTGGATGAACTGCTGGCCAGGCAGGCCTTGCCGCCGTCGGCCATCCAGGGCTACGCCCATACCGAGCCGTCGCACACGGCGGTGGCGCACGCGGTCGCCTCGGGCGCCGCGGACGCGGGCCTGGGCATCGAGGTCGCCGCCCGGGCCAGCCGGCTGGATTTCATTCCGCTGGTGTCCGAAAACTATTTCCTGGTGTGCCTGAAGTCCACGCTGGAACTGCCGTCCACGCAAGCCTTGCTGGGCATCCTGCGCAGCGAGGCCTGGCAGCGCAGGCTGGCGGCCATGCCGGGGTACCGGCCGCAGCAAAGCGGCGAGGTGCTGTCGATGCGGCGCGTGCTGCCCTGGTGGAATTTCCGCACGCCCAAGGCCGGCAAGCGCGGCTGAGGCGGTCCGGTCAGGCGTCCTGCGGCGCGGCTCGAACCGGGCGGGGCGCGGTGGCCAGTTCCGGCTGCAGGACCAGCCGCCAGGGCGCCGTATAGCAGAGGAAATGCTTGTTGGTGGCGCGGCCGATCGCGCACAGGCCCAGCCGCTCGGCCAGTTCGAAACCCATCTGCGTGATGCCGCTGCGCGAGACGACGATGGGGATGCCCATCTGCGCCGCCTTGATGATCATTTCGCTGGTGAGCCGCCCCGTGGTGTAGAACACCTTGTCGTCGCCCGCCATCCGGGCCGGGTCCTGCAGCCACATCCATCCGGCGATGGTGTCGATGGCGTTGTGGCGCCCCACGTCCTCGACGAACATCAGCATGCGCTCGCCCTGGAACAACGCGCACCCGTGCACGGAGCCGGCGGACTTGTAGGTGGTTTCCTGCAGCCTTATGGCATCCAGCAGGCCGTAGAGCTGGCCCTGGGTGAGACGCGCGTCGCCGGGCAGGCGGATGTCGTCGATCTCGTCCATCAGCCCGCCGAAGACGCTGCCCTGGCCGCAGCCGGTGGTGACCACGCGCTGGGAGGTGCGGGCTTCCAGGTCCTGGATGCCGTCGCGTGTCTGCACGGCCGCCGCCTGGACTTCCCAATCGACCGTGACCGCCTCGACCTCGTCTATCGAACGCACCAGGCGCTGGTTGCGCAGATAGCCCAGCACCAGCAGTTCGGGCATGGCGCCCAGGGTCATCAGCGTGACCAGTTCACGCTTGTCGACGTAGACGGTCAGCGAGCGCTCGGCCGGGATGGAAACCGTATCGCGTATGCCGTGTTCGTTGACGACGGCGATCTCGCGCGTCAGCGGGGCACGGGCATCGGTCAGGAAAGGACGGTGGCGGGGCGATGCGGTCACTGTTTGGGCGTGGCGGCGTCGGGCGCCGCGGAATTGTGCGGCGCCTTGGCCGTTTCCGACGGCGAGTGCGCGCCCGCGGCTTCCAGCGGCTTGGCCTCGGGCGGCGTGTAGACGAACGGGCCCGGATCGGCGCAGGGCGGCGTGGACGCGGATGCGTGGACGGGCTTGCCGGCGGCGCGCGCGCTGGCGAAATAGGCGGCCGCGGCCTTGTCCTGCGCCTGGCAGAGCTTGTAGCCGTCGACCTTGGCGGCCCAGGCCGTGCGGGCGGCCGCCTCGGCCGCCTTGGCCTGGGCCTCGGGGCTGGGTGGGGGCAGCTTGGCCAGGGAGGCGGTGGAGAAGACGGCCAGCAGCAGCGCGAGGGCGGTTTTCATGCAGGATCTCCTGGTCGGGGCCGGCGGTTCAGGCGTTCGCCGGCCGGGTGTCCGGCTTCTTCTGGGCGGGCTGGGTGCGCTGGGCGGGGATCTTGCCCGCCTGGATGTCGTTGTACCAGAGTTCGTGGTGCTCGCGGGCCCAGGCCTCGTCCACGTAGCCGGTCTTCATGGCCTTGTAGGCGCCCTTCATGCCTATGGTGCCCAGGTAGATGTGGCCCATGAACATGCACATCATCAGGATGGTCGCCACGGCGTGGACCATGTGCGCGACCTGCATGGTGCCGCGGGTGTAGACCAGGCCGGGGATGACCCGGTCCAGCACCAGCCCGGATCCGATGACGATGAAGCCCAGGAACAGCACGCCGCCCCAGAACACGAGCTTTTCCCCGGCGTTGAAGCGGCCGGTGGGGATGTGCTGGCCGTTGAACAGTCCGCCGCCCTTGCGCAGCCAGACCATGTCGTCGCGCGTGGGCAGGTTGTCGCGGATGAAGGTGAGGAAGACCACCACCAGCGAGACCGCGAACAGCGGGCCCACGAAGTTGTGGGCGGTCTTGAGCAGCCAGGTCATCCAGCCGAACAGGGCACTGCCCATGATGGGCAGCAGGAAGAACTTGCCGAAGGCCATGATCAGGCCCGAGATCGCCAGGATCACGAAGGCGATGGCGTTGACCCAGTGGGCCGCCCGCTCGAAGTACGTGAAGCGCTCGATCTTGCGGCCGGTCTCGGCGCCGTGGACGGTAAGCGGGCCCTTGGTGAAATAGAACAGCGCGATGGCCACCAGCACGATCAACAGCAGCGAGCCGCCGTAGGGGATCAGCCAGTTGTTGCGCACCTGGCGCCAGGCTTCGCCGGCCGAGGTGTATTTCGAGCCCGGGTACTGCACGAAACGCTGGATCAGCACGCCGGCCTCCGGAGCTTCGCTGCGCGGCAGGCTGCTATAGCCGGGCTGCCCGGAGTTGACCAGGCGCCAGTTCGGCGCGTTGTTGCCCGGCTGGACCTTGGCGCGTTCGGCGTTGGTCTGGTCGGCATAGCCCGGGTCCTGGCTGGCGTCGGGCTTGACCTCGAAGATGTTGGCGCTCTGGATGGCACCCATCGAGGTGCCGGCGGGGGGCTGCGCGGCATCCGCCGCCTGGGCGGCGGGGGATCCCAGCATGGCGCCGAACAGCGCCAGCGCGGCAAGTAGCGACCGTAACATGGCGACCTCCGGTCAGTTCACCCGGGTGTATTCGTTCTGGCCTCGCTGGGCCCGGGTCTTGAGTTCCTGCTCCCAGCTGTTCCGGTCGCCCGGCGTCCAGCCCGGCGCGGTGAAGGCCGAGACGCCCGTGCCCTTGTACGCGGGCTCGCCGTTCTGGACCTTGCCCTGGTAGAGCGATTGGTCACGTTCGGTACAGGCGGCCGTGCCGAAAACGAGCAGGACGGCGAGAAAGATGCTGGCTTTCATCACTTGCCTCCGGTGTTCGTGCCGCCCGGCTGCGGGTTCTGCGGCGGCTGGCCGGCCTGCTTGGAGCCGTAGGCGGTGCCCCAGCCCCAGACTTCGGCGCCCTTGCCGCGCGTGACCACGCGGGTGCGGAAGATGTCGGCGATCACGTCGCCGTCGCCGCCCAGCAGCGCCTTGGTCGAGCACATCTCGGCGCAGGCGGGCAGCTTGCCCTCGGCCAGCCGGTTGCGGCCGTATTTCTTGAATTCTTCCTCGCTGCCGTGGGCCTCGGGGCCGCCGGCGCAGAACGTGCATTTGTCCATCTTGCCGCGCACGCCGAAGGTGCCCTGCGAGGGAAATTGCGGGGCACCGAACGGACAGGCGTACGAGCAGTAGCCGCAGCCTATGCAGGTGTCCTTGTTGTGCAGCACCACGCCTTCGTCGGTGTGATAGAAGCAGTTGACGGGGCAGACCGCCATGCAGGGCGCGTCGCTGCAGTGCATGCACGCCACCGAAATGGATTTCTCGCCCGGCACGCCGTCGTTCAGCGTGACCACGCGGCGGCGGTTCACGCCCCACGGCACCTCGTGCTCGTTCTTGCACGCGGTGACGCAGGCGTTGCATTCGATGCAGCGCTCCGCATCGCAGATGAACTTCATTCTGGCCATGGCGCGCTCCTTATGCCTTCTCGATGTTGCAGATGGTGGTCTTGGTTTCCTGCATCATGGTGACGCTGTCGTAGCCATAGGTGGTTGCGGTGTTGACCGCCTCGCCGCGCACGATGGGGGCCGCGCCCTCGGGGTAGTAGGCCAGGAGGTCCTTGCCCTGCCAGCGGCCGGCGAAGTGGAAGGGCATGAACGCGGTGTCCGGTCCGACCCGTTCGGTGACCAGGGCCTGCACGTTGAGCCGTGCGCCGGTGGGCGTGACCACCCAGCAGCGCGAGCCGTTGGTGATGCCGCGCTCGGCGGCCGCCTTGGGGTTGATCTCGACGAAGCTTTCTTGTTGCAGCTCGGCCAGCCAGGGGTTGGACCGGGTTTCGTCGCCGCCGCCCTCGTATTCGGTCAGGCGGCCGGACGTGAGGATGATGGGGAATTTCTCGTACAGCTTGTCGTCCACGTTCTTCTGCTGCAGCGATTTGTACAGCGTCGGCAGGCGCCAGAAGGTCTTCATGTCGTCGTGGGTGGGGTACTTGGCGACGAGGTCCGGACGCGTGCCGTAGATGGGCTCGCGATGCTGCGGGATGGGGTCGGGGAAGTTCCATACCACCGCGCGTGCCTTGGCGTTGCCGAAGGGGTGGCAGCCGTGGATCTTCATCACCACGCGGATGATGCCGCCCGACAGGTCGGTCTTCCAGTTCTTGCCTTCGGCCGCCGCCTTCTCGGCGTCGGTCAGTTCGTCCCACCAGCCGAGCTTCTTCATCAGCACGTGGTCGAATTCCGGATAGCCGGTGGGGATGTCGGCACCCTTGGAATGAGAGCCGTCCTCGGCCAGCAGGTTGACGCCGTTGCGTTCCACGCCGAAGTTGGCGCGGAAGTTGCCGCCGCCGTCCATGACGTGGCGGGAGGTGTCGTACAGGTTGGGCGAGCCGGGGTGCTTGAGCTCGGGCGTGCCGAAGCAGGGCCAGGGCAGGCCGAAGTAGTCGCCCTGGATGTCGTAGCCGGTTTCCTTGTCGACCACGCTGCCCTTGGCGCGCAGGGTCTTGACGTCGAAGGCGTGCATCAGCCGCATGTGGGCCTTGAGCCGTTCCGGGCTCTGGCCGGTGTAGCCGATGGTCCAGTTGCTGCGGTTGATCTCGCGCAGGATGTCCTCGATCACGGGCTCGTCCATGCCCTTGACCTTCTGCATCTTGTAGTTCTTGCACAGCTCGGCGCCGAAGCCGAGTTTCTGCGCAAGCTGGTACATGATCATGTGGTCGGTGCGGCTCTCCCACAGCGGCTCGATGACCTTCTCGCGCCATTGCAGCGAGCGGTTCGAGGCGGTACAGGAGCCGCTGGTCTCGAACTGTGTGGCCGCGGGCAGCAGGTAGACGGCGCGGTTGGGGTTCAGGTCCTCGCTCTTGCCGGGCATGGCCGCCATGGCGGCGGTGGCCGAAGGGTAGGGATCGATCACGACCAGCAGGTCGAGCTTGTCCATGGCCCGCTTCATTTCCAGGCCGCGCGTCTGCGAGTTGGGCGCGTGGCCCCAGTAGAAGACGGCCCGCAGGTTGGAGTCCTGGTCGATGACGTCGTTCTTTTCCAGCACGCCGTCTATCCAGCGCGAGACGGTGATGCCCGACTTGGTCATCATCGCCGGCGAGGCGTAGCGGCTCTTGATCCAGTCGTAGTCGACGTCCCAGACCTTGGCGTAGTGGCGCCACGAGCCCTCGGCCAGGCCGTAGTAGCCCGGCAGCGAATCGGGGTTGGGGCCGACGTCGGTGGCGCCCTGCACGTTGTCATGGCCGCGGAAGATGTTGGCGCCGCCGCCGGAGACGCCGATGTTGCCCAGCGCCAGTTGCACGATGCACGAGGCGCGCACCATGGCGTTGCCGATGGAGTGCTGGGTCTGGCCCATGCACCACACCAGCGTGCTGGGACGGTTCTCGGCCATGGTCCTGGCCACTTCGTACACCGTGGCCTCGTCCACGCCGCAGACGTCCTGCACCTTGTCCGGCGTCCACTTGGCCATGACGTCGGCCTTGACCTGGTCCATGCCGTAGACGCGGGCGTCGATGTACTTCTTGTCTTCCCAGCCGTTCTTGAAGATGTGATAGAGCACGCCGAACAGGAAGGCGACGTCGGTGCCCGAACGGATGCGGATGTACTTGTCGGCCTTGGCGGCGGTGCGGGTGAAGCGTGGATCGACCACCATGACCTTGCAGCCGGTTTCCTTGGCGTGCAGCAGGTGCAGCATGGACACCGGATGGGCCTCGGCGGCGTTCGAGCCGATGTAGAGCGCCGCCTTGGCGTTCTGCATGTCGTTGTACGAGTTGGTCATCGCGCCGTAGCCCCAGGTGTTGGCGACGCCGGCGACCGTGGTCGAGTGGCAGATCCGAGCCTGGTGGTCGCAGTTGTTGCTGCCCCAGAAGCTCATGAACTTGCGCAGCAGGTAGGACTGCTCGTTGTTGTGCTTGGACGAGCCGATGACGTAGACCGAATCCGGGCCGCTTTCCTTGCGCAGCTGCAGCATGCGGGCCGAGATTTCCTCGAGCGCGGTGTCCCAGCTGATGCGCTGGTACTTGCCGTCGACCAGCTTCATCGGATAGCGCAGGCGGTGCTCGCCGTGCCCGTGCTCGCGCACCGAGGCGCCCTTGGCGCAATGCGCGCCCAGGTTGATGGGCGAATCGAACACGGGTTCCTGGCGGACCCAGACGCCGTTCTCGACCACGGCGTCGATCGCGCAGCCCACCGAACAGTGGGTACAGACGGTGCGCCGGACCTCGACCTTGCCCTTGCCGGTGCCGGCCTTCTGGTCGCCGTCGGCGGCGCCGGCCTTCCTGACCAGGCCGAGCTGCGTGGCCGCGAGCCCCGCGCCCACGCCCAGGCCCGAGCGGCGCAGGAAGGTGCGGCGGTCCATGGTGGGCAGCGCGTGGGCCATGCCGCGGCGCAGGCTGTGGACGAACGAGGAAGAGGATGCGCCGGAGTCGCCGGCGCCCGTTTTCTTGGTCAGCAACATGCCGTGCTCCGGTGGTTAGACCAGCGTGGACTTGTAGTAGCGCTTGACGTGGTCGGTCACGCTGTAGCCGCCGCCTCGTTCGGGGGCGGGCTTGGCGTCTGCCTGCGGGGCCGGATCGGGGCGCAGCGAGGGCGCGACGGCCGCCCCGACGGCGGCGGCGCCGGCGGTGGCGGCACCCACGAAGAAACCCCGGCGGGATAGGTTGGCGGCGGTCTTGGGCATCTCTGTCTCCGTTGGAGCTGGCAGATATGAAGTGCTGTGCATACTGTACCCCCGGTAACCAGTTACAGGCAATGCCGCCAGCCGCGCCACGCCTCGGGTATACCCTCGACCGTAGCCCGGTCAGGGCAGCATGTCGAAGCCCTGCGCCTCCACGCTGGCGAAGGCCCGCGTGAATTCGCCCAGCGCCGCGTAGAAGCGGGCGCGCGGGTGGGCCGACAGGGCGTCGCACATGGCGGGCACCCACGGCAGCAGGTGGTCGCCGAAGAATTTCCGCTGATTGGCGAGATGGCACTGTCCGGCGTCGTCTCCGGCGATCAGGTAGCGCATGACCTCGCACAGGTAGGCGATGTGATCCTCGGTCTCGGGCATGGCCGGATCCCGGGCCAGGCCCAGGGTGGCCAGGTCGTTCCTCAGCGCGATCAGCGATTTTTCGTTCAGGAAGCCGTTCAGGTAGTGCGACCCGTACAGGTAGACCTCGGGCTTGCCCAGGCCGCCGAACAGCGTTTCGTACTCGTCGCGCAGCGACGGATCGTCGGCGGCCCGGGCCGCGGCCACGAGGTCGCGCCACGGAGCTTCCAGGAAGGCGCCCGCCATCGGCGCCTCGGTGGCCGCCGCGCGCAGGCCGGCCGCGAAGTCCGGATCGGGCGGGGCGTAGAACAGGCGCGCCAGCACGCCGTACAGCTCGGCGCGGGCGATTTCCTCGTCGAGCGAGGCCGAGCCGATGTCGGCGGGGGAAATGGAAGCGTTCATAGATCGGTGATGCGCGTTTCGTTGGCGCCGGAATACAGGTCGATCACGCGGCAATCGCCGCACATCTTCAGCCGTTCCAGGCCGGCGCCCTGGAACATCGGGTGGCCGCTCAGCCGGGCCAGCATGGCTTCGATCGCCTTTTGCGTGCCGAAGGGCTTGCTGCAACGCACGCAGTGGTAGGGGGCCGTCTCGTTCAGCACGCGCGGCCGGGTGCGTTCGGGCGTGGAAAGCAGGCGCGGCACGAGGGCGAGCGCGTCCTCGGGACAGGTCTCGACGCACAGTCCGCACTGCACGCAATTCTTTTCCAGGAAACGCAGCTGGGGCGCGTCCGGGTTGTCGAGCAGGGCGCTGGACGGACACGCGCCCACGCAGCTCATGCACAGCGTACAGGCGTCCTTGTCGATGGCCAGGCCGCCGAGGGGCGAGCCGGTGCCCGGCGGGCCGCCGGGCAGGGCAATCTCGTCGCGTGCGGCCGGGGCGTGGGCGATCAGGTGGTCCAGCGCGAGGTCCAGCGTGCTGCGTTTCTCGCGCACCATGGCGAAGCGCGCCGGCGCGGCCGGCACCCCGGGACGCCGCGCCGCCAGCTCCCGCAGCGCCGCGTCCAGCGCCTGCGGCGTATCGGGGCGCAGCAGGTGCAGGTGCGGTCCCGCATAGCCCATGCCGTCGAGGATGGCCTGGCCCACCGCGAGCTGCGCGGCCAGGTTGTCCAGGTACTGCGGCGCTTCCTCGGCCGTGGCCAGGATGGCGACCTGCGAGGCGCCCAGCGCGACGGCGCCCAGCCACGCTTCCAGGCCGAGGCTGGCGGTGTGCCAGACTCCCAGCGGGATGACGTTGGCGGGCAGGCCGTGGAGCCTGCCCAGGCTGGCGTCGCGGCCCAGGCGTTCGACCATCGCGCGGCCGGCCTCCTGGCTGTGCACCAGCAGGACCGGGGCCTGGCCGCCGGCCCGCGCATAGGTGGACAGCAGCGTGCGCAGCACCGCGCCCTGGTCCGTCATGCGCGGATAGGCGTAGGTGATCGCGCCGGTCGGGCAGGCGGTGGTACAGGCGCCGCATCCCACGCACAGGTTGGGATTGACCTTGATCTGCTGGCGCGCCCTGTCGCTTTCGATGGCGAGGGCCGAGCAGATGTCGACGCAGGCGCGGCAGCCTATCGTGTCGTTGCGGCTGTGCGCGCACAGCGATTGCTTGTAGTCGAAGAACTTGGGCTTCTCGAATTCGCCCACGAGCTCGCGCAGGCGCAGGAGCGGGGCCGGGTCCGCGCCGTTCCAGGCGAAGTAGCCCTGCGGCGGCGCATGCTGCGCGAACAGCGTGCCGCCACCCAGCTCCAGGACCAGGTCGAAGCGCGCTTCCTGCCGTTCGGGGGCGCGGGCGAAGTCGATGGCGCCCGCGGTCGTACAGGCCGCCACGCAGGCGCGATGGTCGCGGCACCGGGCGCGGTCGATCTGGTAGTCGAGCCCTATGGCGCCTTCGGGACACGCGGCAAGGCAGGCATTGCAGCGCGTGCACAGGTCGAGATCGATGGGGTTGTCCTGCACCCATGCCAGGTCGAACGCGCCCAGCCAGCCTTGCAGCGATTCCAGGCGGCCCGCCAGCACGGGATGGCGCCGTTCCTGGCTCGCGTCCGCCGTGCCCGGGCCGCGCGCGAAGATGGTGACGTCAAGCGTGTCCGCCAGCATCGCCGCGGCGCGTTCGGCCTCGTCCAGCGGGCCGACGATGAGCAGGCGCCCCGCGCTGCGATAGCTGACGGTGGGGACCGGTTCGGGGTCCGGCAGCCGGGCGGCCGCCAGCAGCGCCGCCAGCTTGGGCGTGGCTTTCGGGGCCTCGCGGCTCCAGCCTCCGGTCTCGCGGATGTTGACGAAGCGCACGGGGGCGACGGCGGCCTCGGTGTGCTCGCCTATCTGCGCGAACAGGCGCTTCTCCTGCGTACAGGCGACGATGACGGAAGCGGTGCCCGTGACGGCCTGCTGGAACGCGCCGGCCTCGTGGCGGCAGAGCGTGGAGTGCAGAACCAGCTTTTCGTCCAATGCCGCGCCGAGTGCATCGGCGTCCAGGGGCATGGTGTTGTTGCAGTCGCAGATCAGTGTGGGCATGGGCGCTCGAGGGAGCCCGGCTACCTGGGAGGATCGGGCTCGGGAAAGTCGAAATGCGTCTGGCCGTCGCTGGGCGCTTGGCCTGTGGATGCGCCAGACTCTAGCACGGAACCCCGCGCGCCATCATCGGCCGGCTCCTTGCTTGCGGGGGCGTGGCCGGGCGCCGCATCGCCCGCAGGCGGGGCGGGATCGTCCTGGACCAGGGCCAGCACGCGCGCGCTCACCATCTGCCTGAGCGTGGATGCGGGCAGCTTCTCGGGCGAGGAATAGTCGTCGATGTAGACGTCCAGCCCGTCCATGACGTTGTAGTGCGGGTCGGAGAAAAGTTTCTTGAGCGCGGCCAGCTTGACGTCGGGCTCGACCGCCGGCCGCATGAAGGGCGAGAAATCGGAGTCATGCGTCAGCGCGGCCAGGTCTTCCCGCGTCGGGGCGGGCGCTGCCTTGGCGGCGGTGTCCGGCGCCTGCGCCGCGCCGGCGTCGTGGGCCTCGCCCTGGGGGTGGTCCTGCGGATGCGTGGACGGCGCGGCGGGGACGCCCGGCGAGGCCTCGAGCGGCCCCGGCTCGGCCTCGGGAACGGAAGCGGCGTCGACCGGCCGTTCGTCCCCCACGCCTGCCCGCGACCGGGCCTTGCGCCGCGACCAGCGGCCGAGGAAGCCTTCGCCGTCGCCGCTCATGGTTCTTCGCCGTGCTTGCGCCGGCCGGTGCTGACCGACGCCGGGTTGCCGAAGCGGTCCTGCAACGGCACGAAGCTGACCGGGCGCCGCTTGCGCTTGGGCTCGGCCACGTAGTGTTCCGCCACGAAGGCCCGCAGCCAGCCCACGACGTCGGCGGGGGCGGGCACCTGTTCGACCGTTTCCTGGGCGTCCAGCAGCCGGCCGGCGTGGTAGTAGCTGAGCGTGACCAGCTCCGGCCGCGCCAGCGGTTCATCGTCCGGGCCCGCCGCTTCCTGCATGCGCCACATCACGAACCAGCAGGGCGCCTCGGTCGTGGCGTTCAGGTAGTAGCCCTCGGCGTCGTCCTTGAACAGCTCGACCGCGAAGCCGGGATGCAGCCACAGTTCGCCGTGCGCGTCCTGGCGCAGCCGGTGGGGCGCGCCGCCGAACGCCGGCTCGTCGGCCACCACGTCCGCCAGGGTCCACCGCCAGGACTGCCACCGGCTCATCGGGCCGTGGACGCGCTCCTTGCGCATGATCACGGCGACGTCGATGCGGGGAGCCTGGCTGGTCATGGCGGCCTCGGGTCAGGAATCGGCGCTGATGGAGATGGTGGGGAACTTGGACGAGAAGTCCTTGTTCCGGGCGGCGATGGCCACGGCCACCTGGCGCGCGACGGTCTTGTACAGGCCGGCGATCTCGCCATCGGGGTCGGCCACCACCGAGGGCCTGCCGCTGTCGGCCTGCAGCCGGATGTTGATGTCCAGCGGCAGCGCGCCCAGGTAGGGCGTGTCGTATTCGGCCGCCATCTTCTTGCCGCCCTCGGCGCCGAAGATGTGTTCGACGTGTCCGCACTGGCTGCACACGTGCACGGCCATGTTCTCGACCACGCCCAGGATGGGCACGCCCACTTTCTCGAACATCTTGATGCCCTTGCGCGCGTCCAGCAGGGCGATGTCCTGCGGCGTGGTGACGATGACGGCGCCGGTCATGGGCACGCGCTGGCTGAGCGTGAGCTGGATGTCGCCGGTGCCGGGAGGCATGTCGACGATCAGGTAGTCGAGGTCTTTCCAGTTGGTTTGCCGCAGCAGTTGCTCGAGCGCCTGCACCGCCATGGGGCCGCGCCAGATCATGGCTTCGTCGTGGGCGACGAGGAAGCCGATGGACATGACCTGCACGCCATAATTCTCGAGCGGCTCCATGGTCTTGCCGTCGTCGCTGACGGGGCGTGCGTCGATGCCCATCATGAGCGGCTGGCTGGGGCCGTAGATGTCGGCGTCGAGCAGGCCGACGCGCGCGCCTTCGGCCGCCAGGGCCAGGGCCAGGTTGACGGCCGTGGTGCTCTTGCCCACGCCGCCCTTGCCCGAGGCGACGGCGACGATGTTCTTGACGCCCTGCAGCAGCGGCACGCCGCGCTGGACCGCGTGGGCGATGATCTCGCTGCGCACGTTGGCGCTGACGTTGGAGATGCCGGGCACGGTGCGGGCCGCCGCGATCAGCGCGCTGCGCAGGGCGGGGATCTGGCTCTTGGCGGGATAGCCGAGCAGGACGTCGAAGGAGACGTCGCCGCCGTTGATCTCGATGTTCTTGATGGCTCGCGTCGAGACGAAATCCTTGCCGGTATTGGGATCGACGACGGTTTGCAGGGCCTGGAGCAGGGAATCGGATGTGGCCATGGGAAGGGGGCGGACTCGTGAGTGGGAGGCTGCGTATCGCAGGCCGATGAGGGATATTAGACCACCAGCCCGCGGACGGCGAAATCCGCGGGCGCCTCGTCTATACTCAGCCGCATGATCGACAAGGACTCCATTACCGGCCTGATCCTGGCGGGCGGGCGCGGCAGCCGCATGGGCGGTGTCGACAAGGGCCTGCAGAACTACCAGGGCATTCCGATGGCCATGCATGCGCTGCTCAGGCTGGGGCCCCAGGTGGGGCAGGTCCTGGTCAACGCCAATCGCAACCTGGCTGCCTACGAATCCATGGGCGTGCCGGTGTGGCCCGACGCGCTGCCCGACTACGCGGGGCCGCTGGCCGGATTCCTGACCGGGCTCGAGCACTGCGAGACCGCCTACCTGGTCACGGTGCCTTGCGATACGCCGAAGTTTCCCGAGGATCTCGTCGCCCGCCTGGCCGGCGAACTGGAGGCGGCCGGCGCCGAGATCGCCATGGTGGCCACCCGCCAGGACGGCGCCGTGCGGACCCAGCCGGTGTTCTGCCTGCTGCGGGCGGAGCTGCTGGACAGTCTCGTGGCCTTCACCGCCGCGGGGGGACGCAAGATCGACAAGTGGACCGCCACCCATCGCTGTGTCGAGGTCCTCTTCGACGACCCCGCGGCTTTCGCGGGCGCCAACACGGTCGCCGAATTGCAGCAGCTCTGATGCCATGAACGACAAGCCCGCCCCCTCGCTAGAAGAAATCTCGTCCTGTGTCAGCGGCTACGACCCGAATGCGCTGCCGGTCGAGCAGGCCCGCGAATTCATCGCCCGGCTGGTGCCGCGCGTGGAGGGCGTGGAGATGCTGGCGTTGCGCTCGGCGATGGGGCGCGTGCTGGCGCGCGACATCGTGTCCGACATCGACGTGCCGGCCCACGACAACTCGGCCATGGATGGCTACGCGTTCTACGGTTCCGACCTGGCCGCCGGCGGCGATACGGCCTTGCAGGTCGTGGGCAGCGGCCTGGCCGGCAATGCCTACACGGGCAGCGTGGCGTCCGGGCAGTGCGTGCGGATCATGACCGGCGCCACCATGCCCGACGGGCTCGATACCGTGATCCCGCAGGAATTCGTCCGCCAGGATGGCGACCGTATCGTCGTGCCCGCGGGCGCGGTCAAGGCCGGCGAGAACCGCCGGCTGGCGGGAGAGGACCTGGCCCGCGGCGACGTGGCCCTGTCCGCCGGCCGCGTGCTGCGTCCGGCGGACCTCGGCATGCTGGCCTCGCTCGGCCGGGCCGAGGTGCCGGTCTGGCGCCGCCTGCGCGTGGCGTTCTTCTCCACCGGCAACGAACTGCGCTCGATCGGCGAGCCGCTCGATCCGGGCTGCGTGTACGACAGCAATCGCTACACGCTGTGGGGCATGCTCCAGCGGCTGGGCGTCGACGTGCTCGACATGGGCGTGGTGCGCGACGATCCGCAGGCGCTCGAGTCCGCGTTCCGCGACGCGGCCGCGCAGGCCGACGTGGTCATCACGTCGGGCGGCGTGAGCGTGGGCGAGGCCGACTACACCAAGGCCATCATGGCCAGGCTGGGCGACGTGCTGTTCTGGCGCATCGCCATGCGGCCGGGGCGCCCCATGGCCATCGGCCGCATCGACACCGGCGGGCGTAGCGCCATCCTGTTCGGCCTGCCGGGCAACCCCGTGGCGGTGATGGTGACTTTCTACGCGCTGGTGCGCGATGCCCTCCTGGCCATGGCAGGCGCGCCGGCCCAGCCGCTGCCCATGCTGCGCGCGGCCAGCGCGGGGGCTATCCGCAAGAAGCCGGGGCGTACCGAATACCAGCGAGGCATCGTCACGCCCGCCGCGAACGGCGGCTGGGAAGTGCGCATCACCGGTTCGCAGGGGTCGGGCATCCTGCGCAGCATGAGCCAGGCCAACGGCCTGGTCGTGCTGGGGCACGAGCAAGGCAACGTGGCGGCCGGCGAGCTGGTCGACGTCCTGCCTTTCGACGGACTGATCTGATGACGCGCGTCCTGGGACTGGCCGGGTGGAGCGGAGCCGGCAAAACCACATTGCTGACGAGGCTGATTCCCGCGCTGCGGGAGAAGGGCTACAGCGTGTCGACGCTCAAGCACGCGCACCATTCGTTCGACATCGACAAGCCGGGCAAGGACTCCCATCGGCACCGCGAGGCCGGTGCCGGGGAAGTGCTGGTCGCATCGGGCAGCCGCTGGGCGCTGATGCACGAACTGCGCGGCCAGGCCGAGCCCCGCCTGGGCGAGCTGCTGAACAAGTTTTCGCCCGTCGATTTCATCCTGGTCGAGGGCTTCAAGCGCGATCCGCACGTCAAGATCGAGATCCACCGCGCCGCCAACGGCAAGCCGTGGCTGTATCCCGACGACGCCAGCATAGGCGCCGTCGTCAGCGACGTGCCTCCCGCGGGCCAGGCATCGCTGCCCTTCGTCGACCTGGACGACCTGCCCGGCATCGCCAACCTGGTCGTGGACCTGGCCTGGCCCATGGAACGAACCTTGGCCGCTCTGCGCGCGTAAACAGACGACCGTTCACCATGCCGGCGCGCGTGAGCGCGTAGGGGGGGCTACCCCAGCCGTTTAATCAGGGATGACGTGTCCCAGCGGCTGCCGCCCATCTGCTGCACGTCGGCATAGAACTGGTCGACCAGGGCCGTCACGGGCAGCCGTGCGCCATTGCTGCGGCTCTCGTCCAGCACCAGGCCCAGATCCTTGCGCATCCAGTCCACCGCGAAGCCGAAGTCGAACTGGCCGTCCACCATGGTCGCGCCGCGGTTTTCCATCTGCCAGCTTTGCGCCGCCCCCTTGGATATGACGTCCAGCACGAGTTTCATGTCCAGGCCGGCCTTCTGTCCGAATGCAATGCCCTCGGACAGGCCCTGCACCAATCCGGCGATGCAGATCTGGTTGACCATCTTGGCCAGCTGGCCGGCACCGGGCTCGCCGACCAGCGTGACGGCCCGCGAGTAGGCCTGCGCCACGGGCTTCATGCGCTCGAACGCGTCGGCATCGCCGCCGCACATCACCGTGAGCACGCCGTTGACCGCGCCGGCCTGGCCGCCCGAGACGGGAGCGTCGATGAAAGCGACTTCCTGGTCCTGGGCCGTGGCGTACAGTTCGCGCGCGACCTTGGCCGAGGCCGTGGTGTGGTCCACCAGCAGCGAGCCGGGCTTCATGCCCGCCAGGGCGCCATCGGCGCCCAGCACGACGCTGCGCAGGTCGTCGTCGTTGCCGACGCACAGGAAGACCATGTCCGCGTCCTGGGCGGCCTCGCGCGGCGTCGGCGCGTGGCTGCCGCCGAACTCCTGTACCCAGTCGCGGGCCTTGGACGGGGTGCGGTTGTAGACCCGGACCGCATGCCCGGCCTGGGCCAGGTGGCCGGCCATGGGAAAGCCCATGACGCCCAGGCCGATGAAGCTGACGTTGAGCGGGGAGGTGCTGTCGTAGGTCTTGGTGCCAATCGATGCCATGCTGATTCTCCATTGCCAGAGGCAAGTGTATAGCGTCCGGGGTGCCTGTTTCCGCCGGATGGCGAAGGTGGGCGGTGCTGCCCTCCAGGGGGGCGCTTTTTCATCCTGGGGCGGCCCGGCAATGAAAAATGGCCCCCACGCTTGCCGCTTCGCGGCGGCGCTGCCCCCCAAGGGGGCGTTTTTCATCTTGGGGCGGCCCGGCAATGAAAAATGGCCCCCACGCTTGCCGCTTCGCGGCGGCGCTGCCCCCCAAGGGGGCGTTTTTCATCTTGGGGCGGCCCGGCAATGAAAAAAGGCGCCCGGAGGCGCCTTTTTTCTTGCAGCCGCCGGAGCGGCTGGTGTGTCGTCAGTCTTCGACGAAGGTTTCTTCGCGCTTCTTGCGGATCGTGGGCGAGGCCACGATCAGCACCAGGATGACGGCGATGACCAGCAGGGTCGCCGACAGCGGGCGGGTCACGAAGGTCGTGAAGTCACCACGCGACAGGAGCAGGGCGCGGCGGAAGTTCTCTTCCATCATGGGACCCAGCACCAGGCCCAGCAGCAGGGGGGCGCCTTCGCACTTCAGCTTGGACCAGATGTAGCCGATCAGGCCGAAGGCTGCCGTCATCCAGATGTCGAACACGTTGTAGTTCAGCGTGTAGACACCGATCGAGCAGATCAGCAGGATGGCCGGGAACAGGATGGGATAGGGCACCTTCAGCAGCTTGACCCAGATACCGATCAGCGGCAGGTTCAGGATCACCAGCATCAGGTTGCCGATCCACATCGACACGATCAGGCCCCAGAACAGGTCCGGGTTGCTGGTCATGACCTGGGGACCAGGCTGGATGTTGTGGATGGTCATGGCGCCGACCATCAGGGCCATGATCGCGTTACCCGGGATACCCAGCGTCAGCAGCGGGATGAAGGAGGTCTGCGAGCCGGCGTTGTTGGCCGATTCCGGACCCGCCACGCCGCGGATGTTGCCCTTGCCGAAGCTGGAGGGATCCTTGGCGAGCTTCTTTTCCACCGTGTACGAGGCGAACGAGGACATCACCGCGCCGCCGCCGGGCAGGATGCCCAGGGCCGAGCCGATGGCCGTGCCGCGGATGATGGCGGGCGCGGCTTCCTTGAGGTCGGGCCAGGTGGGGTACAGGTGGCCGATCTTGTCCAGGAAGACTTCGCGCTCTTCCTTCTGCTCGACGTTGTTGATGATTTCCGAGAAGCCGAACACACCCATGGCGACCGCGGCGAAGTCGATGCCGTCGGTCAGTTCCGGGATGCCGAACGAGAAGCGGGCCACGCCCGAGTTCACGTCCGTGCCGACCATGCCGATCAGCAGGCCCAGCAAGATCATGCAGATGGCCTTGATCAGCGAACCCGACGCCAGCACGACCGCACCGACCAGGCCCAGGCACATCAGCGAGAAGTATTCCGCGGGACCGAACTGGAAGGCCACTTCGGCCAGCGGGGGCGCGAAGGCGGCGATCAGCAGCGTACCCACGCAGCCGGCGAAGAACGACCCGATGGCCGCAATGGCCAGCGCCTGTCCGGCGCGGCCGTTCCGCGCCATCTGGTAGCCATCCAGGCAGGTCACCACCGCGGAGGTTTCACCCGGCAGGTTCACCAGGATGGCGGTGGTCGAACCGCCGTACTGGGCGCCGTAGTAGATGCCGGCCAGCATGATCAGGCCGGCCACCGGGGGCAGCGCGTAGGTGATGGGCAGCAGCATCGCGATGGTCGGAACGGGACCCAAGCCGGGCAGCACGCCCACCAAGGTGCCGATCAGGCAACCGAGAAATGCGTAGATGATGTTCTGAAACGAGAGCGCCGTTTCAAAACCTAGGGCCAAGTGCTCTAACACTTCCATGGATGGCTTTCCTTAGTTCAAACCGAGAAACGAAGGCCACAGCGGGAAGATCAGACCCAGGCCCACAATGAAGATGAGGTGGACGGCGACCACCAGGCCGATGCCGTTGATGATCGCGACCTTCCACTTGAATTCGTGGCTGGCCATGCTGGACAGCAGCACGAGCAGGAACGCCGACACGTACACGCCCAGCGGACGGAGCAGGATGCCGAACAGGACCACGTTGCCCAGGATGATGCCCGTGGTCTTGAGATTGAGTTTCGGGATTTCCGTGGGCTCGGCCTTGGGCGACAGGCCGGAGATGCCGATGATCGCACCGAGGATCGCCAGGATCACGCCCAGCCAGAACGGGAAGTAGCCCGGCCCCATCTTGGCTGCCGTGCCCATCTGGTAATCAACGGCGAACCCGGCAAAAAATAGCCCGAGGAAGACGAACATCACCCCGGACCAGAAATTTTGTTTTGACTGAATGCGCATTGGAAGTGGGCTCCTATCTGACTTCACTTGCAAGGCCGGCATGTTAGCTCACGCGAAGCTGGCGTGAATAACGAAATTGCTCGCAATGAGTCGGGGTTTTCCCGAAAAATGATGGATCGGCACAACTTTGTGCCAAATTGATCCATAGGATGTTCAGACTCCTGTCAGCCTTGACAGCTTTTTCGCATCCGACGTGTCGTGCAGACTTCCCCTGGGGGGCGCGAAGCCCTTCCCACGGCAAGGTTATCCAATGAAGGGGAAGCACGATGAAGGCGATGCACGGGTGGGACGATGGCCAGGAACGCGGCAAGTCTCTGACGCCGCGGGAACGCGAAGTCATGGACCTGCTGG
Organism: Pigmentiphaga sp. NML030171; assembly: GCF_002188635.1. Lineage (GTDB taxonomy): Bacteria > Pseudomonadota > Gammaproteobacteria > Burkholderiales > Burkholderiaceae_B > Pigmentiphaga > Pigmentiphaga daeguensis. Next base: position 295,786 of record NZ_NINX01000015.1, on the reverse strand, counting down.
TCGAGGGACGTGCCAACAAGGTGATCGCCGACCGGCTGGGCATATCCATCCGGACGGTCGAGGTCCACCGCGCGCGGGTGCTGGCCAAGCTGGGCGTGCGCAACGCCGTCGAGCTGGTCTGGCGCATGCACACGGACAGGATGGCCGTGGTGGCCGAGATGCAGGGACTGCGGGTGGCCGAGGGCGGAACCGACCGCTGGGACCACCGCGCTGATTGAGCAGAGGGGCCGGACCTGCATCCGGCCCCCTGCTCAGTTCAGCTTGGCGCCCGAGATCCTGACGATCTCGGCGTACTTGCGCAGGTCGGACTGCACCAGCGCGGCCAGCGACGCCGGCGTGCCGGGTTCGGCGTCCGAGCCCATGTCGGCCAGGCGCCGGCGCATGTCGGCGCCGCCGAGCGCCCGCGCGTATTCATTATGGAGTTTTTGCACCACGGCCTCCGGCGTGTGCGCCGGCGCGAAGATCCCGAACCACGTTCCCAGGTCGAAGTCCGGCACGCCGGCCTGCATCATGGTCGGCACCTCGGGCAGCAGGCGCGACCGGGCCGCCGTGGTGACCGCCAGGGCCTTGAGCTTGCCGGCGGCGATGAGCGGCGAGGCGGCCGCGAGATTGTCGAACATGAAGTCCGTCTGTCCGCTCATCAGCGCCACCTGCGCCGGCGTGGCGCCGGCATAGGGGATGTGCGCGGCGAATACGCCGGCACGGGTCTTCAGCAATTCCCCCGCCAGGTGCCCCGCGCTGCCGTTGCCGCCCGAGCCCATGTTGAGCCTGCCCGGGTTGCGCCGGGCGTAGCCGATCAGGTCCTGCACGGTCTGGATGCCCAGCCTGGCGGCCGTGGCGGGGTTCATCACCAGCACGTTGGGCACCGAGGCCACGAGCACGATGGGGGCGAAGTCCTTGACCGGATCGTAGGGAATCGAGGGGAAGAGCGCCGGGTTGATCGCATGCGTGGCGACCGCCCCCATCACCAGCGTGTAGCCGTCGGGCGCCGACTTGGCGACGAGATCGGCGCCGATGTTGCCGCCGGCGCCCGGCCTGTTCTCGACGACCACGGGCTGTCCCAGCGTGGGGCGGATCTTTTCCGCCAGCGCGCGCGCCATGATGTCCAGCGGGCCGCCGGGCGGATACGGGACCACGAAGCGGATGGGGCGCGTGGGATAGGCGGCGTCCTGCGCGGCGGCCGGCGCGGACAGGCAGGCCGCCGCGACCATGGCGCCGCCGGCGAGCAAGGCCCGGCGTCGGTTCATGAGGGGTTCCTTCAGGATTGCTTGAGCTTGTGGGCGAAATTCTTGCGCATCTTGGCCACCTTGGGCGCCACCACGAAGGCGCAATAGCCCTGGCCGGGATTGCGCAGGAAGTAGTCGCGGTGATAGTCCTCCGCCGGCCAGACCGTGGCCGGGGGCAGCAGCCGGGTCACGATGGGCGAGCCGAATACCTGCCGCGCCTCGAGGTCGGCGATCACCTCGCGCGCCGCCGCTTCCTGCGCCGGGGTCTGCCAGAAGATGGCCGAGCGATACTGCGGTCCGACGTCGTTGCCCTGGCGGTCCACGGTGGTCGGGTCGTGCGAGGCGAAGAAGATTTCCAGCAGTTCGTGATAGGTGATGGCAGCCGGATCGTAGGTGACGGTGACCACCTCGATGTGGCCGGTATCGCCGTCGCAGACCTGCTCGTACGTGGGGTTGTCCACGTGCCCCCCGGCATAGCCGGAATCGGCGCGCAGCACGCCCTCGATCTGCTGGAACACCGCTTCGATACACCAGAAGCAGCCACCGCCGAACACGGCTTTGTCGACTTGTGCGGGCATGATCGTCCTCTTCGAGAGAGCCGGCGCCAGGGGCGCCCATGACGATAGTGTATGCGTTCCCGGCGGGCCGACCGGGCGCCATGGATGCCGGTCCCGGCGTTCAGGACGCGGCGCGGGGTCGCCGGAACAGCTCGGCGAACACGGTGCACGACAAGCTGGCCGCCATCGGCCTGGCGGCCAGGACCCAGGGGCTCGAGGCCATGACCGCGGTCTCGGCCTCGGACACACGGCGCTATGCCGGGCTGGTGCGCGAGTTGGGATTGAAGCTGGACTGACGCGCGCCAGTCCGGGGGGGCGTCAGTTCTTCAGCGTCAGGATCCACTGAGCCAGCTTGCGCGCCTCGTCGTCATTGACGGCGTTCTGCGCGGGCATGGGAATGGCGCCCCACTTGCGGAAGCTGCCCTTGCGGATGGAGGCGACCAGCTTGTCGGCCGCTTCGGAGTCCGTGGCATAGCGTTGCGCCACGCTTTGATAGGAGGGGCCGACGAGCTTGGCGTCGACGCTGTGACAGGCCATGCAGTTCTTGGCCTTGGCGAGATCGAGTCCGGTGGTCTGCGCTCCGGCGGTCGTGTGCAGGGCGGCCAAGGCCACCAGTGCGCCCAGGCTGAGGGAACGAATGGACATGAAGATTCTCCGTTGGATGCTGCGCGATGCGCGTATTTCTCGACGGGGCAGAGTATATACAAGCGAAGCGGGTGTACACCGGCTCGGACGCCGCCTGCGTCGATCTGTCACAGGGCCTCGGGACAAGGGGCGTTATGATCGCCACTGTTCGACAGACATCGTGGCCGGGCAGACGTCCGGCCTTTCCTTGAAAGGCGCGCGCAAACATGTTGGTTCACCCGCAGTTTTCTCCCATCGCGTTCGAGATCGGACCCCTGGCGGTGCGTTGGTATGGCCTCATGTACCTGGTCGCGTTCCTCCTGGCCTGGACGCTGGGCCGCTGGCGCATCCGCCACGGCAAGACGGCGCTTACGACGCGCGATCTGGACGATCTCCTGTTCTACAGCGTGCTGGGTGTCGTGCTGGGCGGGCGCCTGGGCTATGTCCTGTTCTACAAGCCGGGCTACTACCTGGCGCATCCGCTGGAGATTCTCGCGGTCTGGCATGGCGGCATGTCATTCCACGGCGGCTTGCTGGGCGTGCTGCTGGTCATGGCGCTGTTCGCGCGCCGGCGCGGTTTCCGTTTCCTGCAGGTAGGCGATTTCGTCGCGACGCTGGTGCCGCTGGGGCTGGCGGCCGGGCGCCTGGGCAATTTCATCAACGGCGAGTTGTGGGGCCGGCCCACGACGGTGCCCTGGGGCATGGTGTTTCCGCAGGCCGGCGACGGCGTGGCCCGCCATCCTTCGCAACTGTATGAGGTCGGCCTGGAAGGCCTGGCCCTGTTCGCGCTGGTCTGGCTGTTCGCCAGCAAGCCCCGGCCGGTGGGCCAGGTCAGCGGCGTGTTCCTGATGGGCTACGGGTTCTTCCGCTTCATGGTGGAGTACACCCGGGAGCCGGACAGCTTCCTGGGCATCCTGGCGGGGGGGTTGAGCATGGGGCAGTGGCTGTCGCTGCCCATGGTGCTGGTGGGACTGGCCCTGTTCGTCTGGGCGCGCCGGCCGGCGACGGCCTGAGCCGCCGGCCGGCAGGCACGGCCTATTGCAGGTAGACCGTGCCCCGCACCGAGACCGACACCGACGACTTGCCGCCTTCCAGGGGCAGGTCGGCCGCCTTGGCTTCCATGGCGGGAGCCGCCATCGCATAGGCGCGCGGCATGGGCGTGACCGTGCCGCTGCCGCTCAGGTCGAGTTGCTTGACCGCATAGCCGGAGAAGCCGAATGCCTTGGCGGCCTGGGTTGCTCGCGTGGTGAAGGCCTTGGCCGCTTCGGCCAGCAGGCGCTGCTCTTCGGCCTCGCGCGCCTCGCGCGACAGCGAGAACGACACGTTCGACACCGCCATCTGGCGGCTCAGTTCACCGGCCAGCTTGGAGGCGGCGCCGAAGTCCTTGGATTCCAGGATCAGTTCCGCGCGTCCGCGCCAGGTGGTGATGCGCCCGTTGCGATCGGTGTTGGCCCAGACGTTGTAGTTGCCGCTGCGCGCGGTGACCGCGGTGTTGCGCTTGGCTTCGGCCAGCGTGGTCTCGAGCAACTGGTTGAGTTGCTGCGACAGCTTGGCCTGGTCGTTGCCCTCGATCTCGTTGGCGAGCGTGATGGTCACCTTGTCCTGCGCCACTTCCGAGGTGGCGGCGGCCGACAGCGACAGCGTCGGCCGATCGGGCTTGGCGGTGTCCGGCGCGGCCTGGGCGACGGCGATGGACGACATCGCGGCCGAGGCGGCCAGTGCCGCGCCGCACAGGGCGCGGCGCATGGTGGGAGCGAGGGTGGGGCGGTAAGCCATGGTGTGAGTCCTTGTTCTGATTGATGGAAGGGCTGACCACGCGCACCGCGACCCGGACCGCGGCGCCTGTCAGGCCCCCGTCAGCGCGGTGACAGCCTTGTATAGCATATAGGCCGCCAGCAGCATCAGGAGGTAGGCGAAGATGCGCTTGAGCGAACGCACCGGCAGCTTGTGCGCGGTATGGGCACCCACCGGTGCCAGCAGCACGCTCGAAACGATCAACACGATCAGCCCCGGCCAATAGACATACCCGAGCATGCCGGGTTGCCCGCTGGGATGCTGCATGCCTGACCAGATGTAACCCGCGGTATTGGCCAGCGCGATGGGAAAACCCAGCGCCGCCGAGGTGGCGACGGCGTTGTGCAACGGGACGTTGCACCAGGTCATGAAAGGGACGGACACAAAGCCGCCGCCGGCGCCGACCAGTCCGGACAGGAAACCGATGCCGGTTCCCGCGGCGGACGTGCCCAGCGTGCCCGGCATCTGGCGGGTCGGCTTGGGCTTCTTGTCCAGCAGCATCTGGATGGCCGAATATCCGACGAACAGCGCGAACACCAGCGCCAGCCATCCGGTCTTGAGCGCCGAGAACACCGCCCCGCCCGCGAGCAGCCCGCCGATCACCAGCCCAGGCGCGAACCGCGCCACGATGTCCCACCGCACCGCGCCCCGCTTGTGGTGCGCGCGCACGCTGGAAACCGACGTGAACAGGATGGACGCCATCGACGTCGCGATCGCCGCATGCACCACCAGTTCGGGCGGCAGGCGCTGCCAGGTGAACAGCATGGTCAGGAAAGGCACCATGATCATGCCCCCGCCTATGCCGAGCAGCCCCGCGGCAAAGCCGGTGCAGGCCCCGAGTACGAGCAAGGCAACGATAAACAATGGATCCATGTTGAAGTCTTGACGATAGTTGGTAAATCGGTGGACGCGTCTCTTCTCCCCAAGACGCACCCTTCGTTCTAGTTCTAGCACCGAAAAAAACTACCTCGGCAATGCTTGGTCGAAACCAATCAAGTCGGCATTGACGAACGCCGCCCCCCGCCAGCCTGTTGGTACCCCAGGATGCGGTGGATCCGGCTCCGCCGGTCCACCCGCATCGCCCCCTGGGGGGCGCGCGCAAGCGCGTAGGGGGGGCAAAAAAGAACCCGGAGCATAACGTATATGCTCCGGGTCGGATAGGATCCCCGCCTGTGTCGCTAGGCCGGCATCTTGAACCGGGGTTCAAGGTGGTCGCGGTCAGCCGCGCTTCGGGTTCGTCTGACGGAGAGACGATCACGCCCGCGGGCAATTTCCACAACCTCATGCCATAAGCATGGGTCCAAGAAATATAAGGCCAAACACGAGCACGGCAGGGAAGACTGATCATACGCGTTTGTGCCGCACAGAAAAGTACCGCACAAACATCAAAACTTAAAACAACTTCTCTTGGGCCCCCAGGGCTGCATCGACCATGCGATGCATGTCTTCAATTTTACGCTTGTAGTCGCCGACTGCAAGTCGTGAGTCGGGAGAATTCGCATTCATCAGCTCGGCGGCCAGTTGCAGTGCCGCCATCACCGCGATGCGCTCGGTACCCGCGACCTTGCCTCCGGCCTTGATGCGCTGCATGGCGCGATCGACCATGGTGGCCGCGGTCAGCAGCGCTTCCTTTTCGGAAGGTTCGCAAGCCAGCGGGTAGTCCTTGCCGAGGATGGTGACGTCAAGACGTTCCATATAGACTCCGAGCGCCCGGGTCGGCGCTTTCTGATCCAGGAGAGGAAGCGTTGTCCGGCGCATCGGCCTCGCCCTCGACTTCCTCGGCGGGTTCCTCGCCGCCGGGCAGGCGCGCCAATACGCCCTCGACCCGCGACTGCGCGGCGGCCAGCGTATCGCGCAGCACGCGGATGTGCGAATCGCGCTGGGCGAGGCTCTTGCCCAGCGCCGCGTTTTCGTCGCGCAGGCTTTGCGTCAGCTCGGTGAGCTGGCGTATGCGGCTGGCGAGAAGGTCGAGATCTTCGATCATGGGCGTATCGTAAACCATCCAGTGCCGGGAATTGTAGCGAACGGCGCGCAGCCGGGGACCCGGCCGCGCAGCGCTGTATCAATTGCTTGCAAGCCTCGCAACCGAGGCCGGATGGCGCGTCCGCCTACAGCTCCAGGTTGTCGATCAGCCGGGTCGTGCCGAGCTTGGCCGCGGCCAGCGCCACCAGCGGCTCGCCCCCTTCGACCTCTTCGCGGCTGGGCGGCAGCAGGTCGCGCTGGCGCCGCACCGAAATGTAGTCCACCTTCCAGCCCCGTCCGTCCAGCGTGGCGACCGCCCCGCGCTCGAGCGCGGCGACGTCGTGGTTGCCGCTGCGCAGGTCGGCCTGCACGCGGCGCAGCGTCGCGTACAGCTGCGGCGCCTCGGCGCGCTGGTCCGCGCTCAGGTAGCCGTTGCGCGAGGACAGGGCCAGGCCGTCGTCCGCGCGTATCGTTTCCTGCGGCACGATCTCGATCGGCAACTGGAACTGCCGGCACATGGCCCGCACCACCATCAGCTGCTGGTAGTCCTTCTTGCCGAACACGGCCACGCGCGGCTGCACACAGGACAGCAGCTTGAGCACGACGGTGGATACGCCGGCGAAGAAGCCGGGGCGGAACTCGCCTTCCAGGATGCCGCCCAGGTCGTCGGGCGGCTGGACGCGGAAGTTCTGCGGCTCGGGGTACATCTCGCGCTCGTCGGGCGCGAACAGCACGTAGACGTTGCGGTCGCGCTCGAGCTTCTCGATGTCGGCGGGCAGCGTGCGCGGATAGCGGTCGAAGTCCTCGTTGGGCCCGAATTGCAGGCGATTGACGAAGATGCTGGCGACGACCGGGTCGCCATGCTGGCGGGCCGTCTTCATCAAGGCCAGATGGCCCTCGTGCAGGTTGCCCATCGTGGGAACGAACGAGACCCGGAGCTGGCCGCGCAGTTGATCGCGCAATTCTTCGATGGTGTGGACGACCTTCATGGCGTTGGATTCGGTAAGGTGGGCTTGGAGGCCGGGGAGGCGGGCGGCCGGGCCGCGCGCCGGGGCCTCAGTGGGTATGGACGGAAGTGAAGGCGAGGCGCACGTAGATCGGCGCGTACGGCTCGGCCTGGGTGATCTCGAGCAGCGACTCGCGTGCCAGTTCCAGCATGGCGATGAAGTGCACGACGATCACCGGCACGCCGGCGCCGTCCTGCACGCGTTCCATGAAGAGTTCGGTGAACTCCATGTAGCGCACGTTCTGCAATCTGCGCAGGATCTGGCTCATGTGATCGCGCACGGACAGTTCCTCGCGCGAGATGTGGTGGTGCGCATTGAGCTTGGCGCGCTTGACGATGTCGGCCCACGCGTCGCGCAGTTCCTCGACGTTGACGTCGGGCAGGCGGCGCACGGTGGTCTGTTCCAGCAGCACCTGGGCCCGCACGAAGTCGCGTCCCAGCTGCGGCAACTGGTCCAGCTTCTGCGCGGCCAGCTTCATCTGTTCGTACTCGAGCAGGCGCCGGACGAGTTCGGCGCGCGGATCCTCGACTTCCTCGTCGGTGTCGGCCTTGCGCACGGGCAACAGCATGCGCGACTTGATCTCGATCAGCAGCGCCGCCATGAGCAGATACTCGGCGGCCAGTTCCAGGTTGTGCTTGCGGATCTGGTCGACGTACGACAGGTACTGGCGCGTGACTTCCGCCATGGGAATGTCCAGTACGTTGAAGTTCTGCTTGCGGATCAGGTAGAGCAGCAGGTCGAGGGGGCCCTCGAAGGTCTCGAGGAAGACCTCGAGCGCATCGGGAGGGATGTACAGGTCTTGCGGCAGCGCGAACAGCGGCTCGCCGTAGAGCCGGGCGATGGCAACGCCGTCGACGACGTCGGGCGTGCTGTCGACCGCGGGTTCAGCCAATGCTGCCAGCCCGTCGTTGGGGGGCGGGGAAGAGCCCATGCGGGAGGTGATCAGTCTTCAGTCTGATAGACATAGGGCTTCTGCGGCACCGTGCCGGCCTTGAAACCTTCGACGAGTTCCGGATCGATGGTCTTGTCCCACAGGCGGGCGCGGCCCTGCTTCTGCTCGCTTTCGAGGTTGGGGCGCTGCTGCTTCAGGTCCTGCAGGAATCGGGTGATGTCGGATTCGTAACTCTTGGCCATGACTAACCTTTGTTCTGGCATGCCGTGCCGCCGGCGCGTGGACCGTCGGTCGGGACGTCTGCTGTGCACCCGGGAGTTTACTGCACGCCGGGCCGTGGCGCCGGCCGGCGGGCGTCCGGGGCGGTTTGTCCGGGGTGGCGGGGTGATTTTTCTTCATTTTCCCGGATTTGGGGAATGATTTTTATCTTCCGGCCTGGCTTGGACGTAAATTTGCAGTAATTTTGCGGGGCTCAATTGATAAAGTATTCCCCGGTTTCCCTACTTTCCGACATTCCCATGAGCAAATGGTCGTTCACTTCGCATCCCGCTTCCGTGGGTGAGACGTACTTCGAACATCTCGCCGCGTCGTGGGGGTTCGCGTTCCGCATGTTGATGGGCGGCCTGGCGGCCCTGATCCACGGCCTGTTCCCGTTCCTGTGCGTGCGCACCGGTTCGTCCATCATCAAGAACCTGAACGACAAGATGGTGGTGAATCGCGTCAAGGCCGGCCACGCGCCGGCCGGGCAGACGCCGCAAGCCCGGGCGCGCTAGGCCCGGCGGGCGCCGCCCCCCGGGCGAAGGCACGGCCCGCCGCGCCGCCTACCGTACGCGCATGCCGGGCTGGGCGCCCGCCACGGGCTCCAGCACATAGATGCCGGGCTGCGTCTTTTCATCGGCGTGGCTCGCGGCCAGCACCATGCCCTCGGATACCCCGAACTTCATCTTGCGCGGCGCGAGGTTGGCCACCAGCACGGTGAGCTTGCCGACCAGGTCTTCCGGCTTGTAGGACGACTTGATGCCGGAGAATACGTTGCGGGTGCGGCCTTCGCCGGCATCCAGCGTCAGCCGCAGCAGCTTGTCCGAGCCTTCCACGTATTCGCAATTGACGATCCTGGCGATGCGCAGGTCGATCTTGGCGAAGTCGTCGATGGTGATGGCCGGCGCAATCTCTTCGCCGCCGGGCGTGGGCGCCGCGGGCGCCGGCGCGGCGGGCGCTTCCAGCAGCGCGTCGAGCAGCTTCGGGTCGACCCGCTGCGCAAGGTGCTTGTAGGGCGCGATGCGCTGCGGCGGCACGACCACGTCGCGCCATTCGAAATCGCGCCCCAGGCCGAACAGCTCGTGCGCCACCCGCCGCGTCAGCTCGGGCAGGACCGGCGCCAGCATGACCGACAGCGCCTTGAAGCCGATCATGGTGCGCGAGCAGATCTCGTGCAGTTCGCGCTTCCTGTCCGCGTCATCCAGCTGCTTGGCCAGCACCCAGGGCTGGGCCGCGTCGAAGGCCTGGTTGATGCGGTCGGCGGTGGCCATGATCTCGCGGATGGCCTTGCCGAACTCGCGCGCCTCGAATGCGTTGCGCACGAGCGTCGCCGCGGCGTTGAGCTCGTTCTCGAGTTCGATGGGCGTCCCGCCTTCATAGCAGAGCTGGCCGTCGAAATGCTTGATCAGGAAGTTCGAGGCGCGGCTGGCGATGTTGACGTACTTGCCGACCAGGTCGCTGTTGACGCGCGCGACGAAGTCCTCGGGGTTGAAGTCCATGTCCTCGACGTGGGCGTTGAGCTTGGCGGCGATGTAGTAGCGCAGCCACTCGGGGTTCATGCCCAGGTCGAGGTAGCGCAGCGGCGAGATGCCGGTGCCGCGGCTCTTGGACATCTTCTCGCCGCTGACGGTGATGAAGCCGTGGACGTGCAGGCCGTCGGGCGTCTTGCGCTGGGCGAAATGCAGCATCGCGGGCCAGAACAGGGCGTGGAAATAGACGATGTCCTTGCCGATGAAGTGGTACTGCTCGGTATCGGACTGCGGATCGAGCAGGGCGTCGAAGTCCAGGCCGGTCTTCTTGCAATAGGCTTTCAGCGAGGCCAGGTAGCCCACCGGCGCGTCGAGCCAGACATAGAAATACTTGCCCGGCGCATCGGGGATCTCGATGCCGAAGTAGGGCGCGTCGCGCGAGATGTCCCAGTCCGCCAGCTTGCCTTCCTCGCCCAGCCATTCGCGGGTCTTGGCGTAGACCTCGGGCTGCAGGCGCGGCGTGCCGTTGCCGTTGACGCTGCCGGTCCATTCCTGCAGGAAGGCGTAGCAGCGCGGGTCGGACAGCTTGAAGAAGAAGTGGTCCGACGTCTTGAGGACGGGCGTGGCGCCGGTCAGGGTGGAATACGGATTGCGCAGGTCGGTGGGGGCGTAGACGGCCCCGCAGACCTCGCAGGAATCGCCGTACTGGTCCTTGGCGCCGCACTTGGGGCATTCGCCCTTGATGTACCGGTCGGCCAGGAACATGCCCTTGACGGGGTCGTAGAACTGCTCGATGGTGCGGGTCTCGATCAGGCCGGCATCGCGCAGTTTCAGATAGATCTGGCGCGACAGCTCGGTGTTCTCGTCGGTGTCGGTGGAGTGCCAGTGGTCGAATGCGATGTGGAAGCCCTGGAGGTACCTGGGGCGTTCGGCGGCGATGCGGGCGACGAGTTCGCGCGGCGTGATGCCTTCGCTTTCCGCCTTCAGCATGATGGGCGCGCCATGGGCGTCGTCGGCGCACACGAAGTGGACCGTATGGCCTTGCATGCGCATGTTGCGGACCCAGATGTCGGCCTGGATGTATTCCATGATGTGGCCGATGTGGAAGGATCCGTTGGCGTAGGGCAGGGCGGTGGTGACGAAGAGTGTGCGCGACATGGGGCGGGAAAAGAGGGGGCGATGAAAGTATCGAATGGGGGATTTTAGCCGCTGGGACGACGGATGGCCGGGCACGGCGCTTGCGTGCGCCGCCGGGCCGCCGTTTTTGCCATACTGGGCGCAAGGAGGTATCCATGTCCATGAACACCGTTTACGCGACCCGGGAACCCGCCCGGGACGAGATCGACGCCCTGGGCGAGCCCACGGTGCTGGAGTTCGGCGCGCCCTGGTGCGGGCATTGCCTGGCGGCCCAGCCGCTGATCGAGGCCGCCTTCGAGGGGCATGCCAAGGTCCGGCATCTCAAGATCGAGGACGGCAAGGGCCGGCCGCTGGGGCGCTCGTTCGGCGTGAAGCTGTGGCCCACGCTCGTGTTCCTGGACCGGGGACGCGAAGTGGCGCGCCTGGTGCGCCCCGGCCAGGCGGGGCAGATACGCGAGGCGCTGGCCCTGATCGATCCGCCGGCCTGAAGGCGGGCGCCGTCAGGCGCGCGCCGCGCGGCCGGCGTTGCGCAGCATGTCGTAGAGCAAGTTGGCGGCCGGGGAAAGCGGCCGCCCATGTTTGGAGATCAGGCCCAGGGTGCGGCTGACGCGCGGCTGCGACAGCGGAATCCCGACCAGGGTCGCGTGCGTGGTCAGCGGCAGGGCCAGTTGCGGGACGGCGGCCACGCCCAGGCCGGCCTCCACCATGCCCAGCAGGGTCAGGATGTGGCTGACCTCGATGGCGGTCTGCGACCGCTTGCCGCTCTTGGCCAGCGCGGCCTCGATCAGCAGGCGGTTGCCGCTGCCCTTGTCGACGGTCATGACGCGTTCCCGCGTCAGGTCCTCCCAGGTGACCGACTTGCGCCGGGCCAGGGGATGGTCCTTGCGCGCGGCCAGCACGAAGTTTTCCTTGAAGATGGCCTTGAAATCGACCTCGGCCTCCTGGGTCCCGATGAAGTTCACGCCGAAATCGGCCCGGCCGGAGATGACCGCGTTCAGGACGGTGTTGGCGCCTTCGTCGATGACGCGCACCCGGATGCGCGGGTGCTTGGCGGTGAAGTCGCGCAGCACCGAGGGCAGGAAGTAATAGGCCACCGATGGTACGCAGGCCACCGTGACGAGGCCGCTCAGTTGTGCCGCGAGGTCGCTCACGCCCAGCATGGCGCTTTCCAGCTCGTCCAGTGCGGCGCGCGACCGTTCGAGGAACACGCGCCCCACATTGGTGAGCGAAACGTGCCGGGTGGTGCGGTCCAGCAGGCGCGCACCAAGAATGGCCTCGAGCTTTTCGATGCGCCGGCTGAGCGCGGGCTGGGAAAGGTGCAGGTCGTCTGCGGCCGCGCGAAAGCTGGAGCGTTCAGCCACCGCGACGAAAGCCTGCAATTCCTGGAGGTCGAAACTAATGCGTGCCATGCATCAAATTATATAAAAAATGCAATTTACTAATGCACAAGCCAGGTGCATCATTTCGTCATGCAAAAAGCCATACCTTGTGTACTGATGCGGGGCGGTACGTCCCGCGGTCCCTATTTTCGCGCCGAATGGCTGCCGCAGGACGTCGCCAAGCGCGACCAGGTGCTGCTGGCGGCCATGGGCTCGCCGCACGAACTGCAGGTCGACGGGCTGGGCGGGGCCAATACGCTGACCAGCAAGGTCGCCATCGTTTCGCCCTCGACGCGTCCCGGTTGCGACGTCGACTACCTGTTCGCCCAGGTGTCGGTCGACCGCGCCCTGGTGGACACCCGCCCCAACTGCGGCAACATGCTGTCCGGCGTCGCGCCCTTCGCGATCGACCAGGGCATGGTCGCCGCCAGCGACGGCGAGACCCGCGTGCGGATCTACAATGTCAACACGAATTCGACCATCGATGCCGTGGTGCAGACGCCGGGCGGCAAGACCGAATACGAGGGCGATGCCCGCATCGACGGCGTGCCGGGCACCGGCGCGCCGATCCGGCTGAACTTCCTCGATGCCTGGGGCTCGGTCACGGGCAAGGTGTTTCCCACGGGCAACACCCAGGACGTCATCGACGGCGTGCCCGTCACCTGCATCGATGCGGCCATGCCGCTGATGATCGTGCGCGCATCGCAACTGGGCGTGAAGGGCGACGAGACGGCGGCCGAGCTGGATGCCAACACGGCCATGCTGGCACGGCTGGAGTCCCTGCGCCTGGAGGCCGGCCGGCGCATGGGCCTGGGCGACGTCACCGACAGCGTCATTCCCAAGCCCGTACTGGTCAGCGCGTCGGCGGATGCGGATACGGTGGTGTCGCGGTATTTCACGCCGCACAAGTGCCACCGCTCGCATGCGGTGACCGGCGCCATCGGTGTGGCAACCGCCTTCGTGACGCCGGGCACGGTGGCGTTCGAGCTGGGCGCGCCGCGCGCGGCCGGCATGCATCGCATCGCCGTGGCGCACCCCTCGGGGCGCATCGAGGTCGATGTCGAATTGCGCGGCACCGCGCCTTCGATCGAAGTGTGCGGTGCAGGCCTGATTCGCACCGCCCGGAAAATCATGGAAGGGCAGCTTTACATTCCCGCACGCTTTTTTTAGGACCGCGTCATCCGCCTCCGGGCGCCATCGTCGAGCGCCTGGCGGAAGCCGCTTACGCTTCGGTAGTTCCGAAGAATCACACGGAGACTCATTCATGCAAGCCTCGTTCCGAGTGCCGGCGATCGCCGCCTTTGCCACTGCCTTCACCCTGTCCCTGGGCGCCGCCAGCGTCCAGGCCGCCTGGCCCGAGCGCCCGATCACCATCGTCGTTCCCACCGCTCCCGGCGGCGGCAACGACGCGTTCGCGCGCGTCATCGCCCAGAAGATGGGCGACAGCCTCAAGCAAAGCGTCGTGGTCGTCAACAAGGCCGGCGCGCAGGGCGCCATCGGCAGCGAGTACGTGGCGCGCGCCCCGGCGGATGGCTACACCATCCTGTTCGGCTACATCGCCACGCACGGCATCAACCCCGCGCTGCAGAAGCTGCGCTACGACCCGGTCAAGGACTTCAAGCCCATCGGCCTGCTGGCCAGCTCGCCCACGCTGCTGGTCGTGTCCTCGTCCTCCGGCATCACCTCGGTCAAGGACCTGATCGAGAAATCCAAGAAGGATCCCAAGGGCCTGAGCTACGCCTCGGCGGGCGCCGGCACCGCGCCGCACGTCACGGCCGAGCTGTTCAAGATGGTGACGGGCGCCAACATGCTGCACGTGCCGTACAAGGGCTCGGCGCCGGCGATGACCGACACGCTGGCCGGCACGACGCAGGTCATGTTCCCTAGCCTGTTCAGCGCCTATCCTCACCTGGCCTCGGGCCGGATCAAGGCCCTGGCCCTGGCCGGCGACAAGCGTTCCGATGTCCTGAAGGACGTGCCGACGCTGGAAGAGCTGGGCGTCAAGGGCGTCAGCGTGCCCCAGTGGTATGCGCTGTTCGCGCCGGCCGGCACCGACGACGCCATCGTCGAGCGCCTGAACAAGGAGCTCAACGCCGCGCTGCATGACCCCGAAGTCATCGCCAAGTTCAAGGAGCAGGGCGCCGACACGAAGAGCAGCACGCCGCAGGAGCTGGGTGAATTCGTGAAGTCCGAAGTGGCTCGCTGGAAGAAGGTGGTGGAAGCGGCGAAGATCACGACTGAGTAAGGGTCCCCCCCTACGCGCTTACGCGCGCCCCCCAGGGGGCGATGCGGGTGGACCGGCGGAGCCGGATCCACCGCATCCTGGGGAATGAGATTGTGGCTGGCCCTGGGTGTGTCTTGCGGGGCATCCGGGAATGGCGTGGAGGGCGGTGCTTGCACCGCCTTTTTCTTTATCAGGAGGAGATATGAAGAGAAGCGTTGCAGTAGCCGCGGCGGTGTTGTCGGCGGCTTGGGCGGTGGCGGCGGTGGCGCAGCCTATCGTGTTGCGCGACATGGGGTCGTTCCATATCGGCGGCGAGCCTTTCGTGGTGTCGGGCGAGCCGGTGAAGGAGGTGAAGTTCACCGCCAACGGCGTGCCGCTGAAGATCGATCCCAACGGCACCTACATGGTCGGGCAGATGTACGTGCAGTACTTCATCCCCGAGCCCCGCAAGGGCGCGGTGCCGCTCTTGATGTGGCATGGCGGCGGTTTGACGGGGGTGACGTACGAGACGACGCCCGATGGCCGGCCCGGGTGGCTGAACGATTTCCTGCGCAAGGGATGGGCGGTCTACAACTCGGACGCGGTCGAGCGTGGCCGTTCGGGATGGCCGGCCACGGCCAAGCCGGTGTGGCAGGGCGATCCGGTGCTGGTCACCGCGGCCAATGCCTACGAGCGCTTCCGCATCGGCGGGGCGGGGTCGTGGAGCGATGATCCGGCGAAGCGCAAGCTGCTGCCCGGGAACCAGTTTCCCGCCGACCAGATCTGGCAGTTTTCACGGCAGTTCGTGCCCCGGTGGATCACCACGGACGAGCCCACGCTGAAGGCCTATCTGCAACTGGTGGACAAGGTATGCCCGTGCGTGCTGCTGGTGCACAGCCAGGCCGGCAAGTTCGGTTTCCAGGCCGCGCAGGCACGCCCGGACAAGATCCGCGCCGTGGTGGCGGTCGAGCCGGCCGAGGTTGGCGACGAGGACAAGGAAAAGATCGCGGCGTTGAAGTCGGTGCCCGCCCTGATGGTGTACGGCGACTACATCGAACAGGACTCGCGCTGGCCGGCGATCCGCGCCAAGGGCGCGCGCTTCGCCCAGGCCGTCAGGGAGGCCGGCGGCCAGGTGGACGAGGTCGATCTGCCCAAGGTGGGTATCAAGGGCAATTCCCACATGGTGATGATGGACAAGAACAACCTGGAAGTGTCCGCGCTGATCAACGAGTGGCTGGCCAAACGCGGGTTGTATCGGTAGGTTGGCGAGGGAGCGGCCGAAGGCCGCATGGGGGAGGGCTTGCCTTTCAGGACAGCTCTCTTACCTCGACGTCGACGATGTCGCTGCGCTTCATGCGGTTGGCGTAGCCGCTCGTGGAGCGGGCGGGGGCCGCCGCCGCGGTGGCGCCCTCGGCGTTGCCGCCGCCGAAGCCCCAGCGGGTCTGGGAGCGCTTCCAGTAGGTATTGGCGACGAACGGCTTGCCGCGCAGCTTGGCCACGACATAGACGATGGCCAGGGCGACGGCGGTCGAGGCGAGGAGGATGGCCGCCATGATCATGCCGACCAGGGCGATGCCCGCCACGAAGGCGGTGCGTAGCAATTTGGCGATGGTGTCAGTCATAGGTGGTGCGTCGGGCGGGAGCGCCCGGAGCGGGCGGTGAAAGCGTTTGGGCGGCGGCGGGCTTGGAAAAGTTCCCGGTTTTTCGGGCTCACCTTGCAGGTGGGGACGTCCGCGGCCAGGTTCAATAGGGTTCTTCCGGGGTTTCGACCGGTTCGATGCGGGTGGCGATGACCTTGTCGATGCGTTTGCCATCCATATCGACCACTTCGAAGTTCCAGCCCGCCCAGTCGACCTGCTCGCCGGTGTGCGGGATGCGGCCCAGCAGCAGCATCAGCATGCCGGACAGCGTATGGTAAGTGCCCGAATCGCCTTCGGGTAGATGCTGTAAACCCAGCATATCCTCCATCTCGTGCACGTCGAGCAGGCCGTCGAGCAGCCACGAGCCGTCCTCGCGCTGCACGGCCGAGGATTCCTCGGGCGCGGTGGAGGTATGGAATTCGCCGACGATGGCTTCGAGCACGTCGCGCAAGGTCACCAGGCCTTGTACGTCGCCATATTCATCCACGACCAGCGCCGTCTGGGTGTGCGAGTCGCGGAAATTCTGGACGAGCTCGGTGCCGGTCAACGTTTCGGGTACGTACAGCACCGGGCTCAGCCGGCTGGCAAGATCGAGCGGCTCGCCGGCCATGAGCTGGGCCAGCAGGTCCTTGGCGCGCACGAAGCCGATCACGTCCGACAGGTCTTCGCGCACGACGGGGAAGCGGGAGTAGTGCGAGCTTTCGATCTTCGCCCGCGAGACCTCGAGCGGTGCGTTGACGTCCAGGTAGACGATGTCCGAGCGCGGCACCATGAGCGAGGACAGGCGCCGTTCGTCCAGCCGGAAGACGTTGCGCACCATTTGCTGCTCGGCCTGTTCGAAGATGCCCGCCGTGGCGCCCTGGGCCATCAGTACCTGGATTTCTTCTTCGGTGACGAGCTGGTCGTTGTTTTCCCTGACGCCCATGAGCTTGAGCACCGTGTCCGTGGCCAGCGACAGCAGCTTGACGAAGGGCGTGGCGACCCACGACAGCAGGCGCATGGGCGCGGCGATCAGGCCCGCGATGGTCTCCGCGTGCATCTGGCCCAGCCGCTTGGGGACCAGCTCGCCGATGATGATGGACATCAGGGTGATGACGATGACCACCAGGGTCAGCGCGATCGCGCTGGCCGCGTCCGCCAGTGCCGGGAAGTGGTCGCGGATGGCCTCGGCCAGCGGCTTGGCCAGGGCGCCCTCGCCCACGATGCCGGTCAGGATGCCGATCGAGGTGATGCCGATCTGGACAGTGGAAAGGAAGCGCGTGGGGTGTTCGGCCAGTTCGAGCGCGGCGCGGGCCTTGGCGTCGCCTTCGTCGGCGCGCTGTTGCAGGCGGGATTTGCGGGCGGTGACAACGGCGATCTCGCTCATGGCGAAAATGCCGTTGGCGATGAACAAAATCAGAAGTAAGCCAATTTCCATTTTTTCAGGCGGGTCGGTCAGGCGGGCATTCCCCTTTTGGTTGGAAAACGCTTGTAACGCCAGCGAAACCGGTCTTATTTGACCGAATTTCCCCCACCTACTGTTATGAAGACCCCGTAGTCTAGCCGAGGATGGCCGTATTCCAAATGGGCAATGCTACTTACGGGCGCCGGAGCGGCCGTAAACAGATGGAAACAATACTCCGCGCGCGATCACGGAACACGCGCATGATCCGCTATGCTTGCGGTTGAAAATCAATACAGCGGAAGCGTCATGAGTTTGTCAGTCGAACGGGCCTGCGCGGCCGTACCCGGCATGATCGATCCTCTCCTGGGCGCCGACGGGGCTGGCGCCGCAGTCGCGAACGGAAACGTATTGCCTGCTCCGCGGACGTGATGCGCCTGCCTTTCGCGCCCGCCGTCCTGTGCGCCTTGCTGGCCCAGCCCGCGTTCGCGGCGCGGCCCGAGATCACCATCGATCCGGGCGGGCTGCCTGCCAGCGCCCTGCAAGCCGTCACGCACGCCGTGGACAGCATGGCGGACATGGCCGACGACCAGGACGGCGGCGAGGGCATACGCCTGCGCCGCCGCGCCCGCGAGGCCACGCTGGACGCCCTGGCCACCGAAGGCTATTTCTCGCCCGAGGTCCAGTTCGAGGCCGGCACCGACGTGGCGGGTCCCACCTGGGACATCACCATCGTCCCGGGCGAGCGCACCCTCATCGAGACCGTGGACATCTCTTTCCTGGGCGCCATATCCGGTCCGGAGTTCGAGGAGCGCGTCGCCAAGCTGCGCCAGGACTGGGAACTGAAGGAAGGCAGCCCGTTCCGCAACGACGAATGGGAAACCGCCAAGCGCAACCTGCTGGACGCGGCGTCCGAGCGCGATTTCCCGGTGGCCCGCCTGGTCGATACGGCGGCGGACGTGGACGCCGACCGTGCCCGGGCGGCGCTGCACGTCAAGCTCGACAGCGGCCCTGCGGTGCGCCTGTCGGGCGTCGAGGTCCGGGGCCTGAAGCGCGTGCCCCAGGGCACGGTCGAGCGCTATGTCCGCATCCGCCCGGGCGAGCCCTACGACCGCGACCGCATGGTGGACTGGCAGCAGACGCTCCAGTCTTCTCCGTTCTTCTCGGGTGCCAAGCTCGACATCGACCGCCAGGGCATCGCGCCCAACCATGAAGAGGATCCGGCCCTGATGCCCAAGGGGCTGGAGCCGGACCAGACACGCACCGAGCGGGCCTACCAGGGGCCCAGCCACCTGACGCTGCCGGTGCTGGCGGACGTGGTCGAATCGCGTCCCCGCCGCATGAGTGTCGCGCTGGGCGTGGACGACGAGGCGGGACCGCGCATCGAGACCATCTACCGGCAGAACGTGGTCCTGGGCCAGCCGGTGGAGCTCGAGACCGGGCTGCGGCTGGACCGCCTGCGCAAGCTCGGCTATGCCGACATCCATCTCGCGCCCAACGAGAACGGGTTCCGCGACAGCTTCGGCGTGCTGGCGCAGGACTCGGACGTGCAGGGCCTGCACGTGCGGCGGCTGGCGGTGGGCGCCATCCGCGCCAAGACCTATCCCGCCGGTTTCCAGAGCCGCGTCGAGTACGAGACCCGCTACGGCGCGCGGGTCGCGCACGAAATGACCGACATCGACGGCTACAACTCCTTCACCACCAACACGGCCACGGCCACCGCCGAGATCATCCGCCGCGACGTCAACGACAAGTACGACCCGCGCGAAGGCACGCTGTTCGCGCTGGGCGCCGGCGCGGGCACCGCGCTCGACGCCAGCAATCATTTCCACCGGCTGACCGCGCGCGGCCAGTTCTGGTGGTCGCCCACCAAGCGCGACGTCATCACGGTGCGCGGCGAGGTCGGGCGCCTGTGGGCGCAGGATCTCAATCGCGTGCCGGACGATTTCTCGTTCCGCACCGGCGGCGCGCGTTCGGTGCGCGGGTATCGCTACCTGGGCCTGGGGCGCCAGGTGGGCAACGCGGTGCTGGGCGATGCCGTGCTGTTCGTCGCCAGCGTGGAGGCCACGCGTTACTTCGACGACCGGCTGGGCGGGGCGATCTTCGTCGATACCGGCAACGTCGCCTCGCGCTTCTCGGACATGAAGCTGGCGACCGGCGTGGGCGCGGGCCTGCGGGTCCGCACGCCGGCGGGGCCGCTGAGCGTGGACCTGGCCTACGCGCTGCGCGACAAGAACATCCGCCTGCACTTTTCCCTGGGGATCGCATTTTGAACGGGCCCGTCACTCCTTCCCCCAAGCCCGCTCCGCGTCGCCGCCGCTGGCCCTGGGCCGTGGCGGGCGTCTTCGCGCTGGGCGTGGCCGCGGTGGCCGGCGCGGGCGCATGGATCGCGTCCTCGGCCAGCGGCGCGGCCTGGGCCGTGCGCACAGGCGTGCAACTGGCGGGCGGATCCGTCCGCCTGGAGGGCGTGCGCGGGTCCCTGCTGGGCGGACTGGACATCGATGCGCTGGAACTGCGGCTGCCGACGTTGGATGCCGACCTGGAGAGGCTGCGCCTGGATGTCCGCTGGCGCGCGCTGCGCGGGGCGCGGCTGCACGTTTCCGAATTGTCGGCGCGGCGGGCCAGGCTGAACCTGCGGCCGTCCGACGAGCCCGCCACGCCGCTGACCTCGCTGCGGCTGCCGCTTGCCATCGACGTGGACAAGCTGGGGCTCGGCACGCTGGACATCGAGATGGATGGCGAACGGCTGCCCGCCAGTTTCGACGGCATCGACCTGCGCGCGACGTCGTCGGGCGCCGAGCACCGGGTGCTGCTGGCCAACCTGCACGTGGCGGCGCCGCAGGCCGAGGCGACGCTGCGGGGCGAGGCCAGCGTGGGCGCGGATGCGCCGTTCCCGGTGAAGCTGGCGCTGCATGCCGGCGGCCATCAGGCGGCGCACGCGTTCGACCTGGGCGCCTCGGCCACTGGATCGCTGGAACGCCTGGCCTTCGCCGTGAGGGGCGACGGCGCGGGCGTGGACGTGAATGCGGAGGGGCAGGCGGCGCTGCTGGAAGGATTCCCGCTGCGCGGCCTCAAGCTGCAATTGCACGGCATCGATCCCGCCGCCTGGATGCCCGGCGCGCCATCCGCCAACCTCGGCCTGACCGCCGACCTGGCGGTGGCCGACGGCAGCGGCCGGCCGCTGCTTCAAGGCCCGTTCGCGCTGACCAATTCCACCCCGCGCCCGCTGGACAAGGACGGCGTGCCGGTGGCCGCGATATCGGGACAACTGAGCGCGCCGGTCGAGACCTTCGACGCGCTGGACGTTGCCTCGCTCCTGATCGAGTTCGCGGGGGGCGGGAGCCTGTCGGGCCAGATGGACTGGCGCCGCGACGCCGCGGCCGGCGACGCCGGACGCGTGCGGGGCCGGCTGCAGGCCAGCGGCATCGATGCGTCGCGGCTGCACGGCGCGGCGCTGCCGACCAGGCTGGCGGGCACGCTGACGTTCTCCGCCGACGCGGCGGTCCAGTCGCTGACCGCGGACCTGTCGGACCGGTCGCGCAAGGTGCCGCTGGCGCTCAAGCTCGAGGCCGGCGTGCGCGACGAGGTCGTGCGCATTCCGCAGTTCGCGCTGACCGCCGGCGAGGCGCGCGCGAACGGCAAGGGCGAACTGCAACTGGCCGAGCCCCGGCGCTTCGCCGCCGAGCTGCGGCTGGACCGTTTCGACCCCAGCCACTGGGTGCGCAGCGAGGCCCTGCCGCCGGCCCAGGTCTCGGCGCGAGCCGAGGTGAAAGGGGCCTTGCTGCCCGAACTGGGCGGGACGGCACAACTGCGCATCGAGGAGGGCAGCCGCTGGAACGGGCAGCCCCTGGGCGGGCACGGCGAACTGGCTTTTGCCGGCATGCGCGTCACGCGCGCCGACGCGGCGCTGAACGCCGGCAGCAACCGGCTGACGGCCAAGGGCGCGTTCGGGCGCCCGGGCGACAAGCTGGATTTCGACCTGGACGCGCCACGCCTGCAGACCTTGTCATCGCTGCTGAACGGCCGCCTGTCCGCGCGCGGCTCGCTGGGTGAAACGCTGGATGCGCCGGTGCTGGACATGACGCTGGACGCGGGCGACCTGCAGTTGCCCGGCGGCGTGCGCGTGGGCAAGGTGCAGGGGCGCACGAGCCTGGGCGGATCGCCGGTCAACGGCAAGCGTCCGCAGGGCGGGTTCGCGGCCGCGCCGGCCGACATCGACCTGCGCATCGACAACGTGGCCGTGTCCAGCGCGCCGCAGGCCACCATGAGCCAAGCCACCCTGCGTCTGCAAGGCACGATGGCGCGCCATGAAGGGACGGTGGATGCCGAGTTCGTGCCGGCCGACCGGTCGGCGCCGGCCACGCTGGCGATCCGTTTCGACGGCGGCTGGGGCGCGGGTCCGGGCCGGGGCGCGCCGCCCGGCTGGCGCGGCAAGGTAGGGCAGTTCGACCTGTCCCGCGCGCCGCTGGGCATGTCGCTCGAGGCGCCGGTGGAACTGAGTTACGTGCCGTCCGCGGCGGCACCGCAATGGCAATGGGAAGTGGGGCCCGCTGGCATCGCCTTGCGCCTGCCGGGCGGGCAGACCGGCAAGCTGGTCAACGAGGGGGCACGCGGCGGTGGCGGCCGCTGGGAGTCGCGCGGCCGCGCCGAGGGACTGGCCTGGGCGCCGGAGATCCTGCTCGAGGCACTGGGCGGCAAGCCCATTCCGCGCGAGCGCGTCATCGTGCTGGATGCCGACTGGGACATGCGTTTCGCCGGTTCGCTGCAAGGGACGGCGAACATCCGCCGCCGCAGCGGTGACCTGTGGGTGCCCGGCACGCCGCCCATGGCGCTGGGCCTGCGCACGCTGGATGCCAGCCTCAGGGCGACGCCGGATGGCAACGCGGGCCACAGCCGCATCGTCCTGCAAGCCCTGGTCGAGGGCGACCGCGTGGGCAGCGTGCGGGTGGACGGCGAGGCCGGCGTCATCGCCCGTGGCGGCGCGATCGGCCTGGACCGTGACCGTCCGGCCCAGCTCGATGCCCAGGTGGACCTGAAGGACCTGAGCTGGGTCAGCCTGTTCATCGGCGACAGCGTCGAGGTGGGCGGCAAGGTGGCCGGTTCGGCGCGCGTCGCCCAGTCGGGCGGCCAATGGCATGCCTCCGGCGGCCTCCAGGGGGAAGGCATCCGGATCGTACGGCTGGACGACGGGCTCAGGCTGCTGGACGGCACGCTGAAGGCCACGCTGGAGGATGACCGCATCGTGCTGGAATCCTTGCGTTTTCCCAGCGTGATCCGGGTCAACCCGCGCGATTCGCGGGTGCAGCAGTGGATCAAGAACGAGAGCCAGGGCGGCTGGATGGAAATCAGCGCCGATTGGCGGATGTCTCAGGCCTCGGGCCACGCGACTCTCAAGGCCGAACGCTTCCCCGCGATCCAGCGCGCCGATCGCTTCGTGGCCGGCTCGGGGCGGGTGGACATGGACATCATCCCGGACCGCATGCGTATCGCGGGCCTGTTCGAAGCCGACACCGGCTGGGTCGACATGGGCACCCAGGCTCCGGCCAAGCTGTCGGACGACGTGTACGTGCGCCGTACCGGCGAGGAGCGGCAGAAGAAGACGCTGGGCATCGCCATCGACGTCGGCGCCAAGCTGGGCGACCGCTTCTACCTGCGAGGCTACGGCCTGGATACCGGCATCACCGGCGACCTGCGCATCGTCGGCATGGTCGGCGCCTTGTCGTCCAGCGGCACGGTCCGCACGCGCGGCGGCCGCTTCGATGCCTATGGCCAGACGCTGACGGTGCGCCGCGGCGTGCTGACTTTCCAGGGGCCGCTGGACGATCCCCTGCTGGATGTCGTGGCGGTGCGTGTCGGCCCGCGCGTGGAGGCGGGCGTGCGGATCAGCGGCACGGCGCGCCGCCCCCGCATCGCGCTGGTCTCCACGCCCGAGGTGAGCGACGTGGAAAAACTCTCGTGGCTGCTGCTGGGCCGGGGCCCCGACGAAGGCGGAGGCGGCGCCGATGCCACGTTGTTGCTGAGCGCGGCGACGTCGCTGCTGGGGCCGCAGGGCAGCGAACCGATCTCGCGCCAGCTCGGGCTGGACGAGATCGGCGTGCGGTCGGGCAACGTGGGCAGCAGCCGCGGCCTGCTGCCGGACCGCACGGTGGCGGGGGACAGTACCTCGTCGGCCTACGCCCTGTCGAACAACCAGTTCCTGGTGGTGGGCAAGCGCCTGTCCGACCGGCTCTACGCCAGTTTCGAACAGGCGCTGTCGGGCCGCGACGGTGTGGTCAAGCTCAGCTACCGCCTGAGCAATCGCCTGTCGGCGGTGGCCAAGGGCGGCACCTTGAACGGCCTGGACCTGCTGTATTTCGTGCTGTTCGACGACTGACGCAGACTCGGGGGGCGTTGCGGCCCCCCGCGCGTTCAGGGAATGGCCGGCAGCACCCGCCCCCGTACGCTGCCGAAACCCACGCGCAGCGCGCCTCGGCGGGCATGGCCGCGAATGACGACTTCGTCGCCGTCCTGCAGGAAGCCGCGCGTGCTGCCGTTTGCAAGGGCCAGGGGTTGCCTGCCGTTCTCGGTCAGCTCCAGCAGGCAGCCTCGCGCCTCGGGGCTCGGCCCGCTGATGGTGCCCGAGCCCATCAGGTCGCCGGTGCGCAGGTTGCAGCCGCTGCTGGTGTGGTGCGCGAGTTGCTGCGCCATGGTCCAGTACAGGTGCCGGAAGTTGCTGCGGGTGATGGTCGCGGATGCGCCGTCCGGCGTGCCGAGTTCCACCGACAGTTCGATGTCGTAGGCGTGGCGATCGGTTTCTCGCAGATAGGGCAGCGGCACCGGATCCTGTTGCGGGGCGTCCACCCGGAAGGGCTGCAGGGCGTCCAGCGTGACCACCCACGGCGAGATCGATGTGGCGAACGCCTTGGCCTGGAAGGGGCCGAGGGGAACGTATTCCCAGCGCTGGACGTCGCGGGCGCTCCAGTCGTTCATCAGCACCATCCCGAAAATGCGCGCGATCGCGGCATCGGGATCCAGCCGGCTGCCCAGGGCCGTGCCCGGCCCCACGAAGAAGGCCGTTTCCAGTTCGAAGTCCAACTGGCGGCAGGGCCCCCACTCGGGCGTGCCGCCGGCGACGGGCAGTTGCCCCATGGGGCGGTGCACGTCGTGGCCGGACAGCACCACCGAACTGGCGCGGCCGTTGTAGCCGATGGGCAGGTGCTTCCAGTTGGGAGTGAGCGCATTGGCCGGATCCCGGAACAGCTTGCCCACGTTGGTGGCGTGGTCCTCCGACGAATAGAAGTCGGTGTAGGACGCGATCTCGAACGGCAGGTGCAGCGTGCACGCCTGCATGGGCAGCAGCGCGCGGGAGCGCAATCCGGCGTCGTCGCGCAGGCGCGCGTCGGTGCCGGACAGCAGCGCCGCCAGGCGTGCCCGGACCGCGTTCCACACGGGCCGGCCGGCGGCGGCGAAGGCATTCAGGCTGCCCTGGCCGAACAGCGCCGGTCCCGAGGGCGTGGGCAGCAGTCCCGCGCGCTCGAGCGCGTGCAGGTCCACCACCCAGGAGCCCAGCGCGGTACCGGCCCGGAGCCCGCCGTCCGGCGTGGAGAAGATGCCGTAGGGCAGGTTCTGGATGGGGAAGTCGCTGTCGGGCTCGACGTCGATGAAGGCGTGCAGCGACGCATCGATGATCTCGTACATGGCCGCGCTCAGTTGCCGGTGTTCAGCAGGCCGAGCGACTGGATCAGCGCACGGTTGGTGTCGTTGTCGCTGGCCAGCCGGCTGGCGAAGGTGGCGCTGTCCAGGTAGTTGACCTGCTGGTAGAGCTGGCCGGCCGCCTTCTGGAATTCGCTCTTCTGCGTGGCGGCGTGGCAGGCTTGCTGGAGCTTGTCGCGCGCGGCCTGCGGCACGCCGCGGCTGACGTACAGGCCGTTGCGGGCGATGACCGCGTGCTTGATGCCGAACTCCGTGATGGCGGGTACCTCGGGCAGGCCGGCCAGGCGCTTGTCGCCGTACACCGCCAGGATGCGCAGGTCCTTGCCCACCACCGACGAGACGCCCAGGGCGCCGAAGTCGATGTGGCCGCCCAGCAGTTGCGGGATGACCTGGGCATCGCCGCGGAAGGCGATCTCGTTGAAGTTCACGCCCGAGGACTTGGCCAGGTTGGCCGTGGCCAGGTGCGGTACCGATCCGGGACCGGCGTGGCCGTAGGACAGCTTGCCCGGCTGCTGGCGCGCCTGGTCCAGCAGTTCCTTGACGCTGTGGATGGGCGAGTCCTTGCGCACGGCGATGACGAACGGGTTCTCGAAGATCTGGCAGATCGGCGTGATGCTGTCGGGCTGGTAGGGCAGGCGGCCCATCAGGAAGGGGGCCTGGGTCAGCGGCGACGAGGGCGAGAACAGCACCGTGTAGCCGTCGGGACGCGCGGAGGCCACGGCGGCCACGCCTATGGTGCCGCCCGCGCCGTCGCGGTTGTTGACGACGATCTGCGTCGACAGGATCTCGGACAGTTCGCGGCCGAAGGCGCGCGCCATGACGTCCACGCTGCCGCCCGCCGAGTACGGAACGATCAGCTCGACCGGGCGCGACGGGTAGGTCTGGGCGGTGGCCGTGGCGCACATGGCGGCCAGGAGCGGAACGAACAGGATCTTCTTGAAAGACATGCTTGGTCTCCTCTTGGAGTGGGGGTTACTGCTGCACGGGCAGGGCCGGATCGAACTTGCCGTCGACCAGGACGAACAGCACGCGGGCCGGCTCGTTCGTGCGGTTGGTCCAGGCGTGATTGGTGCCGCGCTGGATCAGGACTTCGCCGGCGCCGAGCGTGACCTCGGATTCATCCAGCAGCATGGTGATCTCGCCCGACAGCACGATGGCGTAATCGATGGTTTCGGTGCGATGCATGAAGGGGTGGCGCTGCTTGCCGCCGCCCTGGGCGGTCAGCGCATGCTGGCCGCCGAACATCGAGAACGCCTGTTTGGCGGCATCGGCATCCACGTCGCGCAGTTCCAGGCCGGCGGGCGGGAATTCGATGATGCGCACCACCGTGCCCAGTTTCGGCGGGGCCAGCGACACCGGCCCCAGGGTGGGGTCGGCGCCATTGTCGATGGGCGCGGGGGCCGTGGGCGTCAGCCACAGCTGGGTCAGGTAGTAGCCGGGGCGGCTGGCATCGTGGCGGACGTTGGGCGCATAGCCGTCCTCCAGCACGACGGCGCGGCCCTGCTCGTCATGGCCGGTCACGACACGGCGGATCTTTCCGTTCATGGGGGTTCCTCATGCGGGCGCCGGATGGCGCGTCAGGGTCCATCATAGGAATTCCCAGCCATTCGGTCAAACGAATGATTCAATCAATCGACTGAAACAAAAATCCAGGCTTTGCGGGTAACATAGGCTCCCTATCGCTTTCCGGACGACTCCATGCCCAGCCCCGCCGCCGATCCCGCCGAATCCGCCTCTACCCGCGACCGCATCGTCGACGTGGCCGAGCGGCTGTTCGCCGAGCACGGCTACAACGGCGTATCGCTGCGCACGATCACCGCCACCGCCGGCGTCAACATGGCCGCCGTGCACTACTACTTCCGGACCAAGGAAGGATTGCTGCGGGCGATCTTCGAGGCGCGCGTGGGCCGGATGAACGACGAGCGGCACGCGCTGCTGCAGGCCTGCGTGCCCGCCGACCCGCAGGCGCGGCCGGAGGTGCGCGCCGTGCTCGAGGCCTTCATCGGACCGGGCATGCGCGTGGGGCAGACCGAGGAGGGCGCCCGCTTCAACCGGCTGTCGGCCATCTGCTCGGTCGAGCCCGATCCGGCGGTCAAGAACATCGTGTTCGGCGTCCACGACGACGTCGGCCGGCTGTTCGTCGACATCCTGGCCCGCGCCTGTCCCCACTTGACGCGGGATGAGCTCTACCTGCGGCTGCAATGCGTGTTCGGCAGCATGATGTACATCCGCGCCGACAACGGCCGCGTCGCCCGGCTGATGCCGGACGTGCGCGCCACGCCGGTGTCCGCCGCCAGCGTCGACCTGACCCTGTCGCGCCTGCTGGATTTCCTGGCAGCGGGGCTGGCGGCGCCCGCCGCCGGCTAGCGCCTTACATCACAACTCCCGGCAGACCTCGAAGATCAATTCCCGCAGCCAGCGCTGGGACTGGCTGGGATGGGTCCGTTCGTGCCAGAGCTGCGAGACGACGAACTCGCCCAGCGGCAGCGGATGGGGCGCCATGCGCAGCGGATAGAGACCGCAGAAGGCCAGGGCGATGCGGCGGGTGACGGTGGCGATCAGGTCGGTGCAGGCCAGCGTGGGGGCGATGGCGAGCATGTGGGGAACCTGCGCGGCGACGTCGCGCGAGATGCCGTGCTGTTGCATCGCATCCTGCAGCACGCGCTCGCGCGCGCCGTTCTGGCGCGGCATGGCGACGTGCCGCGCCGAGGCGAACTGGCGGGGGCCGAGCGTCTGGCCATCCAGCGGGTGGCCGATACGGTGCAGGCAGACGTAGTCGTCCCTGAACAATTCCTGCCGGTAGATGGGATAGGTGGCGGTGGCCACCGGCGACAGTACCAGGTCCACCTTGCCCAGCAGCAGCAATTCCTCGGGCATCAGGGGCTCGATGGGGTGGATGGCCACCGACACCGAAGGGGCCTCCGAGGCCAGGCGCCGCATGAGCGCGGGCAGCAGGGTAAAGGTGACGTAGTCCGTGGCCGCGATGTTGAAGTGCATGCGGGCGGCGTGCGGCGCGAAGGGCTCGGACGGCGAGGCCAGTCCGTTCAGGGCGAGGATGGCGTGGCGCACGCCGGTGGCCATCTCCATGGCCTTGTGGGTGGGGACGACGCCGCGCCCGTTCCGCAGGAACAGCGGGTCGCGGAAGATCTCGCGCAGCTGCGCCAGCCCCTTGCTGACGGCGGACTGGCTGATGTCGATGCGATCCGCGGCGCGGGTTACGTTGCCTTCGGCCAGCACCGCGTCGAAGATCATCAGGAGGTGCAGGTCGACGTGCTTGATATCCATGGGTCCGGGCTTCGTCGGGGCCGGTGGGCGGCCGTGATAATCAAATATTCCATAACGGAATCGAGATAGCCATTCCTGGCGGGAAGGCGCGGTCCGGCCAGATCCTCGCTATGGGGTCGTGCGCCGTCCGTCCCGCTTCTGCCCGCATCGGGCTCGTTCTTCGTCGATTTCGCGCATTCCCGGGTAGTGCCTGTATCCGTTCCGCGGTACCTGCGAGCCGGGTTGCGGGTTCCTTTCGACCAGCTCCGCCGCGTTGACAGTCCCGGCAATTGCTCAGCATGCTGAGAACCTGTCTCGGGCAGTGCATCGCAGGATCAATATTCGCAGAACGAGGGAAAAAGACCAGCATGAAAACCAGGATCAACGGCGACTGGGTGGTGGGATACGAGAACGGCGGGCATGTGCTCTACCGGCAGGCCTGCGTGGTCTACGACGGGGACCGTATCGTCTACGCGGGGGACGATTACCGGGGCGAGGCGGACCGCGTCATCGAGGCGCCGGGCTGCCTGTTGTCGCCGGGCTTCATCGACACGCACGTGCACTCGGGTCACCGCGCGCTGCACAAACTGCTGACCGACCACGGCCGGGCGGACCTCTTCGGCCAGCCCTACATGGACGTCACGATCGCCCGGTCGGGCACGCGCATACAGGGCTATCCCAATTACCTGACCAAGGAAGAGGCGCAGGTGGATCCCGGCATCGCCCTGCATGCGGCGTTCACGGTCAGCGAACTGCTGCGCAACGGCGTGACGACTTTCGTCGAACTGGGCGGGCACGTGATCGTCCAGGAGGCGTTGTGGAGGCAGTGCGAGGCGCTGGGGGTGCGGGGCTACCTGGGGCCGGGCTATGACAGCGGGCGCTGGGCCTCGGACGACGATGGCAACCTGACGCGCGTGCCCTATCCCGACGGCGGCCTGCACCTGTTCAACGACGCGGTGGCGTTCATCGAGCGGGTCGAGCGCGATCCGAGCGACCTGGTCCACGGGATCCTGGTGCCGCGCGAGGTCGAGAACTGCAGCATCGACATCCTGCGCCGGACCGTGGCGGCGGCGCGCGACCTGGGCGTGCCGATGGCGACGCACGCCGGCTACAACGTCATCGAGTTCTACGAGACCGTGCGCGAACATCGCAAGACGCCCATCGAACTGTTGGATAGCGTGCAGATGCTGAGCCCGGCGCTGAACATCGGGCACGCCAACTTCATCTCCGACAGCCCGCGCCTGAACTATTCGGGCGGCCGCGATCTCGAGCGCATGGGGAAGAGCCAGGTCTCGGTGTCCCACTGCCCGATCAACATCGTGCGCCGGGCCCGCGTGCTGGATTCGTGGAAGTCGTACCGCGAGGTCGGGGTGAACATGACGATAGGCAGCGATACCTATCCGCGCGACATGATCATGAACATGCGCACGGCTTCCTATCACGGCAAGGTCATGAGCCATGACCTGACGGCGGCCAGCGCGCAGGAGGTGTTCGAGGCGGCCACGCTGGGCGGCGCCCGGTCGCTGGGCCGCGAGGACCTGGGGCGGCTGGCGCCGGGCGCCAGGGCGGACATCGTCGCCATCAATCTGGGGCGCAAGGACGTGCTGCGCTACGGGCCGATCTGGGATCCGATATGCAGCCTGGTCGAGTGCGGGGTGGGCGACGACGTGGACCTGGTCGTCACCGGCGGCGAGATCCGCATGCGCGACGGCCGCATTCCCGACGTCGACCTGGGCGGCCTGCGCGCCGAGGCCCAGGCCTTCGCCGAAAAGGTCTGGGGCCAGGTCCAGGACTGGGACCCGCTGCGGCGTACCGCCCGGATGATGTGCCCGCCTTCGTTCTGTCCCGATTGCGAATAGCTTGGGGCGCCGCCCGCGGCGCCCGGATCCGATCGTTTCCAAGGATATGCCATGAAGACCTCACGCTTTTCCCTTGCCCGGACGAATCTCCTGCGGGCGGCCGCCTGCGCGGTGGCGGCCTGCCTGGCGGCCGAGATCTTCGCCGGGCGCGCGGGCGTCGGCCTGCTGCACGTGCCCTACAACAGCGTGTCGGCGGCGCTGGCGGACGTGGCGGGCGGCCAGATCGACATGATGATCGCGCAATTGCCGGCGGCGCTGCCGTTCATACGCGGCGGGCGGGTCAAGGCGCTGGGCGTCGTCGCCGAACAACGCTCGCCGCTGGTGCCCGAGATGCCGACGCTGAAGGAAGCCACCGGGCTTTCCTTCGGCGACGCGGTCTCGTGGTCGGGGCTGATGGCTCCGGCCGGCACCCCGCTGGCCCTGCGGGAGAAGATCGCCCGCGCGGTCACCCGGGCAATGCGGTCTTCCCAGGCCCGGGAACTGCTGGCGCGCCAGGGCACGGTGGGGCTGGGCGGGACGCCGGACGATCTTTCCAAGGCCATCGCCGAGGATTCCCGCCGGTACGGCCAGGTGATCAAGGCGCTCGACATCCGGCTGGACTGATTCGAACGGGGCGGGGGGTATTGGGGATATCCCCAGTCCAGCTACAATTCCCCCTTTCACGTAGACGTCCCCTGACGAGACCCCGTCCATGAGTATCAAAAGCGACCGCTGGATCCGCCGCGTGGCGGCCGAAGGCATGATCGAGCCATTCGAGCCCGGCCAGGTCCGGGCGCACGACGGCAAGCGCATCGTCAGCTACGGCACGAGCAGCTACGGCTACGACGTGCGCTGCGCCGACGAATTCAAGATCTTCACCAACATCAATTCGACCATCGTCGATCCCAAGGCCTTCGACGAGAAATCCTTCGTGGATTTCAAGGGCGACGTCTGCATCATCCCGCCCAACTCCTTCGCCCTGGCCCGCACGGTCGAGTACTTCCGCATCCCGCGCAGCGTGCTGACCATCTGCCTGGGCAAGAGCACCTACGCGCGCTGCGGGATCATCGTCAACGTCACGCCCCTGGAACCCGAGTGGGAAGGCCACGTGACGCTGGAGTTCTCGAACACCACGCCCCTGCCCGCCAAGATCTACGCCGGCGAGGGCTGCGCGCAGATGCTGTTCCTGGAAAGCGACGAAGTCTGCGAGACGTCCTACAAGGACCGCGGCGGCAAGTACCAGGGCCAGCAGGGTGTGACGTTGCCGCGGACGTAGCCCCCCCCTACGCGCTGACGCGCGCCCCCCAGGGGGCGATGCGGGTGGACCGGCGGAGCCGGATCCACCGCATCCTGGGTCTGGGGGCAGTGGGGTGCGTGGGGTGGTCCTCAAACCGACACTGAATTGTTTTACGCTAGTCGTTGTTTATTTTTACGCCCGGAGGCGCTGTGCGAGGTAACTTGCTTGCGGCCGGCCGTTTTTCAACCGATTTCCCTGCCGCCACGTGCCCATCCAGGGCACAGCGGATCTGGCTTTGCCAGTCCGCCAGTGCCGCCCCCTGGGGGGCGCGCGTCAGCGCGTAGGGGGGGACCTCAATGAAATTCCGTTTCCCCATCGTCATCATCGACGAAGACTTCCGTTCCGAGAACGCTTCCGGGCTGGGCATACGCGCGCTGGCCGCGGCCATCGAGGCCGAGGGCATGGAGGTGCTGGGCGTGACCAGCTACGGCGACCTGTCGTCGTTCGCGCAGCAGCAGAGCCGCGCCAGCGCATTCATCCTGTCGATCGACGATGAGGAGTTCGGCGAAGGGATGCCCGACGATGTGGCCAATGCGG
The DNA here is from genome assembly GCF_002188635.1 of Pigmentiphaga sp. NML030171. GTDB lineage: Bacteria > Pseudomonadota > Gammaproteobacteria > Burkholderiales > Burkholderiaceae_B > Pigmentiphaga > Pigmentiphaga daeguensis. Next base: position 263,629 of record NZ_NINX01000015.1, on the reverse strand, counting down.
TCAGCAAGCTGCGGGCCTTCATCGGCGAGCTGCGCTTCCGCAATGCCGAGATCCCCATCTACCTGTACGGCGAGACCCGTACCTCGCGGCACATCCCGAACGACATCCTGCGCGAGCTGCACGGGTTCATCCACATGTTCGAGGACACGCCGGAGTTCGTGGCGCGCCACATCATCCGCGAGGCCAAGAGCTACCTCGAATCGCTGCCGCCGCCGTTTTTCCGTGAACTGGTCAAGTACGCCCAGGACGGTTCGTATTCCTGGCACTGTCCGGGGCACTCGGGCGGGGTGGCGTTCCTGAAGAGCCCGGTGGGCCAGATGTTCCACCAGTTCTTCGGCGAGAACATGCTGCGCGCCGACGTCTGCAACGCGGTGGACGAACTGGGGCAACTGCTGGACCACACCGGCCCCGTGGCGGCATCCGAGCGCAACGCGGCGCGCATCTTCAACGCCGACCACTGCTTCTTCGTGACCAACGGCACGTCCACGTCCAACAAGATCGTCTGGCACGCCAACGTGGCGCCGGGCGACGTGGTGGTGGTGGACCGCAACTGCCACAAGTCCATCCTGCACGCCATCATCATGACGGGCGCGGTGCCGGTGTTCCTGCGGCCCACGCGCAACCACCTGGGCATCATCGGGCCGATTCCGCTGGAGGAGTTCCGTCCCGAGAACATCCAGAAGAAGATCGACGCCAACCCCTTCGCCAAGGACAACGCGGGCCGCAAGCCCCGCATCCTGACCATCACGCAGAGCACCTACGACGGCGTGGTCTACAACGTCGAGATGATCAAGGAGCTGCTGGGCAGTTCCATCGATACGCTGCACTTCGACGAGGCCTGGCTGCCGCATGCGGCATTCCACGACTTCTACAAGGACATGCATGCCATCGGCAAGGACCGTCCGCGCAGCGCCGAGGCCGTGGTGTATGCCACGCACTCGACGCACAAGCTGCTGGCGGGCATCTCGCAGGCCTCGCAGATCATCGTGCAGGAGTCGGAGAGCCGCAAGCTGGACCGGCACATCTTCAACGAAGCCTACCTGATGCATACGTCGACCTCGCCGCAGTATGCGATCATCGCCTCGTGCGACGTGGCCGCGGCGATGATGGAGCCGCCCGGCGGCACGGCGCTGGTCGAGGAGAGCATTCTCGAGGCGCTGGACTTCCGCCGCGCCATGCGCAAGGTAGAGGCCGAATTCGGCTCCAGCGACTGGTGGTTCAAGGTCTGGGGGCCGGACGACCTGGTGTCCGACGGCATAGGCGAGCGCGACGACTGGCTGCTCGACACCAACGCCGAGTGGCATGGTTTCGGCGAGCTGGCGCCGGGCTTCAACATGCTCGACCCCATCAAGGCGACCATCGTCACGCCGGGGCTGGACGTGTCGGGCACGTTCGGCCAGACCGGCATTCCGGCGTCCATCGTGACCAAGTTCCTGGCCGAGCACGGCGTCATCGTCGAGAAGACCGGCCTGTATTCGTTCTTCATCATGTTCACCATCGGCATCACCAAGGGCCGCTGGAACACCCTGCTGACCGCGCTGCAGCAGTTCAAGGACGACTACGACAAGAACCAGCCGATGTGGCGCATCCTGCCGGAGTTCTGCCATGACTATCCGCAATACGAGCGGGTGGGGCTGCGCGACCTGTGCACGCGCATCCACGACATGTACCGGGCCCATGACGTCGCGCGCCTGACCACCGAGATGTACCTGAGCGACATGGTGCCGGCGATGAAGCCGTCGGACGCCTTCGCCAAGATGGCGCATCGCGAGATCGAGCGTGTCGACGTCGACCAGCTCGAAGGCCGCATCACCAGCGTGCTGCTGACGCCGTATCCGCCGGGCATCCCGCTGCTGATCCCGGGCGAGCGTTTCAACCAGACCATCGTCAAGTACCTGCAGTTCGCGCGCAAGTTCAACGCCCAGTTCCCCGGGTTCGGTACCGACATCCACGGCCTGGTCGAGGAAGTGCTGCCCGGCGGCGAAGTCCGCCACTACGTGGACTGCGTGAAGGACGACTGATGTCCGCATTACGGCCGGCCGCGACGTACGATGTCGCGGTCATCGGCGCGGGCGCGGCCGGCATGATGTGCGCGGCGGTGGCCGGCCAGCGCGGCCGGCGCGTGGTGCTGATCGACCACGCCCGGCGGCTGGCCGAAAAGATCCGCATCTCGGGCGGCGGGCGGTGCAACTTCACCAATCGCGACGCCGGACCCGCCAACTTCATTTCCGCCAACCCGCACTTCTGCCGCTCGGCGCTGTCGCGCTACACGCCGCGCGATTTCCTGGCGCTGGTGGCGCGCCACCGCATCGCCTGGCACGAAAAGCACCGGGGCCAGTTGTTCTGCGACGAGTCCAGCGAGGACATCATCCGCATGCTGCGCGCCGAATGCGACGCGGGCGGCGTCGCATGGCGCATGCCGTGCACGGTCGAATCGGTGGACCAGGGCGAGGCGGGCTTCGCGCTGGGCACCTCGTCCGGCGCCATCCACGCCCGACGCCTGGTCATCGCGACCGGCGGGCTGCCCGTCGCGCAGATCGGCGCCTCGGATTTCGGCCTGAAGATCGCGCGGCAGTTCGGCCTGAAGATCGTCGAACCCCGCCCGGCGCTGGTGCCGCTGACCTTCGATGCCGCGTCATGGAAGCCCTTCGTTCCCCTGGCCGGCGTCGCGCTGGAGGTCGACATCCGCACCGGCGCCGGCCGGCACGCGGCCGCGTTCCGCGAGGACCTGTTGTTCACCCATCGCGGCCTGTCCGGTCCGGCGGTGTTGCAGATTTCGAGCTATTGGCAGCCGGGCCAGGCCATCGTCATCGACCTCGCGCCCGACGTGGACCTGGTGGCCGACCTGCTGGCCGCCAAGGCCGGCGGCCGCCAGCACCTGGGCAACGTGCTGGCCGGCATGGTGCCGCGCCGGCTGGCCGAGCAGTGGCTGGCCGCCGCCCATCCCGGGCTGGGGGAACAGCGCATCGCCGACCTGCCCGACAAGGCGTTGCGGCAGGTGGCCGAGGGCATGAAGCGCTGGACCGTGATCCCGTCGGGCACCGAGGGATACCGGAAGGCCGAGGTCATGCGCGGCGGCGTCGACACGCGCGGCCTGGACCAGCAGACCATGGAAGCCAAGGCCGTTCCCGGCCTGCACTTCATCGGCGAAGTGGTGGACGTGACCGGCTGGCTGGGAGGCTACAACTTCCAGTGGGCCTGGGCCTCCGGCGTGGCTTGCGGCCAGGCGGTCTGATCATGCGCGCGGCGCCTCGACCGGCAGGCGCATGTCGGGATGGGTATCCAGCCACGCGGCCAGCGTGCCGCGAGTGCCGCCGCGCCGGACCACGTCCGCCAGCAGCGGGGACAGGGGCGGGACGTCGACGCGTTGCCCCGTGTCCAGGTTGACGACCGCGCCCGTGCGGAAATCGACGTCCAGCCGATGGCCGGTGCGCGCGAACGCGTCGCCGGCGGGCAGGCCGGCCAGGACCGGGACACCTTTCGAGATCGCGCCGCGCAGCGTCTTGTACGGCATCGATACGCACAGCACCGACAGGCCCAGGGCCGCCATCGCGATGAAACCCTGGAAGTGGGGCTTGCCGCAGCCGAAGTTCGTGCCGGCCACGATGATGTCCCCTGGTCGCACCCTGTCGGGGAAGGCTGGATCCACCATCCTGAGCAACTCGGGCAGCAGTCGCTGCGGATCGTCGATGCGGCGTATCGCCATCTCGAAGGGGATGAGGCCGTCGTCCAGGGGAATGTCGTCGCCGAACACGTGGCAGCGCCCGACGCATCGCATGGTGTCGGTCATGGCGCAAGCTCCCGCGGATCGGCGATGCAGCCGGCCAGGGCCGATGCCGCGACCGTCAGCGGACTGCCCAGGTAGGCCTGGGCGGACTTCGCGCCGAAGCGGCCGGCATGATTGGTCGCAGCCGTGGAAATGGAGGTCTCGCCATCGGCCAGGGGGCCCATCACTCCGCCCGCGCACGGTCCGCATCCGGGAGGAAGCAGCATCGCCCCGGCTTCCTGGAACACCGCCGCGAGCCCGTCGCGGGCCATGCGCAGCGAGGTCTCGACGGTGCCCGGGACGATGAACATGCGCACGTGGCCGGCGATGCGGCGGCCGCGCAGCAGGGCCGCGGCCGCGGCGAAATCCTCGTACATGCCGGATCCGCACGACCCGATGTAGGCGTGGTCCACGTGCCGTCCGGCCACTTCGCCGACATCCGTGCCCAGGTGCGGGCCGCCGGGCAGGGCGACCTGCGGCGCCAGGCCCGCCAGGTCGATGTCGACCTCGGCCTCGACCGGCGCGTCGGCATCGCCGGCGTGGACGGCGCCATCGCCGGCCGGGGTGAACCAGACATTGGCGACGCCGATCTCGGTCAGCGAGTTGCAGAGGGCGACGCGTTCCGACAGCGGCAGCCTGGCCGCATGGTCGCCCGCGAACTCGATCACGCGGTTGTCGTGCGCGGGCAGCCGGCCGCTGGCGAAGAGGCGCGTGACATGGAAACCGACGTCGCGGGCGGTCAGCGCCGGCCCGGTGGTGCCTTGCAGGCGCACGCGCACGGTCGCGGGCACTTGTTCCCAGACCGAGCCGGTGGCCAGTACCGAGACGATTTCCGGGCCGGGCGCGCAAGCGACCGCGCCGACCGCGCCGAAGTTCGTGGCGTGCATGTCGTAGCAGGACAGGAACATGCCCGCGCGCACCAGGCCCGTCTCGATGGGGAAAAGGTGCCCGTGGCCGCCGCGGCCGGCGTCGTAGAAGCGGCCCACGTTCCAGTCGCGGGCGATCTGGCGGATGCGGCGGGCGCGCAGGGCCGAGGCCGGGCTGGCGTAGGCCACCTCATGATCGGTCACGAACATCACGCGCTCGGGGCGGGCGATGCGGCGGTACCCCAGGCTCGACAGTTCGTTGTAGGCCGACTCCACGTAGCCGTCGTGGATGATGACCAGTTCGGGTTCGGGCGAAACGATGTCGCCGGGCCGGACGTAGGGCTTGCCGCTGGCGCGCGCGAGGATTTTCTCGGCGCCCGTCTGCGGAATCCTCGTTGCGATGCGGTTCATGACGGTACCGTATGGGCGGCCTTGCGGGCCATGACATCGGCGTAGCGGCCACCTGCGTCCACGATGCGGGCGGCCTCGCGTTCGAAGTCCAGGCGCGCCTGCAGCCGTTCCAGGAAGCGGGCGGCACCGGCGCGCGGAATGACGACGATGCCGTCGTCATCGGCGCAGAGGATGTCGCCGGCATGGACCAGCCGTCCACCCACCGACACCGGCACGCCCGTCTCGCCCCGGCGCCCGCTCGACCAGCCGGTGGCCACGGCGCCGTGGGCGAATACGGGGAAGCGCGCGCGGCGTATCTCGGCAAGATCGCGGACCCGCCCGTTGCTGACGACGCCGGAGACGCCGCGGCGCTGGGCGACGGCCGTTCCCGTGCCGCCCCAGGTGCAGGCGTCCGGCGCGGGGCCGACGTCGATCACGATGACCGAGCCCGGCGGCGCTTCGTCCGCCGCGCGCACGATCTCGTCGCCGTAGCCGGCGGGCGCGCGCACGGTGTGCGCCGGCCCCACGCACAGCACGCCGGGCACGAGGGCGGACAGCGAGGGCGACAGGTGGCCCGCGCGCTCCATGGCTTCGTGGGCGGCCGCGGCCGAGGCTTGCCGCAGCAGCGCGCACAGCGCGGCGATATCGGCGGTGTCCTGGGCCATGGTCATTCCTGGGGGATGCGGGCGGCGGCCACGATGTCCTTCCAGCGCTGGGCGTCCTTGCGCAGGAACTGCGAGAACTCTTCCGGCGTATTGGCCGGGGCGGCGGCGATGTTGGCCTTGGCCAGCCGCTCGCGCATGTCGGGCGAGGTCAGGACCGCCACGATCTCGCGGTTCAGGCGCCGGGTGATCGCGGCCGGCGTTCCCCGCGGGGCCAGCAGGCCCACCCAGCCTTCGATTTCGAAGTCCTTGAGCTCCGGAACGGCGGACTGCGCGGCCGCCGGCACGCCCGGCATCTGCGCGATGGGCGCCAGGCTGGCCACGGCCAGCGGCTTGAGCCGTCCCGAGTCCACGTGCGGCTTGCCCGACAGCACGGCATCGAACATGAACTGCACCTGGCCGCCGATGAGGTCGGTCAGCGCCTGGGGGCTGCCCTTGTAGGGGACGCCCAGCACGTCCGTTTTCAGCCGGGACAGGAACGCGGCGATGGCCAGGTGCTGGATCGTCCCGCTGCCCGCGGTGGCGTAGGTATAGCGGTCGGGGTGGCTGCGCAACTGCGCCACGAAGTCCTCCAGGCTGGCGTACGGCGCGTCGGCGCGGACCAGCAGGACCATGGGGGCGACGGCGACCCGGACGACGGGCGAGAAGTCGCCCAGGATGTCGAACGGGATCGACTTGTAGATGGCCGGGCTGATGGTGGCCGAGGTGGAGGTCATCAGCAGCGTGTAGCCGTCGGGGTCGGACTTGGCCACATAGGCCGCGCCCACCTGTCCGGACGCGCCGACCTTGTTCTCGACCACCACCGGCTGCCCGAGCCGCGCAGCCAGCTGTTCGCCCAGGAAGCGCGCGGCGACGTCGGACGAATTCCCGGGCGGGAAGGGCGCGATGATGCGGATGGGCTTGGTGGGGTAGTCGCCCTGACCGGCGGCCGGGGCGGCCGCGAGCAGGGCGGCGGCCAGCGTGGACAGCAGGAGTCCGACGGATCGTGAACGGTTCATGGCTTGTCTCCGGGGGGCGCGGACCTGGGCGGTCCGGCCGCATCGTGCCCGCCGGTCGGGGGCATCGTGCGGTTTCCATGCCGTGCAGTGTAGGAATCGTCCGGTGGAACGACAATCGCGATTATTGTTAGGATTAGGAAGATTTTCCGTACAATCCCTCGTCCGCGAAACCAGCGAGCTTCCATGGCCAGACCCGGTGATCCGATCTCCTCGGTCAATCTGAAACTGCTGCATACCTTCATGCTGGTCGGCGAGAGCCGGAGTTTCCGTACGGCCGCCGGACGCGCCCACCGCTCGGGTTCGGCGGTCAGCGGCCAGATCCGCCGCCTGGAAGAGCAATTGGGCGTGCCGCTGTTCCATCGCACCACGCGCCAGGTCACCCTGACGCGCGAAGGCGAGCAGTTGCTCCAGTGCGTTCGCCGCGCCCTGCAAGAAGTGGAGGGCGGATTGCAGGCGATCCAGGAGGCCGCCGACGTCCAGCGCGGGCGCATCGCGCTGGCCTGCGCGCCCACCATCGCCGGCGCCTACCTGGGCGACGTGCTGGCCGCCTTCCAGGGCAGGTATCCCGGCATCCAGGTCTTCGTGCGCGAGATCACCGCGGCGGCACTGTTCGAAAGCGTCAGGAAGCGGGAAGTGGACTTCGGCATCAGCGTGATGACCGGTTCACCCGAGTTCCGCTTCGAGCCCCTGCTGACCGACGAACTGGTCGCGCTGGTGCCCCGCGCGCTGCTGGACGGCGATCGCAAGACCATCTCGCTCAAGGCCCTGGCGGCGATGCCCCTGCTGGTGCTCGAACAGGGCACCGCGCTGCGTGCCATCGTCGAGGAAGCGATGGCCGCGCAGGGCCTGCACCTGGCCACGCGCTTTCAGTTCATGCATTCGCAGACGCTGATATCCATGGCGACGGCCGGCCTGGGCGCCGCCATCCTGCCGGCGACCGCGCTGCCGCGCACGCTGGGCCCGAGCGTGCAGAAGCTGCGTATCGTCCGCCCCACCCTGGTGCGCAGCATGGCGATCGTCACGCTGCCCGGCCACGCGTTGTCGCCGGCGGCGCTCAGACTGGTGGACATGCTGCGCAGCATCCTGGCCCAGGCCCGGTCCTAATCCAGGGAAATGTTCAAGCGCTTGATGATCTGCCCGTATCTGCGCGAATCGGCATCGAGCTGGGCCTGGAACTGCTCGGGCGTCATCGCCAGCGGCTCGTAGGCCAGCTGCATGTAGCGTTCCCGCAGTTCCGGGTCCTGCAGTGCCGTGGCGATGTCGCGGCGGATCCTGGCCGCGACGGCGTCCGGAACGCCCCGAGGCGCCAGGATGCCCACCCAGGCGCTGAGCTCGAAACCTTGCGGCCCGCCGGCCTCGCCCATGGTCGGGACCGACTCGAACCCTTGCACCCGCGAAGGCGCCGCGGCCGCCAGCAACCTGAGCTTGCCCCCCTTGTAGAGCGCGTTCATGCTTCCTATGGTGCCGAATGCCCAGGGAACCTGGCTGCTGGCCACGGCCGTGTAGAGCTGGGACATTTCCTTGTACGCGATGTGCGTCATGGACGTGCCCGCCGCCTGGTCGAGCATGGCGCCGCCCAGGTGTCCGGGGCTGCCCACGAACCAGGATCCGTAGTTGATGGCCCCCGGGGCCGCCTTGGCGTCGGCGATCAGGTCGCCCACGCTCCGGTAGCGGCTGTCCGTGGGCACCGCCACGAAGAAATAGTTGCGGAACAAGGTCGTGACCGGCGTGAAGTCACGCTTCAGGTCGTAGGGAAGCTTGCTGAACAGATAGGGCTGCGCGGCCATCTGCGCACTATCCAGTTGCAGCAGGGTGTAGCCGTCGGCGGACGCGCGCCTGACCGCTTCGATGGCGATGAAACCCGCGGCGCCAGGCTTGTTCTCGACCAGCACGGGCTTGCCCCAGGCCCTGGACAGGCGTTCGGTCACCATGCGCAGGTTCACGTCGACCCCGCTGCCGACCGGAAAGGGCGTGACGATGCGCACGGGGCGATCGGGATATTGCGCCGCCGCCTGCGGCAAACCGCAGACCGCCAGCAGGGCGATCTGACAGAGGACGGCCAGAGGCCGCCAGGCAGGGGGGAAAGGGAATGCGGCCATGACTGTCTCCTCGCATTTCTCATGTGGGAATCGTGCCGCGTCCGGCACGAGCGGCGCAGGCGGCTGCGCAAGCAGCGACGCCTTGACGCCGGCGACTATGTCACCTGCTTCGAAGACGGGTCAAACACCTGTCTCGGTGATTGAGAATCCCCTGGAGGCCCGGCCCGCTTTCGCGGCGACATCGAGTCAGGCACAATCGAATCCGACGCACCCACGTCCCGCCTCACTCGTTCACCAGAAAAGGGGAAACCCCATGATGCTCGCGTTGTTGGGTAGTTCGTCGCAGTCGAAGTTGTTGCGCCGGTGCGCGCGGGGGATGGCCGTCCTGGCCGCCTGCGCGCTGCCTGCCCTGGCCAGTGTCCAGGCGGCGGAAAAGCCGGGGTCGTCGTATGTTCCCGACGTCGGCCAGGAAGGCAAGGACGTGGTGTGGGGGCCGACCCCCCAGAGCCTGGTCGACAAGATGATAGACATGGCCAAGGCAGCGCCCGGCGACACGCTGATCGACCTGGGATCGGGCGACGGGCGCCTGGTGATCACCGCGGCCCAGCGGGGCATCAAGGCCCACGGCATCGAATACAACCCCGACATGGTGGAGCTGGCCCGCCGCAATGCGCAGGCCGCGGGCGTGTCCCGCGTCGCCACGTTCGAGAAGGCCGACCTGTTCGAGACCGATCTTTCCCGCGCCACGGTCATCACGCTGTTCCTGCTGCCCACCATCAACGAGAAGCTGCGGCCCAGGCTGCTGGAGCTCAAGCCCGGCACCCGCGTGGTATCCAATACCTTCCCCATGGGCGACTGGCGGCCCGACGAACAGGCCACGGTCACCGAGCAATGCCAGACGTGGTGCTCGGCGCTGCTGTGGATCGTGCCGGCCAGGGTCGAGGGCACCTGGAAGCTCGACGGCCGCGAACTGAAGCTGGCCCAGCAATACCAGCGGCTGAGCGGCACCCTGGATGCCCGGCCCATCGACGACGCCACCCTGCGCGGCGACGAGATCTCGTTCTCGGTGAACGGCGTGCGCTATCGCGGCAAGGTGAACGGCGGCACCATGCAGGGCACGCGTGCCGGCGCCTCGCCCGCTTCGTGGTCCGCGGTGCGCGGCTGACGTCCGTCCATCCCGTTGCGCAGGAATCCGCATGACCGCGTCTCTCCCCCTGAAACAGACTCCGCTCTTCGCCGAGCACCTGGCCTTGTCCGGCAAGATGATCGACTTCGGCGGCTGGTCCATGCCCGTCTCGTACGGCTCGCAGATCGACGAGCACCATGCCGTCCGGCGCGGCGCGGGCATGTTCGACGTCTCGCACATGCTCAACGTGGACGTGGCGGGAAGCCAGGCGCGCGCCTACCTGCGCCATCTGCTGGCCAACGACGTGGATCGCCTGGCCGAACCGGGCAGGGCGCTGTATTCCTGCATGCTCAATCCGCAGGCCGGGGTGGTGGACGACCTGATCGTCTACCTGCTGACGCCGGAGCACTACCGGCTCGTGGTCAACGCCGCCTCGGCCGACAAGGACCTGGTGTGGATGGCGCGGGTCGCCCAGGCCGGCGGCTACGACGTGACGATCGAACCGCGCCGCGAACTGGCGATGATCGCGGTCCAGGGGCCCGAGGCCCGGGAACGGCTGGCGCAGGCGAGGCCGGCGCTGGGCCGCCTGGCGCGCGGCCTGGCGCCGTTCACGGCCGAGGGGGCCGAGGGCGTGCTGGTCGCGCGCACCGGCTACACCGGCGAGGATGGCGTGGAAGTGGTGCTGCCCTGCGCCGAGGCGCCCGCCCTGTGGCGCGACCTGCTGGCGGCGGGCGTCGCGCCCTGCGGCCTGGGGGCGCGCGACACGCTGCGGGTCGAGGCCGGCCTGAACCTGTACGGGCAGGACATGGACGAACTGACCCAGCCGGCCGAGGCCGGACTGGCCTGGACCGTGTCCGACCATGACCCGCAGCGCGACTTCGTCGGGCGCGCGGCGCTGGCCTACGGCCTGAAGTGGCAGTTGCTGGGGCTCAGGCTGCTGGACCGGGGCGTGATGCGCGCCCAGATGGCGGTCCACACGGCCGAGGGCGCCGGCATGGTCACCAGCGGCACCATGTCGCCCACGCTGGGCACGTCCATCGGTTTCGCCCGCTTGCCGGACAGCGTATCGCCCGGCGACGCGGCCGAGGTGGAGATCCGCGGCCGGCGCGTCCCGGCGGTGGTCTGCCGGCTGCCCTTCGTGCGGCGCGGCAAGGTGCTCGACAGCGGCGAGCCCTGACCCGCGTCGCCCGCCCCAAGGTTCACTACAATTCCCCCATCTCTTCGACTCACTACCTGGATCCGCCTCCATGAATCTTCCTTCCGAACTCAAGTACGCCAAGACCCACGAATGGATCCGCGCCGACGGCGACCTGCTGGTGGTGGGCATCACGGACCATGCGCAGGACCAGCTGGGCGACCTGGTCTACGTCGGCGACGTCAAGGTGGGGGCCCGGCTCCAGGCCGGCGAGACGGCGGGCGTGGTCGAGTCGGTGAAGGCGGCTTCCGACATCTATGCCCCGGTGGCGGGCGAGATCGTGGCCTTCAACGAAGCGCTCTCGGCCAGCCCCGAGCAACTGAACCAGGAACCCTATGCCGCCTGGATCTTCAAGCTCCGGCCGGACAACATGGCCGATACCGCCGGCCTGCTGGACGCGGCGGGCTACCAGGCCTCGGTCGACGCCGGCTGACGCCACGGCAGGTATCCGGCCGCCGCCGCTGAGCGGCCATGCCCGGCGGCGGTCAGTCCATGGCCACGTGCGGCGCGTCCTCGCCCGCCGCGCGCCGGCGTGACCGCACGATGGCAAGCAGCGGCACCACGCACAGGGTGGCGATGAACATCAGCTTGAACGCGTCGACGTAGGCGATCATCGACGCCTGCTGCGTGACCATCCGGTTCAGCGACTCCAGCGTCGAGGGCGAACTCAGGTCATAGTTCTGCACGAGCGCGGCGTTGGCCGGATTCATGTGCTCGACCAGCGAGGCATGCACGACCTGCGTGTTGCGCGTGACCTGGGCCTGGATCACCGAGATGCCTATGCTGCTGCCGATGTTGCGCACCAGGCTGAAGATGGCCGTGCCGTCGGCCCGGAGCTCGGGAGCCAGCGTGGCGAAGGTGACCGCGCTCAGCGGGACGAAAACGAAGCCCAGCCCCACGCCCTGGATGACGCCCGGCCAGACGATGTCGCTTTGCGAAAGGACCAGCGTGTAGCCCATCATCTGGTAGAGGGCGACCGCCGACACCAGGAATCCGGCCAGCAGCATCATGCGCACGTCCATGCGCCCGACCAGCCGTCCCGCGATCAGCATGGCCACCATGGTGCCCACCCCGCTGGGCGCGGTGACCAGGCCCGTGGTCGCCACCGGGTAGCCCATCAATGCCTCCAGCATGGGCGGAAGCAGCGCCCGCGTCGCGTACATCACCGCGCCGATCACGAAGATGAAACAGGTGCCGGTGACGAAGTTGCCGTCCTTGAGCAGTTCGTAACGAAAGAAGGACCCCTTGCCGGCCGTGGCCGTATGCAGCGCGAAGAAGACGAAGCTGACCAGCGCGATGGCGGCCTCGATGCGTATCTCCAGCGAGCCGAACCAGTCCAACTGCTGGCCGCGGTCCAGCATGGCCTGCAGCGCCCCGATGGCCAGCGACAGGGTGATGAACCCGAAGAAGTCCAGGGCCTGCCGCGCCGAGGGCTTGGAGCGGGGCAGGTAGGTCAGCACGCCGAACAGCGCGAAGGCGCCGATCGGCAGGTTGATCAGGAACACCCATCGCCAGTTGTAGCTGTCCGTCAGCCAGCCGCCCAGCGTGGGACCCAGTATCGGCCCCACCATCACGCCCACGCCCCAGATCGCCATGGCCTGCGGCTGCTTGTCGCGCGGATTGATGTCCAGCAGGATGGACTGGGACAGCGGCACCAGCGCGGCGCCGAACAGGCCTTGCAGCAGCCGGGCGCCGACGATCTGGGCCAGGCTTTCGGACATGCCGCACAGCAGCGAGGCCACGGTAAAGCCGCTGACCGCGACCGCCAGCAGGCGCTTGACGCCCAGCCGCGCGGCCAGCCAGCCGGTCAGCGGCGTGGCGATGGCGGCGGCCACGATGTAGGAGGTCAATACCCAGCTGATCTCGTCCTGCGAGGCGGAAAGCGTGCCTTGCATGTGGGGCAGTGCGACGTTGGCGATGGTGCTGTCCAGCGTCTGCATCAGCGTGGCCAGCATGATGGACAGCGTGATCATGCGCCGGTTGAGCGGCGCGGCGGAGGTTTGCACGGCGGATGCCCGGCTGGTCTGGAATGATATGCACGTATATCATATGCTTGCTTACATATTCCCGAACGCACGGCGATGGGCGACAATATCGCGCGTTCTTCTTCCGGTCCTCCCATGGCGACTCCCTACGACAAGCGCTTCGGTTTCCTGGTGTCCGACATCGGCCGGCTGATGAGCACCGAATTCGACCGCCGCGCGCGCGGGCGGCTCGAGCTCAGCCGCGCGCAGTGCCGCCTGGCGCTGTACCTGTCCTTCCTGGGCCCGATGACGCAGGCGCAACTGGCCGAGACGCTGGACGTCACGCCCATGACCGTCGCCCGCATGCTGGACCGGATGCAGGAGGGCGGCTGGGTCACGCGCATGCCGGTGCCCGGCGACAGGCGGGCGTTCCGTGTCGAGGCCACGGCCAAGGCCGAGGCCATGCTGGCCGAGGCGCTGAACGTGGGCGACGAGCTGGCCGATTTCGCGCTGCGTGGCCTGACCGAGGCCGAACAAGGGCAGTTGATAGGATTGCTGCAACGCGTCCGCCGCAACATGACCACCCCGGACGGGCGGTGAGCCCCGCGGGGGCCGCGCCGCCGCGCATTCGGGGCGAAATGAGAGTGAATTGCAAAAACTCTCGCAGCGCTTAAAATGCTGCACATGCGACATTGGTACGTGTTCCTCGTATTGCTGTGCCTGCCCCTGCAATGGGTGTGGGCGGAGTCCGCCGCGTGCCAGCTCAAGGCCCACGTGGTGGCCAGCTACCAGCACGCCCGTGTCGCGTCCCACCTGCCCGTGGCGGCCGGCCACGAAATGCGCGAGGCGCCCCAGGCCGGCGCCGCCGTCCGGATCGACATGCCGCGCTGGGAATTCGAGCTGGACGAGGAATTCGACATCGTCGAGCAGATCTCCGAGCCCGACTGGGGCGACGTGGCGGTGGACGACCTGGTCTGCCGGCCGCCGGCCAACGACAATTCCTACGCGGGGGCGCCGCTCGATCCCCACGAGTTCGATCTTCCCCTGTGCGTCGCGATCGCCGAGCCCGTCCTGGGCGACTCGCTGTTCATCGCGTCGCAGCATCCGCCCGCGCCGGCTCCGGTGTTCCGGGCCTACCGCCCGCCGTCACTGACGGCCTGATCCGCGTCACCCTCGTCTGCGGCGGCAGGTAGCCGCCGCACGCGCCTTGCCGGCGGCCTTGTGCCGCCGCGCGTGTCCGTTCCTACGATCATCATGAAGCCCATCACACTCGTTCTGTCAGTGTGGCTGGCGGGCATGTGTACCCACGCGGCTGCGGCGCAGCCCTACACGCTCGACCAGCTATTGTCCCTTGCCCTCCAGGGCAACAAGGGTATCGAGGCCGCCGCGGCCGGCGTCGATGCCGCCCAGGCCGGCCTGACCACCGCGCGCGCCTATCCCAACCCCGAGGTGGAATTCACCACTGGCCGCGTATCGGCGCGCCAGCCGGGTGCCGCCACCGGCATCGGCCAGACGCTGTCCCTCACGCAGCGCATCGATCTGCCCAACCAGCGCCGGCTGCGGTACGAATTGGCCACGGGCACGCTGCGGGCCGTGACCGCGGGGCAGGAGTTCTTCGTGGCGGGGCTGGTGGCCCAGGTCAAGCGCGGGTTCTACGAAACGCTCCGGCGCGAGGCCGAGTTCGCCGCGGCGCAGGAGGACCTGGCGCTGACCCAGCAGTTGTACAACCGTGCCCAGGTCCGGGTGGACGTGGGCGATGCGCCCAAGTACGAGGCGATCCGCGTCGCGGCCGAACTGCTGAACGCGCAGAAGAACAGCCAGAGCGCCCTGCTGCGCGTGAACCAGGCCAAGTCATTCCTGCGCCAGCAGGTCGGCGGCATCCTGCCGGCGGGTTTCGCGGTGGAAGGCCAGTTGAGCGGGAAGCCGTCCCTCGAGAACCTGGAGCGGCTGCGCGAGGTGATGCTGGCGGGCAATCCCGAGCTCACCCAGTTCCGGGCCGAATTGCAGCGGGCCCGCACCGCCGTGGACTACGAGCGTTCGCTGCGCATGCCTTCGGTGGCGCTCAAGGCGACGTCCAGCCGCGATCCCGACACGCGCGACACGCAGTTCGGCGTGGTGGTCAGCGTGCCCCTGTGGGACCGCCGGCAGGGGCCGATCGACGAGGCCGCCGCCACCGCCATGCGCGCGCGCAGCCTGCTCGAGGCCCGCGAATTCGAGCTGACCCAGCAACTGGATTCCGCCTACCAGCAATACCAGATCGCCGCTTCGCAGGTCGAGGCGCTGGAGTCGGGCATCGTGCGCCAGGCCGAGGCCGCGCTGAACGTGGCCGAGGCCGCCTACCGCTACGGCGAGCGCGGGATCATCGACTACATCGATGCGCAGCGCGTGCTGCGCACCGCGCGCAACGACCTCATCGCCGCCCAATTCGATCTGCAAATGGCCGCCGTGGAAATCGAGCGGCTGCTGGCCAACTCTTCCGCAGGTGACCCCTCATGATTCCGCGCCCTTTCCGCACGACCTCCCACGGCGCACGCCGGACCCTGCCCGCCGCCGCGCGGTGGAGCCTCCTGGCCGCTGTCTGCCTCGTCCTGGCAGCCTGCGGCGACAAGCCCGCGAACGAGGCCGAGCCGGCCGAAGTCCTCGACCCCAGCATCGTGGTCGCGAGCGAGGCCATGCTGGCCCGCATCAAGATCGCCCCGGTTTCGACCGAGCCGTTCAGCGACGTGCTGCGCGTGGCGGGCCGCATCGATTTCGACCGCCAGCGCATGGCCCGGATCGGCGCTCCGGTGACGGGGCGGGTCACCGACATCAACACCACGCTGGGCGCGGCGGTCAAGCCCGGCGACGTGCTGGCGCGCCTGCACAGCACCGAACTGGGCAGCGCCCAGCTGGCCTACCTGAAGGCCAAGGCCCAGTCCGAGCTGCAGCAGAACGCCCGCGAGCGCGCGCGGCTGCTGTTCGCCGCCGACGTGATCGGCAAGGCCGAACTGCAGCGGCGCGAGAACGAATACGCGGTGGCCGCGGCCGAGCTGCGCGCCGCCTCCGACCAGTTGAGCGTCCTGGGCATGTCGCCGTCGGCGATCGCGCGCATGGGGCAGTCGGGCGAGATCAGTTCCTTCTCGCCGGTGGTGTCCACCTTGCGCGGGTCCGTGGTCGAGTTCAAGGTGTCGCCGGGGCAGGTGGTCCAGCCCGCCGATTCGTTGTTCACGGTGGCCGACCTGTCGCGCGTGTGGGCGGTGGCCGAGGTGCCCGAACAGCAGGCCGACCTGGTGGCGGCGGGCCAGACGGTCGACATCGAGGTGCCGGCGCTGGGCAACCGCAAGATCTCCGGCGAGCTGATCTTCGTCGGCCAGGTGGTCGATCCCGCCACGCGCACCGTGCCGGTCAGGACCTCCATCGACAACGCCGACGGCCGGCTCAAGCCGGCGATGCTGGCGACCATGCTGATCGCCAGCCGGCCCACCGAGCAATTGGTGATTCCCGCGTCGGCCGTGGTGCGTTTCGAGAACGAGGACCTGGTCTACGTCGAGATCGAGCCGGGCCGCTTTCGCGCGACCCACGTGCAGATGGGCGCCTCGTCCAACGGCAAGCGCGTGGTGGCCTCGGGCCTGAAGGCCGGTGAGCGCATCGTCGTCGAAGGAGCCTTCCACCTCAACAACCAGCGCGCTGGCGTCGATCCGGAGTAACGATCATGCTCGAGAAAATCGTCCGCGCTGCCCTGCAGCAGCGGCTGATCATCGCCGTGCTGGCGGTGGTGGCCCTCGTGGTCGGCCTGGACGCCATGCGCAAGCTGTCGGTGGATGCCTTCCCGGACGTCACCAACGTCCAGGTCCAGATCGCCACCGACGCCACCGGCCGCTCGCCGGAGGAAGTCGAACGCTTCGTGACCGTGCCCATCGAGATCGCGATGACCGGCCTGCCCGGGCTGGAGGAAATGCGCTCGCTGAACAAGCCGGGGCTGTCGCTGATCACCCTGGTGTTCACCGACGCGACCGATGTCTATTTCGCGCGCCAGCTGGTGATGGAACGGCTGATCGAGATCGGCTCGCGCATGCCCACCGGCGTGACGCCCGTGCTGGGGCCCGTGTCCACGGGCCTGGGCGAGGTCTACCAGTACACGCTGGATAGGCCCGACGACGGCGATCGGGAACTGACGCAGAAGGAGCTGACGGAACGGCGCATCGTCCAGGACTGGGTGGTGCGTCCGCTGCTGCGTTCGATTCCGCAGGTGGCCGAGATCAATTCGCAGGGTGGCTACGTGAAGCAGTACCAGGTCCGGGTCAACCCGGACCGCATGAGCCACTACGGCATCACGCTGCACCAGGTGTACGAAGGGCTGGCGCGCAACAACGCCAACTCGGGCGGGGGCATCCTGCCTCACTACGCCGAGCAGTACCTGATACGGGGCGTGGGCCTGATCGAGAACCTGCAGGACATCGCCAACATCGTGCTGGCCGAATCCAACGGCACGCCCGTGTACGTGCGGGACGTGGCCGAGGTCGGGATGGGGCACGAGGTCCGCTACGGCGCCGTGGTCAAGAACGGCGTGACCGAGTCCGTGGGCGGCATCGTCATGATGATGCGCGGCGGCAACGCCAAGGAAGTGGTGGCGCGCATCAAGCAGCGTGTGGCCGAGATCAACGGCCAGGGCATGCTGCCCGACGGCCTGCAGATCGTGCCCTACTACGATCGCAGCGAGCTGGTCGACGCGGCCTTGTGGACGGTGGCCAAGGTGCTGCTGGAGGGCGTCGTGCTGGTCGTCGTGATCCTGTTCCTGTTCCTGGGCGACGTGAGGTCCTCGCTGATCGTCGTGGCGACCCTGGTGCTGACGCCGCTGCTCACCTTCTTCGCGATGAACCGGCTGGGCATATCGGCCAACCTGATGTCGCTGGGAGGGCTGGCGGTCGCGATCGGACTGATGGTGGACGGCTCCGTGGTCGTGGTCGAGAACGCCTTCGCCCACCTGGGCCATGCCAAGGAAAGCGGCGAGCGCAAGGTCCGCATCATCCTCAAGGCGGTGGCCGAGGTGGCGACACCGGTGGTGTTCGGCATCGGCATCATCATCCTGGTGTTCCTGCCGCTGATGACGCTGCAGGGCATGGAAGGCAAGATGTTCGCGCCGCTGGCCTACACCATCGCCATCGCGCTGGCGATCTCGCTGGTGCTGTCGCTGACCCTGTCGCCGGTGCTGTCCTCCTATCTGCTCAAGGGCGGGGCCGAGCACGACACGCGCATGATCGCCTTCATGAAACGGCGCTACCTGCGCATGCTGGACTGGGTGCTGCGCAACACGAAGAAGACGGTCGTGATGGCCGTGCTTGCCTTCGGCGCGTCGGTGGCCGTGCTGCCTTTCCTGGGCACCTCCTTCATCCCGGAGATGAAGGAGGGATCGATCGTGCCGGGCATCAACCGCGTGCCCAACATCTCGCTCGAGGAATCGATCGAACTGGAGCGCCAGGCCATGAAGATCGTCATGGGCGTGCCCGGCGTGAAATCGGCGATCTCCGGGGTGGGCCGCGGCGAGAGTCCCGCCGACCCGCAGGCGCAGAACGAGTCCACGCCCATCGTCAGCCTCAAGCCGCAGGACGAGTGGCCGGAGGGCTGGACCCAGGACACCATCGCCGAGGAGATCCGCAAGCGCCTGGAGGTGATTCCCAGCGCGCAGATCATCATGGCGCAGCCCATTTCCGACCGGGTCGACGAAATGGTCACCGGCGTGCGCTCGGACGTGGCGGTCAAGGTGTTCGGCGAGGACCTGGACCGGCTGCTGCAAAAGGCCCAGGAGATCGCGCGGGTGGCCGAGACGGTGCCGGGTGCGCGCGACGTGCGGGTGGACCGGGTCAGCGGCCAGCAGTACCTGTCCATCAACATCGATCGCCAGGCCATTGCCCGCTACGGCCTGAACGTGTCGGACGTGCACGACGTGATCGAGGTGGCCATCGCCGGCAAGACGGCCACCGAGATCTACGAGGGCGAGCGCAGGTTCTCGGCGGCCGTGCGCCTGCCCGAGGAGTTCCGCGGCAGCGTGCAGGCCATCCGCCAGATCCTGCTTACCACGCCGCATGGTGTGCGCGTGCCGCTGGAGAGCCTGGCCGCCATCGAGGTACGCGACGGGCCGGCGCAGATCAGCCGCGAGGGCGGCAAGCGGCGCGTGGTGGTTGCCATCAACGTGCAGGACCGCGACCTGGGCGGATTCGTGGCGGAGTTGCAGCAGACGGTGCAGGGCAAGGTGCAACTGCCCACGGGCTACTACCTGGAATGGGGCGGGCAGTTCCAGAACATGGAACGAGCGCTGGGCCACCTGTCCATCATCGTGCCCGCCACCGTGGCCGCCATCTTCTTCCTGCTGTTCCTGCTGTTCAACTCGGTGCGCTACGCGACGCTGATCATCACCGTGCTGCCGTTCGCCTCCATCGGCGGCATCATTGCCCTGTTCGTGACGGGCGAGTATCTGTCCGTGCCGGCGTCGGTGGGCTTCATCGCGCTGTGGGGCATCGCCGTGCTGAACGGGGTGGTGATGGTGTCCTACATACGCAAGCTGCGGATGGAGGGCATGCCGCTGGCCGAGGCGGTGGTGGAAGGGGCGACCATGCGGTTCCGGCCGGTCATGATGACGGCGACCGTGGCCATGCTGGGCCTCGTCCCTTTCCTGTTCGCCACGGGACCGGGCTCGGAAGTGCAGCGGCCGCTGGCGGTGGTCGTGATCGGTGGATTGATCACCTGCACGCTGCTCACGCTGCTGGTGCTGCCCACGCTGTACCGCTGGTTCGACGAGGAATCGCCCGAGGCATAGGCGAACGCAAGGAGAAATCGAATGAAGGAAATCAAGGCGATCATACGGCCGGTGCGCCTGGACGACGTACGCGAGGCGCTGATGCGCACGCCGGGTTTTCCGGGCATGACCGTCAGTCACGTGGAAGGGTGCAGCGCGCCGGGGCGGCACCAGCCGCAGAACCTCAAGGAAGAGCTGCTGGATTTCTCGCCCAAGGTGCGCATCGAGATGGTGGCGGCGGACGACCACGCCGATGTCCTGTACCAGGCCCTGAAGCAGGCGGCCACGACCGGGCACGTCGGCGACGGGCTGGTCTGGATGAGCGAGGTGGCGCGTTGCGACTATCTGTGGCAGCCGGGACAGCGGGGCGGCTGATCCGGGCGGGACCGCCGAGTGCGGTTGTCCGGACAAATTTTTCGTTGTTTTTCTGAGATATGGCAATGCCGGCCCCCATGGGGGCCGGTTTTCGCATGCACGCGGCCCGTGCTCGATGGCATGGATATTGCGCGGTCCGCCTGCCGTCCCGCCCATGGGGCGGTTCATCTGCAAGGGGAGAGAAAGAAAAAGCGCATGGCGTAAGGCGGCCCGCCGCATCGGTGCGGTGGACGCAATGACTGAAGTGTCGCAAAGAAAAAACGGAGACAGACATGGACAGGTACGGACGAATCCGATGGTCGTCGTTGGCGGCGGCCGCCTTGTTGCTGGCCGCCTGTGGCGGAGGCGGCGATGGTGACGGCGGAGGCTCGAATCCCCCGCCGGGTCCGGGCACCCAGGTGCCGGGCGTCAAGGAGCAAGTGGAGATCGTACGGGACCGTCATGGCGTGTCCCACATCTTTGCCCAGAATCAGCGCGACCTGTTCTTCGCCCAGGGCTACAACGCCGCGCGCGACCGCCTCTGGCAACTGGACCAGTGGAGGCGGCGCGGCGAAGGCAAGATGGCCGAGCAGTTCGGTGCCCGCTTCGTGCCGGCCGATCGCGCGGCACGCAAGTTCCTGTTCCGCGGCGATGCCGAGGCGGAGTTCGCCAGCTACCACCCGCAGGGCAAGGAAATCCTGACCGCGTTCTCCGACGGTATCAACGCCTACATCGACGAGGTCAAGGCCGATCCCGCCAAGCTGCCCATCGAGTTCCGCCTGACCGGCACCGAACCCGGCCGCTGGTCGCCCACGTCGTCGCTGATCCGCATCTACGGCATCACGCGCAACGTCAGCACCGAGATCTCCATGGCGCGCCGCATCGCGGCCGTCGGCCTGGCGACCACCCAGGAGCTGACCGACCAGCAGCCGGTCAAGACCCTGCAAGTGCCGGCCGGACTGGACGTCGGGACCCTGACCACGGCCATCCTGGCCGAGTATCAGCTGGCGCGCAACGGCATGGCGTTCGAGGTGGGGGATTTCCCGCGCAGCCCGCTGGCGCCGGCCGATCGCGAGCGCCTGGCCTCGGCCCTGTCGGCCAGCGGCGGCACCGCCAAGCGCGAGCCCGAGGAACTGCTGGCCCTCCAGCACGAAAGCAACAACTGGACCGTGTCCGGCGATCGCACGGCATCCGGCAAGCCTATCCTGGCCGGAGACCCGCACCGCGCGATCAGCATGCCTTCGCTGCGCTACATGGTGCACCTGCACGCGCCAGGCTGGAACGTGATCGGGGCCGGCGAACCCGCGCTGCCCGGCGTGTCGATGGGGCACAACGAACGCATCGCGTTCGGCCTGACCATCTTCGCCTACGGCGACGAGGAAGACCTGTACGTCTACGAGACCAATCCGGCCAACCCCGACCAGTACCGCTACAAGGGGGCATGGGAAACCATGAGGAAGGTGGAGGAAAAAGTGCCCGTGCGCGGCCAGGCCGAGCAGAGCGTGACACTGAAATTCACGCGCCACGGCCCGGTGGTGTACGAGGACGCCGCCGCCAACAAGGCCTACGCCGTGCGCGCCGCCTACCTGGAGTTCCCGGGCACCGCGGCCTACCTGGCCAGCCTGCGGCTGAACCAGGCCAGCAACTGGACCGAGTTCAGCGAAGGCATGGCGCGCCATTTCACGCCCGGCGAGAACATGGTCTATGCCGACGTGGACGGCAACATCGGCTGGTTCGGCGGTTCGCTGGTGCCGATACGGCCCAACCCGGATTGGTCGGGGCTGCTGCCGGTGCCGGGCGACGGGCGCTACGAATGGGCGGGCTACCTGTCCGGCTCGCTGCTGCCGCGCATCCTGAACCCCCGCGAGGGTTTCTTCGCCACGGCCAACCAGTACAACGTGCCCGACGACTACGCCTACCGCGACCTGACCAACACCATGGGCTGGGCCGAACCCTATCGCTACGACCGCATCGTCGAGGTGCTCAAGACCTCCACGCGGCACACCGTGCGGGACTCGGCCAAGCTGCAGATCGACGAATTGTCGATACCCGCGCGCACGCTGGTTCCCATGCTGGCGGGCCTGAACTCCGGCGATGCGGACGTGGCCGAGGCCTTGCAGCGCCTGCGTGCCTGGGACTACGTGGCCAGCGTCGACTCCGTGGCCGCCACCATCTTCGAGGCCTGGCTGCCCAAGGTGTCCGCGCAGGTGACCAGTCTCATCGTGCCGCCTGCGGGGCGTTCGGTGTTCGGTACGCTGTCCAAGCCCGTGGTGTTCGCCCGGCTCGCGTCGCCGGATGCGGTGTTCGGGCCCGATCCCGTGGCGGGGCGCAACGCGCTGCTGCTGGACACGCTGAAGTCGGCCATGGGCGACCTGAAGACGCGGCTGGGCGGGGACGTCTCGACGTGGAAGTGGGGGTCGTTGCACCACATCAAGTTCGACCACGAACTGGCCGCGTTCCTCGATGCCGGCACGGCCGGCGACCTGGCCACGCAGCGCTTCCCCGTCGGGGGGACCGGCGATACCGTCCACCGCGCTTCCTACCGGACGTCGGATTTCCGCGTGACCAGCGGCGCATCCTACCGGCAGATCATCGACGTGGCCGATTGGGACAAGTCGCTCGCGATCAACGTGCCGGGGCAGTCCGCCGATCCGGCAAGCCCGTACTACGACAACCTGCTGGAGGCCTGGGCCAAGGGCGACTACTTCCCGATGGTCTATAGCCGCGGCGCGATCGATGCCGTGAAGGCCGATTCGTGGACCCTGCGTCCCGTGGCGCGCTGAGGGAGGCGGCGATGCGCAAACCGATCGTGATCGCATCGGTGCTGGTGGTGCTGGCGGCGCTCGCCGCCGGCGCCATCGCCGGCAGCCGCGTCACGCTGCTGGTGCTGGACGTGCCGGACCGGCAGGCCACGCTGCTGGTCAAGCGCAGCGCGACGCTGGGCATGGGTTGGCTGGAGTCCGAGACCACCCTGTGCCGCCGGCAGCAGCCCGGTTCGCCCCTGCATTCGGTGATGCTGTCGCCGGATTTCTGCCCGCTGGCCCTGGCGGCGGGCCAGGAAACGCGTGGGGAGCGCGTCCTGCTGACCCTGCCGTTCATGGCCTGGCTGCACGGCCTGGCCGGGCGCACGCTGGCCTAGCCTAAGCCCGTATCCGGTCGTAGGTGACGAAGTCGTAGCCCAGCCCGTCCTCGGGCGGCTGGGCCTCGCGCGAGGATTCGCGCCATTGGCCGGCGGGCAGCAAGGGAAACCAGGCGTCGCCCGGCACGTCCGCGTGCACTTCCGTCGCGATGATGGTGTCCGCCCGATCCAGCGTCGCGGCATAGATCTGCGCGCCGCCGATCACGAACACCCGGGCGGCGTCCCCGGCCACGGCCAGGGCATCCTCCAGCGTGTGCACCACCGTCGCGCCCTCGGCCGCATAGGCCGGATCGCGGGTGATGACGATGTTCCGGCGGCCCGGCAGCGGCCGGCCCAGCGATTCCCAGGTCTTGCGTCCCATGACGATGGGATGGCCGAGCGTGGTGCGCTTGAAATGCGCCAGGTCGCCGCGCAGGCGCCAGGGCAGGGCGTTGTCGCGTCCGATGACGCGGTTGCGGGCGTAGGCGACGACAAGGATGAGCTGGGCGGGCATGGCGGGGAAAAGTCTGGCGTATCCAGACCGCAATCTAGCACGAACCTCCCGGGCCTCCGGTGGCTCGCCCGTTGAGACGGGAGGCTGCCAGCCCGCGGGATTTCTGATACAACGCAAGGCTGTGGGCCCGGTTCGCGCCGCGGCCGGACCGCAACGACAATCATTCATCACCAATCGACAAGGGAATCATGGGAACGCAGATCGAATTGACCGCCTCCGACGGTGTCACCATTTCCGCCTATCGTGCCGACCCCGCGGGCAAGCCGCGCGGCGGCCTGATCGTGTGCCAGGAGATCTTCGGCGTCAACGTCCACATCCGCAGCGTGTGCGATCGCTATGCCCAGGAAGGCTACCTGGCCATCGCCCCCGCGTTCTTCGACCGCGTCCAGCCGGGCGTCGAACTGGGCTATGAGCCCGACGACATCGCCAAGGGGCGCGAACTGATGCAGAAGGTCTCCATCGACAACGCCCTGAAGGACGTCGCCGCCGCCCTGGCCATCGCCAGCGAGGCGGGCAAGGTCGGCATCGTCGGCTATTGCTGGGGTGGCACGGTGGCGTGGGCCGCCGCGGGACGCCTGGATGGCCTGTCGGCCGCCATTCCGTACTACGGCGGCGGCATCGCCGGCATGGCCGACAAGAAGCCCCGCATCCCGACCATGGCGCATTTCGGCGAGAAGGACCACGCCATTCCGATGACCGACGTCGAGAAGGTCCGCGCCGCGCAGCCCGAGGTGATCGTCCACACCTATGCGGCCGGCCACGGTTTCAACTGCGACATGCGCGGTTCGTACGACAAGCCCAGCGCCGACCTGGCGCTGTCGCGCTCGCTGGAGCTCCTGCGCCAGCACGTGGGCTGACGCGGGTACGCCGGTCCGGCCGCGGGTCCCAGGGGAACAGGCCCCCTAGGCCGGCGCGCCGGACGCGGCGGCCTCCTCCAGGCATTCGATCAGCAGCGTGGTGCTGGGGGACATGGTCCGGTCGCGGTTCCATGTGATGCCCAAGGGGCGCATCAATTTCGGGAAATTGAAAGGCAGCACCGACACCAGGCCCTGGCGACGGTAGTGGTGGGCGATGTCGCGCGTCATGGTGGCGATGGCATCGGTCTGCTGGAGGTTCGCCAGCACGAACTGTACTGACAGCGCCTCGACGAAATCGGCCGGCATCGGGAAGCCGTGCTGCTCGAAGGTGCGCTCGCACATGGGGCCGATCACCATCAGCCCGGCGCTGCAGCCGGAACTGCCCACCATCGCCGAGCGCTTTCCCGATTACGAGATCAATTCGTGGTATGGCGTGATGGCGCCGGCCGGGACGCCGCAGGCGATCATCGACAAGCTGCAGGGCGAGATCGCGGCCATCGTGAAATTGCCGGACGTCGCGCGGCAACTGGAGGCGTTGGGCCTGGCGCCCGGGTGAACCGGCCCTAGACGGCCATGGGCGCCGTCAGCGGCGCGTGGTGCTGGTAACCGACCAGCGAGAAATCGCCCGGCTCCACGCGTTCCAGCCACTCCGGCTCGTACTTGCCGGTGACGGCATAGTCGGGAATGCGGTCCGACAGGGCCAGCTGCGGCGCGGGGAAGGGCGTGCGGGTCAGTTGTTCCCGCAGCATGGGCAGGTGGTTTTCGTAGATATGGGCATCGCCCATGAAATAGCTGAACCAGCGCGGCTGGTAGCCGGTCAGCCGGCCCACCAGGTGCAGCAGCGCGGCGCCCTCGGTCAGGTTGAACGGCGTGCCCAGGCCGATGTCGTTGGACCGGATGTACAGGCACAGCGAGATCTCGCGCGTGGTGGCGTTGGGCAGGAACTGATAGAGCAGATGGCAGGGCGGCAGCGCCATTTCCTCGATCTGCGCCCAGTTCCAGCCATGGAAGAGGATGCGGCGATCGCCGGGATTGTTGTGGATGGTGTCCAGGCACTGGCGCAACTGGTCGACGGCCTTGTAGAGCAGCACCTTGCGCGCGCCGTCCTCGTCGAACTCGGCCACGCGGGCATAGCCGCGGCCCAGCGCGTCCTGCAACTGGGCGGTGCGCGATGCGTCCAGTACCTTGTAGGCCGGCCATTGGCGCCACTGGACGCCGTAGACCGGACCCAGGTCATCCTCGCCTTCGCGATAGGGATTGGCCAGCCATTGCGCGTTCTCGTTGGCGTTCTGGTCCCAGACCTTGCAGCCCAGCGCGCGGAACTCCGCGGCATTGCGCGAGGCGCGCAGGAAGCCCACGAGTTCGCCGATGGCGGACTTGAACGCCAGCTTCTTGGTGGTGACGGCGGGAAAGCCCTGCCGCAGGTCGAACCGCAGCGAGGCGCCGGGCAGGCTGAGGGTGCGGATGCCCGTTCGGTTCACTTGCCACGAGCCGTTGTCGAGGACGGATTGGACGAGGTCGAGGTATTGTTTCATGGGCCTGGGCTGCACAGATGCGACGGGCGGGCCGAAGACGCCCGCCGGTCCCGATTATCGCATGCCGCCGGGTCCGGCCAGGTGGCGTGAAGTCCGCGCAACCCGGGCGGCCGTCGTATGCCCCGGGGGCCCTGGCACGAGTCCTGCGTGCGATAGTTACGTCTGCTCGTTCCTTGCTGCGCCCATGCGTCCCGCCTCCATTCCCGATACCCTGCGCCGCCTCTGGGCGCACGACACCTTCGTCTACAGCCTGCGCGTGTTCATCGCCCTGGCCAGCGTCATGGCGCTGTGCTGGTGGCACGACCGGATGGACCTGGTCATTCCGGCTTTCCTGGGGGTCATCGCCTGCGCGCTGGCCGAGACCGACGACAACTGGCGCGGCCGCCTGCTGGCCCAGGTCGTCACGCTGGCCTGCTTCGCCGTGGCGGCCGTCGCCGTCAAGGCCCTGTTTCCCCACCCATGGCTGTTCCTGGCCGGAATGGTGTTGTCCACGTTCTGCCTGACCATGCTGGGGGCCATCGGCGAACGCTACCGCGCGATCGGATACGCGACCCTGATCCTGGCCATCTACACCACCATCGGCGTGGAGCAGGGCAGGGGCCAGGGCGGCTTCTGGCACGAGCCGGCGCTGCTGATGGCGGGGGCGGCGTGGTACGGCCTGTTGTCGGTGATGTGGGCGGCGCTGTTCGTGCACCAGCCCGTGCAGCAGCGGCTGGCGCGGCTGTATGCCGTGCTGGGCGACTACCTGGTGCTGAAGGGCTCGCTGTTCGAGCCCGTGCGCGGCATCGACCTGGAGGCCCGCCGGCTGGAGCTGGCGCAGCTCAACGGCAAGGTGGTGGCGGCGCTGAACGCGGCCAAGGAAAGCATCTTCAGCCGCCTGGGCCAGAGCCGGCCGGGCCGCAAGACGGCGCGCTATCTGCGCCTGTATTTCATTGCGCAGGACGTGCACGAACGCGCCAGTTCCTCGCACTACCCCTATGACGAACTGGCCGACGCATTCTTCCACAGCGACATCATGTTCCGCTGCCAGCGGCTGCTGGGCCTGCAAGGGCAGGCCTGCCGCCGCCTGGCGCGGGCGATACGGATGCGCCTGCCCTTCGATGCCGGGGACGAGGCGCGGCAGGCCCGGGCCGACCTGGACGCCTCGCTGGAGCATCTGCGGCGGCAGGGGCGCCCGGAATGGGCGCGGTTGCTGCGGTCGGTGAACGCGCTGTCGGCCAACCTGGCGGAACTGGACCGGCGGCTGGGCAGCGCGAGCAACCCCGACAAGCTGGACGAGCAGCAGCAGGACAACAGCCTGCTGGACCGCTCGCCCCAGTCGATGGGCGAGGCCTTCGACCGCGTGCGGCTGCAGTTGACGCCGGGGGCGCCGGTGTTCCGCTACGCCGTGCGGCTGACACTGGCGATGGCGGCGGGCTACGGGATGCTGCATCTGGTCCATCCGCAGCAGGGATACTGGATCGTGCTGACGACGTTGTTCGTCTGCGCGCCGAGCTATGGCGCCACGCGCACCCGGCTGGTGCAGCGGGTGCTGGGTACGGTGCTGGGGCTGCTGGTGGGATGGGTGCTGTTCAAGCTGTTCTCGAGCCTGCTGGTGCAGGCGCTGTTCGCGGTGGTGGCGGGCGTGGCGTTCTTCGCGACGCGTTCCACGCGCTACATGATCGGGACGGCGGCGATCACGGTGCTGGTGCTGTTGTGTTTCAACCAGATCGGCAACGGCTACGATCTGTTCGTGCCGCGCCTGGTGGATACGCTGATCGGCGCGGGCATCGCGGGCCTGGCGGTGCTGGTGGTGATGCCCGACTGGCAGGGGCGCCGGCTGACGCAGGTGGCGGCCAATGCACTGGCCGCGAACAGCCGTTACCTGCGCGAGATCATGATCCAGTACGAGACGGGCAAGCGCGACGACCTGGCCTATCGGCTGGCGCGGCGCAATGCGCACAATGCGGACGCGGCCCTGTCGATGGCGATGTCGAACATGCTGGCCGAGCCGGGGCATTTCCGGCGGGACGCGGACGCGGGACTGCGGTTCCTGACGTTGTCGCACACCTTGCTGAATTATCTGTCGGGGCTGGGGGCGCATCGGGAAAGCCTGTCGGACCATGCGAGCGATGCGCAGATCGCGCGGATGACGATGGCAGTGATCGAGGCGCTGGACGGGATTGCGGCGGGGTTGGCGGGGAAGGGGGGGCTGGATGCCGGCGCGGGCGAGGAAGGGGCGTTGGCGCGGGCGCTGGAGCAGTTGCCCGAGGACGACGCCGATGATGGGCACCGGTTGGTGTTGACGCAGCTGGGGTTGATGGCGGGGTTGCTGGAGCCCTTGCGGAGGGTGGGGGGACGGTTGGTCCGGTTGGAGACTCGGGAAGTGGAGGAGGAGTCGGCGGACCAGCCCGCACCGGTGTAGGCCGGGCCGCCGACTCGTTGGGCCGGGCGCTAATAGCCGACGGCCTGGCCGTCGCGGCGGGAGTCGGAGGCGGCGATGTAGCCTTCGTCGCTGCGGTAGATCAGCTGGGCGGTGCCGAAGTCCAGGCTGTGGCGTTCCGAGACTTCGACGGTGTGGCCCAGCTTGCGCAGGCCGTCGACCACGGCGGCGGGGGTGTGGGCTTCCAGGCGGACCTCGCCGGGTTCCACGCGGAAGCGCGGGGCGTCGCTCATGGCCTGGGGGTTCTGGCCGAAGGCGCCCAGGCGCACCATCATCTGCATGTGGCCCTGCGCCTGCATCGAACCGCCCATGACGCCGAAGGCCATGACGGGCTGGCCGTTGCGGGTGACGAAGCCGGGGATGATGGTGTGCATCGGTTTCTTCGAGGGGGCGACGCAGTTGACGTGGCCGGGACGCAGGTTGAAGCCGATGCCGCGGTTGTGCAGCGAGATGCCGGTGCCGGGCACCACGACGCCCGAGCCGAAGCCCTGGAAGTTGGACTGGATGAACGAGACCATGGTGCCGTCGGCGTCGGCGGCGGCCAGGTAGACGGTGCCGCCCAGCTTGGGGGTGCCGGCGGTGGGAGTGGTGGCGCGGGCGGGGTCGATCAGGGCGGCGCGTTGCGCGAGGTAGGCCGGGTCCAGCAGGTCGGTGGGGCCCAGGCGCATGGCGTCGGGGTCGGCGACGTGTTCGTGCAGGTCGGAGAAGGCCAGTTTCATGGCCTCGACCATGGCGTGGTACATGGCGGGGCTGTCCAGGCCCATGCCTTCGAGGTCCAGGTGCTCGAGCATGCCCAGCGCGGCCAGGGCGGCGATGCCCTGGCCGCTGGGAGGGATCTCGTGCAGGGTGTAGCCGCGGAAGTCCTGGCGCAAGGGTTCGACCCATTGCACTTCATGGGCGGCCAGGTCGGCCAGGGTCATCGTGCCGCCGGTGCGCTGCGCGAAGTCGACGATCTTCTGCGCCAGCGCGCCGCGATAGAAGCTGTCGCCGCCGGTCCGGGCGATGTCGGCCAGGGTGTCGGCCTGTTCGGGGAAGCGCCAGCGGTCGCCGGCGCTGGGCGTGCGGCCGTCGCGGAAGAAGGCCTCGGCGAAGCCGGGCTCCTTGGCCAGGTTGGGGGCCTGGCGGGCCCACAGGCGGGCGATCTGCGGGGTGACCTGGAAGCCTTCCCGGGCATAGTGCAGGGCGGGCTGCACCAATTGCTCGAAGGGCAGCTTGCCGAAGCGTTCCGACAGGGCGCGCCAGCCCGCGACCTGGCCGGGCACCGTGACGGCATCCCATCCGGTGACCGGCATGGACGCACGGCCGCGGAAGTGGTCCAGGGTCCAGGCGGCGGGCGAGCGGCCGCTGGCGTTGATGCCGTGCAGGCGCCCCTCGTGCCAGAGGATGGCGAACAGGTCCCCGCCTATGCCGTTCATGACCGGCTCGACCACGGTCAGCACCATGGCGGCCGCCAGCGCGGCATCGACGGCGTTGCCGCCCTCGTACAGCATGCGCAGGCCGGCCTGCGAGGCCAGCGGCTGGCTGGTGCTGACGGCGTTGGCCGCCAGCAGCGGCATCTTCTGCGAGGGATAGGGGAAATTCCAGTCGAAGGGCAGCATGGCGTCGTTTACGGGAAGTCGTCCTGGGACACAGCATACCAAGGGCCGGGCCGCGGCACTCCACTACAATGGACGCCGTCCGCCGGGCCGCGCCGGCGCGCCATCCGGGGCTTTCGTCGCGGCCGCTTCCCTTGCCACCACCATGAACCGTATCCTGCTTCCCCTGTGCGCCAGCCTGCTGGCGCTGGCCGGCACCGCCGCCTCGGCCCAGACCTGGCCCGCCAGGCCCGTGCGCATCATCGTCGCCTATCCGCCCGGCGGGGTCAGCGACATCGTGTCGCGCGCCCTGGCCGACAAGCTCGGCGGCCAGCTCGGCACGACCGTCATCGTCGAAAACAGGGCCGGCGCCGGCGGCACGCTGGGCATGGACGCGGTCGCCAAGGCTGCGCCCGACGGCTACACCGTCGGATTTTCCTCGATCAGCCCGCTGTCGCTGAACCCGTTGCTGGGCCGGGTCAACTACGATCCGTTCAAGGACATCGCGCCGGTCGCCAGCGTGATGTATTCGCCGGTCGTGCTGCTGGGCACGCCGGCGTTCCAGGGCAAGAGCCTGGCCGACGTGGTCGGGCAGGCGCGCAGCCGCCCGGGCGCGCTGCGCTGGGGCACCTCGGGCCTGGCCACGGTCGGCCACATCACGCTGGAACAGTTCAAGCGCGCGGCCGGCGTGGACATCACTCACATTCCCTACAAGGGCGGCGGCCAGCAGCAGAACGATGCGCTGGGCGGCCAGTTCGAGCTGCTGTCCACCAATCTGGGCCCGGTGCTGAACGGCCACATCAAGGCCGGCAAGCTGCGGCCGCTGGCCGTGGGCGCGCCGGAACGCATCGATTTCCTGCCCGACGTGCCGACCTTCGCCGAGGCAGGCTTTCCCAAGGCCAACCTGATGTCGGTGTTCGGGGTCTTCGCGCCGGCGGGCACGCCCGAGGCGGTGCTGGCCCGGCTGAACGCCGAGATCAACAAGGCCCTGGCGCAGCCGGACCTGCGCGCGCGCCTGGTCGGCAGCGACAACGTGCCCACCGGCGGCAGCGCCGCGGCGTTCGCGCGCCTGATCCGCGCCGAGTACGACAACAACCGCGACATCATCCGGCAGGCCGGCATCAAGCTGGAGTAGCGCGGCCGCCGGTTCGCCTTTCCCGCGCGAACCGGCCTACACTGTCTGCTTCGCCACAGCGGGGCCGGCCGAGCCGGCCCCGCGCCCTTTTTCCTTTTCGTACGTCCACCCATGGCCCAATACGTTTTCACCATGAATCGCGTCGGCAAGATCGTGCCGCCCAAGCGGCAGATCCTGCGCGACATCTCGCTGTCGTTCTTCCCGGGCGCCAAGATCGGCGTGCTCGGGCTGAACGGCGCAGGCAAGTCCACGCTGCTCAAGATCATGGCCGGCGTGGACCAGGACATCGAGGGCGAAGCCCGCCCCATGCCGAACCTGAGCATCGGCTACCTGCCCCAGGAGCCGCAGCTCGATCCCGAGCACACCGTGCGCCAGGCGGTCGAGACCGGGCTGGGAGGCGTGTTCACCGCCAAGAAGCGGCTGGACGAGGTTTATGCGGCCTATGCCGAGCCCGATGCCGACTTCGACGCGCTGGCCTCCGAGCAGGCCGAGCTCGAGGCCATCATCGCGGCGGGCAGCGGCAGCGGCAACGACGACATCGAGCACCAGCTCGAAATCGCCGCCGACGCCCTGCGGCTGCCGCCGTGGGACGCGGTGGTGGGCCACCTGTCGGGCGGCGAGAAGCGCCGCGTGGCGTTGTGCCGCCTGCTCCTGTCCAAGCCCGACATGCTGCTGCTGGACGAGCCCACCAACCACCTGGACGCGGAAAGCGTGGACTGGCTGGAGCAGTTCCTGCAGAAGTTCCCGGGCACCGTGGTCGCGGTCACCCACGATCGCTACTTCCTGGACAACGCCGCCGAATGGATCCTGGAACTGGACCGTGGTCACGGCATTCCATGGAAGGGCAACTACAGCTCCTGGCTGGAGCAGAAGGAAGACCGCCTCAAGCAGGAAGAGGCCAACGAATCCGCCCGCCAGAAGACCATCAAGAAGGAACTGGAGTGGGTGCGCCAGAACCCCAAGGCGCGCCAGGCCAAG
Organism: Pigmentiphaga sp. NML030171; assembly: GCF_002188635.1. Classification (GTDB taxonomy): domain Bacteria; phylum Pseudomonadota; class Gammaproteobacteria; order Burkholderiales; family Burkholderiaceae_B; genus Pigmentiphaga; species Pigmentiphaga daeguensis. Next base: position 231,364 of record NZ_NINX01000015.1, on the reverse strand, counting down.
TCCAAGGCGCGCATCGCCCGCTTCGAGGAGCTCAGCTCGCACGAATACCAGAAGCGCAACGAGACCTCCGAGATCTTCATTCCCGTGGCCGAGCGCCTGGGCAACGAGGTCATCGAATTCAAGAACGTCAGCAAGGGCTATGGCGACCGCCTGCTGATCGACGATCTCAGCTTCAAGGTGCCGGCCGGCGCCATCGTCGGCATCATCGGCCCCAACGGTGCCGGCAAGTCGACGCTGTTCCGCATGATCGCCGGCAAGGAGCAGCCCGACAGCGGTGAAGTCGTGCGCGGGTCGACCGTCAAGCTGGCCTACGTCGAGCAGATGCGCGATGCGCTGGAAGACACCAAGACCGTGTTCGACGCCGTGGCCGACGGCGCCGACATCCTGACGGTGGGGCGCTTCGAGATGTCATCGCGCGCCTACCTGGGCCGCTTCAACTTCAAGGGCGGCGACCAGAACAAGACCGTGGGCAACCTGTCGGGCGGCGAGCGCGGCCGGCTCCACCTGGCCAAGACCCTGCTGGCCGGCGGCAACCTGCTGCTGCTGGACGAGCCGTCCAACGACCTGGACGTGGAAACCCTGCGCGCGCTGGAGGATGCCCTGCTGGAGTTTGCCGGCAGCGTCATGGTGATCAGCCACGACCGCTGGTTCCTGGACCGGATCGCCACGCATATCCTGGCGTTCGAGGGCGATTCGCAGGTGGTGTTCTTCGACGGCAACTACCAGGAATACGAGGCCGACAAGAAGCGCCGCCTGGGCGAGGAAGGCGCCAAGCCCAAGCGGGTGCGGTTCAAGCCGCTGAAGTAACGGACGCTTCGGCGTGTTCCGGGGCCCGGTCCTGCCCAGGCAGGCCGGGCCCCGATGCTTTCAGCGATCGAAGACAGGAGTCCATTCCCGGCCTGTGCGAGCCTCCTTCTAGCGTGAACAGGCCTTAAAGCTCGCCGTCGTCGGACGAGCCGCTCCACCGCACGCCGGACGAAGATTCGATCAGTACGTTGCTGGCGCCCGCGGCTGGGCTGCTGAACGTGGTCGTGATCGTTTCCCCCCGGGTCTCCACGGTAAAGCGGCCGGAGATCGGGCCTGGCGCGCCGCCGTCTTCGGCATGGACGAAGACCAGCGGGTCGATCAGCTTCGTGCGCTGCTCGAAGTCGCCGACGTTGACGCTTTGCCCGCGGCTGGAGAATTGCAGCGCGGTATAGCGTTCGGTCCCGGTGGCGCACAGGTAGTGCGATTCGGCGGCATAGTCGCTGATCGCATTGCCATAGGTCTTGCCATCTTCCGTGTAGCGGACCTTGAAATCGCCACCGGACTGGCTGACGTTCAGGATCTCCTCGATGTCGTCGGGCGTGGCCGAGTCCTCGGGTATGTCGTGGGTGGTCTGTTCAAACCGGACTTGCAGCGTGCCGGCGATCGATTCGTTGGCCGAGAGCGCCAGGTCAGGGGCTTCAAGCGTGAAGACGCCCGAGGTGTTGAACCCGTCGACAAGATCGCCCTGGACTTCCCGCACCAGGATCCTGACCTGCCCGTTCAGCGCCTCGCCCAGGCCCCGCGTGGCGCAATCGGTCATGTCTATCGCCAACGAGTCGCCGGCGCTGATTTTCCCGTCATGGTCGGCATCGGTGTAGACAGAGGTGCGGCTGCCTTTCCCCTCCGCGCACGGCTGCGGCCCTTCGGGCATGCCGTCGCCGACATGGGTGATCAGGGCGTTGACGTAGCCCAGCGCGAAATACGGCAGGAAGAGTCCCGTGGTGTAGGCGCTGCTGGAAAACGTGCGCAGTTCGCCCTGGGTCATCGGTGGCGGGGTGTCGTTCTTGCTCTCGGCTCCGCCGCCCCCGCCGCACGCGCCCAGCAGTGCCGTCAATGCCAGCGCGCCGGCCGTCTTCAGTCCCGGTTTCATGACGCTCCCCGCCCCCGATGGAAATAGTGGAGGGCATCTTGCCAGCGCCGATGGCGCGGCACATTGGACTAAAGTCCTGCTTCCGACGAAAAGCGGCCCGGAGGAAACCGGGCCGCTAGCGGAAGACGCGGGGATGCTCGCGGGGAAGGCTCAGAGATCGTCGAAGGCGGCGAAATCCATTTTCGACGAAAGGCCGGAGGTCGACTTGATTTCGACCAGATCCTCGGTGTCCGTCAAGACGATCGTCGTCGTGATGGTTTCACCAGGGGTTTTCGTCTCGAATGCTCCCGCGTCGGGTGAACCGTCGCCCAGATCACGCCAATAGACGAGGGGCGTGGTCATCTTGACGGTGTGGTTGAACGCGCCCAGCAGGGGGTCCGTTCCGCTGGTGCGATAGCCGATGGCCGAGAATGTGTACAGCCGGGTTTCGCTCCCATAGGTGTAATCGCTGGAATAGTCTTCGATGCGCGTGGCGTAGCTCTTGCCGTCCTGGGAGTAGCCGATGTCCAGTTGATCGGCTGTGGTCTGGACCGAAAGTGTGTCGTCGCTGTCGTCCACCGTATCCTTGGTGTCACGTGCGTAGTCGATGACGACCGTCCCGTTCAGGGTCTCGCTGCCGTCCAGCTTGAAGTCCGCCAGCGGGATGGTCATGGTGGCGCCGGAAGATGCCGATCCGTCCAGGAGGTCGCCGGTCACGTTGCTGTAGGTGATGGTGACCGTGCCATCGACCAGCTCATCCCCGACCGGGCCACGGCAGTTGACGAGCTTGAAGGTGACCTTGTCGCCGTTGTCGATCTTGTGGTTGCCATTGCCATCGGTGAACGTGGCGGTAACCGTGCCGGGCGAGTCGCCGTCGCATTCTTCCGAATCCGTCGTGATGTCGTGCTCGACGGCATAGCGGACGAAACCCAGGCTCGCCTGGGCAATCAAGCCGGGGATCTGGGTGACGCCTACCGAGGTGTAGAAGCTCTCATGGCCGGCCCATTCCATCTGCTGCTTGGTGTACAGGGGGGCCGGCGTGCCGCCGCCACTTCCGCCTCCGTCCCCGCCGCCGCTCCCTCCCGAACCGCTCGAACTCCCATCGCCCCCGCCACAGGCGGCCAGGATGGCCAGGGCGAGAACGGAGCCGGCTGTCTTGATGTGCTTCTTCATGTCAGGTTCCCCCGTGAAATCGCGCGGTTCCGCCGCGCATGTTGTGGATAGGCGGAGTATGAGGTTGCGGTGCGTGCCGCTGCATCCCCCAACAAGGGGATGCGCAAGCGTCCGCAATGTGCGATCCATCGGATCCATCCGCCTTGACTAGCGGCCCCCGGTTTCCCTAAAATTGAACGTGCTCAAAATTTTTCATGGCCGCCGCCCAGCGGCACCGGAGACCAAATGAAGATTTGCCGCTACGACGAAGGCCGGATCGGCCTCGTGGAAGGAGACACCGTCTACGACGTGTCGTCCGTGAAAGACCAACTGCCCGCGCTGGCCTGGCCCGTGCCGCCCGGCGATCTGTTCATCGAACGGTTGGGCGAACTGATTCCCGCCATCCAGGCCGCCAAGGCCGGCGCCGCCACGCGGCGCCTGGCCGACGTCCGGCTGCTGAGCCCGGTCGCCACGCCGTCCAAGGTCATCGCCGCGCCGCTGAACTACCATGCCCACGTGGACGAGTCGCTGGCCGATTCCCAGATCCACAACAACGTGCACATCGCCCACTACGAAGGCTTCAAGAGCCCGGTCGCCAAGTTCGGCGTGTTCCTGAAATCGGCGCAGTCGGTGGTGGGCGCGAGCCAGGGCGTGCGCATCGCCTTCCCGGGCAGGCGCAACGACCACGAGGTGGAACTCGCGGTGGTGATCGGCAAGCAGGGCAAGGACATTCCGGCCGCCGACGCCATGGGCTACGTGGCCGGCTACTGCATCGGCCTGGACATGACCGTGCGCGGTACCGAGGATCGCAGCTATCGCAAGTCGGCGGACAGCTATACCGTGCTCGGCCCCTGGCTGGTGACGGCGGACGAGATCGCCGATCCGGGCAATCTGGATTTCTCGATCGACGTCAACGGCGAGCCCCGCCAGCGCGCCAATACGCGCGACCTCATCACCGGCATCGCCGAACTGATCGAAGTGGCCTCGCACGTCTACACCCTGTATCCGGGCGACGTCATCATGACCGGCACGCCCGAGGGCGTGAACACGGTGCAGCCGGGCGACGTCATGCATGCCCGCATCGAGGGTCTGGGCGAGATGGACGTGGCGGTGCGCTGAGCGCCGCCGGAGACGCCGCAGGGCGGAGGAGACACATGAACGATTCCAGGCAAGAACCGGCAGCCGCGGCAACGCGGGCCGAACGCGAGGCGTTCTACGCCCGCATCGGCGCCGACAATCTCGCGCCGCTGTGGGAACAGCTGCATAACCTGGTCACGCGGACGCCGCGTTCCGATTGCCAGCCGGCCCACTGGTCGTACGGCAAGGTGCGGCCCTACCTGACCGAGGCGACCTCGCTCATCACCGCCGAGGAAGCCGAGCGCCGCGTGCTCATCCTCGAGAATCCCGGGCTGCGGGGCAAGGCGGCCATCACGACCTCGCTGTACGCCGGCCTGCAGGCCATCCTGCCGGGCGAAGTGGCGCGCGCCCATCGGCACAGCCAGGCCGCGATGCGCCTGATCCTGGAAGGCAGCGGCGCCTATACGTCGGTCGAGGGCGAGAAGACCATCATGCGGCGCGGCGATTTCGTCACCACGCCGTCATGGACCTGGCATGACCACGGCAACGACAGCGACGCCCCGATGATCTGGCTCGACGGACTGGACGTGCAACTGGTCGCCATGCTGGACGCCAGCTTCGCCGAGGCCTCGTCCGAGGACCGCCAGGAGCTGCGCCGTCCGGTGGGAGACAGCCTGCTGCGCTATGGCAACGGGCTCGCCCCGGTGGATTGGACGCCGCCGGCCAATCGCGCCTCGCCGCTGTTCTGCTATCCGTACGAGCGCACCCGCGAGTCGCTGCTGGGCATGCAGGCCGCGGGCGCGCCCGATCCGCACCTGGGCTACAAGCTGCGCTACGTGGATCCGCTGACCGGCGGCTCGCCCATGCCGACCATGGGCGCCTATGCGCAGTTGCTGCCCAGGGATTTCTCCACGGCATCCTATCGATGTTCGTCGGGCACGGTGTTCACGGTGCTCGAGGGCCGGGTCGAGGTCGTCCTGGACGATCGCGTATTCATGGCCGAGCCCAACGACGTCTTCGTCATCCCCAGTTGGACCGCGCATCGGCTGGTGGCGCGGGAACCCTCGATCCTGTTCAGCTTTTCCGACCGTCCGGTGCAGGAACTGCTGGGCTTGTGGCGCGAAAGCCGGGATTGACCGGCTGTCCCGTATCCGAATCACTCCAGTCATCGTAGAACCGAATCATGCAACAGCATCCTGTCGTCATTTCCGGCGCCGGCCCCGTGGGCCTGGTGGCCGCCCTGTCGCTCGCGCAGAAAGGCGTGGACGTCGTCGTCCTGGAAAGCGAGGACCACATTCCCCAGGACCTGCGGGCCGGTACTTTCCATCCGCCCACGGTCGAGATGCTCGACACGCTCGGCATAGGCGAAACGCTGCGGTCGCGGGCGCTGCGGGTGCCCGAATGGCAGATACGCGATCGCAAGGAAGGGCTGGTGGCCCAGTTCGACCTGGGCATGATCGCCGACCTGACGCCGTATCCTTTCCGCCTGCACGTGGAACAGCACAAGCTGTCGGCCATCGTGGCCGAGGCGCTGCGCGAACACCGCAACGCGCGCCTGCTGTTCGCGCACCAGTGCGCCGGCTATGAGCAGGACGCCGACGGCGTCACCGTGCAGGTGGCCGGTCCCGATGGACGGCAGGAGATCCGCGCCAGCTACCTGATCGGCGCGGACGGCGCGCGCAGCATCGTGCGCAAGACCATGGACACCGAGTTCGAGGGTTTCACCTGGCCGGAACGTTTCCTGGTGTTCGCCACGCGCTACGACCTGCGCCAGCAAGGCTATACCGGCAACGCCTACATCGCCGATCCGGACGAATGGAGCGCGATCTTCATCCAGCCCCACGACGGGCCGCCGCCGATCTGGCGTATCGCGTTCCCGATCGCCCCCGGCATGGACGAAGCCGAGGTGCTGGCGCCGGATTTCGTGCAGGGCAAGATCAAGGGCTTCCTGTCTCCGGACCAGGACTACGACATTCCCTACAAGAGCGTCTATCGCGTCCACCAGCGGGTCGCCAAGGATTTCCGCGACCGCCGGGTGTTCCTGGCCGGCGACGCCGCCCACGTGAACAATCCGCTGGGGGGCATGGGGCTGAACAGCGGCATACACGATGCGATGAACCTGACCGGCAAGCTGGCCGAGGTCATGCTGCACGGCGCGCCCGACGACCTGCTCGACCGCTACCATCGCCAGCGCCGGACGGTGAACGTGGAATACGTGCAGGCCATCACTATACGCAACAAGCGCCTGTTGGAAGAGCGCGATGCCAAGGTTCGCCGCGAACGCCTGGACGAATTGCGCGCCACGGTGGCAAACCCCGACGCCCACCGCCAGTACCTGATCAACTCGTCCATGATCGCCAGCGTGCGACGGGCCAACGAAATCCAATAGCCGGCGGCTGCCGGCGCCACGATCCCGAACACAGAACGAGGAGACAAGCATGCAGGATTCCGCAAACCTTTCCGGACGCCGGGCGTTCATCGCCACGCTGGCGGCGGGCGCGTTCGTGCCGGGCCGCCTGGTCGCCGCCGGAGACGACTTGGGCCTGGCGGACAAGATCGTCCAGGTGGTGGTGCCCTTCACGCCGGGCACCACGCCCGACCTGTGCGCACGGTTGTTCTCGCCCCGGCTGGCCGAGCAGACCGGCCGCACCTTCGTGGTCGAGAACAAGCCGGGCGCCTCCGGCATCATCGGCCTGAGCGCCGTCGCCAAGGCCGCGCCCGACGGCCATACGATCGCGTTCAGCACGAACACGGCGCTCACGCTGCCGCTGGTCTATTCCTCGGTGCCGTTCGACGTCATCGACAGCTTCACGCCCATCGCCATGCTGGGGTCGACCAACTTCGCGCTGTGCGTGCATCCGTCGCTGGGCGTGACGACGCTGGCCCAGTTCATCGAGTATGTCCGGCGGCATCCCGGCACGGTCAACTACGGTTCGCCCGGCAAGGGAACCTTCCACCACCTGTGCATGGAGATGCTCGTCTCCCAGCTCGGGCTGAACATGGTGCACGTGCCCTACAAGGGTTCGGCCGGCGCCACGACCGACCTGCTGGCCGGCCACATCAAGGCCATGTTCCAGCCCATGCACGTCGCCGTGCCCATGCAGCAGGAGAAGCGCCTGGTCATCCTGGGCGCGTCCCGCCGCGAGCAGGATCCTGCCTACCCCGCGGTGCCTCCGCTGGCGGCCGTGGGACTGCCTCGCTACGACGCGGACGCATGGTACGCGGTATGGGGCCCCAAGGGCATGAAGGGCGAACTGGTCGCGCGCTACAACGGCGCCTTCAACCGGCTGCTCGAGAACGACGACGTGCGCGGCACCCTGCTCAAGCAAGGCATGACGCCGCGCGCGATGAGCGCACAGGCGCTGGGCGAGCTGTCGAAGGCGGAATTGGCCAAGTGGCGGGAGGTCGTGAAGGCGGCCAACATCCTCCCGGAATAGGCGCCACGCCACCCTGATACATCTTGTCGTATAAAAGCAACAGCCCCGGATCTCCGCGAGGAGCCGGGGCTGTCGTGCCTGGAAGCGGCCGGCCGAAGCCGGCCCGGGATCAGCGGCGCTTGCCGATCTGGTCGCCGACCACGCCACCGATGGCCGCGCCGCCCACCGTGCCGAGAATGCCGCCGCCAGTCACCGCCGCACCGGCCACGCCGCCGACGCCGGCACCGACCACGGTGCTCTTCTGCCGGCTGGACATGCTGTCCCAGCTGGCACATCCCGCTGCCGAGACCACCATGGCAGCACCGATCATCAGCTTGGCAATGAGATTCTTGTTCATGAGTGACTCCCTATAGTACGTAGTCGTGTACTGGCGGCATCGACCGTCGCGCCGCAGCTTGGGTTAACAGTGACAGATTCGCCCCGGACTGTCTGTGAACGAACTCGACAAGCATTACACAAAGTAACCCCGGGCGGATGCATCCGGAAGCCTGTCGGGACTCGAATCAAGGGCGGATTCGGCTTATGCTGCAAGGATGAACTGCGAACTTCGGAGATTTTTCGGTGGACGCTGTTGCAACGGAAATGCCTTGGCGGCTCGAGGATATCGACCTGAACCGCATCGAGCGGAGCCTGGTGCAGGACGACGATACGCTGTTCTACCTGCTGTGCAGCGCTTCGTTCATAGAAAGCGGTTCCGACCTCTATACCCGCAACCTGGTGAACTACTACCGGGACGACCAGGATGTGGCGACCTGGCTCGGCCAGCACTGGGAGCAGGAAGAGCTGCAGCACGGCCGCGCGCTGCGCGCCTACATCGAACACGTCTGGCCCGATTTCGACTGGCAGGCGGCGTTCGACAGCTTCTTCGGCGAGTATTCCAAGCGTTGCACGCTGGAGGAATTCGAACCCACGCGCGCCCTCGAGCTGGCCGCGCGCTGCGTGGTCGAAATGGGTACCGCCACGCTGTATCGCAGCCTGGCCGAGTACGCGCCCGAACCCGTGCTGCGCGAGTTGACCACCAACATCCGGACGGATGAGGTCCGCCACTACAAGTACTTCTATCTTTATTTCAACCGCTACAACACGCTGGAAGGCAATGGCCGCGTGAAGGTGCTGGGCGCGCTGGTGCGGCGGTTGCTGGAGATACGCAACGACGACGCCGAATGCGCCATCCGCCATGTGTTGAACCATCGCCATCCCGAGCATGCGAACGACAAGGCATGGATCGATCGCATCAATGCCGATGCGCGGCGCCTGGTCCAGCGCAACGTCAGCGCCGACATGAGCGTGAAGATGTTCCTCAAGCCGCTGAACCTGCCCGCTCGCGTGCTGAACGGCATCGAGCCGCCGCTGGCGCGCATGGTGCACTACGCCTTACGCTGAACGCCGCTGCGCCGGCCGTCCCAGGGTCTCGGCGTGGCGGCCGTGCAGGTAGTTCAGGATTTCGTCGGCCCGATCGGCGGGCCAGTTCCAGATGTCCGTCCACGGTAGGTACGACGGAATGGCGAAGTCGCGCTTGAGCCCCGCCACCACCGCGCCATAGGCCGCGTAGCCGAAGCATTCCTCGCGCGCCCGGCCGAGGTCGGCCAGCGCCGACTCGATCCGGCCGCGCAGGACGGCGTCGGCGCCGATGGTGCCGGGAGCATGCTGGACGTCGAACAGGCTGGCGTCGCTGCTGTCGGAGAACGCGGGCTGGTTCACGGCATTTTTCCTCGAGGCTATCGTGCGGCAGACAGAAGGGGAGGCCATCATTGGCGGCTCCTGCGGGGCAGCCAGTCCGAGGGCTTGACCACCTCGCCCGTGGCCGGATCCAGGTACAGTTTGATCTTGGCGCCGTTCTTGTCGAAGCCTTCGACTTCCCAGCAGCCGTCGTCCCGTTCGACCTCGCGCACTTCGTAGCCCAGCGATTCGGCCTTGCGTATGGCCTGGTCGATGGGAACCCAGCGGTCGTGGGGCACATAGGCGCACTTGTCGGCGGCCTGGGCGGCGGTGGCGTAGGAGGCGGTGGCGGCAAGGGCGATGGTCAGGGCGGGCAGCAGGCGCATGGTGTTCCTCGTTGGTGTTGGCGGGTTGTCCATGGCTGGCAGAATAGCCATCCCCCGCCTCGCGTTCCTGACCGCCGATGTCAGCGTTTTATCAGCCAGCGACTGTTAGTGTGCCGCCCATGTCTGCAATATCCAGCCGTTCCCCCCGCCTGTCCGCGATCCTGCTCGCGGCGGCGCTCTCCTGCGCCATGGCTCCGGCCCTGGCCCGCGACGACCGCTGCAGGCGGGATCAGGACTGCGCGCGCGAAGCGCTGGTGCATGGCGAGATCCGCCCGCTGTCCGATGTGCTGGGCGTGGTGCGCGACAAGGTGCCCGGCGATATCATTGAGATCGAGCTCGACCGCGAAGATGGAATCTGGGTCTACGAAGTCAAGGTCCTGCCACCCAGCGGCCGGCGCAAGAAGCTCGAAATCGATGCCCGCACCCTGGAAATCCTGAAGATCAAGTAGACATGCGCATACTGGTAGTCGAAGACGAGCCGCGCATCGCGGCCGATATCCGTACCGGGCTGGAGCGCGCGCACTATGCCGTGGACGAGGCGGCCGACGGCGAAACCGCGTGGTTCCGGGCCGGCACCGAAGACTACGATGCCATCGTGCTCGACCTGGGCCTGCCCAAGCTGGACGGATTGACCGTCCTGAAACGGCTGCGCGCGGCGGACATCGCCACCCCGGTACTGATCCTCACGGCGCGCGACGGCTGGCGCGACAAGGTCGAGGGCATCGACGCCGGCGCCGACGACTACCTGGCCAAGCCCTTCCAGATGGAAGAAATGCTGGCCCGGCTGCGCGCGATCACGCGGCGCGCGGCGGGCCAATCGTCGGCCATACTGCGCGCCGGGCCCGTGGAAATCGACACCCGGACCCGGCTGGTTACCGTGCATGGGTCCGCGATGACGCTGTCTTCTCTGGAATACCGGCTGCTGGCCTATTTCCTGCACCACCCGGGCCGCGTGCTGTCGCAGAGCGAGCTGATCGAGCACATCTACGAAACCGGCAGCGACCGGGACACTAATGCCATCGAGGCGCTGGTCGCCCGGCTGCGCCGCAAGCTGGGGGTCGACCTGATCGAGACGCGGCGGGGCCACGGCTATCTGATTCCCGACGACGCCCGATGAGCCGCCGTTCGCTGCTGGTCCGGCTGGGGTGCGCCGCGGCGCTGATGATCCTGCTGGCGCTGGCGGCGGGGGGCGTCGGGCTCACGCTGATCTTCGACCGCCAGATGGAGCGGCGCGCGGTCGCCGAGCTGGCCCTGTACCTGAAGGCGCTGGCCGCGCAAGTCCGCCTGGAAGGCGACGGAACGATGGGCCTGGAGGCGGCCCCGAGCGATCCGCGCTTCGAGCAGCCTTATGGCGGCCTGTACTGGCAGATCGACGGGCCCCGGCGCCAGCAGCTGCGTTCGCGTTCGCTATGGGACGAGGCGCTGCCCACTATCGATACGCCGCCAGGGCGCCCCTTGCGCGCGCGCTGGATCGACGGTCCGGAGCATTCGCGCCTGTTGTCGATCGAACGCACCATCGTCCTGGACGATACAGCCACCGATGCGCGGGTCCACTTGCTGGTGGCGCTGGACCGTGCCGACCTGCAGGCCGAGCGCCGTTCGTTCCTGAGCCTGCTGGTTCCTTCGCTGGTCGGACTGGGCCTGCTTCTCATCATCGCCATGGCGGGGTTCATCCATCTGGCGCTGCGCCCCTTCCGCGACCTGCAGGCCCACCTGCAGGCGGTGCGCAGCGGACATGGCCGCGAGCTGCCGCGCGGCGTGCCTGACGAAGTCCAGCCGGTGGTGGATGAACTGAACCGGTTGCTGGCGTTCCATGACGCTTCGCTCGAACGTGCACGCACCCAGGCAGGCGACCTGGCGCATGGGTTGAAGACGCCGCTGGCCGTCATGGCGGCGGCGGCACGCCGCGCCCGCGACGGCGGGCAGGCAGCGCTGGCGGACGAGATCGACGAGCAGGTCGGCGCCATGCGGCGCCAGGTCGACCGCACGCTGGCGCGCGCTCGCGCCGGCATGGCGGCCGCGCTCGGGTATCGTTCGACGCCGGTCGGCGACGCCGTGAACAAGACCCTGCGCGCGCTGCAGACGTTGCCCGGCGCGCAGTCGCTGGACTGGGACGCCGACGTCGCCAAGGGGCTCTGCTTCGCGGGAGACGAGGGCGACCTGATGGAGATACTCGGCAACCTGCTGGACAACGCGCGCAAGTGGGCCCACAGCCAGATCCGGCTGGTGGCCCGCCAGGCCGGCGAGCGGGACTGGACGCTGGTCATCGAGGACGACGGCCCGGGGTTGCCCGGGGACGAGGCCCTGCGCATCGAGCGGGGCCGCCGCTGGGACGAGTCCCGCCCGGGTACCGGTTTCGGGCTGGCGATCGCCCGGGATCTGGTCGAGGCCTATCGGGGCGTGATCGGTTTCTCGCGCTCCCCGGATCTGGGAGGGCTTCGTGTTTCCATCACCTTACCAGGCCAGCTCCGAAAAGAGTAAGCATTCGCTCCTGCCATTTGCGCCGGCTCGCGGATGAGATGTCTATCCCCGCCAGGAACATTTCAGCGAACGGGAATTCCTCAATTTGGAGGATTGTCGTAAGAACGTACGCCTCCTAGGATGCAGATGGCATCAAGCCATTCCAAGAAAACACCCAGGGGGAATCCCGATGCACCATGTCCTGAAAACCACCGGCGCCGCTGTCGCGCTGGCACTGCTGGCCGCCTGTGGCGGCAGCGACGATCCCGCCAAGCCTACCTATTCCGAGAAGCAGCTCCAGGAGCTCGCCTTCGATGTGATAGGTATCAGCCTGGGCGTGCCGCAGGTTACGATATCCGCAGCCGGCCAGGCGCTCAGCTTCCTGGACGATGGTGCGCCGAGCGGTCCCCAGCCTTGTGACGACGGCGGCACCTATACGGCCACGCTTACTCGGGCCAGTAGCGGCCCCATCCCGGGCAACGGCGACAAGGTCGACATCCAGTTCGACCGGTGCGATGACGATGACGTGGTGCTGACTGGCAAGACGACCGTCACGTTCAGCGACGTCAGCGGCGACATCTTCGATAACGACGAGCCGGCCGCGGCGACGATGACGTTTCCGTTCCGCGGCATGAAAGTGGACGACGACACTACGCTGGACGGCGATTTCGTGCTGAAGGCGGCTACCACGCCCGGTGGCGCTCCGGACACCGACGACGGCACGAGCACCCTGAAGATCTCGGGCGCGGTCAAGCTGACCGAGAGCGGCGTGTCGATGGAGATCAGCGAGTATGCCTCCGAATTCAGCACCGACCATGCCACGGACACCGACACGATGACCAAGGTCGACTACCGGGCCAAGGGTTCCCGCTCGCCGCTGGGCGAGTTCGACTACCGGGTGTCGTTGACTTCGCCGGTCGTGGCCCGGATCGCTTTCGGCGAGCTGATCAGCGGCGGCCTGCGCGCCAAGACCGACGCCGAGACCGTCGATACGACCATCGCCACTTCGGACAAGGGCGTCACGACGATCTCCGTCAAGTCTTCCTCGGGCAAGAGCACGTCGATCACTGAGGGCGATCTGTAAACGCAAGGAGCGGACTGGCGGATCTACTCCGCCAGCCGCCGCATTTCCGCGTACAGGTCGCTCTTGCCCTCGAAGCCGATGCCCGGCAGCTCGGGCATGACGATGTGTCCGTCCTGGACCCGGACGCCGTCGGGGAAGCCGCCGTAGGGTTGGAACAGGTCCGGATAGCTTTCGTTGCCGCCCAGGCCCAGGCCGGCGGCGATGTTCAGCGACATCTGGTGCCCGCCGTGGGGGATGCAGCGGCGGGGCGACCAGCCGTGCGTGCGCAGCACTTGCAGCGTGCGCTCGTATTCGACCAGGCCGTAGGACAGCGCGCAATCGAACTGCAGCCAGTCGCGGTCCGGCCGCATGCCGCCGTAGCGGATCAGGTTGCGGGCGTCCTGGTGGCTGAACAGGTTCTCGCCGGTGGCCATGGGGCCCGGGTAGTATTCGGCCAGCGCGGCCTGCAAGGCGTAGTCCAGCGGATCGCCGGCCTCTTCGTACCAGAACAGGGGGTAGTCGCGCAGCATCTTCGCGTAGGCGATGGCGGTGTCCAGGTCGAAGCGCCCGTTGGCGTCCACCGCCAGTTGCCCGCGGCCCTCGATCTCGGCCAATGCCGCCTCGATGCGCCGGCGGTCCTCGTCGATGGAGGCGCCGCCTATCTTCATCTTGACCACGTTGTAGCCGCGGTCGAGGTATGAACGCATCTCGGCGCGCAGGGCCGACAAATCCTTGCCGGGGTAGTAGTAGCCGCCCGCGGCGTAGACGAACACGCGCGGATCGGCCGTCACGCCATGGCGTTCAGCCAGCAGGCGGAACAGGGGCTTGCCTTCGATCTTGGCGACGGCGTCCCAGACGGCCATGTCTATCGTGCCCACGGCCACCGAGCGTTCGCCGTGGCCGCCGGGTTTCTCGTTGGACATCGCGGCGGCCCAGACGCGGTGCGGGTCCAGGTTGGTGCCGGCATCGTTCAGCAGCGACTTCGGGTCGGCTTCGAGGATGCGGGGCGCGAAGCGTTCGCGGATCAGCCCGCCCTGGCCGTAGCGGCCGTTGGAATTGAAGCCGTAGCCGATCACGCGCTTGCCGTCGCGCACCGCGTCGGTGACCACGGCCACGAGGCTGCTGGTCATCTTCGTGAAGTCGATGTAGGCGTTGCGGATGGGCGAGGAAATGGGCTTGGTGACTTCGCGGATTTCGAGAATGCGCACGGACATGGAAACTCCAGGAGGGCCGGGCGGAAGGCCGGCTGCATGGACGTATCATGCCGTTTGCCGCATCGGGCGGCCAATGCTAGTTTTCTCTTTTTCCATGCTCTGTAAGCATCGGCCATGAACCTGATCTGGCTGGAAGATTTCCTGGTCCTGGCCGAGTGCGGCAACTTCTCGCGCGCGGCCGAGCTGCGGCACATGACGCAGCCGGCCTTCAGCCGCCGCATACGCATGCTGGAGGAATGGCTGGGCGTGACGCTGTTCGACCGGGCCACGCATCCCGTCACCCTGACGGAGACGGGGCTGTGGTTCCGGACCACGGCCCAGGACATGCTGGCGCGCGTGGAGCGCATCCCCGACGAGGCCCGCCGGGTGGCGCAGGCCAGCTCGGCCACGCTGCGCTTCGCGGCCACGCATGCCCTGTCGCTGACCTTCCTGCCCGACTGGCTGCGTGGCCTGGAGTCCGGCCTGAGCCTGGGGCCCATACAGCTGGTGTCGGACGTCGCCCAGCAATGCGAGGCGCTGATGACCCAGGGGCGGGCGCAGTTCTTCCTGTGCCACGCGCACGAGCAGGCCCCGGCCCGGCTGGACGCCTCGGCCTATCCGTCCATCAAGGTGGGCGACGACGTGCTGCTGCCGGTTTGCGCGCCGGACCGGCAAGGCCGGCCGCGTTTCGTGCTGGGCGGGACGTCGGGCAAGCGCGTGCCCATCCTGGCGTACAGCGCGGAATCGGGCCTGGGGCGCATCGTCCGGGCCGTGCATGGAGCCGCGCTGGCACGGTTGCGGGCGGATGTGGCGGTGACGGCGCACCTGGCGACGGTGCTGCAATCGATGGCGCGCAGCGGCCGTGGCGTCGCCTGGCTGCCGGCCAGTCTGGTCCGCGACGAACTGGGCGAGGGAAAACTGATGGAGGCGGGGGAACCGTCCTGGCGCATCGAGCTGGACATCCGCCTGTACCGCCGCGGCGCGGCCGAACCCGCCGCGGCCGAGGCATTCTGGCGGGCCGCCGGCGCGGGGACGCCGGGGCCGCGCGAGCCGGGCGGCATCAGGTCGCCGAAGGCATCTCGATCTTGACTTCCAGCACTTCCAGCGTGTCCTGGCGCTCCAGGTTCACCTTGATGTCGTCCGGATTGATCTTGACGTACTTCGAGATGACGGCCACCAGCTCCTTCTGCAATTGCGGCAGGTAATCGGCCGAGGCGCCGGAGCCCGATCGTTCGTGGGCAAGAATGATCTGCAACCGTTCCTTGGCGACACCGGCCGACGGCGGCTTTTTCTGTCCTAGGAAAAAGGAGAGCAGCGACATCGATTATTTCCCTCCGAACAGACGCTTGAACAGGCCGGGCTTTTCGTAATCGACGAAACGCAGCGGTTTGTCCTCGCCCAGGTAGCGGGCGACGACGTCCTGGTAGGCTTCGGCCACCGAGGTACCCTTCAGGTGGATGGCGGGCAGGCCCTGGTTCGAGGCTTGCAGCACGTCTTCGGATTCGGGAATGACGCCGATCAGCTTGATGCGCAGGATGTCCTCGACGTCCTTGAGTGACAGCATTTCGCCGTCGGCCACGCGCTTGGCGTTGTAGCGCGTCAGGAGCAGGTGTTCCTTGACCGGTTCCTCGCTGTTGACGGCGCGGCGCGACTTGGCCGACAGGATGCCCAGGATGCGGTCCGAATCGCGCACCGACGAGACTTCCGGGTTGGTCACGACCAGCGCGTCGTCGGCGAAGTAGGCCGCCATCAGCGCGCCCGATTCGATGCCCGCGGGCGAATCGCAGACGATGTAGGCGAAGTCCATTTCCTTCAGCCCTTCCATGACCTTCTCGACCCCTTCCTGCGTCAGGGCATCCTTGTCGCGCGTTTGCGAGGCCGGCAGGATGTAGAGGTTGTCGAGCTGCTTGTCGCGGATCAGGGCCTGGTTCAGGGTGGCTTCGCCCTGGATGACGTTGATCAGGTCGTAGACCACGCGGCGCTCGCAACCCATGATGAGATCGAGGTTGCGCAGGCCGACGTCGAAATCGATGACTGCCGTCTTGTGGCCGCGCAGCGCCAGCCCTGCAGCGAAACTGGCGCTGGTGGTGGTCTTGCCGACGCCGCCTTTGCCTGAAGTCACGACAACGATACGTGCCATGGGGAGTGGGTCCTTATGAGTTAGATGGGCAACGGTTCGACCAGCAATTTCTCGCCGTCGAGGCGGATCAATGCCGGTTTGTCCTGGATGTCGGGGGAAAGCGCCGTGGTCAGCGTGCGGTACACGCCGGCGACGGCGACCAGCTCGGCTTCGAGCCGGGTGGTATAGATGCGTGCCTTGGTGTCGCCGCGGGCGCCGGCCATGGCCTTGCCGCGCAGCGGGCCGTAGACATGGATGTTGCCGTCGGCGATGACCTCGGCGCCGTGGCTGACCACGCCCATGACGATCAGGTCGGCATGGCGGGCGTAGACCCGCTGGCCCGAGCGCAGGGGCTTGTCGATGACCATGGTCGGCACGGCATGCGGCGCCGCGGGCGGCTGCTCGGCCACGGTTTCGGTGGCGGGCGGCGTTTCCGGCTGGCTGGGGGCGGGAGCCGGCGCCTGGGCGGCTGGCGCGGGTTCCGGCTCGGCGGCGGCCTCGGGCTCGGGCGCGGGCGACCGGGCCGGCGCGGCGGGCAGCGACAACAGGGCCAGGCCGGCCTGGCGCGCCGATTCGGCCAGATCCGCCGGAGCCATGATGCCTATGGTCGGCAAGCCGTGCCGCTTCAGGGCCTCGGCCAATTGGTTCCAGTCGAGCGGTTCGGTCAGCCGAGAGGCGTCGATGACCACCGGTTCGTCTTCGAAGAAGCCGGCTGCCTCCTCCATCCGCTGGTCCAGCGCGGCCAGCACGGCCTGGAGGTCGGAAGAATGCAACACCACGCGGATGGCGTAGAGCGAGGTGCTCTTGATATCAAGTACGGGACTGGCTTCCATGGGCGGCGCCGGACGGCGCAAATGCGCAAAATGCAGATTCTACCGGTAGGCGCCCCGGCGTGGGCGTTAGCGGTTGTGTCGGCCCCACCGACACAACCGCTAACGCCCACGCCGGGGCTAGGGAGGTCCCCCCCCTACGCCCTTCGGGCGCCCCCCCCAGGGGGCGAAACCAGCGGACTGGCGGAGCCAGATCCGCGGTTTCCTGGGTCTAGTGCGGCTTTCTTGGTTTGATGCACCGCTGCTACCGCTGGCAGCCAGCGAAGCACAGGTACCCCAATCCAAGATAAAAACTCTAGACCGCAGGATGCGGTGGATCCGGCTTTGCCGGTCCACCCGCATCGCCCCCTTGAGGGGGCGCCCGGAGGGCGTAGGGGGTGGGCTTTCCTTGCGCGCGTCAGCGCGTAGGGGGGGACGACTACTTCCAGGTGTCGCGGAGCGTGGTGGTGCGGTTGAAGACCGGGGCCAGGGTGGACGAGTCTTCGCGGTCGGCGACGAAGTAGCCGAAGCGTTCGAACTGGTAGGAAGTGCCCGGCGTGCCGTCGGTGCCGGGTTCCAGGTAGCCCTGGATGGTCTCGACCGAGTTGGGGTTCAGGTACTCGATGAAATCCTTGCCGCCGGCGCTGGGATTGGGTTCGGTGAACAGGCGGTCGTACAGGCGGATCTCGGCGGGCACGGCCGTGGGGGCGTGCAGCCAGGTGATGTTGCCCTTGACCTTGACGCTGTCCGCGCCGGGCGTGCCGCTCTTGGTGTCGGGCAGGTATTCGGCCTGGACCTCGACCACCTTGCCGGCCTCGTCCTTGACGAAGCCGGTGCACTTGACCACGTAGCCGTACTTGAGCCGCACCATGTTGCCGGGGAACAGGCGGAAGAAGCCCTTGGGCGGGGTTTCCTCGAAGTCCTCCTGCTCGATCCAGAGTTCGCGCCCGAACGGGAAGGTCCGCTTGCCCATTTCCGGATGGTGGGGATGGCGGGGGGCCGAGCATTCCTCGGTTTGGCCTTCCGGATAGTTGGTGATGACCAGCTTGAGCGGGCGCAGCACCGCCACGGTACGCGGCGCCTTGGGGTCCAGGTCGTCGCGCAGCGCCTGCTCCAGCAGCGAATAGTCGATCCAGGAGTCCGACTTCGAGGCGCCGGTGCGCTCGCACAGCAGCTGGATGGCCTCGGGGGTATAGCCGCGCCGGCGCAGGCCCAGGATGGTGGGCATGCGCGGGTCGTCCCAGCCGCTGACGTGGCCGTCGTTGACCAGTTGCAGCAGCTTGCGCTTGCTGGTGATGATGTAGGTCAGGTTCAGCCGCGCGAACTCGTGCTGGTGGGGCAGGGGCGCCTCCAGCAGGCCCAGCTCGCGCAGGTTGTTCAGCAGCCAGTCGTAGAACGGCCGCTGGTCTTCGAATTCCAGCGTGCAGATGCTGTGGGTGATGCCTTCCAGCGCATCCTCGATGGGATGGGCGTAGGTGTACATCGGGTAGATGCACCACTTGTCGCCCGTGCGATGGTGCGTGGCATGGCGGATCCGGTACAGCACCGGGTCGCGCAGGTTCATGTTGGGCGAAGCCATGTCGATCTTCGCCCGCAGGGCCATCGAGCCGTCGGGATGCTTGCCGTCGCGCATCTCGCGCAGGCGGGCGACGGACTCCTCGGGCGGGCGGCTGCGCCACGGCGAATCGGTGCCGGCTTCGGTCAGCGTGCCGCGCATGGCGCGGATTTCCTCGGGGCTTTGTTCGTCCACGTAGGCGTGGCCGGCCATGATCAACGCCTCGGCCGCCTCGTACATGAAGTCGAAGTAGTCGCTGGCGTGGTAGTAGTGCTCGGTGCCGAACGCCGTCCAGTCGTAGCCCAGCCAGCGCACGGCATCGACGATGGCGTCGACGTAGCGCTGTTCTTCCTTCTCGGGATTGGTGTCGTCCAGCCGCAGGTGGCAGACGCCGCCATAGTCGCGGGCGAGGCCGAAGTTCAGGGCGATGCTCTTGGCATGGCCGATGTGCAGGTAGCCGTTCGGCTCGGGCGGAAAGCGCGTGCGGATGCGGGCCGGATCCAGCGGAGCGCCGGCCAGGTCCGACGCCGGGCCGGGGTGGCCGGCCCAGTGTTTCTCGGCATAGCGCCCGGCGGCCAGATCGGCCTCGACGATATTGCGCAGGAAATTGGTGGCTGGAGCGGGAGCGGGTTTGTTCGGTGTGGTCATTGGAAATAGGGGTGGACGAACTGGTCCTTGCTTCGATTTTGCCATAACGCTGGTCCCCCTACGCGCCGCGCGCGCCCGACATGGTGAGCCCCCGGCCGCTGCGCGGCAGCCCCCCAAGGGGGCCGGGACCCGCCTTGGGGCGGCACTGGCGGACCGGCGGAGCGGATCCGCAGTGCCTGAGGGAGGTCCGGCTGGCGGGGTGGGGTCAGGGGGGGAGGGGGATGGCCGCGATGACCCGCAGGCCGCCGCCTGCCGGGGTTTCCAGGACGATCCGGCCGCCGTGGGCGCGGGCGATGGCGTCGACCAGGGCGAGGCCCAGGCCGACGTTGCCGGTGCGGCTGCGGGCGGGGTCCAGGCGGGAGAAGGGGCGCAGGGCGTCTTCGTAGCGGTCGGGGCTGATGCCCGGGCCATGGTCGCGCACGCCCAGGCGGGCCTCGCCGGAGCGGGCTTCCAGGGTGATCTCCAGGGGCGGGGCGCCGTGCTGCATGGCGTTCTGGATCAGGTTGTCGACCAGCCGCGCCAGCGCGACGGCGTCGGCGTTGACCACGATCTCGCCGGTGGGGGGGGACGGATAGTCGATCTGGCTGCCGGTGCCTTGCCAGGCGTGGATCCGTTCCCGCAGCCAGTCGCCCAGGTCGATGGGGGTGAAATGGTAGGTGGCGCGGTCGGTGCCGCGCACGAAGCCGATGAACTGGTCGACGATGTGCTGCATGTCCTCGGCGTCCTGCCGCAGGCCGTCCTTGAGCGCCGGATCGTCGACCATCTCGGTGCGCAGGCGCATCCTGGACAGCGGGCCCTTGAGGTCGTGCGGCAGGCCGGCCAGCAGCGTGCGGCGCACCTTGTCGGACTCGTTCAGCGCATCGAGCATGGCGTTGAAGCGTTCGCCCAGGACCTGGGTCTCGTGCGGGCCGGCCGGTTCCACCCGCTCCGGCTTGCCGGCCGCGAGGCGATCGGCGGCATGGGCGAGCGAGGTGATGGGGCGCGTGATGTGCCAGGAGAACCAGGCGGCCAGCAGCAGGATCGCGCCGACCCCGCCCAGCCACATGACGATCAGGGGCGTCTTGACGGGCGGGCTGATGCGTTCGAGCGAGATGACCAGCCAGGACCGCATGAGCGGTTCGTCGTCATTGCCCAGGCCGGGCGTGAGGGAGATGAACAGGGCGGGTTCGGGGCCGCGGGACAGCGCTACCCGCGAGCCGTCCGCCAACTGGGCGTTCAGGCGCTGGATCAGGCCCCGCATGGCGTGGCGGGGGTCGTCGTCGGCCCAGCGCGGGGCCTCGCGCGGGCCGCGGCGCTCGGGGCCGAAGCGGAATTCGCCGGACCGGTAGTCGGGCGGCATGCGGCCCCCAGGCAGCGGTTCGAACCGGGGGTGGGCCGGGCGGCCTTCCCGCCGTGGGGGCTCGCCCGGCCGGGGCCGGGGCGGGATGGGGCGGGAGACCAGCCGCCACTCGCCCTGGGAGGCCGCCGCGACGAAGGCGGCGCGCTCGCTCTCGTCGATCTGCGCGATGGACGCGCGCAGGGTGCGTATCGTGGTCGCCATGAGGTCCGGGGTGACGTTCTCGAGGACGTTGCGGCGGTAGTGCTCGATGGCCAGGAAGGTCGTGGCCTGCGCGACCAGCACCGCGCCCAGGATCAGCAGGACGAGGCGCGCGCGCAGCGAGCGCGGCACCAGGCGGCCCGCCCAGCCTCGGCGCGCGGGTGCGTTCATGGCAGGGACGGCGAGGCCGGCGCCGGATCGTCGTTCGGGGCCAGGGGAGAGAACCGATAGCCGATGCCCCAGACGGTCTGGATCCATTTCGGCTGCTTGGGGTCGTCCTCGATGGCGCGGCGCAGGCGCAGGATGGCGATGTCGATGGCGCGGTCGTTGCGCTCGCCGGCCTCGTCGTCGCGCGCCAGGGCCAGCAGCCTCTCGCGCGAAAGCGGCTTGCCCGCGTTGCGCAGCAGGGCCTCCAGCAAGTTGAATTCGCCGCCGGTCAGGCGTACCTGCTCGGCTCCGCGATGCAGGGTGCGGGCCTTGGCGTCGAAGATGAAGGGGCCGAACGAGACCGGGGCGTCCTTGACCAGCGCCGAGGGGCCGCTCTTGCGCCGCAGCACCGCCTCGATGCGGGCGAGCAGCTCGCGCGGATCGAAGGGCTTGCCCAGGTAGTCGTCGGCGCCGGATTCCAGGCCGATGATGCGGTCCACCGTCTCGTCGCGCGCGGTCAGCAGGATCACGGGCAGGTCCTCGCCGCGTTCGCGCAGGCGGCGGCAGGCTTCCGCGCCGTCGCCGCCCGGCAGCATGCGGTCGAGCACCAGCAGGGCGGGCGCGTAGCGGGTGATGCGCGCTTCCAGGTCGGTGGCGTCCGGCGCCAGCAGTGTGTCGTAGCCCTGCTTGTTCAGGTAGTCGGCCAGGAGCTGGCGCAGAGCCGGGTCGTCATCGACCACGAGCAGTTTGATGGCGGATTTTTCCATGGGGGAATGTTCGCGTGGCGGGGCAGGACCCGCAAGCTGCCTGAAATCGGTTGAAACAGATGGGCCCCGCCCCGCAACCGGTCCGAAACGGGTCTGGAACAAGAATGCCCTCACCGCCGCAGTCCGATGCGGTGTCGACAAGGAGTAATGCAATGACCAAGAACGCCCTTCGTACGATCGCGCTGTCGCTGGCCCTGGCTACCGGGGGCGCAGGCGTGCTGCAGGCCGCCCATGCCCAGGCCGCGGGCGACAATACCACGCAGGCCGAACAGAAGCCCGCGCCGGAACGCCATCGGGGCCCCATGGGCCACCATGGAGCCAAGGGACATCACTTCTTCCGGGGCGGCATGGAGCAGTCGCCACTGGCCATGCTGGGACACCTGAAGTCCAGGCTGAACCTGACCGATTCGCAGCAGAAGCTGTGGGATGCGGCGCAGAGCGCCAGTCGCGAGGCCGGCCAGGCCATGCGGGCGCAGCGCGAGGAAGGCATCAAGGCCCTGCGCACGCAGGTCGCCGCCGGTCCCCTGGACCTGCGGGCGCTGAGTGCCCGGCACGACGCCGAACGCGCGGCCGTCAAGCCCAAGCTGGATGCCGCCCGGGACGCCTGGCTGGCCGCCTATGATTCGCTGGACGGCAAGCAAAAGCAGGTCGTGACCGACGCGGTCAAGCAGCGCCTGGAACGGGGCGACCGCATGCGCGAGCATCGCCGTCAGGATGCTCCGTCCAAAAGCTGATCACGGCGGACCGGAAAACCGGCGCAGCGATGCGCCGGTTTTTTTTGCGCAATGAGGTACGTTTCTTGCGAGAAGAGGGGTTTTCCGGCCGATATTGCGGACGGCCGCCACGGGAGACGGTCATGGTGGTGATCATCATGGGAGTATCGGGCAGCGGCAAGACGACCATAGGCAAGCTGCTGGCCGCCCGCCTGCGCTGCGGCTATTCGGACGCGGACGAGTTCCATCCCGAGGCCAACATCGAGAAGATGTCGCGCGGGGTGGCGCTGGGCGACGCCGATCGGGAACCATGGCTGCGAGCCATGCGCGCCGCCATCGAGACCGTCCTGGCCGGCGGCCGCACCCACGTGTTCAGTTGTTCCGCCCTGCGGCAGCGCTATCGCGACGCGCTGGCCCGGCCCGGCGAGGACGTCGTGTTCGTCCACCTGAACGTTTCCTACGAGACGGTCATGCGGCGGCTGGCTCGCCGCCGGGGGCATTTCTTCGATCCCGCCCTGGCGCGCAGCCAGTTCCAGGCGCTGGAGGTGCCCCGACGGGGCATCGTGGTCGATGCCGAGCGCACGCCCGAGGAAATCGTCGACCGGATCGCCGCGAGCCTGGCCCAGGGGGACGCACGGGCGGCCCAGTGAGGCCTTCTTGTCCGGCTTGGCGCCGCTTCGGCTTCGATATCCAGCCGACTTCGCTAAAATCCCCTGTGATCGGCGACCCGCCCGAACCTGCCAGAGATGTCCATGCCCAAGCCCGATACGCTGTTGGCGCATGCCGGACGCGCTCCCGAAGCCTATGCCGGCATGGTCAACACGCCCGTCTTCCGCACTTCCACCGTCATCCATCCCACGATCGAGTCGTACGAGGCGCCGCGCGACCTGACGAAGAAGCCGGTCAGCTACGGCCGCCACGGCACGCCCACGACCTTCGCCTTCGAAGAGGCCGTGGCCAGGCTCGAGGGCGCGCACCAGGCGGTGGCCACGCCCAACGGCCTGTCGGCCATCGTCGTGGCCCTGCTGGCGGTGCTCAAGCCGGGCCAGCACCTGCTGGTGGCCGATTCGGCGTATTCGCCGGCACGCGGCTTCTGCGACCGCAGGCTCGTGCCCCTGGGGGTCGATGTCGAATACTACGATCCGCTCATCGGCGCCGGCATCGCTGGTTTGTTGCGCGACAACACCGGCGCGGTGTTCTGCGAGTCCCCGGGTTCGCTCACCTTCGAAATGCAGGACATCCCCGCCATCGCGGCGGCGGCCCATGCGCGCGACATCCCGGTGCTGGCCGACAATACCTGGGTCACGCCGTATTTCGCCTCGCCGTTCGAACTGGGCGTGGACATCTCCATCCATGCGGGCACCAAGTACATAGGCGGCCATTCCGACCTGATGATAGGCGTGGTCGCCACCAACGAGCGCTATTGGAAGCCGGTGCGCCAGACGGTGTACGACTATGCCTACAGCGTCAGTCCCGACGATTGCTACCAGGCCCTGCGCGGCCTGCGCACGCTGGGCGTGCGCCTGCGCCAGCACGAGCGCAACGCGCTGCAGGTGGCACGCTGGCTCGAGGCCCAGCCGGAAGTGTCCCGGGTGCTGTATCCGGCGCTGGAAAGCGATCCCGGCCATGCGCTCTGGAAGCGCGACTACCGGGGCGCCTCGGGCCTGTTCTCGGTGGTGCTCAAGCCGGTCGACGACGCCGCGCTGGCGCGTTTCGTCGACGGCCTGAAACTGTTCGGCATCGGTTCGAGCTGGGGCGGCTTCGAAAGCCTGATCACGGTCGTGCATGCCGCGGCCTATCGCACGGCCACCAGGTGGCAGCCCGAGGGGCCCGCCGTGCGGCTGCACATCGGCCTGGAGGATCCGGCCGACCTGATCGCCGACCTGCGCCAGGGACTGGACCTGTTGCACGACAAGGCCGCGGCGCATGGCTGACGGCAGCGCGCTGGAGGTCCTGAACCGGGTTTTCGGCTACGACCAGTTCCGCGGACCACAGCAGGAGATCGTCGACCACGTGATCGGCGGCGGCGATGCGCTGGTGCTGATGCCGACCGGCGCGGGCAAGTCCCTGTGCTATCAGGTACCGGCACTGGTGCGCAGCGGAACCGGCGTGGTCGTCTCGCCCCTGATCGCGCTGATGCAGGACCAGGTCGATGCCTTGACCGAACTGGGCGTGCGGGCGGCCTTCCTGAACTCCACCCAGGACTTCGCGCGTGTGCGCGAGGTCGAGCGCGCGTTCGTGGCCGGCGAGCTCGACCTGCTGTACGTGGCGCCCGAGCGCCTGTTGACCGATCGCTGCCTGGCCCTGCTCGAGCGCGGCCGCATCGCCCTGTTCGCGATCGACGAAGCGCACTGCGTGTCGCAATGGGGGCATGACTTCAGGCCCGAATACCTGGGCCTGTCCGCGCTGCACGAGCGCTGGCCGGACGTGCCCCGCATCGCCCTCACGGCCACCGCCACCCAGGCGACGCGGGTCGAGATCGCCCAGCGGCTGGGGCTCGAGGACGCGCAGCATTTCGTCTCCAGTTTCGACCGCCCCAACATCCGCTACCGCATCGTCGAAAAGAACGATCCGCGCCGCCAGTTGCTCGATTTCCTGAAGCAGGAGCACGCGGGCGATTCCGGCATCGTCTATTGCCTGTCGCGCGCCAAGGTCGAGGAAACCGCCGAGGCGCTGCGGGCCCAGGGCATCGATGCCATGCCCTACCACGCCGGCCTGGACGCCGCCACGCGGGCGGCCAACCAGGCGCGCTTCCTGCGCGAGGACGGCGTGGTCATGGTGGCCACCATTGCCTTCGGCATGGGCATCGACAAGCCCGACGTGCGTTTCGTCGCCCACCTGGACCTGCCCAAGTCGGTGGAAGGCTACTACCAGGAAACCGGGCGGGCCGGACGCGACGGCCTGCCGGCCACGGCCTGGATGGCCTATGGCTTGCAGGACGTGGTGCAGCAGCGCCGCATGATCGACGAGTCGACCGGCGACGAGGCCTACAAGCGCCGCTCGGCGTCCATGCTAGAAGCGATGCTGGGGCTGTGCGAGACCGTGGAGTGCCGGCGCGTGCGGCTGTTGCAGTATTTCGGCCAGGCCTCGCAGGCCTGCGGCAATTGCGATACCTGCCTGGAACCGCCCCAGGCCTGGGACGGCACCGAGGCGGCGCAGAAGATCCTGTCGGCGGTCTACCGGCTATGGAAAGAACGCGGCCAGCGTTTCGGCGCCGGGCACGTGATCGACATCCTGCGCGGCAAGCGAAACGAAAAGGTCGAGCAGCACCGGCACGACGAACTCAGCGTGTTCGGCATAGGCGCGGACCTGAGCGAGAAGGACTGGCGCAACGTGCTGCGCCAGTTGATCGCGCAAAGCCTGCTGACGGTGGACCACGAGGCCTTCGGCACGCTGGCCCTGACCGAGGGTAGCCGCAGCGTGCTCAAGGGCCAGCGCACGCTGATGCTGCGGCGCGAGCCCGCCAAGCCGGCCCGTGCGCGCGAAAGCTCGCGGGCCCGTTCCGCCGTTACCCTGCCGCCAGAGGCCGAGGCGCTGTTCACCGCGCTGCGCACCTGGCGGGGCGAAGTGGCGCGCAGCCATGGCGTGCCGGCCTACGTCATCTTCCATGATGCGACCCTGCGGGAAATCGCCCTGGCGCGGCCTGCGTCGCTGACCGAACTGGGGGCGATCAGCGGGGTGGGGGCGCGCAAGCTCGAGGCCTATGGCCAGGAGATCCTGGAGCGGGTAGAGAGGTTCTGACCCGCCGCCAACCTAGGCTGACTCGACATTCATTTTCTTTATCCGGTCTTGTCCGGGGCGCCGGGGCCGGGCGGGCGCGCAGGCGCAGCGTAGCCGGTCCCGGCTTTGCCGGGACTTCCCGGAGTTGGCGCGGTTGGCCCTTAGCCATCATGGATGCCATGAATGTCCATTCAGCCTAGCGAGCCGGCACGGTCCAGAAGTAGATCCGCTTGCTGTCTACCGTCAGGGTCTGCTCCGGTTCCCAGTCGCCCATGTCGAACGCGTGCGAGACGATGCGCGTGCCGGGCTTGAGCGCGAGCAGGGTGGGTCGCAGCTTGAGGTTGAGATTGGGCAGCAGGTAGAGCGTGATGACGGTGGCCGGGCTCAGGTCTTGTTCGAACAGGTCGCCCTGGATGAATCGGACCTTGTCGGTCACCTGCTGGCTGCGCGCGTTGGCGTTGGCCTCGCTGATGCGCTGGGGGTCCAGGTCTATGCCCACGCCGCGCGTGCCGAAGCGCTTGGCCGCGGTGATCGGGATGCGGCCGTCGCCCGATCCCAGGTCGTACAGGATGTCGTCGGGGCCGACCTTGGCTACCTGCAGCATGGCGTCCACCACCGTCTGGGGCGTGGGCACGAAGATCACGTCGGGTGTGCGGGGCAGGGGCTTGGCGGTGCCGAAGGACTGGGCCCAGGCGGGCGCGGCCGCGGCGGCGGCCAGGGTGGTCAGGCAGAACTGGCGGCGTTTCATGGCTGGAAGGCTCCCGGAGAAGTGGCGGGTCAGGATGCGGACGGCGTGCGGCCGCGGGGCTGGGCCAGCATCAGCAGGGCGCCCACGCCCAGCACGGCCACGCCCACCAGGGCGCCGACGCCGGTATGGCGCAGGCTGGCATAGAACAGGTAGCCGCTGGTGGCGATGAACAGCAGCGGCGTCAGCGGATAGAGCGGCACGCGGAAGGGGCGATGGGCGCCGGGGTCCTTGCGCCGCAGCACGAGCAGCGCCACGCCGCTCAGCACGAAGAACAGCCAGAACACCGGCGCGGTGTATTCGACCATGGTGGCGAAGCCGCTGCGGGTGAAGGCCCCCAGCGCGACCAGCGCCAGCGAGATGGCCGCCTGGACCCACAAGGCGTTGACCGGTGTGTTCCACTGCGGATGCCATTTGGCCAGCATCGAGAAGGCCGGGGTGTCCTGGCCGAAGGCGTAGGTGGTGCGCGCGGCGGTCAGGATGGTGGCGTTGGCGGAGGTCAGCGCCGAGATCGCGATCAGCAGCGCGATCAGTTGCGCGCCCGGTTCGCCCAGCGCCCGCCGCATCATGTCGGCGGCGACGGCCGACGAGGCCCCCATGCCATCCTGGCCCAGCACGTTCAGGTAGGCCAGGTTGACCAGCAGGTACAGCAGCGTGATCAGCGCCAGGCTCCAGAACAGCGCCCGCGGCAGGGTCCGCCCAGGGCCCGAGGCCTCGGCCGAGATGTAGGCGGCCTCGTTCCACCCGCCGTAGGTCAGCATCACGAAGATCAGGACCAGGCCCCAGTTGGCGACGCCCGAGGCGGGGGCAGCCGGCGCGGCCGGCGCTGTCTCGGGCGCGAACAGCAGGCCCACGGCGATGATCAGCACGACGCCGCCGACTTCCAGGGCCGTCAGCAGGTTCTGCGTCCATTTGCCGGTGCTCAGTCCCGCCACGTTCACCAGCGTCAGCACGACGATGATCGCGGCGGCGTAGATGGCGGGCGAAGCCGGTCCGAGATTGGCGATCTGCGTGGCATAGTCGCCGAAGATGTAGCCGAGCAGGGCGATCGAGCCGGTGGGGATGACGGTCAGGCGGGCCCACGCGAACAGGAAGGACAGCCGGGTACCGAAGGCGCGCCGCAGATAGTGGTAGTCGCCGCCGGCATGCGGGTAGGTGCTGGCCAGTTCCGCGTAGCACAGCGCGCCGGCGACGGAGATCATGCCGCCGACGATCCAGGCCATCATCATCGCGGCCGGGGAGCCCGCGTGCATCGCCACCAGCGACGGCGCGCTGAAGATGCCGGCCCCGATGACGATGCCCACGACCAGCGCCATGATGTCCAGCGTACCGAGGAGCGGGCGAGTGGGGGGCCTGGCGGCGGCATCCGGGTTGGACGCATGCGGGGTCGATGCGGGGAACGCGTTGCTCATGACGGGAGGGTCCTCGGTGCAGGGCAGGGATGCGTGATCGTCCGGCGCAGCAAGCGGCACGCCCGGCGGCGCGGGCGGCAAGCTTACAAGTTCCTGAAAGTAATGGCGAAAGCCGAAGACGGTCAAGCCCCCGGGGGAGGCGCGGCACGGTTGCGGTCGAGCTGGTCGCGCACCATGGTGCGGAAGTCGCTGGGCGATGCGCCTGTGTGCTTGGTGAAGAAGCGCGAGAAATAGCCAGGGTCGGAAAAGCCCAGCGTGAGGGCGATTTCCTTCACGCTCAGCGACGAATAGGCGAGGTCGCGGCGCGCCTCGGTCAGCAGGCGGTCGTTGATGACGCCCAGGGCCGACAGGCCGAGCTCGTCGCGGCAGATCCGGTTCAACTGCGTGGGGGTGATGCCCAGGCGCTCGGCGTAATAGGCGATGTCGCGCTGCTCGCGGAAGCTCCGGTTCAGCAGGGTCTTGAAGCGGTGCAGGTGCATGACGCCGCGCGAGCTGCGCCGGCCCGGCCGGGGGCCGGCCAGCGTGGCGGCCTTGCGCGCCAGCAGGACCAGCACGGTGCCCAGCAGCGATTCGAGCAGGGCCAGTCTCCAGGCGTGGGCTTCGTCGTATTCGGCCAGCAGCAGCTCGATCGATTGGGCGAAGGGCGCGTAGGCCGCTTCCCCGGGCTCGAACGGGACGTGGCGTGGTGCCTGGAAATGAGGAAGGAGCTCCGCGTGGCGAGCCAGCAGGCTTTCCATCTGCTGCGTGACGATGGTGATGACCGCGCCGTCTATGTCCTCGGAAAAGCGGAAGCCATGCGCGTGCAGGGCGGGAACGAACAGGGCGCACGGGCCGTGGACGGTGAAGCGGCGATCGTCGAACTGGATGTCGGCGGTACCTGACCGTATGTACAGAATTTGCACGAACAGGTCATGGCGGTGCAGCTTGATCTCCCAGTCGTAAAGGCGGCTGCGTTGCGGGATGGATTCGCAGTGAAGGCTTTCCGGGACGAGGTTCTTGCCGTGTTCCCCATACAGGGCATAGGTGGGGACGATGCTTTTCATGGCCATGGTTCCTGGCACGCAAGATGTTCGGATTATCCATGAAGATGTCTCCATAATCTATCGCGCGCCGCCGACCCGGCTCTTAAGATGCCTGGAAGTCAGAACACATGCAGGAGACACGCCATGAGGGTCCAAGTCGCAATCATCGGGTCCGGTCCGGCCGGGCTCTTCCTCGGGCAGATCCTTTCCCGGGCGGGCATCGAGACGCTCATCATCGAGCAGCGCAGCAAGGAATACGTACTGGGCCGCATCCGCGCGGGCGTCCTGGAGCAGGGCACGGTCGACCTGCTGGACGAGATCGGCGCCGGCCGCCGCATGCACGAGCAGGGCCTGGTGCACGACGGCATCGAGCTGTGCTTCGACGGCCAGCGCCACCGCATCGACCTGAAGACGTTGTCGGGCGGCAAGAGCGTCATGGTCTACGGGCAGACCGAGGTCACCCACGATCTCATGGACGCGCGCCAGGCGGCCGGCTACGCGTCGGTCTACGAGGCCGAGCAGGTCCGTGTGCACGACTTCGGCACCGACCGGCCCAAGGTCACGTATCGCAAGGACGGCGTCGAGCACGTGGTGGAGTGCGACTTCATCGCCGGCTGCGACGGCTTCCACGGCGTGAGCCGCGCCAGCGTGCCGGCCTCCGCCATCAAGACCTACGAGAAGATCTATCCCTTCGGCTGGCTGGGCATTCTGTCCGAGACGCCGCCGGTGTCGGACGAGCTCATCTACTCGAACCACGAGCGCGGCTTCGCGCTGTGCAGCATGCGCTCGCACACGCGCAGCCGCTACTACGTGCAGTGTTCGCTGGACGACAAGGTCGAGAACTGGTCCGACGAACGGTTCTGGGACGAACTGCGCAGCCGGCTGGATGCGAAGGCGGCCGACTCGCTGGTGACCGGCCCGTCCATCGAGAAAAGCATCGCGCCGCTGCGCAGCTTCGTGGCCGAACCCATGCGCTTCGGCCGGCTGTTCCTGGCCGGCGACGCGGCCCATATCGTTCCGCCCACCGGCGCCAAGGGGCTGAACCTGGCGGTCTCGGACGTACGCTACCTGTCCGATGCCATCATCCGCCACTACGGCGGCGACCAGCAGGGCATCGAGACCTATTCCGAACGGTGCCTGGACCGGGTCTGGAAGGCCGTCCGCTTCTCCTGGTGGATGACCTCGCTGATGCACAAGTTCCCGGAGAACGGCGACTTCGGCCAGAAGATCCAGCATGCCGAGCTGGGCTACCTGGTCGGCTCACAAGCCGCCTCGACCGCCTTGGCGGAAAACTACGTCGGCTTGCCGTATTGAGATCCCCCCTACGCGCTGACGCGCGCCCCCCGGGGGGCCGACGGCGGTGGACCGGCGGAGCCGGATCCACCGTGTCGTGGTCTGTGTCGTCGTTCTCGGTGCGGAGCACCGCATGCTGGCTTTGATCCTGGGCGCCGCGGATCCGGCTTTGCCGGTCCGCCAGCGCCGCCCCCTTGAGGGGGCGCCCGAAGGCCGTAGGGGGGCTTCTAGCGGCCGCCTAAACCTTTCCAGCGTTTGAGGCGGTCGGAGTGGATGCCGAAGAGGTCCAGGGTGCGCAGCACGGTGTGGTTGACGATGTCGTCGACGCTCTGGGCGCCTGAGTAGAAGGCGGGGACGGGGGGGAAGACGACGCCGCCCATTTCGGTGACGGCGACCATGTTGCGCAGGTGGGCGAGGTTCAGGGGGGCCTCGCGGGTCAGGAGGACCAGGCGGCGGCGTTCTTTCAGGACGACGTCGGCGGCGCGGGTGATCAGGTTGTCGGCGTAGGCGTGGGCCACGGCCGCGAGGGTCTTCATCGAGGTGGGGGCGATGACCATGCCGGCGGTCAGGAACGAGCCGCTCGCGATGGCGGCGCCGACGTCGCCGGGGTGGTAGACCACGTCGGCCAGCGAGGCCAGGTCCTTGCGGCCGAGCCCGTGTTCATGCATGGTGTTGAGCACGCCGGCTTCGGAGACGACCAGGTGGCTTTCCCAATCGGGCAGTTCGCGCAGCGCTTCGAGCAGGCGCAGGCCGTAGATGGAGCCGCTGGCTCCGGTGATGGCGATGATCAGGCGTTGGCGCTGACGGTCGGCCGGCGGTGGGGTCATGGGGTGGTGTCTCCTCGTTGTTCGGCGCCCCGCGTCACCGCTGTGTCACGCAGGGCCGGCATAATTGTACGTTGGGTGATCGCGTCGCGAGTACAAGAAGAATGATGGTCGTGTTCCGCCGGCTGCGGGCGTGTGGGTTCCTGCTGACCGTTTTCCTGGCCACGCCGGCCATGGCCCAGGAGTCGTCGCCGGTCCAGGCGGAGGCCTTCGCCATCCATGCCCAGTCGACCTATGTATGGCAGCGCAAGCCCTCGTTCGCATCCCCGTACCAGGGGGAGAACTCGCTGTCGGGATCGCGTGCAACGAGTTATTCGCTGACGGCCACCGTGGACCTGGGCGCCAGGCTGTGGGAAGGGGCCGAGGTCCATTTCAACGGCGAAGGCTCGCAAGGCATCGCGTTCTCCGGCCTGCATGGCCTGGGTGGCCTGCCCAACGGCGAGCTGGCCAAGACCGCGGGTTCCGACATGACCTTCTACCGGGCCCGCGCCTTCCTGCGGCAGACCTGGGGGCTGGGCGGCGGACGCGAGGCGGTCGACGCGGACATGAACCAGCTCGCGGGCTTCGTCGACAAGCGGCGCATCGTGCTGACGGCGGGCAATATCTCGGTGCTGGATGTGTTCGACGCGGTGTCGGTCAGTCACGACCCGCGCACGCAGTTCATGAATTGGGCCTTCATGGCGCATGGCAGCTACGACTATGCCGCGGACGCCCGGGGCTACACCTGGGGGGCGGTGCTGGAATACATCGACGAGGGCTGGGCGGTGCGCGCCGGCCGGTTCATGCAGCCCAGGGAGTCCAACGGCCTGCCGCTGGACCGGCGGCTGGGACGCCACTACGGGGACCAGGTCGAATTCGAGAAGTCGTATGCGGTGCTGGACCGGCCCGGTACGCTGCGCGTGCTGGCCTTCCGCAACAAGGCGAACATGGGAAGCTACGGCGATGCGCTGGCGGCCGCGCGGGGCGGAACGCCCGACCTGGCGGCGGTGCGCAAGGAGCGGGCCAAGCTCGGCATGGGGGTGAGCCTGGAGCAGGGCCTGTCCGATCGCGCCACCGCCTTCATCCGCCTGAACTGGGCCGACGGCAAGACCGAAACCTACGCCTTCACCGAGATCGATCGATCGGTCTCGGGCGGCGTGGTGTTCGACGGCGCGGCGTGGGGGCGGCCGGGCGACACCGCGGGCGTGGCGGCCGCGATCAACGCGCTCAGCGCCTCCCATCGCGAATACCTGCGTCGCGGCGGGGCCGGCGCCTTCCTCGGCGACGGCACGCTGAACTACGGTACCGAGCAGATCGCCGAGGCCTATTACAGCTGGCGCCCCTTGAAGCGGCTATGGATCACCGTCGATGCACAGTACATCCGGCATCCCGGCTACAACCGCGACCGCGGCCCGGCCAAGGTGTTCGGCGTGCGCCTGCACACGGAATTCTGAGGCGCCTCGCCGGAAACCGCCTCATTCGGGCTGGATGTTGGCCTTCTCGATCACGGCCTTCCACGCCTGCGCCTCCTGCTTGATGCGCGCGGCGAATTCCGCCGGCGTGCTGCCTATGGGCGTGACGCCGATGTCGGTGTACTGCTTGCGGATGGCGGGATCCTTCAATACCTCGCGCAGCGCGCGCGAGAATTTGTCGATGATCTGCGGGTCGGTGCCCACCGGCGCGGCCAGCCCCCACCAGTTGCCCGTGACCAGTCCCGGCAGGCCTTGCTCGGCCGTGGTCGGCACCGACGGCAGGATGGGCAGGCGTGCGCCATCGGCCACGGCGATGGCGCGCAGCCTGCCGCTGGTCACATGGCCGGCCACCGAGCTGAGCGCGGTCGCATACAGCTGGATCTCGCCCGCCAGCAGAGCCTGGACCGCGGGCGGCGAGCCCCGGTAGGGAACGTGGGTCAATTGCACGTTGGCGAGCTGGCTATACAGCTCGGCCGCGAGGTGGGGCGGGGTGCCGTTGCCGGGTGATCCGAAGTTCAGCTTGCCGGGATTCTTCTTTGCTTCGGCGGTCAGGTCGGACAGGGTGCGGATGTCGGACGAACCGTTGACCACCAGCACGGAAGGGCCGTTGCTCAGCAGGGACACCGGCACCAGGTCCTTGGTCGGATCGAAGCGCATGCCCTTGAACAGGTACTGGTTGGTGACGAAGTTGTTGGTCGCTCCCAGCAGGAAGGTGTAGCCGTCGGGAGTGGCGCGCACCACCTCGTCGGCGCCGATGTTGCCGGAAGCTCCGCTCTTGTTGTCGATCAGGATGCGCACGCCGAACTGCTTCTCCAGTTGCAACTGGACGAAGCGCAGCGTGATGTCGCCGGTGTTGCCGGGCGCGTAGGGAACCACCACGCGGATGGGGCGCGAGGGCCAGACATCGGCCGCGACGGCGGCGGTCGAGGCGAGGACGCAGGCCGCGGCGAGGCTGGCGACCGCCAGCCGGCGGGCCGGGAACGGGACGGATGTCATGGGAATCTCCTTCAGGGGGTGGGGGCGACGATGTGGCCGTCGACCACCGTCAACAGGGAATGCAGCGTAGGGATATCGTCCTCGGCACAGGTCAGCGGATCGGCGTTCAATACCGCCAGGTCGGCCAGCTTGCCGGGTTCGATCGAACCTCGGACGTCTTCGTCCAATGTCAGGTAGGCGCCGCCCCGCGTGGCGACGTCCAGTGCCTCTTGCCGGCCCAGCGCCTGGCCGGGGGCAACGGATGCGCCGCCGCGGCTGCGGCGCGCGACCGCGTGCCAGATGGGGCCGAACAGCGAAACCGGCAGGTTGTCGCTGCCGAACGCCACCGCGACGCCGGCATCGCGCAGCCGGCGCAGCGGCACGATGTCGTCCTGGCCGGCGGCGCCGCGGCGCTGCATCCACAGGTCGCCGTCCTTGTAGATATGGCGGTTGGTATGCGTGGTCAGCACCAGACCCAGATCGCGTATGCGGGCCAGGGTGTCGGCGTCGACCACCGGCTGGTGGCCGAGCACCCAGCGCTGGTCGTCGATGGGGTGCTGGCGGTGAGCCTGTTCGAACAGGGGCAGCAGGTCGGGCCAGATGCCCGCCACGCGGATGCCGGCCCGCGCGGCCTCGGCCAGCAGCGGCGCCAGCGCGCCGGCATCCAGCGCCGCTCCCGCCTGGAAGCCGGCCCAGCCGGTGCAGGGATGATTGCCGGCCCGCAGCATGTTGTTCAGCGGATCCTTGTCGATCTCGGCGTACAGACCCTGCACGCGCAGCATGTCGTCGCCCCGCCCGCGGCGAGCCAGCCAGGTGCGCCATTCGCGCAGCAGCTCCAGCGCCTGCCCGCCGCCACGAGGTCCCCAATAGGGGCTCAGGACCAGGGTGGACCGCACGGTCGATGCGCCCTGGCCGCGGACCGTTTCGTAGGCGTCGATGACTTCGCCGGCCACGCCGTGGCCTTCGAATACGGCGGTGGTGCCGTAGCGGTTGTATTCGGCCATCGCGTGCCGCAGTCCGCTGGCGCGCTGCTCGGCGGTGAAGCCGGGGGCGGCGCGCATCAGGGTATGTTCGACGATGGGCACCAGCGTGCGCTCGACGAACCGGCCGGTGGGGCGCCCGGCGTCGTCGCGTTCGATGTCGACGTCGGGCGAGGGCGAGACCGTGGCGGGCGTCACGCCGGCCAGCGCCAGGGCGCGGCTGTTGGCCACCGAGACCAGGGGCGCGCGGTTGCGCCAGTACCCCCAGATGGGCCGGATGTAGACGGGATGATCGGGGCTGACCCGGTCCAGGTCGTGGCGCGTGGGGTAGGGGCCGTTCGCCAGCGCGTCGTCGGGTTCGGGATATTCGGGAGGCTGGCCGATGGGCTGGGTCACGATCCAGGTACCCGGCGGGGCCTTGGCGGCTTCGTCGGCGATGATGTCCAGGACGTCGTCCCGCGTGCGCGCGCCGGCCAGGCTGGGCAGGTGGCGCCGCAGGCCCTCGCGGTCCATGTGAGCGTGGCCATCGGTCAACCCTGGCAGCACCGCCTTGCCGCCCAGGTCCACGACCCGGGTCTCGGGGCCGGCCAGGGCGAGCATGTCGTCATCACGGCCTACGGCGGCGATGTGCCGGCCGCGGATCGCGACGGCCGAGGCGACGTCGCCGCGGTCGTCGCAGGTGATGATCCTGCCTCGGTGAAGGACCAGGGTGGGGGACACGGCCGGCGGGCTCCTGCGGTAAGCGTTCCGGCAAATCTAGCAGAGTCGACTAATTGTAAAAATTGAAATATTCATATAGATTCATAGTGATTTCCAATACTTTGCCGGCGGGCCCGCACGATGTCGATTTCCCTGCGCCAACTCGAGGCCTTCGTCGCGGTGTGCAACGAAGGCAACTTCAGCAAGGCGGCCCAGCGCATCCATATTTCCCAGTCGGGCCTGAGCATCCTGATCCGTGAACTGGAACAGAGCCTGGAGTGCCGCCTGTTCGACCGCAGTACGCGCCAGGTCAGCCTGACCGACGCCGGGCGCGAGTTCCGCGGGCCGGCGGCGCGCCTGCTGGCCGATCTCTCCGCCGCCGTCGGCAACGTCAAGGGGCTGGCCTCGCGCCAGCACGGCCACGTGACGGTGGCCGCGCCCCCGCTATTGATGTCGCGCCTGCTGGTGGGCATCGCCGCCCGGTTCCGCAGCGCTTATCCCCACATCGCGCTGACCCTGCGCGACATTCCTTCCGAGGCCATTCCCGCGGGCATCGCCTCGGCCGACATCGACCTGGGCATAGGCATGCTGCCGGCCGATCGCGACGAATACCTGACCGAGCCCCTGCTGGAAGGGCCGCTGGTGGCGCTGCTGCCCCGCGTCCATCCGCTGGCGCGCCGCCGCCAGCTGAAATGGACGGATCTGGCGGAGACGCCGCTGGTGGCGCTGACCCCGGAGAATTCCTTCCGGCAATTCCTGGACGGCTGCTTCGCTCGCCTGGACCTGCAGCCCCGGATCGCCGTCGAGGTCGTCCAGTTGAGCACGGTCATCAGCCTGGTCGAGGCCGGGTTCGGGGCCGCCATCATGCCGCCGTACGGCGCGCTGGTCCCCGGCGACGGCAACTCGGTGGCCAGGCCGTTGCGCGACCCCGTGGTCCGCTCGGAAATCGCCTTGATCCGCGATCGCTTCCGCTCGCCCTCGGCCGCGGCGGCGGCCTTCATCGAGGTGGCGCGCGAGGCCGTCGCGGGGCGTTCCCGTCCCCCGCGCGTTACGTAACGCCCCTGCGTATGGTACGTAACGTTTTGGCTCCGCCGCCC
Organism: Pigmentiphaga sp. NML030171; assembly: GCF_002188635.1. Lineage (GTDB taxonomy): Bacteria > Pseudomonadota > Gammaproteobacteria > Burkholderiales > Burkholderiaceae_B > Pigmentiphaga > Pigmentiphaga daeguensis. Next base: position 194,548 of record NZ_NINX01000015.1, on the reverse strand, counting down.
CGCGGCGGGCCCGGGAATCGGTGTGACTATCGCACCGGAGGAACATCTTCGGTTTGCCGATATCCCGTTTGTTTTCAACGTTTTCGCCGCATCGTGCGCCCTCGTTCCGGAGTTCGCGCGGGCTTGCGCCGCGAGGCGTCCAGGCCGATGGCATAGCTTTTGCTCGAAGCTCCCGCAAACGTGTTTTCCAGCAGTGGTCGATTCGCCATCCGGCGGATCGCGGCTCTGTTGGGATACCTATCCGTGGGGGCTGAAATTGAACAAGACCTATCGCACCGTGTGGAGCCAGCGGCTCGGATGTTGGGTGGCGGTTGCCGAAACCGCGCGTGCCAGGGGTAAGGGTGGCGCCAGCAAGGCCGGCGCGCTTGCCGTGGCGCTGATGGCCGGGGCATGGGCGGCGCCGGCGGCGGCCGACGGCATGCATGGCGTGCCCGGCCTGTCGAACGCGCGGCTGACCGATGGCGCCGCGGTGGGCGTGATGAGCCAATTGCTTCAGGCCACGACCAATGCGGCGCCCAGCGTTGCCCCCGTGGCGTCGGCCGTGCAGCAGGGCGTCTCGCAGACGGCGGCGGCCCTGGCCGGCATCGGCGCGCCCATCCTGCCGCCTGCCTCGGCATTGCAGCAGATACCCATCGCCGAGGCCGTGCCGTCGCTGCCCGTGGTCGGCGAGGTGCTGGCCGCCACCCCGGTTCCCGCCGCGGTCCAGGCCATCGCCGCCGCGCCGGCCGCGGTGACGAAGAAGGTCGGCTCGGCGCTGCCGGGCAAGGCCGGCAAGGCGGTCGAGTCGGTTCCCGCCAAGCTCGCCGAGGTGCTGGCTTCCGCGCCGGTGGACAAGAGCCGGAATGCCGCCGTGCCCGCCGATGACGCGGTCGCTTCGGCGGCGTCGCTGGGATCGGTCGCCACGTTGTCCAACAGCGTGCCCGCCTCGCCCATGTCGCCGCTGAGCGGCAACGGCACGCTGGGTATCCTGCCCACGGGAGGGTCGCTCTTCCCCAGCAGTTCCAACCGCCAGACCATGGCGGTCGCCGCCTCGTCGGGCTCGGAGCCGCCGCCGCTCAATCCGCCCGCGCCCACCGGCCTGGTGATCGGCACGGCCGGCCTGCTGGGCGGCGTCGGGCAGGGCCTGCAGCCATTGACGATGAGCCTGTTCGGCCAGAAGGAAGCGTGGATGCGTTCCGGCGCGCTGAGCGTGAACCGCGAAAACATCAACGCGCGCTTCAGCGTGGTCAACGTGCTGGGCATCCCCATCCTGGACCTGGCACCGGTGACGGGTACGCTGCAAGGCACGCTGGGGGGCCCGCTGCCGGAGCAGAAGCTCACGCTGCTGGGCGGCGTGACCTCGGGCAACTACATCACCAACATCAATTCCGGCCTGACCTACAACAACGGTCTGCTGCTGCCGGGCACGCAGCCGCCGTCCTGGGTGGACAGGAACAACTGCCTGAACGTCCTGGGCCTGGCCGGCGCCACCTGCTGGGACATTCCCGCGGCGCAGAACAACCAGGTGCTGATCGGCGACGGCGCTTCGGCCAACGGTTCGCAGGAAGTCGTGATCGGCACCAACGCCAAGCACATCCTGCCCAACGAGGATGCCGGGACGATCTTCACCGATCCCAACATGCCGGGCGTGCCCGACACCAACTACGCGGCGCGCAAGGGCCACTCGGTCCTGATCGGCGACAGCACCTACGGCAATGCCAATGGCCAGACCATCGTCGGTGCCAGCGCATCGTCGACCGTGGCGGGCGGCGTCGCGCTGGGCTTCCAGTCCGTTTCCGACCGCGAGGGCGGCGGCAGGGAAGTGTTCTCGAACGTCGCGGTGCCGGTGCGCGGCGCGGTGTCCGTGGGCTCCGCGGGCAACGAGCGCCAGATCATCAACGTCGCGGGCGGCACGGCGGATACCGATGCCGTCAACGTGCGCCAGCTCAAGGCGGTGGCCGACCAGATCGACGGCATCGACGCCAATTCGGTCAAGTACGACGATGCCACGCGTGGCAAGGTGACGCTGGCCGGAGCGGGCGGCACGGTGGTGACCAACGTCAAGGCCGGCGAAGTCAGCGCCACCAGCACCGACGCGGTGAACGGCTCGCAGTTGAACGAGACCAACACCAACGTCACCAACGTGGACAACCGCGTCACCAACATCGATAACGGCGGCACCAAGTACTTCAAGGCCAACTCGACCCTGGCGGCGGCCTCGGCCACTGGCACGGACAGCGTGGCGGCGGGCGGCGCGTCGGTGGCGTCGGCCGCCAACGCCGTGGCGCTGGGCAACGGCGCCAATGCCAGCATGGCCAACAGCATCGCGCTGGGCGCGGGCTCGACCACCACGGTGGGCGCGCAGAGCGACTACGCGGCTTTCGCGCTGACCGCGCGCCAGTCGTCGGCGGGTGAAGTGTCGGTGGGCAGCGCCGGCGCGACGCGCCGCATCACCAACGTGTCGGCGGGCAGCGCCGACACCGATGCCACCAACGTCGCCCAGTTGAAGGCTGTCGACGGCCGCATCAGCGAGGTGGACAAGCTGGCGATGAAATACGACGACGACACCAAGACCAAGGCGACGCTGGGCGGCGCCGGCGGCACCCTGGTGACCAACGTCAAGGCCGGCGATGTCAGTGCCACCAGCACCGACGCGGTGAACGGTTCGCAACTGCACGAGACCAACACCAACGTCACCAACGTGGACAACCGCGTCACCAACATCGACAACAACGGCACCAAGTATTTCAAGGCCAATTCGACCCTGGCGGCGGCCTCGGCCACCGGCACGGACAGCGTGTCGGCGGGCGGCGCGTCGGTGGCCTCCGCGGCCAACGCCGTGGCGCTGGGCAACGGCGCCAACGCCAGCATGGCCAACAGCGTGGCCCTGGGCGCGGGTTCGACCACGGCCGTGGGCGCGCAGAGCGACTACGCCGCGTATGCGCTGACCGCGCGCCAGTCGTCGGCGGGTGAAGTGTCGGTGGGCAGCGCCGGTGCGACGCGCCGCATCACCAACGTGTCGGCGGGCAGCGCCGATTCCGACGCCGCCAACGTCGCCCAGTTGAAGGCCGTGGACGGCCGCATCGGCGAAGTGGACAAGCTGGCGGTGAAGTACGACGACGACACCAAGACCAGGATCACCCTGAACGCCGGCGGCACGGGAACGGTGGTGACCAACGTCAAGGCCGGCGAAGTCAGCGCCACCAGCACCGACGCGGTGAACGGCTCGCAGTTGAACGAGACCAACACCAACGTCACCAACGTGGACAACCGCGTCACCAACATCGACAACAACGGCACCAAGTACTTCAAGGCCAATTCGACCCTGGCGGCGGCCTCGGCCAGCGGCACGGACAGCGTGGCGGCGGGGGGCGCGTCGGTGGCGTCGGCCGCCAACGCCGTGGCGCTGGGCAACGGTGCCAATGCCAGCATGGCCAACAGCGTGGCCCTGGGCGCGGGCTCGACCACGACCGTGGGCGCGCAGAGCGACTACGTCGCGTATGCGCTGACCGCGCGCCAGTCGTCGGCGGGCGAAGTGTCGGTGGGCAGCGCCGGTGCGACGCGCCGCATCACCAACGTGTCGGCGGGCAGCGCCGATACCGATGCCGCCAACATCGCGCAGCTGAAGGCCGTGGACGGCCGCATCGGCGAAATGGACAAGCTGGCGGTGAAGTACGACGACGACACCAAGTCGAAGATCACCCTGAACGCCGGGGGTACGTCGACGGTGATCTCGAACGTGGGCCGGGGCGCGGTGACGTCCTCCAGCACGGACGCGATCAATGGTTCGCAGCTGTGGGGCTGGACTCAGGATGAGACCAACATCATGAGCAACCTCAGCCTGTACAAGCGCATCAACGACATCGATTCGGACACCAAGTACTTCAAGGCCAATTCCACGCTGGCCGGGGCGCAGGCCACCGGCACCAACAGTGTCGCAGCCGGTCCGGCGGCCGTGTCGGGCGGTGCCAACAGCGTCGCGATGGGCAATGGCGCCACGACTTCCGCCGACAACAGCGTGGCCGTCGGCGGGGCGTCCGCCGCTTCGGGCACGGCCTCGACGGCGGTGGGCTCCGGAGCGACCGCCACGGGCGCCCAGGCGACGGCGATGGGCTCGGGCGCGACGGCCAGCGGCGCGAACTCGACGGCCATGGGGACCGGATCCAAGGCGACGGGCGAGAGCTCGACCGCGATCGGCGCCAATGCCGATGCGTCGGCCAAGAACAGCGTGGCGCTCGGCGCCGGCTCGGTCGCCGATCGCGACAACACCGTATCGGTAGGCGCCGCCGGCAAGGAACGCCAGATCACCAATGTCGCGCGCGGCACGCAGGACACGGATGCCGTCAACTACGCCCAGTTGAAGGAGGTGTCGGGAGACATCACCAACATCCAGGAAGGCAAGGACGGCATGTTCCAGATCGAGAACTCGCTTGCCCGCGCCAAACCCAAGCCCACGGGCAAGGACTCGGTGGCCGGCGGTGCCGGCGCGATGGCCGAGGGCGCCGCGGCGACGGCGCTGGGCAACGCGTCGATCGCCAAGGGCGAGAACTCGACCGCGGTCGGCAACTCCGCCCAGGCGCTTGGGGTCAATTCGACGGTGGTGGGCAACTCCGCCCTTGCCTCGGGAGCCAATGCCTCCGCCTTCGGTACCGGCGCCAAGGCCGAGGGCAGCGGCAGCATGGCCATGGGCAATGGCGCGCAGACGGGCGCGGCGGCCACCAACTCGGTGGCGATCGGCAACCAGGCCAACGCCACGCAAAGCAATACCGTCGCGCTGGGCAACAACGCCCAGGCCACGGTGGCCAACAGCATGGCGCTGGGCACCGGCGCGCAGGCCAGCGGCGCCAACAGCGTCGCCCTGGGCACGAACTCGGTGGCGGACCGGCCCAACGTGGTGTCGGTGGGCGCGGCGGGCCAGGAGCGGCAGATCGCCAACGTGGGCGACGGCACCGCCGACACGGACGCCGTCAACCTGCGGCAGTTGCGCAGCGCCACGTCGGACTTCACGAGCAGCATCAGCAGCGTGCGCGACGACCTACGCAGGGTCGAGCGCAACGCCAATGCCGGCGCGGCCTCGGCCATGGCGGTGGCGGGCCTGCCCCAGGCGTATACCCCGGGGCGCAGCATGGCCTCGGCGGCCGCCAGCCATTATCTCGGCCAGTCCGCCATCGCCGTGGGGCTGTCCACCATCTCGGAGAATGGCCGCTGGGTCTACAAGATCGCCGGCAACGTCAATTCCCAGGGCAAGGTGGGCGCCGTCATCGGCGCGGGTTACCAGTGGTAGCGCGCATGAACGAATCATCGGAGGCCAGGATGCAAGAAAACAACCCCCATGCCCGCCGCGCCGGCCTGGCCGGCAGGCGCCTCGCGCTGCTGACCGCATGCGTGGCTTCGGTGGCCGTGATGAGCGGCTGCTCGATGTTCCGCAGTTCGAAGGCCCCGGCGTCGCCGTCCGCGCCGGCCGCGGCGAACGGGGCCAGCCCGCCCGCGGTGGAGTTTCCGGCCCGCGAGTCCGCCTCGCTCAAGGAAGGCACCTTCGTCAACCTGGACAATCTCAGGCAGATGATCCCGGGCATGACCAAGCCCCAGGTCTACGACCTACTCGGCCCGCCGCACTTCAGCGAGGGCGTGTTCGGCGTGCGCACCTGGAACTACATCTTCAATTTCCGTACCGGCAACGGCAACGAGTTCATCACCTGCCAGTACCAGTTGCGCTTCAACAAGGACATGCAGACCGAGGCCGGCAATTGGAACCGGCGCGAGTGCGCGGACTTCGTGTTCCCGCGCCCGGTGGCCGCTCCGCCGCCTCCGCCGCCTCCGCCCGCGCCCGCGCCGGTCAAGCCGCCCCCCAGGCAGATCACGCTGGGCGCCGACGCGCTGTTCGCCTTCGACCGGTCCGATCTGGCCAGCATCTCGCCCGAAGGGCGCCGCCGCCTGGACGAGATCGGCAAGGAACTGCGCAGCGTGGACGTCGAACGGGTACGGGTGATCGGCCATGCCGACCGGCTGGGCAGCGCCAGCTACAACGACAGGCTGTCCCGGCAGCGGGCCGCCACGGTGGTGGCCTACCTGGTCAATTCCGGCGTGCCGTCCAACCTGATCAGTTCGGACGGCCGGGGCTCGCGCGAGCCGGTGGTGCAGTGCGACCAGCGCAACCGCAGCGAGCTGATCGCCTGCCTGGCGCCGAACCGCCGGGTCGTCATCGAGATCCAGGGCAAGGCCGGCTCTTCGTGAGGCCGTCCGCGCCGCCCCGCGGGCGGCGCGGAACCTCGACGTATTCTGCGCGTTTCGTTTGTCTGGCGGACGTCTCCGAGTTAGGATTACCCCTTATCGATCCCCCGCAACGCGCGGCCCGCAAGGCGCTTCCGGAGCGCGCGCGGCGCGCGGGGGGATCCTTCCGGAGACTCGCATGTCCGCATTCACTTCCCTTACCGAAAACTTCGCCGTGGCCCCCCAACTGGCCCCGGAAGACATGGCCGCCGTCGCGGCGGCCGGTTTCAAGAGCGTCATCAACAACCGGCCCGATTTCGAAGGTGGGCCGGCCCAGCCCTCCAGCGAGCAGATGCAGGCCGCGGCGCAGGCGGCGGGGTTGAACTACGTCCACCAGCCGGTCAACGGCGCGAACATCCAGCCCGGCGACGTTTCCACCTTCGCTTCCCTGCTCAAGACCCTGCCGGGGCCGGTCCTGGCCTTCTGCCGCAGCGGAGCGCGATCGACCAAGCTGTTCATGTCGGCCAGCAATTCCCTCTGACCGGATCGCGACGTGGCTTTCACGCTGGGGGGGACGGTCGACGGCATCAGGCGGCGGCGCAAGCCGCTGGTTCGTATTCTCATTGCCCTGCTGGTCCTGTGGCTGCTGTTCCTGGCCCTGACCGCCTGGGGCATTCCCCGGCTGGTCCGCAGCGTGGCGCTGGCCCAGGTGCCGGAGGTGCTGGGGCGTACGGCACGCGTGGGCGAGGTGTCGTTCAATCCTTTCAAGCTGCGCCTGCGCGTCCATGACTTCGCCATTCTCGACCAGGCGGGCACCCATCCGGATTTCTCGGTGGAGCAGGTCGAGGTCAATGCCTCGGTTTCGTCGCTGTTCCGGCTCGCGCCGGTGGTGGACGGGCTGACGATCACCGCGCCGCGCGTCTCGCTGGTCCGCGAGGGGCCGCAACGCTTCAACATCAGCGACATGCTCGACCGCCTGGCCGCCAAGCCCTCGGAAGACGGGCCGCCGCCCCGGTTTTCGCTGAACAACGTCAAGCTGGACGGCGGCGAGATCACTGTCGACGACAAGGTCACGGGCCGCCAGCACACCGTGCGCGACCTGCAGGTGGGCATTCCCTTCCTGTCCACGCTGGCCTATGCCACCGACATCGACGTGCAACCCAGGCTGTCGGCGCTGGTCAACGGCAGTCCGCTCAACCTGGAGGGCACCGCGCGGCCCTTCGATACGCCGCGTACGTCCTCGCTGCATCTCAAGATCGACGACCTGGGGCTGGATGCGCTGGCCGATGCCGTGCCGGGCGCGATGCCGGTGGTGCTCAAGCACGCCCGGCTCGACAGCGATGCCCAGCTGGTGTTCGAGGAAGGCGGCTCGGCGGCGCCCAAGGTCCGCCTGGAAGGCAATGCCACGGTGCGCGAGGTGGACGTGCGCGACCAGGGCGATGCCGCGCTGCTGGCGTTCAAGAGCCTGGCGCTCGAGAAGTTCGCATTGGAGCCGCTGGCGCGCCGGTTCCAGGCCGAGCGCATCGTCCTGGCCGGCCCCTCGATCCATGCCAGCCGCTCGGCCGACGGGCGCGTGAACCTGGCCGAGGTGGCTGGCCGTTTCCAGCAGCCCGCTGCGCCTGCGCCCGCGGCGCCGGCCGCGCCGTCGCCGTCCGCCAGCCCGGCCCCGGCGCCTTCTTCCGCGCCCGCGCCCGCACAGGCCGATGCTTGGCATGTGTCGGTGGGAACCGTGGCGCTGCAGGACGGCGAACTCGCCTGGCACGATGAGCAGGATCGCTTCGATTACCGCATCTCGGAGTTCGCGGCGGAGCTGCGCGATCTGAACCTGCCCGCGGCGCAGGACCAGGCCGTGCCCTTGACCGTGGCCGCGCGCGTGGGCGAGGCGGGCCGCCTGGACGTCAGCGGCCCGGTCCGCCTCCAGCCTTTGTCGGCGGACCTCGACCTCAAGCTGGATTCGCTGGCGCTGCCTGCGCTGGCGCCGCTGTGGAAGCCGTACCTGGCGCTGCGCATCGACGATGGCTCGCTGGGCGCGGCAGCCAGGCTGCACGTGGAGCAGGGCGAATCCCTGGCGGTGCGCTGGAGCGATGGCAGCGTCGCGCTGCGCAAGCTGGCCGCGGCACCGGTCTCGGACAAGGCATCCAGCCTGAAACTGGAGTCGCTGGAGGTGGGCGGGCTGGCTGGCGACCTGGCGGGGCGTATGGCACGGATCGAACGCATCGCCATCGACGGCCTGGCATTGGCGGCCACCCGCTCGGCCTCGTCGGCCGTGAGCTGGGCGGATATCGCCATTCCGGCCGCGCCCCGGACCCGACCCGCCGGCAAGCCGACCCCGGCCCCCGCTGGCCATGGCCAGGCCGCGTGGAAGGTGAGCGCGGGCACACTGTCGGTCGCCAAGAGCTCACTCAGGCTGACCGACGAGTCCGTGTCGCCCCGCGTGGCGCTGAGGCTGGACGGCTTGCAGATGGAGGCGCGCAACCTCGGGTCGGACCTGCGGGCGCCCGTCGATTTCTCGCTGCGCTCGTCCGTCCAGGGGCGCGGCACCGCCGACATCAAGGGCACGGTCGTGCCCGAGCCGCTTTCGGTCAAGGCCCAGGTGCGCGCCGACCGGCTGGACCTGACCGCGCTCGCCCCCTACCTGGCGGAGCGGCTCAACGCCACCGTCAAGAGCGTCGTGGCCGGCGCCAACGGCAGGCTGGAGTTCGCGGCCGCCACCGGCAGGCAGCCGCAGCGCGCGGCCTGGACCGGCGCCGCCGAGATCACCAATCTCGACTTGATCGACAAGCTCAACTCGGCGGATTTCCTGAAATGGAAGCGGCTGGCGTTCAAGCGGCTGGACGTGGCCAGCGCGGGCGATACGCTCAAGGCCGACCTGGGCGACATCTCGCTGGAAGATTTCTTCGCACGGGTGATCCTGAGCGAGCAGGGGCGGTTGAACCTGTCGCAGCTGATCGTCCAGCCGGGCGAACAGGCCGGTTCCATCACCGACGAGAAGCCGGCCGGGCCGGCAACGAAGGCCGGCGAGCCGGCGGCATCGGAACAGCGGGTGCAGGGCGCCAAGGAAACAGGCGCGGCAGCCCCCGAGGCGGGCGGAATGCCGCGCGACATCCGGGTGGGCGCCGTGCAGCTGGCGCGAGGCCACATCAATTTCACCGACAACTTCGTCAAGCCCAATTACCGCGCCAACCTGACCGACATCGCCGGCAGCATCTCGGCCGTATCCTCGGCCGACAGCCAGCCGGCCGACGTGCAGGTGACGGCCAAGGTGGACGGCGACGCGCCGGTGGACATCACGGGCAAGCTCCACCCCTTCGGTCCGCGGCTGTACACGGACATCCATGCCAGCGCCAAGGGCGTGGAACTGCCGGCGCTGACTCCCTATGCCGCCAAGTACGCCGGCTATGCCATCGAACGCGGCAAGCTGTCGATGGACGTGCACTACCTGATCCAGGACGGCAAGCTCCAGGCCAGCAACAAGATCTTCCTCGACCAGCTCACCTTCGGCGAACGCGTCGACAGCCCCGATGCCCTGAAGCTGCCGGTGCTGCTGGCGGTCTCGCTGCTCAAGAACAGCCGGGGCGAAATCGACATCGAACTGCCCATCTCCGGATCGCTGGACGACCCGCAGTTTTCGGTGGGCGGCATCATCTTCCGCGCGCTGGTCAACCTGATCGTGCGGGCGGTGACGGCGCCGTTCTCGCTGCTGGCCTCGGCCTTCGGCTCGGGCGAGGAGCTGTCCCACATCGATTTCGCGCCGGGCCGCGCCGTGCTCGACGACGATACGCGCAAACGCGTCGAAACGCTGGTCAAGGCCTTGAACGACCGTCCGGCGTTGAAGCTGGACGTGGCCGGCCGGGCCAACCCGTCCGTGGACACCGAGGGCCTGCGCAAGGCCGGCGTCGACGCCCTGATCCGCGTCCAGCAGCGGGAAGACCTGCGCAAGAAGGGGGACGACGCCGACGGGAAGGACCTGCCGCCGCTGGATGCCGCGCAGCGGGCCCGCTACCTGGAAAGCGCCTACAAGGCCGCCAAGATCGACAAGCCGCGCAACGTGATCGGCCTTGCCAAGTCCTTGCCCGGTCCCGATATGGAGGCGCTGCTGGCAGCCAGCGTCAACGTGGGGCCGGACCAGTTGCGCGAACTGGCCGTGCGGCGCGCGCAGGCCGTGATGGCCGTGCTGCGCGAGGCCAAGCTGGGCGAGCGGGCCTTCGTGGTCGCGCCCAAGATCGAGGCCAAGCCCGCCGAGGGCGCGAAGCAGACGGGGGTGGACTTCAGCTTGAGGTAGGTCCCCCCCTACGCGCTTCGCGCGCCCCCCAGGGGGCGATGCGGGTGGACCGGCGGAGCCGGATCCACCGCATCCTGGGTCTAGTACCTGTTTCTTGGGTTGTGGCATTTGTGCTTCGCTGGCTGCGGTTGGGGTTTGTTTTGTTTTTAATCTGGATATAAGATATCCAGAATAGAGGCATGGCCTCGCTTCTTGCCGAGTTCTTCATCATGACGCGTAGCGCTTCTTCGTCTGTCAGTGCCTTGCCGGGGCAGGGGTTGGGATCGGTTGCCATTCTTGCGCTGGGGACGTTCGCGGTGGGGACGGATGCGTTCATCGTGTCGGGGTTCCTGCCTTCGATCGCGCAGTCGTTGCAGGCATCGAATTCCATGACGGGGCTGTCGGTCACGGTGTTCGCGGGAACGTATGCGTTGTTGGCGCCGGTGCTGGCGACGGTCACGGCACCGTGGTCGCGCAATCGGGTGCTGGTGGGGGCGCTGGCGGTGCTGGCGTTGGCCAATCTGCTTTCGGCGCTGGCACCGGACATCTGGACGCTGCTGGCAAGCCGAGCGTTGGCGGCGGTGGGGGCGGCGGCCTATACGCCGACGGCCACGGCGGCGGGTGGGGCGCTGGTGCGGCCTGAGCTGCGGGCGCGGGCGTTTTCGCTGGTCACGGGCGGGTTGACGGTGGCGACGGCACTGGGCGTGCCGCTGGGCAATCTGGTCAGCCAGTGGTTCGGCTGGCGCACGGCGCTGGGCATGGTGGCCGCGCTGGCGGCGTTGGCCTGCGTGGGCGTGGCGCTGATCATGCCCGCCCTGCCGGGGCAGGCGCGTTCGTCGCTGCGCGCGCGCCTGGCGGTGCTGCGCCGGCCGGCGGTGGCCTGGGTGCTGCCGCTCACGGTGGTGGGCATGACGGCCTGCTACATCGTGTATGCCTACAGCGTGCCCGCCTTGCAGGCCCTGGGGATCGCCGACGGACACATCGGCGCGATGCTGCTCTGCTACGGCGTCGGGGCGGTGCTGGGCAACCTGCTTGCCGGTTACGGGACCGATCGCTGGGGGCCCACGCCGGTGTCGGTCACCGCATACGTGGCCATGGCGGCGTCATTCGCAATCATGGCGTGGCTGGCCGTGGCGGGCGCCGGCCACGAGGTGGCCGTGGGGCTGCTCGTGCTGGTCTGGGGCATGAGCAGCTGGGGTCAGACACCGCCGCAGCAACTGCGCCTGACCAACGCCGCGCCGCAGGAGGCGCCGCTGGTGGTCGCGCTGAACGCCTCCTGCATCTACCTGGGCATCGCCCTGGGGACCGCGCTGGGCGCGGGCTTGCTGGCGCACGGTGCGGTGTCCGGATTTGCCGTATCCGCGCTGGTTGCCCTGGCCGCGCTGGGTTTCGTCGCCGGCCTGGCCAGGAAGGAAAGCCCCCGTCCGCGCTAGCCCGCCGGACCGTCGCCCGCCGGGGCGCCGTCGCCTTTCAGGCGCAGCCACACCCGCCGCATGCTGAAGTCGTCGGGGTCCACGTCGACGTGGAACCCCAGCCGGCCCATCAGCGTCAGCATCGGCCGGTTGTTGCCCAGTACCAAGCCTTCGATGACGGCCAATCCTTGCCTGCGCGCCGCGTCCACCAGCGTCGTCATGAGCTGGATGCCCAGTCCGCGCCGTTGCCACGCGTCGCCGATGACCAGCGCGTATTCGGCGCTTTCGCCGTCGGCGTTCAGCAGATAACGCGCCACGCCGATGATGGCCTCGCGCAGTTCGCCGGGGTGGTCGGGGTCGGCTTCCCAGACCGTGGCCACCAGGGCCAGTTCCCGGTGGTAGTCGACCTGGGTGTAGCGCGCCAGTGTCCGCGGCGAGAGCTCGCGCATGAACGAGATGAAGCGCATGTAGCGCGTGTGTTCGGACAACTGGCGGGTGAAGTCCTGCAACGGTGCCGCGTCCTCGGGCCGGATGGGGCGGATGGTGTAGGGCGAGCCGTCCTTGAATTGCAGGTGCCTGACCAGGCGGGCGGGGTAGGGGTGGATGGCCATGTGGGCGTAGCCGCCCAGGCCCGCGTCGGCGTCGCCCGCGGTCTCGCGCGTGAGCGTGATGCGGGTGTCGGCCGCGACGACCCGGTCGCCGTCGATCATGACCGGGTCGATGTCTATGGTCTCGATATCGGGCAGCGCGCAGACGATCTCGGAAATGCGGACCAGCACGTCCTCCAGCGCGTCGAGTGCGCGCGGCGATAGCTGGCCCGCCAACGCGTAGCGCCAGACCGGCGAACGCTCCATCAGGCGGCGCGCCAGGAAGCCGTTGAGCGGCGGCAGTTCCAGGCTGCGGTTGGAGGGGCTTTCGCTGCGCGAGCGCGCGGATCCGAAACGGATCACCGGTCCGAACAGCGCGTCGCGGGCCACGCCCATGGAGACCTTGGCCGAGCCGGGCGGGCCGGCCATGGCCTCCACCGTGATGCCTTCGATGTAGGCCTGCGGCGCGGCGGCGTGGGCATTCGCCAGCATGCGCTGGTAGGCGGTGACGAGTTCGGTGCTGTTGCGGATGTCCAGGTGCACGCCCCGGACCGCCGATTTGCGCACCACGTCGGGCGAGTCGATCTTGATGGCCACGGGAAAACCGATCTGCTGCGCGGCGATCACCGCCTCGGCGGGGGTGCGGGCAAGCAGGACCTGGACCACCGGGATGTGGAAGGCCGCCAGCAGCGCCTTGCTCTCGGGTTCGGTCAGTGTCAGCCGGCCCTCGCGCCGCGCGCCGTCGAGCAGGATGCGCGCGCCGGCCAGATCGGGCTCCTGGCCGGGCGGCTCGGGGGGCGGGGTCTGCAGCAGCAATTGCTGGTTGTAGTGATAGGTGGCCAGGTTGCCGAAGGCGTCCACCGCCGCTTCGGGCGTGCGGAACGAGGGCGAGCCGGCGTCGTCCAGGATGCGGCGCAGCGGCCGCATGGCGGCATCGCCCATGAAGCAGGTGATGACCGGCTTCGAGGCCTTGGGCGCGGTGGCGGCCAGGGCCTGCGCCACCGCGCGCATGTCGGCCTCGGGATCGGGCGACAGCACGGCCAGCACGCCGTCCACGCCGGCGTCGGCGACGATGGCCTGCACGGCCTGCGCGCAGGCCTGGGGATCGGGGGCCGAGAACTCGACCACCGGATTGTCGGTCCAGGCATTGGCGCTGAGCGTGGCAGCCAGTTGCCTGCGCGTGTCTTCGCCCAGTTCGGCGCGCATGACCGGCCGGCCCGGCCCCAACTGGTCGAGTGCCAGCTGCGCCGGACCGCTGCCGTTGGCCAGCACGGCGATGCGCCGGCCGCTGGGCAGCTTGGCGAAGCCCAGCGCCTTCACCGCCGAGAACAGTTGCACGAAATAGCGGACGCGCACCGCGCCAGCGCGCCGCAGCGCGGCATCGAAGACCATGTCGGACGGGACCGGAGGCGGCGCGGCGGAGGCCGACTCGTCGGCGGCCAGGGGCCGCACGCTAGTGCGCTCTCGGCCGCCGTGCCCGGCCTTGAGCACCACCACCGGCTTGACGCTGGCGGCGGCGCGGATCGCACTCATGAATTCGCGGGCGTCGCGCACGTCCTCCAGGTAGAGCGCGATGCTATCGGTGCGCGCGTCGGCCACCAGGAAATCCAGCACGCGGGGCACGTCCAGCGCCGCTTCGCTGCCCAGGGAAACGACGGTCGAGAAGCCGGTCCGGTTGTCATCGGCCCAATCCATCACGACCGCCATGATGGAGCGCGATTGCGTGACCAGGGCGACGCGGCCCGAGCGCCCCAGCGAGGGGTGCACGCTGGCGTTGAGGCCGGCGTGCGGCCGTTGCAGCCCGAAGCTGTGCGGCCCCAGCAGTATGCAATCGTGGGCCGCGGCCCAGGCACAGCAGAAATCGTTGTCCTCGAGCGATGGCTCGTGGGTGAGCACCGCCACCGCTCGCGGCCGGGCCGGCGCCAGCGTCTCCAGCGTGGTCCGCAGCGCGTCGCGGGGAACGGACACCACCGCCAGGTCGGGCCGCTCGGCCGCCTGGGCCAGCCCGGCGGGCAGGACGCAGGTGCGCCGCTCGTCCAGCCGCAGCTCGGTGGTGCGGGCGCGCAGCGCGGCGGGCAGGGAGGCCATCATCGGCAGCGGCCGGTCGCTGATGGCGATCAGCGAGTGGGGATCGAACAGCGGGGACAGGGCGTGCCGGGACATGGCCCTCCTTTCTGGATGAGGACGCGCAGGCGCGTGGCGGCCCGGGGCCGCACGGATTTGCTGCAATACAATACTACCCCGGTCAGCCGACCCTGGCGCGCTTCGCGCGCCCAGTATTCACTCCTGCACGAGAGCCGTTTTCCTATGAGCACCGATTCCTCGTCGTCCGGCCGCAACCCCGCGGTCCGTACCCGCTTCGCACCGTCGCCCACGGGCTTTCTGCACCTGGGCGGCGCGCGCACGGCGCTGTTCTCGTGGGCGTTCGCGCGTCACCACGGCGGCACCTTCGTGCTGCGGATCGAGGATACCGACCTGGAGCGTTCCACCCCCGAAGCGGTGCAAGCCATCCTGGACGGCATGGCGTGGCTGGCGCTCGATCACGATGAAGGCCCGTTCTACCAGATGCAGCGCATGGACCGCTATCGCGAGGTGCTGGCGGGCATGCTGGCCGCCGGGTCGGCCTATTACTGCTACTGCTCGCCCGACGAACTCGAAGCCATGCGCGAGCGCGCCCGGGCCGAAGGCCGCAAGCCGCGCTACGATGGCACGTGGCGGCCCGAGCCGGGCAAGACCCTGCCGCCGGTGCCCGAGGGCCGCAAGCCCGTGGTGCGCTTCCGCAATCCGCTGGACGGCGACGTCACCTGGAACGACCTGGTCAAGGGCCCGATCACCATCGCCAACGCCGAACTGGACGACCTCATCATCGCCCGGCCCGATGGCACGCCCACCTACAACTTCTGCGTGGTGGTGGACGACTGGGACATGGGCATCACCCACGTCATCCGCGGCGACGACCACGTCAACAACACGCCGCGCCAGGTCAACATCCTGAAGGCCCTGGGCGCCACGCTGCCGGAATACGGCCACGTGCCCATGATCCTGGGACCGGACGGCGAGAAACTGTCCAAGCGCCATGGCGCGGTCAGCGTCATGCAGTACGACGACCAGGGCTATCTGCCGGAAGCCATGATCAACTACCTCGCGCGCCTGGGCTGGAGCCACGGCGACGACGAGATCTTCACGCGCGAACAACTGGTCGAGTGGTTCGATACCCGCAGCCTGTCGAAGTCCGCGGCGCAGTGGGATCCCAAGAAGCTCAACTGGGTCAACGCCCACTACATCAAGCAGAGCGCCGACGCCGACCTGGCCGCGCGCGTCGCGCCGCGCATCGCCAAGCGGGGCGGGGCGGTCGACGGCGTGGACCTGCCGGCCATCATGGCGCTGCTCAAGGAACGCGCCGAAACGCTCGAGCAACTGGCCGACGACGCCATGTTGTTCTGCGGCGAATTCGATGCCGCGGCCACGCCGCCGGACCTGGTCGCGCAGCACCTGACCGATGCCGCGCGCGCGATCCTGCGCGACTTCGCGCAAGAGGCCGGCTCGATCGAATGGACCCGGGAACAGATCTCGGCGCTGATGAAGGCCACCCTGGCCAAGCATGGCGTCAAGATGCCGGCGCTCGGGATACCGCTGCGGGTAGCCGTGACGGGACGGGCGCAGACGCCGGCCATCGATGCGGTCCTGTCACTGCTTGGCCGCGAGAAAGTGCTGGCCCGCTTGCACACGGTTTAAAAACCGTGCATAATCTCGCTTCTTCGCAGGACGGGGGTATAGCTCAGCTGGGAGAGCGCTTGCATGGCATGCAAGAGGTCAGCGGTTCGATCCCGCTTACCTCCACCAGTCCGGGAAGAAGCAGTACTGTAGTTCCGGGTCCCCTTCGTCTAGAGGCCTAGGACATCACCCTTTCACGGTGAGTACAGGGGTTCGAATCCCCTAGGGGACGCCAGCCGAACAGGTTGGCAGCAGTAAAAATATGCCGCTGCGGAGCGGTAGTTCAGTTGGTTAGAATACCGGCCTGTCACGCCGGGGGTCGCGGGTTCGAGTCCCGTCCGCTCCGCCAAGAATCAGAAAGCCCTGCTAAATCCCGTGTTTAGCAGGGCTTTTGCTTTTCTGCTCCGCCTGTGTCTCAGGCGGGTCCTGCGTGGACTTGCAAGCTGAAATATGGCTATAATCCAGATCCCGCTTGAAAAACATTTCAGCGGGCATCCACCCAGATGGATGGCGGTAACTGAATGGCAGTAACCGTGGGGGTATAGCTCAGCTGGGAGAGCGCTTGCATGGCATGCAAGAGGTCAGCGGTTCGATCCCGCTTACCTCCACCACGAAACAGCAGTTCCAGGTCCCCTTCGTCTAGAGGCCTAGGACATCACCCTTTCACGGTGAGTACAGGGGTTCGAATCCCCTAGGGGACGCCAACCGCCACAGGTTGGCAGCAGTAAAAACGCCGCTGCGGAGCGGTAGTTCAGTTGGTTAGAATACCGGCCTGTCACGCCGGGGGTCGCGGGTTCGAGTCCCGTCCGCTCCGCCAAGGAATTCCAAGGGTTAGTGCGCCAGCAGCCACTAGCCCTTTTTGTTTGGGCGTTCGACATGGCATTCGCCGCCTCGCGAAGCCGGGTACGCGTTTTGCGGCAGCCCGGGTTCATATCCAAAACCAAAGAGGTGACGCCATGAAATGCTCGAGTACCACTCGCAACACGCTGCTCGCCGTCCTGCTGGCGGCTGCCACGCCGTTCGCCATCGCGCAGACGAGTTCGCCCGACCGGACGAGCCAGGATGCCAGGACCGACATGGGGCCGTCGACCGGCTCGTCCGGCAAGCCCCTGCCCGCGGACCAGGGGAAGAACAGCCCGCAGCCCGAATCCACCAAGCGGACCGGGCCCGTCGAGCACGGAAGCCGCAGCGACATGGGGCCCTCCAGCGGGGCCTCGGGCAAGCCCTTGCCCGCCGGCCGCAGCGGCTCGGATGCGGCTCAGCCTTCGGGCGACCGCACCCGGCCGGGCGGCAACGACCGGGAATCCCGGACCGACATGGGACCGTCCTCGGGCGCGTCGGGCAAGCCGGTTCCTTCGCCTGACAACGGCGCGTCGTCGGGAGGTTCGATGCGGCGATGAGTCGCGGCAGCCGGCGCCAGCCTTCGCTGGCGCCGGCTGACGGCGGGGGCGTATGTCGATTCGTCGGCGAATAACGTCGATTGATCGTTCCTGATTGACAATTCCCACACCGACTTCCAACATCCGCGACGTCCATGCGTGCTCCGCATGACGGCTGCCGGGGTGGCGGGCCGCGCGTGAGCGGGCGTCAACCAGCGGAGTGTCCCCGACCATGCAATTCCCCGTCGACCCGGCCGATCAGCAGCGCCGCAGGCTTTTCAAGTTCACCGCGTCGGCGCTGGCCGTGCAGGCCGTGGCCGCGTGCGGGGGCGATGCCCAGGCCGCCGAGGGCAATGCCAGCGACGCGGTTCTCAAGGCGGTGGCCGATTTTGGCGCGCTGGCGCCCGAAGGCACGCACTGCCTGGTGCGGGCCGACGTTCCCAATGCTTCCTGGAGCGCAAGCTACAACCCCGACCGGCAACTGTTCATCGGCAGCGCGATCAAGACCTTCATCCTGGGCCAGTTCGTGATCGATGCGGAAACGTCGTACAACGGCATTTCCGGGAACATGCCGCAGACCATCGACGACGGGGTCCGCTCGCCCGGCAGCCCTGTATTCGTCGACCTGAACGGCACGCTGCCCGCCAAGTACGCGCTGGAGGCGATGATCGCCCACAGCGACAACACCGCCACCGACATGGCCTATGCCGCGGTGGGGGCGGACCGGGTGCGGCAACTGATCGCCCGGGCGGGGCTGACGCATACGCGGATCCCGGATTCGACGCGCCGCCTGTTCTCGTACCTGGCCGGGGCGCCCGACGGCGTGGACCTGGGCTGGGAGGCCTTGATGGCGGAGCTGGCGCAGCCTTCGCTGCCGAACGCGCGGCAGGCGATCAACGACAGGCAGTCGATGCTCAGCACGGCCACCGAGCTGGTGGCGTGGTACCGGCAATCGCTGTCGGGCAAGTTCTTCACCCAGCCGGCGACCCTGACGGAATACAAGCGGATACTGGCGATGGCCGACGCGATCTCGCTGGTGGTGCCGGCGGACATCATTGCGTATGGCAAGGGAGGCAGCATCGATTGGCTGGACTTCCACACCATCAGCTTTCCCGGCCAGATGATCGTCGACCGGGTGCCGGTCACGTTCTGCTTCACCTACAACTGGCGCGGTCCGGAAACTAGCACGGGCGCGCCTTTCCAGGCGTTCGTGAAGGCCGTGCGCCCGGTGTTGCAGGCGTGCGTGGACGCCATCCGCAAATAGCGCCGCAAGAGGCCAGCCATGGACAGCATGGACAGCGACGCGCCGTTCGAGACCCTGGAGCGCGACCAGTGCGCGTCGGCTCCGGCGCTGGGGGCCTGGGTCCACCAGGTTGCCCTGGCACTGATGAGCCGGCCCCAGGACGAGGCCATCTTTCTTGCCCTGCAGGCGCTGGGAACGCTGGCGCAGGTCGATCGCGCATGGATGTTCGAATACGATGCGCGCGCCCTGCGCTTTCGCAACACCCATGAGTGGTGCCGGTCCGGCATCACCTCCCATGTGAGCGATCTCCAGGATGCGCCGGTCACGATGATCGCGTGGCTGCATCGCGCCCTGAACCAGCGGCGCGCCGTCATGATCCATGACGTGGCGCGCATGCCGCGCGCGGCAAGGTCGGTACAGGCGGAAATGCTGCGCCAGCAGGATCGCAGCGTGCTGAGCGTGCCTGTGTTCCATGAAGGCCGCCTGCGCGCCTGCATAGGCTTCGATGCGACGCGCGCGCCGGTGCGCTGGCAGCCGGCGCAGGCGCTGGGCCTGTTCCTGTGCGCGGACCTGATCGCGCAGGCCCGCTATGGCGGCACGGAAACCGAGCGCAGCCGGGCGCGCGCGCAGCTCTACGAGCCCCTGCTTTACCTGCGGCTGGGGCACGGAACCCGCGGACTGGCCCCGGCGGACATCCTGGGCGTGCGCTCGGCGCGCGATTATTCCCTGATCTGGCTGGCGGGCGGGGGCTCGGTCAAGGACATGCGGCCCTTGTCCGCCTGGGCAGAGCTGCTGCCACAGGAGAGCTTCATGCGCATCCACCGTACGGCGCTGGTCAACCTGGGGCACGTCAAGGCGCTGGAGCGGGGCGCTTCGATGCCGTGGACCGTCCAGTTGCGCGGCCTGGGCCAACCCTGGTCGGTGTCGCGGCCCTATCGCCAGGCGCTGCGCGCCAGGCTGGGGGTCTGAAGCCGAGGGCGGGCGCGCATCTTGCTGAGGGGCAGGCAGGCCTTGCCAAGGCCGCTTCCTTCGCTATCGAGGAGAACGCCATGCTCACCACAATAATTCTGATCATCCTGCTGCTGGCGCTGATCGGCGCCTTTCCCGCATGGCCCCATGCTGCCAGTTGGGGATACGGGCCCTCGGGCATCATCGGGGTAATCCTGGTCGTGCTGATCGTCCTGCTGTTGATGGGAAGGATATAGGCCCGGGGCGCGCGGGGGCGCTCAGCGGCGGTTTTCGCCGTCCTGGCGCTCGCGCCAGTTGCGCCGCATGAGAATGAACGTGAACGAAGTGGACCAGCCGATCAGGATCAGGCCCACCAGGGGTTCCACCGAGGCCAGCAGACGCAGCGGCCCGGTGGGAAAGATGTCGCCCAGGCTCTGGGTGGTGAAGGTTTCCAGTCCGAAGTAGATGTAGGCCAGGGGGCCCGCGCTGGCCGCGCCGGTCAGGTGCCCCAGCCCCAGCCATTCCGCGCCTATCCAGTAGCCGGCCCCGAACAGCATGCCCTCCAGACAATGGGCGGCGATGATGGCGCAGATCAGCACGCCTATGTTCGCCCGCCCGCTCCAGCGCCGCGGATGGATGGAGGAAATGAAGCGCAAGGCTTCGTAGTGCAGGGCGACGGTAACCGATGGAGAAGACCACGGTCAGGCCGATGGCCATGAAATAGTGCGCCGGCATCGTTTCTTTGTCAGGACTTGTTGCGGGTATGGGGCGATTATTGCAGTTGTAGCACTCCCCGGCGGGCCGCCGCGCGCCTGGGCGCCGTGGAATGCTACGCTTGATGGCCTCAAGAAGAAGGAGAACGTCCATGAAACGGACCTGGAAAATCCTGCTCGCGGCGGTCGTGGTGCAGGGGCTGGCGGCCTGTGCCCAGCAGGGCGGCGCGGCGGGCGGCTCCGGCGCCAAGACCGATGCCTCGATCCTGGCGGCCTATCACTGGCGCCTGCAACAGGCGCTGAACGCGACCGGCGCGCCCCAGCCGGATGCGGTAAACACCCACGGTGGCCAGGCGCTGCAACTGACCTTCGCCGGGGAGCGCGTTTCCGTGGCCGGGCTGTGCAACATGCTGGGCGGCGGCTACCGCGTGGATGGCGCGCGGATGACCATCACGCAGATGGCCGGCACCTTGCGCATGTGCCCGGACCAGGCCTTGATGAAGTACGAACGGGATGTGGCCGAGCGGCTGCCGACGGTGTCGGGCTGGGAGATCCTGGGTGGCGCCGCGCGGCCCGAGGCGGGGGCGCAGCCCGCCCTGAAACTCACCTTCGCCGACGGCAGCCAATGGCGGCTGGCCGGCACGCCCACCGACGAGACGCGCTACGGGTCGGCGGGCGAGACCATGTTCCTGGAGGTGGCGCCGGACCTGGTTCCCTGCAGCCATCCCCTCATCCCGAACATGAAATGCATGCGGGTGCGCACGGTCAGCTACGACGCCGCCGGCGTCAAGCAGGGCTATGGCGACTGGGAAGCCTTCTACGGCAACATCCAGGGCTATACCCATACGGCCGGCGTGCGCAACGTGCTGCGTATCAAGCGCTACACCCTCGCCAATCCGCCGGCGGACGCCTCCCGCTACGCCTACGTGCTCGACATGACCGTGGAAAGCGAGCAGGTCTCGGGGCGCTGAGCCCCGGCCGGCGTCTCACCCCAGGCGCCGCGCGGCGTCCAGGGCCAGGCCCGTTCCTATGCTGCCGAACGTGTCTCCCTGGACCGCGCGCGCCGCGGGCAGCAGCGAGGCGACCCGGTTGCGCAGCAGCGGTACGCTGCTTGATCCCCCCGTGAAGAACACCGTATCGACCGCCCGCGCGGCGATGCCGGCGGTGTCCAGCAGCTCGGCGATCGTCCTGCCTATCCGGTCCACCAGGTGTTCGATGGCGGCATCCAGGTCGGCGCGCGTCGCCACCTGGATCAAACCGGGCTCGACGCGGCCCAGGTCCATCCGGGCCTCGGGCGCGGCGGCCAGCGCGATCTTCGCTTCCTCGACCTGGAAAGCCACCCAGTGGCCGGCGCGCTCCTTGACCAGTTCCAGCAGCCGGGCGAGTTTGTCCTTCTCGGCCGATTCGTGGAACAGTTCGGCCAGCATGGTGGCCGACTTGCGGGCATAGACCTGGTTGATGGTGTGCCACGATGCCAGGTTGAAGTAGGGCGTCGAGGGCATCTCCTTGCCGCTGGTCAGGCGGCTGCCCAGGCCCAGCAGCGGCATCACGGTGCGCAGGCTCAGGTACTTGTCGAAGTCGGTGCCGCCGATGTGGACGCCGCCGTTGGCGAGGATGTCCTCGCGCCGCTCGGCGGCGGCTGCGCGCGCGGGATTCAGGCGTATCAGCGTGAAGTCCGACGTGCCGCCCCCGATGTCCACCACCAGGACCAGTTCCTCGCCGGCGATCTGCGATTCGTAGTCGAAGGCTGCCGCCATCGGCTCGTATTGGAATTCGACGTGGCGGAAGCCTACCTCGCGGGCGATCTCCGCCAGGGTCTCCTGCGCCTTGGCGTCCGCGCGCGGATCGTCGTCGACGAAGAAGACGGGGCGGCCGAACACCGCCTGGTCGAAAGTCCTGCCGGCCGCGTGCTCGGCGCGCCGCTTGAGTTCTCCGATGAAATGCGAGAGCAGCAGGCGGAAGGGCAGCGCCCGGCCCTGGACCTCGGTGTGGCCTTCCATGAGCGGCGTGCCCAGCAGGCTTTTCAGCGCCCGCATCAACCGGCCGTCATAGCCTTCCAGGTAATCCCGGACCGCCGCGCGGCCGAAGCTGGTCTCGATGTCCTCGGCGTGGAAGAAGACCGCCGAGGGAAAGGTGGGCTGCCCGTCTTCCAGCGGCAGCAGGGAGGGAGCGGCGGGCCGGTGCCAGCCGACAGTGGAGTTGGACGTCCCGAAATCGACGCCGCATGCGTTTGAGATCATGGAGGGAAAGGAAAAAGGCGCCGCGCCCCGATGGGGTCTGCTTTCCGGCCGTGGACGGGACGCGACGGGAAACGCAGATCGATATGCGGTCTGGGCATGGCCCGCCTGGGCGGGCCGGTGTTAAAACGGGGAACGGCGTCATTGTATGCGCAGCCACGGACCGCACCGACACCGGTGCAGGGTCCTTCTCCATGGGAGCCTTTCGCATGTCATTCAAAGCCTTGGTCGCGGTCGTTGGCGTGTCGCTGGTCGGCGCGGGGTGCGCCGTCGCGCCGGTCGGCGAGGACACCGCGTTGAAGCAGGCCATCGCCAGTCCGGCGCGCACGCCGGCCTTCGTCGCCCGGGACGCCGCGCGCAAGCCTTACGAGGTCCTGCACTTCTTCGAGCTGCGGCCGGACGCCACCGTGGTCGAGATCTCGCCCGGGGCCGGCTACTGGACCGAGATCCTGGCGCCGTACCTGAAGCCGCGCGGCACCTACTACGCCGCCCAGTATCCGCAGGACGGCGGGGGGCGCGCCTACTACCAGGAGTACTACCGGAATTTCCGCGCCAAGCTGGATGCTAATCCGGCCTGGTACGACCGGGTCCGGGTGACGGCCTTCGGCAAGGGGCGCTACGACATCGCCCCGCCGGGCAGCGCCGACATCGTGCTGACCTTCCGCAACCTGCACAACTGGATGAACGACGGTTACGCCGAAGAGGTGATGGCCGCCTTCTACCGCGCCCTCAAACCCGGCGGCATCCTGGGCATCGAGGCCCACCGCGGCCGGACCGACAAGCCCCAGGACCCGCGCGCCGCCGATGGCTACGTACGGCAGGATTACGCGATCCAGCTCGCCCGGCAGGCCGGCTTCGTCTTCGTCGGCAGCTCGGAGGCGCTGGCCAATCCCAGGGATACCAAGGATCATCCGGCGGGGGTGTGGACGCTGCCGCCTACCTTCCGGCTGGGCGACAAGGATCGCGAACGCTACGCCGCGATCGGAGAGGCCGATGGCTTCCTGTTGAAATTCCGCAAACCCTAGGTCTTGGACGCCGGCAGCCGGGCGTAGCAGTGCTTGCAAATAGCGGCGGCGGGATGCACGTACTTGCCGCAGCTCGGGCACTGCTTGCCATGCCTTTCGCGGGCGATCTCGCGAGCCTTCGCCCGTTGGCGAGCCTTGACCACGATGACCCCTACGCAGATGGCAGCGATGATGGCAATGAAAACAATCATGCTTTTCCCGTTGTAATTGCGCGAACGAGTATAGGGGGCGTGTGTTATCGGAAGTTTGCAGGATGTCTCAATTGTTAGAAAGAGCCCATTTCTTTTTTCTGCGAAAAGCGCGTCGAGCGGGCGGGGGAAATTGCTCCGGGAGCAACAAAGGCGCCTGAACAGTGGCTGAATGAGGGATGGAGCTTCCGGGGAAACCCGGAACGAAGGCCGTGTGGCCGAGGACGAACAGCTCGCTTGCTAGCGAACGGATACACATGGCGGGAGCATGGCCGGTCATGATGGCCGAGTTACATTTTCCGGCGCGCGCGCAGTTGGACAAGTAACTTGCGCAGGTGAACGCCCTGATCGGCCGTGCGGTAGGCCAGGTGCAGCGGCGATACCGCGTCCTTGTCCAGGATACGCTGGTAGATCACTCCACCGAGGGCGATGCAGCGGGTGTGCGATGGCACGATGGCGATGCCCACGCCGGCCGCGACCAGCCCGATGATGGTGGAGGCTTCGCGGGCTTCCTGGACCATGCGCGGCCGGAATCCGGCTTTCGCGCACAGGTCCTGCACCTTCCAATACAAACCTATGCCTGCCTGGCGCGGATACATGACCAGCGGATGGTCGCGCAGGTCGCGTATGTGGAGCGGGGCGGCCGCCAGAGGATGGCCGGCGGGGATAGCCGCAACGAGCGGCGAGCGCAGCCATTCCTCGATGGCGATGCCCGCCGGGATCTCCACCCCGGGATGCCGGAGTATGGCCAGGTCCAGCGTGCGCGCGTTGACGGCATCGAGCTGATCGACCGAGGTCATCTCGTGCAGGTTCATGTGCACCTGGGGATGGGCGAGCTGGAAATCCCGCAGGATGGACGGCAGCGAGGACAGCATCGACGACGCGGTATAGCCCAGCGAAATGGCGCCGATCTCGCCCGAGGCGGCGCTTCGGGCTTCTCCTTTCGCATCCTCGACCTCGCGCAGGATGCCGCGGGCGCGCTCAAGGAAATGCCGCCCCGCCTGGGTCAGCGCCACGCGCCGCTTGTCGCGTTCGAACAATTGCACCTCGAGTTCTTCTTCCAGCGCGCGGATCTGGATGCTGAGCGGCGGCTGCGCCATGTGCAGCCGCTGGGCGGCGCGCGTGAAGTTGAGTTCTTCCGCGACGGCGATGAAGTAGCGCAGGTGGCGTAGCTCGATCATATCTTTAGGATATCGAAAGCCTCATTCAAATTGTATTTCAGAATATAAAAAAGGAGGCTTAGGATGCGGGGCATCGAGGAGGCGAGAACAGATAATGGATCAACGAGACAACTCGCGGACAGACGCCGTCCATCCCGTCATCGACCGGCTGGTTCGCCGGCTGCCGGTGGCGGCGCTGGGCCTGCGATGCGCGCGTACGCCCGATGTCGTGCGGTGGGCCAGGGCCACGGGACACCACGCGGTCTGGGTGGACCTGGAGCACAGCACCATGCCCGTGGATGTGGCGGGCGCGTTGTGCGGCACCGCGGCAGATCTGGGGATGGCGGCGCTGGTCAGGGTGCCCGAGCGCGAATATGGCGTCGTGGGACGGCTGCTGGATGCGGGGGCCTCGGGCATCATTTTCCCCCGGGTCGAAACGGCCGGGCAGGCCGCGGACCTGGTGGCCGCCTGCCGATTCCCGCCCCAGGGACACCGGTCGGCCATCGCGACGCTGCCCTGCGTCGGATTCCGCCGGGTGCCGGCGGCGGAACTCTATGCCACCGCCAACCGCGCCACCCTCGTCAAGGTGCTGTTGGAGAGCCCGCTCGGGATCGAGAATGCCGAGGCCATCGCCAGCGTACCCGGCGTGGATCTGGTGGCCATCGGCACCAATGACCTGAGCGCCGAACTGGGCGTGCCCGGCGAGGCCACCCATCCCCGCGTGCGCGAGGCGCACGAGGCGGCCCTGCGCGCGTGCCTGCGGGCGGGCAAGCCGCTGGTCATCGGAGGGGTTGCCGACGTTCGTTATGTGGCGGACCTGATCGAACGCGGCGCCGCGCCGTTCATGATGACGGGCATAGACAGCGACCTGCTGGCCGCGGCAATGCGCGAGCGCGTCGTCCAGGCCCTGGCTTGTGTGGGGGCCGGCGATGCGACGTGACCGCTGCTGGCGCGGGGCGCTGGCCCTGGCTGCCGTATTGATGGCGGGGATCCCGCCGGCCCACGCCCAGCGCGCGCTCACCATCGTGGTGCCGACGCCGCCCGGCGGACCGATCGACCGTGTGGCGCGGGTGGTTGCCCAGTACCTGCAACCGCGTCTGGAGGTCCCGGTGGTGGTCGAGAACCGCCAGGGCGCGGCGGGCAAGATCGGCGCCCAGGCCGCGCTGCGAGCCCCGCGGGATGGCCAGACGCTGCTGGCGGTGTCGCCGTCCATCCTGACTGTGAACCCGGTGGTGGACCGCGCCGTCGGCTACGACCCGTTGAAGGATTTCACGCCGCTGGCCATCGTGGCGGCGAACTCGGGAGTGCTGGCCGTCCGTGCGGGATTGCCGGTGGCGGATCTGGCGGGACTGGTCGAACATGCAAAGGCCCATCCCGACGGGCTGACCTACGGGTCCTTCGGCGTCGGCACCAGCCTGCACCTGCAAAGCGAGGAACTGCTGCAGGCGCTGGGGATCGCCGCGCGGCACGTGCCGTACAAGGGCGAGGCGCAGGCCATGAACGCGCTCGTGGCCGGCGAAGTCGACATGATGGTCTACGTCACGGCACCCATCGTGCCCTATGTGCGCAGCGGCCGGGTACGCGCGCTGGCGGCGACGGGCGCGCAGCGCTGGGACCTGCTGCCCGAGGTGCCGACCTACGCCGAATCGGGACTGCCCGCGCTGACCGACTACAGCTA
The DNA here is from genome assembly GCF_002188635.1 of Pigmentiphaga sp. NML030171. Taxonomy (GTDB): domain Bacteria; phylum Pseudomonadota; class Gammaproteobacteria; order Burkholderiales; family Burkholderiaceae_B; genus Pigmentiphaga; species Pigmentiphaga daeguensis. The sequence continues at coordinate 167,814 of NZ_NINX01000015.1, read as the reverse complement.
TCGCTCGTGGGTGGGCCTGGTCATGCCGGCGGGGGCGCCCGCGGCCCAGCAGGAGGCGGTCGGACGCGCGTTGCGCGAAGCAATGGCCGAACCGGGGCTGCGTCTTTCCCTTGAAGGCCAGGGATTCGAGCTCCAGGCCTACGATCCTGCCGCGATGCGCGAGGCGATTTCTTCCGAACTGGTCCGTAACCGGCGCGTCGCCGCGAGCGGGCGCGTCCATCTCGATTGATACACCACGGTCCTGCCATGACAGATTCCATGCTGACTTCCACGCCCATGCGCGCGCCTTCCACGCTGGAGCGCCCCCGTTTCGAGGTGCCCCCGGGGGCCTGCGATGCCCACGTGCACGTCTTCGGGCCGGCCGACCGGTATCCGCGCGTCCCGCATCCCCACTACACGCTGCCCGACGGCGAACAATCGAAGCTGGAGGGCGCGCTGGATGCACTGGGGGTGGAGCGCTACGTGATCGTGCAGCCCAGCTACTACGGCACCGACAACCGCTGCATGCTGGATGCGCTGGACCGCTGCGGCGGTCACGCGCGCGGCGTGGCCATGGTCGACGACGACGTCGATCAGGAGACGCTGGCGCGCATGCACGAACGGGGCGTCCGCGCGCTCAGGCTGGATCTCTTCCTGCGCGCCCAATTGCCGGGCCGGGAACTGCGGGCCTACATCGAACGCAGCGTGAGCCGCGCCTCGCGCCTGGGCTGGCACGTGCAGTTCTATACCCCGGGATGGGTGGTGCGCGACCTGATTCCGTTCCTGCCGTCGATCGGGGCCGATTTCGTCATCGATCACATGGGCTACATGCTGGAGACCGACGGCCTGACCCGCGAGGATTTCGACCGCCTGCTGCGGGCGGCGCACGAGGGGCGCGGCTGGTTCAAGCTGTCCGGTCCCTATCGCCTGGCCAAGGACAGGAACTATGTCCGGCTGCGGCCCTTGGCCCGCGCCATCGTCGAGACCCTGCCCGATCGCGTGATCTGGGGCAGCGACTGGCCGCATATTCCCGACGGCGCCCTGGATACGGGCAATCTGCTGAACCTGCTGGCGGACTGGGTGCCCGAGCCGGAGGGGCGAAAACGCATCCTGGTCGAGAATCCCGCCAGGCTGTTCGGCTTTCCCGAGGCGAGGCGGCCATGATCGGCCTGCGTTGCATCCAGGAACTGGATACGTCGGGAGCACGGGCCGCGGCCACGTTCGAGCACGAGGGGGCGCGCTACCTGGCCGTGCCGCAATTGGCGCGCGACGTCGAAGGAACGCCCGCCGACATGACGGCGGGGAACAGCGATACGCAGACGCTGATCTACCGTTGGGAAGGCGGCCGCTTCGTGCCGGACGCGGCCCTGGACGCCCCGGGCGGCGAGGACGCGGAGTTCTTCCGCATCGGCGAACGCGCTTTCCTGGCCGTGGCCAGCCTTCGCCACGGCGCCGGCCCCTACGACATGCGCCCGGGATCGACCATCTTCGAACTGCACGCCGGACGTTTCCTGCCTTTGCAGCAGGTACCGAGCTTCGCGGCCAAGCAATGGAAGTACCTCGCGGTCGGAACTCGCCACTTTCTGGCGCTGGCCCAGTGCGTGGCTGCGCCGGGAGAGACGCCGGCCCGGCAGGACATGTCGACCCTGTATGAATGGACTGGCCGGGATTTCTCGCCCTTTCAGCACATCGACTCCGCCTGGGGCTACAACTGGGCCGATATCGACGTCGACGGACACCGGCTGCTGGCCTATGCCGACCATGTCCGGCCGTCACGGCTGCTGCGCTGGAACGGCTCGTCGTTCGAGCACTTCCAGGACCTGGACGGCAACAGCGGGCGCGCCTTCTGCCATTTCGAGACGCGAGGGCGGCATTGGCTGGCCTTCTGCAATCTGCTCGGCGACACGCTGCTGTACAGGTGGTCGGACGGCCGCTTCGTGCCGCACCAGACGGTCTCAGGCCCCGGCGGCAGGGAGTTTGCATGGCTGGACGACATACAGGCGCTGGTAGTAGTGAATTTCCTGCGCGGCACCCGCGAGGCGCCCATCACCGACCTGGAGTCGGTCATCTACCGGTTCGCCGACGACAGGCTGGTTCCCGCCATGTCGTTCCCCACCCACGGCGCTACCGACGCGGCGTATTTCCGCCACGATGGCAAACGTTATCTCGTGGTGGCGAACAGCCTGTCGCCGCAGGTGCGCTTTCGCACGCCGACCCGCATCTACGAGCTCGACCCGGCCGTGCCGGGCGGCGATGGAAAGGAAACGACATGAATCCCGCCTACCAGAATCCGGATTTCCTGCGCCTGTATGAAACCTACACGGCCGCGGCCGACAGCCTGGGCGCCAAGCTGGCCGCCATGATGGGCGCCGCCCTGGCGGGGGATCCGCTGATCGTCGCCACCAGCACCGACATCGTGTTGTATCCGGGCGCCGGGCGCGCTCCCGAAGTCCAGGGCTATCGCCTGTTCAACCGGGGTTTCAAGGAATTGGCCGCCGTCTCCCACCTGGGGCCGGCCGTGGCGTCGCTGCTGAAGATGCGGGAGCTGGATCCCGACGGCCAGGCGTGGCAGGGCGAGGCGCGGCGCATGATGGACGCGACCCGCGCGGTCCGGGCCGCCAACTCGGCGGCACTGTGGCGCGACGAGATCGCGGTGGCGGCGTACCGGGGGCGCGAGCAGGCCATCGCCGGCATGGTGGACTACGCGTGCGCCATGACGCTGCGCTACCTTGAGCGCGCGCTGCGCGAGCCGTCCTGCTTCACCGCCCGGGACATGCGCGAGCAGTATCTCGAGGCCAAGGGCGGCGCCATAGGTGCGACCGTGCCCATGAACGCCGTCATGATCGCGACCTTCTTCCTGGTTGGACTGGACACCGGCCATCGCATCATCGGCTGGTTCGACCGGCACGATATCGACTGGGACCGCAGCATGGCGCTGATCGTCGGCAAGCAGGGCAGGCCCACCGCCGGCGTCACGTGGACCTCCAATTCGGTGTGCGCATCGATACGCGCGGCCTCGCGCTACCGGCTGCCGCTCGAGCGCGTGCTGATCGCCCCCCACGTGCCCAGCCCGGAACTGCCGGCCGATCCGGAGCAGGCCGTCGCGGCGGCGCGCGCGTTCGAGTCGCCGCTGCGGCAGTTGTGGTCGCGCACGCGCACGGTCAGCGACCTGGGGCCGCTGATGTACGACGGCTATCCGCGCTTCGCGCCGGCGGCGGCCGCGCATCCCCGCCTGACGCCCGAGACCACCGAGGTGGCCGAGCTGCCGGCGATCGCCGGGCCCGACGACTGGTGGGCGATGAACACGCGCTTGCGCGTGGTGCTGGAAGACCCCCGGCAATTGTTGTCGGGGTGTGTGGCCGACTACGCGGTCGACCAGTTGCAGGCCCACGACAACGATCCGGCGCGGGTCGTCGTGCCGGGGCTGGACGGCTGCGCCTATTAGACAACCGACATCAGGAGACTCCCATGCGTGCATTCGTTCCGTTCCTGCTGGCCGCCATTCTTCAGGCTGTCGCGACTTCCGCGCTGGCGCAGGCACCCTGGCCCAGCCATCCGATCAAGATCATCACGCCCAGTCCGGTGGGCGTCGGCTCCGATCTTTTCGCGCGAGCCTATGCCGAGCGCCTGTCGGAGGCGTTGAACACTCCGGTATATGTTGAGAACAAGCCTGGCGCGCTATCGGTGACCGGGACCGACGCGGTGGCCAAGTCCAAGCCGGACGGCTATACCCTGCTGTTCTCGACCAGCAATCCGTTCGCCATCACGCCTTTTCTGTTCAGCCGCCTGCCCTACGATCCGCAGGCCGACTTCGTCGCGGTGACCCAGGCGCTGCGCGGGGGATCATTCATCGTCGCCAACAACGCGGTGCCGATTCGTAGCGTGCCGGACCTGGTGGCCGCGGCGCGCCGCGAGCCGGGCAGGATCAGCTACGCCTCGTACGGGTCGGGCAGCACCGCCCACCTGGGGTTCGAACTGCTGCAGGATGCGTCAGGGGTACGGCTGCTGCATGTTCCGTACAAGCGGGCGGCCCTGCCGGACGTCATGGCGGGGCACGTGATGCTGGGGTTCGAGCCGCCGGTCTCGGCGCTGCCGGCCATCCGGTCGGGCAAGCTGTCCGCGATTGCCTATACGGGCAATCGCCGCAGCGCGGCGCTGCCCGACGTACCGACCGTCTCGGAGTCCTACCCGGGCGTGGAGATCTTCACGTCGCTCGGCTTCTGGGTGCCGGCCGGAACGCCGGTGTCCATCGTCGAGCGCCTGAACCGCGAGATCCAGGCCGTTACCCATTCCGCGGGCATGCAGCGGATGATCGCCGAAGCGGGACTGGAGCCGATAGCGACCACGCCGGCGGATGCGGCCGCGGCCATACGCAAGGAGACCGAGATCATGGGGCGCCTGATCAAGGCCAAGGGCATCACGGTCGATTGACGGGCCGCTCAGCCCCGCCAATAGCCGCCCGCTTCGATGGCGCGGCGCACGTCCTCGGGCACCTCGATGGGCCGCATGGTGTGCATGTCGATGAACACCAGGACCAGCGCGGCGCGCAGGCGCACCGGCTGGTCGTCGCCGGCGCGGCTCAGTTCGATGGCGATCTTCAGCGAGGTGCGTCCGACGCCGTCGATGCGCAGCGCCGAGACGATGTCTTCTCCCAGCCGGCTGGGAGCCAGGAAGTCGACCTGCAGGTTGACGATGGGAATGGCGATGTGCCGCTCGCCATGCAGGGCGGCGAAGCCGGTTTCCAGGCCGTGCCGGAGCCAGTGTTCGACGGTGTCGTTCAGGATCTCGACGTAGCGTGGATAGAACACGATGCCGGCGGGATCGCAGTGCTTGAAGCCGATCTCGACCGGCATGACATGGATGGTTACCATGCGGTTTCCTCGATGGATGGAACGGGCGGGCGCCGGAATGGCCGCAGCTTTCAATTAGACCTCATGCTCACGCCTGCTGCGCGATGCCCGAGAGCTGCCGGGCGAGCCGTTCGCCGCTGTCGTCGGCCAGCGCGGCCTCGCGCAGCCTGCCGTTTGCCAGACACTGAGCCGGGAGGCGTCCGCTCAGGCCAGCGGCCCCACGCGCAGGCCTTCCTCGTCCAGCCAGCGCGAGAAGGCCGGGCCGGCCAGCACCCGGTATTCGGCCACGCGCTGCCCGCCGGGAGGATCGTCGGGCACCGGGGCGACGGCCGGATGGCACATCAGCACGTCCCGGTCGCCCGCGTGCCGCAGCCAGTTGCGCACCAGCGCGGCATAGTGCTGTTCTCCGCCCTGGAAACCGTACACGCCCAGCAGGCGGGCATTGGTTCGCATGCCATGGCCGTGCGCCAGGCGGGCCAGCCCGGCGGCGCCCAGCGCGGCGATCACGTGCGCCTTCAGGCGCGGCGGGTGCGGCATGCCGGGCAGGGACGCGGCGCGCGTGGCGCGCAGCCACGGCGGGGCGTCGCCATAACGCCGCGCCAGCAGCGCGACCAGGCGGGCGCGGATGTGGGGCAACTGGTGCACGTGCTGGTGGCCGTCGACGTAGTCGGGCGGGCGGCCGAAGGCCCGTTCGAAGGCGTCGAACTGCCGGGCGAGCCTTGCGTCGATCCAGCCACCGTCGAGCAGGCCCGCATAGGCGCGGGCAATCAGCACGGACAGGGACAGCCGCTCGGCGGGCGTGTCAGGAAAGGCCGTGAAGTCCACATGCAGGCCGGTCTCGATGCCCGAGCCGGCCAGCAGCCCGGCATGGGCGCCGAAGCTGGGGCCCAGCGTCATGCAGCTGGCGGCGCTGACGCGCCCGTGCGCGGCCAGGGCCAGGATGGCCAGGTCGACCGATGCGTCCATGCCGAAGTCGTCCGCACACACGACGATCCGCCTGCCGGATAATGGCGTTCCGTTCATCACGTATCCGTTGGATGGCTCTTCATGCGCCTGCTTGCCGGACAGATCCTCCGCTTCGTCGCCGTCGGCTGCCTGGCCGCCGCGACCCACTGGGTCGTGGCCGTGGCCTGCGTCGAAATGCTGGGCCTCGCGCCCCTGCGGGCCAACGTGGTGGGCTGGCTGGCCGCTTTCTGCGTGTCGTTCGCGGGCCATCTGCTGTTCACATTCCGGCATCCGCTGCATGCGTGGCAGCGCGCCGCGGCGAGATTCTTTCTCGTATCCGCGGGCGGCTTCGCAGTCAACGAAATGGCCTATGCCTGGCTGCTCCATGTGTCCTCGGTGCGGTATGACGTCTTGCTGGCAGCGGTGTTGGCGGGGATTGCCGTGGGTACCTTCATTGCAAGCCGGCTATGGGCGTTTCGCCGCACGCCTGGCGCATGAGCCCGTCGCCGGCCTCGACCAGCCATACCCGGCTGCGGTCTTCGCTCAGCACGGGCTGCCGGTTCGCCAGGAATGGCTTGCGCGCGGCGTCGTCGGCGCCGCCCCAGATCCAGTAGCGTTCCCCGGCGGGCGCCGCGCACAGGCGTTCGCGCAGCAGCCGGTCCGACAGCAGCACCTGCTGGCCCTGGACCGGGTCGAAATGCGCGGCGTCGTACAGTTCCTTGCGCCAGTTGTCGCGCAAGGGAATCTGCGGGTCCAGCCAGTCGTCCACGACCCAGATGGGGGCGGGGGAGCGGGAATAGAGCTGTAGCTGGAAGGGGTACTCGTGCAGCGCGACCAGCGTGTCGCCGGGCCGCAGCCGCGTGCCGATATCGGTGGCCAGGGACTTGGGCGCCTGGTGCGAATAGGCGGCGGCTGCGGCCATGGCGGCGCCGCACAGCGTGGCGGCGCCCATGACGGACAAGGGGAACAGGCGCCGCCAGCGCAGGCTGCGGCCGCTGCGCCGGACCGACATGACGACCTCGGCCAGCAGGAAGGCGAAGGCGGGCAGCGCCGGCACGATGTAGCCGATGAGCTTGGAACTGGGGATGGAAAAGAAGGCCAGGATCACGGCCAGCCAGACCAGCATCAGCCGTCGCAGTCCGCCGTCGGGCGTGCTCCAGAAGCGCTTGTCGAACAGGCCGGCCGCCCAGGCCGACCAGGGCAGCGCCAGCGCGGCAAGCACCGGCAGGTAGAACCAGGCCGGCTGTACGTTGTTGAAGCCGCCGGCGGAGAAGCGCTCGAACTGCTGGTAGATGAAGAAGTAGTGGAAGAACTCCGGATAGCGCAGCTGCATCAGCCAGAACCACGGCACCGCCACGGCCAGGAAGACGCCGATGGCGGGCGGCCACAGCAGGACGAGCAGGTCTTTCCAGCGGCGCGCCGACGCCACCCATAGCACCAGCACGGCCGCCGGCAGCGCGACGCCTATCAGGCCCTTGGCCAGCACGGCCAGGCCGGCCAGCACCGCGCAGGCCAGCATCATGCCGCGGGGCGAGGCACCTTCGCGGGCGCGCAGCAGCGCTTCGGCGCCGGCCAGGATGCACAGCGAGATCAGGCTGGCCACCAGCATGTCCAGGTTGGCGAACTGCGCGGCGCCGTAGAAGAAGGGCAGGGTGACCAGGATCAGCGTGGCGACCGCGGCGGTGCCGGCGTCGCGCCGCCGGCGCACGAACAGGTACAGGCCCGCCGCCGCCAGCCAGGCCGCCAGGACCGAGGGCAGGCGCGCCGCGAACTCGTTCAGTCCGAACACCGAGAACGAGGCCTCGGCCAGCCAGTAGAACAGCGGCGGCTTGTGGAAATAGGGCATGCCGTTCAACAGCGGCACGGCATGGGAGTGGCTGCGCAACATTTCCCAGGCGACGCCGGCATAGCGCCCCTCGTCGGGCAGCATCAGCGGCCGCACCCAGGACAGCATGGCGAGCCAGGCCGCGATGGCGGCGAAGAACAGGCTGGTTTTTTTCATCGCCGGGCCGCCCCAAGATGAAAACGCCCCCTTGGGGGGCAGCGCAGCCGCGCAGCGGCAAGCGTGGGGGCCGTTTTTCATCGCATGCCTGCGCGGCGGCTGCGCGTCCCCGTGCCCCGGCGCGAGCGGACCACGTACAGCGGCCGGCCCTTGACCTCGTCGAAGATGCGGGCGACGTACTCGCCCACGATGCCCAGCGAGATCAGGTTCAGGCCGGCGAAGAACAGCAAGGCGGCGACGATGGTGGTCCAGCCGGCGACGATGTTGCCCTTGACCAGGTATTCACCCACCACGTAGCAGCCATAGGCGATGGACAGCGCCGCGAAGAGCCCACCCACGAGGCTCGCCATGCGCAGCGGCCAGGTGGTGAAGGCGGTCAGCCCGTCCAGGGCCAGGCGCCCGAGCTGCAGCGGCCGGAAGTGGCTGCTGCCGTGGGCACGGTCGGCGGGAACGTAGGGCAGCGGCTCGGCCTTGAACCCGACCCAGGCGTACAGGCCCTTCATGAAGCGGGTGCGTTCGGGCAGGGCGATCAGGGCGTCGACGACGCGGCGGTCCATCAGCCGGAAGTCGCCGGCATGCGCCGGGACGTTGACGCGGCCGTGCGAGCTGAGCAGCCGGTAGAACAGCCGCGAGCCCAGGCGCTTGAGCGCCGGCTCGTCGTCGCGATGGCTGCGCACCGCGTAGACCATGTCCGCGCCGGCGGCCCACTTGACCAGCATCCTGTCGATCAGGTCGGGCGAGTGCTGCAGGTCGGCGTCCATGCTGATGACGACGTCGCCGTCCGCCGATTCCAGCCCGGCGCTGAGCGCGGCTTCCTTGCCGAAGTTGCGCGACAGCTGCAGGTAGCGGAAGCCGGGGACCTGGCTCCAGCGGGCCATGAGTTCAGGGGTCTCGTCGGTGCTGCCGTCGTCCACCACAATGATCTCCCAGCTTCGGCACAGCGTGTCGAGGCGGGCTCGCAAGAGGGGAAGCAGTTCGCGCAGGTTGCGGGCTTCGTTCAGGCAGGGCAGGACGCAGCTGACATGGGCATCGTGGAAGGCGGAATCCCTGGGCGCGGCTGCCTCGGGCAGAGGCAGGACCACGCCGGGCAGCGCCGGGCCGAAGCCATCCAGATCGTGTTGGACATCCATGGAACACTCGGAGGGAACGACAGAACGGCGCCAGTATGGTCGGGCGTGCGTCGAATTTTCGTTGAAGGGATGTCGAGTTTCCGTTCCTCCGGCCGTTCAGCGGAACGTCAGTTTTCCGGCGTCCCGTAAGTGCGTTCCCCGCGTTCGGCGATCACCTCCAGCAGCGTGCCGGTGAACGCCTCCAGGACCGCAGGCTGTTCCCTTCCGCGCTTGGTGATGAGGTGAAAGCCCAGCGACAGCACGGGGTCGGTCAGCAGCGCGGTGACGACCGGCACGTCGGGTCCGACCGGCGCGGCGAAGGACGGAACGATGGTGGGACCGACGCCGGCCGCCGCCATGCCGATCAGCGATTCCAGATTGTTCATCCGGATGCCGCCCTCCGGCCGCAGGCGCCTGGACGCGGCCTTGCGCTTGTCGATCAGTTGCTGGAGTTCCGAGGTGGGGTGCAGCTCCACGAAGGGCACGTCGGGCAGGTCGTCCCAACGTATGCGCCGGGCCCTGCCCTGCGCCTTCAGGCGCAGCGGGGCGTTGCGGCATTCCACGTACAGGAAGTCGAACTCGAACAGCGGGCGCCGCGAGACCTCGGGCACGTGCCGCGGGAAGATGCCCAGCCCGCAATCGAGTTCCCCGCTGCGCACGCGGCGTTCGACCTCGGGCTTGGGCAGGTCGAACACATGCAGGTCCAGCGTGGGCTGGGTGACGCGCAGCTTCATGTATACGTGCGGCATCACGCTGGCGGAGAATATGGGCGTGGCGCCCACGCGCAGCGTGCGCCGCCGCTCTTCCGAGAGCTGGCTGAGGACGGGGGCGATGGTTTCCACTTCGTCCACCACGTGCTGGGCCACGGGCACCAGCCGCTGGCCGGCCGCGGTCAGGTGGACCGAACGCGTGGTGCGCTCGAACAGCCGGCACGCCAGCTGGCCCTCCATGTCCTGCATCATCAGGCTCAGGCCGGGCTGGCTGATGTGCATCTGCTCCGCCGCGCGCGTGAAGCTGCGAGTATGCACCACGGAAAGAAAAGCCTTGAAATGCCGGATCGAGAGATTCATAAGTAACCTAAATCAATAGATATAAGAGATATATTAGACAAATTAAAAGGCTGTTCCTAGAATTTCCCGCAAGCAGCACAAATGCACCCGCCGGCCAGGCCGGACGGGGCGACGGGAGACGGGACGATGAACGAGGCGACAGCCAAGCGGCGCCAATTCCGCGAACTACTGGCCAGGGACGAACTACTGGTCATGCCCGGCGGCTTCAGCCCCCTGCTGGCCCGCATCGCGCAGGACGCGGGCTTTGAAAGTTATTTCATCGCCGGCTCGCAACTGTGCGCGTTCCTGTACGGATATCCCGACACCGGCGTGATGGGCATGCGCGACGTGGTCGATCATGCGCGGCACGTGGCGGCCCGGACCGACATCCCCATCTTCCTCGACTTCGACACGGGCTTCGGCAATGCGGTCAACGTCTGGTATGCGGTGCAGGAAGCGGTGCGGGCCGGCGTGGCGGGATTGCAGATCGAGGACCAGGAGGCGCCCAAGAAGTCCGGGACCAGTGCCGGCCGCCGCTGCATTCCGGTGGACGAAGCCGTGGGCAAGTACCGCGCGGCCGTCGCCGCCCGCGACGAGATCGACAGGGAATTCGTGGTGTGCGCGCGCTGCGACGCGCTCGGGGCCGCCGGCGAGACCTTCGAGTCCGCGCTGAACCGCTGCGTCGCCTATGCCGAGCAGGGCGGCGTGGATCTGGTCTGGCTCAATTCGGTGCAAAGCCGCGAGCAACTGAAGATCGCCTGCCGCGAGATTCCCGTCCCGGTGCTGACCATCTGGGGCGGGCAGGGGCCGGCGCCGACGCTGGAGGAGTACCGCGATCTCGGCCTGCGGGTGGTGCTGTACCCGACCATCGCGGCCTCGTCGGGGATGCAGGCCGCCTGGCGCGTGCTGCACGATTTCCGCCGGCGCGGCCAGGCGGCGCTGGCCGACTGGGCCGCCCAGGTCAACGCCTGCCCGGACGGGCCGGCCGACTACAAGACCCTGTCCGGCATCCCGAAAGTGATGGAGCTGGAGCGCCGGTTCCTGGCCGAGGGCAGCCGCCCCGACTACGAGAGCACCTGGGGCCACGGCGGCACGCTGGAGCAGAGCGGCAGGCAGCCTCCGAAGTGACCGGGGCCGGCGCGGCCGGCCCACCTTTCTTCTTCCTTCTTGGAAACGAACATGGATCGACGTCAATTGTTGAAGGTCGCGGGCGGAGCCTTGCTCGCGCCGGCCGTGGCGCGCGGCGATGCCTATCCCGTCCGGCCCATCCTGCTGCAGGTGCCGTTCCCGCCGGGCGGCGCGGCCGACGTGATGGCGCGGCTGGTCGCACGCAAGATGAGCGAATCGCTGGGCCAGCCGGTGGCGGTCGAGAACAAGCCCGGCGCGGGCGGCATCATCGGCGCGGCGGCGGTAGCCCGTGCGGCGCCCGATGGCTACACCCTGCTGCTGTCCACCACCAGCACCCATTCCCTGGCCGCCGCCATCAAGTCCTCGCTGCCCTACGATCCCGAGAAGAGCTTCGCGCCCATCGTCGAGATCGCCAACGGCAAGAGCGTGCTGCTGGTATCCAGCGCTTCGGGCATCCAGGACGTGGCCTCGCTGGTCAAGCTGATGAAAAGCCGCGGCGCCGACAACAATTTCGGTTCGGCCGGCGTGGGCACCCTGGCGCACCTGAACGGCGAGGCCTTCAAGCGCGCCGCCGGCGTCGAGATGACGCACATTCCCTACAAGGGCATGTCGCTGGCCGTGCAGGACCTGATAGGCGGCCAGTTGACGATGATGTTCGACAGCGCCGTGTCCGCGCTGGCGGTGCTCAAGGGCGGGCGCATCCGCGCGCTGGCCGTGGCCGGGCGCAAGCGCACGCCGGTGCTACCGGAGGTGCCGACGCTGATCGAGGCCGGCGTGCCGGGCTTCGACATGGAAGCCTATTTCGGCCTGTGGGCGCCGGCGGGCACGCCCGCGCCCATCGTCGAGCGGCTCAACGGCGTGCTCAACGCCGCGATCGCGTCGCCCGACCTGCGCACCGAGATCACCAGCCTGGCGGCCGACCCCGCGGGCGGCACCAGCGCGGCCTTCGCCGAACGCGTCGCGCGCGACCGGCGCAAGTGGAAACAGATCATCACCGATGCGGGCATCACCCCCGAATGATGCACCGTCCCATTCTTTCTTTCAGGAGCTTCCGTTGAGCAACACCTCCCTCCATCCCATCGCACGCCGCCTCTACACGGCGCTGGTCCTGCCGCTGCGGGACGACCTCGGCATCGACGAGCCGGGCCTGCGCCGGCTGGTGCGCTATTACCTGCAACAACCGAGGTTCGCCGCCGAGGGCGGCCTCATCGCCAATCCCGAGGCGGGCGAAGCCTTCTACCTGACCCGCGAGGAAAAGCGGCGGGTGCTGGAAATCGTGATGGAGGAAGCCGCGGGCCGGATGCCGGTGCTGGCCGGCACCTTCGCCTGGACCACCGCGGAGACCGTGCAGACGGCGCTCGACGCGAAGGCGCTGGGTGCCCAGGGCATCTTCGTGGTGCCGCCGGCCGGTTCCATGGACGTGGCCATCGCCTGGGACTCGGTCCGCTATCCGGAGGTGTGGCTGGACCAGATCAAGGCGCAGGACGAGGCCGTGGACCTGCCCATCTTCACCCACCCCATCACCAACGCGTCGCAGCCCTGGGGACTGGGCCTGCCCCTGGAACCCACGCTGAAATTCTGCCGCGAGGTGCCCAACATCGTGGGCTGGAAGACGACCTACGCCTACCAGGGCCACCGCATCCTTGCGCGGGCCATGCGCGACCAGGCGCCCGGCGTCGCGCTGCTGTGCTCGAGCGCGCATTTCTTCCACGAGTACCTGGCCAGCGGCAATTTCGACGGCACCATCAGCGGCTCGTGGAACTATGCGCTGGAGCCCATGCTGGACCACATCGAGGCGATGCGCGCCAATGACCTCGTCGCCGCGCGCCGCATCTGGGACGCGGGCCTGGCGCGCCTGCACGAATACATCTACGCCGAGCCCGGCCGGCTGCACGTGCGCTACAAGATCGCGACCTGGCTGCGGGGCCTGATCGAGTCGCCGCGCATGCGTCCGCCCATGCCCGAGCCGCGCGTCGAAGAGATCCGCCGCATCGACCAGTTGCTGCGCGGGGCGGGCATCGAGGTGGTCCGGGAGCAGACCCGGATGGACGCCGCCGGGAGGCAGGCATGATGGGCGCGCGCCGCATCGCGGCGCTGGCGCTGGCCGCGTTGTTGCCGATGGCGGGTCTTCACGCCCAGGAATATCCGGCCAAGCCTGTCAAGATCGTGGTGCCCTTTCCGCCGGGTGGTTCGACCGACGTGGCGGCCCGCATTCTCGCGGCCAGGCTGGCCGACGAGTTCCGCCAGCCGGTCTATGTCGAGAACAAGCCCGGCGCCGGCACCACGATCGGCGCCGCCTACGTCGCTTCCTCCGCGCCCGACGGCTACACCTTGTACGTGACGGGGCCGATCACCCACGCCAGTTCGCAGGCGCTCTACAGGAAGCTGCCCTACGACGCGCTGCGCGGTTTCGCGCCGGTCGGCAACATGACCGTCTCGCCGTTCATCGTGGTGGTCCATCCCGCCTCGCCGGCGAAGTCGCTGAAGGACCTGCTGGAGGCGGCGCGCAGGCAGCCGGGGCGGCTGAGCTATGCCTCCAGCGGCAACGGCGCCGCGCCCCACCTGGTAACCGAAATCATCGCGCGCTCCGCCGGCGTGTCGTTCACGCACGTGCCGTTCAAGGGCGTAGGGCCGGCGGTGGTCGCGCTGTTGGGCAACCAGGTGGACTTCATGATCGCCGACGTCGCCGTCGTGCCGCAGATCCGCGAGGGCAAGCTGCGCGCGCTGGCGCTGACGACGGCGGCCGAGTCGGCGCTGGTGCCGGGCGTGCCGTCCATGGCGGAGGCCGGCATGCCGGGCGTCGACGTGCCGAGCGGCCTGGCCCTGTTCGCCCCGGCGGGGACGCCGGAGGCGACCGTCGCGCGCATCAATGCGGCGATGAACCGCGCGTTGCGGGATGCGGACGTCATGCAGAAATTCGCCATGCAGGGCTTCGAGATCCAGACCGGCACGCCGGCCGACCTGGCGGCCATGATGGCCCGGGAGGTCGAGCGCTACGGGCAGATCGTGCGGCAGACGGGCATCCGCATCGATTGATGCGGGCCGCGCCGGATCAGGGGCGGCGCAGGCAGGCCAGCGCCGCGGCCGACAAGAGCAGGGCGGCCCCGCCGTAGACCAGCACGGCGGGGGCGGCCGGCAGCAGCAGGCCGGCCAGCATCGGCCCCGTGCCTGCGCCGATGTCGCGCCAGACCGCGCGCGAGGCCAGTGCCTGGATGCGTTCGTTGCCGGGGTGGCGATGCGCGACGATGGGGGCCAGCAGCGGCAGTTGCAGGGCGCGCAGCACGACGATGAGGAAGGCGCAGGCCCACAGCCAGCCGGCGCCGAAACCCACCAGCGCGGCCGAGGTGGCCAGCGACAGGACCACCAGCATGCGTTCGGCGCCCAGGCGGTCGGCGATGCGCCCGCCCAGCGGGCTGAGCAGGATCTCCGACAGGTAGCGCAGCGCCATCAGCACGCCGGCCGCCAGCAGGGCCCAGTCGGGCAGTGCGTCCTGCGCGAGCAGCGACAGGCCGATGATGAACAGGCCGTCCAGCGTCAGCCCTTCCATGAAGGACCAGGCATCCAGGCTGCCTGGTGGCCGTATGCGGCGCGCGGGCTGCGGCGCGCTCCGGGGCCGGCGGTGGGCGGGCAGGCGGCGCGCTAGCGGCAGGGCCAGCAGGGCGAGGGCGGCCAGAATGAAGAAGATGAAGCGCGGTCCGGCCAGGTCCGCCAGCCATGCGCCCGCCGGCAGGGCCAGCATGGGGCCCGCGGCGATCAGGGCGCGCGAGCGGCCGGTGCGCTGCGCCGATCCGGACAGGCTGGCGGTGGCCAGCGCCAGGGTGGACAGGTTCAGCGCCGCGTAGGACAGGCCCCACAGCAGCCGGACGGCCAGCAGCAGCCAGAAGCCCGGGAACAGCGCATAGCCCAGCGCGCAGCAGGCCGAGGCCAGCGCCGCCAGCGTGCAGACGGCGCGATCGCCGCGCTCGGCGTACAGCCTGGCGACCCAGCCATAGCCGGCTATCCGGACCAGCCGATTGGCGGCCAGCAACACACCGGCCTGCGCCAGGCTTATGCCGAATTGGCCCGCGTGGACGGGAAGCAGCAGATAGAGGACGGTATCGGCGGGCAGGCACAGGCCCAGGACGATGGAGGCGTCGCGCGAATGGCGATCGGCGGTGGCGGTGTCGGGATCGGACATAGGCCGACATGGTGACGTTCGCGTGACAGGGCGACAAACGATTTAAACTGGCGCGACACGTGAGAAAATTGCACGCATGCTCCATCGTCCGCCGCCTCTCAATGCCGTCCGGGCCTTCGTCGCCGCCGCCCGCCACCTGAGTTTCACCCGCGCCGGGCAGGAACTGGGCGTGACCCATGGCGCGGTCAGCCGCCAGGTCCGCCAGTTGGAGGACTACCTGGGCGTGGAACTGTTCGAGCGCCGGACGCGGCAGATCGTGCTGACGGCGGCGGGCGCGCAGTTCCTGGCCGATACCGCGCCCGCGCTGGCCAGCATCTCGGCCGCCGCCGGAGTCTTCGTCGGGCGCAGCGCGCCGCGGGCGGTACGGATCAACGTGCGCCCCAGCTTCGCGGTGCGCTGGCTGATTCCGCGCCTGCCGGATTTCGTGGCCCGCCATCCGCAGGTCAAGCCGGAAGTGGTGACCAGCACCCTGGCGCCCGAGAAGGCGCTCGAGAGCTTCGACGTGGCCATCCGGCGCGGCCGCCGCGGCTGGCCCCCGTCGATCGAGGCGCGCGCCTTCATGCAGGACGAAGGCCTGGTCGTGGCAGCGCCGGAGCTGTTGCGGGCACGGCCGATCGGGCGTCCCGCCGACCTGGCCGGACATGTCCTGCTGTATTCCCGTTCCCGCCGCGCGGACTGGGAGGCGTGGTTCACGCAGGTCGGCCGGCCGCGTGCGCGGCAGCAGCAGACGCTGCAGTTCGATCACCTGCATTTCGTGATGCAGGCGGCGCTGGATGGATTGGGGCTGGCGCTGGCTCCGGTGTCGCTGCTGGGCCACGACCTGGCCAGGGGCCGCCTGGCGGCGCCCCTGCCGGACCTGCGGCTGGCGCTGGACCGCTACTACTACGGCATCGCGCCCGACGCGGGGCCCGCCGCCCAGTCGTTCGTCGCCTGGCTGCAGGATGTGGCGCAGGCCGAGCAGCGGCAACTATTGAAGCGGGCGGGGATCGCCGCCAGTTGAGCCGGCCGGTCAGGCGCGCGCGACCTCGGTATCGATCTTGATCGTGGTGGTGGTCATCAGCTTGTGGACGGGGCAGCGGTCGGCCACGGCGTGCAGCTCGGCCACCTGTTCGTCGGTCAGGTCGCCGCTGAGCGCCAGGCGGGCGGTCAACCGGTATTCCCCGCGCCGCTCGTCCTTGTCGTCGCGCACGATTTCCACCTCGACGCCGTCCAGGGGGATGTTCTTGCCCTTGGCGTACACCATCAGCGTCAGCGCCTTGCAGCCGCCCAGCGCGGCGTCGAAGTAGTCGTGCGGGGACGGGCCTTCGCCCTTGGGGACCGGCATGTCCAGAGGCACGTCGTGGGCGCCCAGGGAGATGGTGTAGCGCATGCCGCCGGGCATGTTCGATTTGACGTGTACGCTCATGATTGCTCCGTGGCCGGGGAAGCGAGTGGGGATTCGGGCGTTTCGCGGTAGGCCCGCCAGGCATCGTGCCCGCCCAGCAGCGCCCAGGTATTGGTATAGCCCGCCGCGCGCAGCTTGGTCGCCAGCAAAGCCGCCGAGACTTCGTTGGGGCAGGCGCAGTACACCACGATGTCGGTGTCGTAGGGACCGAGCTGCAACTGGTCGAGGGGCGCGTGCACGTCGACGGCGATGGCGCCCGGCAGGGGATCTTCGGGCTGGGGCCGCACATCCAGCAGCACCGGCCGCCGGCCCTCGCGTTCCCAGGACGCGAGTTCGTCCACGGGCAGGCGGGGGACGGTGCGCAGGTACTTGATGACCCGCCACCGCTGGACCAGCCGATAGGCGATGTACAGCGCCAGCAGCGTGCCCAGGAACAGCAGGCCCATCTGGCCGTACTGGTCGATGGCCAGCAGGATGTCCGCCACCACGGGATGGAACAGCGCGCCCAGCAGGACCGCCGAACCGCCCCAGATCAGCGTGCCGGCGATCTCGTAGCCGACGAAAGTGCGGTAGGGCGCGCGGGTCAGGCCGGCCATCACGGTGCTCAGGGCGCCGGCGCCGGGCAGGAACTTGGCCACCAGCAGCAGGCGCGGCCCCACCTGCAGGTAGCGGCTCTGGGTCTGGCGTATGCAGGAGTCCTGCGACAGGGAGATGCGGCAGATGGTGCTGAGCAGCCGTGCGCCGTGGCGCTGGCCGGCCGCGTACCAGGCGCTGTCGGCGATCAGGCTGGCCGCCACGGTGCCGGCCAGGATCAGCGGCCACGAAAGCTGGTCCTGCGCGGCCAGCGCGCCGGCCACGACCAGCAGCGGATAGGCGGGTATGGGCAGCCCCGCCTGTTCCAGCAGCACGTTGAAGAAGACCAGCCATGCCCCGTAGAGCACGAGCAGCGTCTGTAGATCGGCCAAGTGGGCCTCCCGGATGATTCTCTAGGAGAGGATAGGGGCGTTCGCGGCCGAAACAAGCCCAAGGACCGTGGGGGATTTCGGCCCGCGCCGGCCCACCATACCACAGGCCACGGGCGGCATTCCCGGCCGCCCGGCGGTTCATTCGGCGGTGATGTGCGCCGCCTTCACCACGTCCGCCCAGCGCTGGGCGTCCTTGGCGACGAGCTTGCCGAATTCGGCCGGCGAGGAGGTGGCCGGCACCATGCCCTGGGACTCGAATGCCGAGGCCGTGGCGGGCGATTGCAGCGCCTGCGAGATTTCCTTGTTCATGCGGGCGATGATCTCGGGCGGCGTGCCCTTGGGCGCGAAGACGCCGTACCACATGTCCACGTTGCCGCCCTTGATGCCCGCTTCCTCCAGGGTCGGCACGCCGGGCAACTGCGCCAGGCGTTTCGCGCTGCCGGTGGCGATGGCCTTGAGCTTGCCGCCCTTGATCTGCGGCAGGGCCACGTGCACGGGCAGGAACATCGCGTCTATGCGTCCGCCCAGGATGTCGGTGACGGCGCCCGCCGTGCCCTTGTAGGGCACGTGCATCATCTCGGCGCCGGTCTGTTGCAGGAACAGCGCCATGGACAGGTGGTGGGGCGTGCCCACGCCCGGGGTGGCGTAGGTCAGCTTGCCGGGGGCCGCCTTGGCCGCGGCCACCAGTTCGGCCACCGTGCCGGGCTTGCGCGACGTGGGCGACACCAGCAGCAGCGTGCCCCACGAGGTCAGCGCCACGGGGTCGAAGTCGGCCACCGGGTCGTAGGGCAGCGACTTGTACAGGCTGCGGTTCATGACCAGGGTATTGACCTGCACCATGAAGGTGTAGCCGTCGGGGGCGGCGCGGGCGGCGCGCTCGCTGCCGATGTTGCCGCTGGCGCCGGCCACGTTCTCGGCCACGATGGGCTGGCCCAGGGTCTTGCCCAGCTGGGTGGAGAGCTGGCGAGCCACCAGGTCGATGCCGGTGGCGGGGGTGTAGGGGACGATGAAGGTGATGGGGCGGTCGGGCCAGGCGTAGGCGCTGGCGCACGAACAGGCCAGGGCAAGGGCGCCCAGCGCGCGCAGGGGTCTCGGCATCTCGATGTCTCCTTGGTGTGGTCTCCTGGCAGTATGCGGAAAGCGATATGCTTTGGAAAATGAATTTTTATTCTCATCCATATCCAGCACGATATGGCTGGGGTGACGCTTTCGTTCCCGGTTTTCGCCCATGGATTGGACCCACCGCCTGCGGCTGCGCAATCTCCAGATGCTGCTCAGCCTTGCCCAGACCCGCAACATCAGCCATTCGGCCGCCGCGCTCAACACCACGCAGCCCGCGCTGTCGAAGTGGCTGCGCGAGCTGGAGGACGACATCGGGCTGCCGCTGTTCGAGCGGCATGCGCGCGGGCTGCGGCCCACGTCCTATGGCGAGGCGCTGATTGCCCATGCCCGGCGCATCGAGGCCCAGCTTGACCGTGCCCACAGTGACATGGAAGCCATGCGCGAAGGGGGGAGCGGGCAGGTGTTGATCGGCACCTCGGGCGCGGCGGCGCCGGACACGGTCCCCCTGGCGATGCTGGCCCTGCTGCGGCGCATGCCGCAGGCCCGGATACGGGTGGTGGAAAGCACCATGGACCAACTGATGGAGCAACTGGCGCGCGGCGATCTGGACATCGTGGTGGGGCGTTCGGCGCCCGAGCTGCACGATCCGGCGATCCGGTCGGAGGCGCTGTATCTGGAGCCCATCCATTTCGTGGTTCGGCCGCTGCATCCGTTGTTCGAGGCAAGCGAGCCGACCTGGGATGCGGTGGCGCGGTATCGGTGGATCCTGTGGCCCAGGGGCACGCCCATACGCAATGCGCTGGATGCGGCGCTGGCGGCGGCGGGACGCAGCCTGCCCGTCGATTACGTGGAGTCGAACTCGGCCACGTTGAACATGACGCTGCTGGCCCACAGCGACATGGTGGGGGTGGCGTCGCACCGGGCGGCGATGCGGCTGGTGACGATGAACGCGGTGCGGATCGTGCCGCTGCGGCTGTCGGGGTTCGGGTCGGTGGAAATGTATTGGCGCAATGACGCGTTGCGGCCGGCGGGGGTGGAGGTGGCGTTGGAGTGTCTGAGGGAGGTGGTCAGGGGGCAGGGGGAGCCCTGAGTTCTTGAGACGGCGGCGTCCGGAGCGTATCGGCCCCAGGATGCGGTGGATCCGGCTTCGCCGGTCCACCCGCATCGCCCACGGGACCCGGCGCCGGGCCGCCCCAAGGCGGGTCCCGGCCCCCTTGGGGGGCTGCCGCGTAGCGGCTGGGGGCCCACCATTCTGGGCGCGCGTCAGCGCGTAGGGGGGGGCCCCTTCTTTTCTTTCTCTTCTTTCACGCGGTAGACCAGGACGGCGACGTGGGCCAGGGACAGGACCTTGGCGGTGACGCTGCCCAGCAGCAGGCGCGAGAGGCCGCTGCGGCCGTGGCTGCCGATGAAGATCAGGTCGCAGCCGGTTTCGGCGGCGGCCTGGACGATGCCGTCGGCGACGTTGAAGTTGGAGACGGACAGCGCGGTGCTCTTGACGCCGGCGGTGTCGGCGCGGCTGGTGACGGCGTCCAGGTACTTGGCGGCCTGTTCGGCCGAGGCCTTCTCGTAGGCGTCGTCGGTGATCGCGTAGGCGGCGGCCATGCCGTCGAAGCCGATGGTGGCGGCGAAGGGCTGGGTGACGTGCAGGGCCACGATTTCGGCGTTCACCGAGCGGGCGAAGCTGACGCCGGCGTTGGCGGCCTGGGCGGACAGCGGCGAGCCATCGGTGGGGATCAGGATTTTCTTGAACATGACGTTTTCTCCTTGAAGATCACGAAGATGACCGCTCGAACGCCGGTGCGGTGCGCGGGCGTTTTCGTTACCGCGCAGTACACCACATCTTGGGCGGCTGTGTCTTGATCGGCATCAAGCCAGTACCTTGCGCAGGAAGGCCGAGATGTCCCCGAGTTCCGGCGCACAGACCGAATGGGGCATGGGGTAGGCATGCCATTCGACGTCGTAGCCTTCCTGCCGCAGCAGGTCGCGCGAGGCCGTGGCACGGTCGAGCATGACGATAGGGTCGGCGGTGCCGTGGCCCATGAAGATGGGCGTGCCGGCGTTGGCGGGGCTGCGTTCCGCGGCGAAGCTGGCGGCCAGGGGCAGGTAGCCGGACAGGGCCACCAGGCCGGCGAGTTTGTCGCGCAGGCGCAGCCCGGTGTGCAGGGTCATCGCGCAGCCCTGCGAGAAGCCGGCCAGCACGATGTGTTCGGTGGCGATGCCGCGCTGGTTCTCGCGCGCGATCAGGTTTTCGACCAGGCGCTGCGAGGCGCGGATGCCGGCATCGTCCTCGCGCCGGACGAGGTCGCTGACGATGATGTCGTACCAGGCGCGCATGGCCATGCCGCCGTTGATGGTCACGGGCTGCACGGTGGCGTGCGGGAAGACGAAGCGCACGGGTGGCAGGCCGCGCAGGTCCAGTTCGGGGACGATGGGCTCGAAATCGTGGCCGTCGGCGCCCAGGCCGTGCAGCCAGATCACGGCGCGGGTGGGGTTCGGGCCGGTCTCGGTCTGGACGCAGTCGAGCAGGGTATCGGTCATGGCATTCTCGATGATTGAGGGGCCGGCGCTAAGAGGCGGGACGGATCGCCGTCTTGGGGCGGAACGCCTTGCACACGGTTTCGTCGGTTTCGACGTAGGGGCCCTCGAGGAGCTGGATGCAGTAGGGCACGGCGGCGAAGATGCCGGGGACCACCAGCTTGCCGTCGGCTTCGCGCAGTCCTTCCAGGGTCTCGCGTATGGCCTTGGGTTGTCCGGGCAGGTTGATGATGAGGGCGGCGCCGTCCGCCGCCGACGTGCCGCGTTCGCGGATGACGGCGACCTGGCGCGACAGGATGGCGGTGGGCACGAAGCGCAGCGAGATCTGGCGCATCTGCTCGCCGAACCCGGGCATTTCCTTGGAGGCCACGGCCAGCGTGGCTTCGGGTGTGACATCGCGCCGCGCCGGGCCGGTGCCGCCGGTGGTCAGGATCAGGTCGCAGCCGAGTTCGTCGCACAGTTCCGTCAGCGTGGCCGAGATGGCCGGCGCGTCATCGGCGATCAGCCGCTCGACGTAGCGCACCGGCGTGCGCAGGGCGCCGTCGAGCCAGGCCTTGAGCGAGGGGATGCCCTCGTCGGCGTAGACCCCGCTGGAGGCGCGGTCGCTGACGGACACCAGGCCGCACAGCAGTTCGTCGGGATGGTTGCGCACGAGGCGCTTGGCGGAAGTCGTCATGGCGGCGGTGGGATCAGTTGTCGTCTTCGTCGTCGTCGGGGGACGGCGACCCGGCATCGGGAGCGGCCTGCAGCCGCTTGATTTCCTGGAACAGCGCGCGGTAGTGCTTGCGCTGCGGTTCGCGCCCGGGCAGCAGGGCGGCGTTGGCGGCCTGTTCCTTGCGGGCGGCGCGTATCAGTGCCCGCAGGGGCTGGGCCTGGGCGTGGGGGTACAGGTCCATGAAGCCCGTGAAGTGTTCGTCGCTGGCCAGCAGGCGGTCGCGCCACAGTTCGAGCTGGTGGAAGGCGGCGATCTGCTCCATGGATTCGCCGTCCCACTCGGCCAGCATGGCCTGGATGGGCTCGACGTGCGCCTCGCGCATCAGCTTGCCGACATACTGCAATTGCCGGCGCTTGCCTTCGTGGGAGGTGATGCGCTGCGCCTCGCGTATCGCGTCGTACAGGCGTTCGGCCAGGGGCAGTTGCCGCAGCTTGGCGTCGGGCAGCCCGACCAGGCGTTCCCCCAGGTCCTGCAGGGCGGCCATCTGCCGCTTGAGCTGCGACTTGCTGGGGGACTGGTATTCGCCGTCCGGATCGGCTTCTTGCGCCGGGACCAGGGGCGATGGACTACGTTTGGAGCGGGACATGGAAAATGACGTGCTTCGACGGTAAGAAGGCTGACACCAGCTATCATAAAGCCTTGCCTTCCCGCCCGGGCCGCCTTGCCCGCGTGCCCGGGCCGCCTCCTTCCCGAAGAAATTCCATGGCCACATCCCCGTCCCGCAAGAAAACGACCGCCGCGCCGGCCCGTCCCGCGCTCGATACCGATCCCGCCGCCTTCCGCCAGTTGATCCAACGGGTGCTGGACGAATCCAGGCGCGTCGGCGCCACCGACGCCGCGGCCGAGGTGTCCGAAAGCCAGGGGCTGGCCGTGTCGGTGCGCCGGGGCTCGCTGGAGACGGTCGAACAGACGCGCGACCGGTCCCTTGACATCACCGTGTACGTCGGGCAGCGCCGTGGCTCGGCCTCGACCTCGGATTTCTCGGACCAGGCGGTGCGCGACACCGTCCAGGCCGCCTTCCACATCGCCAGCCATACCGCCGAGGACCCGGCCGCGGGCCTGCCCGACGCCGACCTGCTGGCCACCGAATTCCCGGACCTGGATCTCTACCACCCGTGGGATCTGCCGGCCGAGGCCGCGGCCGAACTGGCGCTGCGGGCCGAGCGCGCGGCTCTGTCCACCGACCGGCGCATCACCAATTCCGACGGCGCGTCGGTGTCCTCGTACGAAGGACACTTCGTGATGGGGAACACCCGCGGTTTCCTGAACGGCTATCCGTACTCGCGCCATTCGCTGTCGGTATCGCCGATTGCGGGGCGGGGCAATAACATGCAGCGCGACGACTGGTACACCAGCGACCGCGACTGGGCCCGGCTGGCCGACCCGGCCAGCGTCGGCCGCTACGCGGCGGAACGGGCGCTGTCCCGGCTGTCCGCGCGTCGCATCCCCACCGGCAAATATCCCGTGCTGTTCGAGGCGCCCCTGGCCTGCGGCCTGCTGGGCTCGCTCACGCAGGCCCTGAGCGGCGGGGCGCTGTACCGCAAATCCAGCTTCCTGGTCGACAGCCTGGGCCGGCAGATCTTCCCGGGGCACATCGACGTGCTCGAGGATCCCGCCATCAAGGGCGCCCAGGGCAGTGCCGCGTTCGACGACGAAGGCGTGCGCACGCAGGCGCGCAAGGTCGTCGACGGCGGCGTGGTCCAGGGCTATTTCCTGTCCAGCTACACGGCCCGCAAGCTCGGCATGGTCACGACCGGCAACGCCGGCGGCTCGCACAACCTGGTGCTGGCCTCGCGCACGACGCGCCGGGGCGACGATTTCCGTGCCATGCTGCGCAAGCTGGGCACCGGCCTCCTGGTGACCGAGCTGATCGGACAAGGCATCAACTACGTGACCGGCGACTATTCCCGCGGCGCGTTCGGCTATTGGGTCGAGAACGGCGAGATCCAGCATGCCGTGCAGGAAATCACCATCGCCGGCAACCTCAAGGACATGTTCGGCAGCATTGCTGCCGTGGGGGCGGACACGCTCACGCGCGGCACCAAGACGACCGGGTCCATCCTGTTGCCGGAAATGTCGATCGCCGGACGCTAGGGCCTGCGCGGGGCTCCTTTTCGCGTGAACAGGCCCTGGTGTCGGCCGGCGGGCACGCCGGGTGCTGAAAGATGTGCCGCCGGAGCGAATGGCCCGGCGTTCCATGCGTCACTCAGGAGAGCCTATGAACGCACGGCCTTTGCATCGCATCGTCATCGCCGGCGGCGGCGCGGGTGGACTCGAGCTGGCGGTACGCCTGGGGCGGCGCCATGGTCCCGAGCACGTCACGCTGATCGACGCCACGCCCTTCCACATCTGGAAGCCTTCGTTGCACGAGGTCGCCGCGGGCACGGTGGACATCCACCGCGACGGGCTTTCCTATGCGATGCTCGCGCACGACAACGGTTTCCGCTTCGTGCTGGGAGAAATCCAGGACGTCGACCGCCAGGCGCGCGACGTGCGGGTGGCGGCCCTGCGCGACGCCGACGGCACGGCCATCCTGCCCGAACGGAAGGTCCCCTACGACACGCTGGTGCTGGCCGTGGGCAGCCTGGGCAATTTCTTCAATACGCCCGGCGCCGACCAGTATGCGATCTCGCTGGACACCACTGACGCGGCCGAGCGTTTCCGGCTCGCGCTGCTCAAGGCCATGGCACGCGCCTCGGCCGGCATCGACGAGGCCACGCCGGGCGTCGTCAACGTCGTGATCGTGGGGGGCGGCGCCACCGGCGTGGAGCTGGCCGCCGAATTGCACGAGGCGGGCAATACGATCTCCGCCTACGGGCTGCCCGGCATGACGCGCCAGAACCTGCGCATCACGCTGATCGAGGGCGGTCCGCGCATACTCGGGCCGCTGCCCGAGCGCGTCGCCAAGGCGGCCGAGGAGCTGCTGGTGGAGCGGGGCGTGACGGTGGTGGCCGACTGCCGCGTCTCCGAGGTCACGCCGCATACCGTGGTGGCCCAGGACAAAGTGTTCGACGCCGACCTGTGCGTCTGGGCGGCGGGCATCAAGGCGCCGTCGCTGCTGTCCCGGCTGGGGCTGCCGCTGAACCCGATGCAGCAGGTGCAGGTGGACGAGACGCTGCGCACCCAGGACCCCGACATCTACGCCCTGGGCGATTGCGCCGCGGCGCCGTGGCGCGAGACCGGCAAGACCGTGCCCGCGCGGGCCCAGGCCGCGCACCAGCAGGCCTCGTATCTGCTGCCGCTGTTGTCCGCCCGCATACGCGGGGAGTCGGCCTTCGCGGCGCCGTTCCGCTTCCGCGACTTCGGCTCGTTGGTGTCGATCGGCCATGCCGGGGGGGTGGGCAGCCTGATGGGCAATCTTTCCGGCCGCAAGCTGCTGGTGGAAGGCTGGATCGCCCGCATGATGTATGCCGGCACGCATTGGTCGCACTACGCCGCGGTACTGGGGTGGTGGGGCGCCAGCGTGCGCTCGCTGAGCCGCTTCCTGAGCCGCCGCTCGCAGCCCCGGGTCAAGCTGCACTAGGCTGAATCGCCATGCATGGGGGGTGTCCTCAGTGGCGGGGATTGAGTTCTTGAACCGTCCTTGATCGGTGGGGCGGGGCGGCCCGCTCGGGGGGCGCAGCGAAGCCGGTCCCGCTGCGCGGGACTGCCCGGCGAGGGCAGGCTTGGCGGGGTGGGCGCAGAACTCGGGCGGGCACAGTCCCCCGGACTGTGCCTACTGCCGCCCTCAAACAGCTGCGCCCTTGCTTCCCCGCCAAGCCCACCCTCACCGGCGGCTCCGAATGCGCCCCCCGAGCGGGCCGCCCCGCCCCACCGACCAAGGACTACGGTGGTGATAAGTGACGATCGCAGATCAAGACATAGCGAGGGTTCCTTCTCCCGTTCAACAAGACCGGGTAAAGAACATGAATGTCGATTCCGCCTAGTCCCCGCCACGCGTCCTCCAGCCCAGGGTTTGTCCCTGTCCCAGGTTCCATTGACAGCCGAAATTTGCATGATAAAGTCATGTAAATCGTCATGACCTGCACAGCGGCCGGAGCGACATGAAACTCAGAATCGATGCCCATCCCGACCCCATGATGGGGCTGGTTCCCCTGTTCACCGCGATCGACGCCGGCCTGTTCGCCAAGCGCGGCATCGAACCCGTGTTCGTGCAGCGGTCGGCGGTGCAGGCCATCGAGGACATGCGCGCCGACCGCATGGACCTGACCTTCTCCGGCCCCACGCTTACCATCATGGCGCGCGAGCGGTTCGACCTGCCGTCCCGCTTCGTGTCGGCCGCCGCGCTGCGCGGCTCCTATGCCGGCCGCAGCGCCGACTTCATGAATCTCATCGCCCGCCACGGCGTGGCCATCGAACGGCCGTCGGACTTCGAAGGCAAGCGCCTGGGTGCCTTCGCGCTGGACGGCGGTATCACGCACTCGGCGCCGCTGCACCTGTTCAACCTGCACGGCGTCGACGTCTCGCGCGTGCAGTGGGTGCCGATGCCTTTCCACAAGATGCCGGACGCGCTGGCCGCGGGCGAGATCGACGTCGCCATCTGCGTCGAGCCGCTGGTCACCCTGATGCTGCGGCGCGGCCTGGGCCGCGCGGTGGACGAGGTGCTGGGCGAGGGCTCGCTGGCGATGGCCAGCACCGGCAATCCGTCGCTGGTGTCGAACTGGTGGACCACGCAGGCGGCCTACGCACGCGATCCCGGGCTGTTCGCCGCCACGGCCGATGCGCTGGCCGAAGCCGTGGGCGTCGTGTACGCCGATCCGTCGGCCGCGCTGGACGCGATGGCCCGCCATACCGGCCAGGACTCCGCGCTGCTGCGCGAGATCGGGTTCAAGACCACGCTCTTCCACCCCTTCGGCATGGACGATCCCGAGGTCAAGGCCATGTACCGCAGCTGGGTGACCGTGCTGCGCGGCGCCGGCCTGCTCGACCACGACATCGACGTGGAGCAGTTCTTCTGATTTCGAAGCCGCCGCGCGCGGATGGATGTTAGTCACTGTCGGGAGATCGTCATGAAGCAGTCCAGTTCCAGGGTTCGCCGCGCGCTCTTGTTCTGCGCGGCATTGGCCTGCGCGCAGCCGGGCCTTGCCGGCGCCCAGCCGTCCGGCGCCGCGCCGGAGAAAGCCGTGATGTTCATCGGCTGGCGAGCCGAGGCCGAGTGGGGCGGCTTCTTCCAGGCCGTGGCCAAGGGCATCTATCGCAAGCACGGGCTGGACGTCGAGATCCGCCTGGGCAATCCGCAAAGCAATCCCACGCCCATGCTGCTAGCCGGGCGCGTGGATTTCACGGCGGGCAGCAGCGGCACCTCGCTCAACGCGGCGCGCGAAGGCGCTCCGCTGATGTCGGTGGCCGCGATCTTCCAGAAGGACCCGCGCGTGCTGATCGCCCATCCCAACCAGGGCGTGGACAGGATCGAGCAGATCAAGGACCGCACGGTGCTGGTGGGCGCGCTGGGCATGGCGACCTTCTGGCCCTACCTGCGCGGGCGCTTCGGCTTCACCGACGACCAGGTCAAGCCCTATACCTTCTCGCTGGCGCCTTTCCTGGCCGACAAGAAGGTGGTGCAGCAGGGGCTCATCACCAACGAACCGCTGGCGCTGAAGAAGGCCGGCGTCGAGAACCCGGTGTCCTTCCTGCTGGCCGACTACGGCTGGGATCCCTACATGACCACCATCGTCACCACGCGCGACAACGTCGAGAAGCGGCCGCAGTTCGTGCAGAAGTTCGTCGATGCGTCCATCGAGGGCTGGTACAGCTACCTGTACGACGACCCGTCGCCCGGCAATGAACTGATCAAGCGCAACAACCCCGAGATGACCGACGAGCAGATCGCCTTCGCGATCCAGGCCATGAAGGAGCGCGGCCTGATCGATTCCGGCGATGCGAAGCGCCTGGGCATCGGGGCGATGACCGACGCGCGCTGGGAGCATTTCTACCGGTCCATGGTGGACGTGGGCGTGCTGCCCTCCGGCCTGGACGTGCGCAAGGCCTACACGCTGAAGTTCGTCAACAAGAAGGTCGGCATGCGATGACTGGAACGGCCATGGATACCGGCCGCGTGCTGGAACTGCGGAACATTTCCAAGCGCTTCGGCAACGGCACGCTGGCGGTCGAGAACCTGAGCCTGTCGCTGGCGCGGGGAACCTTCGTCAGCCTGCTCGGACCCTCGGGCTGCGGCAAGAGCACGGTGCTGCGCATGATCGCCGGACTGTCCGAGCCGACCGCCGGCGATGTCGTGCGGCAGGGGGCCAAGGGGGCGGTCGGCTTCGTCTTCCAGGAGCCCACGCTGATGCCCTGGGAGACGGCGCTGTCCAACACCACGCTGCCGCTGGACCTGGCGGGCGTGCCGCGCGACGAGGCCCGGCGGCGCGCCGCCGAGGCGCTCGAGAAGGTCGGGCTGAAGGGATTCGAGCATGCCCTGCCGCGCGAGCTGTCCGGCGGCATGAAGATGCGCGTCTCCATCGCCCGGGCCATCGTGACCCGGCCGCAGGTCCTGCTGCTGGACGAGCCCTTCGCGGCGCTGGACGAGATCACGCGCTTCAAGCTCAACAACGACCTGCTGCGGCTGTGGCAGGACCAGCGCTTCACCGCCGTGTTCGTCACGCACTCGGTGTTCGAGTCGGTGTACCTGTCCCAGCGGGTGATCGTCATGGCCGCGCGGCCGGGGCGGCTCCATGCCGATCTGTCCATTTCTCCCGACGCCGAACGCGGCGAATCGTTCCGCACCTCGGCCGAATACGCGCACCTGTGCAGGCAGGCCTCGGAAGCCCTCGAAAAGGCGATGAACGCATGAACCCCAAGCTCCGTACCGCGCGCATCGTCCTGCCCGTCGTCATGGGCGTTCTTTGCCTGCTGGCCTGGGAGGCGATCGTGCGCGGCCTGCGCATCTCGCCCCACATCCTGCCCGGCCCGGCCGACATCGGCCGGGCGCTGGTCGAGGACTGGCCGCTGCTGTCGGCGGCGCTGTGGGTCACGCTGAAGATCACCGCCTCGGCCTTCGTCAGCGCCGTGCTGGTGGGCGGCGCCATCGCGATCCTGTTCAGCCTGTCGAAGTGGATAGAGCTGACCTTCTTCCCCTATGCGGTCATCATGCAGGTCACGCCGGTGGTCGCCATCGCGCCCCTGCTGATCATCTGGGTGGACAACGTGCAGGCGGCCCTGCTGATCTGCGCGTGGCTGGTGGCCTTCTTTCCCATCCTGTCGAACACCATCGTCGGCCTGAACAGCGCCGACCACAACCTGCGCGACCTGTTCCGGCTCTACGGCGCCACGCCTGGCCAGACGCTGCGCCGGCTGCGCATTCCGTCGGCCATGCCGTACTTTCTGGCGGGCGTGCGCATCTCGGGCGGGCTGTCGTTGATCGGCGCGGTGGTCGCCGAGTTCGTCGCCGGGGCGGGCGGCCAGGGCTCGGGCCTGGCCTATCGCATCCTCGAGGCCGGCTACCAGTTGAAGACGCCGCGCATGTTCGCGGCCCTGCTGATGATTTCCTGCACCGGGGTACTGATCTTCCTGGCGACCTCGTGGGTGTCGCAGCGCATCCTGCGGCGCTGGCACGAAAGCGCCATGGAGCGCGAATCTTGAAAACGCTGGCCGCGGAGCTCGAACGGGCGGCCGGCGCCTACGTCCTGCGCGGCGCGCGGGCGCCCGCGGCGCTGCTGCCCGCGGCCTTGGCCGGGTTGGCCGACGCCCAGGGCCTGGCGGACGTGGACCTGGCGGTCGAAGGAGGGCGCCTGGGCGCGGTCGCGCCCGCCGGGACGCTGCAAGGGGGCGCGGGGCCGATCCTGGCCGGCCGGCAGGTCTGGCCGGCCTTCCATGATCTGCATACCCACCTGGACAAGACGCACACGCTGGCGCGCGCGCCCAATGACGACGGCACGCTGCTGGGGGCGGTCAAGGCCGTGATGGCCGATCATGCGCGCTGGCGGCCGGCCGAGCTCGAGGCGCGCGCCGACTTCGCCCTGCGCTGCGCCTGGGCGCACGGTACGGCCGGCCTGCGCACGCACCTGGATGCGGCCGGTCCGCAGGCGCGCATGGCATGGGACGTCATGCTGGGGCTGCGCGAGCGATGGAGGCACCGGGTGCGGGTGCAGATGGTGGCCATGGCGCCCATGGAAACCTATCTGGGCGACGGCGCCGAGGACTTCGTGCGCCGGGTGGCCGAGACCGGCGGCGTACTGGGCGGCGTGACGCGCGTGCCCGGGCTGGCGCCGCCCGCCGCGCGGCAGCGCCTGGGGCTGGCCCTGGATGCGTTGTTCGACTGGGCCGTGCGCTATGGCCTGGACGTGGATCTGCACGTGGACGAATCCTGCGAACCCGAGGCCGATTCCCTGCTGGAGGTCGCGCGGCGCACCCAGGCGCGCGGCCTGGGCGGGCGGGTCGTATGCGGCCATTGCTGCAGCCTGGCCGTCCAGGAGGACGAGACCCGCGAGCGCGTGCTGGATGCCTGCCGCGACGCGGGCCTGGCTATCGTCAGCCTGCCGCTGGTCAACCTGTTCCTGCAGGACAGGAAGGCGGGCCGCACGCCCCGGCTGCGCGGGCTGCCGCCGTTGCAGGAAATCTCGGCCCGTGGCATTGCCGTGGCGTTATCGAGCGACAATTGCGCAGATGCATTCCACGCCTACGGAGACTACGACATGCTGGAGGTATTCCGCGAAGCCGTGCGCAACGGCCACCTGGACCGGCACGCCGGCCGCTGGTCCGCCAGCGTGACGGCGATCCCGGCGGCCCGGATGCGCCAGGCCGGATCGGGGCGGCTCGAACCTGGCGAGCCGGCGGATTTCGTGATTTTCGACGCCCGCGGCATTCCCCAGTTGCTGGCCCGGCCCCAGTCCGACCGCCTGGTCGTCCGCGACGGCCGGCTGCTGGCCGTGTCGCCGCCGTCCTTCGACGAACTCGACGCGGCGCTGGCGCGCGCGGGGCTGGAGTAGGCCATGGCACGATCTTCATCGGCGAATCCGCCGCGCCGGCCCGGGCACTCGCAGGCCTTCCCGGAAGGCGGCCTGCTGGCGCCCCGGGTCAGTACCTTGAGCAAGGCGCTGACCCGCAGCGCCGTCCAGTTCGCCAAGGCGCACTATGGCCTGTCCCAGGTGGAGTGGCAGGTCGTCACCCTGCTGGGCGTGTTCCAGCCGGTGTCCATACGCGAACTGGCCTATCACGCCATGCTCGATGCCGCCCAGATCAGCCGGGCGGTGTCCTCGCTGGTGGCGCGGGGCGACGTCAACCGCGCGCGCAGCGCGCGCGACAGCCGCGAGGCGGAGCTGTCGCTGACGCCGCAGGGACTGGCCATGCACGCGGAACTGACCGCCGCCGCCCAGGCCCGGAACCGGCACGTGCTGGACGGGCATTCCGCGGCCGACGTGGCCAGGTTCTTCACCATGCTGGACAGTTTCATCGCCCGGGCCAGGCAACTAAGCGACCAGGAATGAAGCGGGCGGGTGGCCGGCCCGCCGGCCGGTCCCTACAATAGCCCCCACTTCATTTCCCCGACGGAGTTCCAGCATGGACGCACGCGACGCAATGGCCGGCCGCCCGGGCGGGCGCAACCTGATCACCGACGTCGCCGGCCTGCGGGTGGGGCAGGCGCACGACGCCCGGGCCTGCACCGGCGTCACCGTGATCCTGCCGGACGAGCGGGCCATGGCCGCGGTGGACATCCGCGGCGGCGGGCCCGGCACGCGCGAGACCGACACCCTGGGCGCATCCAATCTCGTGCGTTCGGTCGATGCCATCGTGCTGTCCGGCGGTTCCGTCTACGGCCTGGCCAGCGGCGACGGCGTGGCCGCCTGGCTGGGGGCGCAGGGGCGCGGCTTCACGCTGCTGCACCAGCCCGGCGTGCCGCCTTCGCCCATCGTGCCGACCGCGGTGCTGTACGACCTCGCCAACGGCGGCGACAAGCAATGGGGCGAGGCCCCGCCCTATCGCGACCTGGCCTTGCGGGCCGCTCGCCAAGCCCAGCCCGGTTTCGACCTGGGCACGCACGGCGCGGGCTTCGGCGCCTCGGCGGGGGCGCTCAAGGGGGGATTGGGATCGGCGTCCTACGTCACGCACGACGGCATGACCGTGGGCGCCATCGTGGCCTGCAATAGTTTCGGCTCGGTGGTGGCGCCGCAGGGGCGGCGCTTCTGGGCCGGGGCCTTCGAGATCGGCGACGAGTTCGGCGGCCTGGGCCCGGCGAATACCCGGGCAGAGGGCGAGAACTGGGAATACGCCAAGCTGGATCCCCGCCCCCGCGCCAACACCACCATCGCCTGCGTCGCCACCGACGTCGCGCTGTCGCCCGACGAGTTGCAGCGCGTGGCCACCATGGCGCAGGACGGCTTGGCCCGCGCCATCCGCCCCATCCATGCGCCGTTCGACGGCGATACCGTGTTCGCGATCTCCACCGGGCAGCGCCAGGCGCCGATGATGGAAGGCCCGGTGGACCCGCGGCCCTTCATCGTCTGCCGGCTGGGCGCGCTGGCCGCCGACGTGCTGGCCCGCGCCGTCGCGCGCGGGGTGTACAGCGCCGTCACGCCCGAGGGGATGACGACGCCGGCGTGGTCGAGTTTCTGAGTCGTAACGTCTAAGGGTCTCCTCAGGGGGAACTTGCTCCCGCAGTAGCTTGAATGGTATATTTTTTTGGTATATATCATTCTGGGAGATCTCCATGGATACTGCCAAGATCTTCTGGTCCGGCCGTTCGCAAGCGGTGCGGCTACCCAAGGAATACCGTTTCGACACTGAGGAGGTCCGCATTCGGCGTCAGGGGAATGCCGTCATCCTGGAACCGGTCGCACAGAACTGGGCCTGGCTCGATGCCGTCATAGGGCCGGTCGATGAAGATTTCGAACGGGCCGCCACAGAAGCGGCACGGGAGCAGGAGCGTCCCGAGCTGGACTACTTCAAGTGAAATACTTGCTTGACAGCAACGCCGTCATTGCGCTTCTGAAGGGCCATCCCGGATTCCTGGAGCGACTCCGGCGCCACAAACCCGCGGATTTCGCGCTCTCCGCTATCGTGGCCCACGAACTTTTTTATGGCGCGTACAAAGGACTGCGGACTACGCAGAACCTGGCGCGACTCGACGCCCTGCAATTCGAAGTTCTCGCCTTCGATCAGGAAGATGCGCGGCAGGCTGGCGAGCTGCGCGCGACGCTGAACGCTGCCGGAACACCGATCGGCCCGTACGACGTGCTCATCGCCGGTCAGGCGCTGGCGCGTGGTCTGACGCTCATCACGCACAATGTACGCGAGTTCCCGCGCATACCCGCGTTGCGGGTCGAAGATTGGGAAGCATAGGCGGCCGGCTCAACCCTCTGCGCGCCACGTCCCCGACTTCCCGCCTTTCTTCTCCATCAGCCGCACGTCGGTCATGACCATGCCCCGGTCCGCCGCCTTGCACATGTCGTAGATCGTCAGCAGCGCGACGTTGACGGCGGTCAGCGCCTCCATCTCCACGCCGGTGCCGCCCACGGTCTCGGCGCGCACGGTGCAGCGCACGGCGCTCGCTTCCTCGTCCAGCAAGAAATCGCAGGCCACGTGCGTCAAGGGGATGGGATGGCACAGGGGGATCAGGTCCGAGGTCTTCTTGGCGGCCATGATGGCGGCGATGCGCGCGATGCCCAGCACGTCGCCCTTCTTGGCGTTGCCGTCGCGGACCAGGGCCAGCGTGGCCGGCTGCATGCGTATCGTGCCGGCCGCCACGGCCACGCGCGCGGTGGCCGGCTTGGCGCCGACGTCCACCATATGGGCCTGCCCGGCCGCGTCGAAATGGGTCAGGGGGGATTGCGCCATCATGCGTCTCCGGTGGCGATGGGCGAGCCGGGGCGGCTGCTCCATTCGCTCCACGAGCCGGGGTACAGCACCGCCCCGGTCAGGCCCGCCACTTCCATGGCAAGCAGGTTGTGGCAGGCGGTGACGCCGGAGCCGCACTGGCTGATGACCCGGTCGGCGGGCGTGCCGCCCAGCACGGCCTCGAACTCGGCCTGCAACTGCGCGGCGGGTTTGAAGCGTCCGTCGGGCTGGAGGTTGTCGCGCAGGAAGCGGTTGGCGGCGCCGGGGATGTGGCCGCCCACGGCATCCAGGGTCTCGTTCTGGCCGCGGAAGCGGTCGGGGGCGCGCGCATCGACGACCAGGCGCGCCCGCGTGTCCAGGTTGGCCCGCACGTCCTCGTAGGTCGCGGTCGCGACCAGCGGTGGCCGCAGCGTGAACGCGCCCGGGGCGGGCGCGGCGGGCTGGCCGGCCTCCAGCGGGTAGCCGGCCTCGCGCCAGGCCGCCAGCCCGCCGTCCAGCACCGCGACGGCCTCGTGGCCCGCCCAGCGCAGCAGCCACCAGAGGCGGGCGGCCATGGCGCCGCCGGCGGTGTCGTAGCACACCACCTGGGTGGCGTCGGAGACGCCCAGGCGGGCCATCAAGTCGGCGAAGTCCTCGCGCCGCGGCAAGGGGTGGCGGCCATTGCCGCCGGTCTTGGCGCCGCTCAGGTCGCGGTCCAGGTGGACGTAGCGGGCACCGGGGACATGCGCGGCCGCGTGGGCGCGCTCGCCCGCGCCGGTGTCCGCCAGGTCGAAGCTGCAATCGCACACGACGACCGGCGAGGGGGATTGCAGCAGCGCGTGCAGCGCCTGCGCGGAAATCAGGGTGCTGAGGCTCATGGCATGTCCTGTAAGCGTTGCCGTGCGGCCGGCCCGATACCGGCCGCTATAGGTAAATTTTTCACGTTTCGACAGGGGAGCGGGAACCCGTCGCCCAAGCTGGCTATCATACCGGTATGCCGAATTCCGAACGTTCCCCGTCGCTGCGCCGCAAGGCCGTCGCGCTGCTGCTGCCGGCCCTGCTGGCGGCGGCCGCGCCGGCGCTGGCGCCCGCCCAGCCGGTCGGGCTGCCCGACCTGGGGGACTCGGCGGCGCAGGAGCTCTCGCCGCGGCTGGAGCAGCGCCTGGGCGACGCCATCATGATGGAGTCACTGCGCGACCCGGCCTATATCGACGATCCGGACCTGCTCCAGTACCTGACCGGCATGGCGCGCCAGCTGTCGGCCCAGGCGCCCGCAGGCACGCCCAACATCAACGTGTTCGCGGTGCGCGATCCCAGCATCAACGCCTTCGCGATGCCGGGCGGCTACATAGGCGTGCACACCGGGCTGGTGGTGGCCGCGCAGTCTGAGTCCGAGCTGGCCGGCGTGCTGGCGCATGAAATCGGCCACGTGGTGCAGCGGCACATCGCCCGGGGCCTGGTGCAGCAGAAGCAGGACACGCTGATCATGGTGGCGGCCCTGCTGGCGGCGCTGGTGGCCGCGCGCGGCAACTCGCAGGCGCCCGAGGCGGCGATGGCCTTCGGCCAGGCCGCGGCGATCAACTCGCAACTGGGCTTCTCGCGCGAGGCCGAGCGCGAAGCCGACCGCACCGGCTTCCAGATGCTGGAGGCGGCCGGCTACAACGTCAACGGCATGGCCTCGTTCTTTGGCCGGCTGATGCAGGCGTCGGGGCTGAATGAAAGGACCGGCCAGGCCTTCACCCGCACCCACCCCCTGTCCATCGAGCGCATGTCCGACATGCAGAACCGGGCGCGCGGCGTGGTGATCCATGACCGCCCGAGTTCCTCGGATTTCTATTTCGTGCGCGCCAAGATGCGCATGCTGCAGGCAAACAGCGGCCAGGATACCATCGAGGCCATCCGCTATTTCCAGAACCGCAGCACCGAGGCCCAGGGCATCGAGCGTGCCGCAGCCTACTATGGCATGGCGCTGGGCTATGTGCGCCAGCGCGAATACGGCAAGGCCAACGACGCCTACCTGGCCGCCACGTCGGGCGCGCGCACCCATTTCATGCTCGAGCACCTGGCCATCGACCTGGCGCTGGCGCGCAACGACACGCAACAGGCCATGAGCCTGGCGCGTAGCGCCGTCGCGCGCTGGCCCGAGCAGCGCGGCCTGGCCATGGCAATGGCCGAGTCCCTGCAACGCGCCGGCCGCAACCAGGAGGCGGTCGATTTCCTGAAAGAGCAGATGCTCAAGTGGAGCGACGAGCCCCGCTTCTACCAGATGGCCGCGGTCAGCTATTCGCGGCTGGGCAGCACCGTGAACGAGCGCCGCAGCATGGCCGACTATTACGCGATGACCGGCGCCCTGCCGGCCGCGGTCGAGCAGTTGCAGCAGGCGCGCGCGGCTTCCAGGGATTTCTACGAGCAGTCGCAGATCGACGCGAAGGTGCGCGAATACCAGCGCCGGTTGAAGGAAGAGCGCGACCTGCTCAAGCGCTTCCAGAGCTGACGGGCTCGGGCCTGTCGACGAAGCCGAAGGCCTGGCCGGCCGGGCCGCGCAACGGGGCCAGCGGCGCGGCGGCGGCGCCAACCGGCGGATAGACCACGGACAGGGTCGCGGCCCCGGCCGGCGCCTGGCCGGTGTCGGCCAGCCAGCCCGGCGGGGCATCGAGCAGCGGCTGCCCCGATGCCAGCTTCATGCGTTCCAGCACGTCGGGCAGATGGCGATCCTCGACCATGGCGGGACCGTGTTCGGTCGCGGCGTAGAGCCTGCCCATGGCGTCCAGCGCCCAGCGATCCACGCGGGACACGGCATGGCCGGTATGGGTGGCCAGCGAACCGGCCGCATCCGCCTGGCGCAGGATCAGCGGCGCCGCGTCCAGCCTCACGAACACGCGTTGCGGACCGTTCTGGAAGAACCAGCGGCCCTGCTCGTCGTGCCCGTAGTTGCGTCCGATGAAGGCCAGGATCCCGGTGTTGGAAATGGAGACGCCCGGCCCTCCCGCCAGGG
The DNA here is from genome assembly GCF_002188635.1 of Pigmentiphaga sp. NML030171. GTDB lineage: Bacteria > Pseudomonadota > Gammaproteobacteria > Burkholderiales > Burkholderiaceae_B > Pigmentiphaga > Pigmentiphaga daeguensis. The sequence goes on along the minus strand of NZ_NINX01000015.1, from coordinate 131,171 downwards.
CGTCGCCGGCGGGATGCAGGCGCCAGCGGCCCCGGGCATCCAGCGACAACCAGCCATACGCGTCCGGCACGTCGGGCCAGCGCGCCATGGCGGCCAGGACATCGCTATCCATGCCCCGCCAGCCACGACTGCGGCGTGATTTGCCGGGGATCCGTGCGCAGTTCCAGCAGCGCCGGGCGGCCGGCCGCGCAGGCGCGCTCGAATGCGGCGGGGAAGGCTTCGGCGCTTTCCACCCGTTCGGCGTGGGCGCCGAACGACAGTGCCAGCGCGACGAAATCGGGGTTGCGCAGGTCGGTGGCGCTGACCCGGCCCGGGAAGCGCTTTTCCTGGTGCATGCGAATGGTGCCGTACATGCCGTTGTTGACGACGATGACGACGACGGCGGAGCCGAATTGCAGCGCGGTGGCCAGTTCCTGGGGATACATCAGGAAGCAGCCGTCGCCGGACACGCAGACCACGGTGCGGTCGGGATGGCGCAGCTTGGCGGCTATCGCCGCGGGCAGGCCGTAGCCCATGGCGCCGCAGGTGGGGGCGAGTTCCGTGCGCGGCCGGCGGTAGCGGTAGAACCGGTGCAGCCACACCGCATAGTTGCCGGCGCCGTTGGCGACGATGGCGTCGTCGGGCAGGGCGCGGTCCAGATGGGCGACGACCCGGCCCAGGTCGACGCCGCGGGCCTCGGCATGCGGCGCGGGCACGACCTGGTAGCGCGCGTGCAGTTCGCCGGCGCGGCGGGTCCAGTCGTCCCAGGCGCGCGAGGCCGGGGCTTCCAGGCCGCGCAGCAGCGCGGCGGCCTTTGCCGGGGCGGACTGGATGGCCAGGTCGGGCTGGTAGACGCGGCCCAGTTCGGCCGCGTCGGCGTGCAGGTGGATCAGTTTCTGGGCCGGGCGGGGGGGCGTCAGCAGCGTGTAGCCGCCGGTGGCGATCTCGCCCAGCCGCGTGCCCACGGCCAGGACGAGGTCGGCGTCGCGCACCAGCTCGGCCAGTTCGGGGTTCATGCCCAGGCTGAGGTGGCCCGCGTACTGGGGCCGCCGGTTGTCGAAGATGTCCTGGCGGCGGAAGGCGCAGGCCACGGGCAGGTTCCATGCCTGGATGAAGGCCGAGAAGTCCGAGGCGGCGGGCTCGCTCCAGTTCGATCCGCCCAGGATGACCAGCGGACGGCGGGCCTGGGCCAGCATCTCGCGCAGGCGCGGGGCCGCGTCGGGATCGGGGCCGCCGGCGACTGCCGGGGCGACCGCGGCCGGCGCGGACGGGCAGGCGGCGCTCAATACGTCTTCGGGCAGGGCCAGCACCACCGGTCCGGGGCGGCCCGAGGTGGCGCAGGCGAAGGCCCGCGCCACGAGTTCGGGTATGCGCGCGGCGTCGTCGATGCTGACGACCCACTTGGCGATGCCGCCGAACATGGACTGGTAGTCGATTTCCTGGAAGGCTTCGCGGCCCAGCTCGCGGGTGGGCACCTGGCCGACGAACAGGATGAGCGGCGTCGAGTCCTGCTGCGCGATGTGCACGCCTATGCTGGCGTGGGTGGCGCCGGGGCCGCGCGTGACGAAGCAGATGCCCGGCCGCCCGGTCAGCTTGCCGTCGGCTTCGGCCATGTTGGCGGCGGCGCCTTCGTGCTTGGCGACGACGACGTCGATGTCGGCGTGGGCGTGCAGGGCATCCAGCACGTCCAGGTAGCTTTCGCCCGGGACGCAGAAGACGCGGTCGACGCCGTTGGCGGTCAGCGCGTCGACCAGGAGGCGGCCGCCGGTGGTGGCCGAGGCGTTGGATACCGTGGAAGTCGAGGCCATGGAAGCATCCGTGTGGTTTTCTCCATTGTCGAAGAAAACGCCGGGGATGTCAGCGGGGGCTTGCCCGATGCGGGGCCGGGCAGGGCTAGCGGCCGTTCCGGAAGAAGTCCGCCAGCCTGCGCGGCAGCCAGTTCAGGTTGCTCGGGAAGCTGCCCGTGGGGAAACCCGCGTGGCCGCCCTGTGCCGGCTGGTGCAGGACCACGTGGCTGGAGGCCTGCTCGGGAGTCGGCAGGTAGCGGCCGGGAAGGAACGGGTCATTGCGCGCGTTCAGCACCAGCGTCGGGATGGCGATGTCCATCAGCAGGGGCTTGCTGGAGGCGCGCGTCCAGTAGTCGTCGACGTCGCGGAAGCCGTGCGTGGGCGCGGTGTAGGCGTCGTCGAACTCGTACAGGTCGCGCGCGTTGGCCACGCGCAGCACGTCGATGGTGCCGGGGAAGCGCTGCGCCTTCTGCAGCGTCTTGGACTTCAGCGTGCGCAGGAACATGTGGGTGTAGATCCGGCGGTTGATCAGTCCGGTGCCCAGCGTGCGCCCGCCGGCCATGAGGTCGACCGGGGCCGAGACGCCCGCGGCGGCGGCGAGCCAGCCGGCGGTGGCGCCGGCCTCGCCCAGGTATTTCAGCAGCGCGTTGCCGCCCAGCGAGATGCCGGCGGCGTGCCAGTGCATCCGTGGCAGGCGCTGCCGCACCGCGTCCAGCATGAAGCCGACGTCGGCCGAGTCGCCCGAGTGGTAGGCGCGGGGCAGGCGGTTCGGCTCGCCCGAGCAGCCGCGGAAATGCGGGACGACGACGGTCCAGCCGCGCGCCCGGAAATACTGCGAGATGGCCTGCGCGTAGTGGCTGGCGCTGCTGCCTTCCAGACCATGGAACAGCACGAGCCCGTTGCGCGACGCGGCGGTGGTGCCGGCCGTCTCGGCCAGCCGCGCGAACAGCTCGGGGCCGACGACCGTATCGGGGCCGAGGCCCGGGGCGGTCCAGTCGAAGTCGATGAAATCGCCGTCGGGCGTGTCCACCCGTTCGCGCTGGAACGAGGCGTGATGGTGCGACGAGAGCTGCGACGCGAAGATGGTCTGGCTATGTCCTTCGGGCAACCATGCGGGAGTGGGGCAGGGTGTCGTGTCCAGGTAGGCGGGCATGCGAGATGGGCGGGCAACTCAATGCAATAGGTCGGGAACGTCCTGGAGCTCGGTCGGGCCGAGGTCGGCAGGGGCTTGCGACGAGTGGTGCAAGACCAGCCGCCAGCCTGTGGGACCCTTGTGGAAGACATTGGTTGCATAGCAGTTGACGAGCTGCTTGCCCTGGGAGGTGTCGACCATGAGTTGTTCGACCACGGTGTGGACCGAACTCATCATGCTTTGCACGGCGTGGACGCGCGTGGGCCGTATCGGCACCGGCGAACTGCCCAGGATCTCGCGCCACGATTCCATCACGGCGTCGTGCCCGATCAGCCGCGGCCCGCCCGGATGGATGCAGACGATGTCTTCGTCGTCGGCCCAGACGGCCATCAACTGCGCGAGATCGCCTTGTTCCAGCGCGTCGTAGAACGCCTGCTCGGCTTCTTCGGAGGTGGCGAACAGCGGAGCGCCGCGGGATTTGAGCACCATTTACGCGAACACGATCGTCTTGTGGCCGTTCAACAGGATGCGATGCTCGACGTGCCAGCGCACGGCGCGCGCCAGCACCAGGCATTCGACGTCGCGCCCGACCTGGGTCAGGGTTTCCGGCGACATGCTGTGGTCCACGCGGGCGATGTCCTGCTCGATGATGGGGCCTTCGTCCAGATCGGGCGTGACGTAGTGGGCGGTGGCGCCGATCAGCTTCACGCCGCGGTCGTGCGCCTGGTAGTACGGGCGCGCGCCCTTGAAGCTGGGCAGGAAGCTGTGGTGGATGTTGATGGCGCGGCCGGCCAGCGCCCGGCACATCTCGGGCGACAGGATCTGCATGTAGCGGGCCAGCACGACCAGGTCGACGTTCTCGCGCTCGGCGATCTGCAGTACCTGGCGCTCTTGCTGTTCCTTGCCGCCCTGCGCCACCGGCAGGTGGTAGAAGGGCACGCCGTACGACGCGGACAGCAGCGCGAAGTCGGGGTGGTTGGAGACTACGGCCGGAATGTCGATGGGCAGTTGCCCGCTCTTGGCGCGGAACAGCAGGTCGTTCAGGCAGTGGCCGTGCTTGCTGACCATCAGCAGCACGCGCGCGCGCCGGTGCGGGTCGCGGATCTGCCACTGCATGGAGAAGCGCTCGCCCACGGCGGCGAATTCCTTGCGCACGGTGTCGGCGTCCAGGCCGTCCGGCACCGAGAAGTGCACGCGCAGGAAGAACAGCTTGGTGTCCTCGTCCCCGAACTGCTGCGAGTCCAGGATGTTGCAGCCGCGCTCGAACAGGAATCCCGACACGTGGTACACGATGCCGGTCGTATCGGGGCAGGCGAGCGTCAGGATGTAATCGTTGTGCTGCACGGGGAGGTCCTGTGAATAAAAAGCAAACCCCGGCGGGCCGGGGCAGCGTCAGCCATGTCCCCCCCAGGGGCGCGCGAGCGCCCGGGGGGATTTAGTGATGATGTACCTTGGCGCCGTCCTTCAGACGGTATTCGGCGCCACAGTATGGGCACTTCGCTTCGCCGGTCGTCCCGATGTCCAGGAATACCTTGGGGTGCATGTTCCACAGCGGAGTATGCGGCCCCGGGCACGAAAGCGGAAGCGCATCGGCATCGACTTCGATGATGGCGTTGGCGGCTTCGGTGGTCATGGCCGTTCCTCCCGATCAGACGTGCGTGAGCCAGTGGCCGTACTTGGCGTTGCGGCCCGCGACCAGGTCGAAGAAGGCCTGCTGCAGGCGCGCCGTGATCGGACCGCACTGGCCGGCGCCGATCTTGCGGCGGTCCAGCTCGCGGATGGGCGTGACTTCCGCCGCCGTGCCGGTGAAGAAGGCTTCGTCGGCGATGTAGATGTCGTCGCGGGTCAGGCGCTTGGTGACGACCTTGATGCCCAGGTCGGCGGCCAGGCTGTGGATGGTCGAGCGCGTGATGCCGGTCAGGGCCGAGGCGATCTCGGGCTCGACCAGCACGCCGTCCTTGACGATGAAGACGTTCTCGCCCGAGCCCTCGGCCACGAAGCCTTCGGTGTCGAGCAGCAGGGCCTCGTCGTAGCCGTCCTCGGTGGCTTCCAGGTTCGCCAGGATGGAGTTGGCGTAGGTGGAGGCCAGCTTGGCGCGGGGCATGGTCACGTTGACGTGGTGGCGGGCATAGGACGAGGTCTTGACCCGGATGCCCTTCTGCAGGGCCTCGGCGCCCAGGTAGGCGCCCCATTCCCAGGCGGCGACCGCCACGTGGACCTTGGCGCCCTTGGGCGAGACGCCCATCTTTTCCGAACCGTAGAACGCGATGGGACGCAGGTAGCAGGATTCCAGCTTGTTGACGCGGACCACTTCCTTCTGCGCTTCCATCAGGACTTCCCGGCTGTACGGGATCTGCATCTGGTAGATGTGGGCCGAGTTGACCAGGCGGTCGGTGTGTTCCTTGAGCCGGAAGATCGAGGTTCCGATGTCGGTCTTGTACGCACGCACACCCTCGAATACCGCCAACCCGTAGTGCAGAGAGTGTGTGAGCACATGGGTGTTGGCTTCACGCCAGGGCACGAGCTTGCCGTCGTACCAGATGAAGCCGTCGCGGTCTGACATCGACATGATGGGGATCTCCGAAATGAACCAGATATTGTACCAATCTGCGACAGGATCCAGCGGCGAAGCGGGCGCGCAGGGGTCCACGCCCGCCGCTTCCCGGGAATCCAGGGAGATTCGGGTAATCACTTACAATAGCTGCGAGCCATAACTTTACTCCTTCCCGGCCGGCCTTCGCCGGGAGCCCGCCGCCGTTCCCCCCCGATCCCATGTCCGCCATGCGCCCGTCCGCCGCAGTGCCCGGTCTGTCCCCCCAGGAGCGCCGGGCGGCCGTCGTCGCGGGCCTGAAGGCGCTGGCCCCGACCACGATCGCGATCGGCGTCTGGGGCATGGTCAGCGGCGTGGCCATGGTCAAGATCGGCCTCAGCCAGACCTTGGCGCTGGCGATGACCTTCCTGGTGTACGCCGGCTCCGCGCAACTGGCCGCCCTGCCGCTGATCGTGGCGGGCGCCCCGGTCTGGCTGGTGTTCGCCGCGGGTTGCGTGGTCAACCTGAGATTCGTGATCTTCGCGGCGGCGCTGCACCCGTATTTCCGCCGCTACTCGCGCTGGCGCCGCCTGGGACTGGGCTTCCTGACGAGCGACATCGGCTTCGTGCTGTTCATGCCCCGCTACGGCGATGCCGCCGTCAAGGGCACGCCGGAGCAGACCTGGTTCTTCCTGGGATCGGCGGTGGGCAACTGGCTGACCTGGCAGGTGTGCTCGGTGGCCGGCATCCTGCTGGGCGCCGTGGTGCCGCAGTCGTGGTCGCTGGAGTTCGCCGCGGTGCTGGCGCTGATCGCGATCGTGGTGCCCATGGTCGCGAGCTGGCCTGTGGCCGCGGCGGTCGGGGCGGCATCCCTGGTGGGGTGGGCCGGCCAGCCGCTACCCTTGCGGCTGGGGCTGGTCCTGGCGGTCGTGGCGGGCGTCTGGGCCGGCGTGGCCACGGAGCGGGCGCTGGAGCGCCGCAAGGAGGCGGGGGCATGAGTCCGTCCACCCTGCCGCCGGTATCCGATTCCCTGTACGTCTGGCTGGTCATCATCGCGCTGGCGTTGTGCACCGTGCTCACGCGCGCCGGCTTCCTGCTGCTGGGCGACAACGTGCCCCTGCCCGAAGGCGTCAGGCGGGCGCTGCGCTATGCGCCCGCCGCGGCGCTGGCGGCCGTGATCGTGCCGGACCTGCTGCCATGGGCGCCGGGCGGCCTGCCGGTGTTCGACTGGCGCGCGCTGGCCGCCGTGATCGCGGTGGCGGTCATGGTGGCCACCCGCAACACGATCGCCATGATAGGCGCGGGCATGGTCACGCTGTGGCTGCTGAGGTGGCTGGCGGGCTGAGCGCCCGCGCCCCTTTCATTCGGCCTGGATGTTGCGCTGGACCACGACGGCGCGCAGCCGGCGGATGTCGTTCTCGACGCGGGCCTGGAATTCGTCGGGCGAGGAGGCCCGCGGCGAACCGCCCCAGTCGACCAGTTGCTGGTGCACGGCGGGCGTATCCAGCACCGCGCGCAATTCGCGGTTCAGGCGCGCGACCACGTCGGCGGGCGTGCCGGCGGGCGCGGCGATGCCCAGCCACGATTCGAAGACCACCGCCGGCAGCGTGTCGGCCACGCTCGGCACGCCGGGCAGCGCCTGCACGCCCTTGGGCGCGGTGGTCGCCAGCAGCCGCACGCGCTGCGACTTGAACAGCGGCGCGGTGTTGGTCATGGTGTCGATCATGACGTCCACGCGTCCGGCCAGCAGCTCGGTCATCGGGCCGGCGCCGCCCTTGAACGGCACGTGCAGCGCGCTGCCGCCGCTTTCGGCCATGATCCATTCGCCCACGAGATGCATGGCGGTACCCACGCCGACCGAGGTGTAGGTGTAGCGGTCTTTTTCGGTCTTGATGCGGCGGACGAAGTCGTCGAAGGACTTGATCGGCGAGGACGGCGCCACGGCCAGCGTCAACGGATACGTCGTGATCGTGGAGATCCAGCTGAAACCCTTGACCGGCTCGAAGGGCAGGTCCTTGCGCATGGCGGCATTGGTGCCGTGGCCGCTGGTCATCAGGACCAGCGTGTAGCCGTCGGGCTCGCTCTTGGCGACCTGGGCCGAGGCGATGTTGCCGCCGTCGCCGGCGCGGTTCTCGACGATGACGGGCTGGCCGACCCGCTCGGACAGCGCCTTGCCGACCAGCCGGGCCACGACGTCGCTGCCGCCTCCGGCCGCGAAGCCGACCAGCAGCTTGATCGGCCGGTTGGGGTAGGTGGTCTGCGCGTGCGCGGGGCCCGCCAATACCGCGGCCAGGATGCCGGCGGCGGCGAGGGCCTGGCGGCGGCCGGTGATCGTGTCATGCATGGTGGGTCTCCTCTTCGTCCCCGTTTTCGTGCGGCCCGTCGAGGCGCGCGTGTGGCCGCTCAGTCCGCCGCCTGCAGGCGGGCGGAGATCTCGCGGCTTTTCTGTTGCAGCACGGCCCCCAGGGCCGCGCCGTTGAGGAACTCCCCCCGCTGTTTCGAACAGACCAGCGAGATCGTTCCGATGACTTCATCCTCGGCCATCACGGGCACGCCGTAGCCGATGACGTCGGGATCGAGCCCGGCGTGGCTGATGGCGTATCCCGCCTTGCGTATGGCCTTCAGGCCGGCCCAGGTGGCGTTCCAGGCCTGCTCGCCGGCGTCCGGGTGGGTCTGCTCGAACAGGCTGCGTACCCGCGCCCGCGGCCAGAACGCCAGCACCGACAGCGAAGGCGCGCCGCGGAACCAGGGCAGGCTCTTGCCCCGCATGTAGGTCAATTCCAGCGGCTCGACGCCGGCTTCGTGCGCCACGTTCAGCAGGTGCTCGCCGTAGACGTTCGAAAGCAGCACGTGGCAGCCGGTTTCCTGCGCCAGGTCGCGCAGGATGGGCTGGGCGGCACGGGTGACCGGGTCGGTCTCGCGGATCAGGGCCTCGAGCTCGACCACGCGCGCGCCCACCACGTAGATGCCGCGCGGCAGCCGTATCAGCAAGCCCGCCGCGCACAATTCCTTGACGTAGCGGTAGGTGGACGAGGGGGTGAAGCCGAAGTGGCTGGCCAGGTCGTCCACCGTCCAGGCGTACCGGTCGTGCGTGTAGGCATCGAGCAGCATCAGCATGCGGCCCAGGCTGGATGCGCTTTCCGTCATGCGGGCGCCTGCTCCACGCCCATGCGCCGGGCCATGTCGGCCCGCCATTCCTGGCGGCTGCGGAAACCGGGCAGGGCGCGCGCGTGCCGCTCGGCCCAGGCCATGAGTTCGGCCGGCGGCAGCTCGATGGGCATGGGCACGCGCATGGGCTGCGACACGTACCAGGGCGTGTCGATGTACAGCTCGAGCCGGTTGCCTTCCGGGTCGCGGCAGTACAGCGACAGCGCGTTGCCGTGCGTGACGGGCGCCAGTTCTGCGACGCCCGCGCCGACCAGGCGGCGATGGTAGCGCTGCAGGGTTTCCAGCGAGTCGGCCATCAGCGACAACTGGTTGATGACGTTGAAGCGGAGATCGGCGGGCCGCCCGGACACCAGCACGATCTGGTGGTGGACGTCCGGATCGCGGCTGGTGAACACCAGTTCGATCGGGCCATGGGGGCCGTCGAGCATGCCACGGTCCGTGATCGTGAAATCCAGGACCTGCGAATAGAAATCGGCCATCCGCTGGATATCGGTGACGAAGATGCCGACGTGGCTGAAGGAAAGACCGGGTCTTTGGGGCATGATGGAAAATATAATCTAATATGTGGCGAATAATCGCCATTGAAATTCGAGTTTTTTGCATATTACGTAAAAAACTCAAAAATAAGACCTGTGTGAAACCCTAGGTAGGGTGGAGCAGCGGGCGAGCGGCCGCGTGCCGCTTCCGGCGGGAATCGGGGGAAGGGGAAGACGGGGGACGACGCCCCCGGGGATCTCAGGAACGGGGGCCCAGCACCTGTTCCCACAGTTCGATCACGGCGGCACGTTCCGCCGTCAGGGCCTCCTGCGGCACGCGAGCCTTTTCCACGTCCTGCAGGCGCAGCGCGTGCTGTTCCCGCCGCAGGGTACGGTAGGCATCGCCCACCCGCCGCGCCAGGTCGGCGGGGATCAGGCCGGCTTCGGCGGCCAGGCGCAGCAATGCGATGTTGCCGAGGTTCTGTACCAGGATCTCGTGCTCGCGGGCGTGCAGCAGGACCAGGTATTGGGTGACGAACTCGACGTCCACCATGCCGCCCGGATCGTGCTTGAGGTCGAAGTCCGGCGTGCGGTTGGGATGGCCTTCGCTGATCTTGCGGCGCATGGCGATGACTTCGTCGGCCAGTTGGCGGGCGTCGCGCGGCATCAGCAGCACCTCGCGCCGGATGCGTTCGAACTGCCTGCCCACCTCGGGATCCCCGGCGGCGAAGCGGGCGCGCGTGATGGCCTGGTGCTCCCAGGGCCAGGCGTGCTCCTTCTGGTAGCGCTCGAAGGCCTCGGTCGAGATCACCATCAGCCCGGCCTGGCCGTCGGGGCGCAGGCGCAGGTCCACTTCGTACAGGCGCCCCGAGGCGGTCATCGAGCCGAGCCATGACAGGATGCGCTGGCCGAAGCGGGCGTAGATCTCGCCGGCGTCCTCGCGCGGGTCGTCGAACAGGAACACCAGGTCGAGATCCGAGGCGTAGCCCAGCTCCTTGCCGCCGTGCTTGCCATAGGCGATGACCGCGAAATGCGCGGGCGTGCGGCCTTCGTCCCTGGACACGCTGTACCAGACGCGCTTGAGCGTTTCCTCGAGCATGATGTCGGCGACCATGGACAGGTAGTCGCCCAGCCGCTCGACCGTCAACTGGCCTTCCAGGTCCTGCGCCAGCAGGTGGAAGCCCCATTGGCGCTGCGTGTCGCGCATCAGGTTCATTTGCCGCTCGACGTCGGGCGCGCCGGTGCCGTCGATCACGCAGGCATCCAGTTCGTCGCTGAGCTTGCGGGCCATGGCGGGCAGGTCGGGCTCCACCATGAGCGTGCGCCAGTCCAGCAGCTCGTCCAGCAGCAGCGGATGCCGGGTCAGGTAGCCCGCGGCCCAGTCGCTGGCCGCGAAGATGCGGGCCACGCGCGCCAGCGTGTCGGGATACTCGGCCAGCAGCGCCATGTAGGCGCTGCGCTGGGCGATGTGCTCGATCAGCCCGAACATGCGGACCAGCGCGGCGGCGGGCGCCTTGGTGCCGGCGCAGGCGTCCACGGCGGCCGGCAGCAGGGCGGCCAGGCGCCGCCGGCTGTTGTCGGGCAGGCTGCGTATGCGAGGGCTGTCGAGCAGCGCCGAGGCGCGCGGCAGCAGGCTGTCGGCCTCGGCCGGCAGGGTCGCGCGTATGCGCGCGACCAGTTCGTCTTCGGGGTCGGCCGCGCCGCGGTCCCCCGGTGACTGATCGCCTTCGTTCTGGCCGAAGACGCCCCGGAAGGTGGTTTCGACGAATTCCCTGTGCGCGGTCAGCGTGCGCTCGAAGCCGGCGGGATCGTCGAAGCCCAGCGCGCGGGCCAGTTCGGCGCGCCGTTCGTCGTCCTGGGGCAGAAGGTGGGTCTGCTGGTCCTCGCGGTATTGCAGGGCATGCTCGACCCGCCGCAGGAAGCGGTAGGCGGCCTCCAGGCGCACGGCATCCTCCGGCTGGACCAGGCCGGCCTCGCGCTCGGCATGCAGCGCGGCCAGCAGGCCGCGCTCCTGCAGCGTCGGCGTGCGGCCGCCGCGTATCAGTTGCGAGAGCTGGACCACGAATTCGATCTCGCGGATGCCGCCTTCGCCCAGTTTGACGTTGTCGGCCTGCGTGGCCTGGCTGCCCGTGCCGTTGTACGAGCGGCGGTTCCAGTCCTCGCGTATGCGCTCGCGCAGCGCGCGCAGCGCCGCCAGCGCATCGAAGTCGAAATACTTGCGGTAGACGAAAGGCCGCCGCAGCGCCTCCAGTTGCGCCGCCTGGCTGGCGGGGTCGCTGCCCTCGAACGCCTGGGCCTCGATGCGCCGCGCCTTCAGCCAGGCATAGCGTTCCCATTCCCGTCCCTGCGAGACCAGGTAGTTCTCGAAGGCGTCCAGGCTCCAGGCCAGCGGCCCGGCATCGCCGTCGGGCCGCAGCCGCAGGTCGGTGCGGAACACGTGGCCGTCGGCGTCGATCTCGGAGATGACCGGCATCATGCGCCGCGTCAGCCTGCCGTAGAACTCGTGATGGGAGATGGGCCTGCGCCCGTCGGTCTCGCCCTCGTCGCCGTACAGCATGACCAGGTCGATGTCGGACGAGACGTTCAGTTCTTCGCCGCCCAGCTTGCCCATGCCCACGATCAGCATTTCCTGCGGCAGGCCGGAGGCGGCCTCGCGCGGGATCCCGTGCACCTCGGCCAGTTCGGCCGCCACGCTGCGGTAGGCCTGCTCGATGGCCAGGTCCGCCAGGCGGGTCATGGCGCCCACGACCTCCTCCAGCGGCGCCAGGCCGGCCAGGTCGCGGGCCATGACGGTGCAGAACACGCGCTCGCGCAGCCTGCGCAGCACCGCGCGGCAGTCCGCCACCGGGAGGGGGCCGGCCGCGGCCACGCCCCGGGCCGTGCACAATTCGTCGAACCAGGCGGCCAGGGCCTGGACGTCGACCGGCCGGGTCATCGCGTCGGCCAGCCACCGTCCGTAGTCGGGCTGGGCGTCTATGCGTCGGCGCAGGTGGCCCGACCAGGAAAGCGCGGGGGTGAGCAGCGAAGTGTCTGTCATGGCGAAAGTTGTGGCAGTACGTTACAGAATTGTGCGCCACGAAGAAGTTTTGCGCATAAGCCAGCATAAGACATGCGGGGCGGTATAAGCTTTCATTTTCCCGATTCATCCATCCAGGCCACAGCGGCCGCTTCGACGGAACGACTGCGTTCCGCCGTTTCTTCGTGCATATCGACCTAGCCTATCTCTATCGCCTCGTGGTGCGGCCCCTGGTCTGGGTGATCCTGGCCGCCTATTTCCTGTTCGCGGTTGCCCTGGTGGTCGTGCGCTACGCCGTGCTGCCCGCTATCGACGACTACCGGCCGGGCATCGAGCGCATGGTCGGCCGCGCGATCGGGGCCTCGGTTACCATAGGCCGGATCGATGCCGAATGGCTGGGCCTGCATCCTAGCTTCGAACTGTCCTCCGTCCAGGTGTCGGATGCCTCCGGGCAGTCCGGGCTGGTCCTGCCTCGCGTGTCGGCCATCCTGTCGTGGCGCAGCCTGCTGGTGCTGGAGCCGCGCCTGCTGCGCCTGCAGCTCGACGCGCCCGAACTCGAGGCGCGCCGCGATGGGCAGGGGCGCTACTGGATCGCCGGCTGGGAAGTCGATCCCCAGGCCCGGGGCGGATCGCGCGAAGGCCTGGACTGGCTGCTGTCCCAGCGCGAGGTCGTGGTACGCGGCGCCCGCCTGCGGTGGAACGATGCCCGGCGGGAGGCGCCGCCGCTGGAGATCGGCAACGTGGCCTTCGTGATGCGCAACACCGGGCGCCACCACCGTGCCGCGCTCAGGGCCGAGCCGCCCGCCGCGCTGGGGTCCATGCTGGACGTGCGCGCGGACTTCACGCATGGCTGGTTCACGCTGGACGCCTCCGATCCGCAGCAATGGCGGGGGTCGCTGTACGCGGCGCTGGACGGCGTCGACCTGGCGGGATGGCGGCCCTGGCTGGACCTGCCGGGCGAGCCTCGGCAGGGCGCGGGCAACCTGCGGGCCTGGATGGACTACGACCGTGGACGAATCCGCTCCGGCAGCGCGCGCCTGGCCTTGCGCGACCTGAGCGTGCAGCTCGGGCCGGACCTGCCGCCGCTGGACATCGCCAGGCTGGCGGGCCGGGCCGAGCTGTCCCCGGTGGCCGGCGGCGGCTACCAGCTGGACCTGGCCGGGCTGGACGCGGCGACCGCCGATGGCCTGGCGCTGCATCCCCAGCGGCTGGCCGCCACCTGGACTCCGGGGCGCCAGGGCACGCCGCCCGCCACGCAGCTCGAGGTGGACGGATTCGATCTCGCGACCGGCCTGCATCTGGCGGACCGCCTGCCCCTGCCAGCGGCGGCGCGCGAGAAGCTGGCCGAGCTGCGGCCCGAGGGCCGGATCGACGAACTGCGGTTGGGCTGGCAGGGGGCGCCCGCGCAGCCCACCGGGGTATCGGGGCGCGCGGCGTTCTCGGGGCTGTCGATCGCGGCGGCGCCGGAACCGGCGGTCAACGATGGCCACCATCCGCAACGGCCGGGGTTCTCCAACCTGCGGGGCAGCATCGAGGTGGACGCGCAGGGCGGACGCGTCGACGTCCACGCGCGCGACGCCGTGCTGCGTTTTCCGGGCGTGTTCGCCGAGCCCGACCTGCCCATGGATGTCTTCGATGTCCGGGCCGCGGCCCGCAAGGGGGCCGACGGCGCCTGGACGGTCGACGTCGAGCGCCTGGATTTCAGCCGCCGCGGCGTGGAGGGCAGTTTCAGCGGCAACTGGAGCAGCCAGGGCCGCGGGCCCGCCGGCACCCTGGACCTGCGGGGCACGCTGGCGCGCGCCGACGTGCGCGAGGTCCATCGCTACATCCCCATCGTGGTCGGCGCGGACGTCCGGACCTGGCTCCAGCATGCGCTGGTCTCGGGACAGGCCGAGAACGTGGCCGTGCGCCTGCGCGGCGACCTGGACACCTTTCCCTACGGCGCGGACAAGTCCGGGGAGTTCCGGGTGGCAGGCAAGGTCAGCGGCGTGACCCTGGACTACCTGCCCGAACCCCTGGCGCGAGGCGAGTTCTGGCCCCGGCTGGAAGACCTCGCGGGGGATCTCGTGTTCGACCGGGTGTCGATGGGCGTGGACGTCCGCTCAGGCCGCGTGCGGGTGGACCGCGCGACGACCGTGGCCATGGGGCGCACGCGCGCGGCCATCGCCAACCTCGAGCATGGGCCGCTGCTGGAGATCGATGGCGAGACGCGCGGGGCGGCGCCGGCGTTCCTGGCCTTCGTCAAGCGCTCGCCGGTGGGACACATGATAGGCGGCGCGCTGGACGACGCCTCCGCCAGCGGCAACTTCGTGGTGCCCCTGTCCCTGCGCATTCCGCTCGACCACCATGACGCGGATCCCGGCCATGCCGAGGTGCAGGTCAAGGGCGAGGTCCGGCTGTCGGGCAACGATTTCTCCCTGGCGCCCGCCGTGCCGCCTTTCTCGCGGCTGACCGGGACGGTGGCCTTCGACCAGCATGGCATCGCCCTGCGCAACGTGGCGGGCATGGCTCTGGACGGCCCGCTGAAGCTGTCCGGCGGCCCGCAGCCGGACGGCACGGACCTGCTGCGGGCCGAGGGCTCCGCATCGGCCGCGGCGCTGGGCTTCTGGTGGAAGGCCCCCGGCATGGCGCGGCTGTCCGGCCGCACGGCCTACAAGGCCTCGGTGCGGATCCCGCCCGGCAAGACGCCCACCGTGCTGGTGGAGTCCGACCTGGTGGGGTTGGCGGCCGACCTGCCCGCGCCGCTGGGCAAGACCGCGCAAGAGGCGCGCCCGTCGCGGCTGGAATGGAGCGGAAACGCCGCCACGGCGGACAAGCCCCGGATGGACTGGTTCGCCGGCAGCCTGGGGCCCGCCGTCAACCTGCACGTCGAACGCGACTACGCGTCCGCCGGCACCGTGGCCGCCGTGCGGGGGGCCATCGGCATCAACCGCGCGGCCACGATCGGCGGCCCGGGGCTGAGCGTGAGCGCTTCCCTGCCCGAGGTCGACGTGGACGCACTGCGCAAGGTGGCCGCGGAGTTCGAGCCGCCCAGGGATCCGGCGGCGGGGGCTGGCCAGGGCGGGGGCGCGGACATTCCCCTGAACCGCATCAGCCTGTCGACCCCGGTGTTGCGCGTGCATGGCCGCCAGCTCGACAAGGTCACGCTGTACGCCGTGCGGCAGGAGACAGGCGGCAACGCCAACTGGCGTGCCGACGTCGAGTCGGCCCAGCTGGCCGGCCGCCTGTCATGGGCCGAAACCCACGGCGGCGAAGGGCCCAACCGCCTGAGCGCGCGGCTGTCGCGGCTGGTGGTCGACAGCGAGACCGAGGACGCGGATCGCGGCGGCGCGCTGGACGAGCCCGCCGCCGACGACCAGGACGTGCCGGAAATCGATCTCGTGGCCGAGCACTTCGAACTGTTCGGCAAGGCGCTGGGACGGCTGGAGGTGCTGGCCCAGAGTTCCGACCGGGGCCGCGAATGGCGGCTGCGCCGGTTGAACGTGAAAAACCCGGACGCCGAGCTGGACGGTTCGGGCGTCTGGAAGCTGGAAACCGGCGCCCGCCCCGGAGGCCGGCGCGCGATGTCGCTCGACGCGGTGCTCAAGCTGGCCGACACCGGCAAGTTCCTCGAGCGCATGGGCGTGCACGGCGCCATGGCGGGCGGGACGGGGAGCATGTCGGCGCAGGTATCGTGGCGGGGCCTGCCTTACACGCTGGACCTGGCGAGCCTGTCCGGCAAGGTCGAGCTGTCGCTGGACAAGGGGCAGTTCCTCAAGGCCGAGCCGGGCATCGCCAAGCTGCTGGGCGTGCTGTCGCTGCAATCGCTGCCGCGCCGGGTGACGCTGGATTTCCGCGATATCTTCAGCGAAGGCTTCGCCTACGACACGATACGGGCGCACGCGGCCATCGCCAACGGCGTGGCCCATACCGACGATTTCAAGATGAACGGCGTGAACGCCACCGTCGTCATCGCCGGCGATGCCGACCTGGCGCACGAGACCCAGCGCCTGCAGGTGGTGGTGGTGCCCAAGCTAGATGCCGGCGCCGCCTCGCTGCTGTACGGGCTGGCGGTCAACCCCGCGGTGGGGCTGAGCGTGTTCCTGGCCCAGTTGCTGCTGAAGGATCCGCTGTCCAAGGTCCTGGCCTACCAGTACGAGGTCACCGGCACCTGGACCGACCCCCAGGTGGCCAAGGTCGGCAGCACCAAGGTCGATGCGGCGGGCAAGGAAACGGCACCGCCCGTGGCCGAGCCGGCGGCACCACCGCCGTGATTCTGCGCGACAATAGCCGCATGCCCGTGCAACACACAGCCAGGAACCCCCGCCCATGACAGCTTCCGACCCCGCCGTGCGCGTGGCGGCCATCCAGATGGTTTCGACCCCCGACGTGGCGCGCAACCTCGCCGACGCCGAAGCCCTGATCGCCGAAGCCGCCGGCCGGGGCGCCAACCTGGTGGCCCTGCCCGAGTATTTCTGTTTCATGGGCCGCAGCGACCGCGAGAAAGTGGCCATCCGCGAACGCGAGGGACACGGCCAGGTCCAGGCGTTCCTGTCCGCCCAGGCGCGCCGGCACGGCATCTACCTGGCGGGGGGAACCCTGCCGCTGGAGTGTCCGGATCCGGACCGGGTCTACAACACCGCGTTCGTCTACGGCCCCGACGGCCGCACGCTCGCGCGCTACGACAAGATCCACCTGTTCAACTTCCGCCGCGGCGCCGAGTCCTACGACGAGGCGCAGAGCATCCGCCCCGGTGCCTCGCCGGTGGGCTTCGACGCGGCCTGGGGCCGGGTGGGCCTGTCCACCTGCTACGACCTGCGGTTTCCCGAGCTGTACCGGGCGCTGGGCCAGGTGGACTTGATTTTGGTGCCGGCCGCCTTCACCTACACCACAGGCCAGGCGCATTGGGAAATCCTGCTGCGCGCCCGCGCGATAGAAAACCAGTGCTACGTCCTGGCGCCGGCGCAGGGCGGCACGCACCCCAACGGGCGCCGGACCTGGGGCCACGCGATGCTGGTCGATCCCTGGGGAACGGTGCAGTCCGTGCTGCCCGAGGGCCCCGGCGTGGTCGACGGCCTGCTGGATCCCGCCCGCATCGCCGAGGTGCGCGCCGCGCTGCCCGCGCTGCGCCATCGTGTACTGTAGACCCCGTGGCGCCCGCCGCGTTTCGCAACGATTTCCTTATCACCCATCCATGCAACTCGTAGAACCGAACATCCAGTCCCTGGCCATCGCCAAATCCCTGCTTCTCGACCCCTGGGGCCTGGACGAGGCGGATCTCTCCCGCGCGCTGGGCGAGATCTTCACCCACAAGGTCGACTATGCCGACCTGTACTTCCAGTACACCCGCAGCGAAGGCTGGAGCCTGGAGGAAGGCATCGTCAAGACCGGCAGCTTCTCCATCGAGCAGGGCGTGGGCGTGCGCGCGCTCAGCGGCGAGAAAACCGCATTCGCCTATTCGGATTCCTTGTCCCAGGATGCCTTGCTGTCGTCGGCCCGCGCGGTGCGCACCATCGCGCGCCAGGGCGCCGGCCGGGCCAAGGTGGCCAGCGGCTATCGGCCCACCGAGGGGCGTTCGCTCTACCTGCCGCAGGATCCGCTGGTCTCGCTGCCGGCTCCCGACAAGGTCGCGCTGCTCGAGCGGGTGGAGCGCATGGCGCGGGCCAAGGATCCGCGGGTGGTGCAGGTGATGGCCGGCCTGGGGGCCGAATACGACGTCGTCCTGGTGGCCGGCAGCGACGGCCGCCTGGCCGCCGACGTGCGGCCGCTGGTGCGGCTGTCCCTGACCGTGATCGCCGAGCAGGACGGGCGGCGCGAAGTGGGCCACGGCGGCGGCGGCGGGCGTACCGGCTTCGATTATTTCAGCGACGAGCTGCTGCAGCAGTACGTGGACCATGCCGTGCACGAGGCGCTCGTCAACCTCGAGGCGCGTCCGGCGCCGGCGGGCGAGATGACCGTGGTGCTGGGCTCGGGCTGGCCGGGCATCCTGCTGCACGAGGCCGTGGGCCACGGGCTGGAAGGCGACTTCAACCGCAAGGGGTCGAGCGTGTTCTCCGGCCGCGTCGGCGAGCGCGTGGCGTCCAAGGGCGTGACCGTGGTCGACGACGGCACCATCCCCGGCCGCCGGGGTTCGCTCAATATCGACGACGAAGGCAACGTCTCGCAGCGCAACGTGCTGATCGAGGACGGCATTCTGCGCGGCTACATGCAGGACTCGCTGAACGCGCGGCTGATGAAGACGGCGGTGACCGGCAACGGC
Source organism: Pigmentiphaga sp. NML030171 (assembly GCF_002188635.1). GTDB lineage: Bacteria > Pseudomonadota > Gammaproteobacteria > Burkholderiales > Burkholderiaceae_B > Pigmentiphaga > Pigmentiphaga daeguensis. The sequence continues at coordinate 112,845 of NZ_NINX01000015.1, read as the reverse complement.
CGGCGCGAATCGTTCGCCCACCTGCCCATGCCGCGCATGACCAACACCTACATGCTGGCCGGCGACAAGGATCCCGAGGAAATCGTGCGCTCGGTCAAGCGCGGCCTGTATGCCGTCAACTTCGGCGGCGGACAGGTGGACATCACCAACGGCAAGTTCGTCTTCTCGACCTCCGAGGCCTACATGATCGAGGACGGCCGGATCACCTATCCGGTCAAGGGCGCGACGCTGATCGGCAACGGCCCGGATGCCATGACCCGGGTCGGCATGATCGGCAACGACATGAAGCTCGATTCCGGCGTGGGTACCTGCGGCAAGGATGGACAGAGCGTGCCGGTGGGGGTGGGGCAGCCCACGCTGCGGATGGAAGGGTTGACGGTGGGCGGCACCGCCTGAGCGGCCGCGCCTGGGGAAGGCCCGGCGGCGGCCGAGCTTTCCACTGGGAGAAAAGTCGGGAAATGTCGATGGACAGCGTGCCGCGCGGGTTCGTATATTTTTCGCGAACCGCACGCGGCGGACCGTCGCCGCTGCGCCCGTCACCCGCTACCCCCATCCCGCCGCCATGTTTCTCGATCCCGAGACCGCACCCGGTTTCAAGCGCAGCCTGTTCAACGCCATCGTCGCGCCGCGGCCGATAGGCTGGATCAGCTCCCTCAGCGCCACGGGCGTGGCCAACCTCGCCCCGTTCTCGCATTTCAATCTCGTCTCCACCGCGCCGCCGGTGCTGATCTTCTCGTGCAACGCCGCGGGCGACCGCCCGGAGAAGGACACGCTGGCCAACGTCCGCGCCACCGGGGAATTCGTCGCCAACCTGGTCACCTGGGACCTGCGCGAGGCGATGAACCAGACTTCGCTGAACGTGCCGCACGGCACCGACGAGTTCGCGCTGGCGGGGCTGGAGAAGCTCGCCAGCGTCAAGGTTCGCCCGCCGCGCGTGGGCGCCTCGCCCGCCCATCTCGAATGCACGCTGCTGCGCATCGTCGAGATCGAGCCCGAGCGGCCCGGCGAGACTCGCAGCTCGGTGGTATTCGGCCGCATCGTCGGCGTGCACCTGGACGAGGCGTTCATGACGGCACAGGGCCATTTCGACGTCGCCCGCACGCGTCCGCTGACCCGTCTGGGCGGCTCGCAGTATTCCTCCGTCGGCGAACTCGTCGAGCTGTCCCGCCCCAACCCTCCGCTCAACTGAACGACACGCTACGAATCCAGCCATGGCAAGCGACAACGACTCCACGGTGCTGCGCGACGCAGACCTGATCGACCTGGACAACCCGCTGACGGCCGGTGGCCGGCGCATCGGCCGTGCCCAGAATTTCTCGGTCGAATGGATAGACAGCACCCAGCCCCATGCGGCGCGCAGCGAGCACGAACTGCTGCTGTTGCTGCCGGGCGCGGGCGCGCACATCGAGTACGAAGGGGGACGGGCCGATGCGCCCGGCCGTTCGCTGTGCATCGTGCCGGCCGGGCGCTGCACGGTCACGCTGGATGCGCCGGGTCCGGGCATTCTGATCGCCAGTTCGCGCCCGGACCTGGCGGAGCAGGATTACCTGAATGCCGTGGAGCACGATCCGCGCGTCGTCGCCTCGACCCCGGCGTTCCGCCGCGTGCGCAAGGCCGGCGAGCTGGTCGTGATTCCCGTCGACGATATCATTGCGCCACCCGACAAGAAGCGCCTGAAGATGCTGCAGACCGATACCCTGAGCATCAACTGGGTCGAATACGACGGTCCGCGCGACCGCACGCAGCTCAGCCCCCACAGCCACGCGCGCTTCGAGCAAGGCTCGCTGGCCATCGAGGGCGAGTTCGTGCACCACCTGCGCACGCCCTGGGGCAACGACGCGACGCGCTGGCGCGACGACCTGCATGTGCAGGCCGATCCGCGCACGTTGCTGGTGATCCCGGTCAATCTGGTCCACACCACGGAGGGCGTCGGACCGGGCTACCACCTGCTGATCGACGTGTTTTCACCGCCACGGCGCGATTTCATCGCGCACCATTGGATCTGCAACTCGGCCGACTACGAGGATCCGGCCGCCGGCGCCTGAGGCGCGCCACCCATAACGATTCATTCCTGGAGACATCATGTACCGTTCCGAGCTTTCGGCGGCGCGCGCTTGCCCACGCGCCGTCCGTACCGCCGCGCGCCTGCTGGGCGCCGTTTTCGCGCTGCTGGCCGCCGCGCCGTCGCAGGCCCAGGGGCCGTATCCCACCCAGCCCGTGACCATGCTGATCGGTTATCCGCCCGGCGCCATCGTCGATACCGTCGCGCGCCAGTTGGCGGCCGTGTTGGCCCCCATGCTGGGCCAGGCCGTCGTGCCCGAGAACAAGGGTGGGGCGGCGGGCCTGGTCGGCGCCAACCTCGCCTCCAAGGCCAAACCCGACGGCCATACCATCCTCTTCACCGCCTACACCTCGTTGCAGATCGCCGCGGCCACCAACCAGGGACTCAGCTTCGATCCGGTCAACGGCCTGCTCCCGGTGGCCTCGGTGGGGCGGCCGACCACGCTGTTGCTGGTTGGCGCCGATTTTCCGGCCAAGACCTTCGAGGAGTTCGTGGCGCTGGTCAAGAGCCGGCCGGGCATCTACAACTTCGGCACCAGCGGCATCGGTTCGCCCAACCATTTCGCGCTGGAGCACCTGAACGCGGCCTTTGGCCTGAAGATGACCGCGGTGCCGTACAAGGGCGCGGCCCAGATGCTGACCGACATGCTGGGCGGCCGGGTGCAGGCCATCTTCGGTTCCTCGTCGCTGGCCGCCGGCCATCTGCAAAGCGGTACCGTGCGGGCGCTGGCCATAGGTTCGCCCGATCCCAGCCCCGCCTTTCCCAGGCTGCCGGTGATCGCCCGCAGCGGCGCGCCGGGCTTCAATGCCAGCGGCGCGCTGGGCGTGTTCGCCCCGCCCTCCACGCCGCCCGAGGTGGTCGAGCGCCTCAATACGGCCATCAATGCCGCACTCAGGGATCCCGCGGTCCAGAGCAAGCTGGGCGAAGAGGGGATCATCCTGGACGTGCAGAGCGCTGCGGATTTCGGCAAGAAGTATCGTGGCGAGGCGCGGGACATCGCAGGTTTCATCCAGCGCCATCAGTTGCGCATCCAGTAAGCCAGGGGGACAGACATGCCGCATCTGTGGATGGAGTATTCCGACAACCTGGAGTCGCACGTCGATGTCGACGCGCTGCTCGATGACATACACCGCGAGGTGGCGGCCGACGGTGTCTTTCCGCTGGCCGGGCTGCGTACCCGCGCGGTGCCGGTCCGGCGCTACCGCATCGCCGACGCCCACCCCGACAACGTCTTCGTGCATCTTGTCCTGCGCACGCTGCCTGGCCGGGATCCGCAGGTAAAGAAGGCGTCGACCGACCGCTTGTTCGCTGCCATCCTCGCACGATTCAAGCCCTTGTCCGACCGTTTGCCCATTGCTATCTCCATGCATGTGGAAGAGGCTTCGCCCGATCTTGGCTACCGCCTCAGCACCTATCGCCAGCACATGGCGGCGCGCGCCGCGGCCGGTGCCGCCGAGGCGCAGCCGGCATGACCCGGCCGCATCCGGACGCGCCGGACGAACGCGCCCGCGGCGGCATCCGCAGCGTGGAGCGGGCGATCGAGCTGTTGCAGGCCCTGAACCGGCAGTCGGTATCGAGCATCGACGATCTGCACCGGCGCACCGGCATACCCAAGTCCACGATCGCACGGCTGCTGCGCACGTTCGAAGCCAAGGGGCTGGTGGCGCAATCGGTGCGGTTCGGCGCGTACTACCTCGCCTCGGGCGTGGCGTCGCTGTGCTGCGGCTACAACCACCAGCCGCAGGTGATCGAGGTGGCTACGCCCGTGTGCGACGCGCTGACGCGCGAATTCAAGTGGCCGGTCACGCTGGCGCTGCTGGACATCGACGCGATGGTGGTGCGCTACAGCACCATTCCGCAGTCGCCGCTGTCGCTGCTGCATTCGTCGATCAACCTTCGGCGCAGCCTGGTGGGGCGGGCGCTGGGCCTGGCCTACCTTGCATTCTGCGATCCGCAGGAGCGCGAGTTCATCCTGGACGTGGTGCGCCGCACGGGCCGCGAGGAAGACGCGCTGGCGCATGACCCCGAGGGGCTGGAGCGCCTGCTGGAGGAGACCCGGCGGCAGGGGTACGCCCTGCGCGTGCCCGAGCTCAGCCAGCAGTCCTGCACGCTGGCTGTTCCGGTTTTCCACCATGGCGGCGTCGCCGCCACGCTGGGTCTGACCTGGTTTTCGTCGGTGATGACATCGGTCGAGGCGGTGGATCGCTATCTGGCCAGGCTGGTCGAGTCGGCCGATCAGGTTTCCAGGGGGCTGGGCCGGTTCAAGCCCGAGTCTTCCCGGGAGCCCTAGGATTGGGGCCGCCGTCTCAGGCCACGCCCGAAGCCGGCAGCCGCTCGGGCCGCCGGTCATCGGGCCGCTCGCGCAGCATGTCCAGCAGTTCCCGCCGCCGGCCCGCGTAGCCAGGGTCGTCGAACAGGTTGTCCATCTCGTCCGGATCGTCGGCCAGGTTGTACATCTCGCCCGCGCCGCTGCCCTGTTCGTGCGTGAGTTTCCAGTCCCGGGTGCGTACCGTGCGCAGCTTCAGTTCCACGCCGCAGCGCGAGGCCGCTACGTCCCATTCGCTCAGGGCATAGTCCCGGCCGGCGTCCGCGCCTTCCAGCAGCGGCCGCAAGCTCCGGCCGTGCTGCGGCCCCAGCGCGGCGGTGTTCGCGTAGTCGAACATCGTGGCCGCGAGGTCCAGGGTCGAGACCGGATCGCGCACCTGCACGCCGGCTTGCACGCCCGGCCCGCGCGCCACCATGGCCACGCGCAGCAGGCCTTCGTAGGCCATGGGTCCCTTGAGCATCAGGCCGTGGTCGCCCAGCCATTCGCCGTGGTCCGAGGTGAAGACGACCAGCGTGTCGCCGTCCAGTCCGTACTCGTGCAAGGCCTTGAGGATGCGGCCTACCTGGTGGTCCACCAGCGAGATCATTCCGTAGTAGTTGGCGATGATGTTGCGCAGCTGGGCATCGGGCTGGGTGGGGATGCGCGAGAAGTTCTGTCGCAATGCCTGGACCTCGGCGCTGCCCACCGGCCGGCTTTCCATGGCGGCGCGATGCCACCAGGGGCGCCGATCGTAGTCGGTGGAACGGTGGCGGGGCAGGTCCACGTCGTCCGGATGATGCAGCCGGGACCAGGGTTCGGGGCAGTCGAAGGGATGGTGCGGATCGGGGAACGAGGCCCACAGGCAGAAGGGCTCGTCGCGATGCGCGCGCAGGTATTCGATGGTCCGGTCGCCGATCCAGGTCGAGTTGTGCCAGGCCACGGGCAGGGCCGAGTTGAAGGTTTGCGGCGCGCCGCTGGGTGGTCCCAGGTCGGTCTGGTAGAGGCGGTTGCGCATGTCCCCCAGCCCGTCGCCGTAGTACCAGCGAGAATGGTGCAGGCCGCCGGGCAGCGGCGTGGGCAGCCAGTAGTTGTGGCCTTCGACGACCAGTTCCACGTGGCCGAAGCCCATGTAGGGACCCGACCAGTCGGGCCCCAGTTCGGCCTCGGTGTGCTGGCACTCGGGCCGGCCGGTGCGGGCGAATGTGTGGTGCGTGGAGAAATGTGCCTTGCCGATGAAGCCGGTGGCGTATCCCGCCGCGGCCAGGCTGCCGGCGAAGCCGGCTTCGCCCGTGCGCTCGTCCAGGTCGATGCCGTTGTCGCAGACGCCGTGGGTCAGCGGCAGCAGGCCGGTCAGTATCGATGCCCGTGATGGCTGGCATACCAGGTTGGGCGTGATGCACGACGAGAAGTGCGTGCCGGTGCGAGCCAGCTCGTCGATGTGCGGCGTCTTCACGCGCCGTCCGGCAAAGCCCAGGCAGTCGCCCCGGTGCTGGTCGGTGGTGATGAGCAGGATGTTGGGGCGCTTCATGGCTTGCTTTGCTGGCTCTTGATCTTGGCGATGACGGGGACGAGGCGGCGAGTGTCCGCGGCGATGCGCTCGCGCAGCTCGCGCGGGCCGCCTTCGCCCGCCGCCAGGCCCTGGGCCTGCAGCTTGTCGCGCACCTGCGGATTGCGCAGCACCGCCTGGACGGACGCGGTCAGCTTGTCGATCACCGCCGCCGGCGTGCCGGCCGGCGCGAACAGGCCGAACCAGCTGTCGAAGGTGAAGCCCTTCACCTTGTCCTTGAGCATGGGCAGATCAGGCAGATCGGGGATGGGCGTGGCGGCCGTGTTGGCCAGCCCTTGCACCTTGCCGCCCCGCACCGGCTGGATGGCCGTGCTGGCGGCCAGGAACATCATGTCGATGTGCCCGCCCATCACGTCCACGAAACCCTGCGGCGCCGCCTTGTACGGCACGTGCTTGAACGACACGCCGGCCTCCTGCTCGAACAGCGCCATGCCCAGGTGGTGGGTGGAACCTTCGCCGCCGCTGGCATAGGTGATCGTGTCGGGGCGGGCGCGTGCCTGGGCCAGCAGTTGTTCGACCGACTTGAACGGGGCCGTGGGCGAGGCCACCAGCACATAGCGCAGGGTGGACAGCGTGGCGACCGGTTCCAGGTCCTTCTGCGGCTGGTAGGGCATCTTCTCCATCAGGAAAGGCACCGCGGCGAACGAGGCGTCGATGCCCAGCAGCAGGGTATAGCCGTCGGGCGCGGCCTTGATCACCGCCTGGGTGCCGATGATGGTGGCGCCGCCGGGCTTGTTCTCGACGATGATCGGCACGTTCCACTGCTTGCCGAGCTGCTCGGCCACCAGCCTGCCCACCATGTCGGCGGCGCCGCCGGGCACCGAGGGCACGACCAGCGTGACGGGGCGGTCGGGATAGGCGGCCTGGGCACCGGCCGCGAGGGCAAGGGCGGCCACGAGGCCGGTCGCGGATTTCAGCATGGTTGTCTCCTTCGACACGCCCGTTCCTGGCGGCGGACGTTTCATCTGCGGCAGATGATGGCCGATCTCGATCATTGCGGTCCAATGATATATTTGGCCATCGCCATATCAAAGTTGGTATGTAATGCCCGACGCTTCCGAGACCGCGCTGCGCGCGGACTGGTACCTGCGCGGCCGGCTCCGGCTGCGCCACCTGCGCCTGATGGTGGTGATGGACGACGTGCGCAACGTGGGCGAGGCCGCGCGCCGCATGGCCACGACCCAGCCGGCGGTCTCCAGGATGTTGGCCGAGCTCGAGGGCATGGTCGGGGCCAGGTTGTTCGAGCGCACCTCGAAAGGGACCTTCCCGACGGTGCACGGCGCCTCGATGATCCGGCACGCGCGCTGGGTGCTGGGCGACCTCGAACGCATGGGACGGGAATGGTCCGAGCCCGGCGGCCTGGGCGTCGAGACCCTGAGCGTGGGCATCAACTCGTCCTCCGCCGCCTTCCTGGTCCCGCGCACGCTGTTGCGGCTCGAGCGCCGGACGGCGGGGGTCAACGTGCTGGTGCGAGAAGGTTCGATCGAGGCGCTGCTGCCCGATCTCCAGACCCGCAAGCTGGACCTGGTGGTGGCGCGGCTGGGGGCGGGCACGGCCGGTGCCGGACTCTCCACGCGCATCCTGGGTGAAGAGCCGATGTGCGTATGCGGGTCGGCCAGCCACCCGCTGGCATCCAGGAAACGGCCGTCCTGTAAGGACCTGGCGGCCTATCCGTGGATCCTGCCGCCGCGCGGCAGCCCGGTGCGCGCGGGGCTGGACATGCTGTTCCAGCGCGAGGACGTCCGTCCGGCCTCGCGGGTGGAATCGGCCTCGGTGCTGAACAACATGGTCCTGATGGACAACAGCCAGGCCTTGTCGGTGATGCCGCGCGCGGTGGCCGCCTATCATGCGCGCCGGCATGCGCTGGCGATCCTGGCGGTGGAGTTGCCACCGGTGTTCGGCCCCATCGGGGTGATACGCCATGACAGCCTGGAACCGTCGCCCGCCATGCTGGCCCTGGTCGAATGCCTGGAGGAAGAGGCCCGGGCCCTGTCCCAGGCGCCGTGAGGCGATGCGCGGCCGCGGCAATCTGCGATATCATGGCGCAGGCATATACATACAGTCTTGTCTGTAAGTGTCTTCTTGCCCAATCCGCCCGCGGCGGAAGCGGACAGCCCTCTTCATGTCCAACTATTCCGATCCTCGCGCCGACACGTCGCTGAAGCTGTGCGAACACTGCGATGCCGTGTTCCGCCGGATCCGGCTCGACCCGGGCGAGCGGGCCTATTGCCCACGTTGCGGGTCCGAGCTCTACCGGAACAACGAACGGCGCTACGGAGTCCTGTTGCCGGTGGTGCTGGCCAGCCTCATCGTCTTCGTCTGCTGCAACGCCTTCCCCATCGTCACGATGGAGATCCAGGGCCTGAGCACGCGCACCACCGTCTGGGGCGCGGTCCGGGTACTGGCGCGGGAGGACATGCTGTCGGTCTCGACCCTGGTCTTCGTCACGACCATCCTGATGCCGCTGGTCGAACTGGGCCTGCTGGCCTACCTGCTGGTGCCGCTGTGGCTGGGCCGGATCCCGGCCGGCTTCGGCCCGGTGGTGCGCCTTGTCCGGCTGGGGCGGCCGTGGGGCATGATCGAGGTCTTCATGCTGGGCATCGTGGCATCGCTGGTGAAATTGTCCGCGATGGCGATCGTGATCCCCGGCGTGGCGCTGTGGGCGTTCGGGGCGCTGACGGTGCTGCTGGCGATCGTGGTCAGCTTCGATCCGGCCGACCTGTGGGAGCATGCCGAGGCCATCGAGGCCGGCCATCCGTCTCCCGCGGAGCACCGGCCATGAGCCCGGTGCGCACCGCGGCACAGGCGGGCGTGATGGAGTGCCCGCAGTGCTCGGCCATCCATCCCCGCCGGCGCGGCGGCTCCGCGTGCGACCGCTGCGGCGCGGCGCTGCACCTGCGCAAGCCCGACAGCCTGCGCCGCACCTGGGCCTTCCTGCTGGCCGCCATGGCGCTGTACCTGCCGGCCAATATCCTGCCCATCATGACCACCGGCACGCTGCTGGGCTCGCAGACCAACACCATCCTGAGCGGCGTCGTCTACCTGTGGCAGGACGGCTCCTATTTCGTCGCCGCCGTGGTTTTCTGCGCCAGCATCGTCATCCCCATCTTCAAGCTCGTCGTATTGCTGATGCTCGTCATCACGGCCCAGGCGCGTTCGACCTGGCGGCCGGTCGAACGCACCCGGCTGTACGGCATGGTCGAGGCCGTGGGGCGCTGGTCCATGGTGGACGTGTTCGTCGTCGCGCTGCTGGCTTCGCTGGTGCGCCTGGATGCGCTGGCCACCGTCCGGCCCGAGCCCGGCGCGATCGCGTTCGGTGCCGTGGTCGTGCTGACCATGCTCGCTTCGATGAGCTTCGATCCTCGCCTTATCTGGGACCCCATAGACGCCCATGACAACCAAGCCTGATACTCCCGCCGACGCCACGCCGGGCGAGCCGGCGCGCCGCCGGCCCAACCGGTGGCTGCCGTCGCTGGTCTGGCTGATTCCCATCGTCGCGGCCATCGCCGGCCTTTCGTTCGCGGTCAACAGCTGGTATGCCCGCGGGCCGACCATCGACATCACCTTCCGCTCGGCCGAAGGCATCGAGGCGGGCAAGACCAAGGTCCGCTACAAGGACGTGGACATCGGCCAGGTGAAATCCATCCGCCTGGCCGAAGACCGGTCGCACGTCATCGTCGAGGTCGAGCTGACCTCCGATGCCGCCAACTTCGCCGTCGAGGACAGCCGCTTCTGGGTGGTCAAGCCGCGCATCGCCGCCAGCGGCGTCAGCGGCCTGGGCACGCTGCTGTCGGGCGCCTACATAGGCGTGGACGCCGGACGTTCGCAGGAGCGCGAGGACTCGTTCACGGGCCTGGAAGTGCCGCCCATCGTGACGGCCGACACGCCGGGCAAGCAGTTCGTCCTGCACGCCGGCGACCTGGGCTCGCTCGACATCGGTTCGCCGGTGTACTTCCGCCGCGTCAACGTGGGCCAGGTCGTGGCCTATGACCTGGACCAGAACGGCAAGGGCGTGACCGTGCGGGTATTCGTCCGGTCGCCCTACGACAGCTTCGTCACCACCAGTTCCCGCTTCTGGCATTCCAGCGGCGTCAACCTCAAGCTGGACGCCGACGGCCTGAAGCTGCAGACCGAATCGATCTCCACCGTGCTGCTGGGCGGCGTCTCGTTCATCGACTCGCCCCACCTGCCGCCGGGGCAGCCGGCGCAGGACGATGCCGTGTTCCAGCTTGCCGGCAACCAGGACGACGCGCTCAAGGTCGACGACGGTCCGGCGACCAGCGTGGTGATGTACTTCGAGCAATCGGTCCGGGGCCTGTCGCCCGGTGCGCCGGTCGACTTCCGCGGGGTGGTGATAGGCGCCGTCCGCTCCATTGGCATCGAGTTCGACCGGTCCACCAATTCCTTCCGGCTGCCGGTGGTGGTGGACTTCTATCCCTCGCGCCTGGGCTTGCGCCGGCCCGGCGAGCCGGGCGCGCTGGATGCCGACGCGGAGCGCCGCCTGACGGACGCGCTGGTGCGCCGCGGCATGCGCGCCCAACTGCGCAACGGCAACCTGCTGACCGGTCAGATGTACGTCGCCATCGATTTCTTCAAGGGTGCGCCGCCGCCGGCCAACATGGGCCGCAGCCACGGCCTGGACGAATTCCCGACGATACCGGGCGCCTTCGATGAATTGCAGGGCAAGCTGGCCGACATCGTGGACAAGATCGGCAAGGTGCCGTTCGACGCCATCGGCCGTGACCTGACGGCGGCGCTGGCCGGCATGCGCGAGACCATGGCGTCCGCCGACAAGCTGGTGAAGCGGCTGGACGGCCAGGTCGCCCCGGAGATCGTGGCGACGATGGAGGACGCGCGCAAGACGCTCAAGGCGGCCGAAGGCACGTTCTCGGCGGATGCCCCCATGCAGCAGGACCTGCGGCGCGCGTTGCGGGAACTGATGCGCACGGCCAATTCGCTGCGCCAGTTGACCGACTATCTGGAAGAGAACCCGCAGTCGCTGCTGCGTGGAAAGCCCAAGGAAGAACGATGAAGACATTCGTGCTGGCCACGGCGGCGCTGGCCGCGGGACTGTCGGGTTGCGCCGCGCCGGTGGCGCCCGACGTCTACACGCTGCAGGCCCCGCCCCGGGACGCGGCCGCCGCGCCCTCGGCCGGACCGGCCATGGTGATCGACCTCGCCCCGGTGGCGCTGCCCGAGCGCCTGCGCCGTCGCCAGATCGTGCTGCGCGAGGATGGCGCGAAGGTACAGATGCTGGAAGGGCAGCGGTGGTCCGCCACGCTGGGCGACGAATTGCAGGATGCCCTGTCCTCGGCGCTCCAGGGCCGGCTGCACGCGGTGGACGTGGCCAAGGGCGGGGTGGCGGGCAAGCCCGCCTATCGCATCAACGTCGAGTTCTCGCGCCTGGACGCGCGCCTGGGCGGACCGGTCGAGGCCACCGTGGCCTGGTCGGTCAAGCCGTCGGCCGGCGGCGCGGGGCAGGTCTGCCTGGGCCGCTTCGAGCAGGCCGCGGCCGGCGGGTCGGTCGCCGACGTGGTGGCGGCCCACCAGGGGCTGGTCGCCCTGGTGGCCGATGCCATCGCCGCCAGCGTGCGCGCGGTGCCGGGCGGCGGCCCGGCGCCGTACTGCGCGGCGGGATAGGGCCGGCGAACCGGCCCGGGCGCCTCAGGCGATCGTCCTGGCCTTGCGCACGCTGTCGATCAGCGAGCTGCGCAGCAGGAACTGCCGGTGCCGCTGCGGATCGTCGGCGATCCTGCGGATGTCGTCCAGCGCCTGCGCGCGCACGGCGGGATCCTTCTCCTCCAGGCGCTTCTTGTTGTTGACCGTCTGCTGCTGCACGAACTCGATGTTCATCTGCCGGCGCCGGCGCTCGTAGCGATCGAAGACCGACGCGTCTTCCTCGCCCCGTTCGACGGCGGCCAGCATGTCGACCAGTTCCATGGCGTCGTGGATGCCGCAGTTCAGCCCCAGGCCGCCGATGGGGTTGTTGACGTGCGCGGCGTCGCCCGCCAGGAACACCCGGCCCTGCCGGAAGCGCGCCGCCACCCGCTGGTGGACGCGGTAGATGTTACGGTGCAGCACCTCGTAGGGCTCGGCCCTGGGGAACACGTGGGCAAGGCGGCGGGCCACCGCGGCGTCGCTCAGGGCCTCTTCGTCGGTCTCGTCCACGCCGGACGGAAACACCGCGCGCCAGCGCCCCTGCATGTCGTCCCCCGAGATCTTGAACAGGTTCGTCCAGGCGTCGGGGTGGGCGAGGTAGTTGCGGTAGCAGCAGCCCATCAGGCGCTCGAAGTCGTCCTTGACCGTGATGACGATGAAGCGCTCGGGCCAGGTCATGCCTTCGAACGGGATGTCCAGCGCCTTGCGCAGCGCGCTGCGGCCGCCGTCGGCCGCGATCACGTAGTCGGCCTCGATGCGTACCTCTCCGCCGGGGGCCTGGGCGGTCAGGGTCACGCCGTCCCCGGACTGCGCGACCGCCGTGATGCGATGCTCGAAGTGGACCGCCGCGTCCGCGTACGTGCGCAGTTTCTCGATGCCCATGTTGCCGAGCTTGTGCTGCTCGGTCTGCACGACGAAGGGGTAGGGCGTGTCGTCCTTCAGGATCTCGTGGTCGAACTGGGCCACCATGGACTGCGCGGCCTGGTCCCAGAACTGGAAGTAGCGCGCCGTCAGGCCTTCCTTGACGAAGCGGTCGATCAGCCCCACGCGGGCGATCATCTCCAGGGTCGAGCTATGGGTGGTGGCGGCGCGGGGGCTGTCGTCCACGCGCGACTCGGCTTCGTACAGCGAGACCCGGAAGCCCTGCTGGACGGCGGCCAGCGCCGCGACGACACCGACCGGCCCGGCGCCCACGATGGCGATGTGCTTGCTCATTCAATGGCCTCCGGTGGAGTAGTCCTGGGGAATGTCGCAGCGGGCCACGCGGACCGGGCGGTTGCCGGCCGGGGTGTTGCGGCTCTTGCCGACGAAGCGCGGAACGCCGGCGGTCACGACGGCCGACACCGCGGCGATGTCGCCGTTGCGCAGGGCATCGAGCGGATCGTCCTTGGATCCGCCCACGCAGGCGTCCAGCAGGACCACGTCGGCATCCTTGCCCGGCTTCAGGAAACCGCTGTTGATGCCGTAGACCCGGGCGTTGTTGCCGGTTGCCGCCGCGATGGCCCATTCCACCGGCATGTCGGTCAGGCTGGCAAGGTGGGTGATCGTGTACATCATGCCGAGCGGCATGATGCCGCTGCCGGTGGGCGTGTCGGTGGCGATCAGGAAACGGTCGAACTGGTCGGCCTTGCGCACCATGTCGCCCAGCATGAGCGTGGTGCGCAGGTTGCCCGCGGTGCAGACCTGCAGCGCGATCTCCGACTCGTACACCATCTTCGGAAAACCCTCGTCGGGCATGGCCACGGGGCCGCCGTTGACGTGGAACGAGACATGCGGGTTCATGGCGATCAGGTGCTCGGCCCAGATGCCCGACGAACCGGGTATGGACGAGCCGCCGGTATGCACGGTGGTGATCATGCCGTGCTTGCGGGCCCAGCCTATGGCCTGCACGTAGTCGTACGGGGTCTTGACCGCGCCGAAGCCGGCCTTGGCCAGCCAGACGCCCTGCGCGGCGATGTCGGCGAAGTCCTGTTCCACCAGGCCGGGTTCGATGATGATGGAGCCCGCATATACCCGCATGCCTCCCGGACGGTAGTCCTGGAAGCAGCGCTGGGCGGCCACCGCCAGCGCCTTGACGCCGGCCGGATCCTTGGGGCGGCCGGGCGTGTGCACTTCCGAGGCCGTGATGCCGGTGGTGACGCCGCCGTGCACGTAGCTTTCCAGGAAGCCCACGGTCTTCTGCCGCGGCGTGTAGTCGCCGAAGGTGTTGTGCACCTGCGAGTCGATTAGGCCCGGAATGGCGGTGGTGCCGGCCGCGTCGATGACCACGTCGGCGCTTTCGACTTCCGCAGGACTCAGCGTGCCGACCTTGGAGATCAGCCCGTCCTGCATCAGGATGGCGTCGCCCGAGGCATAGGGCTCGCGCCATTCGCCGGTCAGTATCCGGCCCAGGTTGACGATGGCGAGTTTCATCGTGTGCTCCTCAAACGAGTCCGTCCTTGCCCTGCACGTCCCGCAGCCGCAGGCCGCCCACGCGCGCGTTGAGCCGCTCGCGGTTGGAGACGGCGAACACCAGCGCGATTTCGTCGGGCAGGGGGCCGTCGGCGAAATACAGCGTCATGGCGTTATAGAGCGAGCGCACGTACAGCGCATCCTTGGAGGCCAGCGGCACGTCCAGCACCGTGCCCGGTCCGCCGATCTTGGTCACCGACGAGATCCAGGCCTTGCCGCCGCCGATCTCCTTGCGCAGGGGTTCGGCCGACGCCGTCGTCAGCAGCGCGTTGGCATGTTCCTGTTCCCCGCCCAGCCCCACGACGCCGGCCTTGCCGTACGACAGGATCGGATGGTCGCCATAGGCCGCGCGCAGACGGGCGGCCATGCGGGCGCCCAGTTCGGGGCTGGCCTCGATCATGGGCGACAGGTCTTCCACATATCGGCCGGCGTAGGGGTTTTCCACGAAGGCCACGATGGCCGCCTTGCGCAGCGATCCGTCGGCCGGCCGGCCGGCTTCCTCGAGCTTCTCTTCCACGATCGCCTGCCACCTGCGTACTTTCAATTGCATGTGTCGCTCCTGACGTCAGCCACCCTCGGCGAGGGTTTCAAATTCTTGTTGAACCGAATGTTCGACGATGTTATTGTCATACAATCATAAAGTCAATGAAGGTCAGGAGGACGCCATGCGCGGACGCGCCATTCTGTTCTCGGAAATGAAACCGGCCCCCGAGTGGGAGGACAGGTTCAACCACTGGTACGACACCGAGCACATCCCCATCCGCATGGGCCTGCGCGGTTTCGTCAGCGCCCAGCGGTACGCCGCGCCCGAGCGCAACTACCTGGCCGTCTATGAAATGGACGATCTGGCCGCGCTGCGCACCGTCGCCTACCAGGCCATCAAGCAGCATCCTTCCGAGGAAACGGCGTGGATGCTGCGCAACGTCTCCGGATTCACCCGCTACCTGTGCGAGGAAATCGGCAGCGCCGGCGACGCCTCGCCCGAAGCCCTGAATGCCCCGGTGCTCTATCCCGTGTGGTTCAACGTGCCCACGGAACACCTGGACGATTTCGACGCCTGGTACGAGCAGGATCACGTGCCGCTGCTGCTGGAATGCCCCCAGTGGCGGACGGTGCGGCGCTTCCATGTCAAGGACGGCGAGCCGGGCCGCTACAACCGGCTGGCGCTGCACTACCTGGACGACGTCGGCGCGCTGGAGTCGCCGGCCCGCGCGAAGGCCCGCGCCACGCCCTGGCGCGAGCGCCTCGCCGCTCAGCCCTGGTTCAAGGGGACATACGACCTGTTCGACCGCCACCAGGCCCGGCAACTGCCGCCGCTGTAACCGGAGACACGATCCCATGGACCTGAAGATCTCTCCGCGCTCGGTGCAACAGGAAACGGTGCGCCTGGTCCGCGAAGCCATCACCAGCGGCTACTTCAAGCCGGGCGAACGGCTGGTCGAGGCCAAGCTGTGCAGCCTGCTGGGCGTCAGCCGCACTTCCGTGCGCGAGGCGCTGCGGGTGCTGGCGACGGAAAAGCTCATCACCATCGTGCCCAACAAGGGGCCGTCGGTGGCCGAACTGAGCTGGGAAGAGGCCGAGAACATCTATCACCTGCGCGCGCTGCTCGAAGGCGAGGCCGCCGCGCTGGCGGCCGGGCGCGTCAAGCAGGACGACCTGCGCCGCATGCGCGAGGCGCTCGACATCTTTGCCGCCGCCGTCGACCAGCAGGACTGGAAGACGCGCATCTCGGCCACGGCGGATTTCTATGAAGTGATCATCCAATGCTGCGGGAACGCGGTCATGGGCGAGGTACTGCACGGCCTCTTGACACGCATCAACTTCCTGCGGGCCCGGACCATGGCCAGCCCCGGCCGCGCCAAGCACAGCGTGCGCGAGCTCGAGGCCATCTATGGCGCGCTGGAGAAGGGCGATGCCCGCGAGGCGCGCGCCGTGGCCGTGGCGCACGTAAAGGCGGCCGAAACCGAGGCACGCGACGTCTATCGGGAAATGAATCACGCAGCCTGATTTTTCAACCACGCACGTCGGGGAATGGCATGAAAATGAAGTGGCGATTTGCAGGGGTTCTTCTTTCGCTGACCATGGCGGGGGCCGCGCATGCGGCATGGCCCGAGCGCGCGATCACGCTGGTCGTGCCGTTCGCCGCCGGCGGCAATACCGACAGCATCGCGCGGATCACCGCCGAATGGCTGACCACGCAGCTCAAGCAGACCGTGGTGGTCGACAACCGCCCGGGGGCCAACGGCGCGATCGCCGCGGACTACGTCGCGCGCGCCCGGCCCGACGGCTACACGCTGTTCATGGCCACCTTGCCGCAGATGGCCATCGTTCCGGCCTTGCAGAAGGTCCGGTACGATCCCATCAAGGACTTCGCGCCGGTGTCCATCGTGGCCACCAACGAGTTCGCGCTGGCGGTCCATCCCGGCTTCCCGGCCAAGAGCCTGCCGGAACTGGTGGACTACATCAAGGCGCGGCCGGGCCAGGTCGCCTATGCCTCGGCGGGCAGCGGCTCGGTCAGCCATTTGACGATGGCCATGTTCGTCAAGCGCGCCAGCCTGTCGATGATCCACGCCCCGTATCGCGGCGGCGCGCCGGCCATCGCCGACGTGGTGGGCGGGCAGGTGCCCATGTACTTCGCCAACGTCGCCGAGGTCCTGCCCTACGTCAAGAGCGACAAGCTGCGCGTCGTGGCGGTATCCGGCGAGCGCCGGTCGACCGACCTGCCTTCGGTCAAGACGGTGGCCGAGCAGGGCTATCCCGGGTTTTCCACGGAAACCTGGAACGGCATCGCCGCGCCGGCGGGCACGCCTCGCGAGGTGATCGACCGCATCGCCGGCTCGCTGGCGGAAGCGGGCAAGGACGCGGGGTTCGCCGCGAAGCTGGCGGCCATCGGAGTATCGGTACTGTGCAATACGCCCGAGCAGTTCGCCCGCAAGCTGGCCGACGACAACAAGGTGTGGGCCACGGCGGTCAAGGAATCGGGCGCGTCGCTGGACTGAATCAGAACCGTTCGTCGGGCCGAAGATAGCGCCATTGCCCCGGCGGCAGGTCGCCCAGCGCCACGCCGCCGATGCGCACGCGCTTCAGTCCCACCACCTTCAGGCCCACCAGTTCGCACATGCGGCGGATCTGGCGTTTCTTGCCCTCGCGCAGCGTGAAGGACAACTGGTCGTCGTTCTGCCAGCGAACCTTGGCTGGCCGCAGCGGCTTGCCGTCCAGCGACAGGCCATGGTTGAGCCGCTTCAGGTCGCTGTCGGGCAGGCGTCCCGGACGGGTGTATTGCACGCGGACCAGGTATTCCTTGTCGACGGTGGAGTCCTCGCCGATCAGGTGCTTGGCGATGCGGCCATCCTGGGTCAGTACCAAGAGGCCCACCGAATCGATGTCCAGCCGTCCGGCCGGCACCAGGCTGCGCAACTGGCTGGGCTGGAAGCGGATGGGCGAGCGGTCTCCGGTCCATCGCGTGCTGGCCTTGACCAGGGTCACGGCAGGCTGGTAGCCGTCCTCGGCCTGGCCGCTGACATAACCGACCGGCTTGTTCAGCAGGATGGTGACCCGCTGCGCCTGTTCGGCGCTGGCCTGGCGTTCGATGGTGATCTTCTGGTTCGGCAGCACCTTGCTGCCCAGCACCGACACCACCGCGCCGTCCACGCGCACCCAGCCGCGGCTGATCCATTCATCCGCCTCCCGGCGGGAGCAGAGTCCCAGTTCGGACATGCGTTTGGATAGGCGGACGGGTTCGGACATGCTGGCCACGGTCAAGAATCGGTGCAGAGGCGCTAGTGTAGTGGATGGGACCGTGGCCGCCGCCGCGACGGGTTAAGCTTGCGCCTTTGTCGGCCAGCTTCCGCCCCTCCGTCATGAGCGACATCGATCCCATCCTGTTCCCGAACGACGACCGTGCCCAGGCCGAGGCGGCCATCGCCGCCATGGATGCCGCCACCGTCCGCCACGAGGCCGAGCATGCCGGCACGCGCGTCGTCTGGCGCTCGGCCGGGCAGGGGAGTCCGCTGGTGCTGCTGCATGGCGGGCACGGCAGCTGGCGGCACTGGATACGCAACCTGGGGGCGCTCGCGCAACGCCACACCGTATGGGTGCCCGACATGCCGTCGTTCGGCGAATCCGGCACGCTGACGCCGCCCGCCGACCTGCCCCACCTGGTGGCGACCACTGCGGCAACGCTGGACCAGCTCGTGGGAGCGGACACGCCGATCGACCTGGCCGGCTTCTCGTTCGGCGGCCTGTGCGCGGCCCACCTGGCCGCGCGGCGCGGGCGCGTGGCGCACCTGGCCCTGCTGGGCGCAGCCGGCCATGGCACGCCGCGCCGGCAGAAGGCCGCGATGGTCAACTGGCGGCTGGCAAGCGGCGAGGCGGCCCTGGTCGAGGACCTGCGCCACAACCTGCGCGCCCTGATGCTGCACGACGAAAGCAGCATCGACGCGCTGGCCGTCGCGGTGCACCGCCAGGCCTGCGAGGCCACGCGCTTTCGCAGCAAGGCCCTGTCGCAGAGCGGCCCCACCAAGGGCATCCTGGACGGCTTTTCCATGCCCATCCTGTTCGCCTGGGGCGAGCACGACGTGACCGCGTATCCGGACCGGGTGGGGCCGTGGTGGGTCGACGGCCGGCCCGAGCGCCAGTGGCGCGTGATTCCCCATGCCGGGCACTGGGTGCAGTTCGAGCAGGCCGAGGCGACGAACCGGATGCTGCTGGCCTTTTTCGGCTGAGCACGCACGAAGGCGCCCTCAACGCCCGGTCAGCAGTGGATACGGATTGATGGCGCCACCGACCTCGTAGATGCCGTAGTGCAGGTGGGTGGGCGTGCCGCGCGCATTCCCGCTGTTGCCCACATAGCCCAGCGGCATCCCGGCCTGGATGCGCTGGCCCGCCCGCAGGTCGGCATAGCGTTCGAGGTGGGCGTAGTAGTGCATCTGCCGGCCCGGGCCCATGACCCACACTGTGTTCCCGCCCAGCGTATTGGTGCCGATCCGGGTCACGATGCCTTCCGTGGCCGACAGCACGGCGGTGTTGCGGCGGGCGAAAATGTCTATGCCTTCGTGGTGCCGGCCGTCGGCGCGCGGGGCGTTCCAGGTGTCCCGCAGGTCGCGCGGACGCACCCCCTCGACCGGCACCGGCAGGCGCGAGGGGGCGGGCATCGCCGCCAGTCTCAGTCCGTACAGGGGGATTTCCAGTGCCGGGCGGACGACGGGCCAGCCCAGCCACAGCGCCGCGGCCGCCAGCGTCCAGGCAAGCAGCCGGGGGCGCCGCCGGCGGGGCGGCATCCAGGTGTGGGAAGCGGGCGTGGCCATGGTTTCCGCCGTCCGCAAGAACGGTGCCCGCTACTTGCCGAAGCGGCCGGCCCCTGCTACGATATATTTTATGAACTACGCTTCCACGTATTTTTACTTTTACTTTTTTGGATTTCCAAAGCCGCTGGCGGAGGAAAGGAAGCGTCGTATCTAACGGATTCCTGCCCCAAAAAAGCCGCCAGCGTCCTGGCGGCTTTTTTTGTGCCTGGACGAAACGGTGGGGCGAACCCCCCCAAGACATGCATACCAGACATCATTGAAATCCAGGAGAGGATCGTGTCCCACAACACCGACGACTTGCGCATTCGTGAAATCAAGGAGCTGGCTCCGCCTTCGCACCTGATGCGCGAGTTTCCCTGCACCACCAACGTCTCGGAGACGGTCTACTCCACCCGGCAGGCGCTGCACCGCATCCTGCACGGCATGGACGACCGCCTCGTGGTGGTGATCGGGCCGTGTTCCATCCACGACACCAAGGCCGCCCTGGAATACGCCTCCCGCCTGAAGGCCGAGCGCGACCGTTTCGCCGGCGAGCTCGAGATCGTGATGCGGGTGTACTTCGAGAAACCGCGCACCACGGTCGGCTGGAAGGGCCTGATCAACGATCCCGACCTGGACGGCAGCTTCAACATCAACAAGGGGCTGCGCACCGCCCGCCAGTTGCTGCTGGAGATCAACGCCCTCGGCTTGCCTGCGGGGTGTGAATATCTGGACATGATCACGCCCCAGTACATCGCCGACCTCGTCTCCTGGGGGGCCATCGGCGCGCGCACCACGGAAAGCCAGGTCCACCGCGAACTCGCCTCCGGCCTGTCGTGTCCCGTGGGCTTCAAGAACGGGACCGACGGCAACATCCGCATCGCCGTCGATGCGATCAAGGCGGCGTCCCAGCCCCACCATTTCCTGTCGGTGACCAAGGGCGGCGTGTCGGCCATCGTGTCCACCAACGGCAACGAGGACTGCCACGTCATCCTGCGCGGCGGCAAGGCGCCCAACTACGACGCCGCCAGCGTGGAAGCCGCGGCCCAGGACATGGCCAAGGCCGGCCTGGCCCAGCGCGTGATGATCGATGCCAGCCATGCCAACAGCAGCAAGAAGCCCGAGAACCAGCCCCAGGTGCTGGACGACGTGGCGCGCCAGATGGAAGCGGGCGACAACCGCATCATCGGGGTGATGGTGGAAAGCCACCTGACGGCCGGCAGGCAGGACCTGGTTCCCGGCAAGCCGCTGGTCTATGGCCAAAGCATCACCGACGGCTGCATCGACTGGGATACCTCGGTGCAGGTGCTCGAGCGCCTGGCCCAGGCGGTGCAGGCGCGCCGGCTGGTGGCGACCAGCAGCGGCAAGTAGGCCGCGGCTAGAGGCCTCGGGTACGGCCCGAGCGCCACAGGACTTCCGGCGCGCCGGCATCCTGGTTGATGGCGCGGGCCAGTACGAACAGCAGGTCCGACAGGCGGTTCAGGTATTGCCGCGGCGGCGCATGGACGGTCTCGACGCCGGCCAGCGCCACCACGCTGCGTTCGGCCCGGCGGCATACGGTACGGGCCATGTGGGCCAGGGCCGCCGGCCGGCTTCCGCCGGGCAGCACGAATTCGCGCAGCGGCGGCAGCCGGGCGTTGTAATCGGCCAGCAGGCCGTCCAGGTGCGCCACGCGCGCCTCAGTCAGCAGGACGTGGCCGGGCATGCTGAGTTCTCCCCCCAGGTCGAACAGATCGTGCTGGATGTCCAGCAAGTCGTGCGCGATGTCCTGCGGCAAGGCTTCGGTCGCCAGCAGGCCCACCGCGCTGTTGAGTTCGTCCACGTCGCCGATGGCCGCGATGCGCGGCGAGTCCTTGGCCACGCGCGGTCCGGTGGCCAGGCCGGTGGTGCCGTCGTCGCCGGTGCGCGTGGCGATCACGCTCAATCGATGTCCCATGAATGCTCCATGATCAGGGTCCCTGTGCATGCCCCTGTGGGCATCGCCGTGCGTGGATTGTAGTCAGGGCGTTTCCGCTTTCCTTCTCTTCAACTGGCTGGGCGAGTATCCGTAGAATTGCCTGAAAGCGTGGGAATAGGCGCCTTCGCTGGAATAGCCCAGCTCGACCGCGATATCGAGCATCCGGCGGCCCTGGCCGTGCAGCTCGAGCGCGCGTGTCATGCGTGCATGATTGCGCCACTGCTGGAACGACAGTCCGGTCAGCTTCACGAAGATGCGCTGCATCGTCTTTTCACTGGCTCCGGCCTGCGCCGCCCATTGCGCCAGCGTCCTGCCATCCGACGGGTCGGCCTCCAGCGCCCGGCAGATCTGGGCGATGCGCGCGTCCTCGGGAATGGGCAGGCCGGCTGCCACGCGCGGGGCCCGGCGGATCTCGTCCAGGATCACCCGGGTCTTCCAATGGCGCGATGAGGCATCGGCGTGCGAAGCGTCCCAGCGTCCCGCGTCGAAGATCAGTTCCCTGAGCAGGGGGCTGATTCCCGTCACGGCAAAGGCCGGCTCGGCATATACGGCCGCATCGATATACACGCTGTGGTACCGGTAGGGGCGCTCCATCAGCACCGCGTGGGGAAGGTCGGGAGGGATCCAGGCGGCTCGGCTGGGGCCCAGCCGGACCAGGTGGTGCCCGGTCTGGAGCAGCGTGGCGCCACGCTCGGGATACAGCAGTTGTCCGCAGGCGTGGGTGTGGAGCGAGGTTTCGCCGGCTTGGCCTTCGCGCACGACGACGCGCAGCGGCTCGCCCGCCATGTCGACGGGCAGGGGCACGGGCAGCAGCGTCATATGTCGGTTCTTCGCCGAAAACTGACGGTTTCTCGCCAGTGGAAGAAGCGGGCGATTCCTATAGTGCCGGGGATTCCACGGAGGAACGTCATGTCGAAAATCACTCGTCGGCGGTTGGGCGCGGCCTTGGCCGTCGCGGGGGGGGGGGCTGGAGCGCGGCCGGCCACGCGCAACGCTATGCTGAAAAGCCTATCACCATCGTGGTCGCCTATCCACCTGGCAGCGACACCGACGTCATGGCGCGTCCCTACAAGGGCGTCGCGCCGTCCGTGACCGACGTCGTGGCGGGCCACATTCCGGTCGCGCTTGTGACGATCGGGCCGGTCAGGCAGTATCTCAAGGCAGGCAAATTGACGGCCATCGCGGTGGCGGATCCCGACCGCACGCCGTTCCTGCCGAATGTGCCTTCCATCGCCGAGTCCGGGTTTCCCGACGTGCGCCTGTGCGCCTGGAACGCGTTCTTCGCGCTGGCGGCATGGTCGGCCGTGCCGGCGGGGGGCTCGCCCGCAAAGCTCGGAGCCCGGGTGGCCGCCGACTACCGGCAGTTGGGGCGGCTGATCGACGAATTGAAGATCCAGGCCGACTGACGGCCGGCGATCGTTCCATCTTCCCAGGAGGACACGTGGCGACCCGAACCATACAGACCGCCTCGCATTGGGGCGTCTACGACGTGGTGACCGACGAGCAAGGCGCCATCGTCGATACCGTGCCGTTCCGCGCCGACCCGCATCCGGCCAGCTTCGTGCGGGGCCTGCCCGAGATCGTGCGCGGGCCGCTGCGGATCGACCAGCCCTATGTCCGGGCGGGCTACCTGCGCCATCGCAACGGCCAGGGGCGCGGCGGCGACGCCTTCGTGCCCGTCGGCTGGGACCAGGCCCTGGGCCTGGTCGCCGACGAGCTGGCCCGGGTCAAGGCCGAGCACGGCAACGAGGCCATCTACGGCGGTTCGTATGGCTGGGCCAGCGCCGGCCGGCTGCACCACGGGCCCAGCGTGCTCAAGCGTTTCCTGGGCCTGCACGGCGGCTACGTGGACAAGCGCGGCAACCATAGCTTCGGCGCCGCGCTGGGCATCATGCCCTACGTCCTGGGGCGCTCGGACATCACCAATCTGGTGGCATCGTGGCCGGAAGTCATGGCCTCGACCGAACTGATGGTGATGTTCGGCGGCGCCGCCCTGAAGAATACCCAGCTCGACCCCGGCGGCGCGGTGGTGCACGACAACCCCGACTGGTACCGGAACACAGGAAGCGGCGGGCCCGTGTTCGTGACCATCAGTCCGTCGCGCGCGGACCAGCCGCCCGCGTCCCGTTCGGAATGGATGCCCATCCGCCCGCATACCGATACCGCGATGATGCTCGGCATCGCCCATACGCTGGCCTCGGAAGGCCTGCACGACCGGGAGTTCCTGGCCAGCCATTGCGAAGGCTACGCGCGCTTCGAGGCCTATCTGCTGGGCCGCGACGGCGGGCCGCCCCGCAGCGCGGAGTGGGCGGCGGCCATCACCGGCATTGCGGCCGGCCAGATCCGCGCGCTGGCCCGCAGGATGGCGGGCAGCCGCACCATGGTGAACCTGAGCTGGTCGGTGCAGCGCGCCGATCACGGCGAGCAGCCGGTGTGGATGCTGGTCACCCTGGCCGCGATGCTGGGGCAGATCGGGCTGCCGGGCGGCGGCTTCAGCATCGGCTTCGGCGCGGTCAACGGCATGACGGCGCCACGCGTCGAGGGCATGCCGCGCCCGACGCTGCCGCTGGGGCCCAATGCGATCAAGACCTACGTGCCGGTGGGCCGCATCGCCGACATGCTGCTGCATCCCGGCAAGCAGATCGAGTGCTTCGGCCGGGCCATCACGTTCCCGGACATCCGCCTGATCTATTCCATAGGCGGCAACCCCTTCCACCACAACACCAACCTGAACCGTTTCCTGCGCGCCTGGCAGGCGCCGGAAACGGTCATCGTCCACGAGCCGTGGTGGAACCCCGCCGCCCGGCATGCCGACATCGTGCTGCCGGCGACCTCCACCATGGAGCGCAACGACATCCTGGCGCACGAGAACTCCCCTTATTGGATGGCCATGCGGCAGGTCATTCCGCCGGTGGGGCAGGCGCGCAACGACTTCGACATCCTGGCCGAGGTCGCGGGGCGCCTGGGTTTCGAGGCGGCCTATACCGAAGGGCGCGACGAGATGGGCTGGCTGCGCCACATGTACGAGGTCGCCGCCGCCAGGGCCCGGGAGTCGGGCTACGCGCCGCCGGCGTTCGATGCGTTCTGGCAGGCCGGCCAATTCGCCTTTCCCCAGCCCGAGACCGGCTGCGTGCTGCTGGACGATTTCCGCCGCGATCCCGGGGGCCATCCGCTCGCCACGCCCTCGGGCCGGATAGAGATCCATTCGCGCACGATCGAGGGCTATGGCTACGCGGACTGCCCGGCCCATCCCGCATGGCTGGAGCCGGCCGAATGGCTGGGCGGCGCGCAGGCCGCGCGCTATCCCCTGCACCTCCTGTCCAACCAGCCGGCCACCCGGCTGCACAGCCAGCTCGATCCGGCGCAGGCCAGCCGCGCCAGCAAGGTGGCCGGGCGCGAGCCCATCGCCCTGCATCCCGACGACGCGGCCGCGCGGGGCATCCGGGAAGGCGACGTGGTCCGCGTGTTCAACGACCGCGGGGCCTTCCTGGCGGGAGCCGTGCTGGCCGGGCACCTGATGCCGGGCGTCGCGCAGATCGCCACCGGGGCCTGGTACGACCCGCTGCAAGGCGGCGAGCCCGGTTCGCTGGACAAGCATGGCAATCCGAACATGGTGACGCTCGACAAGGGCACGTCGAGCCTGGCGCAGGGCTCGATGGCGCAGACCGCCCTGGTCGAGATCGAGCGCGTTGACGACGCGCCGCCGGTCACGGCCTTCGTGCCGCCGGCGGTGCGGCGGGCCTGATTGGGGGGCAGGGCGTAGAATCGGGGGGATCCACCCTCAGGCTGTCGATTCATGAATGCCCCCGATTTTTCCTCGCTGCGCCGTCCGGTGCCCCAGGCCTGCCTCGATGCGCTGGCCGCTCATTTCGGCGACCGCCTGTCGCTCAATGCGTCCGTGCGGGAACACCACGGCCGCGACGAGTCGCCCTATCCGGCGGTGCCGCCCGACGCCGTGGTGTTCGCCGAAAGCACCGAGGACGTGGTGGCGGCCGTCCAGGCCTGCGCCGCGCACGGCGTGCCGCTGATCGCCTACGGTTCGGGATCGTCGCTGGAAGGGCATGTGCTGGCCATCGAAGGCGGCATTACGCTGGATGTGTCCCGCATGAACCGCGTCCTGTCGGTCAACCCCGACGACCTGACCGTTACCGTGCAGGCCGGCGTCACGCGCAAGCAACTCAACAACGAAATCCGCGATACCGGGCTGTTCTTTCCCATCGACCCCGGCGCGGACGCCTCGTTGGGCGGCATGGCCGCCACGCGGGCGTCGGGAACCAACGCGGTACGCTACGGCACGATGCGCGACAACATCGTGTCCCTGACGGTGGTCACGGCCCAGGGCAAGGTCATCCGCACGGCGCGGCGCGCGAAGAAATCCTCGGCGGGCTACGACCTGACCCGTCTTTTCATCGGCAGCGAAGGCACGCTGGGCATCATCACCGAGGTCACGGTGCGCCTGTATCCCCAGCCCGAGGCCGTGTCGGCGGCGGTCTGCAACTTCCCCAGCGTCGATGCGGCCGTGGCCGCGGTCATCCAGACCATACAGATGGGTATCCCGGTCGCCCGGGTCGAACTGCTGGACACCGCCACCGTGCGCGCGTTGAACCTCTACAGCAAGCTGACCCTGCGCGAGACGCCGCTGCTGCTGTTCGAGTTCCACGGCAGCCCGGCCGGGGTCGAGGAACAGGCCACGACGGTGCAGGAGATCACGCGCGAGCACGGCGGCATGGATTTCGAATGGGCCGTGCATCCCGAGGACCGCAACCGTCTCTGGGCCGCGCGCCACAACGCGTATTTCGCCACCCTGCAGCTGCGTCCCGGCGCGCGCGCCTCCAGCACCGACGTCTGCGTGCCCATTTCCCGGCTGGCCGATTGCATCCGCGCAACCAACGCCGACCTGGCCCAGGCCAGCTTCCCCACCTGCGTGGTCGGACACGTGGGCGACGGCAACTTCCACGTGCAGATGCTGCTGGACCCGGACAGCGAGGCCGAATGGGCCGAAGCCGAGGCCATCAACCGCCGCATGGTCCGCCGCGCCCTGGACATGGACGGCACCTGCACCGGCGAACACGGGGTGGGCCTGCACAAGATGCAATTCCTGGCCGAGGAGCACGGCGAGGACGCGCTGGCGCTGATGCGGCAGGTGAAACAGGCTTTCGATCCGTTGAATATCCTCAATCCCGGGAAGGTGTTGCCCCCCCCTACGCGCTGAGGGGAAGCCCACCCCCTACGCCCTTCGGGCGCCCCCTCAAGGGGGCGAAACCGGCGGACTGGCAAAGCCAGATCCGCGGTTTCCTGGGTCTAGGGAGGTTATCTTGGACCGAATCATCGGTGCTATCGCTGGCGGCCAGCGATAGCACCGGTGCCACCCCTCAAGAAACAGGTACTAGACCCAGGATGCGGTGGATCCGGCTCCGCCGGTCCACCCGCATCGCCCCCTTGAGGGGGCCCGCGTAGCGGGTAGGGGGTGGGCTTCCCGGGGGGTAATACCACTATTGGGGAAAGCGGGGGCACGCTATCTTCAGAAGTTACTGGAGATGTGCATGAACGCCCCAACAGAAATCGGGCTGGACCCGATCGCGGCCGAGCGCCAGGTAGAGGTGGTGCAGGCATTGCGCGCTGTGCTTCCCAACTACTGTGTGCTGTTCAGGGAAGAGGACACGCGTCCCTACGAATGCGACGGACTGTCGCTGTTCCGCCAGTTGCCCATGGTCGTGGTGCTGCCGGAGACCGAGGAGCAGGTGCGGCAGGTCCTGCGGTTGTGCAAGCGGATGGGCGTGCCGGTGGTGGCGCGCGGCGCGGGCACCGGGTTGTCGGGCGGCGCGACGCCGCATGCCGAGGGTGTGCTGCTGGGCCTGGCGAAGTTCAACCGCATCGTCCATGTCGACCCCGAGGCGCGCCTGGCGGTGGTGCAGCCGGGCGTGCGCAACCTGGCCATCTCCGAGGCCGCCGCGCCCCACGGGCTCTACTACGCGCCCGATCCCTCCAGCCAGATCGCCTGCACCATAGGCGGCAACGTGGCCGAGAACTCGGGCGGCGTGCATTGCCTGAAATACGGCCTGACGGTGCACAACGTGCTGGCGGCGCGCGTGGTCACGATGGACGGCGAGGTGCTGGAGCTCGGCTCGTCGGCGCTGGACGAGCCCGGCCTGGACCTGCTGTCCATCATCATCGGCTCCGAGGGCATGCTGGGCATCGTGACCGAGGTCACGGTCAAGCTCATCCCGCGTCCGGCCGTGGCGCGGGTGGTCATGGCGAGTTTCGCGTCGGTCGAGGCGGCCGGCGATGCCGTCGCCCGGGTCATCGCGGCCGGCATCATTCCCGCCGGACTCGAAATGATGGACCGGCGCGCCGTGCACATGGTGGAACCCTTCGTGTGCGCGGGCTACGACCTCGATGCCGAGGCCATCCTGCTGTGCGAATCGGACGGCACCGAAGAGGAAGTGGCCGACGAGATCTGCCGGATCGAGGCGCTGTTCGCCCAGTGCGGCGCGACGCGCCTGCAGGTTTCCGGTTCCGAGGCCGAGCGGCTGCTGTTCTGGGCCGGCCGCAAGAATGCCTTTCCGGCGGCGGGGCGGATTTCTCCCGACTACTACTGCATGGACGGGACCATCCCGCGCCGCTGCCTGGGGCGCGTGCTGTCGGCCATCGCCGAGATGGAGCACAAGTACGGCCTGCGCTGCGCGAATGTGTTCCATGCGGGCGACGGCAACCTGCATCCGCTGATCCTGTTCGATGCCAACGACATCGACGAGGTCGAGCGGGCCGAGCAATTCGGCGCCGAGATCCTGGAGCTGTGCGTGGAGGTCGGCGGCACGATCACCGGCGAGCATGGGGTGGGGGCCGAGAAGATCGACCAGATGTGCGTGCAGTTCGCGCGCGAGGAGCTGGACGTCTTCTTCGGCATCAAGCACGCCTTCGACGCGACCGGCCTGCTCAATCCGGGCAAGGCCATCCCGACGCTGGCCCGGTGCAACGAATACGGACGCCGGCACGTGCACCGCGATGCCATCCGCTTTCCCGAGATCCCCCGCTTCTGATTCCCGGCCATGGACGTTCTGTTATCCGATCTTCGCGCCCGCGTGCTGATGGCCCATGTGGGCCGCAAGTCGCTGTACATCCGCGGCGGCGGCACCAAGGGCTTCTACGGGCTGCCGGTGGACCACGATGCCGTGCTCGACCTGTCGCCCTACGCGGGTGTCATCGACTACCAGCCCAGCGAGCTGGTGCTGAGCGCCCGGGCGGGTACGCCCCTTGCTCAAGTCGAGGAAATGCTGGCGGAGCAGGGCCAGATGCTGGCCTTCGAGCCGCCGCATTTCTCGGCCGGCGCCACGCTGGGCGGCTGCATCGCGACGGCGCTGGCCGGACCACGCCGGGCCAGCGCCGGTTCGGTCGGCGATTTCGTGCTGGGCGTGCGCCTGCTGGATGCCCAGGGGCGCGTGCTGCGTTTCGGCGGCGAGGTCATGAAGAACGTGGCGGGTTATGACGTGTCCCGCCTCGTGGCCGGTTCGCTGGGTACGCTGGGCGCGATCCTGGAGGTGTCGCTGAAGGTGCTGCCCCGGCCCGCCTGCGAGACCACGCTGCGTTTTGAGATGGACGAGGCGACGGCGCTGCGCCGGATGAATGCCTGGGGCGGCCAGGCGTTGCCGGTCAGCGCCACGGCCTGGTGCGGCGGATGCCTGACCGTCCGGCTGTCGGGCGCCCAGGCCGCGATCGCGGCGGCACGCGCGGCGCTGGGCGGCGAGGCGTTGCCGGACGAAGAGGCCCAGGCATGGTGGCGGTCGCTGCGCGACCATACGCATCCCTTCCTGGCCGTGCGCTCGCTGTGGCGCCTGTCGCTGCCGTCGGTGACCCGGCCGCTGGGCCTGGGGCCCACGCTGATCGAATGGGGCGGCGCGCAGCGATGGCTGAGCGGGCCCGTGCCGGCGCAGCGCGTGCGCCAGGCGGCCGCGCTGGCGGGTGGGCATGCCACGTTGTTTCGCGCCGCATCGGTGGACGAGGCGCGGGCGTCGGGCGTGTTCCATCCGCTGTCGACGCCCGTGGCCGCCATCCATCGGCGCCTGAAGAACGAATTCGATCCGGAAGGGGTGTTCAATCCCGGCCGCATGTATCCCGACCTCTAGACACGAACCACCCATTCCATGCAGACACGGCTGACGGAGTCGATCAAGGACACCCCCGATGGCAGGCAGGCCGAGGCCATCCTGCGCAAGTGCGTGCATTGCGGATTCTGTACCGCGACCTGTCCCACTTACCAGGTACTGGGCGACGAACTGGACAGCCCGCGCGGCCGCATCTACCTGATCAAGCAGATGCTTGAGGGGGGCGAGGTCACGGCCAGCACCCAGTTGCACCTGGATCGCTGCCTGACCTGCCGCAATTGCGAGACGACCTGTCCGTCCGGCGTGGAATACGGGCAATTGATCGACATCGGCCGCAGGATGGTCGAGACGCGCGTGGAAAGGGCGCCCGGCGACCAGCTCAAGCGCGCGGTGCTGGGCAGGACGCTGGCTACGCCGGCCTTCGGGCTGGCCATGAGGCTGGGGCAGGCGCTGCGCCCCTTGCTGCCGTCCGCGCTGGCGGCCAAGGTGCCGCCGCGGCGGCCGGCGGGCCAGGTGCCGCGGCGCCGCCATGAGCGCCAGGTGCTGATGCTGGCGGGCTGCGTGCAGCCTTCCATGATGCCGGCCATCGACGCGGCCACCCTGCGCGTGCTCGATGCCGTGGGGATCTCGGCCTCGGTCGCGCCGGGTTCGGGCTGCTGCGGCGCGGCGCGCTTCCACCTGAACCAGCAGGCGGCGGCGCTGGCGCAGATGCGCGCCAATGTCGATGCCTGGTGGCCCGACATCGAAGCGGGCCGCATCGAGGCCATCGTGATGAATGCCTCGGGCTGCGGCGCCACCGTGCGCGAGTACGCGCACCACCTGCGCGACGATCCGGCCTATGCCGGCCGGGCGGCGCGGGTGTCGGGCATGGTGCGCGACATCGCCGAGGTGCTGGCGCCGCACGCGGGCGAGCTGGCTCCGCGGTTGGCCGGCCGGCTGGCCGCGCGGCCGGTCTTCCATCCGCCGTGCACGCTCCAGCATTGGCAGGGCCTGAGGCCGCTGGTCGAGCGCCTGCTGGCGGACCTGGGCTTCGCGCTCCAGCCGTTCTCGGAAAGCCACCTGTGCTGCGGATCGGCGGGAACCTACTCGGTGCTGCAGCCCGAGATCGCCGGTGAGCTGCGCGACCGCAAGCTCGCCGAGCTGGGCAGGGCCGGCCCCGATCTCATCCTGTCCGCGAACATCGGCTGCCTGGCGCATCTGCAGGCCGGCACGGACACCCCGGTCGTGCACTGGATAGAAGCGGTCGACGCCGCGCTGGCCGGCAAGCGCGTCAGCGGGTAGGAGACGCCCACATCAGCCGCAGTTCGTCCAGCAGCTTGACGGCCGGCTGGGGAAGAATGCCCTTGGTGCGGCGGAACACCATCAGCCGGCGTTGCAGGGCCGCGCCGGGAATGGGCAGGGTGTCGGCCAGCCCCGCGCCGCGCTCGGCCTCGAACATGGGGTGAGGCATCCAGCTCAGGAAGCCGGCGTGGGCCACCATGCTCTTGATGGCGATGATGGAGCGCGTCTCCACCACGATGTCGGGCGGGGGCAGGCCGCGCGAGGCGAACAGGTGCATGAGTTCGTCGAACGGCGCCGTGCCGCGCGGCGGCAGCACCCATTTGTGGCCTTGCGTGTCTTCCAGGCGCAGCCGGGCGCGCCTGCGCAGCGGATGCGTGGACGCGGCAATGATCTGGCTGGTGTCGTGCCATTCGCAGTCGGGGATCACGCAGATGTCCGCCGTGTCCGGCATCGACACGCCTATGGCGAGATCGATGTCGTGAGTCAGCAGCGCGTCGGTCAGCAGGTCGCCCACGCCCTCGAGCAGATGGACCTGCAGGTTCGGCCATTGGGCCAGCACGCGTCCGATGGCCATGGGCAGCACGAGGCTGACCGCGCTGGCCACCGCGCCGACGCGTATGGTGCCGCGCGAGAGGCCGCGCAGCGCGTCGATTTCCTCGGTGGCCTGTTCCGCTTCGCGCTGTAGCAGGGTGGCGTGGGGGAGCAGCGCCTGGCCGAAGCTGGTCAGCATCATGCCGGTCGCATAGCGCTCGAACAGCGGGGCGCCGATCTGTTCTTCCAGCCGGCGGATGGTGCGGCTCAGGGCGGGCTGGGTGATGTTCAGCCTTTGCGCCGCCCGGCCCAGCGTTCCGTGCTGGACCACGGCCAGGAAGGCGTTGAGTTGGCGTATGTCGAAAGTCATGCCAAAAGGTAATGACTTTTTCCTGAAAAAGCAATGTTCAGGCAAGGGTATGCTGGCCATACTCTCGGGATTCGCCGGGCTCAGGAAACGGACCCCGGCCCGCACACCATCACACCGCGGAGACGAGACCCATGACCACCGTCCGCGAAGCCGTGCTCGACCTGCTGCGCGCCTTCGACATGACCACCATCTTCGGCAACCCGGGATCCACCGAGCTGCCGCTCTTCCTGGACTTCCCCAGCGACTTCGACTACGTGCTGGGGCTGCACGAGGGCGTGGTGGTCGCCATGGCCGACGGCTACGCGCAGGCGCGCCGCAACGCCTCGTTCATCAACCTGCATTCGGCGGCCGGCGTGGGCAACGCCATGGGCACCATCTTCACCGCCTACAAGAACCGCACGCCGCTGGTCATCACCGCCGGCCAGCAGTCGCGCTCCATCCTGCCCTTCGATCCCTTCCTGCATTCGGCGCAGGCCACCGAGCTGCCCAAGCCCTACGTGAAGTGGAGCTGTGAGCCGGCGCGGGCCGAGGACGTTCCACTGGCGATCGCGCGCGGCTACTACATCGCCATGCAGCCGCCCTGCGGTCCGGTGCTGATCTCGGTGCCCGCGGACGACTGGTCGCGCGAGTGCGAGCCGGTCCAGGCGCGTCGCGTCGGCAAGCTGCTGCGGCCCGATCCCGACGTCATGGCCGAGATCGCCGGCGCGCTGGACGCTGCGCGGCGTCCGGCCTTCGTCATCGGCGCCTCCGTCGACCGCGACGGCGCCTGGGACGACGTGGTGCAACTGGCCGAGCGCCACAAGGCGGGCGTGTGGGTCGCGCCCATGTCGGGCCGTTGCGGCTTCCCCGAGGACCATCGCCAGTTCATGGGCTTCCTGCCCGCCATCCGCGAGAAGATCGTCTCGATGCTGGGTGGCTACGACTGCATCTTCGTGATCGGCGCGCCGGCCTTCACCTATCACGTCGAAGGCTTCGGGCCGCACCTGCCGCCCGGCGCGAAGCTGGTCCAGCTCACCGACGATCCGCAGGTCGCGGCCTGGGCGCCGGTGGGCACCGCGGCGGTGGGCAGCATCAGCCTGGGCGTGCGCGAACTGCTGGCGCGGGCTTCGCCGCCGGCGCGCGAACTGCCCGCCCCGCGGGCGCCGCTGCCGCGCGCCGAGCCGTCCTCGCCCATGTCGGTGGCCTACGTGCTGCAGACATTGGCCGAGGTGCGCGATCCCGCTTCCATCGTGGTCGAGGAGTCGCCCAGCGCGCGGCCGGTCATGCACAAGTACCTGCCCATGCTGCAAAGCGAGACCTTCTACACCATGTGCAGCGGCGGCCTGGGCTACAGCATGCCGGCCGCCGTGGGCGTCGCGCTGGCCAAGCCGCAAAGCAAGGTCATCGGTCTGATCGGAGACGGCTCCAGCATGTACTCCATCCAGGCGCTGTGGACCGCGGCGCAGCTCAAGCTGCCGATCACCTTCGTGATCCTGAACAACCGGCGCTATGCTGCCCTGACGGAGTTCGCCCCGACCTTCGGCTTCAAGCCCGAAGACCCGCTTGCCGGCACCGACCTGCCCGATCTCGACTTCGTGTCGCTGGCGCGCGGGCATGCCTGCCAGGGTATCCGGGTGTCGGACCCCGCCAAGCTGGCCGGTGTGCTGCGCGAAGCGCTGGCATCGCCGGTGCCCATCCTGGTGGACGTGGAAATCGCCTGATTCCGCCGTCACTATCCCCATTCTTCCAGAGCAGGAGACTGACATGAAAACCCTGACCATGCTGATCGACGGCCAATCCGCCGAGGCCTCCGGCAAGGCGACCTTCGAGCGCCGCAATCCGCTCGACGGCTCGGTCGCGACCCGGGCGCCGGCCGCCACCCCCGAGGACATGACCAAGGCGGTCGACGCCGCCGCGCGCGCGTTCACGAGCTGGCGCGAGACCGGCCCGGGCGAGCGCCGGGCGCTGCTGCTCAAGGCCGCCCAGGCGCTCGAAGCCAAGGCGCCGGCCTTCATCGAGGCGATGGCCGCCGAGACCGGGGCATCGGCCATGTGGGCCGGCTTCAACGTCCACCTGGCGGCGGGCATGCTGCAGGAGGCCGCCGCCCTGACCACCCAGATCAGCGGCGAGGTCATTCCGTCCGACGTGCCAGGCAGCCTGGCCATGGCCGTGCGCCAGGGCGCGGGCGTGGTGCTGGGCATCGCGCCGTGGAACGCGCCCGTGATCCTGGGCGTGCGATCGGTGGCCGTGCCGCTGGCCTGCGGCAACACGGTCGTGTTCAAGGGCTCCGAACTGTGCCCCGCCACGCACGGGCTGATCGTCGAGGCCTTGAACGAAGCGGGCTTTCCCGCGGGCGTGGTCAACTTCGTCACCAACGACCCGGCGGATGCCGGCGCGGTGGTCGAGGCCGCGGTCTCGCATCCCGCCGTGCGCCGGGTGAACTTCACCGGTTCGACGCGCGTGGGCAAGATCATCGCGCAGACCTGCGCCAAGTACCTCAAGCCGGTCGTGCTCGAGCTGGGCGGCAAGGCGCCGCTGGTGATCCTGGACGACGCCGACCTGGACGCGGCGGTCAACGCCGCCGCCTTCGGCGCCTTCGCCAACTCGGGCCAGATCTGCATGTCCACCGAGCGCATCATCGTCGACGAGAAGATCGCCGACGAATTCGTCGCGCGCTTCGGCGCCAAGGCCAAGTCGCTGCCGCTGCAGGATCCGCGCAAGGGGCCCGCGGTGCTGGGATCGGTGGTCGACATGGCTACCGTCGAACGCTGCAACGCCATGATCGACGACGCGCTGGCCAAGGGCGCGGTGCTGGTGTGCGGCGGCAAGGCCGAAAACACGCTCATGCCCGCCACCATCCTGGACCGCGTCACGCCCGACATGCGCATCTACGGCGAGGAATCCTTCGGGCCGGTCAAGGCGGTAGTGCGGGTTGATGGCGTCGAGGCCGCCATCAACAGCGCCAACGACACCGAGTACGGCCTGTCCTCGGCCGTGTTCGGGCGCGACGTGGCGCGTGCCATGCAAGTGGCCAAGCGCATCGAGTCGGGCATCTGCCACGTCAACGGCCCCACGGTGCACGACGAGGCGCAGATGCCGTTCGGCGGTGTCAAGGCCAGCGGCATCGGCCGCTTCGGCGGCAACGCCGGCATCCACGAGTTCACCGAACTGCGCTGGATCACCGTGCAGACCACGCCGCGCCACTACCCGTTCTGATCGCTCCGCTCGCGCCCGTCGCGGCCGGGCGCGGACGCGGGCATCCGTGTTCGTTCATGACAAAACAGGAGACAGACATGAACCGTCAAGCAGGCAAAGCGGCCCTCGCGGCCAGGTGGAGCGCGCTCGCGCTGGGATGCGCGGTCGCCTTCGGCGCCGTGGCGCAAGCCTATCCGACCAAGCCCGTGAAGGTCGTGGTCAACTTCCCGCCGGGCGGCGCCGCCGACCAGATCGCGCGCGCCATCACCGGTCCCCTGCAAGAGGCGCTGGGCCAGCCCGTGGTGGTCGAGAACAAGGGCGGGGCGGGCGGCAACATCGGCGGCGAGGCGGTCGCCCGTTCGGCGCCCGACGGCTACACCCTGCTGATGAGTTCCGGCGGCATGGTGTCAGTCAACCCCTACATCTATCCCAAGATGTCCTTCGACCCGATCAAGGACCTCGCGCCCGTGGCCGCGGCCGCCAAGGTCAAGGTGTTCCTGGTGGTCAAGCCGGGCAAGCTGCCCACCGACGTCAAGTCGTTCATCGGCTACCTGAAGGCCAATCCCGGCAAGCTGACCTACGGCACGCCGGGCAATGGCAGCTCGCCCCACCTGGCCGCGGAGATGTTCCAGAGCCAGGCCGGCGTGAGCGCCGTCCATGTCCCGTACCGTGGCGCCGCGCCCGCGCTGGTGGACCTGCTGGCCGGTCAGATCGACTTCGCCTTCGACCCGGGCATTGCCATGCAGCACGTGCAGTCGGGCAAGCTCAACATGCTGGCCGTGGGCAGCCTGACGCGCTCGCCCATGTTCCCCAACGTGCCCACGCTGGACGAGGCGGGCCTGAAGGGCTTCGATGCCGACACCGTGTTCGGCTTCTACGCGCCCGCCGGCACGCCCAAGGACATCGTCACCAAGCTCAATACCGAGATCAACAAGATCGTGAGCACGCCCGCCTTCCGCGAGCGCCTGGTGGCCCTGGGCGGCGACCCCGCGCCCATGACGCCCGAGCAGTTCCACGAGCGTGCCGAGTACGACGCCAAGCGTTTCGGCGCCATCATCCGGGACCGCAAGATCGTCGGCGATTGATCCCGCCGTGACGGGTCAGGCGTACAGGCGTTCCCGCACTTCCACCGGCTGGATGCGCGGGACGCGCACGCCCAGGCTTGCGTTCAGCTCGCGCAAGCCGCCCAGCAGCCGGGCGGCGATGTCCTGCGAGAGTTGATAGCCTGTGACCGAGTCGCCGGTGATCTGCGCATCGGCGGCATACACCGTGCTGAGTATGTGCCGCGCCCCAAGCGCGTTCAGCACGGGCCGCAGGGCATAGTCCACGGCCAGCAGGTGGGCCGGCGAGCCTCCCGTGGCCAGCGGCAGGACGACCTTGCCCTGTAGCGCGGTCTGGGGAAGCAGGTCCAGGAAGGTCTTCAGTATTCCACTGTAGGCCGCCTTGTAGATGGGCGTGGCGATGATCACGGCATCGACCGGCGCCAGGGACCGGAGCGCGGCGGCAATATGGGCGTCGGTGGTGTCGGCCGACAGCAAGGCCTGGGCGGGCAGGTCGCGCACGTTCAGCGAGCGGGTGGCATAGCCCGCCTGTTCCAGGTGCGCGTCCAGGGTCTGGGCCAGCAGGGTCGAGCGCGAGACGGCCGAGGGGCTGCCGGTAATGGTCAGTATCGAGTGCATGGCGGGCTGCCGAATGTCGAGGCTGTCACCATAAGCCAGCCATCCGCGGAACCCAACCAAGAAATTCGCATTTGCTCAGAAGCTCGGCGTACAAGCGGCTCGTTCACATCTGCTCACGAACCGAACCATCCGCTTGCGACCCCCGGCTTGTGTACGCCCGGCGGCGCTCATATCTTCCGGTTATTGGCTTATGCGGAAACCGCCGATGGATCTCGTCGTCGCCACCCGCGACGGGCTGTACTGCCCGCCCGGGCGCTTCCATATCGATCCGTGGCGCCCCGTCGAACGGGCGGTGATCACCCATGCCCACGCCGACCATGCCCGCGCGGGGCACGGCGCCTACCTGGCCGCCGCGGCGGGCGAACAGGTGCTGCGCATCCGCCTGGGCGACATCCCGCTGCAGACGCTGGACTATGGGCAGGCGGTGGAGATGAACGGGGTCAGGGTTTCCCTGCATCCGGCCGGCCACGTGCTGGGCTCGGCCCAGGTGCGCATCGAGTATCGCGGCGAGGTCTGGGTGGCATCGGGCGACTACAAGCTCGAGGCCGATCCCACCTGCGCACCCTTCGAGCCGGTGCGCTGCCATGTCTTCATCACCGAATCGACCTTCGGCCTGCCCATCTATCGCTGGCCTGGCCGCGAGGCGCTGTTCAGCGAGGTCGACGACTGGTGGCGGCGGAACGCCGACGCGGGACGCGCCTCGGTGCTGTTCTGCTACGCCTTCGGCAAGGCGCAGCGCGTCCTGGCCAGCGTGGACCCGGCCATCGGGCCGGTCATCGCGCATGGCGCCGTGGCCGTGCTCAATGACGCGTATCGCCGCAGCGGCGTCGACTTGCCCGCCGCGCCGCGCGTGACCGACGTTGCCGACCGGTCCATGCTGCGGCGGGCGTTGGTGCTGGCGCCGCCTTCGGCCCAGGGCTCGCCCTGGCTCCGGCGCTTCGGGGATCATTCCGACGGCTATGCCAGCGGCTGGATGCGGGTGCGGGGCAACCAGCGACGCAAGGGCGTGGACCGCGGCTTCGTGCTGTCCGACCATGCCGACTGGCCGGCCTTGCAGCGCGCCATCGAGGCCACCGGGGCGCAGCGGGTCTTCGTGACCCATGGCAGCGCGCACGCCATGGTGCGCTGGCTGCGCGAGCGCGGCCTGGATGCCGAGACCTTCGCCACCGAGTACGGCGACGAAGAGGATGGCGACGAAGAGGATGGCGACATCGGCGATCCGGCGACACCGGCGGACGACGCATGAAAGCCTTCGTCGATCTTTATGCCGCGCTCGACGCCACGACCTCCAGCCTGGGCAAGCGGGCGGCCATGCTCGACTACCTGCGCCATGCGCCGCCGGCCGATGCCGCCTGGGCGGTGTATTTCCTGGCCGGCGGCAAACCGCGACAACTGGTGCCCGCGAAGCTGCTGAAGGAATATGCGCGCGAGGCCGCCGGCGTTCCCGAGTGGCTGTTCGAGGAAAGCTACCAGGCCGTGGGAGACCTGGCCGAGACCATCGCCTTGTTGCTGCCCGACACGCCGCACGCTGACGATGCCAGCCTGGCCGCCTGGATGGAGCACAGCCTGTTGCCGCTGCGCGGCATGGACCCCGGACCCTTGAAGCCCCGCTTGCTGGAGGCCTGGAGCCGGCTCGACACGCGTGGCCGGCTGGTCTTCACCAAGCTCATCACCGGCAGCTTCCGCGTGGGGGTGTCGCGGCTGCTGGTGACGCGCGTGCTGGCCGAGCTGGCCGGCGTGGACGCGAAGGAGATCGCGCAGCGCATGGTGGGCTATACCGACCTGAACGCATTGCCCTCGGCCCAGGGCTATCTGGCGCTGATCGCGGCCGAGGCGCCTGCCGGCCGCCAGGAAAGCGGGATGCCGTATCCGTTCTTCCTCGCCCATCCCTTGCAGGCGGATATCGCCGACTTCGAGCGGCTGCTGGGCCCGCCCGCCGATTGGCTGGTGGAATGGAAATGGGACGGCATCCGGGCGCAACTGGTGCGACGCGCGGGCGGAGCCTGGCTGTGGTCGCGCGGCGAGGAACTGGTCAGCGACCGTTTTCCCGAGCTGCTCCAGGCCGCGGCGGCCTTGCCCGAAGGGACCGTCCTGGACGGCGAGATCGTGGTCCACAAGGAGGGCAGGGTGCAGCCCTTCGCGCAATTGCAGCAGCGGATCGGCCGCAAGACCCTGACCCCGCGCATCCTGCGCGACATACCCGTGGCGTTGCTGGCCTACGACCTGCTGGAGCTGGAGGGCCAGGACTGGCGCGCCCGGCCCCAGCGCGAGCGCCGCGCCGCATTGGACGCATTGCTGGCCGACGCCGGAAGTGCCGGGTTGCTGCCCAGTCCGCTGCTGCTGGAGAGCTCCTGGGAAGACTACGCCCGGCTGCGCGAGAGCTCGCGCGAGCGCGGCGTGGAAGGCATGATGCTCAAGCAGGCCGGCGGCAGCTACGGCGTGGGGCGCAGCAAGGACGTGGGGCTGTGGTGGAAATGGAAGGTGGATCCCTATTCGGTGGACGCCGTGCTGATCTACGCCCAGAAGGGGCATGGCCGCCGCGCCAGCCTCTACACCGACTACACCTTCGCCGTCTGGGACGCGCCTCCGGGAACGCCCGGACGCGGCCTGGTCCCGTTCGCCAAGGCCTATTCGGGCCTGACCGACGACGAGATCCGCCAGGTGGATGCCATCGTGCGCAAGACCACGCAGGAGACCTTCGGCCCGGTCCGCAGCGTACTGCCGACCCTGGTGTTCGAACTGGGATTTGAAGGGATCGCGCGCAGCACGCGCCACAAGAGCGGCATCGCGGTGCGCTTTCCGCGCATGTTGCGCTGGCGGCAGGACAAGCCGGTGGAAGAGGCCGACACGCTGGAAACGCTGTCGGCCTTGTTGCCCGCGACGTCGGCCGAGCCGTGACGCCTCATTTCCGGACGCCATGAATCTCTTCCTAAAAATTCGTTGACCGGACGGAGCGTCGCGCATAACCTAGCCGTGATTCGCACATATTGTCCATATTGCGAACAATCAACCGAGGGTGCCGGCATGCATCCCCGCAGATGCTCCGGCTCCTTCCATCGGCCAGAGGAAGCGTTCATGATGATGATGAAGAGAATGGCGGCGGGCGCGGCGGCTGTCCTTGCTCTTGCGGCGGGCACGGCATCGGCGCAGGGGTTCCCCGTCAAGCCGGTGCGAATCGTCGCGCCCTATGTTCCGGGTGGAACGGTCGATGCCCTGTCGCGCGCGCTTGCCGCGCAGTTGTCCGAGGAGTTCGGGCAGCAGGTGGTGGTCGAGAACCGGGCGGGAGCCTCCGGCAACATCGGCGCGGAATATGTCGCCGGCGCCGAGCCCGATGGCCATGTGCTGCTGCTGACGGCCAGCACGGTCATCGTCAACCCGCTCGTGATGAAAGAGAAGCAGCGCTTCGATCTGCACAAGGACTTCACGCCTATCGGCATGGTGGCCAGCACACCCCTGGTCTTCGTCGTGTCGCCGCAAAGCGGCATCGCCACGGTCGGCGATTTCATCAAAGAGGCCAAGGCGCATCCGGACAAGATCAACTTTGGCGTGGGGGGCTTCGGTTCCGGCGGCCACCTGGCCATGGAAACCTTCAACGTCCGGGCGGGCACGTCGATCCCGATGGTGATCTACAAGGGGTCCGCCCCCGCGCTGACGGACATCGTGGGCGGCCAGTTGAGCGCGATCATGGATCCCGTGCTGACTACCTTGCCCTTCGTCAGTACCGGCCGCCTGAAGGCCATCGCCGTCACGGGCGAGCGCCGCAGCGCGCTGTTGCCTTCGGTGCCCACCCTGGGCGAGGCTGGCGTGCCCGACATGGACTTCGTCTCGTGGTACGGCATGTGGGGCCCCGCCGGCATGCCCGAAGCCGTGTCCAGGCGTATCCAGGCTGGCTTGACGAAGGTGCTGGGATCGCCGCAATTCAAGGCCTGGCTGGACAAGCAGGGGATGGTTGCCGGCACGGTCACGGGCAAGCAGTTCGGCGACTATGTCCGGCAGGAAAGCAAGAAGTACGCGCAGGCTGTCGCGGATGCGAAGATCGAACCCAAGTGATCGGGACGGGGGAACAACGGTGGCTGGACGCAAGAAGACTTTCCACGGCGTGACCGTCGGCATCCTGATGGTCAAGACCGGGTTTTGCCGCCTGCCGGGCGATGTCGGCCATGCGGGTACCTGGGACTTCCCCGTGCAGTACCGCATCGTCGAAGGCGCGACGCCGGACAAGATGATGGCGCTGGAATCCTCGGGGTTGCTGGACGACTTCAAGGCCGCGGCGCGGGACCTGGTCGCCGGCGGCGTCGACGGCATCGCCACGACTTGCGGTTTCCTGGCCTTGTACCAGCGGGAACTGGCGGCGGCCTGCGGCGTGCCCGTGGCCTCCAGCAGCCTGCTCCAGGTTCCGCTGGCGCAGCGCCTGATCGCGCCGGACAAGCGGGTGGGGATACTGACCTTCAGCAAGGAGAGCCTGCATGCCTCGCACCTGGAGGCGGTGGGCGTGGATGCCGGCACGCCCGTCGAGGGCATGCCGGCCGACTCGGTATTCGTCACCGCCATCAAGTCGGGCGATGTCGTGCCGCGCCACGAGACGATGCGTGTCGAGGTGCTCCAGGCCGCCGAGCGGCTGCTGGACCGCCATCCGGACGTCGGCGCCATCGTGTCCGAGTGCGCCAACATGACGCCGTTCAGCGCCGACATCGCGGAGCGCTTCGGCATTCCGGTGTTCGACGGCGTATCGCTGATCAACTGGTTCCAGGCGGGACTGCGGCCGCGCCGTTACCCGGCGGCCTGACGGCCGCGCGGCGTCAGCCGTGCTGGAGCGCGGACGAGACGTTCTCGCACGCTCGGTACAGGTGCTGTGCCAGCGACGAGCCCGTGTCCAGGCAGTCATTCAGGTCCAGTCCGGAGACGACGATGGCGCCGAGCGCCGCCGGGCTCCGTCCGTGGAAGGGGCAGGCGAGCGAGGCCAGCCCGCGCTTGTACTGGCCCACGGTGGCGCAGAATCCCCCTGCCTGGCGGATTTTCCGCAGCGCGGGGCGGACCTTGTCGAAACGGGCCTGGCCCAGCGTGGCCAGGCACAGGTCGTCGGCATACGTGGACAGGATGGCTTTGCCGCTGGCGCAATCGTCGATGGGGAACTGGTTGCCGATATCGATGATGACGTTCATCGGCGTGCGCGGCGTCCAGATGCGTTCGACGATGATGACCCGGTCGCGCGCCGGCACCGAGATCGACACCAGCGCGGAACGGCCGTGCAGGACTTTCTCCTGCAGTTCGACCGCGTAGGGCAGCGCGGCGCGCCGCACGTTGAGCCGGCTGGCGTGCGCCGTGGCGAACAGCAGGCACTCGGGGCCCAAGGCATAGGCGCCGTCGTCGGCCGTGACCATGTCCCAGTGCACGAGTGTCTTGAGCAGGCGATGGACGGTGGTCCGTTCTATGCCCGTGCGGCGCGACAGGTCCAGCGCCGTGGCGCCCTGGGGCGTGCTGGCCAGTTCGCGCAGCACCATGAAGGCGCGGTCTATGGATTGCACCCGTCCGGTGCTGTCGGCATCCGGCTGGCGGTGTTCTGGCGTCGTCTGCAAGGCTAGGGCCTGTTCACGCTAAAGGGAGTTCAGTCTTGGCGGGCGGCGGCGATCGCGTCCTGGACCTTCCGGGTCAACACTTTACCGTAATGGGAGCGCGGCAGGGCGTCCATGAACACCGTGCGCTTGGGGCGCTTGTGCGCGGACAGGCGTTCCCGGCAG
Source organism: Pigmentiphaga sp. NML030171 (assembly GCF_002188635.1). Lineage (GTDB taxonomy): Bacteria > Pseudomonadota > Gammaproteobacteria > Burkholderiales > Burkholderiaceae_B > Pigmentiphaga > Pigmentiphaga daeguensis. The sequence goes on along the minus strand of NZ_NINX01000015.1, from coordinate 70,685 downwards.
AACGCCGCCAGCTCGTCGTGGCTGGGGCGGGAGCCGGGCCGCGCGACGATGGCGGCGGCGACGATTTCTCCCCACTCGGGGTCCGCGATGCCGACGACCGCGGCTTCGAGCACCGAAGGATGGCTGCACAGCACCTGCTCCACCTCGGCCGGCTGCACCGATTTACCGCCCGTGCGGATGATGGCCTTGGCTCGTCCCTGTATGCGCAATCGGCCCCGGGCGTCGAGACAGCCCAGGTCGCCGGTGTGGAACCATGCGCCGTCCAGCACGGCAGCCGTCAGCTCCGGCTGGTTCCAATAGCCTTGCATGACGTGGCCGCCGCGTATCAGCACTTCGCCGACCGTGCCCGCGGGCAGGACGGTACGGCCGTCGCCGATGGCGATTTCGGCGCGGTCGGTCGTGGGGCCGACCAGTCCCAGCGTGCCGGCCGGATCGGCCAGCAGTTCGGAGGCGGCGGACGGCGGCCGATAGCAGGTCCACGGTGCTTCGGTCAGCCCATAGATGACGGAAAAAACGGGACCGAAGGCGGCCACTGCCTGCTCGAACAGTTCCGGCGGCATGGCGGCGGCGCCGATTTCGATGCAGGCCAGCGAGCCGAGATCGACGTGCACGTCGGGCAGCACCCTGAGGATGCGGACCAGGTGCGTGGGGACCAGCGATGTGCAGGTCGGCCGGTATCGCGCCGCCAGCTCGAGAAAGCGCCGGGGCTCGAAATGGCCGCCGAGGATGAGCGTGCCGCCTTGCAGCAGATGGGCCAGCAGCGATATCGCCGCGATCGGCCAGAGCGGCCGCATGTTCAGCATCCGGTCGCCCGTCCATGGCCGGCGCGCCGCCACGATGTTGTGAAGGGCCGCTGCATAGCTGCCGTGCGTATGCACGACGGCCTTGGGCATGCCCGTGGTGCCGCCCGTGTAGTTCAGCGCCGCGATCCGGTCCGGTTCGCATGGGACAGGTGGATGCAGGCCGGTCGTGGCCGCCCCGGCTTCGCCCGCCAGGCTGTCGAGCGGACGGGCATCGATGCCGCAGTCCTGCAGGCCCGGTCGCAGCGCCTGCACCCGGTCGGCGTGCGACGGGCAGTACAGCAGCACCTTCGCGCCGGAGTCGTGCAACTGGGCGAGGTGTTCGGCCGGGTCGAGGGCAGGGTCCAGCGATACCCGGACGCGGCCCGCGCTCATCACGCCATAGTCGGCGAACAGGAAAGCCGGCGTGGCGTCTCCCAGCAGCGCGACGCGGTCGCCCGGCCGGGTGTCGAACGCCGCGAGCAGCCGGTGCGAGAAGGCGAACACTTCGCCCACCAGTTCGGGAAAGCCGTAGCTTCGGCCGCTGTCCGCGTCGATCAGGGCGCAGCGGTCGGGCCAGGCCCGGCGGGCTTGTTCGAGAAGCGCGGGGATGCTCATGGCGGGCGATGAAGGGCGATATGTTCATAATAAACACAAGTTGTGCTCTATACAAACTCTTCCTAAAATCGTCCAGGATGTGCCTTGCAACCGGGGCACGGCGGAGCAATCGATGAGCATCGAATTCGAAGGCATGGGCGATGGCGTGTTCGTCGTCACGCTGAATCGTCCCGAGCGGCTGAATGCGCTGGACGCCGCGCACAAGCAGGCGCTGGCGGACATATGGCGGCAGGCCGAGGCGCGTGACGAGGTCCGGGCCGTGGTGATGCGGGGGGCAGGCCCCCGGGCATTCTCGGCCGGCTCCGATTTCAAGGCGATGAAAGAGACCGGCGGCACCGTCGGCACCGACATCCTGGCCAACGCGATTCCGTCCGTGGGCGTGGAACTCACCAAGCCCGTGGTCGCCGCCCTGCATGGCTATGTCATCGGTTTTGGCCTGACGCTGGCCATCCATTGCGATCTGCGCATCGCCGGCCCGGACGCGCGCCTGTCCTTCCCCGAAGTCGAACACGGCATGCTATCCGGCATCAGCGACATCACGTTGCCCGGCCTGGTGGGCGAAGCGGCCGCGCTCGAGATCATGCTGACCGGCCGGGCCTACTCGGCCGAAGAAGCGCAGGCCATCCGCCTGGTGAACCGGGTCGCCGCCGATCCCTATGCCGAAGCCTTGGCGCTGGCGCGCAAGCTGGCAGGCAATTCCTTCCATGCCAATCGCCTGACCAAGCGGTTGGTGCTGGCCGAGCGCCGCGCCACCATCGCCCGGCATATGCAAGAGGTCGCCCAGGCCCGCCTGGACATCGCCGCGTCCAGCCGCCATGCATCCGTCCTCAATGCCGCCGGCGCGCAACCCCGAGCCCGCCTGGACTGAGCGGTGCAGGCGAGCGAAGCGGCGGCGCCCTCGGCCGGACCCGACTGGTATCTGCGCGCCATGGCCCGGCCGGCCGAATCATGCTGGGTCATGGCCGATGGCGCGCGCCTGCACTATCTGGCCTGGGGGCTCGAGCACACCCACAAGCCCGGCCTGTTGTTCGTGCATGGCTACCGCGCGCACGCCCGCTACTGGGATTTCATCGCCCCGTACTTCGCCGACGCCTTCCGGGTCGTGTCCATGGACTTGTCGGGCATGGGCGACAGCGGCCACCGTGCCGCCTACACCGCGCAGGGCTTCGCGGCCGACATCGGCGCCGTGATCGAGCATGCGGCGCTGGGGCCGGCGGTCGTGGTGGGGCATAGCTTCGGCGGCGCACGCGCCCTGCGCGCCGCCGCGGATTTTCCCGACCGGATCCGGCACGTCGTGGCGGTGGACAGCATCTGCCGCCTGGCCGACAGTCCACCCAGCCACGCCGCGCCGCCCAGGCGTCCCCGGCTCGAACCGTATCCGGACTTCGCCAGCGCGCGCGCCCGGTACCGGCTGACGCCGCCGCAACCCTGCGACAACGCGTTCCTGGTCGATCACGTCGCCCGCCATGCGCTCAGGCGGCAGCAGGGCGGCTGGCTGTGGAAATTCGATCCCCACCTGCCGCCGGGCCCGCACGAGGGAGACATGTCGGAACTGCTCGCCGGCCTGGAGATTCCCGTGGACTACGTGCGGGGGGAATTCAGCAGTGTCATCCGGCAGGAGGACGCCGAGCGCATCGTGGCGCATCTGCGGCATGGGCGTGGGCCCGTGGTCGTGCCACAGGCCCACCATTACCTGATGCTGGACCAGCCGATGGCGTTGATTGCCGTCCTGCGCGCGCTTTTTCAGGGCGGCAGGACGGCGGGTACTACTCGACCGCCTTGACCATGTCCTCGACGACCTTCTTCGCGTCGCCGAACACCATCATGGTCTTGTCGAGATAGAACAGCTCGTTGTCCAGGCCCGCGTAGCCCGCCGCCATCGACCGCTTGTTGACGATGATGGTGCGTGCCTTGTAGGCCTCGAGGATGGGCATGCCCGCGATGGGAGACTTGGGATCGTTCTTCGCGGCGGGGTTCACCACGTCGTTCGCGCCCAGCACCAGCACCACGTCGACCTGGCCGAACTCGGAGTTGATGTCCTCCATTTCGAACACCTGGTCATACGGCACTTCGGCTTCCGCCAGCAGCACGTTCATGTGCCCCGGCATGCGGCCGGCCACCGGATGGATCGCGTACTTCACGTTCACGCCCTTCTCGGTCAGCTTGGTGGTGAGTTCCTTCAGCGCATGCTGTGCGCGCGCCACGGCCAGGCCGTAGCCCGGCACGATCACCACGGTCTCGGCGTTGGTCAGCATGAAGGAGGCATCGTCGGGGCTGCCCGACTTGACGCTGCGCTGCTGCTGTTCGCCCGCCGCGCCGGCCGCCGAGGCGTCGCCGCCGAAGCCGCCCAGGATCACGTTGAAGAACGACCGGTTCATCGCCTTGCACATGATGTAGGACAGGATCGCGCCCGACGAGCCCACCAGCGAGCCGGCGATGATCAGCATGGGGTTGTTGAGCGAGAAGCCGATGCCGGCCGCCGCCCACCCGGAGTAGCTGTTCAGCATCGACACCACGACGGGCATGTCGGCGCCGCCGATGGGGATGATGATGAGCACGCCCAGCACGAAGGCGATGGCCGTCATGATGACGAACGGGGTCCACTCCTGGGTGACCGCGAACCAGATGCCGCATCCGACCATGACGACGGCCAGCAGCAGGTTCAGCATGTGCTGGCCGGCGAACACCACCGGCGCGCCACGGAACACGCGCAGTTTGTAGCGCCCCGACAGCTTGCCGAAGGCGATGACCGATCCGGAGAAGGTGATCGCGCCCACGAAGGTGCCGATGAACAGCTCGATGCGGTTGCCGGTGGGAATGGGGATGCCCGGATCGGCAATGCCGAAGGCATGCGGCTCGGCCACCGCCGCGATGGCGATGAACACCGCGGCCAGGCCGATCATGCTGTGCATGAAGGCCACGAGCTCGGGCATCTTGGTCATTTCCACGCGCTTGGCCATGATGGTGCCGGCGGTGCCGCCGACCAGCAGGCCCAGCACGACCCAGCCCAGGCCGGCCAGCGGCTCGGCGGCGAGCTTGCCGATCAGCGCGGCGGTGGTCAGCACGGCGATGGCCATGCCGACCATGCCGAAGGTATTGCCCATGCGCGAGGTCGTGGGGTGCGACAGGCCCTTGAGCGCCTGGATGAAGCACACCGAGGCGACCAGGTAGAGCAGGGTGACGACGTTGAGCGATAGCATCAGCGGGCCTCCTGCTTGGCGGCCTCGGCCGGCGCGGCCTTGGGCTTCTTGCGGAACATCTCGAGCATGCGCCGCGTGACCAGGAAGCCGCCGAACACGTTGACCGCGGCCAGCGCGACGGCCAGCACGCCCATGGCCTTGCCCAGGCCGGTGTCGGTCAGCGCCGCGGCCAGCATGGCGCCGACGATGATGATGGCGGAGATGGCGTTGGTGACGGCCATCAGCGGGGTGTGCAGGGCGGGAGTGACGTTCCAGACCACGTGGTAGCCCACGTAGATGGCCAGCACGAAGATGATGAGGTTGATGATGGTGTGGTCGATGAGTTCCATTACTTGTTCCTCAGCACGCGGTTGGCATCGCACACCATGCAGGCGGCAACGATCTCGTCTTCGCGCTGGATGGCGGGGGCGCCATCCTTGGCGACCACCAGCTTCAGGAAGTCCAGCAGGTTGCGGGCGTACAGGGCGGACGCGTCGGTGGCCACCTGCGCGGCGAGGTTGGTGTAGCCGACGATCTTCACGCCGTGCGCCTCGACCACCTGGTCGGGCCGGGACAGCGGGCAGTTGCCGCCGCGTTCCACCGCCAGGTCGACGATGACCGAGCCCGGCTTCATGCCGGCCACGGTTTCCTCGCTGACGAGCACGGGCGCGGGGCGGCCCGGGATCAGCGCGGTCGTGATGACGATGTCGGCCTGCTTGCAGCGTTCGGCCACCAGCGCCGCCTGGCGCGCCATCCATGCCGCCGGCATGGGCCGGGCGTAGCCGCCCACGCCCTGGGCGATCTCGCGTTCCTCGTCGGTCTCGTAGGGCACGTCGATGAACTTGGCGCCCAGCGATTCGATCTGTTCCTTGGCGGCGGGCCGCACGTCCGAGGCCTCGACCACCGCGCCCAGCCGCTTGGCGGTGGCGATGGCCTGCAGTCCCGCCACGCCGGCGCCCAGCACGACGACGCGCGCGGCCTTGACGGTGCCGGCGGCGGTCATCAGCATGGGCATGAAGCGGCCGTAGTGGTCGGCCGCGACGATGACCGCCTTGTAGCCCGCGATGTTGGCCTGCGAGGACAGCACGTCCAGGCTTTGCGCGCGCGTGATGCGCGGCGCGGCCTCGAGCGAGAAGCCGGTCACGCCGGTGGCGGCGAGTTTCTCCAGGCCTTCGGCGTCAAAGGGGTTCAGCATGCCCAGCAGGATCTGGCCCGCGCGCAGTTGCGCCAGCTCGGACTCCTGCGGCGCCTGGACTTTCAGCACCAGTTCGGCCTGCGCGTAGACCTGCGCGGCATCGGGCACCAGCGTGGCGCCCGCGGCGGCATAGGCTTCGTCGGGGAAGCTGGCCAGCCGTCCGGCGCCGGCCTGCACCAGTACCTGGTTGCCGCCTGCCGACATTTTCTTCACGGTTTCCGGCGTTGCGGCAACACGTGTCTCCCCCGGCCGGATTTCAGTCGGGACCCCAATCTTCATGAGATTCTCCTCGTTGCGTTGTGGCGGTCGAACGCAAGGGCGTTGCCGTCTTGCGCGGCCTGTTGCGATTCCCCTCGCGTCGCCCGGAGCATCCTAGCATGCCCGGTCAAATCGGCCGCGCCGGGCAGGGCCGGCAGCACCGGCCGGCGGCTGTCCCCAGGTTGACGGGTTGTATGATAACCGGGCAATATGTGTGCTTTGAACCTTCCCCGGTCACGCCTTCGCATGTCATCGACTCCCTTGCGCAGCAGCAACCTGGCCGAGCAGCTCAGCGAAGTGCTCGCCACGCAGATCGTGTCGGGCGAGCGCGAGGCCGGCAGCCGCCTGCCCACCGAAGAACGCCTGGCCGCCGATTTCGGCGTCAGCCGCACCGTGGTGCGCGAGGCCATCGCGCGCCTGAAGTCCGATGGCCTGGTCACGACGCGCCAGGGGCTGGGGGCCTTCGTCGCGGCCACACCAGCGGGCCGGCCGTTCCGCATCGGCGGCGAGCGGCAAGAGGCGAACGCCGTCGTGCAGCAGGTGTTCGAGCTGCGGATAGGCGTGGAGACCGAGGCCGCCGCCCTGGCAGCCGCCCGCGCGACCCCGGCGCAGGTCAAGGAGATCCGCCAGGCGTTGAAAGTCCTGAACCAGGCCAGCCTGCGCGGCGGCGACGGGGTCGAGGAAGACATCCTGTTCCACCGGGCCATCGCGCGCGCCGCCAACAACCCGGTCTACGACGATTTCTTCGAGTTCCTGGAACGCCATACCCGCAACCAGCTTTCCATCAGCCGCCGCAATTGCGAGCTGGCCGGCTGGCTGACCGACATCACGATGGAACACGAAGCCATCTACGAGGCCATCGCCGCGCACGACCCCGCAGCCGCCCGGCAGGCCGCCCATGCCCACATGAGCAACGCGATGGCCCGCCTGCAACGCATCCAAGCCCACTGAGGATGGAGCCCACCCCTACGCGCTTGCGCGCGCCCCTCGAGGGGCGGCACTGGCGGCCCGGCGGAGCCGGATCCGCTGTGCCCTGGAGGGGTTGCCGTTTCATCGACCAACGTGGCGCCCAGCCCCATGAATGATCAACCCCCCGTAAGAAGGAAGAGAGACATGTCCGCACCTCCCCGCCTGCAAGGCCTGCTTGCCCCGGTCGTCACGCCGTTCCAGCCCGACATGCTGCCCGATGCCGACCGCTTCGCCCGCCATTGCCAGTGGCTGCTCGACAGCGGCTGCGCCGGCCTGGCCATCTTCGGCACCAACAGCGAGGCCAACTCGCTGTCGGCCACCGAGAAGATCGAATTGATGGGCAGGCTCGTCGCCGACGGCATCCCCGGCGCCAAGCTGATGCCGGGCACCGGCGCCTGCTCGGTGCCCGAGGCCTCGCAACTGACCGCCGCCGCCGTCAAGCACGGCGCGGCCGGCGTGTTGATGCTGCCGCCGTTCTTCTACAAGAGCGTGCCCGACGAGGGCCTGTTCCGCTACTACAGCCAGGTCATCGAGAACGTCGGCGACTCGGCGCTGCGCGTCTACCTGTATCACATCCCGCCCGTGTCGCAGGTGCCGATCTCGCTGCCGCTGATCGAGCGCCTGATCAAGGCCTATCCCGACACCGTCGTGGGCCTGAAGGACTCGTCCGGCGACTGGAACTACTCCAAGTCCGTCATCGACGCCTTCGCCTCGACCGGCTTCGACGTCTTCCCCGCCAGCGAAACACTGCTGCTGCGCGGCCTGCGCGCGGGCGGCAAGGGCTGCATCACGGCCACCGGCAACATCAACCCGGGTCCCATCAGCCAGCTCTACGCCAACTGGCAGGGTCCCGACGCCGAAGCGCTGCAGCAGAAGGTCACCCAGACTCGCGAACTGGTGCAGAAGTATTCGATGATCCCGGCGCTGAAGGCGATCATCTCTTATTTCGCGCAAGACCAGGCCTGGCGCGCCGTGCGGCCGCCGTTGACCGAGCTGCCGGGGGAGCAAGAGGCGGAGCTGATCGGCAAGCTGGAGGAACTGGGCTTCGACATGCCGGGGTTGAGGTAGCCCCTTGCGCCGCCCCCTTCAGCGGGCGCCCGAAGGGCAAGAGGGGAGGGCAATGATTCCGCCGCCCAGGCAGACTTCGCCATCGTAGAGGACGGCGGACTGGCCCGGGGTGACGGCCCACTGCGCTTCGGGGAAGCCCAGCTCGAAGGCTTCGCCCTGGGCGTGCTGCAGCGTGCAGGCGGCGTCGGGTTGGCGGTAACGGGTCTTGGCGCCGTAGGTGCCGGGGGCGGGGGGCTCGCCGGCGATCCAGGAGGCTTGCTGGGCTTGCAAGGCGTGGCTCAGCAGCCAGGGATGGTCGTGGCCCTGCACCACGTATAGCGTGTTGGACGCCAGGTCCTTCTTCGCCACGTACCAGGCGTCCGCGGTGCCGTCCTCCTGCTGGCGGCCCTTCACGCCGCCTATGCCCAGGCCCTTGCGCTGGCCCAGCGTGTAGAACGACAGCCCGACGTGCCGGCCCACGCGCTGGCCTTCGGACGTCAGGATGGGGCCGGGCTGGGTGGGCAGGTAGCGGTTCAGGAACTCGCGGAACGGGCGTTCGCCAATGAAGCAGATGCCGGTGGAGTCCTTCTTGGCGGCATTGGACAGGCCAAGCTCATGAGCGATGCGCCGCACCTCGGTCTTGCGGATCTCGCCCAGCGGGAACACCGTGCGCGACAGTTGTTCCTGGTTCAGCCGGTGCAGGAAATAGCTCTGGTCCTTGGTGCCGTCCAGGGCCTTGAGCAATTGATGGCGGCCCGCCTGCGGTCCCGACTCGACGCGGCGCACGCGCGCGTAGTGGCCGGTGGCGATGTGTTCGGCGCCCATGCGCATGGCATGGTCCAGGAAGGCCTTGAACTTGATCTCGGCGTTGCACAGCACGTCGGGGTTGGGCGTGCGGCCGGCCGAATATTCGCGCAGGAATTCCGCGAACACGCGGTCCTTGTATTCGGCGGCGAAGTTCACCGCCTCGATGTCGATGCCGATCACGTCGGCCACGCTGGCGGCGTCCAGCCAGTCCTGGCGGGTCGAGCAGTACTCGGAATCGTCGTCGTCCTCCCAGTTCTTCATGAAGAGGCCGACCACCTCGTAGCCCTGCTGTTTCAGCAGCCAGGCGCTGACCGACGAATCCACGCCGCCGGACATGCCCACTACGATGCGTCCCTTACTGCTTGCCATGATGCGTATCCACGATTGCCGTATGTGTGTAGAGCGCGTCCAGCGCCAGCCACGGCCGGCCCGACGCCCGCGCGCGCAGATAGTCGTCCACGCAGCGCATGACCAGCGGACTGCGGTGCTCGGCCTGCCGGGCGCGCAGTTCGTCGGCGGAGATCCAGAACGCGCGGCGTATGCCTTCGTCCAGGGCGCGGCCGGGAATCGGCTGGCCTGCCTCGCCCACGAAAGCGAAGCGCAGGAAAGTCGGCGCATCGGCGGCTTCGGGGCGCCACAGGTACGTGCCCAACCATCCCGACGGTACGAAGGGATGCGCGGTCTCTTCCAGGGTTTCGCGCCTGACGGCGCACTCGAGCGACTCGCCGGCTTCGAGGTGGCCGGCCGGCTGGTTCAGCCTGACGCCGTCGCCGGTGTCTTCCTCGATGACCAGAAACTTGCCGTCGCGCTCGATCACGGCGGCGACGGTGACTCGGGGCGTCCAGACCATGGAGGGTACTCGTTCGGATCCATGGGGGATTTTATCAAAGGGGGGCGCCGGCGCGGCCGGCTATCCCTCGAAGGCCTCGGGGTCATCCAGCACGATCCGCGCGGTCTTCTGGTAGTGCTCGGTCAGCAGTTCGACGGCCCGATCGGCGTCGCCCGCCGTGATGGCTTCCATCAATGCCTCGTGTTCGGCCTGGATCGGACGGTCCGGGAAGATCTTCTGCACCGACAACTGGCGATAGCGGTACAACTGGTCCGCCAGCTGTTCGCAGAAGCCGATCAGCCAGCGCGACCCGCACCCGCCTATCAGCGCCCGGTGGAAGGCTCGGTGGCGCTGTTCCCATTCCGGGTTGGCCTCGAAGCGGTCGTCCCGCAGCGAGCGTGGCGTCTTGGACAGGCGATGGAAGGCCAGGACCAGGTCCTCTTCCCATTGCGCGGAGCCGGATGCCATGGACTTGCGCAGGGCGATCTCTTCCAGCCAGCAGCGGGTATTGGTGATCTCCACCAGGTCGGCGGGGCTGACCGCCGCCACGGCGAAGCCGCGCTGGTCGCGCTGCTCCACCAGGCCGTCGGCGGTCAGCCGGTTCAGCGCCTCGCGCACGGGGGTCTGGCCGGCGCCGTAGTGATGGCTCAGGAATTCGATCTGCAGCTTGCGCCCGGGCGGCAGCAACCGGCCCGCCAGCAGATCGGCGCGCATGCGGTCGTACAGCGAGGTGGCCAGGGTGGCGGGGGCGCCGGGATCGGCCGGTGGGGCGGGGGTCTTAGCCACGAGAACTCCATGAAGCCCGTTGCGGGGGCGGCCGTGCGTGGGTGCCGGCCGGTGGATTTTATATGAAAGTGTATAAAACACCGTCTTGGAAGAAAATATGTATAAAAAATTGCGTTCCGAGAAAATGTATATAAAATGGCGAAGCCGAAGGAATGACCGCCCCGCGGGGCAGGCGTCTTTGCGCGTGCAGGCACGCGCGTTTTCACCCCACTATCGGAGTTAGAGATGAAATTCGTGAGTTTCCGCAAAGATGGCGCCGTGCGCCTGGGCGTCCTGGCCGATGACGGCATCATCGACCTGAACCAGGCCCAGCCGCAGGTCCCGGCGGACCTGGGTGCCGCGCTGCAGGCCGGCGTCGACCTCCAGGCCGCTGCCAAGGCCGCCATCGCGTCGTCGGCTCCGCGCCTGCCGGCCGACTCGATCGCCTACGCGCCCGTGGTGCCCCGCCCCGGCAAGATCATCTGCCTGGGCCTGAACTACTTCGACCACGCCAAGGAAGGCGGCCGCGACAAGCCCGAATACCCCTGGTTCTTCTTCCGCGGCGCCACCTCGCTGCTGGCCCATGGCGAACCCACGGTGCGTCCGCGCGTGTCCGACAAGTTCGACTACGAGGCCGAGCTGGCCGTGGTGATCGGCAAGGCCGGCCGCCACGTCAAGCGCGACCAGGCCATGGACCTCGTGTTCGGCTATGCCTGCTTCAACGACATCTCGGTGCGCGACTACCAGAAGCGCACGCCGCAGTGGACCATCGGCAAGAACTTCGACGCCACGGGCGCCTTCGGCCCGCACCTGGTCACCGCCGATGAGCTGCCTGCCGCCGCCAAGGGCTTGTCGATCAAGTGCCGCCTGAACGGCCAGGTCATGCAGGATGCCAACACCAGCGACATGATCTTCGACATCCCCGAGACCATCGAGCTGCTGACCGAAGTGCTGACCCTGGAACCGGGCGACGTGATCGTCATGGGCACGCCCGCCGGCGTGGGCCAGGCACGCAATCCGCAGGTCTGGATGAAGCCGGGCGACGTGGTGGAGATCGAGATCGAGAAGGTCGGCCTGCTGCGCAACCCGGTCACGGCCGAAGCCTGATATCCGTAGCTGCGACGCCATGAAAAAAGCCACCGTTCAGGTGGCTTTTTCATTTTCATCAGAGACCGTCGCTGCCTTCCTGCCGGGCGGCCGGAAGGGGAGCGAGGGGTAGGCGGCCGCGGTCAGGAAGCGGCCTGGGTCTGGGACAGCATGGCCTCGAAGGACTCGGCCTGGGCCATGGGCCAGTATTTCCGGTAGACCTCGTAGGGCGGCGTGCCGGCCAGCAGCTCGCCGCGCTTCAGGAAGGGAAAGAGGCTGGCCAGCAGCTTGACTTCGTTGCCCGATATCCGGCGCACGATGTGCTCGGCGCTCAGCTTGGATGGATGGTCCAGGCCCGCGGCCGACACCAGTTCGCTCAGGGCGCGCAGGGTGTTGCGGTGGAAGTTGTAGACCCGCTCGGCCTTGTCCGGCACCACCAGCGCCTGTTGTCGCAGCCGATCCTGCGTGGTGACGCCCGTGGGGCACCGGTCGGTATGGCAGGCCTGGGCCTGGATGCAACCCAGCGAGAACATGAAGCCCCGCGCGCTGTTGCACCAGTCGGCGCCCAGCGCCAGCGTGCGAGCGATGTCGAAGGCGGTGATGATCTTGCCCGAGGCGCCTATGCGTATCCGGTCGCGCAGGTTCACGCCGACCAGGGTGTTGTGGACCAGCAGGAGGCCGTCCTGCAGCGGCACGCCGACGTGGTCGGTGAATTCCACGGGCGCCGCGCCGGTTCCGCCTTCGGCGCCGTCCACCACGATGAAGTCGGGCGTGATGCCGGTTTGCAGCATGGCCTTGACGATGGCGAACCATTCCCAGGGATGGCCCACGCACAGCTTGAAGCCCACGGGCTTGCCGCCCGAGAGCCGGCGCAGGCGCGCCACGAATTGCATCAGGCCGATGGGCGTGGAGAAGGCGCCGTGGCGCGAGGGAGAATTACAGTCCACGCCCACCAGCACGCCCCGCGCCTCGGCGATCTCGGGCGTGACCTTGGCGCCCGGCAGGATGCCGCCATGGCCCGGCTTGGCGCCTTGTGACAGCTTGATTTCTATCATGCGCACCTGCGGCGAGGTGGCGTTGGCCACGAAGGCTTCCTCGCTGAAGCTGCCGTCCGCGTCGCGGCAGCCGAAGTAGCCGGAGCCGATGTTCCAGACCAGGTCGCCGCCCGGCGCGCGGTGGTAGCGGCTGATGCCGCCTTCGCCGGTGTCGTGCGCGAAATTGCCCTTGCGGGCGCCGGTGTTGAGCGCCGTCACCGCGTTGGCGGACAGCGCGCCGAAGCTCATGGCCGAGATGTTGAAGATCGAGGCGCTGTAGGGCTGGGTACAGTCCGGTCCGCCCACCGCCACGCGGAAATCGAAGTTCTCGATGTGCACCGGGGCCATCGAGTGGTTGATCCATTCGTAGCGGCGTTCGTACACGTCTTCCTGGGTGCCGAACGGGCGCTTGTCGATGTCCTGCTTGGCGCGCTGGTAGACGATGGAGCGCTGGTTGCGCGAGAACGGCGCGGCCTTGGTGTCGTCCTCGAAAAAGTACTGGCGCAGTTCGGGACGGATGAATTCGAACAGGAAACGCAGGTTGCCCAGGATGGGATAGTTGCGGCGGATGGCGTGCTTGCGCTGCAGGAGATCGACGATACCCAGCGCCAGCAGCGCCGCGAATATCAGCGCCGGGATGCCCCAGTCCGCGTCGTCCGCGGCCAGCAGGCCGAAGCCCGCGGTGCCCAGGACGGCCAGCCATAACGTGGTGTATCGGGGGGTAAACCAGGACATGCGAGACTCCTTGGGGCTGCAACGGAGTCAAGCATAGCAGCGCGGAGCGGACGGGCCGGGATCAGCCCCGGCGCGGATCGGTGTCGGCGAAGGAAGGGCGCTGCGCCAGTTTTTCGGCCAGGCGGGCCAGGTTCGGATGGCCGTCGCGCCAGTCGCGCTCGGGGTAGCGGAAGTCCAGGTAGCCCAGCGCGCAGCCCACCGCGACGTCGGCCAGCGTGTAGCTGTTGCCGGCACAGAAGGGCTTTTCGCCCAGGCCGGTTTCCATGGCATCCAAGGCGGCGTCGATCTTGCCCTGCTGGCGCGCGATCCAGCTCTCGCTGCGCAGCGCCTCGGGGCGCTGGGTATATTCGGCGCGGATCAGCACGGCGGCGTCCAGCAGGCCGTCGGCCAGGGCTTCCCAGCACTTGACCTCGGAGCGCTCGCGGCCCGAGGGGGGCAGCAGCCGGCAGACGGGCGTGATCGTATCCAGGTACTCGACGATGACGCGGGAATCGAAGACCGCGCCGCCGTCCTCCATGATCAGGCAGGGGACCTTGCCCAGCGGGTTGGAGTCCTGGATGCGGGTGTCCGCCGCCCACACGTTTTCCTGCTCGAACTGGTAGTCGAGTTTCTTGTCTGCCAGGACGATGCGGACTTTGCGGACGAAGGGGCTGGCCAACGAGCCGATAAGTTTCATAGGGCGAGAGCCGGATGGTCCTAAAATCAGGGCCGGCCGGCGGGCATGGATGGGCCGCGGAGTATACCATCCGGACCCGTCCCCGGATAAGGTGCGGTGCTACAATTTCTTTTTACTTTCAAGCGCTTATGAAGACTTCCGACCAGCTGACCCCCCTCAATGCATTGTCGCCGCTGGACGGCCGCTATGCCAGCCGCGGCGCGCTCCTGCGCCCGCTCTTGTCCGAAGCCGGCTTCATGCATCACCGGGTGCAGGTCGAGGTCGCGTGGCTGGTGGCGCTGTCCGACGCGGGACTGCCCGAATTGCAACCCTTCTCCGTTGCCGCGCGCCAGCGGCTGGCGGAACTGGTGGCGGAATTCTCCGAATCCGACGCCGCCCGCATCAAGGACATCGAGCGCACCACCAACCATGACGTGAAGGCGGTGGAGTACTGGCTCAAGGAAAAAGTGGCCGACAACGCCGAGCTGTCCGCCGCGGCCGAGTTCATCCACTTCGCCTGCACGTCGGAAGACATCAACAACACCTCGCACGCGCTGATGCTGCGCGCCGCGCGCGACCAGGCCCTCGTGCCGGCGCTGCGCAAGGCCTACGACAAGCTGGCGGCCCTGGCCGAACAGCATGCCGACCAGCCGCTGCTGTCGCGTACCCACGGCCAGCCCGCCAGTCCCACCACCATGGGCAAGGAATTCGCCAACATGGCGGCGCGCCTGGGCCGGGCCATCGCCGAGATCGAGCGCGTGGAGCCGCTGGCCAAGCTCAACGGCGCCACCGGCAACTTCAACGCCCACCTGTCCGCCTATCCCGAGATCGACTGGGAAGCCTTCAGCGCCAAGGTGCTCCAGGGCCTGGGCCTGACGCAGAACCGCCACACCATCCAGATCGAACCGCACGACTGGATGGCCGCGCTGTTCGACGCCGTGGCGCGGGCCAACGTGATCCTGCTCGACGTGAACCGCGACATCTGGGGCTACATCGCGCTGGGCTATTTCAAGCAGCGCCTGAAGGAAGGCGAGATCGGCTCGTCCACCATGCCGCACAAGGTCAACCCCATCGACTTCGAGAACTCCGAAGGCAACCTGGGGCTCGCCAACGCCACGCTGCGCCACCTGGCCGACAAGCTGCCCGTTTCCCGCTGGCAGCGCGACCTGACCGACTCCACCGTGCTGCGCAACCTGGGCGTGGCCTTCGGCTACTGCCTGGTGGCCTACGACGCCTGCGTGCGCGGGCTCGACAAGCTGGAGATCAACGGCGCGGCCATCGACGCCGACCTGGACGCCTGCTGGGAAGTGCTGGCCGAACCCGTGCAGACCGTCATGCGGCGCTATGGCTTGCCGCAGCCCTACGAGCAATTGAAGGCGCTGACCCGGGGCAAGGGCATCAGCGAAGAGGCGCTGCGCGAATTCATCCTGGGGCTGGACCTGCCCGACGAGCCCAAGGCCCGTTTGCTGGCGATGACCCCGCGCAACTACATCGGCCTGGCGGCCAAGCTCGCCCGCGAGCTGTCGTAGCCCGCCGGGATGTGGGCGCCGGCGCCCACATCCCGGGAACCCTGGCGCGCCGCGCGCATCGAACACGTTGGAATCGTTGTCCGACCGGTCTATCGTCCGGTAGACCCTCCCCCGTCCGTCCTACCCAGGAGCCCCTGATGAAGAGACTTTTGCGCGTACTGTCCGTCGCCTGTATCGCCGCCGCCCCCATGCTGCTGCCCGCCACCGCCGCCGCCCAGTTCGCCAAGCCCGAGGACGCCGTCAAGTATCGCCAGTCGGCGCTTACCGTGATGTCCAACCACTTCGGCCGCATCGCGCCGGTCGTGCGCGGCCAGCAGCCCTACGACCCGGCCCAGGTGAAGGCCGACGTGGCCATCGTGGCCATGATGTCCAAACTGCCGTGGAGCGCATTCGGCCCGGGAACCGAAGGCGGCGGCGCCAAGCCCGCGGTCTGGTCCGACAACGCCAGGTTCAAGCAGGGCCAGGAGCGTCTGCACGGCGATATCGACAAGCTGGTGGCGGCGGCCGACACCGGCGATCTGGCCCAGGTGCGGACCGCGTACGGCGCGGCCGCCGCCAGTTGCAAGGCCTGTCACGACAATTTCCGGAACCGGTAATCGATCGAAATAGGTTTCAGGGCTTGTAAGCCCGTTGTTTCAAAAAAAAGCCAGGTCCACCCTGGCTTTTTTCGTTTTCCGGCGGTCGAATACCTGTGTATTTCCGCCAAATGGGGGGCCCGTCATGGCTTCCGTATCGAAAATCGTCTTGTGCATGGCCGCCGCCTTTTCCACCGTGGCCGGCCTGCCGGTTCCCGTCGCGGCCCAGACCACGGCATCGACCCGCAACGGCGTCGCGCAACCCGCGGAGCTGGAGCAACTGGTCGCGCCCATCGCGCTGTATCCCGACGCGCTGCTGTCGCAGATCCTGATGGCCTCCACCTATCCGCTGGAAGTGGTCGAGGCTGCCCGCTGGCAGAAGGACCATCCCAACGTGACGGGCGCGGACCTGGAAGGCGCGATGCAGAACCAGGACTGGGATCCCAGCGTCAAGTCGCTGGTCGCCTTCCCCAACGTGCTGGACATGATGAACGAACGCCTGAGCTGGACCACGCGCCTGGGCGACGTCTTCCTGTCGCAACAGGATGCGCTGATGGACCAGGTCCAGGTGCTGCGGTCGCGGGCCCAGGCGGCCGGCAACCTGACCTCCGGGCCGGAGCAGACGGTCACCACCGTGCCGTCCTCGGGCGGCACCACCGTCATCCGCATCGAGCCCGCGCGGCCGGACGTGGTCTACGTGCCGGTCTACAACCCCACGGTCGTCTACGGGCCGTGGCTGTATCCGGCCTACACGCCGTTCTACTGGTACCCGCCGGGCTACGTGGCCGCCGGCGCGGTGTTCTCGTTCGGCGTGGGCCTGTTCATCGGGCATGCGCTGTGGGGCGGCTACGACTGGCACGCGCACCGGGTCAACGTCGTCAACATCTACAACTACAACAACTTCAACCGCACACGCTTCAGCCACGTCGACTGGCAGCACGATCCCTACCACCGCCGCAACGTCGGCTACGGTGATCCCGGGCGCGGCCGCCAGTTCTACGGCGGCGATCCGGCCAGACATTTCGCCGCGCGCGAGGCGTACCGCGCCCGGGCCGATGCCTGGCGGCGCGACCTGCCCAATATCGACCGCGCATCGCTGCGCGATCCCGGCAGGGATTTCGGCAGCCGCTTCGACGGAGGCCACGGCAGCCGCTTCGACGGAGGCCACGGCAGCCGGTTCGACGGTGGCCACGGTAGCCGCTTCGATGGCGGGCGGCCGGGAGCGGCGGGCGACCGCGGCACGCCCGGCAGCCGTTTCGATGGACAGGGAAGCGGCCCCAGGGCCGATGGCGGCCGCGGCCGCGAGACGGGTAACCCGGGCGCGATGCCGGGCCGCATGCCCGGTGGCGGTGCGGGGATGCCGGGAGCCGAGGGTGGGCGCGGGCAGCGGCCCCAGGCGTCGCGTCCGGGCCAGGACGGCCCGCGCGGCGCCGCGGGCATGCCCTCGCGTCCGTCCGGCGGCCGGGAATGGGCCGGTGGCCGTGGCGAAGGCGGCGGAGTTCAGGCTGGCCCCGGAGCGGGCCGGGGCTGGAGCGGTCCGCAGGGCGGCCGCGAGTTCGGCGGTGGACGCGAGTTCGGCCGCGGGGGCGGCGGCTTCCATGGCGGTGAAGGCCGTGGCGGGGAAGGCCGTGGGGGCGGCAGCGTGGGCATGGCCGGCGGCGGAGGCGGCGGTCATCACGGCGGCCGCTGACCGGCACGCCCGAGACGGATCAGAACATGGCGGCGGGCCGCAGCGACACGATGCCGTAGACCACCGCGGCGACCACGGCCGCGATGACCAGCGCCAGCAGGCGGGTGCCCGCCGTATCCCGCGCGGAGTCGGCGCCAGCGGTGAATTCCTCGGCCGGAGCATCGCCGGTCACCATGGCGCGGGTCAGCTTCTGCTTCTTCGCGACCCGATACCAGATGATCGCCAGGAGGTGCAGCCCGACCAGGATCAGGATGGGCAGCTCATCGAGCTTGTGCAGCCCGGTCAGCCGGTCCGACCAGTCCTTGCCGACCAGGCCCGCCAGCGGCCCTTCCGTGAAGATGTCGTCGTTGGCGAACAGCCCCGTGACGGCCTGGTAGCCCAGCAGCAGGATCATGGCCACCACCGACAGCGCGCCCAGCGGATTGTGGCCGGGCGTGCGCGGCATGGTGCCCCCCAGGTAGGCGGCGATGGCGCGCGGCCCGCGCACGAAGCGCGCGAAGCGGGCATGGCTGCTGCCCACGAATCCCCAGACGATGCGGAACAGGATCAGCCCCAGCACCGCGTAGCCGAACAGCAGGTGGTATTCCGTCCACAGGCCGCCGGCCTTGATGGTGGCGAAGGCCCCGGCCACACAGATGACGAGCAGCCAGTGGAAGAGGCGGGTGGGAAGGTCCCAGACGCGGATCTTGCTTGGGTTGGGCATGGGGCAGCCACCGAGGAAGCGGGAGAATGGTTATTGTGCCATCGGTGCCTGGCCGCGCGGTGCCGGTCCGCGCCGGTCGATCAGGGGGTGGATGGCCTGGGCGTGTCGCAGCAGCGTCTCGTCTTCGCCCGGCCCGCCCACCAGTTGCACGCCCACCGGCAGGCCGCGCGGGGACCAGGCCGTCGGCAGGTGGACAGCGGGCCAGCCCAGCACCGACCAGATCCGGTTGAAGGTCGATTCGCCGGTATGGTGCAGGCCCGCCGGTGCAGCGCCCGCCGCGCTGGGAGTCAGGATGAGGTCCACGTCCCGCATGTGGGCGGCAAGCGTGGCGCGCGCGTTCCGCACCCGGTCCCGGGCCTCCTGGTAGTGACTGGCCGTGATGGCCTGTCCCGCCTCGATCGCCGCCAGCATGACGGCGCTCAACTCGTGGCGACGCGCGTTGAGGATGGGCAGCAGCGAGCGGGCCAGCTCGTGCAGCATGATGCGGCGGTGGCATTCGGCCAGCGCGGGCAGGAGGCCGGGCAGGGGCGCCTCGACGACGGCGCAGCCCGCCTCGCGCATCGCGGCGGACGCATCGTCCAGCGCCTGCCGCGCTTCAGGAGCCAGCGGCCCCAGTTCCGTGGCGTCCAGCATCCAGATGCGCAGCCGGTGCCCGGGAGCAAGGGGTGCGAGGTCCCGCCAGGGAAGCAGGACGCTCGCGGCCAGGATGGCGTCCGCCACGGAACGTGTGAACCAGCCCAGGCAATCCAGGCTGCCGGCCACCGGAGCGACGCCGGCCGTGGGGACCGCGTTCAGCGAGGTCTTGATGCCAACCACGCCGCAGTAGGCGGCCGGTCGTATGACCGAGCCGCCCGTCTGCGTGCCCAGCGCCAGGGGCACCATGCCAGCGGCGACCGCGGCCGCCGAGCCGCTGGACGACCCGCCGGGCGTGTGGCCGGGCGCATGAGGATTGCGCGTCGGACCCGGATGCGAGAAGGCCAACTCGGCGGTGACGGTCTTGCCGACCGGTACCGCGCCCGCCGCGCGCAGCAGCTCGACGCAGGCCGCATGGCGGGACGCGGGGGCGGCCGCGCCGGGCAGACCGAGCCCGGTCGGCATGCCCGCCACGTCGATGATGTCCTTCACGCCCACGGGGACGCCCAGCAGGCTCGGGCGCGGATCGGTGGACGCCGGGCCGTCGCGGTAGGCGCGCTCGACCTCGCGCGGCTGGAACCAGCTCCAGGCCTCCAGGGCCGGTTCCAGCCGCGCGTGCTGCTCGATCACGCCGCGGGCGACGTCGGCCGGCAGCAGGAGGTTGTCACGCAGGCGGGCGGCGATCTCGCCCGCCGATAGTCGGGAATAGTCCAGGTGTCGCATGGCCGCCAGTATGCGGCGGGACGGTGTCCGCAGAGACCTGAATTTTTTTCGCGCCCCCCGCGCCGATTCGTCGTTTGCCCGCTCGGGCCGGGCGGCCCAGACTTGCCCCGCAAGGAGGAAAGCCATGCAGACATTTTCCGATCAACTGGGGCTGCGCTGCGTACTGATGCGCGGCGGTACGTCCAAAGGGCCGTTTTTCCTGGCGGAGGACCTGCCGCCGGCCGGCGCGCGGCGCGACGCCGCGCTGCTCAGGCTGATGGGGGCCCTGGAGCCGAGGCGGATAGACGGCATAGGCGGCATCGATTCGCTTACCAACAAGGTCGCGATCATCTCGCGCAGCGCCCGGCCGGGCGTGGACGTGGACTATCTGTTCGCCCAGATCTGCGTCCACAAGAACACCATCGATTATTCGGTGAACTGCGGCAACATGCTGGCCGCGGTCGGCCCGTTCGCCATCGACGAAGGCCTGGTGAAGGCCGCCGCGGGGGCCTCCACCGACGTGGCCATCTTCAATGTCAACACGGGCAAGCGCATCATCGCCACCGTGCGAACCCGGGCCGGCCGCGCCGTCTATGCGGGCGAGGCGGCCATCGACGGCGTGGCTGGCACCGCCGCGCCGGTGTGGCTGCGCTTCTGCGACGTGGCCGGCGCCAAGACCGGCAAGCTGCTGCCCACCGGCCAGGCCGTCGAGACCATGGAAGGCGTGCGCGTCAGCTGCGTGGACGCGGCCGTGCCCATGGCCATCGTCGAGGCCGCCGAGCTGGGGATGACGGGCTACGAGACTGCCGACGAGATCAATGCCCGCGACGATCTGCTGGCTCGTGTCGAGCGCGTGCGTTGCGCGGCCGGCCGAGCCATGGGGCTGGGCGACGTGTCGCGGCTGGAGATGCCCAAGCTGGTGACCGTGGCGCGGCCCGTGGGGGGCGGTACGATCAATGCCCGGTACTTCATGCCCTACACCTGCCATACCTCGTTCGCCGTGACCGGCGCGGTGTGCCTGGCGGCGGCCGTGCAGGTGCCGGGGTCCGTCGCCGCGCGGATCGCCGATCGGGCCGAGGCGGCCGAGGTCGCCATCGAGCACCCCGCGGGTACGCTGCGCGTGGGGATCGACGCGAGCCAGGGCGCCGCCGGCATCGAGATCCGATCGGCCAGCCTGCTTCGCACCGCCCGGCGCCTGTACGCCGGCACCGTCTATTTTCCGGAGGCGACGCTGGAAGCGTCCGCCGCCGAGTCTGCAAGGGAAGTGCTCGCATGAAACCGTTCCGTGTTCTCCTGACCGCCTGCCTCGCGTTCGCCGGGCCACACGCCGCGCAGGCGGCCGATGCCTACCCGGCCGGGCCCATCCGGCTGGTGGTGCCTTTCCCCGCTGGCGGCGGCACCGACATCCTGGCGCGCGAACTCGCGCGCGAGCTGGATCAGCAATGGCACCAGCCGGTCGTCGTCGAGAACCGCCCCGGCGCGGGCGGCGCCATCGGTGCCGCCGCTGTGGCCACGGCCAAGCCCGACGGCTACACCATGCTGATGACGACGGCGGGCGTGTCGGCCATCAACCCCAGCCTGTACAAATCCCTGCCCTACGATCCCGAGAAGCAGTTCACGCCGGTCAGCCGCGTGGCCTCGACCGTGTTCGGCGTGCTGGTGCATCCTTCGCTGGGGGTGAACTCCATCGGCGAGCTGATCGCGCTGGCCAGGAGCAAGCCGGGCATGCTGACCTTCGGGTCGGCGGGCAACGGCGCGGCGGGCCACCTGCCTGGGGAGCTGTTCAAGTCCATGGCAGGGATCGACATCCGCCACGTTCCCTACCGTGGTACCAGCCCGGCGCTGAACGACCTGCTGGGCGGCCAGATCTCCATGATGTTCGCCATCCTGGGGCCGGCCACGCCCTACATCAAGTCGGGCCGGGTCAAGCTGCTGGCCACCACAGGCGCCGCGCGCGCCGCAAGCTTTCCCGATGTGCCCACGGTGACCGAGGCCGGGCTGCCCGGCTACGTGGCCGACGAGTGGTGGGGCGTCGCGGCGCCCCGGGCCACGCCGGCCGACGTGGTGCGCAAGTGGAACACGGCGATGCGGGCCTACGTGGCCAGGCCGGCCGTGCGACAGAAGCTGATCGAGAACGGCTACGAGCCCGCGTCCGACACGGTGGATGCTTTCTCGGCCCTGATCGCCTCGGACAAGGTCAAGTGGGGCAAGGTGGTGCGCGACGCCTCGGTCAGCATCGACTAGGCGGCCTGCGACAACAGCGCTTCCAGCAGGCGCGACACCGCGGGCGTGGGGACCACGCCGGGATCCACCACCAGGCGCAGTTCGAAGCTGGCCCAGTCGTCGGCCAGCGGCACCTGCCGGATGTTGGCCGGCACGTGCCAGTCGGCGGGCGCGGCGGGCACCACGGCCACGCCCAGCCCCGCGCTGACCAGCGAGAACACCGCGGGGAAGCTGGTCACCTGGGTGGATACGGCGGCCGGGTGCGGCGTGCCCGGGCCGTCCTGGCCCGAGAACTGCGCCAGCGCGCTGCCGGCCGAGCGTGCGATGTGCGGGAACCGCAGCGTTTCTTCGTAGAACACGGCGTCCCGCCCGGCCAGCTCATGGCCGGCGGGCACCGCCAGGACCAGCGGCGTGCGCGTATAGGGCAGGCTTTGCAGATGCTCCGCCTGGGCGCCGGCGTGGGCGATGCCGAGATCGACCGACCCGTTGGCCACCGCCTCCAGCACCGCCGCGCTCGTGGCTTCCCGAACCGAGATGCGGATGCCGGGGTATTGCGCCGAGAACCGGGCCATCAGGTCGGCCAGCCCCGCGCACATGCCCGAGGTGTTGGAGGCGATCCTGACGGTGCCCGAGGTGCCGTCGGCGAACCCCGCCAGGTCCTGCTGCAAGCCCTGCAATTGCTCCAGCACCCGTTCGGTGCGCCGCGCCACCGCCTGGCCGGCGGCGGTCAGGCGCGCGCCCTCCGGCCGCCGGGTCAAAAGGGCGATGCCCAATTGGGATTCCAGCTCCAGGATGCGCTTGCTGGCGGCCGAGGCCGTCAGGTGGATGGTCTCGGCCGCGCGCGCCACGCTGCCGGTTTCATCGACCTTGCGCAGCAGTTGCAGGGTCAGCAGATCGAATCGCGGATTCATGGAAGTGCTCCGTCGGGTCGGATGGCCCGATGACAAACAAAAACGCCCGGCGGAGCCGGGCGCTTCGGGACGTCGTCTGGGACGGCGCGGGCGTCAGCCCACGACTTCGCCGGTATCCTTCTTGGCCGGCTTGACCAGGTCCTCGCGCTTGACGCCCAGCCACATGGCGATGGCGGCCGCCACGAACACGGACGAGTAGATGCCGAACCAGATGCCGATGGTCAGCGCCAGCGCGAAATAATGCAGCGACGGGCCGCCGAAGATCAGCATCGCGATCACCATCATCTGCGTCGATCCGTGAGTGATGATGGTACGCGAGATGGTGGCCGTGATGGCGCTGTCGATCACGTCCCGCACCGAGGCCTTGCGCTGCTTGCGGAAGTTCTCCCGGATCCGGTCCATGATGACCACGGACTCGTTCACCGAGTAGCCCAGCACCGCCAGCACCGCCGCCAGCACCGGCAGCGAGAACTCCCACTGGAAGAAGGCGAAGAAGCCCAGGATGATGACCACGTCGTGCAGGTTGGCCACCACGCCCGCCACGGCGAATTTCCACTCGAAGCGGAACGCCAGGTAGATCATGATGCCGACCACCACGAACAGCAGCGCCAGCAGGCCGTCGTGGGCCAGTTCCTTGCCGATCTGCGGGCCCACGTATTCCACGCGGCGCAGCTCGACGCCGGGGTCGGTGGCCTTCAGGGCCTCGATGACCTCGTTGCTCTGCTGGGTCGAGGTCTTGCCCTCGATGTTGGGCAGCCGGATCATCACGTCGCGCGAGGTGCCGAAGTTCTGCACCTGGAAGTCGTTGTAGCCCTTCTGCGAGATGGTGCCGCGTACCTTGTCCAGTTCCACCGCCTGCGGGTAGGCCACTTCCATGACCGTGCCGCCGGTGAACTCGATGGACAGGTGGAAGCCCTTGGTGGCGATGAAGAACACCGCCGCCAGGAACGTGACCAGACTGATGAGGTTCAGCACCAGCGCATGGCGCATGAACGGGATGGTCTTGTGGATGCGGAAGAATTCCATGTTGCTCAGACCTCTTTGGGTTTCCAGACCTGGCCAATCGACAGCTTGGCGAGTTTCTTGCGGCGGCCGTACCAGAGGTTGGCGAGCGCGCGGGCGCCGACCACGGCGGAGAACATCGAGGTCAGGATCCCGATGGTATGGACGATGGCGAAGCCCCGTACCGGGCCCGAACCGAAGGCCAGCAGCGCCACCGCCGCGATCAGCGTGGTGACGTTGGAGTCCAGGATGGTGCCCCAGGCCCGCTCGAAGCCGAGGTGGATGGCCTGCTGGGGCGCGGCGCCGTTACGCAGTTCCTCGCGTATCCGTTCGTTGATGAGCACGTTGGCGTCGATCGCCATGCCCAGCGTGAGCGCGATGGCCGCGATGCCCGGCAGGGTCAGCGTGGCCTGCAGCATGGACAGCAGCGCGATCAGCAGCAGCAGGTTGACCGCCAGCGCGATCACCGAGAACACGCCGAAGAGCCCGTAGTACAGGATGATGAAGATGGCGATCGCGGCGAAGCCGTAGACCACCGAGTGGAAGCCCTTCTGGATGTTGTCGGCGCCCAGGCTGGGGCCGATGGTGCGTTCCTCGATGATGTCCATGGGCGCGGCCAGCGAACCGGCGCGCAGCAGCAGGGCCGTGTCGTTGGCCTCGACCGTGGTCATGCTGCCGGAGATCTGCACGCGGCCGCCGCTGATCTCGGTGCGGATCACGGGCGCGGTCACGACCTCGCCCTTGCCCTTCTCGAACAGCAAGATGGCCATGCGCTTGCCCACGTTGTCGCGGGTCACGTCGCGGAAGATGCGGGCGCCCTTGGCGTCCAGCGTCAGGTGCACGGCGGGCTGCTGGGTCTGGCCGTCGAAGCCGGCCTGGGCATCCTGCAGGTTCTCGCCGGTCAGCACGACCTGGCGGCGCACCAGCACCGGCCGGCCGTCGCGGTCGGTGTAGCGTTCCAGCCCGAAGGGCACGGTGCCGCTGGCCAGCGCGCTGGTGGCTTCCGGCGAGTCGTCCACCATGCGCACTTCCAGCGTGGCGGTGCGGCCCAGGATGTCCTTGGCCTTGGCCACGTCCTGCACGCCCGGCAACTGGACCACGATGCGGTCGGCGCCTTGCTGCTGGATGACCGGCTCGGCCACGCCCAGTTCGTTGATACGGTTGTGCAGCGTCGTGATGTTCTGGCGCAGCGCGTTGTCCTGCGCGGTCTTGATGGCCTGCGGCGTCAGGGCGCCGATCAGCTTGAAGTCGCCGCCGGCGTCCTGGTCGGTCAGCTGCAGGTCGGGCAGGCCGTTGCGCAGCACGTCGCGCGCGGCGTCGCGGGTGGCGGCGTCGCGGAACTTGATTTCGATGCTCTGGCCGACGCGGTCGATGCCGTTGTGGCGGATGTTCTTGTCACGCAGCAGCGAGCGCACGTCGCCGGTCATGGCGTCGTAGCGCTTGGTCAGCGCGCCCTTCATGTCCACCTGCAGCAGGAAGTGCACGCCGCCGCGCAGGTCCAGGCCCAGGTACATGGGCAGCGCGTGCAGTGCGCGCAGCCAGGCGGGCGAGGCCGACAGCAGGTTCAGCGCGACCACGTAGCTGGGGTCGGACGAATCGGGATTCAGCGACTTCTCGAGCAGGTCGCGCGCGCGCAGCTGCTGGTCCGGCGTGTTCAGGCGCACCCGCACCGTGCCCACGGGGCCGTTCTGCTCGAAGTACAGGCCGGTGTTGGAGATGCCCGCGGCCTGCAGGGTCTGGTCCACGCGCTCCATCATGGAGTTGTCGACCTTGACGGTCGCCTTGGCGCTGGAGACCTGGACGGCGGGGGACTCGCCGAAGAAGTTCGGCAGGGTGTAGATGAAGCCGATCACGACCACCACGGCGATCATGATGTACTTCCAGAGAGGATAGCGATTCATCGGTAATCAAACCTCGGAAGGCTGGCGCATCGGCGCCGGTGCCCGCAGCGGGCCAGGCCGCAGAACGCGAAAAAGGGGCGGCGCCCGGCGCCAGCCCCCGGCAGTGCATCGATGCCGCGCGAGCGGCATGGACGCGAGCGCCCGGCTTACAGAGCCTTGATGGTGCCCTTGGGCAGGACGGTCTGGACCGCGGTCTTCTGGACCAGGACTTCCACCGCCTTGTCGCCTTCGCGCGAGACTTCCAGCGAGACGTAGGTGTCGTTGACCTGGACGACCTTGCCCAGGATGCCGCCGGCGGTGACGACTTCGTCGCCCTTGGCCAGGGCGGCAACCATGTTCTTGTGCTCCTTCTGGCGCTTCATCTGAGGCCGGATCATCAGGAAATAGAGGATCACGAACATCAGGACGATGGGCAGCATCCCCATCAGGGCGCCTTCGCCTCCGGCCGCAGGAGCTTGCGCCAGGACATTGGCGAGCGCGTTGGATGTCAGCATTTCTTCTCCAGAATCAATGACTTGCGTCGAAAATAACTCAAAATTGTAGCCCAGCCCGCCCAGGGCGGAACCCGGCCTCTTCTAGGGATAACCCCGGCCGGATCCGCCGTGCTGACCAGTGGCCGCGAGCTCCTGGTTGGCCACGACGGGGCCGGGAGGTGGAATTCTAGACGCCACGGGCCCGGTTGGCGGCGAATTCCGCCCGCCAGGACGCGAAAACGCCGCCGGCGATGGCATCGCGCATTTCCTGCATCAGCTGCAGGTAATAGTGGAGGTTGTGGATGGTATTGAGCCGCGCCCCCAGGATCTCGTTCGACCTGAACAAATGGTGCAGGTACGAGCGGGAAAAGTTCTGACACGTATAGCAGCCGCAGGTTTCATCCAGCGGACGGGTGTCGTCGCGATAGCGCGCGTTGCGGATCTTGACGTCGCCGTAGCGGGTGAACAGCCAGCCGTTGCGGGCGTTGCGCGTGGGCATCACGCAGTCGAACATGTCCACGCCGGCGGCCACGCCGTCCACCAGGTCCTCGGGCGTTCCCACGCCCATCAGGTAGCGCGGGGCGTCCTGCGGCAGCCGGGGCGCCACGTGGGCCAGGATGCGCAGCATGTCTTCCTTGGGCTCGCCCACCGACAGGCCGCCGATGGCATAGCCATGGAAGCCGATGTCCTTGAGGCCCGCCAGCGATTCGTCGCGCAGGGTCTCGTACATCCCGCCCTGGACGATGCCGAACAGCGCGTTGGGGTTCTCCAGCGCGTCGAATTCATTGCGCGAGCGGCGCGCCCAGCGCAGCGACATCCGCATCGAGGTGGCCGCCTCGTCCACGGTGGCCGGCCGGCCGTCGATGGCGTAGGGCGTGCACTCGTCGAACACCATCGCGATGTCCGAATTCAGGCTGCGCTGGATGCGCATCGATTCCTCGGGCGTCAGCATCAGCCGCGCGCCGTCGATGGGAGAGGCGAAGCGCACCCCTTCCTCGGTGATCTTGCGCAGGCCCTCCAGGCTGAACACCTGGAAGCCGCCCGAGTCCGTCAGGATGGGCTTGTGCCACTGCATGAAGCCGTGCAGGCCCCCGTGGGCATCGATGATCTGCGTGCCCGGCCGCAGCCAGAGGTGGAAGGTGTTGCCCAGCACGATCTGCGCGCCGACCTCGTCCAGCTCGTAGGGCGCCATGGCCTTGACCGTGCCATAGGTGCCCACCGGCATGAAGATGGGCGTCTCGACCACGCCGTGGTTCAGCGTCACGCGCCCGCGGCGGGCCTGGCCCTCGGTGGCCAGGAGTTCGAATTTGAGTCCGTTCATCGTTCTATAAACATCGCGTCGCCGTAGCTGAAGAAGCGGTAGCGCTGGGCCACGGCATGGGCATAGGCGCGGCGGATGGGGTCCATGCCCGCGAACGCCGAGATCAGCATCATCAGCGTCGACTTGGGCAGGTGGAAATTGGTGATCAACGCGTCCACCACCCGGAACTCGAAGCCGGGCGTGATGAACAGGCGCGTGTCGCCGCGCGTCTCGCGCAGCGGCCAGTGGGTGGCGGCGGCCGACTCCAGGGCCCGCACGCTGGTCGTGCCCACGGCGACCACCCGGCCGCCCGCGGCGCGGGCCTGCGCGATGGCGTCCACGGTGGCCTGGGGTAGCGTATAGAGTTCGCTGTGCATCACGTGTTCGGACAGATTGTCCACCCGCACCGGCAGGAAGGTGCCGGCGCCCACGTGCAGCGTCACGAAGGCGGTGCGCACGCCCTGGGCGCGCAGTGTCGCCAGCAGGGCATCGTCGAAGTGCAGCCCCGCCGTGGGGGCGGCCACCGCGCCGGGTTCGCGGGCGTACACCGTCTGATAGCGGGCGTCGTCGCCGGTGTCCGGCGTGTGCGTGATGTAGGGGGGTAGCGGCGTCTGGCCGTGCTCGGCCAGCAGTTCCAGCACCGGGCCGGGGAAGCGCAGGTCGAACAGGTCGCCCTCGCGGCCCAGCATGGTCACGTCGAAGGCGCCCGCCAGGCGGATCGTCGCGCCGGCCTTGGGCGACTTGCTGGCGCGCAGGTGCACCAGCGCGCGGTCGGGTTCGGTGATGCGTTCGACCAGCACTTCCACCTTGCCGCCGCTGCTTTTTTCCCCGAAGAGGCGCGCCTTGATCACCCGGGTGTCATTGAAGACCAGGAGATCGTTCGGGCGCAGCAGGCCGGGCAGGTCGGCAAACCGGCGGTCGTGCAGCCCGCCTTGCGCATCCAGGTGGAGGAGGCGGCTGGCGGTGCGGTCGGCGGCGGGGGTCTGGGCGATCAACTCGGGCGGAAGTTCGTAGTCGAAATCGTCGAGAGTGAGATCTGGCACGGGTAAGACAGGGTTGGGAAAGCGCACGGCAACCCACCATCATAGCCTGGAATCGGCGCCTGTCCGGACGGCCGCCAGGCCGGCGGGCAGTGGGGAACCGGCGATAGGCGACGCTTGCCCCCGGCCCTTCCCCGCCAACTCATTCATCCTTGAAGCAAGCCTTGCGCTTTTCGATGAACGCCAGCATGCCTTCCTTGGCATCGCCGGTTTGAAGCGCGAGCGTCAGCAAATCGCCTTCGATCCTGAGCGCATCGTCCAGGCCGCGCTCCGCCCCTCTCGCGACCGCTTCCCGGGCGAGGGCGGAGGCGGCAAGGCTGAAGCCCGTGAACGAAGCCAGGAAATCCACGCCCGCTTCGATCGGGTCGCTGCCTTCCGACAGCCGGTCAACCAACCCCATGCGATAGGCTTCGTCGGCATCGACCGTCCGTCCGGAAAGAATCAGATCGAGCGCGCGCGATTCGCCGACGAGGCGCGGGAGTCGCTGCGTGCCGCCGTATCCGGGTATGAGGCCGAGTTTGATCTCCGGCAAGCCCATCCGTGCTTGCTTCATCGCGACCCGGAACGTGCACGCCAGGGCGATCTCGAGTCCGCCCCCGAAGGCAAAGCCGTTGATCACGGCGACAGAGGGGATGGGGAGCGTGCCGACGCTGCTGATGATGGCTTGCGCTTCCGCAATGGCCTTCCTGCTTGCAGAAGCAGAGCGTTCCATCATTTCCTTGATGTCGGCGCCAGCGCAGAAAGCCTTGCCGCCGGAGCCGGTGATGAGCAATCCGCGCGCCGCGGATTGCCGGATCTGCCCGATGACATCCCTCAAATCGGACAGCAGTTCAAGGCTTAACGCGTTGAGGGCCTCCGGGCGGTTCAACGTTGCGATCGCAATCGCTCCACGATACTCAAGGGTAACCAGCATGTGCGTCTCCAAAGCGAAAAAAGGGACTTTCAATGTTCACGGCAAGGCGGAAGAAGGGGGTGTGGGCGACTTAAACGCGTTAAACTGAGATCGCTCTGCATATCCGCATCTTCTCTGGATTCGACACGGGACATGACGCAGTTGACGAATACTGGAAAAAATCCAAAGCGTGAAGATGTGATGCCTGGCGAGGCAGGATCGTCGGGGCCCCGGTCCCTGATGCGTCTGTTGAACATATTCCACTCCCTGGCCAAATCCGGCGATAGCATGTCGCTTGCCGAGTTGAGCGCCGCGTTGGTCTCTCCCAAGAGCAGCCTGCTTTCTCTCCTGAGGCCATTGGTGCAAAGTGGCTTCTTGACGCAAGCCACGGGCCGTTACAGCCTGGGGCCGAAGGCGTTCCAGCTTTCGCTCGACATACTTTCTGTCCGTACCTTCTCCAAACTGATACGCACGTTTCTGCTGGAGCTTGCCGAGAGGAGCGGCGAAAGTGTCTACCTCGCCACCATCGACCGCACGGTCGGTCTGTGCAACTACGTGGAAATGATCGAGAGCCAGGAAGCCGTTCGCTATGCCGTCCCCGCGGGTACCTCCCGGCCCCTGTTCGTGTCTGCCGCCGGCCGCGCCCTGCTGGCTTTCCAGCCGCCGGAATGGCGTGACCGGTACATCAAGTCGACCAAGATGGTCGGTCCGGTGACCAAGGCCGCTATCGACAAGGCCTGGCTCAGGGACGAGCTCGAGCGGATCCAAAGCACAGGTATCGCCATCAGTCTCGGGGAAGCGGTTTCTGGCGCTTCCGGTATTGCCGCGCCCATTGTTTCCAACGATGGCACGGCGACGCATGCGTTGATGATTGCCGGCCCTACCGAGCGTTTCCAGAAGGCTCTTCCTGATTTGAAGAGGCTGATGCTGGAGGTCGCACCGCGAGCCTCCGACGTACTGCGCGACGTTCGCAATTGAGGCAGCAGGCCCGGCGTCGATCATCCTTTCAGCAATTCCTCTCTTGATCGCGCCTTTTCGGCGCCCAGCCACTCTGCAAGAACTGCCCTGCCTGTCTCTTTGGTCGGTTTCGCCGGCGGAACGGGAAGCCCGTTGCCGGTACGAGAGAATCGCGGCGCCGCCGCCGGCTGGGTGATTCCGTCCACCGTCACGAAGGTCCGGCGAGCCTTGAGGTGGGGGTGCTCCGGCGCCTCGCTGGCGCTCAGGACCGGCGCGAAGCAAGCGTCCGTACCTTCCAGCAGCCTGCACCAATAGTCGCGATCCTGGCTTTTGAATCTGGCCTTCAAGGCGGCCGCCGCCCGTCGACGATAATCGGGAGCCTCCCGGCGGCCGAGCGTCGTTGCATCGATCTCCAGACGCTCGAGAAGATCTTGATAGAACTTGTCTTCGATCGGCGCGACCGACACCCAGCATCCGTCGGCACATTCATACACGTCGTAGTAGGGGGCGCCGGAATCGAGGATGTTCTCTCCCCGGGGACCGAGCATGCCCGCTTCATGCATGCCGAAAACGGAGGTTGCCAGGGCGGCCGTGCCATCGACAATCGCGGCATCGACGATTTGTCCTTGTCCGGAATTGCGTGCCTCGAGGATGGCAGCAAGAATTCCCAACGCCAGATAGAGTCCGCCGCCCGCATAGTCTCCCACCAGATTGAGCGGCGGCGTGGGCGGTTGCTTTTCGCGCCCGATCCAGCTCAATACGCCGGTCAGAGCGATGTAGTTCAGATCATGTCCGGCTGCTCGAGCCAGGGGACCGTCTTGCCCCCAGCCCGTCATCCGGCCGTATACGAGGCGTGGATTGCGGGCAAGACAGATCTCCGGCCCCAATCCCAGCCGCTCCATCGTGCCGGGACGAAAGCCTTCGATCAGGGCATCCGCTGTTTCAAGCAGTTCCAGCACCAGCTCCTTGCTCGCCGGATCCTTCAAGTCGAGTGCGATGCTTTGGCGATTGCGCAAGAGCAGGTTGTATTCGAGCGGTCGCTCGATGCCCAGGCCAGGCGGGACCGGCCGATCTATCCTCAGTACCGTCGAGCCCATGTCGGCGAGGGTCATGGCTGCCATCGGCGACGGGCCTATGCCCGCAAATTCGACAATCCTGATTCCCTTCAAGGGGCCGCTGGCAATACCGGTCGTCGTTGTCATTGCTGTCCGGCGCCGGTCGTCTTGGCTACCGCCCGAGGGGGGCCGCTGTCGAAATAGAGTCCTCGACCGCTGGCGATCGGGCGGCCTTGGTCATCGGCAATGCGCGTTTCCGCAGTGATCAATTGCTTCCCCATGTGAACGACCTGCGCACTGGCGCGCAAGACCCCGGAGCTGGCGGCCCGGTGATAGTCCACGCTAAGGTCGATGGTCGGGACCGGATAGCCAAGGCGTGCTGCAATGGCGTAGTCGCCGGCCGTATCGATGAGCGATGCCAGGACACCGCCGTGTATCGAGTTGCGTTCCGGACTGGATACGAGGTCGAGACGCCAGGGAACCTCCAGCATGAGCCCATCGGGGCCCAGATGGGCAACTTTGACGCCGATCCATCGATTGAAGGGTGACCGGTCCACGATCGCCTGCATTTGTTCCAGGGTGTCGATAGCCATTGCATGCTTCCTCTTCGATCTTGCAGGGCTAGTCGATGCGTGCGTTGTTGGATTTGATGATCCTGTCCCATCGCTCATGTTCGTCAGCGATGAACCTGCCATATTGGACTGGCGTGCCGTGCTTCGGTTCGGCTCCCTGTTCTGCAAGGCGAACCAGTAGATCCTTGTCGTTCAGGGCCGTTTGAATGGCCGCGTTGAGCTTGGCGACGATTTCGGGTTTGGTGCCCGCCGGGGCCACGATGCCTGACCAGGCGCCAAGTTCCAACGGCTTGCCGACAACCTCGGAGAGGGTGGGGACATCCGGCAGCCCGCTCATGCGCTTTTCCGTGCCCACTGCCAGGGCGATCAGGCGCTTGTCTTTGATGAATGGGATCACTCCCGCGGAGGTGCCCGCATAGAAATCCACCTGTCCGCTTGCGACGTCGGTGACGGCGGGGGCTTCGCCCTTGTAGGGAACGTGAGTTGCGGACCCCCCGATCGCTTGTAGCAGGAGCAGTGCGGAGAGGTGGGTGATGTTGCCGTTCCCGGCGGACGCGTAGTTCAACCTTCCCGGATTCGCCTTGATGGCGGCGATGAGGTCCGACGCGCTTTTGTACGGGCTCTTCGGTGATGCCACCAGGATGATCGGGAGGCTGGCCGTGAGAGCAACGGGCTGAAAATCCTTGTAGCTGTACGGAAGCTTCGTGTACAGCGAAGGACTCAGGATCAGGGCGGACGTGTTGTAGAGGAGCGTGTAGCCGTCAGCCCTGGATTTCGCGACCTGGTCGCTGCCGATATTGCCGTTGGCGCCGGTCACGTTGTCGACGAAGACCTGTCCTCCCATGGCATCGCCCATTTTCTGGGCAATGCCGCGGGCAATGACATCGGTCCCTCCGCCGGCGGCAAATCCAAGGACCAGGCGGATCGGGCGCGACGGATAGGTTTCTTCGGCGTGGGCGGCGTTGGACGCCATGAGGAGGAGAAGGGGAACCGTCTTGAGAATCGTCTTCATGCCGTTTGTCTCGCATTCATTGGGAACCGGTGCTGCCAGGTGAAAGGGGGCGGACGGCGCTAGCCCGCCATCGTCAGCCCACCCGAGACCGAAATCACCTGACCCGTAATGAAGGACGCATCGTCCGAGGCCAGGAAGCAGACGGCACCGACTACATCTTCCGGCTGGCCCAGGCGGCCAAACGGAATCGCTTTTTCCAGCGCACCGCGCAGCTTGTCTCCGCTTTCGCCTTCCCCGGCAAAATCCTTGAACAGTGCGGTGTCGGTCGGCCCCGGGCAGACAACGTTGACGTTGATCTTCTTGCGCGCGGTCTCGCGGGCGATGGTCTTGGTGAAGGCGATGATGCCGCCCTTGCATGCCGAGTAGACGGATTCTCCCGAGGAGCCGACCCGGCCGGCATCGGAGGCAATGTTCACGATGCGTCCATGACCGCGTTCGAGCATACCTTTGAGCACCGCATGATGGAGATTCAGCGGGCCGACGAGATTGATGGAGATCAGCTTCTGCCAAAGGGCCGGCGTGGTGTTGACGAAGCGGTCCGCGTGATCCCAGCCGGCGTTGTTCACGAGCACGTCGACGGGGCCGAGCGTGGCCTCGATCCTGGCGACCGCTTCATTGACGGCATCGTGATCGGTGATATCGACCGCGCAGCCGATGGCTGTTCCTCCGTTCGTCTTGATCCCTTCCACGACTTCGTCGGCACTGGCCGCGTTGAGATCGAAGATGGCGACTTTGCTGCCTTCGGCGGCGAATCTTGCAGAAAGCGCCGCGCCGATGCCGCCGGCTCCGCCGGTAATGATGACGACTTTGTCCTTGAGTCCTCGCATGGCTTTCTCCATTGCAAAAAAGTTGCTATCTCGCTGCGTCTCGGCACTTCAGCATCCGCAGCGGGGTGTAGGTCAAGGCGACCGTGCCGTCCTGCTTGACGACCTTGTTGCGGGTACGGACCAGTGCACGGCCCGGCCGGCTATTCGAACGGCGGGATTCGATGACCTCGCACTCCACATGCAAGGTGTCGCCGGCAAACACTGGCGAATGGACGGTAAGCTCCATGTTGATGAACGCGTAGCCCGTCTTCTGCATCGTCGATTGGGCGAGCAGGCCTTCGGCCATGCCGTAGATGAACGCCCCCGGGGCAATACGGCCCTTGATGTCCGACTCGTTCCTGACGAACTCCATATCGGTGAACAGCACCTCCGTCATGTGAATGACGTTGATGAATGCGCAGATATCGGCGTCCTGGACGGTGCGGCCGAGCGTCTTGAATTTCCTCCCGAGCGGTAGATCCTCGAAGTACAGGCCAAGACCGACGGTGGGGATGTCTTCTTCACTCATGGTTTTACCTTTACTGTTGGCGGTGCCTGGCGTCCGTCTATCGGCGGGAAGGACGGCCAAGCAACCCGTTGGCGACGATGTTGCGTTGGATTTGATTGGTGCCTTCGATGATCTGAAGAACTTTCGCGTCCCGGAAGTATCGGTTGATCGGGTACTCCGACGAGACGCCGGCGGCGCCGAACATCTGCACCGCGTCGGTTGCCACACGCATCGCGGTGTCCGTGGCAAAGCACTTGGCCATGGCGGCGACCGGCGCCAGCGCGGCAGCGGGTTCGCAGGCATCCACCATCGATGCGGCGCGGTAGACCAGGTTGCGCGCGGCCTCGGTCTGGATCGCCATGTCCGCCAGCATCCATCGGATGCCTTGGAATTCCGAAATGGACTGGCCGAAGGCATTGCGGTTGGTGATGAACTCGATGGCGTGGTCGATGGCGCCCTGGGCCAGTCCGACACCGCGAGCGCCGATCAGCGGACGGCTGGCATTGAAGGCTTCCATGACGGCGCGGAAGCCGCCTCCGAGCAGGTTTTCGTCGGGGACGAATACGTTGTCGAGGAAGAGCGGGCAGGAGGGAACGCCGCGTGCGCCGATCTTGTCTTCTTTCTTTCCGACCGTGAATCCCTCGGCGTTTTTCTCGATGATGAACAGGCTGATTCCGTCCTTGTCGCCATCGTTGTACTTGGCCGCCACCAGGACGAAATCCGCGATGTCGGAGTTCGTGCACCAGATCTTGGCGCCATTGATCCTGTAGCCGCCCTCCACCTTTACGGCGCGGCAGCGGATGCTGCCGACATCGGACCCGCTCTGCGCCTCGGTGGTGGAAAACGCGCCGCGGATCTCTCCGGCAGCCAGGCCGGGCAGCAAGCGCTGTTTCTGGGCCTCGGTGCCGCCAGCGAGGATTGCTCCAAAAGGCACCCACTGGACGAGAAGGAGGTAGGCGGTGTTGTAGCAGACACGTCCCAGTTCCTCGATGGCAACGCATGCGGACAGCATGCTGTTGGCGCCGCCATAGACCTCGGGAAAAGGCAAGGTGAACAGTCCCAGATCCTTGAGCAGGGCAAACATGTCGTGAGGGTATTCGGCAGTCCGGTCGATTTCCTGCGCGCGTGGAGCGACGCGCTCCCTGGCGACGCGGCGGATGAGATCCTGGACCTGGCGTTGATCCTCTTGAAGTTCGTAGGTCATTTGTGCGGGTTCCTTGGGCGCTTTGCGCCCCGCTTCATTCAATCGTGCCCTTCTTGCGCAGTGCTTCCAGGTCGCTGGCGGCGAGGTCCAGGATCTCGCCAAGAATTTCGTCGGTGTGCTGGCCGCGCTGTGGCGGCGCATACCGGTATTCGATCTGCGTTCCCGAAAGCCGGATCGGGTTGCGCACGGTGCTCACCATGCCTCCCGCTACGTGCGGCATGTCCACTCTCATCTGGCGATGGACCACCTGGGGATGTTGGAATACCTTGTCGTAAGTGTTGATCGCACCGGTCGGGACATCGCAGTTTTCGAGACGCTTGAGCCATTCCTCGGTGGTATGTTCTGAAAAAGTCTTTTCAAGCTGCTGGACCAGCGCCGCCCGGTTTTCATTGCGGCCCGACATGATCTGGAATCGAGGATCCCGCGCCAGGTCGTCGCGTCCCAGGATCGAGCAGATCGCCTGGTATTGGGCATCGTTGCCGCAAGCCACGATCAGGTGGCCGTCGGCAGTCTTGAAGATCTGGTAAGGCGTGAGGTTGGGGTGGGCGTTCCCCCAGCGTCGGGGAATCTTGCCGCTGGTGAAGTAGCTGACGATCTGGTTCGAGCCGAAATGCACGATCGTGTCGAGAAGCGCGATGTCTATATGCTGTCCACGACCTGTTTCGTGGCGACTCTCTATCGCGGAAAGAATGCCGATCGCGGCGTTCAATCCCGTGAGCACGTCCGCCACCGCGATCGAGGTTTTCATCGGGCCGCCTCCGGGCTTGTCATCGGCTTCGCCGGTGATGCTCATGAGTCCCCCTTCGCCCTGGAAGACGAAGTCGTAGCCAGGACGCGACGCGTAGGGGCCGGTCTGTCCATAGCCCGTGACCGAACAGTAGATCAGCCTGGGATTGACCTCGCGCAGGTCTTCATACGACAGGCCGTAGCGCTTGAGGTCTCCGACCTTGTAGTTCTCCACCAGGATGTCCGACTTCGCCGCCAGGGTGCGAACCAGCGCCTGGCCTTCTTTCGTGCTGAGATCGACCGCAATCGAACGTTTGTTTCGGTTGGTGGACGTGAAGTACGCAGAGTCCTCCGTATTGTCGCCCTGGCCGTCTTTGGTCCACGGCGGGCCCCAATGACGCGTGTCGTCGCCTGCAACGGGGCGTTCCACCTTGATGACGTCGGCACCCAGATCGGCAAGCATCTGGGTGCACCAGGGGCCGGCCAGGACGCGCGTCAGGTCGAGGATGCGGAGATGTGAGAGAGGTCCAGCCATGTCTATCTGCGATGTGAGTAGGGCTTTGTTCCGAGGGGCGGCCGCACTGTCCGGGGCGGGGGACTATTCCTGATTCGTTCTTATATATGAACGATGTTCGTAAATATACACTGACGAAAGGTTCTATGCCATGATTCGTTGAATATTTTTTGCCACGACAACCGAGGAGCAGACATGGGCGAGTACAGCGACATCATTTACCGTCAGGACGACGGCGTTGCGACGATCACGATCAACCGTCCCGGGAAATACAACGCCTTTCGAGGCAAGACCTGCGACGAGATGATCGACGCTTTCAACCGCGCCGGGTGGGACAGGTCGGTCGGCGTGATCGTCCTGACGGGGACGGGAGACAAGGCGTTTTGCACTGGCGGCGACCAGTCGGCGCACGATGGCGGATATGACGGCCGAGGCATGATCGGGCTTCCTGTCGAGGAACTGCAGGGGTTGATCCGCGAAGTGCCCAAGCCCGTGATCGCAAGAGTCAACGGTTATGCGATCGGCGGCGGCAACGTGCTGGTCACGTGTTGTGATCTGGCCATTGCGTCAGAGACCGCAATCTTCGGCCAGGTCGGCCCCAAGGTCGGCTCGGTGGATCCAGGGTTCGGCACTGCGCTCCTTGGCCGAGTCGTCGGCGAGAAGCGTGCGCGCGAGATCTGGTTTCTATGCCGTCGCTACCAGGCGGCGCAGGCTTTGGAAATGGGGTTGGTGAACGCGGTCGTGCCGGCGGATCAACTGGATGCCGAGGTGAAGCGTTGGTGTGACGAGATCCTGGCCTTGAGCCCGACGGCGATTTCCATCGCGAAGCGCTCGTTCAATGCTGACTCCGATTCGATTCGCGGTATCGGGGGACTCGGCATGCAGGCGCTCAGCCTTTATTACGGTACGGAAGAGTCGCATGAGGGTGTGCGGGCGTTCCTGGAAAAGAGGAAACCCGAGTTCCGGAAATATTACGAAGGCAAGGAATAAGTTCCGCCTTGTCGGGCGGGCATGCCGTCGCCTCCGTCCTCTCATCCAGGAATCTCCGCCGGTGGCCTGGTTTCTGTTGACAGGGTGCTCGTTAGATTTAATAATATGAACAACGTTCATAAATATGAACGAATGAACGCCTGGCAAGCTTTCCAGAAGAATTTTTTCGGAGACATTTCGGCGGAGCCGTACCCCCGGCAACGCCGATGTACGAAACACGTGAAACTCACTAACTTCATTCCGCCAATCGCAGAGCTGGCGCCGAAGCTGGCCGCCCTGCGCCGACAGGCCCGCGACTTTCTCGCGGACGAGCATGCATCGGGCGGCTATACCCGTACAGCTGCCGGATGGGATCGCTACGATCCCGCGTTCAGCCGCAAAGTCGCCGCCAAAGGCTGGATCGGGATGACGTGGCCAAGGCAATATGGTGGCCAGGAGTCCTCCTACCTGGAACGCTATGTGGTGGCCGAGGAGTTGCTCGCCGCCGGTGCGCCGGTGCGCGCGCATTGGCTGGCCGATCGCCAGATAGGACCGCTGCTACTTGCCGTGGGGACCGAGAAGCAGAAAAGCGAAATCCTGCCCCTGATCGCCAAGGGAGAGTGCTACATCTGTGTCGGATTGAGCGAGCCGGATTCGGGTTCCGACCTGTCTTCCATCCGGACCAAAGCGACCAAGGTCGATGGCGGGTGGCTGGTCGAAGGCACCAAGGTCTGGACCAGTTATGCGCATATGGCACACAAGATGAATCTGTTTGCACGAACGAGCGCGCGAACCGAGGCGGATCGGCACGCGGGTGTCACACAGTTCATGGTGGACTTGAAGACCGAAGGCATCACTATTCGCCCGATCTACAACCTCGCGGATGACCACGATTTCAACGAAGTCATCTTTGACCGGGTCTTCCTGCCGGAGGATGCCGTGATCGGCAAAGTAGACGGCGCATGGAGCCAGGTCACCGGCGAACTTGCCCATGAGCGCAGCGGCTCCGAGCGATGGATGAACGCCTACGGTCTTCTCGTTGCATTGGTGGATCACATCGGGAAGGGTGCGACCGAATACGATGCCGAGCAAGTGGGACGTCTCGTTGCCCACCTCTCCACACTGCACCAGATGTCTTTTTCCATCGCGGGGCTCCTGGAGCGGGGCGAATCGCCCATGGTGGAAGCGGCCCTGGTCAAGGACCTGGGCACTCATCTGGACCAGGAGATTCCCGCCGTGGCGCGCCGCGTCGTCCCCGAGTGGGCGAGGGCCAGCCTGGATCCGGCCGACGGTTTCCACGACATGCTCGCCAGGGCCATCCTCTATGCCCCGTCGCACACGATACGCGGGGGTACTGCGGAAATTCTCCGCGGGATCATCGCACGTGGGCTTGGACTTCGCTGAGACGGCACCCGATGACTACCGAACGCGAACTGTTATTGGACCCCGCAAGACGTCTTTTCGGGGATTACTGCACCCGCCAGGCCATCGAAACGGCAGAACGAGGAGGGTGGCCAGAAGCTGTCTGGACGGCTCTCGAAGATTCCGGACTGACTCTTGCGGCCACGGCGGAAGCGCGCGGCGGACCGGGGTGCGACCTGGCCGATGCATTCTCCTTGTTGAAAGTCGCCGGCGCCTATTCCCTGCATGCCCCCTTGGCTGAAACGCTGCTGGCCGAGATGCTGCTGTCGGCGGCTGGCCTGCCGCCCGTGGAGGGGCCGGCCACGATTGCGTCCACGCCAGCGGGAGCACAGGTGCAATTGCACAGGGTGAATCGGCAGTGGCGACTCAGCGGGGTGGCGCACCGCGTTCCCTGGGCGCGGCATGCCTCTTCTGTCGTCCTTACCGCGATGCATGAGCAAAAGCCGGCGACCGTCGTGGTCAGAAAGCCGGCCGTCCGGCACCAGGCGGAGAATTTTGCCAACGAGCCGCGCGATACCGTGGATTTCGGCGATGCCATCGTTGACGAAGGCGATGTGGCGATCGAGCGCGGGATGTCGCCCGGCGAAGTCCAC
Source organism: Pigmentiphaga sp. NML030171 (assembly GCF_002188635.1). Classification (GTDB taxonomy): domain Bacteria; phylum Pseudomonadota; class Gammaproteobacteria; order Burkholderiales; family Burkholderiaceae_B; genus Pigmentiphaga; species Pigmentiphaga daeguensis. The sequence continues at coordinate 30,817 of NZ_NINX01000015.1, read as the reverse complement.
GCGTTTGGCGCGCTGGCGCGGGCATGTGCCATTTCCGGCGCTCTTGAGACCATTCTTGATAGTTCGGTTACTTATGCCCAAGAGCGGATCCAGTTTGGCAAACCCATTGCGAAATTCCAGGCTATCCAACAGCAGGCGGCCGTTCTTGCAGGTGAAGTGGCAGCCGCCTCTGCGGCTGTGCAAGCCGCCGTCGAGGGCCTGACCGAACAGGCCTCTCCGTTCGCCATTGCGGTCGCCAAGGTCCGGGCTTCCGAAGCCGCCGGCATCGTCAGCGCCATCGCCCACGAAATTCACGGGGCCATGGGATTCACCAAGGAGCACGCGCTGCACCTGTCGACCCGGCGCGTCTGGTCCTGGCGCGAGGAATTCGGAGACGAGCGCGAATGGGCCGAGTGGATTGGACGGCATGTCGCGACGCTGGGCGGCGAGGCGCTTTGGAGCGTGATCGCCCCCATTCCCGCGCCGTTTTCCAAATAGGAATTTTCGGAGCCGAAGTCCTCATGTCAGCAGCTACGCAACCCACTCTTCATCCCGGTCCCTTTGCGGGGGTGAGAGTTCTTGATTTCACAAACATGATGTCGGGGCCGTATTGCACCCGTCTGCTTGCGGACCTGGGTGCAGAAGTCATCAAGGTCGAGCCACCGGAAGGCGATCACAATCGCTCGAGGCGTCCTGTCCGCAATGGCTACAGCAGCTTCTTCGGGCAGTTGAACGCCGGCAAGAAATGCGTCGTGCTCAATCTCAAGAGCGCTGCGGGCGTTGCCGCCGCCAAAGCCCTGGCGCAGAAGTGCGACATCGTGGTGGAGAATTGGCGGCCGGGTGTTGCCGACCGTCTTGGCGTCGGCTACAAGGCGCTTTCCGAGGGGCGATCCGATCTGATCTATTGTTCCATTTCGGGTTTTGGCCAGACCGGCCCCAAATCATTGCGCCCGGCCTATGCTCCCATGGTGCATGCGGCCTCCGGCTTCGATCATGCGCAAATGGGTTACCAGAAGGCGGATCAGCCGGCCAACACCGCCACCTTTACCGGCGATTTGTTCGGCGGGATATCCGCCTTCAGCGCCGTCCAGGCTGCGTACATCCAGCGTCTGCGCACGGGCAGGGGCCAATACCTGGACGTTTCGCTATTCGACGGTATGCTGAACATCCTGGTCTATGAAGTTCAGGAAGCGCAAGCGCCCACCAACGAGAAGGTGCGTGTCTACCAACCTCTCAAGACCATCGACGGCCATATCGTGCTGGCTCCCACCAGCCAAAAGAACTTCGAGCTCCTGGCCCGGTCCGTGGGCCATCCGGAGTGGATCGAAGATCCGCGGTTCTCCCGTACGCGCGCCAGGGAGGCGCACTGGGGCGAACTGATGGATCTGATCGGAGAATGGACGAAGGTCCGCACCGGCCTTGAATGCGAGGACCACCTTCTGGCCGACGGCGTGCCGTGCAGCCGCTATATGACCGTCGCGGAGGCGATCGCCGATCCCCAGGTCGTCTACCGGGGTTCCATGACGAAAGTGGTGGATCCGGCGGGCAGCTACCTGATCCCCAATGCCCCGTTCGCCATGCCCGGTACGGATGCGGCGCCGAAGCCGCACATCCCGCAGCTGGGCGAGCACGGCCAGGAAATCCTGGGCGGACTGCTGGGATATGCGCCCGCGCAAATCAAACAATGCGCGGCACGCGCAAGTACCCGACCTACTGCGGAAGAGACCGAGTCATGAGCGAAGACAACCTGATCTTGTTCGAGGTCGATACGGACGGCATTGCCGTGCTGACCCTGAATCGTCCAGAAAAGTACAACGCCTTCACCAAGGCAATGATCATCCGGTGGAACGCGATCCTCGAAGAGGCGGCCGAAGACCCGGCGGTGAAGGCGATCATCCTGACCGGCGCCGGGAAGGCGTTTTGCACCGGCGGCGACGTCAATGCCCAGAAAGAGCGCGCGAACAACGATGCGCTCGAACGCAAGGATTTTCTTTTTCGCCACGTGCACAAGATTGCCTTCGCGCTTGAACGAATGGACAAGCCTGTTATTGCCGCGGTCAATGGCACCGCGCGCGGTGCAGGCATGGATATGGCGCTGATGTGCGATCTGCGCATCATGGCGCAGACGGCAACCATGGCCGAGAGCTACATCAACGTCGGGCTGATCGCGGGGGACGGGGGCACCTGGTACTTGCCGCGCCTGATCGGAACCGCCCGGGCGCTGGAGTTGTGCTGGACCGGCCGTGTCATCGATGCGGCCGAGGCCGAGCGCATCGGCCTGGTCAATCGCGTCGTCCCGGAAGGCGAGGCATTGAACGCCGCCAAAGAACTTGCGCGGACCATCGCGGCGCAGCCCTTCGAGGCGGTGCGTGCCTACAAACGCTCCATCTACCAGGGCATGACGATGACGCTCGCATCGCATCTGGACATGGTGTCGTCCCATACCTCCATCCTGCGCGAGACGCCCGACCACCGCGAGCGTGTGGCGGCATTTCTGGACCGCAAGAAGAAGGCCTGATGATGCGTGCCCTTGTCTGTACGGCCTTTGGAGAGCATGGCTCCGGCGAACGCGGGTCTTATTCGCCTGCGTCCCTGGCGGTGAGTGATGTCGAGACACCCGTGCCGCAGGCGGGCGAGGTGCTTGTCCAGGTGCACGCCGCGTCCGCCAATTTTCCGGATCTCTTGATGCTGGACAATCTGTACCAGCATCGTCCCGCCCTGCCGTTCATTCCAGGCTATGAATTTTCCGGCGTGGTCGAAAAGATCGGGCCCGGCGTGACGGGTATCGAACCCGGCGATGCCGGTGTCGCCATTACGCGCTCGGGGGGCTTTGCCGAGTCGGCCGTGGTTGCCGCCGATCGATTCTGGAAGCTTCCCGCGGGCATGGACATGCGGCATGCCGCTGCATTCCCGTTGGCCTATGGCACCAGCTACCACGCGCTCAAAGACCGTGCGCAGCTTGCCCGAGGGGACATTCTGCTCGTTCTTGGCGCCGCCGGCGGCGTGGGCATCGCCGGCGTCCAACTTGGAAAGATGCTGGGGGCCACGGTCATTGCCTGCGCGTCATCGGACGACAAGCTGAAACGGTGCACCGAGTGCGGCGCCGACTACACCATCAACTACGAGAAAGACGACCTGCGTAGCGCGATCAAGGCGATTGTTGGCGAACGTGGTGTCGATGTCGTGCTCGACCCGGTCGGGGGCAGGTATACGGAGGCAGCCTTCAGGAGTCTGGGCTGGAACGGAAGGCATCTGGTGGTGGGTTTCACGGCCGGGGAGATTCCGCGCCTGCCACTGAATCTTCCCCTGCTGAAAGGCGCTTCCGTGATCGGCGTGTCATGGGACACGTATTCCAGGAAATTCCCGGAAGGCGGGGCCCGGAACATCCGGGAACTGGCCGAAGCCATCGCCGGCGGAAAGCTGCTTCCCGCCATTGCTTCCGAGTATCCGCTGGAGAAGGCGAAAGAGGCCTTGGAAGATGTTCGCGAGCGCCGAGTGATAGGAAAGGCGCTGGTCATTTGTCGATCGGATATGAAACTCTTGCCCCAATGAAAATCCCTCTGCTGTTTACCCCGTTGACCCTTCGTGACGTCACGATTCCGAATCGCGTGATGGTGTCCCCCATGGCCCAGTACAGCGCGGTGGACGGCTTCATCACGGACTGGCATTTCGCCCATTTCGCCAAGTTCGCCATGGGCGGTGCGGGGCTGGTCTTCGTGGAGGCGACCAAAGTCGAGCGTCGGGGCCTGGGCACCGTCGGTGACATGGGCTTGTGGAAGGACGAGCAGATAGCGCCGCTCAAGCGCCTCACGCAGTTCATCCGTGCGCAGGGGTCGGTTCCCGCGATCCAGGTCAATCATGCGGGGCGCAAGGCGGGGACGCTCAAGCCGTGGGACGGATTCGGTCCGCTCGATCGTTCGATGCCAGTTGAAGGCGAGGAGCACTGGGAGGTGATCGGCCCCAGTGCGACAAGCTACCTGGAAGGATGGCCCATCCCCCGTCCCATGTCCAAGAGCGACATAGCCGATGTGGTCGATGCATGGGTCGCCACGGCGCAGCGTGCCGAGAAGGCCGGATTCGACATTCTCGAGGTTCATGGCGCGCATGGCTACCTGATCCATCAATTCCTGTCCCCGGCCTCCAACCATCGAACGGATGAATACGGCGGCAGTCTGGAAAACCGGATGCGATTCGCCCTGGAAATTTCGCGGGCGGTGCGCAAGGCCTGGCCGGAAGGCAAACCGCTGTTCTTCCGTGTTTCTTCGGTCGACGAGGGCGGCTGGACGATCGAGGACTCCATCGTACTGGCCAGGGAACTGAAGAAGTGCGGCGTGGATCTCGTCGACTGCTCGGCGAGCGGCATTGCGATCCGCTCTCCGACTGCTTCGCGCAATGTCGCCAATCGCGGATTTCAAGTGCCGTATGCCGAAGCGATACGACGGGACGCGGGCATCGCTACTGCCGCGGTGGGCCTGATCATCGATGGGCCGCAGGCGGACGAGATTCTTCGACGGCAGCAGGCCGATCTGATCGCAATCGGCCGCGAAATGCTCTATGACCCGTTCTGGGCCGCCCACGCAGCCCATGCCCTGGGCTACGACGCCGAGTTTTCGTTGATGCCCAAGCAGTATGGGTGGTGGTTGAATCGCCGAACCAAATCCGGTTTCACAAAAGACGCCAAATGAGCCATCTCTGTGCCCTGAGCAAGCGTCATACAACCTAGGAGACACTCATGGATCGCCGCGTCTTTCTCGCCACGGCAGGTATGGCTGCCGGGCAATCTCTTGTCGCACCAAGGCTTGCGCTGGCACAAGGCACCTATCCGAATCGTCCCGTACGCTTGATCATCCCCTTTGCGCCGGGAGGCCAGACCGACATCCTGGGCCGCCGTTTTGCACAGAAACTGGAGTCCGCCGCAGGCCAGTCGATCGTGCCGGAAAACAAAGGCGGGGCAGGGGGCACGATCGGCAGCCTGGAGGTCGTTCGCGCGGCGCCGGACGGATATACGCTGGAAATCGGGACGTCGTCGACCCACGCGATCAGTCCGTTCATCATGAGCAAGCCGCCGTATGATCCGGTGAAGGATTTCACGCCCATTGCCCTGCTCGGCATCATTCCCATGGTGATCGCGGTGCACCCGAGTGTTCCAGCCAGGAATCTTCAAGAGTTGATCGCGTTGATCAAGGCCAATCCGAGCAAGTATGCCTATGGTTCCGCAGGTGTCGGCAGCATCAACCACTTGACCGGCGAAATGTTCAAGACCCAGGCCGGGGGGCTGGAACTCCCCCATGTTCCCTACAAGGGAAGCGGGACCAGCGTGCAAGACCTGATCGGCGGACAGATTCCGGTCCTGATGGCGACCTTCTCGTCGGTCGAGGCCGCGCAGCGCATGGGGCGAGTCCGCATTCTGGCCATAACGATGGACAAGCGTTCGCCGATTGCCCCCGAAGTGCCGACGGCGGTCGAGAGCGGGATGCCCGACCTGCTGTCCTACACGTTCAACGCGCTTTTCGGGCCTCCCGCCATGCCGGCGGCCATCGTGGGCTATCTTGGCGATCAGTCTCACAAGATCATGAGCGACGTGGCGTTCCAGAAGGACCTGCAAGGCCTTGCGATCGACCCGGTCACGGATTCGACGCCGGAGTCCACTGCCAGGTTCGTTCGAGAGCAGGTCGCCCGATTCGTTCCCATCATCAAGGCGAGCGGCATCCAGGTCTAGGGCCTGCAATCATCGATGACCCGATCCGCGCAAGCGGCCGGGCAGGGAATGGATAAGACCTCGTCCAGAATCGTCGATTTCGCGATCTCCGCCAGAGACGCTTCATTTTCCGCCTCCGCGGTGGATGCGTGCAAACGCAGTCTGGTGGATACCTTCGCATGCGCGCTGGGGGCTTTTGATACGCCCCTGGCGCACAAAGCCCGCCATACCGCCGGCCGCTACAAGGGGGGGCAGCCGGCCGCCCAGGTCTGGGGCTGCGACTGGACCGCCAGCGTGGAGATGGCGGCTTATGCCAACGGCGTGATGCTACGCCTGCTCGATCTGAGCGACGCCTACAGGAAAAAATGCGGCGGACATCCCAGCGACGTCGTTGCCGCCATCGCCGCCGCGGCGGATGCCTGTAACTCGAGCGGCGCGGAAGTCATCGCGGCGACTATTGCGGCGTACGAGATCTACTGCGCCTGCTGCGATGCCGTCGATTTGAACGCCCTTGGATGGGACCAGCCCGTCTACGGCGTGGTCGCATCGGCGATGGGGGCGGGCATGTTGTTCGGTCTGGACAGGGAACAAATGGGGCAGGCGCTGTCCCTTGCCTTGGCCCCCAATCTTGCATTGCTGCAAACCCGGCGTGGGAGTCTTTCGAGCTGGAAGAACTGTGCGGGAGCGAACGCCGCCCGCAATGGTGTGTTCGCCGTCCTGTTGGCAAGGGAGGGGTATACCGGTCCCGAAGAGGTGTTTGAGGGACCGCATGGTTTGTTCGAAATAACCGGAGCCTTCGATTGGGACTTGCCGTCGATCGCCAGCGAGTCGAACCGCATCGCGCGGGTCAACTTCAAGAGTTTCCCATTGTGCTACCACGGACAAGCTGCCGCCTGGGCGGCGCAACGGCTGTTCGGTGTGGTCCGGCCGGATCAGATCGAAAGTATCGACGTGGCGACGTATCAGCAATCGTTCAATGAAATGGCGAGTGAATCATTGAAGTGGGCGCCGAGAACCGCGGAAACCGCCGATCACAGCCTGCCCTTTGTCGTCGCGACCATGCTCGTCTACGGCGACGTGGATAGGGATTCATTCAATGATGCGCGCCTCGACGATGCGGTACTGGCGGGCTTGATGAGAAAAACCCGGGTTACCGTCGACCCGGCACTATCCGACGGGTATCCGCAATCCGCGCCTTGCAGACTATCGGTGCGTCTTGCCAGCGGTGACCGTTTCGATGTCCGGATCGATTCGGCCAAGGGCCATGCGGACAATCCGATGGATTTCGGCGATCTGCGGACCAAGTTCGGGAAGTTGACCGCAGGGCGTTGCGAAGCGAGCCGGGTTGCCGGTTTCTGCCGCGCGATCGGCGCCCTGGAACATGCCCCGAGTTTTCGAGAGACGGTGGGAACGTGGCGCCACCTCGAATCGACCATCTATTGACTGGAAACGACTGGAAAGCATGACCATGGAAGTAATGGAGTATGACGTGCTGATCGTTGGCGGCGGTCCGGCGGGACTGGCCGCGGCGATCAAGCTCAAGCAACTTGCCTTGGAGAGCGGCGGCGAGATCAGCGTCTGCCTGATCGAAAAAGGTTCGACGATCGGTGCCCATATCCTTTCCGGCGCGGTGATGGATCCGATAGCCATTGACGAGCTATGGCCGGCCTGGAAGCAAGACGGTGCGCCGCTGAACCAGCCGGTTACGGAGGATCGGTTCCTGTTCCTGTCCGAGTCCGGCGGTTTCAAAGTACCCGGCTTCGCCTTGCCCGGAAACTTCCAGAACCATGGCAACTACGTCGTCTCCCTGGGAAACGTGTGCCGTTGGCTTGCCTCCAAGGCCGAGGAACTCGGCGTGGAGATCTATGCCGGCTTCGCCGGCACCGAGATTCTTTATGACGAGGGAGGCGCCGTACGCGGCGTGGCCACCGGCAATATGGGCGTGGGTCGAGATGGTGAGCGAACTGCCGGCTTCCAGGAGGGCATGGAGCTGGTTGCCAAGTACACCGTGTTCGCCGAAGGGTGCCGCGGTCACCTCGGCAAAAGGCTGATGGCCAAGTACGATCTGAACAAAGGGGCGGATCCGCAGGCCTACGGCATAGGCCTGAAGGAATTGTGGGAGATCGATCCGGCCAGACATAGGCCGGGCCTGGTAATCCATACCGCCGGCTGGCCTCTGAAAAGCGATACCTATGGCGGCTCTTTTCTCTACCATTTGGAAAACAATCTGGTGGCCGCGGGTTTCGTTGTCGGCCTGGCCTATCAGAATCCTTACCTCAGTCCGTATGACGAGTTCCAGCGCTACAAGCTGCATCCGATGATCAAGCCCTTCTTCGAGGATGGCAAGCGGCTCGCCTATGGCGCGCGCGCATTGACCGCCGGCGGCCTGCTCTCGTTGCCCAGGTTGATCTTTCCGGGCGGCGTGCTGGTGGGCGACGATGCGGGGTTCCTGAACGCTTCGCGCATCAAGGGTAGCCACGCCGCGATCAAGACCGGCATGCTGGCGGCCCAGGCTGCTTTCGATGCCATCGGCGCCGGCCGCGCGCGGGACGAACTCCTGGCTTATCCGGAAGCGTTCAAGCGCAGCTGGCTCTATTCGGAACTGAATCGCGCGCGAAACTTCAAGCAGTGGATGAGCAAGGGTTTGTACGCGGGGGCCATGATGGTGGGTATCGAGCAGAAGCTCTTCGGCGGCAAGGTGCCCTGGACCTTGCACCGCAGGCACGCCGACCACGAGTGCCTGAAGCCCGCCTCGGATTTCAGGCCGATCACTTATCCCAGGCCGGATGGCAAGATCAGCTTCGATCGCCTTTCTTCGGTGTTCATCTCGAACACGGCTCATGAAGAGAACCAGCCGGTGCACCTGACGCTCAAGGACCCGTCGGTTCCTGTCGACATCAACCTGGCCAGGTATGCCGGCCCGGAATCGCGTTATTGTCCGGCAGGGGTCTATGAGTTCGTGAAAAACGATACGCAACCGGGAAGCAATGGCGAACGCCTGCAGATCAACGCTCAGAACTGCGTGCATTGCAAAACCTGCGACATCAAGGATCCGACGCAAAACATCGTGTGGGTTGCGCCCGAGGGCGGCGGCGGTCCGAACTACCCCGAAATGTGAAGAACTCGGCCCGGAGCCGCCGTCGATTCCCCGTTTTTCGAGAAGGCTATGACTCTCTGCACGCCGACCCGCTACCCGATACTGCTGTCGCCGCTACGGGCCGGCACCCATCTGCTGGGGAACCGTGTCCTGATGGGAGCGATGCATATGCAGCTGGAGCTTCTCGACCGTCACACGGAGCGTCTGGCGTTGTTCTACGCCGCCCGGGCGCGAGAGGGGGTGTCCCTGATGGTCACCGGCGGCTTTGCTCCCCACCCCGATGGGCGCATGGACGAGTCCGCGCCCGTTCTGGCCAGTCCGATCGACGCAGAGAAGCTCAAGCCCATCACCGCCGCGGTCCACCGGGAAGGCGGAAAGATACTCCTGCAAATCCTTCATGCGGGGCGGTATGCCCGCATCGCCCGGCCTGTGGGAGCCTCGGAGCGTCCGTCACGCATCAACAGGCGTCCCCTGCGCGCACTCGATACCCGGGAGGTCTGGGGGACGGTCGAGGGTTTCGTCCGCTGCGCCGAACTGGCGAGGGCGGCCGGCTTCGATGGCGTCGAAATCATGGGTTCGGAAGGCTATCTTCTGAATCAGTTTACGAGTGAGCGCACGAACCCTCGCAGCGATGTATTCGGCGGCAGCATGGAAAACAGGCATCGGCTGCCGGTCGAGATCGTCCGCCGGATCCGCGCGGCGCTGGGGCCGGATTTCCTGGTCATGTACCGGATCTCGGCGGTCGATCTGGTTGAAGACGGCGCTTCCCGGACGGAAACCGTTCAATTGGCGCAGGCGGTGGAAAGTGTCGGTGCCGACATTCTGAACACCGGGATCGGCTGGCACGAGTCGCTCATTCCGACCATCATGTATGCCGTTCCCCGGGGAGCCTGGAGATTCGCCGTCGCCGCGATCAAAGGCGTCGTCGGGATTCCGGTCGTTGCCTCGAACCGCATCAATACGCCCGAAGTCGCGGAGCAGATCCTGGCCGAGGGCGTGGCCGACATGATTTCCATGGCCCGTCCTCTTCTGGCGGATCCGGCTTTCGTCAGTAAGGCCGCGGCGGGCCGCGCGGACGAGATCAATACCTGTATTGCCTGCAACCAGGCCTGCCTCGACTATATCTTCAAAGGGAAGCCGGTGACCTGCCTGGTCAATCCACGGGCTGGCAGGGAGCTTGACTATGCCGAATGGCATGCCTCGCGCCGGCGGCAGCGCATTGCCATTGTGGGGGGCGGCGGCGCTGGGATGTCCTGCGCGGTCACGGCGGCGGAGCGGGGTCATGACGTCACGCTTTATGAGGCATCGAAGCGCCTGGGGGGGCAGCTCAATTACGCGAAGGCGGTGCCTGGAAAGCAGGAGTTCAGGGAGCTGTTGCGATACTTCGCCCGGCGGTTCGACGTGCTGGGCGTCGACCTGAGATTGCAGGCGTCGCCAACGGATGAGGAACTGGCCGCGCAAGACTACGACCAGATCGTTGTCGCGACAGGCGTTCGCCCTCGTATTCCCGACTTTCCCGGCGTGTCGCATCCGAAGGTCATCACCTATGCCGACCTGCTCGATGGTAAAGCGCAGGCTGGCCGCCGTGTGGCGGTCATAGGCTCGGGCGGCATCGGTTTTGACGTAGCGGAGTTCCTTCTTGGTCAGCAGTGGCCTGCCGAAGGAGACCAGGCAATACGCCAGTTTCAAGCCTACTGGGGCGTAGACCCCAGCTTGCGCGCCAAAGGGGGATTGGCCACACCGCTATCCGCCGCCCCGGCACGGCAGGTCATCATGCTGCAGAGGCGTCTCGAAAAACCGGGCCGGACGCTGGGTCTGACAACCGGATGGGTCTTGAAAGGAAATCTGCAACGGGCCGGCGTCGAGTTTGTCGCGGGCTGTACCTACGAGCGCATGGACGATGCCGGCTTGCATGTCCGGGTCGAAGGAAACCTGCGCTGCCTTGAAGTCGATACCGTCGTGATCTGCGCGGGACAGGAGCCGGTCAACGACCTTTACCACGCACTCATTGCGCGAGGTTTTCCGGCACATCTGATCGGCGGTGCCCATACGGCGGCAGAGATCGACGCGCTGCGTGCGATCAGCTCCGGCATGCGCCTGGCCATGTCGTTCTAGTTTTCAATGCCAATGCGCCGCACCGGGTCACGCTGTCCGCGCTTCTTTCTTGAGCCACTCCCGGAACTGCTTGACGACCTCGCGTTTCGAGGCCGGTTCGTTGCTGACGATGTGGTAGCTGGACGCTAGCCGGATTTCCAGCGGGAAGGGTGCCACCAGTCGGCCGGTCGCCAGGTCCAGGCGGGCCAGTTCCTTGGTGGTCGCGACCACGCCCTTGCAGGCGACGGCGGCTTCCATCGCGGGGATGGAGTGCCAGAAGTGAGGCCCCCGCGAGGTGTCGATGCCCTCCACGCCGGCTTTCTCCAGCCACATGTCCCAGAACGACGGGCCTTCATACAGCACGCCGCGATCGTCGTGGAGCAGCACGTGGCGGCGCAGGTCGTCGGGCTCGCGCAGGGGGTTGTCGCCTTCGAGCAGGGCGGGGCTGCACAGCGGGGTGAGGGTCAGCGGCATCAACTGGTCGACCCGCATGCCCGGGTAGCCGCCGTTGCCGAACACGACCAGCACGTCGACCTCGTCCACCCAGCCCATCACGCTGGCGACGTCCCCGCGCGGTCCGCGCGGCAGGCGCGGGAACTGCCGCACCCGGGTGGAGACGCGCACGTCGATGTCGGGGAAGGCGGTCACGAAGCGATGCAGGCGCGGCATCAGCCAGTTGGAGATGAAGGACGGGGGCGCGCCGACCTCGAGCACGTCGGCGCCGCGGTGGTCGCGCAGCCGTCCCACCGCCTGGCGCAGGCAGTCGAAGCCTTCTTCCAGCTTGGGAAAGAAGATCTCGGCGCTGGCGGTCAGTTCGATGCCGCGGTGGACGCGGCGGAAAAGACGCACGCCCAGCATGTCCTCCAGGGTCTGGATCTGGTGGCTGACGGCGGCTGGCGTGACGTTCAGTTCCTCGGCGGCCTTCTTCAGGCTGCGGTGGCGGGCGGCCGACTCGAAGGCTCTCAGCGCGGTCAGGGGAGGCAGTGGATGACTCATGTTTTTAGATTAGTTTTTCTAACTTCATATGGGAAGAGAATTCGTGTGACAGGCCTGAAGGGCATGCCTATAGTGACCTGCAAACAAGAGCGCCATATTCCGCGCCCAAGCCATCTTCCGGATGCATCAAGTTAGTGCGTCTAATCTGAAAAACCACCCGTGGACACGCCATGCCCGATATCCAGATCCTCAATCCCGTTGGCCTTGGTACCCCGCTTGCCCAGTATTCCCAGGTGGCCCGTGTCAAGGCCTCGGAATTCGTCTTCATCGCGGGGCAGGTCGCGACCGATCAGCACGGGAACACCGTCGGCGCGGGCGACTTCGATGCCCAGTGCGTGCAGGTCTTCCGCAACATCGACATCGCGTTGAAGGAAGTGGGCGCCACCTGGCAGAACGTGCTGCAGTTCACGACCTACCTGGTGCACTCGCAGGACATTCCCAGGCTGGGCGCCTACCGCGAGCGTGCCTTTCCGGGCATGTTCGGCACCCGCGCCTATCCGACCAACACCTTGCTGATGATCGATCGCCTGGTGCGCGAGGATCTGCTGATCGAAGTGCAGGCGGTCGCGGCGCTATGAGTTCGCGTCTGCGCGAGGGCAGGTTCGAGCTGGACGGCATCCCCGTCCACTACGCCGAAGGCGGCGCGGGCCTGCCGCTGCTATTGCTGCATGGCTCGGGTGCCGGCGCGTCCAGCCACGGCAACTGGCAGCGCGTACTGCCGCGGCTGGCCGAGCTGCACCACGTGCATGCGATGGACCTGATCGGTTTCGGCCGGTCGGGCGCCAAGTCCGCCGGGCCGCATTTCGACTATGCCCTGTGGCTGCGCCAGTGCCGCGAAATGATCGCGCGCATGCCGGGAGAGCGGATAGGCGTGATCGGGCATTCCCTGTCCGGCACCCTGGCCCTGCGTCTGGCGGCCTGCGAACCGCGTGTGGCGCGCGTGATGACGACGGCGACCATGGGCGCGTCGTTCGCCGCCAATCCCGCCACGGAAACCGCCTGGAGCTTTCCCGGCGACCGCGAGGCGCTGAAGCGGGCCTCGCGCCTGCTGGTGCACGATCCGGCGCTGATCGACGAGGCCTATCTGGACGGTCGCGAGCGCATCCTGCGCGAGGGCGATCACGGCCGGCGTTTCGAACAGATGTTCGCGGGCGACAAGCAGCGCTTCATCGATGCCGTCGCGCTGACGGCGGACGAGCTGGGCGCCATCGGCTGCGAGGTACTGATGCTGCACGGCCGCGACGATCGCGGCTTCCCCGCCGATGTTCTTACGCTCCCGATGTCGCGATTCATCGCCCGGGCCGACGTGCACCTGCTGAGCCGCTGCGGCCATTCGGTCGCCTTCGAGTGGCCGGAGAAGTTCCTGGCGCTGGCCGTCCCGTTCTTCACCGGGGTGGCGCATGGGTGAGCCGGCCTACATTCTGAAGGGCAAGGTGATCGACGGCACGCTCGATGCACCCATCGCGCGCGGTGCGGTCGTGACGCAGGGCGAGGAGATCGCATGGGTGGGCGAGGCGGCGGCATTGCCGCCGCGCTACGCGCAGTCCGGCGCCCAGGTGGTCGACCTGCCCGGCCGCAGCATCTTGCCCGGCCTGGTCGACGGACACATCCACATCTCGTTCGGCGAGGCGCGCTCGGAAGAGGAACTGGCGCTGTACACGCCGGTGGAGTTCCGCACGCTGAAGGCGGTGTGGAACGCCAAGAAGGTGCTGCAGGCGGGTGTGACCAGCGCCTTCGATGCCGCGACCACGTTCAACATCGCGCAGTCGGTGCGCGACGCGATCGACAGCGGCATGTTCGAGGGGCCGCGCCTTGCGGTGTCGGGCCGGCAACTGACTTCCCACCAAGGGCTGGAGGATTCCTTCCCCAACTGGATGGAATTCCCGCCGGGGCAGGCGGGCGTGCTGATCCGCAGCCGCGACGAACTGGTCGAGCAGATCCGCTACCAGGTCAAGGACGGCGTCGATGCCATCAAGGTGTCGGGATCGAACGATTCCTTCATCACCCCTGATTCGCTCGACGGCTCGGCCTTCACCTATGACGAATACCGGATGGTGGCCGACGAGGCCCACCGGCTCGGCCGCATGTGCACGGTGCACGCGCGTTCCCGCGATGCCGTGGCCGATGCCGCGCGCGCCGGTTTCGACGTGATCTTCCATGCGTCGTTCATCGACGACGAAGGCATCGATCTGTGCCTGCGCAACGGCTGCGTGATCGTGCCGACGCTGCCCTTGCTGGTCAACGCGATCGAGGCCACGGGCGGGTCGGCCAATCCGGCCAATGCCGGGTTCCAGCGCGAGGTCGACGCGGCGCTGACCAACCTGGCCCGCGCCAGCCGTGCCGGTGTTCCGCTGGTGCCTGGGTCGGAAAGCGGCTGGTCGCCGGTGCCCTACGGCCAGTGGCACGCCCGCGAGATGCAGATATTCGTGGACGACCTGGGCCTGTCGCCCGGGCAGGCTCTGCATGCGGGCACGCTGGGCGCCACGCGTTTGTTCCGCCGCTTCGGCGACCGGGTCGGCAAGCTTGAGGCCGGACGCTATGCCGACTTGATCGTGGTCGACGGCGATCCGCTGGCCGACATCGGGCTGCTGCAGAAACCGTCGCGCTTCGACCTCATCCTGAAGGCCGGGCACCCGGTGGACCGCACGCCGCCCGCGCCGCGCAGGCCCATGCACTACGAACGGCACAAGATGTTCCTGAATGGCATTTTCCACTACGACCAGGAAGCCGGCCACGGCGTCCTGCGGCGCTGACCCTTCTTCATTCTCCAGCAGGAAACTCGATGACGTACAGCAAAGAGCAACTCGCCGGCCTGGTCCAGGCGGATCGCGTGCACCGGGCCTACTACACCGATCCGGCCGTGTTCGAGGCCGAGATGGCCAAAGTGTTCGGCAAGGTCTGGGTCTATGTGGGCCACGACAGCCTGGTGCCCAATCCGGGCGACTATTACTGCACGACGCTGGCCGGACAGCCGGTGGTGCTGAGCCGCCACGAGAGCGGTTCGGTACACGTGCTGTACAACCGCTGCGGCCATCGCGGCGCCAAGGTGCTGTCCCGCACGCGCGGCAACGCGCGCGTATTTTCCTGCATGTACCACGGCTGGGCGTTCCGCCCCAACGGCGAGCTGGCGGGCGTGCCCATGCGCGCCGACTTTCCCGAGGAAGCGCTGCGCGAGCCGCGCGCGGGCATGGAGCCGCTGCCGCGTGTCGACAGCTATCGCGGCTTCGTATTCGCTTCGCTCGATCCCGGCGTGATGCCGCTGCTCGATTTCCTGGGCGAGGCGCGCAAGGGCATCGACGAACTGGTCGACCGCTCGCCCGAAGGGCGGGTCGAGTTCGCGGCCGGCTGCCATCGCTACCACTTCCGCGGCAACTGGAAGCTGCAGATGGACAACATGGCCGACACCTACCACCCCGCGGCCGCCCACGGCTCGACCGTCGGTCCGGACGGTCGCCAGTTCCAGCGGCGTGCGGGTGACCAGGGCGGAGCGGCGCTGTTCTTCGCGCCCAACGGCGAGGCGGTGGTGTCGCAGCTGGGCGTGCGCGGCTTCCCGCATGGCCATAGTTCGGAACAGTCGCTGTTCGACAAGGAGCAGGCCGGCGGCGTCTGGGACGACTACCGTGCCCTGATGGTCGCGCGCTACGGCGAGGAACGCACCGCCGACATCCTGAAGAACCGCCGGCACAGCCTGACGCTGTTTCCGACACTGGACATCCTGATCGCCCAGACCTCGGTGCGCGTGGTCAAGCCGATCGCGGTGGACCTGACCGAGGTCGAGATCTGGCCGGTCCGGCTGGCGGGCGCGCCGGCCGTGATCTCGGACGATCTGGTCAAGTACGTCAACATGACTCACTCCGCGTCGTCGTTCATCCAGACCGACGATCTCGAAGCCTTCGAGCGCTGCCAGGAAGGACTGAAGGCGCAGGGCAGCGACTGGGTGCTGGTCGCGCGCGGCATGGGCGCCGAGGTCGACGAAGGCGACGGCGTGCTGTTCGGCGCGCGTTCGAGCGAAGTCGGCCAGCGCGCCAAACACTATGCCTGGCGCGACCTGATGAGCGCCTGATTCCACCAGAGAGCCACCATGAACACGCTTGCAAGACTCACCCCCGCGGGCCATGCCGCGCCGTCCCTGGACACCCTGCGCGACTTTGTCGAACACGAGGCCGATCTGCTGGACAACCGCCGCTTCGACGAGTGGCTGGACCTGTACAGCGACGATGCCGTGTACTGGGCGCCGGCCGCGCAGGACCAGGCCGACTGGATCAGTCACGTGTCGCTCTACTATGACGAGAAACACACCATGAAGACGCGTGTGGCGCGGCTCAAGCACCCGATGATCCATTGCCAGGACCCGCCTTCGACGACGGTGCGCGTGCTGTCGAACTTCGGTCTGGAAGCCGCTGACGGTGACCGTTTCCGCGTCCGCAGCAAGTTCATCATGCTGGAGGACCGGCCAGGCGCCGACCGCCGCGTGTACGGCGGACGTTATCTGCACACGCTGCGGTTCGACGGCACGCATTTGAAAATCGTCCAGAAGTGCGTGCGGCTCACCAACTGCGACCAGAGCTTCCCGCAACTGACCCAGCCGTTCTGAGGATGCGCATCGGCGCTCTTGCCCCTGGAGGTTCACGATGAAATCCCTGTTGCGCATCGGCCGCGTGCTGGCCTGTATGTCGATCCTGGCGTCCGCGGCCCCGGCCGTCCAGGCCGATGACTATCCGACCCGCCCCGTGCGGATGATCGTGCCGTACGCCCCCGGCGGCGCGCCGGACGTGCTGGCGCGCTCGCTGGCGCCGGGCTTGTCGGAGTTCTTCAAGCAACAGTTCGTGATCGAGAACCGGCCCGGCGCGGGCGGCATCGGCGCGGCCGAAAGCGTGGTCCGCGCCGCCCCGGACGGCCACGTGCTGTTCTTCTCCGACATCCAACAGCTTGCGATCAACCCCTACCTGTTCGCGAAGCTGCCCTATGCCGCCGACAAGGACTTCACGCCCGTGACCCTGGCCGCGACCATTCCGCTCTATATCGCCGTGCAGTCGTCGCTGAACGTGCACAACCTGGCCGAGCTCGTCGCCCTGGCCAAGGCCAGGCCGGGGGCGTTGACCTACGGCTCGTCGGGCATAGGCAGCATCCACCACATCGCCATGGAATCGATGCTGCACGGCCTTGGCATCAACGTCGTGCACGTGCCGTACAAGGGGTCGGGCCAGTCGGTGCCCGCCTTCATGGGCGGCGAGACCTCCCTGGTGATCGCCGCCTATCCGGCGCTGGAGCAATACGTCAGGACCGGCAAGGCGCGATTCATCGCCGTCACCACGCTCGACCGTCCGGCCATGACGCCCGACATCCCGGCCGTGTCCGAGACCGTGCCCGGCTACGACTTCAGTTCCGAGATGGGCATCGTGGTGCCGGCCGGCACGCCGCAGACCGTGGTACAGCGGCTTTCGGCCGCCGTGGCACGGGCGCTCAAGCAGCCCGATACCGTCGTCCGCCTGAAGGCCATGGGCGCCACCGCCATCGGCAGCAGCCCTGACGGCTATGCCGCCAACATCCGCAACAACCTCGACAAGTTCGGCAAAGCGGTCAAGCTGGCCGACATCACCCCCAACTGAACGCGTCCATACGGAGAGTTTCCTTGAAGCTGTTGAGATACGGCCCGCCGGGCCTGGAGCGGCCCGGCCTGCTCGACGCCGGCGGCGTGATCCGCGACCTGTCCGGCCTGCTGGCCGACCTCGGGCCCGACACCCTGTCGCCGGCCGCCCTGCAAGCGCTGGCCGCGCTCGACCCGCAGCGCCTGCCCGTGGTGGACGGCGCGCCGCGCCTGGGTACGCCCTGGCGCGGCATCGGCAAATTCGTCGCGGTCGGGCTGAACTACGGGCGCCATGCGGCCGAGGCCGGCATGGCCATTCCGGCCGAACCCACGCTGTTCTGCAAATGGACCAGCTGCATCTCGGGCCCGGACGACGACATCGTCATTCCGACCGGCTGCACCCGGGTCGACTGGGAAGTGGAACTGGGCATCGTCATCGGCAGCCGCGCGCGGGCCGTCGACGAGGCCGGCGCCTTGCGCCACGTGGCCGGCTACTGCCTGGCCAACGACGTGTCCGAACGCCAATACCAGATCGACCGCGGCGGCGGCCAGTGGGGCAAGGGCAAGGGCTTCGACAGCTTCGGCCCGCTGGGGCCCTACCTGGTCACGGCGGACGAAGTGCCCGACCCGCAGGACCTGGAACTGTGGCTGGAACTCAATGGCGAACGCCGGCAGACAGGACATACCGGCGACATGATCTTTTCCTGCGCCCGCCTAGTCAGCGAGTGCAGCCGCGTGATGACGCTCGAACCTGGCGACGTCATCATCACCGGCACCCCGGCCGGGGTGGGGATGGGAGCCCGCCCGCCGCGCTACCTGGAAGCGGGTGACGTGGTCACGCTGGGCGGCGGCGTGCTGGGGTCCCAGACACAACGGGTCGTCGCGGCGGGCTGAGGGGTGAACCCCCGGCGTGGCCGCGGGCGGTGCGGGTCAGTCCTGGCGGCTGGTCACTTCCACCAGGTGATAGCCGAACTGGGTCTTGACCGGGCCCTGGACGACGTTGACGGGGGCGCTGAACACCACCCGGTCGAACTCCGGCACCATCTGGCCGGGGCCGAAGGTGCCCAGATCGCCGCCCTGGGCGCGCGACGGGCAGTTGGAGTGCTCGCGCGCGACCTGCGCGAAATCGGCACCGCCTTCGATGGCGGCTTTCAGTTCGTTGCACTGGGCCTCGGTGGAGACCAGGATGTGACGGGCGCTGGCATGGGCCATGATTTGCTCCTTGATAAGAGGAAGCAGAGTACCGCAAATTACGGGTATAATTTGCGGCTCCCTTCCTTTCGGCCCTTCGCGCCGGAAGAACCTGCCCGAGTGGTGAAATTGGTAGACGCAGGGGACTCAAAATCCCCCGCCGCAAGGCGTGCCGGTTCGATTCCGGCCTCGGGCACCATCTCCAAATCTTCTAATTCAAGCCATTAGAGGATTTCGCAATACAAGCCCCGCACCGGGGGGATTTTCCTAGAATTGTGGTCAGGTACAGTGCTGCGGCGCTCGCCTCATACGGAGTACTCATGGCTACGATCGCAAGATCGGCTAGCTGTTATGGCTCAACGCGTTTTTGACGACGCTCAAAGCGTGGCGACGGGAAGCGTTTACCTGCGCCATGTTGGCCCCTTCTTTGGTTTCTTCGGCCTTGGTTTCACCCAGTACTGCGCCACACAAGGCACCGGCAAGATGGCGGTACCGTTGGTAGGCGCGTTGGCGCGCACGGTGGTGGCGTTGGGTGGGGGACTGATCGCCGCCATGCAGACCGGGCTGTTCGTCAGCGTGGGCTTGGGTATGGCGGCTTTTGGCACGGCGGGAGTGTACGCGCTGTTGCGCGATTGTCGGAAACAGAATTAACGAAGGGCGGCTTCCGACACCAAAATGGCAATAAAGTGGGCCGATTTTTGTCAACGACGTGGATGCCGTCCCCGTACCAGATTAAGCTGATCCTACACAGCCTGAATAGGAAGCATGATGCGGCACGTTGGTTTGATCCTGGAAGATGGCTTCCAGCTTATGGCTTTGGCGGCGCTTTCTGCCTTTGAATTCGCCAATACTGAGCTGGGCGATATGGGCTATCGGTTGACGGTGCTATCCGAAAAGGGCGGCACGATCAGGTCCTCAATGAACGCAGGTATCGAAACGACGCCGCTAGGTGTGATACCCGATACGCTGATGGTTGCCGGCCAATTGGCGCCTCAGGATATTTCGCCCGGGCTGCGTGCGTATCTCGCCCGTGCGGGGGAACAAGCCCGCCGGGTAGCTGGGGTATGCACAGGCGCTTTTGTGCTGGCGCACGCCGGTCTGCTTGATGGCCGCACCGCCACCACGCATTGGGCGCATGCGCGAGCGCTTCAGGCGCGCTTTCCGAAGGTCCGGGTCGAAGAGGACCGTATTTTCGTCCGTGACGGGAACATCTGGACGTCGGCGGGAATGTCATCGGCCATCGACCTGACGCTTGCGCTGATCGAGGACGACCATGGGTCTGCGCTTTCTCGGGCACTGGCTCGCAAACTGGTCGTCTACCATCGTCGCCATGGGGGGCAATCGCAATTTTCGGCGATGCTCGCGCTAGAGCCTCGCTCTGATCGGGTAAAACGCGCGCTGGCCTACGCTCGTGAAAACCTGCGCAATCCCTTGTCTGTCGAGGAGCTGGCCGAAGCTGCCAACCTGTCAGCGCGTCAGTTCAGCCGGGTATTCCGCGAGGAAACCGGGCGGTCTCCGGCCAAGGCCGTGGAAATGCTGCGATTGGAGGCCGCGCGCGTCATGCTGGAAGACGGCCGTCACCCCTTGGAGATCGTGGCGCGTGACGCGGGTTTTGCCGACCGTGACCGAATGCGGCGCGCCTTCCTGCGCAACCTTGGCCAGCCCCCGGCCAGCGTGAAGCGGGGCCTGATGTCGATGCAAGACGACGTCGCTTGACTGACTTGGGGCGTCGTACTAATTGTCCGTGTCCGTTTTTGCCGGATCTATGACATTTGAGACTTGATCCGAACCGCGCATAGTACGTCCATCGAAGGCGCCATCCAGGCGCAAGACAAGGACAAATCATGCAAATGACGGGCAACACAATCTTTATCACGGGCGGTACCTCGGGTATTGGTCGAGCGCTCGCCGAGCAGTTTCATTCCCTGGGTAACAAGGTCATCATCGCCGGACGCCGTCAGGCCCTGCTGGATGAAGTGGCCGCGGCCCATCCGGGGATCGACGGCGTCGCGCTGGATATCTCGGATGCCGCCGACATCGACCGCGTTGCCGCGCAACTGATCCGCGACTACCCGACGCTGAACGTACTGGTCAATAATGCGGGGATCATGCCGTTCGACGATCCTTCGGGCAGGATCGATGATGCCGTGTCGCACCAAATCCTCGATACGAACCTGCTTGGCCCGATCCGGCTGACCTCTGCGCTGGTCGAACACCTGAAGGCGCAGCCGCGCGCGACGATCATTCACAACACCTCGGTTCTGGCCTATGTGCCTATTGCCACCAATGCCGTCTATTCCGCCTCGAAGGCGGCGCTGCACTCGTATGCCTTGTCGCAACGCTTCATGCTCAAAGACACCAGCGTGTCCGTCCAGGAAATCGCGCCTCCGTGGGTCGACACCGATCTGATCAAAAAGAGCGGTGATCCTCGCGCCATGCCGCTCGATGCCTTTATCGCCGAAACGATGAAGGGGCTGGCCACCGACGCACCGGAAGTATTTGTTGAGGCCATTCGTGCCCTGCGCGATAACCCCGGCATTGACGAACATGCGCTGATTGACGGTTTCAACACTGAAATCGCCGCCAATCCCATCCCAGTCTAAGGCGCCTGATTCAGGAGCCCCGCGCCCGCGCAACTGCATTTTCAGGAGAGTTACCTCATGACCGCAACGCTTGCCGACGATTCGCGCACCGTGTTGTTGCCGGCGGGATTCCTGGCCTTGGGAACGTTCGCAATTGGCACCGAAGGCTTCATGATCGCGCCGTTGCTACCGGTCATGGCGAAGGATTTTGCGCTGCCCGTCCCCACGATCGCCCTGTTGGTGATCGTGTTCACGCTGGTGCTGGCATTGTCATCGCCGGTGATCACCGTGGCGACCGGCCGAATGGCGCGCAAGCGGGTGCTGCTGATTGCGATGGCCTTGTTCGCCATTGGCAACGTCGCGGCAGCGCTATCGTCGTCATTCGCCGTGCTGATCGCCGCACGCGTAGTGATGGCCATCGCAGCGGGGCTTTATGTACCGGCCGCCAATGGCCTCGCCGGTGTCATCGTCCCACCCACGATGCGAGGGCGTGCGCTTGCCCTTGTCAGCGCGGGCCAAACATTGGCCATCGCACTGGGCCTGCCGCTTGGCGGATTCATCGGCCATGCCTTCGGCTGGCGTGCCACCTTTCTACTCGTCGGCGCGATGAGCCTCGTGGCCATTGCAGGCATTTTGACGGGCATCGACCGTGATGCTGGGCGAGGCATCGCAGTGGCCAGTTTGCGCGAACGTGTCTCGGTGGTCGGTCAGCGTTCGGTGCTGCGTCTGCTGGCGGTTAGCCTGTTCTGGTCGATCGGCGCCTTTGCCGCTTATCCCTACATCGCCGAGTACCTAAGCGCCGTGTTGGCCTTCGGCCCAATGGAGATCACCGCGTCTGTCTCGCTCTGGGGGCTTTGTGCAGCAGCGGGTGTTATGACAGGTGGGATCCTCAACGATCGCTTCGGGGCTGGCACGGTGGTGCGCGGGTCGCTCATGCTGTTAGTACTGTCCTTCCTGGCTTTAGCCATGGCAACGGCGCTACCACCGGGAGTTTCGCTGGGCCTGGTCATGGTCGCCGTGGCCGTGTGGGGCTTCACCGTGTGGTCGTTCTTTCCGGCACAGATGGCACGCCTTATCGGAGCGGGCATCTCGTCGCAAGCGCCCGTTGCGCTAGCGCTTAATACCTCGACAATGTATTTCGGGTTCTCAATCGGCAGTGCCCTCGGGGCCACCGTGTTGGGCGCTGGAGCCATCTGGGCAATTGGCGTAGTGGCGGCTATGGCGGAACTGATCGCTTTGGGCCTGAACGCCGTCGTAGCGCGAAGAGCTTGAATTTCTCGATATTCGCGGGTCTGCCGCGCCCGTATTCCAGTAAAACTCCTTTGAAAGGACCCAAGATAATGGTCTCCCGTATCAACACTCCCGCCGCCGCTAGCGCCTCCGGCGAAACCGCCGACGTTTTCGCCGCTATCCGCAAAGGGATGGGCATGGTCCCCAACGCCTATGCGGCCATTGGCGCCTTGAATACGCCGGCGCTTAAGGTGATGTTGTCCGCCGACGCGGTTCTTGCGCGTGGCGTTCTTTCCGCGCAGGACCGCGAAACCATCAAGCTGGTGGTGAGCGCGATTGCCGGTTGTGACTACTGCGTCGCTGCCCACAGCCTGGCGGGCAAGGCCTCCGGCCTGCCCGTGGACACCGTGCGCGCGATCAGGGCGCTGCAGCCGACCGGCGACTCAAGACGCGATGCGCTGATTCAATTTGTACGGCGCCTTCAAGAAGGCCGGGGCACCCTCGACGCCGAGCAACTTTCGGTCTTGCGCTCGGCGGGCTTTCCGGACGAGGCTGTCGTGGATATCGCACTGGCCATCGCCGTCATCACGTTCACGAACGTGTTCAATCGTGCGAATGACACAGTGGTGGACTTTCCAGAGCTGAAGTAATGCGAGTGGCGGGGGAAAGGGGAGCGGTAAGGGGGGGCAGGTCAAGCAGCTTCCACTAATTCAGCTGAAATACGCTAACCTGCTGATTTGAAAATAGTTTTCTGTTTCAATCTACGCTGGCATTCGCCCCATTTCCCTGTAGAAACACGGTAAATCCCCAACTCAGAATCCTCCGCCGCAAGGCGGGCCGGTTCGATTCCGGCCCCGGGGCACCATCGACTATCTGACTAAACACCCTTTCGCCGGGAGCCGGGAGGAGGTGGGTCTGACGGAGCGCCCGCAAAGCACTGCGCGATGGACATCCATTCGGTGGCAATTGCTCCCTTTACCCTCAAGTGGGTGTCGCGAATATTCCTCACCTGAGTCACCACTTGGCAGAACTCGTCAGCAGCTCCTTCGATGATGTCTGATTTCGTATCGGTGTTCCACGTCCAGACTTCGCCAGAGGGGGCAGTCAATCGCACCTGAGGAAGAATGCCCGGGACGGCGATTGCCCTGTTCACATATGCCCATTTGAAAGTCTTGACGCCAAGCGTCGCGATCGGCTTGAGCCTGTCTGTGGGGGTGCGCTCGAGGTTCAGCACATCGTAGATTTCTTGTCCATGAGCCCAGTTTTCCATCTGTCGGGCAGCGGCGAACGAAGGCACTGTCATGCTGGGTCCGGCCCACGGCAGTTTTTCGTCGGGACTGCGCGCTGCCAGGCGGTTGCTCAGGTCTCGCGCCTGGTCGATCCACTTCGTGTAAAGGCTTGCACCTTTCAATCCCGGAAATCTCAGTCTCGATTCCTCGATGGGAGAGCGGCCTTCGTTCCGGATTCTCATCATGTCGCTTCTGAGAGTCTTGAAGGCATCTTCCGACGTTGTCGACGCAATACCCATGTAGTCGCTTGCGTACAGATGGAGAACCACGTCGTTGATGGTCCATTGTTTGAACGCGGTCACACGATCCCAGTCGGACGCGGACAGTCGCTCAAGGAGGTGAGACAGCTCCTCCACCTCTTCGTTGAGAAATTTGATTTCGTGCATTTGGATTCCTTTGAATTCGAAGGGACTGCTTCGAGGCTTTGGGCTAGCGGACCTCAGTGGCAGCGGCTGAGCATGCGAGCAGGTCGAGTATCTCTTCGGCGCTGAACGAAAGCTCGCGGAGGACGGCTTCGGTATCGCGACCGACCGCGCCCGCCTCCGCGAGATGATCCGTTGGTAGAGGGCGCGCGTCCTGCAGCACGGTGCTTCGAAGGTTGCGAATGAAACCTTCGCTGGTGTGTTTCACCACAGGCTCTATCAGTTGCACCGCACTTAGGTGGGGATCGTCCAGGAGCGACTTCAGCGAATGGCAGGGCATGCATGGCACATCGAAGCTATTGAGGGTCTGGAGCCACTTCTCCGTGGTCTCCGTCGCTAGCGCCTCGGTGCGAATGGAGAACCAATCGTCGATGTTCCTGAATCGGGCTGAAGCCGTTGCGAAACGTGGGTCGTCAAGCAGATCGTCGCGTCCGATCGCCTTGAGCATTCCCCGAGCCTGTGCGTCGGTGTTGGCCGTTACGCTGATCCAGCCATTGGCCGTTCTCATCGGACGATTGTGCGCGCTCAGAATTCTTCGATCTCCCACCTCGTCCAGCGCTGGGACAAAGGTCTCGGGGCCGAGATGCTCTTGCAGGACCATAGCCGCCATGGTTTCGAACATGGGGACTTCAATGGCCGACCCCTGGCCCGATTGAAGCCGGCGGCACAGTGCGGCCAATATCGCGCCCGCCGCGATCTCGCCCACTACGTGGTCCGCCATCATCAACGGCACGTAGGAGGGAGCCTCGTCGCGCTCTGCGAACAGGCCGGCAATTCCCGACGCGCCTTGCACCACGCTGTCGTAGGCCGGCCGCCCTCGATACGGGCCTCCGGGACCAAATCCGGTCAAGGTGCAATGCACGATATCGGGGCGCCTTGCTCGTACGCTCTCGGCGTCGAGCCCGAGACGCGCAAGGGCATCGGGGCGCATGTTGGTAACCACGACATCGGAGGCGTCGAGGAGGCGTTCCATGATCGCCTTTGACTTCGGGTGTTTGAGGTCCAGGCAAACGGAGCGCTTTCCTCGATTGAGGTGCAAGTAGGTGCCGGAATGTCTGCCGCTTGGTGACGGGCCGCCCAAGGTTCGGATGAGGTCTCCGTCCGCAGATTCGATCTTGGTAACCGTGGCGCCGTAGCTGACCAGGCGCATGGTGCAGGCGGGCCCGACGATCATCGACGTGAGGTCAAGTACTCGAATGCCATGCAGATAGGTTGACTCCATTTTCTTTCCTCGCATTCAATCTGGTTTGATGCCCGCTTCTTTCACCTTCTCGCGGGAGATGTCCAGCTGCTGCTGCATGTACGATCCGAGTTCCTGCGGCGTTGCCGAGGCCATTTCGGCGCCTATCGAAGCAAGGCGGTCAATGGTTTCCTTGCGGGAGAGAAATGCGTTGATCCTGGTGTTCAGCGATTGAACGATGGCTGGTGGAACATTCGCCGGTCCCAGGACGCCAAGCCAGGTTTGAAGGTCGAAATCCTGTGCGCCGATGGATTCGGCGACCGATGGCAACGCAGGGGCCAGTGATGACCGTTGTCGAGTGAGCACGGCGATCGGGCGTACCTTGTTGGATTCGATGAAGGATCTTGCGGAAGCAAAGTCACCGGTCATGAACGTAATCTGGCCAGCGAGAAGGTCGGTCATTGCCGCCGGCGTTCCCTTGTAGGGAATCGAAACGCAGTCGAGCCCTGTTCTTGCGATCAACATGGCGCCGGCCACCTGGCCCGTGGCGTTGGCGTAGCCGTAGCTGACATATTGCTTGCTGGATCTCGCATAGGCGACCAGTTCGGAGAGGTTCCTGACCGGCAGGTCTGCGCGGACCAGGAACACGAACGGCATGAAGCTCAGTCGGGCGATGGGGGTGAAGTCCTTAATGGGGTGGTAGGGCAGCTTGTTGAACAGGAACGGGTTGATTGAGCTGACGGTGTTCGATGTCTGAAGCAGGGTGTAGCCGTCAGGGGCGGACCGGGCAACGAACTCGGCGCCCAGAATGCCGGATGCTCCCGCCTTGTTTTCGACGATGAAGGGCTGCTTGTATACCGATTGCAACTCCTCTGCGACCATCCGGGCATGGATATCGCTGGCACTGCCGGGACCAAGCGGGACCACGATGCGTACCGGCTTCAGCGGCCATGCTTCGCTGGACGAAGCTTGCGTGCCGTTCAGCACGAGATATGCGCCACCCACGGTGGCGGTGGCTTTCAACAGAAAACGGCGGCGGTCGATGGAAGTTGCGGGGTTCTTTGATTTGTGTACGAGCTTGAAGGTCATCTTTGTCTCTGCTGTTAGGCGCTGAGGTGCAGCGTGGTTGATGGAGCGATGAAACTCAAGGCGTGCTGTAGCTTCGAGAATCCATCCTCCCGGGGGCGAAGCGGTTTTCTTACACGGAGCTACTCGATAGCCTTGATCATGTCCTCGACGACCTTCTTCGCGTCGCCGAAGACCATCATGGTCTTGTCCATGTAGAAGAGCTCGTTATCCAGCCCCGCATAGCCGGCCGCCATGGAGCGCTTATTCACGATGACGGTCTTGGCCTTGTAGGCCTCCAGGATCGGCATGCCGTAGATCGCGCTGCCCTTCTGCAGCGCTGCCGGGTTCACCACGTCGTTGGCGCCCAGAATGACCGCCACGTCGGCTTGACCGAACTCGCCGTTGATATCTTCCATTTCGAAAACCTGGTCATACGGCACTTCGGCCTCGGCAAGCAGCACGTTCATGTGGCCGGGCATGCGGCCGGCCACCGGGTGGATGGCGTACCTCACTGCTATTCCCTTCCCGGTCAGCTTTTGTGCCAGTTCCTTCACCGCGTGCTGCGCGCGTGCCACCGCCAGTCCGTAGCCGGGCACGATCACCACGGTTTCGGCATTGCCCAGGATGAAGGCCGCGTCGTCGGCGCTGCCGCTCTTGGCCGTGCGCTGCATGCCGCCTTCCGCCGCCATGTGGGAGGCTTCGCCACCGAAGCCACCCAGGATCACGTTGAAGAACGAGCGATTCATCGCCTTGCACATGATGTAGCTCAAGATTGCACCGGAGGCGCCCACCAGCGAGCCGGCGATGACCAGCATCGCGTTGTTCAGGCTGAAGCCAATGCCGGCCGCCGCCCAGCCGGAGTAGCTGTTGAGCATGGAGACCACCACCGGCATGTCGGCTCCACCGATCGGGATGATGATCAGTACGCCCAGGATGAAGCCGAGTGCGATCACCAGCACGATGTCGAGCCAGCTCTGCGAGTGCCAGAAGCCGAATATGAAGAAGCCCGTGGCCAGGCCCAGCAACAGGTTGAGCTTGTGCTGGCCTGGGAAAGTGACCGGAGCGCCCTGGAAGAGGCGGAACCTGTATTTTCCCGAGAGCTTGCCGAAGGCGATGACCGAGCCCGAGAACGTAACCGCGCCGATGAAGGCGCCCAGCGCCAGTTCAATGCGATTGCCGCCCGGGATGGGGTAGCCCTTGGCGGTGATGGCGAAGGCCCAGGGCTCGGCTACCACGGTGACCGCGATACAGACCGCGGCCAGGCCGATCATGCTGTGCATGAAGGCTACCAGCTCGGGCATCCTAGTCATCGCGACCCGCTTGGCCATGAGGGCGCCGAAGGAGCCACCGGCCATCAGGCTGCCCAGCACCCAGCCCATGCCCTGTGTCTTGCCTCCGGACAGTTCGACGATGAGCGCGGAGGTGGTCAGCATGGCGATGGCCATGCCTGTCATGCCGAAGACGTTGCCACGGATGGAAGTGGTGGGATGAGACAACCCCTTGAGGGCCTGGATGAAGCAGACGCTGGCAATGAGGTATAGCAGCGTGACGGCGTTCATGCTCATTCGTGGGCTCCCTTGGCCGCCGGTGTCTTGCGCTCCTTCTTCTTGAACATCTCCAGCATGCGCCGCGTGACGAGGAAGCCGCCGAAGACGTTGACCGCGGCCAACGCCACGGCGGTCACACCCAAGGTCTTGCCCAGGTACGACTCGGTGAGCGCGGCTGCGAACATGGCGCCAACGATAACGATGGCGGAGATGGCGTTGGTGACGGCCATCAGCGGGGTGTGCAGGGCAGGGGTGACGTTCCAGACCACGTGGTAGCCCACGTAGATGGCCAGTACGAAGATGATGACGTAGAGGATGAGAGGGGATACGGCTTCCATGGAAACTTCCGCTTCAGGGTTCCTTGATTCGCAGGCGCGGTGGCTCTTACTTGGCCTCGCGCGGCTCATTTGCGCCTGACCTCGCCGCCGCGAGTCATCAGGCAAGCGGCCACGATGTCGTCGTCCATCGGTACCTGGACGCTGGCCGCGTCCTTTGGCAATACGAGCTTGAGGAATTCGAGCACGTTGCGTGAGTACAAGGCCGAGGCATCGGCACCGACCAGCGCGGCCAGGTTGGTTTCGCCTACCAGCGTCACCCCGTGCTTGACCACCGTCTGGTCGGGCACGGTCAGCGGGCAGTTCCCACCGACCGTGCCGTCCGGATTGGGGGCGCCCTTGCCGGCGGCGATATCCACGATCACGCTGCCCGGCTTCATGGACCTGACCATGTCCTCCGTGATCAGCACGGGGGCGGCGCGGCCCGGAATAAGTGCGGTGGAGATGACCACGTCGGCTTGCGCCACGCGCCTGGCCACTTCTGCCTTCTGGCGTTCCAGCCAGCTCGGAGGCATCGGCCGTGCGTACCCGCCGATACCTTCGGCCGCCTCCTTCTCTTCTGTGGTCTCGTAGGGCACGTCGATGAACTTGGCGCCCAGCGATTCGACCTGCTCCTTCACGCTTGGCCGCACGTCGGAAGCCTCGATGACCGCGCCTAGCCGCTTGGCGGTCGCGATGGCCTGCAGGCCAGCCACGCCCACGCCAAGAACAATCACTCGCGCGGCCTTGACCGCGCCCGCCGCCGTCATCAGCATGGGGAAGAAGCGCTGATAGCGGTGTGCTGCGAGCATCACGGCCTTGTACCCTGCGATGTTGGCCTGCGAGGACAGCACGTCCATGCTCTGCGCGCGCGTGGTGCGCGGCACGGCCTCCAGTGCGAACGCGGTGAGCCCCGCAGCGGCCATGCGCTGCAGGCCGCCATTGTCGAAGGGGTTGAGCATGCCGACCAGCGTCGAGCCCGATTTCATGAGGCGCAATTCGTCGTCGTTCGGAGCGCGTACCTTGAGTACCAGATCGGTACCAAGTGCGCCGTCCGCGTCGGTGATCTCGGCACCCACCGCGGCATATGCCTCGTCGGACAAGCCAGCGGCCACTCCCGCACGGGATTGCACGCGCACGACATGGCCTTGCGCCACGTATTTCTTCACCGTCTCCGGCGTTGCGGCCACTCGGGTTTCGCCCGTTGCCGCTTCCTTGGGAACGCCTATGCGCATGGCAGTACCGCCTTCAGCATCAACTGATGTGTCGTATCCACGTCTACTTCCCCGCTTTTCCCCGCCGCATGTCTTCTCGCATCTGGCGTGCGTACTCCTTGAAGTCGACTTCAAGGGTGTAGCGAGCGGAACCGACGTATCGTTTTGAGATGGTGGCCTGGTGCCGGGCGATTTCCGCTTCCATGGCCTTGCGTTCAGGTAGCTGGATTTTCCCGGCCAGCACCCGGGCGACCCACTGTCCCTGAATCTCCACCAGGGGAATCGTGGGGCCGATCGGTTGAACCAGGCCCATCATGTAGAGCCCTGGTTGATGCAGTACAAGCATGCGCCTATAGAGATCGGCCTGGCCATCCCGTACCTGAAATACTTGCTTGTCGATGAACGGAAACGTGGTCTTGTAGCCCGTGGCATAGATGATCACGTCGATTTGTTCTTCCGAGCCATCGTCGAAAGCCACGCGATCGGTTTTCAACGACTTGATGTTTGGCTTGACTTTGATCCACCCGTGGCCGACATACGGCAACAGTTCCTGGCTCAGGGTTGCATGCTCGCGCCAGATGGGATGCTTGGGCCGAGGCACACCGAATCGTTGTTGGTCGCCGATGGATAGGTACATCAGGTGACGCATGGCCGTCCGCACCAGGCGAGTCGGAAGCCCGAGCTTGCCGCCCAGAAAGGAAGACCAGCGGTCGGTGGGGCGTCCCATGATGTACTTGGGCATGACCCAGGCGCTACGGCGTGTGGAGATGAAAGTGCTCTTTGCGAGCTTGCAGACATCAACCGCGATGTCCACTGCCGAGTTGCCAATTCCAATCACCAGGACATTCTTCCCCAGGAATGGCTCTGGTTCCTTGTAGTCATGAGCGTGCAGGCTCATGCCGTCGAAAGTACCCGGGAACTGAGCCCATCTCGGATCCCACAGGTGCCCGTTTGCCACCAGCACCGCACGGTATCTCTTGCTTTCGCCCGTAGAGAGCCTGACCCTCCAGGTTCCGTCGGGGTTCTTCTCGACGTGTTCAACTCGCGTGTTGAAGCGGATCCTGTCTCTTACCTTGAAGTGCTCTGCGTAAGACTCGAGATATTCGATCACCTCGAAATGAGAGAGAAAGTCGGGGTGGCTTGAAGGAATGGGAAAGTCGGAGTAGCCAAGATTGTCTCGGCTGGTATCGATGTGGAGGCTGTGAATCGAACCGGTTTTTGAGGAGGCTCCAATTCTTGAGAAAATGGAGCCATGAGCAAGAACAACAAGTTTTCCCCTGAAGTACGTGAACGTGCGGTACGGCTGGTTCAGGAGCATCGGGACGAATA
>NZ_NINX01000049.1 GCF_002188635.1 Pigmentiphaga sp. NML030171 | reverse complement strand
TGATCTTGCCGTCCATGTACCAGTCGACGATGGTGGGCACGTCGGTGCGTCCGCGGGCGCCGCCGAAGGCCGAGCCTTTCCATTCCCGGCCGGTGACCAGCTGGAAGGGCCGGGTGGCGATCTCGGCGCCGGCGGCGGCCACGCCGATGATGAAGGACTGGCCCCAGCCCTTGTGGCAGCACTCGAGCGCTTGGCGCATGGTGGTGGTGTTGCCGATGCACTCGAAGCTGTAGTCGGCCCCGCCGTCGGTGAGCTGGACGATGTGGTCGACGACGTTGGCGACGTCCTTGGGGTTGACGAAGTGGGTCATGCCGAACTGGCGGCCCAGGGCCTCGCGCTCGGGATTCAGGTCGATGCCGATGATCTTGTCGGCGCCCACCATCCTGGCGCCCTGGATGACGTTCAGGCCGATGCCGCCCAGCCCGAAGACCACGACGTTGGCGCCGGCCTCGACCTTGGCGCTGAAGACCACGGCGCCCACGCCGGTGGTCACGCCGCAGCCGATGTAGCAGGCCTTGTCGAAGGGAGCGTCCTCGCGGATCTTGGCCACGGCGATCTCGGGCACCACGATGTAGTTCGAGAAGGTCGAGGTGCCCATGTAGTGGTGGATGGGCTTGCCGTCCAGCGAGAAGCGGCTGGTGCCGTCGGGCATCAGGCCCTTGCCCTGGGTGGTGCGGATGGCCTGGCACAGGTTGGTCTTGCGCGACAGGCAGAACTTGCACTGGCGGCACTCGGGCGTGTAGAGCGGGATGACGTGGTCGCCCTTCTTCAGGGTCGAGACGCCGGGCCCGGCATCGACCACGATGCCCGCGCCCTCGTGGCCGAGGATGGCCGGGAACAGGCCCTCGGGGTCGGCGCCCGACAGGGTGTAGTAATCGGTGTGGCAGATGCCGGTGGCCTTGACTTCGATCAGCACCTCGCCGGCGCGCGGACCTTCCAGGTCCACTTCTTCGATGGTCAGGGGCGCGCCTGCCTTCCAGGCGATCGCGGCTTTGGTCTTCATGGGCTGCTCCT
>NZ_NINX01000028.1 GCF_002188635.1 Pigmentiphaga sp. NML030171 | reverse complement strand
GAGGTGGCTTACGTCTTCGTCTGTGAGGAATAACGTCGGTGATAGCTGCGCTTGCGCAGCACCATTACTGGATGTGCAGGTCATGGACTTCGGCAGGTTAAGGAGAGACAGCAGCCGCGTGCGGCTACGCTTTGCGCGTCATGCGCTATTGCAGTTTGATGCGCGTTTCGGCCGCAATCTTCCTGTATTTCACGAGGTCCGCGCTCACCTGCTTTTTCAGGAATGCTGGGTTGCCACCACCGGGAGTAAGGCCCAGTTCTGCCAGGCGCTGCTTTACGCCAGGGTCGGCCAAGGCCTCGTTCATGGACTGGTTAAGGCGCACAATGACGCGCTCGGGCGTGTCTGTGGGGGCGAAAAGGCCCAACCAAGACTCGAATGTGAAGTCGCCGAGACCCGCTTCCGCCACAGTCGGCACCTGCGGAAACCGCGGGTCTCGCACGGCGCCCGTCACCGCGATGATGCGAACCTTGCCAGCGTCCACTAGTGGTTTTACTGCTCCATCAAAGGCAAGATCCACGCGACCACCCGCCACGTCCTGGACAGCAAGGGAGGTCGACTTGTAGGGCACATGCAGAATGTTGGTGCCAGTCAACTGCTTCAGATGCTCGCCCATGAAATGCGAGCCGCTGCCCATGCCGGCGCTTCCATACGCAAGCTTTCCGGGCGTCTGTTTGGCCAGTGTCAACAGCTCCCCCATCGTTTTCGCGGACAACGCGGGATTCACAACCACGGCCATGCCGTACGTGGCTCCCAACCCAATTGGTGCAAGGTCACGCTCTGCGTCATAGCCTGCCTCGGGGTCGATCACTGGCAGGATGGCGTATGACGAGTTACTCATGTACAGGGTGTAACCATCCTTGGCCGACTTCACCGCAACGCCGGTGCCGAGCTTGGTACCGGCGCCGGGCCGGTTGTCGACCACCACAGGCACATTCAGCGACTGGGACATACGGTCGAGAATGATGCGCGAGCCGATGTCGGTCACACCCCCGGCCGGAAACGGAACGATGACCTTGATAGGTCTATTGGGGTAGTCGGCTTGTGCAAGCGAGGCTCCTGTGACGAATAGAGCGGCGGCGCAGACCAAAAGGCGTCGGTTGAAGGGCATGTCTCTGTCTCCATTGACCGTTGCGGCTTCTCCGCATCGGCGTTGTCGTG
>NZ_NINX01000054.1 GCF_002188635.1 Pigmentiphaga sp. NML030171 | reverse complement strand
TGGGCTTGCCCCGCCTCTCCGGACAGGTTGTTTAACCTAACAAACCGCCGCCTCGAACTGCATGGGGCTGACGTATCCCAGCGTTGAGTGCTGGCGCCTTGTGTTGTAGAACCGCTCGATGTAGTCGAACACCTCGGCCCTGCACTCATCGCGGGACCGGTAAATCCGTCGGCTCAGCCGTTCGGTTTTCAGCGTGGAGAAGAAGCTCTCCATGGCGGCATTATCCCAGCAGTCCCCGCGCTTGCTCATGCTGCACACGATCCCAGCATCGGCCAGCAGCATCTGGAACTGCTCGCTGGTGTACTGGCTGCCCTGGTCGGAGTGGTGCAGGACTTCGCGCGGGCGGCCTCGCCGATGCAACGCCATCATCAGGGCGTCGGTCACCAATTGCGACGTCATGCTGGCCTGCATGGACCAGCCGACGATACGTCGTGAGTACAAGTCCATGACGGCCGCCACGTAGAGCCAGCCCTCTGCTGTCCAGACATAGGTGAAGTCGGCCACCCATTTCTGGTTGGGCGCGCGGGCCGTAAAGTCTCGATCCAGCACGTTGGCGGCAATGGCATGAGCCGATCTTGGCCCCGCATCCGACGGGTGACGACGGCGCTTGGTTCGTGCCACGAGGTTTGCCCGGCGCATCAGACGCGCCACACGATGCCTGCCGCAGTGCTCGCCCCAGGCGCGCAGATCCCGCCATACCCGAGGGCTGCCATACGTCCGATCGCTGGACTGGAAGCTCTCTCGGATACGGCCGATCAATCGCTCGTTGGCCTGTTCCCGAGCGCTGGGCGAGCGGCCATGCCATTCATAAAAGCCGCTGCGCGACACGCCCAAGGTTCGGCATAGCTCGCTGACCGACCAGACGGCCCGATGCCGGGCGATGAACGGATACTTCATGTCTGGTCCTTGGCAAAGTATCCGACCGCTTTTTTTAATATGTCTCGTTCGGTCTTGACCTTGGCCAGCTCCCGCCGTAGTTGCTCGATTTCCTGCTGCTGGGCACTCTTGAGCGCCTTGCCGGGCGTCGGCTCCCATGTGCCGCCGCGCATCTGCCCGACCCAACGCCGTAGAACGCTGGGATCCAAACCCAGGTCCTGAGCCACGCCCGATACGTTGCTATCGGGCTGTTCCGCCAGCCTCACCGCCTCGCGCTTGAACTCGTCCGTGAAATGTCTTCTGTTTCGTGCCATCGCTTCGCTCTCCAGGCATGATCATGCCATCTGATCTGTCCGGAGTAACGGGGCAAGCCCA
>NZ_NINX01000057.1 GCF_002188635.1 Pigmentiphaga sp. NML030171 | reverse complement strand
TGAATCACACCGGGAATCGCGGAGGCTGTTTTGTTAAAGTAAAACAGATTCCGCAGCGGATGCCGCGAGTTGTCGATAGTAACGCTCTTCGGCTTCTGCCGGCGGGATATCACCGATCGATCCGAGCAAGCGTTGGTGGTTAAACCAGGATACCCATTCCAGCGTTGCCAATTCCACTGCAGCCTTGGTCTTCCAAGGCGCCCGTCTGTAAATCACCTCCGTTTTGTACAGGCCGTTGATGGTCTCCGCTAACGCGTTATCGTATGCACTTCCGGTGTTGCCAACAGACGGATTGATTCCGGCTTCTCCCAGACGTTCGGAATAGCGAATTGACACGTATTGCGACCCGCGATCCGAATGATGGATAAGACCATCTGACTGACTGGGGCGCCGGTCGTACACGGCTTGTTCCAGAGCGTCCAGGACGAAGTCCGTCGTCATACTGCTGGAGGCACGCCAACCGACGATCCGCTTCGCGTAAGCGTCGATAACAAAGGCCACATACAGCCATCCCTGCCAAGTGGAAACGTAGGTGAAATCCGCCACCCAGAGCTGGTTCGGGCGATTCGCCTCGAAGTGGCGCCGTACCAGATCTTGCGGGCAGGCTGCTGCGCTATCGGGAACCGTGGTGCGAACCCGCTTGCCACGGCGCACCCCTTTAATGCCCAAGTCGCCCATCAGGCGTTCAACCGTACATCGTGCCACGCGAATGCTCTGGCGATTCATCTGCTTCCAGACCTTACGAGCACCATAGACGCGAAAGTTCTGCTCCCAGACTCGATGAATCTGCGGCTTGAGCTGTTCGTCGCGCTGGGCCCGCTGACTGCGTAGCTGGGGATTCCGACACCGGGCGGCATATCGCCTGTAGGCTGACGGGGCGACCTGCAATACCTTGCAAATCGGCTCGACCCCGTACAGGTCCCGATGCTGATCGATATAGGCGTTTACTTCTTCAGTTCGCGGTCGAGCGCCGCCTGGGCAAAAAAAGCGCTGGCTGACTTCAGGATCTCGTTGGCCCGGCGCAACTCTCGGTTCTCTTTCTCCAGCGCCTTGATGCGTTCGCGCTCCTCGGTCGTTACTCCAGGGCGCGCGCCACTGTCGATCTCTGACCGCTTAATCCAATCCAACAGGGTCGTCGGTGTGCAACCGATCTTCGGCGCAATCGATTCGACAGCCGCCCACAGCGAGCGGTATTCGTCCCGATGCTCCTGAACCAGCCGTACCGCACGTTCACGTACTTCAGGGGAAAACTTGTTGTTCTTGCTCATGGCTCCATTTTCTCAAGAATTGGAGCCTCCTCAAAAACCGGTTCGATTCA
>NZ_NINX01000048.1 GCF_002188635.1 Pigmentiphaga sp. NML030171 | reverse complement strand
TGGTGGGTCTGGTTGGATTCGAACCAACGACCCCCGCCTTATCAAGACGGTGCTCTAACCGACTGAGCTACAGACCCATATTCTTCGGATCTGCATCCCAGGCCAAGGAACGTCAAGCATCTTGCGCTTGCCCCTTTTCCTCACCGATCCAGCTTAACGAACAACCGATAAGAGTGGACACTTGATCAAGCGCTTTACGCGCTGAAAGGAGGTGATCCAGCCGCACCTTCCGATACGGCTACCTTGTTACGACTTCACCCCAGTCATGAACCCTACCGTGGTAAGCGCCCTCCTTACGGTTAGGCTACCTACTTCTGGTAGAACCCACTCCCATGGTGTGACGGGCGGTGTGTACAAGACCCGGGAACGTATTCACCGCGACATGCTGATCCGCGATTACTAGCGATTCCGACTTCATGCAGTCGAGTTGCAGACTGCAATCCGGACTACGATCGGGTTTCTGGGATTGGCTCCCCCTCGCGGGTTGGCTGCCCTCTGTCCCGACCATTGTATGACGTGTGAAGCCCTACCCATAAGGGCCATGAGGACCTGACGTCATCCCCACCTTCCTCCGGTTTGTCACCGGCAGTCTCATTAGAGTGCCCTTTCGTAGCAACTAATGACAAGGGTTGCGCTCGTTGCGGGACTTAACCCAACATCTCACGACACGAGCTGACGACGGCCATGCAGCACCTGTGTTCCGGTTCTCTTTCGAGCACTCCCAAATCTCTTCGGGATTCCAGACATGTCAAGGGTAGGTAAGGTTTTTCGCGTTGCATCGAATTAATCCACATCATCCACCGCTTGTGCGGGTCCCCGTCAATTCCTTTGAGTTTTAATCTTGCGACCGTACTCCCCAGGCGGTCAACTTCACGCGTTAGCTGCGCTACCAAGCTCCGAAGAACCCAACAGCTAGTTGACATCGTTTAGGGCGTGGACTACCAGGGTATCTAATCCTGTTTGCTCCCCACGCTTTCGTGCATGAGCGTCAGTGTTATCCCAGGGGGCTGCCTTCGCCATCGGTGTTCCTCCACATATCTACGCATTTCACTGCTACACGTGGAATTCCACCCCCCTCTGACACACTCTAGTTCGGGAGTTAAAAATGCAGTTCCAAGGTTGAGCCCTGGGATTTCACATCTTTCTTTCCGAACCGCCTGCGCACGCTTTACGCCCAGTAATTCCGATTAACGCTTGCACCCTACGTATTACCGCGGCTGCTGGCACGTAGTTAGCCGGTGCTTATTCTGCAGGTACCGTCAGTTACGCCAGATATTAGCCGGCGCCGTTTCTTTCCTGCCAAAAGTGCTTTACAACCCGAAGGCCTTCTTCGCACACGCGGCATGGCTGGATCAGGGTTGCCCCCATTGTCCAAAATTCCCCACTGCTGCCTCCCGTAGGAGTCTGGGCCGTGTCTCAGTCCCAGTGTGGCTGGTCGTCCTCTCAAACCAGCTACGGATCGTCGCCTTGGTAGGCCTTTACCCCACCAACTAGCTAATCCGACATCGGCCGCTCCAATAGTGAGAGGTCTTGCGATCCCCCCCTTTCCCCCGTAGGGCGTATGCGGTATTAGCTACGCTTTCGCGTAGTTATCCCCCGCTACTGGGCACGTTCCGATGCATTACTCACCCGTTCGCCACTCGCCGCCAGACCGAAGTCCGCGCTGCCGTTCGACTTGCATGTGTAAGGCATGCCGCTAGCGTTCAATCTGAGCCAGGATCAAACTCTTCAGTTCAATCTCTAGATTT
>NZ_NINX01000005.1 GCF_002188635.1 Pigmentiphaga sp. NML030171 | reverse complement strand
GGCGCCGGGGGAATTGAACTATCTCATGCCCGGGGTCGGCACTTCCATGCATTTGAATACCGAAATGCTGAAGAAGTCGGCCGGCATCGACCTGTTCGCCATCCCTTATAAAGGCACGCCGCTGGGCATGCCCGAGCTGCTCAAAGGCAAGCTGTCTTTCGCCATGCTGCCCCTGAGCACTGCGCTGCCTTACCTGAAAGACGGTAAACTGACTGCGCTCGCGGTAGTCGCCCCCGAGCGGGTCAGCGAGATTCCGGATGTCCCCACCCTGAAGGAAGCCGGATTCCCCGAGGCCCAGGTATTGTCGTGGTACGCGATGGTGGCGCCGGCCGGCACGCCGGACGAAGCGGTCGCCGTGGCCAACAAAGCCTTGAACCAGGCGATCGCCGACCCGGGTGTCAAGCAGCGCTTGCGGGACCTTGGTGTGTACGTGACGCAGTCCAATACAGCCGCGCAAACCGACACCCTGCTGCGCGGCGAGGCCGAGCGCTGGAAGCAGACCCTGAGAGCCATGAACCTTCAGGCCCAATAGCCGGAAGGGGCGGCCTGGCCAGTGCGGTCGCGTATTTTCGGGAAGAATCGAATTGACGCTTCAGCAGCTGCGGGATTTCGTTCTGGCCGTCGAGCACGGCAGCCTGCGGCGTGCCGCCTTGCATGGCCAGCAAAGCCAGGTTTCGCTGACCAAGTCCATCAAGCGGCTGGAAATTTCCCTGGGCACTGAGCTGCTGGTCAGGAACTCGCGCGGCATTACCCTGACACCCAGCGGCGAGCACCTGCTTCCGCGGGCGCGGCTGATTCTTTCCGAGGTGGCCCGGGTCGAAACCGAGGCGTCCATGAAAATGCAGGGGCGGCCCGTCGTCTCGATCGGCGCCTCGCCGCTGGCCGCGCTGGTGGTGGCGCCGCCCGCGCTCGAAGAATTCCGGGGGCGGCACGGGGACGTCATGGTCCGGTGCCGCAATGGCCCGTATTCCGAATTGCTGGCCGCCTTGATGGCGGGGACCGTCGAATTCATCATCTGTCCGGTTTTCGATGCGATCCTGGACGATTCCCTGGCGGTCGATGTGCTTTCCAGCCATCAGTCCGTCATTGTGGCCAGGGCTTCGAACCCGCTCAGGCATGCGACCCGCCTGAGCGAGCTTGCCGACGCCGAATGGATCGTCAACGGTCCGCTGGACCGCGGCGGCTCCAGCCTTGCGCAAATGTTCCGGAGATACGGGCTGGGCGGCCCCAGGGTCGCCATGCATTGCGACTCGTTTGTCGACGCGATCGCGCATGTGAAGCGCTCCGACCTGTTGTCGCTGTGCCCGCCCTGTCTGGAGGCGCTGGACGTCGCGGACAAGGTGGCGATCGTCGATATCCAGGAAAAACCGCCCACGCAGACCATATTGTTGATCCGCCACAAGCACAGGGTGTTGTCCAGGCACGCGTTCACGCTGTACGAGATCGTCCGCAAAGCGGGCGCGGGCCAGCCGACGGCACCCGCCGCGGACGATGGTGAAAAAAACCCGGCCGGCGCTAATCAAGTCCACGCCAGAGACCATTAAAGATAGAGCACCAGGATCTCGCGTCAGGATGGGAAATCCTGGTCGGCGGAAGTTTTCTTTTCCGGAGAGTTTCCTCGCTGAGCTACCCGGGGAGCGTACGGCGGGTGGTGTGGATGAGTTTGCCGTTGTGCATGGGATCGCAGGCCGGGTTGATGATGTCACGCTCCGGGATGTGCAATGACGCCCAACACGGATACGGAGGCCAACGTCTTTGCTCGACATAAGGCGACAGTATCGCATGGATACACAATTGTGTATCCAAAAAATCGCACCCGTCGCATAAGTCCTAAGTTGTGCGACAGCTTGCCACCTGTCATTTTCAGAAGACGACTGCACCAGTTGATTGGGCGTAATGGCTGTTGTGCAGCCAGCTCCTGACAGTTCAATATCAGAAGTGATCTGCACCAATCTCGACTATGCTCAATACTCGTGTGCACCAAAGCGAGGTGAGCATGGCGACGGAGGCTCTGTTGCAAAGATTGGCGGCAGTCAGAGGTAGGCTGTCGCTCTGCGCCGATCAGGCGGCTGCTGCGAAATGGTGGTTGAGCATGCCCATGGCCTCCGTCAGCGCCGAGGGCCCAATGCCAAAA
>NZ_NINX01000022.1 GCF_002188635.1 Pigmentiphaga sp. NML030171 | reverse complement strand
GCCCAGCGGCGTGCCTTTATAAGGGATGGCGAACAGGTCGATGCCGGCCGACTTCTTCAGCATTTCGGTATTCAAATGCATGGAAGTGCCGACCCCGGGCATGAGATAGTTCAATTCCCCCGGCGCCTGCTTGGCTTTGGCCACGAAATCGCGCAATGTGGTCACGCCCAGCGACGCGGGCACGACCGCGACCACGGGCGCCGTGGCAAGCTGCGCGATCCCGCGAAAGCTCTTGACGGGATCCCAGCTGACGCCCTTGACCAGCACCGGGCTCGTCACGAAGCTCAGCGTCGCCAGCAGCCAGGTGTGCCCGTCGGGGCGCGCGTTGGCGACGGTGGTGGTGCCGGTAATGCTTTGCCCGCCGGGCTTGGCTTCCACCACCATGGGCACCCCCATGATGGATGAGGCCTTATCGGCGATCACCCTGGCCACCAGGTCCGGCGTGCCGCCGGCCGGGAACGGCGCGACGATCGTGATCGGCCCCGTCGGATACGATTGCGCGTGCGCGAAAGCCGCCGGCCAGATCGCGGCGAATGAAACCATCAAACAGGATAAGGTCCGCATGAACATATTGTCTCCTCAGGAATGATCGAAGCGGCGGCGGGAAATCCCCGGCCGCCGCCCTCCGAAAAACCGCTATTAAAACCGCTATTTATTCGTTGGCCAGTTCTTCACGGATCCGCGCCAGCTCCACATTCCGGGGCCGGGTGATTGCGTACGCCCTGCCGCGATACGCCTGGGGCCGGGAAGCCAGGGCTGGCGCATTGCCCTTGACCAGCTCGTCGGCGGCCTGCAACAGCGACCGGCGGCATTGCACGATGGGAAGATCGGTCTTGACCAGCCGCTCGCGGCTGCGGTCGTGAATGCGCCCCTGGCTTTCCTGGATCGCCAGGTCCTGCAACTGCGCGCTGGGAATGCCCGTGAACGACCGGGTGCGCTGCTCGGCCCTGTCCTGCAGATAATCGTTCTCCCGGGTCCCCTTGGGCAGATAAGTCCCCGGAACCAGCTCGGCATAATCGAATGCGCCGTGCTTGTAGCCTTCGATCTCCTGCTCCGTCAGCGCGCGTTCCGCATGCCAGCGGATGCGATACCACCAGCAGTTTTCGTCGTCGATGGGAACGAAAATATTGGCCCGGCACACATTGCCCGGCGCGGTCGGCACCACCACGATGACAGGCATGAACCAGCGGGCAATGCGCCAATAGTAGGCGTCGGCGCCGGCTTCGCGGCGCGCGGCAATCTGCAGGCCATGCTCGACCCGGTCACAGAAAATCGTGGGGCGTCCGTCGTCTTCGGAATACTTGATCATCTCGCCCAGCCCGAAGGTGTCCGCCTTGCCCGTGCCCCCTTCGAGATCCTTGTGCAGGAACGAGATATGGGAATAATCGATGCTGCCCTCGAGCGCCTGCAGGTAGTTGCACTTCATGAGGCATTTCGAGACATAGCGCTGCTCGGGCGCGACCCGGCAGAAGTCGAGCTCGGGCACGTCGGCGGGCGGCTGCGCCGGGCCCATGTAGGCCCAGACGATGCCGCCGTGCTCCCGGGTTTCGTACGCGGTGGTGCCCATCCGCTTCAAGACCTCCGGCCCACAGGCATCGGTCGGGATATCGACGCACTGGCCGCGGACATCGAACTTCCAGCCGTGATACGCACAGCGTAGGCCCGACCCTTCGTTGCGTCCCAGATAGAGCTCGGCGCGGCGATGGGGGCAATAGGCGCTCAGCAATCCGACCTTGCCGTCGGTATCCCGGAAGGCCACCAGCTCTTCGCCCAACAGCGTCACCCGCAGCGGCGGGCCGTCGTTCTCCGGCAGTTCCTCCGACAACAGGGCGGGCAGCCAGAATTGGCGCAGCAAGTCGCCCATGGGCGTGCCCTGGTCGATGTGAGTCAGTGTGATGTTTTCTTCGAAACGCATGCTCGATTCCTTGTTCCGATGCCACCCTGGCCATGCGTCATGCGGCGAAATAGCCTGTGACCCGTTGCCCGTGTCACGTGGCACCTGCCGGGTGATGCTGCGTAACTCAGTGGCGCGGTGACGCAGTGGCGCAGTGATGCGGTGATGCGGTGATGCGGTGGCCGGTATCGTACTGTGCCCGGATCCGGCTCAATAGAGCCATCTTCGGATCGGTGATAACCTAAAGATATCGACCCAGCCCGGAGACACGGGATCGCAGCCCCACTCATCCCGCCCTTAAAAGGAGAAGGAAATGTTGCTTACCGACCGGCCCCGGCGCTTGACTTTGATGGCGGCGGCTCTTGCTTCGTCGGCACTGCTCTCCGCGTGCGACACGCTCGACGAATGGAGCGCCGAGGAATACCAGCACAAGTGCGAAAGCCTTGGAATCCATCCCGGTAGCCCGTCGTACGAGCCGTGCATACTGCAGCAACAGAAAC
>NZ_NINX01000001.1 GCF_002188635.1 Pigmentiphaga sp. NML030171 | reverse complement strand
CGTAAGCGCCCGGTGATCCCGTCTTGAGCCACGGCGTTGTCCTCGATTAGTGTCCACCATTTTTTGGTGGACACCATGGCAAAGACAGAATTAGTGCCGTTGCGTAAGCGCCGGTCTTATCCGAAGACGCTGAAGGCCCAGATCGTGGCGCAGTGCAATCAGCCGGGGGCATCCATTGCCAGCGTCGCGCTGTCGCACGGCGTGAACGCGAACCTGGTGCATAAATGGATCCGACTTGCCTGCCGCGCGCCGGCCGCTACGCCCGCGTTTGTGCCCGTGGTGGCACCGCCGCTGCCGGCACCGGGCCGGCATATTGAAATCCGGCTGTCGCGCGGCCCGGTGCAAGCGACGGTGCAATGGCCCGTGAGCGAAGCCGGTGCCTGCGTGGCGTGGCTGCGGGAGTGGCTGCGGTGATCCGCATCGATGCGATCTGGCTGGCGACCGAGCCGCTGGACATGCGTGCCGGCACCGAGACAGCGCTGGCGCGGGTGGTGGCGGTGTTCGGTATTGCACGCCCGCACCACGCCTATTGTTTCGCTAACCGACGCGCCAACCGCATGAAGGTGCTGGTGCACGACGGGATCGGCGTGTGGCTGGCCGCGCGCCGGCTGAACCGCGGCAAGTTCGTGTGGGCCGATGCGCTGCGTGGCCCCCACATCGCGGTCGACAGTGAGCAGTGGCAGGCGCTGGTGCTGGGCCTGCCCTGGCAGCATGTGGGCGCGGCAGGCGCGATCTCGGTGTTGTAGCGCCGGACAATCCGGCAAGACGCCAATACCGCCGCGGGGAGCCCTGCGGCATACTGGTGGCCATGAGTACCGCATCCCTGGACCACCTCGACGCGCAGCAGCTACGCGCGTTGGCAGAACGCCTGATGGGCGAGGTTGCCGCGCGTGACGCCCAGATAGCGGCGCACGATGCGGTGGTTGCCGATCGGGATCGCGTACTGCACTTCAAACAGACGCACATCGACCAGCTCATGCAGGAGCTGGCGCTGTACAAGCGCTGGCGCTACGGCAAGCGCAGCGAGCAACTGAACCCGGCGCAGGCAAGCCTTCTGGAAGAGACGATGGATGCCGACATGGCGGCTATCGAAGCGGAAGTGAACGCGCTGCGCGAAGCGATCGCCACAAAGCCTGCGCCGTCGCAAGCGCCGCGTCGCATGCGGCTGCCGGCCGAGTTGCCGCGCACCGACATCCACCACGAACCGGCGTCCACGACGTGCCGCTGCGGCTGCGGTTTGAAGCGCATCGGCGAGGACGTCAGCGAGAAGCTGGATTACCTGCCGGGCGTCTTTACGGTCGAGCGCCACATCCGCGGCAAGTGGGTGTGCGAGCACTGCGAGACGCTCACGCAGGCGCCCGTGCCCGCGCAGGTCATCGACAAGGGCATCCCGACGGCGGGGCTCTTGGCGCAGGTGCTGGTGGCGAAGTTCGCCGATCACCTGCCGCTGTATCGCCAGGAAAGCATCTTTGCGCGCGCCGGGCTGGCGCTGCCGCGCTCGACGCTGGGCGAATGGGTCGGCGTGTGCGGGTTGCGGCTGCAGCCCTTGGTCGATGCGCTGAAGGCCGAAGTCCTGGACAGAGCAGTGCTGCATGCCGACGAGACGCCGGTGCAGATGCTCAAGCCCGGGGCGGGCAAGACGCACAAGGCTTACCTGTGGGCCTACACGCCGACCTCCTATGACAGCCTGCGCGCAGTGGTCTATGACTTCACCCCCAGCCGCGCCGGTGAGCACTGCCGCACGTTCCTTGACGACTGGCGCGGCAAGCTGGTGACTGACGATTACGTCGGCTACAAGGCCGGGTTCGCGGCCGGCATCACGGAGCTGGGTTGCATGGCCCATGCCCGTCGCAAATTCCATGACCTGCATGCTAGCAACCAAAGCCAGATTGCCGGCCAGGCGCTGGAACTGTTCGGCGCCCTGTATGGTGTCGAGCGCGACGTGGCTGATCTGCCCGCCGACGAGCGGCAGCGAATGCGAGAAGAACGCGCGCGGCCGATCGCCGAGACGCTGCACCGGTGGCTGATCGCGCAGCGCCAGCGCGTGCCTGACGGATCCGGCACGGCTCGCGCCATCGACTACAGCCTCAAACGCTGGGAGGCACTCGCGCGCTATCTAGACGACGGCCACGCGCCGATCGACAACAATTGGGTCGAGAACCAGATCCGTCCCTGGGCGGTCGGACGTGCGAACTGGTTGTTCGCGGGGTCGCTGCGCGGCGGCCAGCGCGCGGCCGCCATCATGAGCCTGATCCAGTCGGCACGCCTGAACGGGCATGATCCGTATGCCTACTTGAAGGACGTGCTCACGCGGCTGACAACGCAGAGGAACAATCGGATCGCCGAACTGCTGCCACATCGGTGGACACCGGCCACCTGATTGCCGTCGTCAAGGCGTGATTACCGGCCGCTTAC